>NZ_CP048882.1:3716250-4955000 GCF_015910445.1 Streptomyces bathyalis
GGCGCGGGCGAGAGACAGGCACGGCCGCCCGTCCCCGCCCAGGATCGCGGCCCTGACGCACCGGACGACAAGACGCTCCTCGCGCGGCACGTCGACGGCGACCCCGAAGCCTTCGGCGAGCTCGTACGACGCCACCGCGACCGGCTCTGGGCGGTGGCGATACGCACCCTCGGCGACCGGGAAGAGGCCGCCGACGCTGTGCAGGACGCTCTGATCTCCGCGTACCGGGCCGCACACACCTTCCGCGGGCAGTCCGCCGTCACGACCTGGCTGCATCGCATCACCGTCAACGCCTGCCTCGACCGCGCACGCAAGGCCGCCTCGCGCCGCACTCAGCTCACGGACGACACCGAGCGCCTGGATCTGCTCCTCGAACCGCACGAGTCCGCGGCACTGCCCGCCGAGCGCCAAGACCTCAACCGGCAACTCGTGGACGCGCTCTCCCAACTCCCCGCGGAACAACGGGCGGCCCTCGTTCTCGTGGACATGCAGGGGTACCCGGTCGCCGAGGCCGCCGAAGTTCTGGGAATCGCCGTCGGCACCGTGAAGAGCCGCTGCGCCCGTGGACGGGCCCGACTGCTGCCCCTCGTCACCCATCTACGTCCGGAAGGCGTGGAGCGGGAGAAGCCACAGCGAGAGGGGAGAAGGAACCGGACCCGCGAGCCATCCGTCCCACCCTCGGAAGGCATCACGCAACGCCCCGGAGCCGTGAAGGGAGGAGGAGAGCACGCATGACACCCACCCCTTTCACGCCCGGCGCGCGCAACATCGACGGCCATCCGGACGTCGCCGAGATTTCCGCCCTCGATGAGGATCTGCTGCCCCGGGACCGGTCGTCCGAGCTTCGGGCTCATCTGGCCGGCTGCCGCCTCTGTGCGGATGTACTGACCTCGCTGGAGGAGATCCGCGACTCGCTCGGCACGCTGCCGGATGCGTCCTCCATGCCCGAGGACATCGCGGGCCGCATCGACGCGGCGCTCGCCGCAGAGGCAACGCTGGGCTCACCGCGCGGCGACGGAGCCGTTGTTTCACGTGAAACCGACGCGACCTCCGACCGGAGCGCTGCCTACGCGAAGCCCGGACGGGAAGCAGCGGCGCACAGGCATTCCGCGGCCGCTGTTTCACGTGAAACAAGCGCCTCGCGCCGTCCCGCCGACCGTCCGGCAGGACGACCCTCTGGCGGAGGCACCGGTCCCGGGCGTCACCGTCCGGCCCGCCGCGTACGCCGGTGGCGGTCAGCGATTCTCGCGGGTGCGGGCGCGGTCGTCGCTCTTGGGCTCGGCAGTGTCGTCCTGCAGTCCATGAACGACTCGGCGCCTCCCACCGCAGGATCGGGCTCCGATGCGAGTGAGCGCACGCAGGCCGGCAGCGCGCTCGAAAAGCAGGTCCACGGTCTACTCGCGAAGCATGCGGCCCGGGAGTCCTCGCAAGGGAACGGCGATGGCCCGTCGCGGGACTTCAAGACGCAGGAGAGCCAGGGGAACACTCCGCTCGCGGGAGGTGCAGCATCCATGCCGTCCTGTGTGCGCGCGGGCATCGGCCGCTCAGGTACGCCACTCGCCGTCGATCAGCACGCCTCGTACAAGGGAGAGACCGCCTACCTCGTCGTCCTCCCGAACCAGGACGACGCCCAGCGCGTCGACGCCTACGTCGTCGACCCGTCCTGTGTACGAGACGAGGGCACCGGACCGGGAGAGGTGCTCACCAGGCACACCTACGACCGCCCCTGACACGCTTCGCCCGGAGGCCTGACAGCCGGCACGGCGGGAATGTCTGCCCCCTAGGATCCGTTGGGTGGGGTGAGAACCTCACAGACCGGAAAGCAGTCGGCAGACAAGGAAGACTCCCGTGAGCGACGTCCGTAACGTGATCATCATCGGCTCAGGGCCCGCCGGCTACACCGCCGCGCTCTACACAGCGCGGGCATCACTGAAGCCGCTGGTCTTCGAGGGGTCCGTCACAGCGGGCGGTGCGCTGATGAACACCACCGAGGTCGAGAACTATCCGGGCTTCACGGACGGGATCATGGGCCCGGAGCTCATGGACCAGATGCGCGGCCAGGCGGAGCGCTTCGGGGCCGAGCTGATCCCGGACGACGTGACCGCCATCGACTTCTCCGGCCAGATCAAGACCGTCACCGACTCGGCGGGCACGGTGCACCGCGCCCGGACCGTGATCGTCTCCACCGGTTCCGCCTATCGCTCGCTGGGGCTGCCCCGCGAGGAGGAGCTGTCCGGTCGTGGCGTCTCCTACTGCGCCACGTGTGACGGCTTCTTCTTCCGCAATCAGAACATCGCCGTCGTGGGCGGCGGAGACACGGCCATGGAAGAGGCGACGTTCCTCTCCCGCTTCGCCGACTCCGTCACCGTCATCCACCGGCGCGACGCGCTCCGCGCCTCCAAGGCGATGCAGGAGCGCGCCTTCGCCGACCCGAAGATCACCTTCGCCTGGGACAGCGCGGTCGAGACGATCCACGAGAAGGACGGCAAGCTGGCCGGCCTGACGCTCCGGAACACCAAGACCGGTGCCACGTCCGAACTCCCGGTGACGGGGCTCTTCGTCGCGATCGGCCACGACCCCCGCGTCGAGCTGTTCAAGGACGTGCTCACTCTGGACGACGAGGGCTACGTGCAGGTCGACTCCCCCTCGACCCGTACCAACGTGCCGGGCGTCTTCGCCGCGGGCGACGTCGTGGACCACACGTACCGGCAGGCAGTCACTGCGGCCGGCACCGGGTGCTCCGCCGCCCTGGACGCCGAGCGATACCTCGCCGCCCAGCTCGACGGCGCCCACAGCGACCACGTCGCCGAGCCCGAGAAGGCCGAAGAGGCCCAGGAGGCCGCGGAGGCAGAGGCCGCGGCGCTCTGACGGACTTCCAGGGGACCCACACAGACATCAACGCAACACACGCACCATCACGAGAAACGAGGAGAACCACAATGGCCGGTGCCACCGTGACCGCGACCGATGCCGACTTCGAAGAGGTCGTGCTCAAGAGCGACAAGCCTGTGCTCGTCGACTTCTGGGCCGCCTGGTGCGGTCCGTGCCGTCAGATCGCCCCTTCCCTGGAGGCCATCGCGGAAGAGAACAGCGACAAGCTCACCGTCGTGAAGCTCAACATCGATGAGAACCCGGCTGTCGCCGCCAAGTACGGGATCATGTCCATCCCGACGATGAACGTCTACAAGGGCGGCGAGGTCGTGAAGACCATCGTCGGCGCGAAGCCGCGTGCGGCGATCGAGAAGGACCTCGCCGAGTTCATCGGCTGAGCGAGGGCGGCGGATTCCGCCGCGCCAGACAGAACCACGGGACGGCCCGGCGTACGAACGCCGGGCCGTTTCACGTGAAACCGAGCGCGAGTCATCCACGGGGGAGGGCACGCCCCCTCCCGCGCCCCCATGCCAAAGCGATGCGGCGTTCACGGGCGAGGTGATTTCAGGGCCGCGCTCGGTCCCGCATTCGCCGGCGCCGCTCTTCTCGGTGCGCGCCTGTCGACCCCGCCTCCCGGCACCGGGCTTCTCGATGGCGCGTTAGTCGCTCTGCCGCGCGTCTCAGTCACCGCGCCTCTCGGCGGCGCGCTTCTCGTTGTACCCCGTCCTGCGGCAGTGCGCTTCTGGAGCGCGATCACCACGGCGCGGTCCCTGCGCGGTTCGGCGTTCCGGATGCAGAACCTCATCAGCGAGATGGGCGCCCAACCCTCGCGGGGCGACTTTCTACGGGGCGATATCTGCGAGGGCCTCCGGTTCGGTCGCCGACCTCCCGGCCACCGGTCCGTCGTCAGGAGCGCCCCGCGGGGACCCAGAAGTCGCCGACCCTGGGAACGATTCACCCCGGCCTTCTGCTCGAACCGCCGCCTCGGAAGCTGTGATCCGGGTGCACCGTCCAACATGTCGCCGTCGCCGAACGGTCTGCGGCGATCACCCGCCGCCTCCGTGCTGCGAGACTCCCCGGCCCTGTTTCACGTGAAACCAGCGCCGAGTCCAACCACCGAGTGGGGACTCACCTCTCGCGCTTCATGCTTCTCGGTGCCGCTTTCATGAATGCCGCATCCGTAGGTGCCGCACTTCTCGGCCCCGCGACACTCGCTGCCACACCTTCCCTCGGTCACGTCCCTGGCGGTGCACAGCCGCGCCTCGGTCACAACGGCCGAAGCACTCGATCCTTCTGCACCGCTCCCAGCAATTGGTCGAGTGCCCGCTCCACGTCCTCCCGCCAGGAGACCGTCGAGCGCAACTCGAGCCGGAGTCTCGGGAAGCTGTGATGCGGGCGGACGGTCTTGAAGCCGACCGCCAGCAGATGCTCCGCCGGGATCACACACGCCGGCTCCTTCCAGCGCGAGTCCCCGAACGCCTCGATCGCCTTGAAGCCTCGCCGCAGCAGATCCTTCGCCACGGTCTGCACGATGACCCGTCCCAGTCCCTGTCCCTGGTACTCCGGCAACAGCGAGGCCGTCATCAACTGAACGGCGTCAGGGGAGACCGGGCTCGTCGGAAACGCGAAGGACCGGGGGACGTACGCCGGAGGTGCGTACAGGACGAAGCCGACCGCCTTCTCGTCCACGTAGACCACGCGTCCGCAGGACCCCCACTCCAGCAAGACCGCGGAGATCCATGACTCCTTCTCAACCTCAGGCCGCCCGGTTCGCACCGCGGCCTCACCGCTGACGGGATCAAGCTCCCAGAACACGCAGGCGCGGCAACGCCCGGGAAGATCCGCGAGGTTGTCCAGTGTGAGCGGAACGAGCTGTCGCCCCATGGATCCATCGTATCCATGGGGCGACAGCTCGTTCTGGTTCTTGCGGGCCGGTATCGAAGTATCCGAGGTTCACCGCTCTCGCGGCTCCCGAGCACAGATTCAGTCCTCGCTCTCCTCCGCAGCCTCCTCTTCCGACTCCGCCGTCAATTGACCGAGCACTCGACCCTCGCCCGGGGCCAGCTGTCCGAGGATGCGCTCGAGATCGTCGACCGACGCGAACTCGACAACGATCTTCCCCTTCTTCTGGCCCAGGTCGACCTTCACCCGGGTCTCGAAGCGGTCCGAGAGACGGCCGGCCAGTTCGTCCAGCGCGGGGGACCGCTTTCCGGCGCGGGGGCCCTTCGACTTCGACGTGCTCTTCGGTGTGGAGCCGCCCGACATCGTGACGATCTCTTCCACCGCACGCACCGACAGCCCCTCGGCCACGATGCGATGAGCGAGGCGGTCCTGCTCCTCACCGTTCTCCACCGACAACAGCGCACGTGCGTGACCGGCGGACAGAACGCCTGCAGCCACACGCCGCTGCACCGATGGCGAAAGCCGCAGCAGCCGAAGCGTGTTGGAGACCTGCGGACGCGAGCGGCCGATCCGGTCGGCGAGCTGATCGTGCGTGCAGTTGAAGTCCTTCAGAAGCTGGTCGTAAGCGGCGGCTTCCTCAAGCGGGTTCAGCTGCGCACGATGCAGGTTCTCCAGGAGCGCGTCCAGGAGAAGCTTCTCGTCGTCGGTCGCCCGGACGATCGCCGGGATCCGCTCCAGCTCGGCCTCACGGCAGGCCCGCCAGCGCCGCTCACCCATGATGAGCTCATAGCGCTCCGGCCCCAACTGCCGTACGACGACCGGCTGGAGAAGACCGACCTCCTTGATGGAGGTGACCAGTTCCGCCAGCGCGTCTTCGTCGAAGACCTCACGAGGCTGACGAGGGTTGGGGGTGATGGCCTCGAGCGGAACCTCTGCGAAGTGCGCCCCGGCGGGCACGACTTCGTTCGTGGAATCGTCGCCTTCGGCCCCGGACGTTTCACGTGGAACATCGTCGTGCGCCTCGCTGTCCGGCAGCGCGGTCACCTTCGCAGCCGCCACACCACGATCGGGCGGGATCACGGGAACGGCGCTCGGTGACGTGGCTCCGTTGGAGTCGACCGAGGGACTCCCCTCATCGGCTCCGGGCGCCGGCGCCGCCGGAATCAGGGCACCCAGACCCCGGCCGAGCCCCCTACGTCGATCACTCACTGCGTCCCCTCCGGCATGGTGCTGTTCTGCTGTTGCTGCAGCTGCTGTACGGACTCGTCGTGCCGCTGCTTCACGTTCGGATCGCGCAACGCGATCTCACGAGCAGCCTCGAGATAGGACAGCGAACCGCTCGAACCAGGATCGTAGGTCAGCACTGTCTGGCCGTAGCTCGGGGCCTCCGAGATACGCACCGAGCGCGGAATGTTGGTCCGGAGCACCTCTGCGCTGAAGTGGCTGCGCACCTCATCAGCAACCTGCGAGGCAAGCCGTGTCCGGCCGTCGTACATGGTGAGGATGATCGTCGAGACGTGCAGTCGCGTGTTGAGGTGGCCCTTGACGAGATCGACGTTGCGGAGGAGCTGCCCCAGACCCTCCAGGGCGTAGTACTCACACTGAATCGGGATGAGGACCTCGGCACCGGCGACCAACGCATTGACCGTCAGCAATCCGAGGGAAGGCGGACAGTCGATCAAGACGTAGTCCAGCGGCTGCTCGTATGCGCTGAGCGCTCGTTGGAGACGGCTCTCCCGTGCGACCAGCGACACCAATTCGATCTCCGCACCGGCGAGATCGATGGTGGCGGGTGCGCAGAAGAGCCCCTCCACGTCCGGTACGGGCTTGACGACGTCGGCCAGCGGCATGCTTTCGACCAAGACGTCGTAGATCGACGGAACTTCCGAATGGTGGTCGACGCCCAGGGCCGTCGACGCATTCCCCTGGGGGTCAAGGTCGATCACGAGGACCCGGGCGCCATGCAGGGCCAGGGAGGCGGCCAGGTTCACGGTGGTGGTGGTCTTCCCGACTCCACCCTTCTGGTTGGCCACGACCATGACCCGCGTCTGCTCGGGCCTCGGAAGGCCTTCGCCGGCGCGGTTCATCGCCTCTACCGCCTGCTGGGCGGCGCGACCGATCGGCGTATCGTCCATCGGGGGCGGAGTTTCACGTGAAACATCCACCGATTCTGAACGGGGGCCGGGGACCGGGTCGGCCATCGGTCCCGCGGTATTGGCGTCGGACCGCAACGGTTCACTCTCCTCGACATAAGGCTCGTGCTGAACAGAGCCTGCCATGTTTTCGGTGTCATGAACCAGCGAGCCCCGCTCAGTTGTGGATGAATCCACCGAGGAGCGGGGCTTCGACGCAGATTTCCGGTCGCGCTGCGCGGCTTGAGCGCGACCCCGGCTGATGATTCCTTGCAAGAGAGAGCGGCGTTTCACGTGAAACACGATGCACACTCGGGCACCGCACACCAGGACGACACACCGTAACGCATAGTCTTAAGAGCTTTTTTGGAGTAAACGGACATCCCTTTCGGCGGGACAGTCAGCGCTGGCGCCGTCCACCCCGTGCCGCACGTCCCCGTGCCTTCTGAGCCTTCGCCCTGCGCGCGGCGAAGCGCACTCCGCCGGGGCTCTCCCCGACCTCCGCGCGTACGACAGTCGAGAGTGGATCCACAACGCCGGTGCCAACCTGGACCACCGATGTGTCCACGACGCCGAGCTTGTGCAGGGCGTCGCGGGCACCCTTCAGCTCTTCCTCGGCGGTGTCGCCCTTGATCGCGAGCATCTCTCCGTACGGACGGAGCAACGGGATGCCCCAGCCCGCCAAGCGGTCCAGCGGTGCGACGGCCCGAGCGGTGACCACGTGCACGGGCTGGATCGCGCCGAGCATCTCCTCCGCGCGGCCGCGCGCGACCGACACATGCTCCAGCCCCAGAAGCTCGACGACCTCCTCGAGGAACGTCGTGCGCCGCAGCAGAGGCTCCAGCAGAGTGATGTCGAGATCCGGGCGTACGAGAGCCAGGGGGATTCCGGGCAGTCCCGCACCCGAACCCACGTCACAGACCGTCACGCCCTCCGGGACGATCTCCGAGAGGACCGCGCAGTTCAGGAGGTGCCGCTCCCACAGCCGGGGCACCTCCCGCGGGCCGATCAGGCCACGGCGCACGCCCACGTCCGCGAGCAGCTCCGCATAGCGCTCCACGTCCGGGAGGTACTCGCCGAAGAGTTTCCGTGCCGCCTCGGGCGCCGGTGCGAGCTTCGACAGCTCGCTGAATTCCGCCGGGCCACCCTCGGGCGGCCCGGCCTGCCCCACCGACCCGTCGGTCACGGCAGCACGACCACGCAGCGCTGCGGTTCCTCGCCCTCGGACTCGCTGCGCAGCCCCGCCGCCTTCACAGCGTCGTGGACGACCTTGCGCTCGAACGGAGTCATCGGCCGCAGCTTCACGGGCTCACCCGAGCCCTTCGCGTCCTGCGCCGCCTTGGCCCCCAGCTCCGCGAGCTCCTCGCGCTTGCGGGCCCGGAAGCCGGCGATGTCCAGCATCAGCCTGCTGCGGTCACCCGTCTCCCGGTGCACCGCGAGCCGAGTCAGCTCCTGCAGCGCCTCCAGGACCTCACCCTCACGGCCCACCAGCTTCTGAAGATCACGGCTGGAACCCTCGTTGATGATCGACACCGCGGCACGGTCGGCCTCGACGTCCATGTCGATATCACCGTCGAGGTCGGCGATGTCGAGCAGACCCTCGAGGTAGTCCGCCGCGATCTCGCCCTCCTGCTCCAGATGGGAGAGCGAGTCCCCCTCGTCCGAAGCAGTCGTGCCAGTGGTGTCCGTCGTCTCCGTCACGCCGTGGGCTCCTTCTCGCTACTTCTTGGAGGGGTGCTTGGGGCGCTGCGCTCCACCCTTGCGCTGCTGCCCCGACTTCTTCTGTCCCGACTTCTGTCCGGACTTCTGCCCGGGCTTCTTGGCCTGCTGGCTCGCTGCGGCCCCACCGGAGCCTCCCGCGGGAGCCTCGTCGCCGGCACCCTCCTTCTCCAGGGAAGCCGATCCGCCGGAGCCGGGCTTGGCCTGCTGGCGCTGGGACTTGCTCTGCCGCTTGGGCTGCTGACGCTTCGCGCGCGCCGCCTCCACGGCCTCCCGCGCCTCGACCTCCTTCGGGTCCTCCTTCAGCTTGCCCGCGGCCCGCAGCTTCTCCTGACGCTGCTTGAAGGCGAGGGAGCCCGGCGTCGGATTGCGCTTGATGACGAACATCTGCTGGCCGAGCGTCCAGACGTTGGTGGTCAGCCAGTAGATGAGAACACCCACGGGGAAGTTGATGCCGAAGACGGCGAACATGACCGGGAAGACGTACATCAGCATCTTCTGCTGCTGCATGAACGGCGTCTTCACCGTCAGGTCGACGTTCTTCGTCATCAGCTGGCGCTGCGTGTAGAACTGCGACGCCGACATCATGACGATCATGACGACCGTGACGACGCGCACATCCGTCAGAGCGGCACCCAGCTCGGCGACCTTATCCGCGCTGTCCAGGAACTTCGCTGCGATCGGCGCGCCGAAGACCGACGCGTTACGGGCGCTGTCCACCTGCTCCGCGGTGAGGACGCCCACGGGCCGGTTGTTCGCGATGTGGTTCAGCACCTGGAAGAGCGCGATGAAGAAGGGCGACTGCGCCAGGATCGGCAGACAGCTGGAGAGCGGGTTGGTCCCCGTCTCCTTGTACAGCTTCATCATCTCTTCGGACTGACGCTGCTTGTCGCTCTTGTAGCGCTCCTGGATCGCCTTCATCTTCGGCTGGAGCGCCTGCATGTTCCGGGTCGACTTGATCTGCTTCACGAAAAGCGGGATCAGGCAGATCCGGATCAGCACCACCAGGAAGAAGATGGACAGACCCCAGGCCCATCCGCTGCTCTGGGCGAAGACCAGGCTGAACAGCGAGTGGAACTGGACAATGATCCAGGAGACAGCGGTATAGAGAGGACTCAGGATCGTGTCCAGGAAGTTCATCAGGCTCCTTGGGCGTTGGACTGGGTCCGGTACTGCTGCCAGCGGTAACGCAGCCGCTGGTGCCAAACCGGATGCTTCCGGGCGGGGACGTGGTCGACGCCACCGGGGGACCAGGGATTACAGCGCAGGATGCGCCAGGCCGTGAGTGCCGTACCTTTCACGGCGCCGTGCCGCGCGATGGCCGCGTAGCCATAGTGAGAACACGACGGGTAGTACCGGCACACCGGCCCGAGCATCGGGCTGATGGTCCACTGATACAACTTGATCAACCACAGCAGGGGGTACTTCATGACGGAGGCCTTCCAAGCAGCCGCCCGAGAGCGGCGTCCAGGTCGCGCACCAACTCGTCATGGTCTGCTTCACCCGCGCCCGGCAACGCCCGTACGACAACCAGGCTACCTGGCGCCAACTCGTCCATTCGGTCGCGCACCAGATGCCGCAGCCGGCGCTTGACGCGGTTGCGCACGACCGCGTTCCCGACCGCCTTGCTCACGACGAAACCCGCACGCGCCGGGGGAGCGTCTCCCCCCGCCTCGTGCGGGTCCGATGAGTTGCTGTTGCTGCGAAGGTGGACGACGAGAAGCGGGCGACCCGCCCGGCGTCCTCGGCGTACCGCGGCCGCGAAGTCCTCGCGCCGCCTCAGCCGGTTCTCGGTAGGCAGCACGTCATGGACCGGTGGTCAGGCGCTCAAGCCGACAGACGGCCGCGACCCTTGCTGCGGCGGTTCGCGATGATCGCGCGGCCGGCGCGGGTACGCATGCGCAGCCGGAAGCCGTGGGTCTTCGCGCGGCGGCGGTTGTTCGGCTGGAAGGTGCGCTTGCTCACTCGGGGGCTCCAGGAAAGCTTCGTGTCCCACGGTGGTCGCGGGAGATGGGCGTGTGGCGTCGACAGGCTGTCACCGTGCGCCCACGAGTAGCTCGCAACGCCCGAGTGTGCACCGCTTCATGATCCGTGAAGAATCTCAAGGATCTTGCCCATCGGAGGCATGCGGCAGCAGCCATCGACAACTCGACCTCGTTACGGTACGCGGGGCTACGCCGTTCGGTCAAACCACAGAAGGCCCGTCACGAGGCCCCGCACGGGGCCCGCACGCCACTCGTGCACAGCCTGTGGACAACGACTTGAATGCAGCGCGTCGCCCTGACTACCGTGATTGAACTCCCATCCCTCCCGACCGTCCGCAGAACCACACATTCGTGGGATCTGGCCGGCTTCACCGAACCATCACATCCAGCGAGCGAGAGAAGCGTGACCTGTGGCTGACCTGCCTGCCGATCTTGCCGCAGTGTGGCCACGAGTGCTGGAACATCTCCTCTCGGACGGCCAGGGCGTCGAAGCCAAGGACCAGCGCTGGCTGCGCGAGGCCCAGCCGCTCGTCCTCGTGTCGGGCACGGCGCTCCTCGGCGTGCCGAACGAGTACGCGAAGGGTGTTCTGGAGGGCCGCCTCTCACCCGTGATCAGCGACGCTCTCAGCCGCGAGTGCCAGCAGCCCATCCGGCTCGCGATCACCGTGACGGGACCCGCGCCGGAGTCGTCAGCCCAGTCCGCGGCCACCGATGCGGCGGCCGCCGCCGCTGCCGCGGCCGGAGCGGATTCGCAGCACATCTCACCGTCCGTCCCGGCTCAGCACACGCCAGCCCCCCACGAGGGCTCCGGCCCGGCGAGCCAGGACCGCGGCGGCAGCGGCTATGACGGCGGCGGGTACGACAGCGGCGGATACGGGGGCAGCAGGTACGAGGGCTACGAGACCCGCGACCTGCCCAGCCCGCGCCCCGCCTACCCGGAATACCCGGAGGCGCCGCGTCAGACCGGCGCCTGGCCGCAACACCAGCGCGACCAGTACGCCCCCCAGAACCAGCAGACGCACCACGCGCAGCAGCAGACGCACCCCCAGCAGACACAGCAGCCGCACCAGCAGCAGCCGTACGAACAGCACTACGACCAGCACCGGGCGCCGCACCAGCAGCAGTACGAGCGGCCTCAGCCGTCGTACGAGTCCTACGAGCACCAGCGCCAGGCCCAGCAGCAACTGCCGCCACCGCAGGGCCAGATGCCGCAGGCGCAGGTGCCGCCACAGGGCCAGCCGCCCGCCCCGCGCTACGACGGCCCCTCACAACTGCCCGCGTCCAGCGGCGCTCCGGGGCCTCTCGCCGCGCAGCCCGCGCCGGCCACGGGGCCGGGCGAGCCGACGGCACGCCTGAACCCGAAGTACCTCTTCGACACCTTCGTCATCGGCGCGTCCAACCGCTTCGCGCACGCCGCGGCGGTCGCTGTCGCCGAGGCCCCGGCCAAGGCGTACAACCCGCTCTTCATCTACGGGGAGTCGGGCCTCGGCAAGACGCACCTGCTGCACGCGATCGGTCACTACGCCCGGAGCCTCTACCCGGGGACGCGGGTGCGCTATGTGAGCTCCGAGGAGTTCACCAACGAGTTCATCAACTCCATCCGCGACGGCAAGGCGGACGCGTTCCGCAAGCGCTACCGCGACATGGACATCCTGCTCGTGGACGACATCCAGTTCCTGGCCGACAAGGAGTCGACGCAGGAGGAGTTCTTCCACACCTTCAACACGCTGCACAACGCGAACAAGCAGATCGTGCTCTCCAGCGACCGCCCTCCGAAGGCGCTCGTCACGCTGGAGGACCGGCTCCGCAACCGCTTCGAGTGGGGCCTGATCACGGACGTGCAGCCGCCGGAGCTTGAGACGCGCATCGCGATCCTCCGCAAGAAGGCGGTGCAGGAGCAGCTGAACGCACCGCCCGAGGTGCTGGAGTTCATCGCGTCGCGGATCTCCCGCAACATCCGCGAACTCGAAGGCGCGCTCATCCGCGTCACCGCGTTCGCCTCGCTCAACAGGCAGCCCGTCGACCTCGGGCTGACCGAGATCGTCCTCAAGGACCTGATCCCCGGTGGTGAGGACGCGACCCCGGAGATCACCGCGTCGGCCATCATGGCGGCCACCGCCGACTACTTCGGCCTGACCGTCGACGACCTGTGCGGCTCCTCCCGCAGCCGCGTCCTCGTGACGGCCAGGCAGATCGCCATGTACCTGTGCCGCGAGCTCACGGACCTGTCACTGCCGAAGATCGGCAGCCAGTTCGGCGGCCGCGACCACACGACGGTCATGCATGCGGACCGGAAGATCCGGGCGCTCATGGCCGAGCGGCGCTCCATCTACAACCAGGTCACCGAGCTCACCAACCGCATCAAGAACGCCTGAGCACGCCGCTCGACCGCGGCGCTTCTCCACGAGCCCCCTGGGAGCCAACTCCTCGGGGGCTCTTCGCTGTTCGAATCCGACGGTGTGGGAGGGCATGCTCCACAGGCGGCGGGCGAACGAGGCGTCCACACCCTGTGGGCCGCAGAAGTTGTCCCGATCGCTTCCACAGAGAGGTCCGCTGTTCACCGATCCTTGGAGGTCACCGGGGTGTGGATTTGTGAGCAACTCCGATCCACAGGGTGTGGATCCGGAAGTGGCCATCGGGACGGGCGCGACCTCTGTCCACCGGCTGCCCACAGCCGACGCGGTCTTGTCCCCAGCTTCTCCACAGGCCTGTCCACTGTTCGGCAACTCAACGCGCCTGCTCACTGGTTCGAGTGAAAGGCGTCACACCGGACCCGGATCCGGCCTGTGGGAAAGGTGGGGAAAACTTCGGATCGCGCTGTGGGGAAGTCGCCCTGGGCTGTGAACCGGGTGTGCAGAACTTTCCGCTGTCCACAGAAACCGTCGTTCGTCCACTGGTCCCGCCCACAGGGACGGTGGACAGAATTCGCGCACTGAGCTGGGGAAACAGGGTTGTCCACGGTTTCCACAACCCCTACTACTACGACCACGGATATATAGCGCTGAATCTGTTTCGAAGTGGGGGCTGTGCACAACGTGCGCCGGACGCTTCCTACCCACCCCACAACGACTTGACCCACACCCGCGCCGACTGTCGGCGACGTGCGTCAGACTGGTCCCCGGCAACGAGCCGACCAGGACGAGCAGCAGGGCGAGTAGCCAGCAACAGCAGGAGGCGGCTGAAGGTGAAGATCCGGGTAGAGCGCGATGTACTCGCGGAGGCGGTGGCCTGGGCGGCGAAGAGCCTCCCTGCTCGTCCGCCCGTGCCTGTCCTTGCCGGCCTTCTCCTGAAGGCCGAGGACGGCTCCCTGAGCCTCTCCGGCTTCGACTACGAGGTCTCGGCCCGCGTCTCGGTCGAGGGCGAGGTCGAGGAGGAGGGCACGGTCCTCGTCTCCGGCCGTCTGCTCGCCGACATCTGCCGGTCGCTCCCCAACCGGCCCGTGGAGATTTCCACAGACGGTGTACGGGCGACGGTCTCCTGCGGCTCCTCCCGCTTCACCCTGCACACACTGCCTGTGGAGGAGTACCCGGCGCTCCCGGAGATGCCCACCGCCACCGGCACGGTGCCCGGCGAGGTGTTCGCCTCCGCCGTCGCCCAGGTCGCCATCGCCGCCGGCCGTGACGACACGCTTCCCGTGCTGACGGGTGTGCGGATCGAGATCGAGGGCGACACCGTCACGCTGGCCTCGACGGACCGGTACCGCTTCGCCGTCCGCGAGTTCCTGTGGAAGCCGGAAACGCCCGACGCCTCCTCGGTGGCGCTCGTACCGGCCAAGACGCTGCTGGACACGGCGAAGTCGCTGAGCGGCGGAGACAACGTCTCGCTGGCCCTGTCGGGTTCGGGTTCGGGCGAGGGCCTGATCGGCTTCGAGGGTGCGGGCCGACGTACGACGACCAGGCTGCTGGAGGGCGATCTGCCCAAGTACCGGACGCTGTTCCCCACGGAGTTCAACTCGGTCGCGGTGATCGAGACGGCGCCGTTCGTCGAGGCCGTCAAGCGCGTCGCCCTCGTCGCCGAGCGGAACACTCCCGTCAGGCTGAGCTTCGAGCAGGGGGTTCTGACTCTTGAGGCGGGCTCGAGCGACGATGCACAGGCTGTGGAGCGTGTGGACGCCGAGCTTGAGGGCGACGACGTCTCGATCGCCTTCAACCCCGGCTTCCTGCTCGAGGGTCTGAGCGCGATCGACTCCCCCGTCGCCCAGCTCTCGTTCACCACGTCGACGAAGCCGGCGCTGCTGAGCGGCAAGCCCGCGAAGGACGTCGAGGCGGACGACGCGTACAAGTACCTGATCATGCCCGTGCGGTTGTCGGGCTGAGGCTCCTTCCGGTGACCGGGCCGTCGCCCCTGGTCAGCAACGTCTGAGCGCCCCCTATCCACAGGTGTGCGCGCACCCTGTGGGCGTAGGCTCGGGCCGAGGTACGAATCGTGAAAGAAGGGGCACTGATGGAGCTCGGTCTCATCGGTCTCGGCAAGATGGGCGGCAACATGCGCGAGCGCATCCGCCGGGCCGGCCACACAGTCATCGGCTACGACCGCAATCCCGACGTCGCGGATGTGCGGACCGTCGAGGAGCTGGTGGCGAAGCTCGGGGGACCGCGCGTCGTGTGGGTGATGGTCCCTGCGGGCGATGCCACTCAGACGACCATCGACCAGCTGGCAGAGCTGCTCTCCCCCGGCGACGTCGTCGTCGACGGCGGCAACTCCCGCTGGACGGAGGACGAGCAGCACGCGGAGGAGCTCGCCGCCAAGGGCATCGGCTTCGTGGACTGCGGTGTCTCCGGTGGCGTGTGGGGCCTGGAGAACGGCTATGCGCTGATGTACGGCGGCGACGCCGAACACGTCGCCCGCGTGCAGCCCGTCTTCGACGCCCTCAAGCCAGAGGGCGAGTTCGGTGCCGTACACGCGGGCAAGGTCGGTGCGGGCCACTTCGCGAAGATGGTCCACAACGGCATCGAGTACGCGATGATGCAAGCCTTCGCCGAGGGCTGGGAGCTGCTGGAGGCCGTCGACTCGGTCACCGACGTGCGCGAGGTCTTCCGCTCCTGGCAGCAGGGCACCGTCATCCGTTCCTGGCTGCTGGATCTCGCGGTCAAGGCGCTGGATTCGGACGAGCACCTGGCCGAACTGCGAGGCTACGCCGCCGATTCGGGCGAGGGGCGCTGGACGGTCGACGCGGCGATCGACCACGCGGTGCCGCTGCCGGCGATCACGGCGTCGCTCTTCGCCCGCTTCTCGTCCCGGCAGAAGGACTCGCCGCAGATGAAGATGGTGGCCGCTCTGCGGAATCAGTTCGGCGGGCACGCGGTCTCGGCGAGCGGTGCCCATGTGGACGGTGACACTCCGGGCGCCGATGTCCTTCCGCCTGTGGGTGGTTGACGGTTCCGATGCACGTCACGCATCTGTCGCTCGCCGACTTCCGCTCGTACGCCCGGGCCGAGGTGTCTCTCGGTCCGGGCGTGACGACGTTCGTCGGGCCGAACGGGCAGGGCAAGACGAACCTGGTGGAGGCCGTCGGCTATCTCGCGTCGCTCGGCAGCCACCGGGTCTCGTCGGACGCCCCGCTGGTGCGGATGGGTGCGCAGCGTGCCGTCGTGCGTGCGGTTGTGCGGCAGGGGGACCGGCAGCAGCTGGTCGAGCTGGAGCTGAACCCCGGGAAGGCCAACCGTGCGCGGATCAACAGGTCCTCGCAGGTCAAGCCGCGTGACGTGCTGGGCATCGTGCGGACGGTGCTGTTCGCGCCGGAGGATCTGTCGCTGGTGAAGGGCGACCCGGGTGAACGCCGCGGATTCCTCGACGAGTTGGTGACCGCGCGTTCGCCGCGCATGGCCGGGGTGCGTTCCGACTACGACCGGGTGCTCAAGCAGCGCAATTCGCTGCTGAAGTCGGCGGTGATGGCGCGGCGGCACGGCGGTCGCGATGTGGACACCTCGACGCTCGACGTGTGGGACGAGCATCTGGCCCGTGTGGGCGCCGAGTTGCTGGCGCGGCGGCTGGAGCTGATATCGGCGCTGCGGCCGCTGGCGGACAAGGCGTACGAGCGTCTGGCGCCCGGCGGTGGTCCGGTGGGCCTGGAGTACAAGGGCGCCCCGGCGGACGGCAGCCGCGGCGGCGTTGACGGAGAGGGCGGCTCCGCCGTCTCCCCCGCGGAGCTGTACGAGGGGCTGCTGGGGGCTCTGCGGGAGTCGCGCCGCGCGGAGATGGAGCGCGGCGTGACGCTGGTGGGCCCGCACCGGGACGATCTGGTGCTGAAGTTGGGCGAGCTGCCGGCCAAGGGGTATGCGAGCCATGGCGAGTCGTGGTCGCTCGCCCTGTCGTTGCGGCTGGCTTCGTACGAGCTGCTCAAGAGCGAGGGCAACGAGCCGGTGCTGGTCCTCGACGACGTCTTCGCGGAGCTGGACGTGCAACGGCGTGCGCGGCTGGCGGAGTTGGTGGCGCCCGGCGAGCAGGTCCTGGTGACGGCGGCGGTGCCGGACGACGTGCCGGAGGTGCTGGCGGGTGCGCGGTTCGCGGTCTCCGGCGGGGAGGTCGTGGCGGAATGAGCGACGAGTCGTCTCCGGAGACCTCGTCCGAGCAGGCACGGGGACCGGCCGATGCGCAGGTGCCGCCGGGTGCGGAGCGTCCACAGCCCCCTGAGCCGACGGGTGTGGATCTCGCGCGAGTGGCGCTGCGTGCGGCGAAGGAGCAGGCGCGGGCGCGCGGTGCGGCGGCGCAGCAGAAGAAGGATGTGCGGCGCGGGCGGGTCCCGCGTTCGGGCGCGGGCCGTGACGGGCGTGACCCGCTGTCGTTGGGGTCTGCGGTGCGGGGGTTGATCACGGAGCGGGGCTGGGAGGTTCCGGCCGCGGTGGGCGGCGTGATGGGCCGCTGGCCGCAGCTGGTCGGGCCGGAGGTGGCCCAGCACTGCGAGCCGCAGCGGTTCGACGAGGAGGAGCGGGTGCTGACGGTGCGCTGTGATTCCACGGCCTGGGCGACGCAGTTGCGGCTGCTGGCGCCGAGGCTCGTCGCGCGTCTGAACGAGGACCTCGGTGAGGGGACGGTGGCGTTCCTGAAGGTGCGTGGCCCGCAGGCGCCGGGTACGCGCAGTGGTCCTCTGCGTGCACCGGGTAGCAAGGGACCAGGGGACACCTACGGGTGATTGGTGACGGCGCTCACGGTGATGGAGCGTTGACAGCCCGAAGCGCTGAGCGCCCCTGTGAGCGTTCTGGCCCCCCGGTGTGCATATGGGGAGTCGCCGGACGCCAGTTCAGGTCGGCACATGCGGACTCAGGCACCGGCAAACGCCCATTCGCGCCGCCGCCACCGGTACACTGGTGGAGAACCGCTCCGTAGCGGAACATGTCGAACGACGCAGCCGCTCCACTGATCCTGGAGGCGGCCTGTGCTGTGCCAGAAAGGGCGCTTCGTGGCCGATTCCGGCGATCTCAACGAGTACGAGAACAACTCCACTGACACCGGTGCCGCGCTCGTCGACGGTGCGGGCGCGGAGGTCCCCCGGTGGGTCCACCGGTGTCGCCGGTGTCCGCGGTTGCGGAGCCGTCGTACGACGCGAGCGCGATCACGGTTCTCGAGGGCCTGGAGGCGGTGCGCAAGCGCCCCGGCATGTACATCGGGTCGACCGGTGAGCGTGGTCTGCATCACCTGGTCCAGGAGGTCGTGGACAACGCGGTCGATGAGGCCATGGCGGGCCACGCGGACACGATCAAGGTGACGCTGCTCGGTGACGGCGGGGTGCGGGTCGTCGACAACGGCCGCGGGATCCCGGTGGGCATCGTGCCGTCCGAGGGCAAGCCGGCGGTGGAGGTCGTCCTGACCGTGCTGCACGCGGGCGGCAAGTTCGGGGGCGGCGGCTACGCGGTGTCCGGTGGTCTGCACGGCGTCGGCGTCTCCGTGGTGAACGCGCTGTCGCAGCGTCTGGCGGTGGAGATCCAGTGCGACGGCTACCGCTGGACGCAGGACTACAAGCTGGGTGTCCCCACGGCTCCGCTGAAGCGCAACGAGGCCACGGACGAGACGGGTACGACCGTGACGTTCTGGGCGGACCCGGAGGTCTTCGAGAGCACGGAGTACTCGTTCGAGACGCTCTCGCGCCGTTTCCAGGAGATGGCGTTCCTCAACAAGGGCCTGACCATCGAGCTGACGGACGAGCGTCCCGAGCATGTGGACGAGGACGGCAACCAGCTCTCCGTCCGCTACCACTACGAGGGCGGCATCTCCGACTTCGTGCGCTATCTCAACTCCCGCAAGGGCGAGTTGGTGCACCCGACCGTGATCGACGTGGAGGCCGAGGACAAGGAGCGTCTGCTCTCGGTCGAGATTGCGATGCAGTGGAACAACCAGTACAGCGAGGGTGTGTACTCCTTCGCCAATACGATCCACACGCATGAGGGCGGTACGCACGAGGAGGGTTTCCGTGCGGCGCTGACGGGTCTGATCAACCGGTACGCGCGTGACAAGCGTCTGCTGCGCGACAAGGACGACAACCTCACGGGTGAGGACATCAGGGAGGGCTTGACGGCGATCATCTCCGTCAAGCTGGGTGAGCCGCAGTTCGAGGGCCAGACGAAGACGAAGCTGGGCAACACGGAGGCGAAGACCTTCGTCCAGAAGATCACCCACGAGCACCTGAGCGACTGGCTGGACCGCAATCCGAACGAGGCCGCGGACATCATCCGCAAGGGCATCCAGGCGGCGACGGCGCGCGTGGCGGCGCGCAAGGCGCGGGACCTCACCCGCCGCAAGGGCCTGTTGGAGACGGCGTCACTGCCGGGCAAGCTGAGCGACTGCCAGTCGAACGACCCGGCGAAGTGCGAGATCTTCATCGTGGAGGGCGACTCGGCCGGCGGTTCGGCCAAGTCCGGCCGCAACCCGGAGTTCCAGGCGATCCTCCCGATCCGCGGCAAGATCCTCAACGTCGAGAAGGCCCGGATCGACAAGGTGCTGCAGAACGCGGAGGTGCAGGCGCTGATCTCGGCGTTCGGCACCGGCATCCACGAGGACTTCGACATCGCGAGGCTGCGCTACCAGAAGATCATTCTGATGGCCGACGCCGATGTCGACGGCCAGCACATCAACACGCTTCTGCTGACGCTGCTGTTCCGCTTCATGCGTCCGCTGGTCGAGGCGGGGCACGTCTTCCTCTCGCAGCCGCCGCTGTACAAGATCAAGTGGGGTCGCGACGAGCACCAGTACGCCTACTCCGACCGCGAGCGCGACAGCCTCATCCAGCTCGGCCGTGAACAGGGCAAGCGGATCAAGGACGACTCGATCCAGCGGTTCAAGGGTCTGGGCGAGATGAACGCCGAGGAGCTGCGCATCACCACGATGGACTCCGATCACCGGGTGCTGCGCCAGGTGACGCTGGACGATGCCGCGGCTGCGGACGACCTGTTCTCGATCCTCATGGGCGAGGACGTGGAAGCCAGGCGCTCGTTCATTCAGCGCAACGCCAAGGACGTCCGCTTCCTGGACATTTGAGCCTCGACATCTGAGCCGGTCGCCCGCCGTAGCGCCCGCAGGCAGGTATTCCGTCGCGCACCACACACTGAAGGACTTGAGCTGAGCAATGGCCGACGAGATTTCCCCCACCCCTGAGACCCCTGAGGGCGACGGCGTCGAGCCGGTGGTCGCCGGCGACCCCGCTCCGGTGCAGATCGAGGGCGCGGCCTCGCGCGTCGATCCCGTGAGCCTCGAGACCGAGATGCAGCGCTCGTATCTCGACTACGCGATGAGCGTGATCGTCTCTCGTGCGCTGCCGGACATCCGTGACGGTCTGAAGCCGGTGCACAGGCGCGTGCTGTACGCGATGTACGACGGCGGTTACCGGCCGGAGAAGGGCTTCTACAAATGCGCCCGCGTCGTCGGCGACGTGATGGGCACGTACCACCCGCACGGCGACTCCTCGATCTATGACGCGCTCGTGCGCCTCGCCCAGACCTGGTCGATGCGCATGCCGCTGGTGGACTCGAACGGCAACTTCGGTTCGCCGGGCAACGACCCGGCGGCGGCCATGCGGTACACCGAGTGCAAGATGACGCAGCTGTCGATGGAGATGCTGCGGGACATCGACGAGCAGACGGTCGACTTCCAGGACAACTACGACGGTCGCAACCAGGAGCCGACGGTTCTGCCGGCGCGCTTCCCGAACCTGCTGATCAACGGCAGTGCGGGCATCGCGGTCGGCATGGCGACGAACATCCCGCCGCACAACCTTCGTGAGGTCGCCTCCGGCGCTCAGTGGTACCTGGAGCACCCGGACGCCTCCAACGAGGAACTGCTTGATGCGCTCATGGAGCGCATCAAGGGCCCGGACTTCCCGACGGGCGCGCTGATCGTCGGACGCAAGGGCATCGAGGATGCCTACCGCACCGGGCGCGGCTCGATCCCGATGCGCGCGGTGGTGGAGGTCGAGGAGCTGCAGGGCCGCCAGTGCCTGGTGGTCACCGAGCTTCCGTATCAGGTCAATCCGGACAATCTCGCGCTGAAGATCGCCGAGTTGGTGAAGGACGGCCGGGTCGGCGGCATCGCGGACGTGCGGGACGAGACGTCCTCGCGTACGGGCCAGCGGCTGGTGATCGTCCTCAAGCGGGACGCTGTCGCGAAGGTCGTGCTGAACAACCTCTACAAGCACACCGACCTGCAGACGAACTTCGGCGCGAACATGCTGGCCCTGGTGGAGGGCGTGCCGCGCACGCTGTCGCTGGACGCCTTCATCCGGCACTGGGTGACGCACCAGATCGACGTCATCGTCCGCAGGACGCGTTTCCGGCTGCGCAAGGCCGAGGAGCGGGCCCACATTCTGCGCGGTCTGCTGAAGGCGCTCGACGCGATCGACGAGGTCATCGCGCTGATCCGGCGCAGCCAGACCGTCGAGGACGCGCGCGGCGGCCTGATGGGCCTGCTGGAGATCGACGAGATCCAGGCCAACGCGATCCTTGAGATGCAGCTGCGGCGACTGGCCGCCCTGGAGCGTCAGAAGATCACCGCCGAGCACGACGAACTGCAGGCGAAGATCGATGAGTACAAGGCGATCCTGGCCTCGCCCGACCGTCAGCGGCAGATCATCGGTGAGGAACTCACCGCGGTGGTCGAGAAGTTCGGTGACGAGCGCCGCACGACGGTGATCCCCTTCGAGGGTGACATGTCCATCGAGGACCTGATCGCGGAGGAGGACATCGTCGTCACGATCACGCGTGGCGGCTATGTGAAGCGGACGAAGACGGGCGACTACCGGGCGCAGAAGCGCGGCGGCAAGGGCGTGCGGGGCACGAAGCTCAAAGAGGACGACATCGTCGACCACTTCTTCGTCTCGACGACGCACCACTGGCTGCTGTTCTTCACGAACAAGGGCCGTGTCTACCGTGCGAAGGCGTACGAACTGCCCGATGCGGGGCGGGACGCGCGCGGTCAGCACGTCGCGAACCTGCTGGCGTTCCAGCCGGACGAGAAGATCGCGGAGATGATCGCGATCCGGGACTACGAGGCGGTGCCGTATCTGGTGCTGGCCACCAAGTCGGGCCTGGTGAAGAAGACTCCGCTGAAGGACTACGACTCCCCGCGTTCCGGGGGTGTCATCGCGATCAACCTGCGGCAGATGGAGGACGGACGCGACGACGAGCTGATCGGCGCGGAACTGGTCTCTCCCGAGGACGATCTGCTGCTGGTGAGCCGCAAGGCCCAGTCGATCCGCTTCACCGCGACCGACGAGGCGCTGAGGCCCATGGGACGTGCGACTTCTGGTGTGAAGGGCATGAGTTTCCGTGAAGGTGACGAACTGCTCTCGATGAACGTCGTTCGTGCGGGTACGTTCGTTTTCACCGCCACGGACGGCGGGTATGCGAAGCGGACCAATGTCGACGACTACCGCGTGCAAGGCCGCGGCGGTTTGGGCATCAAGGCCGCCAAGATCGTGGAGGACCGCGGTTCGCTGGTCGGAGCGCTGGTGGTGGAGGAGAGCGACGAGATCCTCGCCATCACGCTCGGTGGCGGTGTGATTCGTACACGTGTGAGTGGGGTCAGGGAGACGGGCCGTGACACGATGGGCGTCCAACTGATCAACCTGGGCAAGCGGGACGCGGTGGTCGGTGTTGCTCGTAACGCCGAGGCCGGTCGCGAGGCCGAGGAAGTGGAGGCGGCTGTCGAACCCGGCGGGTTGCTGGGTGAGGAGCCGGCCGCCACGTCGAGCGAGCCGGACGACGAGGAGTAACGCGTGAGTGGTGCTCAGCCGCAGCCCCATGCGCATCAGGAGGCCGAGCCGCGACAGCAGCCGCCGCAGGAGTCGCAGCCCCTGCCTCAGGCGCAGCCGCACCGTCCGCCGCAGGCGTACCCGGCCCCGCCGGTGAATCCGCCGACGGCGGGGACGAACGCGGGCACGGCTGCGGGGCCGGCGGCCGGCGGGCAGCACCACGGTTCGGGCACCGACACGGAGACCGGCACCGCTCTCGGTCTGGGTGGGTCCGCGAGCACCGTTCGCAAGCCCCGCACCGGGGCCCGCACGGTGCCGCGCACCCGCAAGGCGAGGCTGCGCGTGGCCAAGGCCGACCCGTGGTCGGTGATGAAGGTCAGCTTCCTGCTGTCGATAGCGCTGGGCGTGTGCACCATCGTGGCGGTGGCGGTGCTGTGGATGGTGATGAACGCGATGGGCGTCTTCTCCGCCATCTCCGGCACGGTCAGCCAGGCGACGCAGTCCGGCGACGGCGGTTTCGACGTGGAGTCGTTCCTGTCGCTGCCGCGGGTGCTGCTGTTCACGTCGGTGATCGCCGCGATCGACGTGGTGCTGGCCACGGCTCTGGCGACGCTGGGTGCCTTCATCTACAACCTGTCCGCGGGCTTCGTCGGAGGCGTCGAGGTCACGCTCGCCGAGGACGAGTGAGCAGCGGGATCGGGCCTCTGAACGGATTTGGGCACGTGGGTGAAGTGCGCTAACCTTTCGGTGCAGCGAGGGGCTATAGCTCAGATGGTTAGAGCGCATCCCTGATAAGGATGAGGCCACAGGTTCAAGTCCTGTTAGCCCCACAAGCGTTGAAGCCCCCAACCATGAGTGGTCGGGGGCTTTTGACATCTCTGGCTGCCCAGGCGAGCAGTGAGCCGCGCGTGTGCCGGGCGAGCAGGGGGTCGCTGCCGCACGATCCGCCGGAACGTGAGGGTCCGCGGTTCGTGCTCCCCGGCTTCCCGGCGATCCGCAGAGTTTTCCTGACTCCCCGGCGCCTGACCTACACAGGGGAGCGGTCGTCCTGAGCGCGAGTCCGTGAAGGACGCTGATGACGGCCGACGAGGCCAGACGGCGGTTCGCAACCGCGGATATCAGCGAGAGCCCCCGCATCGTGCTCTCTGCGGGCCTGCGCCGACCGCGCCGACGACGGTCCCCCGCGACCAGCGGTTCCGTTTGCGGCTTGACCCGGTGTGCGCGGGGCCGTGCGTGCGAACATGGTTGTTTCAGCGGGTGTTGCCGGTGTCGGGCGGGGGCGGTTGTGCAGGCTCGGGCTGTGTTGCGGTGGCTGGCGGCGGTGGCCGGCTCGACCATGGGTTTCCTCGTCGTGTCGGTTCCCTGGGCTCTGCTGTCCGAGGGCGGTGATGACCCGTGGGACGTGATCGGTCCGGTGGCGGGCGTGGTCGCCGCGGGGGTTCTCGCCGCGCTGGGTTCGTGGGCGTCCCAGGCCGGTGCGTCACCGCCTGGCGGCTCTGCGGTTCGCCGGGTGCGGCAGTCCGCGCGAGGCAGGGGCAGCGTGACGCAGACGGGCGGCGATCACGGTGCGGGTTCCGCGGCCCGGCGACGGCCGGGGCGGGAGGACGTGCGGCAGAAGGCGCGCGGTGGTGGGGACATCGATCAGGTGGGCGGCGACCGCGCCTGAACTGGGGGACCGGCAGCAGTGGAGAGTTCGGGGAAACGCCGCACACGGCAGAGCGCGCACGCGGGACGTGACGTCGTTCAGGGCGCCGGTGACGTGCATGTGCACATCCCGCCAGCGCCGAGGCCGGAGGTGGAGTGGCCGGTGCGGGTGGGGAGGGTTCCGCCGCTTGCCGCCGCCTTCCAGCCACGCACCGCCACCCGGGACTCGGTTGCCCGGGCCCGCGCCGGTGGTGGGGTGGTCCTCTCACAAGTGCTCACGGGGGATGGCGGCGTCGGCAAGAGCCAACTCGCGGCCTCACTCGCACGAGAGGCGCGCGACGAGGAACGACCGGAAGGCCAGGAGCTGGATCTGCTGGTGTGGGTGAACGCCACCGAGCCCGACCAGATCATCGCCGCCTACGCGGAGACCGCCGCGAAGTTGCAGCTTCCGGGCAGCACATCGGAGGACAGCGCCGCTGCGGCGCAGGTGTTCCTGGGATGGCTGGCGTCCACCTCTCGGCGGTGGCTCGTCGTCCTGGACGACATCACTGACCCGGAAGCGGCGAACGCGTGGTGGCCGGACGGCAACCACAACGGCTGGGTCCTGGCCACAACCCGACGCCGTGACGCCCTGCTCAGCGGCCAGGGCCGTCAACTCCTCGACGTGGACCTCTACTCCCCGGAGGAGGCCCGCTCCTATCTGCGCGGCCGCCTCACCGACGCCGGCCACCCCCACCTCTACGACCCGGATGACGCTGACCAACTCGCCGCGGAACTCGGCCATTTGCCCCTCGCACTCGGCCACGCCGCCGCCTACGTGATCAACAAACGGCGCACCGTCGGCGACTACTTGACGCTCTTCCGCGACGCCGGCAACCGGGTGGGCGACCTGCTCCCGCCCACGGCCGACACCGAGGGCTACGGACGCCCCGTCACCACCGCACTCCTGCTCTCCCTCACCGAGGTACAGGCCACCGACACCAGCCGGCTGGCGCGGCCGCTGCTGGAGCTCGTCTCCCTCCTGGACCCCCTTGGCCACCCCGCCGAGCTGTGGACCACACCCCCCGCGATGCGGTACCTGCGCACGGCACGCCCCGGCCACCGCCGCCGTCTGCGCCGGCACCACCCGCCGGTGACCGAGCAGGAGATCCACGACGCCCTGGACGTCCTGCGCACCTATGCGCTCATCGCCCAGGACACCGCCGAAGCGCCCATCCGCATCCATGCGCTGACCGCCCGCGCCGTGCGCGAGACCATCCCGGCCGGCAACCTGCCCGCAACCGCCGAGGCCGCGGCAGACGCACTCCTGCATCTCTGGCCCGACCTCGACCACCACGACAGGGAGCTCTCGGCAGACCTGCGTGCCAGCACCGTGCAACTCGACCAGCACACCCGCCCGGTCCTGTGGCAGCCAACGACCCACCAGTGCATTCACCGCGTCAGCAGCAGTCTCAGGGCGGCCGGCCTCTACAACCAGGCACTTGAGTACGACCGGAGGACGGTCGAGCGCAGCATCGAGCTACATGGTCCCGACGACCCTGACACCCTCCTGGCCCGCGTCAACCTCTCCCACTCCTACCGTGAAGCCGGACGCGTCCAGGATGCGCTCGACCAGTGCGAGAAGTTGCTGGCCGACTACGAGCGGCTGTTCGGTGACGATCACCCGTACGCCCTCGTCGCCCGTAACAATCTCGCCCTTTCCTACGGCGACGCGGGACGGGTCCAGGACGCCCTCGAAGTCCGTGAGCGGGTGCTGGCCGACCGCGAGCGGCTGCTCGGTGAGGACCACCTCCACACGCTTTCGGCTCGGAACAACCTCGCCCTGTCGTACAGCGACGCCGGGCGCGTCCAGGATGCGCTCGACCTGTGTGAGCGGGTGCTGGCCGACTACGAGCGGCTGCTCGGTGAGGACCACCCCTATACCCTCGACGCCCGCGGCAACCTCGCGCTCTCCTACGGTGCGGCCGGGCGCACTCGGGAGGCCGTCGATCTGTGTGAGCGGGTGCTGGCCGATCGCGAGCGGCTGTTCGGTGAGGACCACCCGGACACCCTTTCCGCCCGCAACAACCTCGTCGGCTCCTACCGTGGCGCCGGACGCGTCCAAGATGCCCTGGATGTGTGCGAGAGGTTGCTGGCCGATCGCGAGCGGCTGCTCGTCGACGACCACCCCGACACCCTTTCTGTCCGCAACAACCTCGCCAACTGCTACGGCGACGCCGGACGGGTCCAGGACGCCCTCGAAATCCGTGAGCGGGTGCTGGCCGACTACGAGCGGCTGCTCGGCGACGAACACCCCAACACCCTTATCGCCCGCAACAATCTCGCCCTCTCCTACGGCGACGCCGGGCGCACCCGGGAGGCCGTCGACCTGTGTGAGCGGGTGCTGGCCGATCGCGAGCGACTGCTCGGTGAGGACCACCCGGACACCATTTCCACCCGTAACAACCTCGCCCTGTTGCGCAATGACGCGCGAGCCGTGCCTCAGCCCGATACGGCAGCCGCAGGAGACTCCACCGACCAACCAGTCACCCCGGGGCTGCCGGAACAACCGTTGTGACCACCGTCAGCGGCTCCTTCCTCAGGTCTTGAGCACGAGCCCGCCGGCTCCCCGCTGTGTCTCCGGCCCATGTGGCCCGTTCCGGCGATGAGTATCGCGGCGGTTCTGGTCCGTACTCACACGGACCGACCGCACCCGAGGGGAACGCCATGACCGCTACCTACACCTTCGATGTCTTCTCCAGCCTCGACGGCTACGGCGCCGCCGGCGGCGACTGGACCGGCTACTGGGGCAAGCAGGGCCCCGAATTGCTCGAGCGCCGGCTTGCCCTGTACGACGCGGAGCAGCGGATGGTCTTCGGGGCCAACACGTACCGGGCATTCGAGCGGATGCTGGCCGAGAGCACCGAGGAGTCCGACGTGCGTGACCCCTGGGTCACGCGGATGAGGAACCTGCCGGCGACGGTGGTCTCGACGACATTGGAAGGCCCCCTCGACTGGCCGGACGGGACCCTCGTGAGCGGTGACGCCGTCGACGTCGTCGCCCGCCTCAAGGAGGAGTCCGCGGTGCCGTTGCGCTCGCACGGCAGCCTGTCGTTGAACCGGGCGCTGATGGGCGCGGGCCTGGTCGATAGCGTGCAGGTGACGCTCTTCCCCGTCATCACCGGTCGGAACGGGGTGGACCCGGTCTTCCGCGGTGCCGCGGATTTCGACCTGGAACTGATGGAGACACGGACGCTCGACGGTGACATCCAGGAACTCATCTACCGGCCGACTCTCCACTGATCCGCAGGGATTCGAGGGTCATTGCCGCGGCCCGGAGTCTCCGCGGGCCGGGTGACCTCCCGTGGGGGCGGGGCCCGCGGACGTCGCGTCGATGATGGCGCGTGCGCCTCGGCCGAGCAGTTCGGCGCAGACGCGGGTGCCCAGTTCCGCGGCGTGTGCGGCGGAGGGGGCGTGCAGGTGAGCGCGGATCGTGCGGGTGCCGTCGAGGGTGAACACCGTGCCGCGGAGGCCGAGTTGGCCGTCCGCACCGGTCACGCAGTGCGCGGCGACAGGTGAGTTGCAGTGGCCGTGCAGGCCGCGGAGCATCGAGCGTTCGGCTGTCGCCTCCGCGTGTGTACGTGGGTCGTCGATGCGGTGGAGCAGCGTGGCGACGGCCTCGTCGTCCCGTCGGCACTGCACCGCCAGCACGCCCGCCCCGACCGCCGGCAGCACTTCGCCGAGCGGGAACCGGCAGCGGATGCGGTCGGTGAGGCCGAGCCGTTCGAGCCCCGCTTGGGCCAGCACCATCGCGTCCGCTTCGAGGCCGCCGCGCTGCCCGTCCAGTTTCTCCAGCCGTGTGGCGACCGCGCCGCGGACGTCCACCATGCGCAGGTCGGGCCGCAGCGCGAGGAGTTGGGCCCTGCGGCGTACCGCGCTGGTGGCGACCGTCGCGCCGGCGGGGAGGTCCGCGAGGGAGTTCACCGGTGAACCGGCGGGCACGAGGAGCACGTCGTGCACGTCGGCGCGGGGCGGCGTCGCGGCGATGACGAGTCCCTTCGGCAGAGGCTGGTCGCCGGGGACGTCCTTGAGGCAGTGGACCGCCACATCGATCTCGCCGCGCTGCAGTTGCTGGTCGATGGCCTTGACGAACAGGCCCTTGCCGCCGGCCTGTGTGAGGGAGCCCGGCCAGGTGTCGCCGGACGTGGTGGTCGGCACGGTGCGTGTGGTCAGGCCCGGGACGACACGTTCGAGGAGGTCCGCGACATGGCCTGCCTGGACGAGCGCCATGGGTGAGCTGCGGGTGCCGATCAGCAGTGGCCGGTCGGGGAAGCCGGGGAAGTCGGTCACGGTGGCGGATCCTCTCGGGTTTCGGCTCTCAACGTAGGACGCCGGGCGCGGCCATCGGCGCGTATAGCGCTGTGTGTTGGAGTCCGCACCATGAGTGACCGGTTCGAGATGCGGTGGCCGCGGAACCGTCGCACTCTTTTGGCTATGGCTGCGTCGATCGTCGTGCATCCGCCCGCCCCCACGGGTGGGCGCCGTATCACCGCTGACAGAGTCGATGGGGACGATCTCGGGTTCGCCCGCGGCATCGCGGATCTGGTCGGGATCCTGCGCGAGGCGGGGCTCGACCCCGACCAGGTGCGTCTCGACGACCCGGTGCTGATCGAATGGAGGGGCGGGAAGGCCGACGTGTGGGAATGAGGCCCTCGCCGCTCTGAATCCGCGCGCCACGTCCGTCCGTACGCGTATGTGCGGGCGGCACAAGGGAGGCGGTTCCCCGCCGGGGCGGACTCCGCGGTGGCGGGAGCCGGTTGGGTATCATCGGGCGCCAGATGGTCCCAACGTCTCTCAGAAGGACGAGGTAGCGCGGTGAAGAAGCTTCTCCTGGTCGCACTGGCCGCCATCGGCGGGCTCCTCGTGTACCGCCAGATCCAGGCGGACCGCGCCGAGCAGGATCTGTGGACGGAGGCGACCGACTCCGTGCCCGCAGGTTCGGGTGTGTGAAACCACGACTTTCGCGCAGTGAGGCCCCGACCGCACAGGCGGTCGGGGCCTCACTGTGTGCGTGAGCGGTACGGGACGCCCGTGAGGATCGGCCGGCCGGGCCGGGAGGGCGTTGCCGTTCTGTGACGGACCACCCCTTGCAGTGTGCTTAAGCAAAGCAATAGTGTCTCGCGCAAAGATGTGGCGGGCGCGCCCGCGTGCGAGGGGTCGGGGGACACATGGGAGCACGGCGGGGTGCTGGCCGGGCGAAGCGCCTGGCATCAAGTGTGACGGTGGTCGGAGCGCTCTTCGCGCTGATCACGGCCGCAGCAGCCGCACCGGCCGCACCGGCCGCGGAGTCGACGGACGCGGTTGCAGGCGTTGCAGACGGCAACAGTTCGATGGTCATGCTGCTGGACTCGTCGGGTTCCATGGCGGAGGACGACGGCTCCGGAAGCACGCGCATCGCCTCCGCCCGCAAGGCCGTCGGCACAGTCGTCGACAGCCTGCCTGACGGCTATCCGACGGGACTGCGGCTCTACGGTTCGCAGAAGCAGAAGGGCTGCACCGACTCCCGGCTCGCCCAGCCCGTGCGTCCGCTGGACCGTGCCGGGATCAAGGACGCGGTCGCGAAGGTGCGGCCGAAGGGGGACACGCCCATCGGCTACTCGCTGCGCAAGGCCGCTGAGGACCTCCCGGAGGTTCCCGGCGGCGCGACGGGCCAGCGCACGATCGTGCTGATCTCGGACGGCGAGGACAACTGCGGCGATCCCGAACCGTGCGCGGTGGCACGGGAGTTGGGCAAGCAGGGCATCGACCTGCGGATCGACGCCATCGGCTTCGAGGTGCGCGGCAAGGCCCGCGAGCAGCTGGAGTGCGTGGCAGGCGCTGGCAACGGTACGTACTACGACGCCCCGGACGCCGATGCTCTCGCCCGGCAGCTGCAGCGCGCGGGCCGGCTCTCGGTGGACGGGTACCGGCTCAGGGGCAAGAAGATCGAGGGCGGAGCGGACTCGGGCGACGCGGCGAAGCTCGGCAGCGCCTCGGGCCAGTACCTGGACACCATCGGGCCGGGTGAGAAGCGCTGGTACGCGGTGCGCATGGACGGTGCCCGTACCGCCGGCTTCGCCGCCACTGCCGTGCCCAAGCCGGGCTCCGCGGTCGACGATCTGGACGGTCTGCGAACGGAGTTGACCCCGCCGGGCCCGTCCGCGAGCAGCTGCGAGTCGAGCACCGAGCACTTCGGGCAGGACGAGGGCGGAGTGCCGCTCGTCGCCGGAGTCAGCCGCATCCCGGGCGACGCCGGTTCGAGCGGACGGTGCGACCGCGGGCCCGGACGCTATCTGCTGTCGGTGGAGCGGGTGAGCAGTGAGAGCGCCGGCCGTTCCGACGCCGCGCGCTGGCCACTTGAGCTGACGTACGCGGTGGAGAAGCCGCTGAAGAGGGGCACCACGCCCGCGCAGTCGGAGCCCGACTACGGTGCCGGGGGTCAGGACGCGACGCTGCCCCAGGGAAACGCGAGGAAGATCGGCGGCGGCACCGGCTTCAACGACGCGGCCCGGATCGGCAAGGGCGTATGGCGTGACAAGGTGCTGCCGTCGCAGACGCTCTGGTACCGGGTGCCGGTCGGCTGGGGCCAGCAGCTGCGCTACGACGTGGAGTTCAGCAACGAGCCGACGGTGGAGGAATACAACACCGAGTACTCCTTCAGCCGCACCGACACCTACACGCCGTACCGGCAGCCGGTCACCGGGACCGGTGAACTGACCACGCGGTCCTCCTACGACGGCGAGCCGGGCAAGGTCTCGGGCGGTACCGTGCCGGTCTCCTGGACGAACCGCTTCGAGAGCGGTACGCACGTCGTCCCCGTCCACACAGACGGCGACTACTACATCGCGGTCACGCTCGGTGCCAACGCCTCGCGCATCGCGGAGAATCCCGACATCGGGGTGACGCTCCGCGTCGACGTCAAGGGCGAGGCCAAGGCGGGACCGCAGCACAACGCCCCGGTGTTGAAGGCATCTCCGGCTGACCCGGCGTCCGACGGCAAGGGCAGCGGTGCGGGCGGTGCCGCGGAGGACGGCACGGGAGGCGGTGACGCGCTGGTCGTGGCGGCCGTCGCCGGTGGAGTGGGGCTGCTGCTTCTGGCCGGGCTCGCCTGGTGGTTCGTGGCCGCGCGCCGGCGGAGCGGCCCCACAGGAGACGCAGGCGCCGCAGTCAGCGGCAGTGGAGAGGGCGGGGCGGAAACGATGAGGGGAGCGCATGGTGACGCGGCGACCAGGGCGGATCGGTAGCGCACGGCGCTTCGGCAGCGCAGCGCGATGTGGCAGCACCGGCAGTACGAGGCGGCGGGCCGCCGCACCTGTGGCAGCCGTGGCGGTGGCACTCTGCCTGGTGGCAGCGCTGCCGGGGCAGGCGGCAGCCGCGCCCTCGGACGGCGCCGGAGACGTACCGGCGTACCAGCAGGCCGACGAGGCCAAGAAGATCAAGGGCACGGCCGGCAGCGGCGACGCGCCCAAGATCGAGCCGGCGACGTACAGCGACTCCATAGGCCGCGGCGAGAAGAGGTACTACCGCGTCGAACTGGACGCGAAATCCAGCGCCTTCATCTCCGCCGTCGCCGCACCGAAGCCGGGCTCGCGCGTGAAGGACATCGGCGAGGGCCTGAAGATCGGACTGGAGAACGTCGACGGCAGCGCCTGCAACGGCGCGACCCAGCCGCAGTTCAGCGCCGAGGGCGCCGCATACCCGATCGCGAGCTACGCGACGCGCATCATCGGAGCCGGCGACCAGTGCCAGAAGGCGGGCCCGTACCTCTTCTCCGTCGAACGCGAGGGCCCGGCGACGTCGGACCCGGCGCGCTGGCCGCTGGAGATCCGCTTCATGTCGGAGCCGGGTCTGAAGGGCGGCCTCGATGCCCTGCCGGGCGCCCCGAACGACAGCGCTGGAACGCCGGAGGAGACACCCGAGCCCGTCACCGGCGGCGAGAAGAAGCAAGCACATGGCGGCAGCGGCTTCAACGACGCCGGAGCCGTCTCGAAGGGGCTGTGGAAGGACCGCATCCGGCCAGGTGAGACGCGCTTCTACCGGGTCCCGGTCGACTGGGGGCAGCGTCTGAACGCTGCGGTGGAGCTGGGCAGTTCCGGCTCACCCGGGGAGTACCCGCCGACGATCTACGACGGGCTCGGGGTCACGGCCTACAACCCGGCGCGCGGGCAGTTCGACGCGGACCAGTTCGTCCCGTACAGCCCCGACAAGTCCGCGCAGGCCGCGGTCCATACACAGCCTGTGGACTTCGGGCGCCGCTTCGCCTACTCCGACAACACGCCGTGCGTGGCCGGTTGGCACTATCTGGCAGTGACGGTCTCGCCGAAGCTGTCCGGCTACTTCAAGTCGACCGCACCGCTGACCTTGCGCGTCGACGTCACCGGCAAGGCCGAGGCCGGGCCCCGGTACGCGGGGGACGCCGCTGCTGCCGGGTTCGGTGTCAGCGAGGACGACAAGGCGCAGGCGGAGAAGGGCCAGAGCGCGGCGGAGGCGGAGCGCAGCGGCACCCTCGAGCTCGTGGCCTACGCGGGCATCGGCGCGGGTGTGGTGCTGATCCTGGTGCTGGTGGTGTGGACGCTGATGGCGCGGCGGCGTACGGCCGCGGGCCCGGGTGCCGTGCCGCCGCCGGGATCCGGCGTACCGGGCGGCTTCCCCGGCCAGGGCGGGCAGTCGGGCACGGTTCCGCTCCGGCCGCAGCAACAGGGCCAGGGACACGGCCAGGGACACGGCCAGGGGTACAGCGCCGACCAGGGCTACGGGCCGGGGCCGCAGCAGCAGCGGTATTAGGCCCTGTCCGGGCCGGCGACGACAGCAGCAGCCGTGACCGGCGGCAGAAGCCGCCGTGAGCGGCGGCAGAAGCCGCCGTGAGCGGCGGCCTGGCTCACTCCCTGCCTCCCGGACGGCCCCCGGAGCGCGCGGGTCGGCGCTCGGACGGGTCAGGCGGCGATCAGCGCCCAGACGCCGACAGTGAGACAGATCAGCGCGACGACCAGGACCGGGATCGCCACCTTCGGGGGCGGTCCCGGTCTGCGTGCGGGCGCGCCCGCGGGGGCAGCACCCGCCGTCAGACCGTACGGTGCCGCACCTGCCGTCCGCTGCGGCACCGCACCGTAGGGCGCGCTCCCGTACGGAACTGAAGCGGGTGGCGCGGACGCCGCGGGCGGGGACGCCTGCGTCGGCGGGTTGTCCGGGGCCGGCGGCGTGCGGGGCTGCTCGGGAGCGCCGAACCCGCCCTGCGGCGGCGCGAGATGGAAGCTGCCGGTGGCGGACGGAGCGGTCGCGGCCGCCGCCGGAGCGGCGGGAGAGCCCGAAACGCCTGCGCCCCCAACCGGGTCCGCGGAGTCGCCGCCTGCCAGCGGTCCGTCCGGTCCGAAGCCCTGCGGCAGCGGCCCGAGATGGTCGAAGACCTCGACGGTCTCCTGCTCGGCCGTCGCGTCGGGAGTCAGCATCTCCGCCGCACCCGCGAGAGCCTTGCGCGCACCCGTCGCCGTACGGAAGCGGTACTGCGGGTCCGGCTGGAGCAGCTGACCCAGCACCTGCCACAGGGGTTCCGGCACGCGGTCGGGCGCCGGAGGAACGCCGTGCTCGTAGCGGGACACCATCTCCATCGAGTCGGGCTTGTGCCCGGTCAGCAGGTACAGCCCGACGAGCCCCACCGCGTACAGATCCGCGGTGAAGTCCGGCTCGGCGCCCATCAGTTGCTCCGGCGCGAAGTAACCAGGCGTGCCCACCACGAAGTTGGTCTCGGTCAGCCGCGGCTCACCCTTCCGCATGGAGATGCCGAAGTCCGACAGCCGCAGATGGGGCCGGCCCCTGCCGGTCGGCTCCAGCAGGATGTTGGCGGGCTTGATGTCGCGGTGCACCACGTCCTCGGCGTGCACCGCCGTGAGCCCGGCGAGCAGCTGGTCCAGCAGCGTGCACACGAAGCTCGGCGGCAACGGCCCGTAGTCGCCGATGAGATGGGAGAGCGAGCCTCCGGCGACGAGATCCATGGTGAAGAGGACCTTGTCGTCATCGGCGGCCCAGCTGGCGGGCGCCAGCACGTGCGGATGGTCGATGCGCAGGGCCTGTTCGCGTACGAACCGCAGCAGGGAGTGGGCGTCGCTCTGCTGGAGCACCTTGGCGGCCACGTAGCGCTTGCGGCGCCGGTCCCAGGCGCGCCACACCGCACCGACCCCTCCGCGCCCGATCGGGTCGGCCAGCTCGTACCGTCCGGCGAAGACCTCACCCATGACGCCGTGTCCCCCTGTGCCCTCTGCTCGCGTCAGTTCTGATGCGACTCGTAGTGCTTGACGGCGTCCGCGGTGCGTCCCGCCCCGTACACCCGGAGGAACTCTGCCAGCTCCGGATGAGTGGAGGCGAGAGCGGAGGAGGCGTCGAGGATGTCCGCGGCGTCGGAGACGGAACGCAGCAGAGCCTGGATCTCGCGCACCACCCGCTTGACGGGCGTCTGGGACGACGCACCCGAAGAGGCGGCCTGCGACTGGCTGTTGAGGACGCTGCCGCCCGCGCTGCGCCGCACCTCCTCCATGCGCTGCGTCGCATCGGCAGCGCTGACGTCCCCCCGTGCGACCTCCGCGGCGAGCTCCTGCAGAGCCTGCACACGCTGGACGACGGCAGGGTTGCCGATCTTTGCTCGCTGGCCGCTCATCAGCTGGGACAGCATGGGTGCGGAGAGACCCAGCACGGTGGCGAGCCTGGCCTGGTTCAGGCCGAGATCGTCGATGAGCCGGCGGAAGAGAGTGCCCAGCGGCTCGCCGTACCACTGACTTTGCAGCTCACGCGCTTTGGCAGTGGATTCCTGCTGTGCTGCGTCCATCACGTCTCCCCTGGACTCCCCTGGCGCTTCGCTGACGCGAACTTGCCGTGCATCCTACGGAGGGTGGCGGACGCCGGGCGATACCCGGTCGGAATTCGCTCCGGGGAGCCGGTAGTCTTATGCGCGCGGGGCCTTAGCTCAGTTGGTAGAGCGCTGTCTTTGCATGGCAGATGTCAGGGGTTCGACTCCCCTAGGCTCCACGAGTGCGAGGGCGAACTGTGTCCGCGGAGAGCGCGGCCCGGTTCGCCCTCGCCGTTTGTGCTCGGCTTCGCCTCGCGAGGCGGGGGCTTCGCCACCCGCACCCCCTCAATCAGGGGCCCGCGGCCCTTCAATGGGGGTTGTGTCCGCGGAGAGCGCGGCCGGGTTCGCCCTCGTCGTTCGTGCTGGGCTTCGCCTCGCGAGGCGGGGGCTTCGCCACCCGCACCCCCTCAATGAGGGGCCCGCGCCATCCGCACACGCACACCCACCCGCAGCCTCACCGCGTGCGGGCCGCTCGGCCCGGCCGCCCGGGCTCGCGCAAGCGCCAACTGCACCGGGGGGCCGACGGCGGTCATCGGGCGCCTGCCGCCGGGCCGTTGCCCGGACCAGGTGAGGGAGGCACGGGCGCTGACCCGCTGTGCGTCACGTCACACCGCAGGACGGCACCCGGGCACGTCTCTTCACCCGAGCGAAGTCGACCCGGCCTACCGGAGAGCGCCGCGGCCACCGCCCCCTTACGTGCGAGCACGGTCACCGATCCCGCGCCCGCAGAAAGCGTTCCGCACCGTCCGACAGGTCCACCAGCGGCTCGGGATAGTCCAGCCCCGCCCGCTCCCGCGCGGGCAGCTTCCACGGCCGGTGCACGGCGGAGCCTTCGACACCGGCGAGTTCGGGGACCCAGCGGCGCACGTAGTCCCCGTGCGGATCGAAGCGTTTGGCCTGCGTGAGCGGGTTCAGCACGCGGTTCGGCCGGGTGTCGTTGCCCGTGCCCGCCACCCACTGCCAGTTGAGCTGGTTGTTCGCCACGTCGCCGTCGACGAGCAGGTCGAGGAAGTGGCGGGCGCCGACGCGCCAGTCCGTGTACAGCGTCTTGGTGAGGAAGCTCGCCGCCAGCAGCCGTGCCCGGTTGTGCATCCACCCCTCGTGGAGCAGCTGCCGCATCGCCGCGTCGACGAGCGGGTAGCCGGTGCGTCCCTCCCGCCAGGCAGCGATCTCCTCCCCGTCGTGCCGCCATCGGTCGCCGCGGGGCCGGTAGTCCTCCTGGGAGGCGCGGGGCCGGGCGGCGAGGACCTGGTGGTGGAAGTCCCGCCACGCCAGCTGCCGTACGAAGGCGTCGGGCCCCTCGCCCCCTGTCTCCGAGGCCCTGTGGACGAGTTCCACCGCCGAGACCGTGCCGAAGTGCAGATGCGGCGACAGACGCGAGGTGGCGTCCCCCGCCAGGTCGTCGTGGTTCTCGGCGTACGCCTTCATCCCCGACTTCCGCCATGCATCGAAGCGCGCGCGGCCCTCCTTCTCACCGCCCGCGGCCAGCCCCGGCGACACCCCCGTCACGTCCGGACGCGAGGGCAGCGCGGCGGAGCGGGGGCCTTCCGGCACGCGCACCCTTCGGGGCGCCCGCAGCACCGGACGCAGCCTCTTCGCCGCCCAGCGCCGGAAGTAGGGCGTGAAGACCGCGAAGTGGTCCCGGCCCTGAGGCGTGACCTCGCCCGGAGGGAGCGCGGTGACGACGGCGTCGTGCACGCACAACTCCCGGCCGCCGGAGGCCAGGAGCCGCTGGAGCCGCTCCTCGCGGCGCTGCGCGTAGCCGCTGACGTCTCCCGCCACATGGACCTGCCGTGCGCCGCACTCCGCCGCGACCGCGCAGGTCTCCTCCGCCACGTCGCCGGTGCGCAGCACCAGCCGGCCGCCGCGCTCCCGCAGCGCCGCGTCGAGGTCGGCGAGGCAGTCCGCGAGGAACGCACGCCGGTTGGGTGCGTCGAAGCCCGCTGCCCGCACGCCTTCGTCGATGACGAACAGCGGCACCACCTCGTCCGCCGCGTCGAGAGCGGCGCGCAGCACCGGGTTGTCGTGGATCCGCAGATCCGCGGTGAACAGGGCCACGGAAGCGCTCATGCGCAGTCGTCCTTCCTGCGGTGCGATGCGGCCGGCGTGTGGGGACCGGGTGCCCCGAGGTGCCCCGTTATGTCCGGCGCCAGCTCACCACGCGCGCCCCGTTTCAGCCGCGACGGCGCAGCGCCCCCGGCCACCACACGGCCGGGCCGATGTCGCGTGCGAGCGCGGGCACCAGCAGCGAGCGGACGACGAGCGTGTCGAGCAGCACCCCGAAGGCGACGATGAAGGCGATCTGGACGAGGAAGGACAGCGGGATGACGACCAGTGCCGCGAAGGTCGCCGCGAGCACCACACCGGCGGAGGTGATGACGCCGCCGGTGGCGGTCAGGCCTCGGCGGATGCCCGACCGGGTGCCGTGCAGCTGGGCCTCCTCGCGTACGCGTGTGAGCAGGAAGATGTTGTAGTCCACGCCCAGCGCGACGAGGAAGACGAAGCCGTAGAGCGGCACCGAGGCGTCCGTGCCGGTGAAGTCCAGGAGATGGTTGAAGACCAGCGCGGCGACTCCCAGCGTGGCCAGGAAGTTGAGCGCGACGGTGGCCACCAGCACCACCGGGATGACCAGCGCTCGCAGCAGTATCGTCAGGATCACGAAGATGATCAGCAGCACGACGGGGACGATGAGCGCCCGGTCGTCCTCGGCGGTCGTCTGGATGTCGTGCTGCTGCGCCGTGTAGCCGCCCACCAGGGCGTGTGCTCCCGGCACCGCGTGCACGGACGAACGCAGCCGGTCCACCGTCCGCTTGGCCTCGTCGCTGGAGGCGCCTGCCTCGAGCGTGGAGTCGATGAGCACCCGGCCGTCCTTCACGAGCGGTTCGCCCTGCCCCGGACGCCCCGACTCCGTGAGCGGTGCGGCGCTCGCGACCCCCTCCGTGCGGTCCGCGGCACGGGTCACCTCCCGCACCTTGCCTGCGTCCGCGATGACGACGGCCGGGTTGCCGGAGCCCCCGGGGAAGTGGTCGCTGAGCGTGCGCTGCCCCACGACGGAAGGCTCGTCCTTGACGAAGATCTCGTCGATGGGGACGCCGTGCGAGGTCAACTGCGGTGAGAACGCGGCACAGGCGATGAGCGCCACGAGGGTGCTCGCCCAGATGCGGCGCGGCATGCGGTCGACACGGGTGGCGATGCGGCCCCACACGCCGTGCGCGGGGGCGGCGGCCACGTCTCCGTCGCCGTTGACCGCGGCGCCCTCGGTGTCCCGGCCCGCACCGCTGCCGTCCTCGCCGTCGACGGGCCTGGTGGCGGGCTCGGGCCGTGCGGGCCAGTAGGCGGCCCGGCCCACGAGCACGAGCGTCGCCGGCAGGAAGGTGAGCGTGCTGATGACGGCGCAGACGATGCCGATGGCGCCGACGGGCCCCAGCGCGCGGTTGTTCGTGAGGTCGCTCAGCAGCAGGGCGAGCAGCCCGAGTGCGACGGTGGCGGCGCTGGCCGTGATCGCGCCGAAGGAGCGGCGCAGCGCGGCGCGCATGGCGGCGAACCGTTCGCCGTGCCTGGAGAGTTCCTCGCGGAAGCGTGCGGAGAGCAGCAGCGCGTAGTCCGTGGCCGCGCCGATGACCAGGATGGAGAGGATCCCCTGCACCTGCCCGTCGACGCTGACGATGCCCTCCTGGGCCAGCTCGTACACGACGGCGCACGCGAGGGAGAGCCCGAGCACAGCACCGAGGATGATGACGATCGGCAGCAGGACGCTGCGGTAGACGAGCAGCAGGATCAGCAGCACGACGATGAGGGCGACGACGAGCAGGATGCCGTCGATCCCGGCGAACGCGTCGGACAGATCGGCCTGGGTCGCCGCCGGCCCGGTGACCTGCGCCTTCGTCCCCTCGACGCGGCCTGCCCGGTCGCGTACGTCGTCGAGCACGCCCGGAAGCGCGTGGTCGAGGCCGGAGCGGATCTGCACGGCGCCCTGCAGCGCGCGTCCGTCCTTGCTGGGCACGGCCGGCGAGGGCGTGCCGACGATGCCGTGGCTGCCCTTGAGCGAGGCCAGAGCGCGGGTCGCGGCCTCCCGCTGCTGCGGCTGGATCTTCCCTTCCCGCGCCGTCCAGACGACCACCGCGGGCATCGTCTCGTCCTGCTGGAAGCTCTTCTGCGCGTCGATGACCTTGGTGGACTCGGCGCTCTGCGGCAGGAAGGAGGCCGGGTCGTTGTCCGCCACGTCGCTGAGCTTGCCTGCGTACGGGCCGAGCAGACCGCCGAGCACGAGCCAGACGACGAGCAGGAGGGCCGGGGTGATCCAGCGGGTGGCGCGCTGTGCGGACGGCATCTGTTGTTCCTCGTGGGCCGGGGCGGGACGGGCGCTGAGGCGGGAAGGGCACTGAGTCGGGACCGGGCGGCGACGGGCTCTGGGCGGACGTGACGGCGGACGTGACGGCGGACGTGACGGAGGACGTGACGGAGGACGTGACGGAGGACGACGGGACGGAACCAGCTGCGGACGGCGAAGGACGATCGCCGTCCTGCGAGCTTACGCAGCGCCGCCACGGCGGCGCCCGGCCGCCCCCGGGCTCCCCCGCATCGTCAAGTGCTGCCGCCTGCTTGCCCGTTGTGCGCCGCGTCCCCGCCGCCGTGCCGCCCGCGCGTCACTCGTACCGGTAACCCGGAAGCGTCCCGCCGGACGCGCGCGGGCCGGCGGGCATCCGCTCTGCCCGCCGGCCCGCTGTTGCGTCGCGACCGGCCGTCTCCTCGGCCCTTCGTTCCTGCGGTGGCCGGGTTCTAGTGGCCGCGCTTCCTTGCCTTCGTCTCGGCGTCCTTGGCCTCCTTGGCCTTCGCCTCGACCTCGGGGTCCAGCTGCCCGTCACCGGCCCGGCGTTCGGCGGCGGCACCTCCGCCGACCGACGACAGCGGAGCCCGGTCGCCGACCTCCGTGGCCTCGGGCGGCTCGACGAGCCAGTCGGGGTTGGCCTGCTTGTCCCACCAGCGCCAGGCGGCGTAGGCGCCGCCCGCCAGCAGGCCCAGCAGTCCGAGCCGCTTGGCAAGACGTCCTCGGCGCGCACGCTTCTCACGCTTGCGCACGAGCTTCTCGATCTCCCTGGCCGACACCTGCCCCCGCAGGGCGGCGAATGCCGCGGCACTGCGGGACGCGGCTTCCTCCCGCACCGGCCCCGAGGCGCTGCGGGCGTCCGCGACGGCGCTCTCGATGCGCGGCGCGGCGTAGTCGGTGGCCTTGCGGGCGGCCTTGCGGGTGCGCTTGGCGGCCTTGGTCGCGGCCCTGTCGAGTTCGGGCGGAAGGCTCTTCCGGGCCTTGGCGATACGGGGCACGACGAGCTGGTCGTATCCGTCGCGTGCTGAGGACCGGGCCTGCCGCGCGGCGTGCGAGACCTTCGGCCCCAGCCGCTCACCCGCCTCGTGCGCGTACTGCACTGCGGCGTCCCTGGCACTCTCTGCGTAGGGTGCCATGACCTCCGCTGCGTGCCGCACGCTTTCCTTGGTGTTCCCGGTCGCGGCGCGCACGGTGTCCATGCGGGTCACAGGTACCTCCTCCTCGGTGGCGTGTCACGGGCTGGTGGGTCCTCCCCCGGACACAGTGTCGTTTTCCACCCGTTTCGAAGATCATGCCTGGCTGCGTCCACTCAAGCCCGTTGCGTGGGGGCATCCGGGTCACCCGCACGTGCTCGCGGCCGCCCCGGTACGTGGCAGGATCGGACGGGTCAACGCAGACAGATGGAAGGTAGATCGTGGCCGAGCAGCTCTACGCCACCCTGAAGACCAATCACGGCGACATCGAGGTACAGCTCTTCCCGAACCACGCGCCGAAGACGGTCAAGAACTTCGTCGAGCTCGCAGAGGGCTCGCGTGAATGGACCCACCCGGAGACCGGCCAGAAGACGACCGGCAAGCTCTACGACGGAACCGTCTTCCACCGTGTGATCAGCGGATTCATGATCCAGGGCGGTGACCCGCTGGGCAACGGCACGGGTGGCCCGGGATACGAGTTCGGGGACGAGATCCACCCGGACCTCGCCTTCAGCAAGCCGTACCTGCTTGCCATGGCGAACGCCGGCCCGGGCACGAACGGTTCGCAGTTCTTCATCACCGTCGGCGCCACAGCCTGGCTCACCGGCAAGCACACCATCTTCGGCGAGGTCACGGATGCCGCCTCCCAGAAGGTCGTGGACACCATCGCGGGAATCCAGACCAACCCGCGCACCGACCGGCCCGTGCAGGACGTCGTCCTGGAGTCGGTCACCATCGAGCGCCGCTGAGGCGGGCGTTCTCTCCGGCGAGGGCGCGGCCCCGCCGGGAACTGTTCCGCCCCGCCTGACCGTAGGAGAAGACGAGGCGGAACAGTTCCGCACGACGTGAGACCGGGACGAGGGGGAGGGAAGGGCCGTGGAGGACCAGCACCGGACGGAACCGCGGGTGACGTACTGCTACCGGCACCCGGACCGGGAGACCGGCATCAGCTGTGTCCGCTGCGAGCGCCCCATATGTCCTGAATGTATGGTCCCGGCCTCCGTCGGATTCCAGTGCCCCGAGTGCGTGAAGTCGGGATCCGGCACCGGTCACTCGCCGTCCGCGAGTGCGCCGCGCACGATAGCGGGCGGGGTGATCGCCGCCGACCGCCGCCTGATCACCAAGATCCTGCTGGGCATCAACGCGGCCGTCTTCGTCGCGGTCCTCATCGCGGGCGACCGGCTGGTCAACGGCCTGCTTCTGTTCGGCCAGGCGGTCACCGAACCGTACGGGCCGGTCGAAGGCGTGGCGGAGGGACAGTGGTACCGGCTGCTGACCTCGATGTTCCTGCACCAGGAGGTCTGGCACATCGCGATGAACATGCTGGGCCTGTGGTTCCTGGGCCCGCCGCTCGAGGCGGCGCTCGGACGCCTGCGCTTCAGCGCGCTCTATCTGCTCTCCGGGCTGGGCGGCAGCGCCCTGACCTTCCTGGTCTCCGCTCCAGGACAGGCCTCGCTCGGTGCGTCCGGTGCGATCTTCGGGCTCTTCGGTGCGACGGCCGTGCTCATGCGCCGCCTGAACTACGACATGCGGCCCATCCTGATCCTGCTCGGCATCAACCTGGTCTTCACCTTCACCTGGCAGGGCATCTCCTGGCAGGCGCACATCGGCGGACTGGTCGTGGGCGCGCTGATCGCGTACGCCATGGTGCACGCGCCGCGGAAGAACCGTCTGCTGGTGCAGTACGGCTCGTGCGCGGTGATGGCGCTGCTGATCGTGGCGGCGTGCCTCGTACGGACGCTCCAGCTGGTGCCCTGAGTCCTTCCGCCCTCGGAACACCCGCTCTGACCGGGCATTTCGACTCGTTGTCCACAGCACGTTCCGGATCTTGTGCATGGCGTACGGAACGGCTGTCCAGACTCGCTCAGAGGTACGTTTTCCCTGCACAGGGGCCCCGGGGGCAGTTGAGCTGCAGAAATTACCGATAGTACGGGCGTCAACTCACTCAGAGTTATCCACAGATCTTGTGAAAGTTATCCAGCCCTGTGGATCAGGCTGTGGATAACTCGTCGTGCGAGCGGCATCGCAGCACGTGAGCACGCCCCTCGGGGGAGCGCCCCGGGGCGGAGTCGAACGTCTGCAGGAACCGGCACTCAGCGCGTGCCGGAGAAGGGAGCCGCTACTTCCACTGCGTGGAGACGACGAAGCCCGCAGCGATGAAGCCGAAGCCGACGACGATGTTCCAGGAGCCGAGCGCCTCGACGGGCAGCTTGCTCTGGGTCACGTAGAACAGCACGATCCACGCGAGCCCGATGAGGAACATGGCCAGCATCAACGGCGCGACCCACCTGCCGCCCGTCGTGCCGAGACTGATCTCGGTCGCCTTCTTCTCCGGGGGCGGAGTGAAATCTTCCTTTTTGCGGATCCGTGACTTCGGCACGAGAGTCTCTCCTGTCGACGGCTTCCCTTACCGCGATGCCCCTCGGAACGGGGACCCGAGGGGGATGTGACGCTGTGGTGGTCCGTTAGCGTAGTGCTTCCCCGCGGTGGAGGGAGACGAGGGTAGTGACCAGATTGCGAATCCGTCCTGCACGGCTGGCCACTCTGGGGGTCTTCGCCCTCGCCGGGCTCATTTTCTGGATCAGTTTCAACACCGCACATGGTACCGATCTGCGATCTGACTCCTCGATGCTGCGGCTGTCCGACCTCATTCAGGAACGCAGCCGCAAGAACGCCGAACTCGACTCCTCCGCCGCCGCCGTGCGCAGCCAGGTCGACCGCCTCGCACAGCGCGACAGCGGAAGCAGCACCGAGGAGAACCGGAAGCTGTCCGGCTTGGAGAAGGACGCCGGCACCAAGAAGGTCTCCGGTGCGGGTCTGACCGTCACCCTCGACGACGCGCCTCCCAACGCCACCGCCCAGGTCCCCGGAGTGCCCGAGCCGCAGGCCAACGACCTCGTCATCCACCAGCAGGACCTGCAGGCCGTCGTCAACGCGCTCTGGCAGGGCGGCGCGAAGGGCATCAAGATCATGGACCAGCGCCTGATCTCGACGAGCGCCGTGCGCTGCGTCGGCAACACCCTGATCCTTCAGGGCCGCGTCTACTCACCCCCGTACAAGGTGACCGCCGTCGGCGAGCAGGAGCAGCTGCAGAAGGCACTCGACAGCTCGCCCGCGATCCAGAACTACCTCCAGTACGTCGACGCGTACGACCTCGGCTGGAAGGTCGACGAGCGCAAGTCCGTGACGCTCCCTGGTTATTCCGGCACCGTCGACCTTCGCTACGCGAAGCCGACCGGGTGAAGCGGGCACGGGCTCGGACGCACTTGACCGACTGGCCCACTTCGCCCTGGCGTGGCCCCGTACTCTGGTGTGCGCGCCCGAAAGGCGAGGACCGACGGTAGGGAAGGGACGGCACGCAGGGATGTACGGCTGGATCTGGCGGCATCTGCCTGGCAACACGTGGGTGCGGGCGTTCTGCTCGCTCGTGCTGGCGCTCGGGGTCGTTTTTCTGCTCTTTCAGTACGTCTTCCCCTGGGCGGAGCCGCTGCTGCCGTTCAACGACGTGACCGTCGACGGCGGTGGCAGCTGATGGGCACGGCCCGCATTCTCGTCGTCGACAACTACGACAGCTTCGTCTTCAACCTCGTCCAGTACCTGTACCAGTTGGGTGCCGAGTGCGAGGTCGTGCGGAACGACGAGACCGAACTGCGCCACGCCGACGACGGGTTCGACGGCGTGCTCCTCTCGCCGGGTCCCGGCACCCCCGAAGAGGCCGGTGTCTGCGTGGAGATGGTGCGGCACTGCGCCACCAACGGCGTGCCCGTCTTCGGCGTCTGCCTCGGAATGCAGTCGATGGCCGTCGCGTACGGCGGGACCGTCGGGCGCGCGCCCGAGCTGCTGCACGGGAAGACCTCGCAGGTGCTGCACGAGGGGTCCGGCGTCTTCGCCGGCCTGCCCTCCCCGTTCACCGCCACCCGCTACCACTCGCTGGGCGTGGACGGCGGCGACGTACCCGAGGGCCTGGAGGTGACGGCGCGCACCGCGGGCGGTCTCGTGATGGGGCTGCGCCACCGTGAACTGCCGGTCGAGGGCGTGCAGTTCCACCCCGAGTCGGTGCTGACCGAGTGGGGCCACCTGATGCTCGCCAACTGGCTTGCGGAGTGCGGCGACCCGGGTGCCGTCGAGCGTGCCGCCGGTCTGTCCGGTGTGCGGGTCGGCGCTGCCGGTGGCGCGGCCGCGGGGGGCAGGTGAGGGGGATGCCCCCCGAAGGGGAGAACGCCTACGGGCGGCCGTACGGCGGCGATCCGTACGGGAACGCGTACGGCGATCCCTATGGTGAGCGGGACGACGAGGACCCGTACAGTCCACGGGCCTCCCGGGACGGCTGGTCCTACGGGCAGGGCGGGGAGTTCCAGCGCGCGGTCGACGCGCTCGACGATCCGCTGAGCGACCCGCTGCCGGGCCAGAGCTCCCGTCGTACGGGCGGAGGGTCCGCTCAGGGTTATCCCGCAGCGGCACAGAACCCGCCGGGGCAGGGGTATCAGGCGCAGGGCTACACCACGCAGGGCCATGGCTCGCAGGACCACTCGTCCCAGGCTTACGCGTCCCAGGACCGCGCCTCGCAGGGCTACCCCTCCCAGAACTACGCACCGGGGACGTACGAAGGCCGGCAGCAAGGGCAGCAGGCCCCCGGACCCCTCAGGCGGAGCAGCAGCCGGAGGGCGTCTCGCCCTGGTTCCGTCCTCACCGTGAGGCGGGGCCGGGCACGGGGGCCAGCGGACCCGCACCGCAGGGTCAGGGGCAGCAGAGCCGGCCGGCACATCTGCCCGGCGGACACTCTGCGCAGGACCGGCACTCCTCCCCGAGCCAGGAGTACGGCGGCCGCCAAGTCCCTTACGGCGGCGGGCAGTCGGCCTCACCGCGGCAGTGGCAGGACCAGGACCGGAGCCAGGCCTGGCAGGCCGGCGCGGGAACGGCCGCCGGGCCACCCGTCACCAGGCAGCTTCGCCGGCCGGGCGCCGGGGACCGTCCCGTTGATGCTCCCGCTCCCCGTCCGCAGACGCCTCAGTCGACCCAGACGCCGCAGACGCCGGGCGCGGGCCGCCCGGGGCACGGACGGGATGCGTCCGGCCCCGCGTCCCCGCACCGTCCTGCGCCAGGGCTCTCCGAGACCTCACAGCTGCCCGTCGTCGACGAGCCCGGCAGTGCTGCGCCCCGCACGACTCGTGGGACCTCGCCCGGCCCGGCGGCGGATCGCTCCCCGCGTGACGCCGCGGACGACGACGAGCAGACGAACACACGCACCGTCGGTCTGGTACGGCCCGGCTCGGAGGAGTTCGGCGGACGGGCGGCCCGCCGCCGCGCCGCCCAGCACCGCGGCAGGGGCGGCAGTGCGCCTCCGCCGCGCACCGCCGGCACCCGGCTGGAGGCCAGGCGCGCGGAGCGGGCACGCCGCGAGGGTCCCGCGATCATCGCCAGCCGCTTCCTGGGCGAAGTCTTCATATCCGCCGGTGTGTTGATGCTGCTGTTCGTCGCGTACCAGCTGTGGTGGACGAACGTACTGGCCGGACAGGAAGCCGGCGGCGCCGCGCAGAGCCTCCAGGACCAGTGGAAGGGCGGCAAGAAGGGCGGGCTGGACCCGGAGCGCAAGGCCGAGGACTTCGCGCCCGGTGAGGGATTCGCGATCCTCTACCTTCCGAAGCTGGACGTCAGGGTCCCCATCGCGCAAGGGATCTCGAAGCCGGCGGTGCTCGACAAGGGCCTCGTCGGGCACTACGACAAGCAGCCCTTCAAGACCGCGATGCCGTGGGACACGAAGGGCAACTTCGCCCTGGCGGGCCACCGCAACACCCATGGTGAGCCGTTCCGTTACATCAACCGCCTCGTCGGCGGCGACGACATCGTCGTGGAGACCGCCACCAAGTTCTACACGTACAAGATGGCCAACCGGCTGCCGTCCACCTCTCCTTCGAACACCCGGGTCATCGAGCCCGTTCCGGAGGGCGCCGGTTTCGAACGCCCGGGCCGGTACATCACGTTGACGACGTGCACGCCCGAATTCACTTCGAAATACCGGCTCATCGTCTGGGGCAAAATGGTCGAGGAGCGTCCGCGGAGCAAGGGCAAACCGGACGCTCTCGTCGAGTAGGGGACAGCAGAAACGGGCGGTAAGCGGTGTCACAGACCAAACACGTCAAGGGCGGGGGGCCCGGCGCGTCGTCGTCTCTCCCGCCACCGCACCCCGCGTCCGAGCGTGGACGCCGGGCCACACGCCGTCGCCGCCTGGGGGCGATGGTGGGCTTCGTGGGTGAACTCCTCATCACGGCAGGTGTCGTGCTCGCGCTCTTCGTCGCCTATTCGCTGTGGTGGACGAACGTGCTGGCCGAACGCGATTCCAAGCGCGCGGGCGAGAAGGTGCGCGAGAGCTGGCTTCACGACCGCACCCCGGGAGCCCTCGACACCAAGGACGGCATCGGCTTCCTGCACGTGCCGTCCATGTCGCGCGACGACGTGCTGGTGATGAAGGGCACGGACGCGAAGGAGCTCAACAAGGGCGCGGCGGGCTACTACACGAAGCCGGTCAAGTCGGGGATGCCGCAGGACCAGTCGGGCAACTTCGCGCTGGCGGCCCACCGTGACGGGCACGGCGCGAAGTTCCACAAGATCGACAAGATCGAGAAGGGCGACGCGGTCGTCTTCGAGACGAAGAACACGTGGTTCGTCTACAAGGTCTTCTCGATCCTGCCGCGCACGAGCAAGTACAACGTCGACGTGCTGGATCCGGTGCCGAAGGGCTCGGGCAAGAAAACCGAGGGGCGGTACATCACGCTCACCACCTGCACGCCGGTCTTCACCTCCAAGTACCGGTACGTGGTGTGGGGCGAGCTGGAGCGCACTGAGGACGTCGATTCGAAGCGGACCCCGCCGGAGGAACTGCGCTGATACGCCTGCCTGTTGGCAGGACCTGACCGCCCGGCAGGACGAGCACTCGACACGAATGCGCCCCCGCAGCGATGCCGCGGGGGCGCGTTCACGTGTGCGCCGTGCTCCGGCGCCCTTCGCTAGTTCTTGCCCTTCCTGCCGGCCTGCCCGTCGGGGCCTCCGAAGATGCCGTCGTCACCGTCGTCGTCACCCGGCTGTCCCTGGCGGGCGAAGATGGTGATCGTGTCGCCCTTCTTGCCCTGGGTGTTGGCGGGCGGGTTGGTGGTGATCACGGTGGCGTTGTTCTCGTCGGGCGCACCCTGGACCTGGACCTGGAAGCCCGCCTCCTCAAGCGTCTTCCGGGCGTCCTTGACCAGCTGGTCCGTGACGTCGGGGACGGTCGCGGGCTCGTCGTTGGGCGCCTTGGCGATGGTCAGCGTCACCTGGGAGCCGGCCTTGGCCTCCTGGTTGGCCGCCGGGTCCTGCGCGAGAACCTCGCCCGCGGGCTTGTCGGGAGCGTCCTGCTCCTTGCTGGCCACCTCGAAGCCCGCGGCTTCCAGCTGCGTCTTCGCGGCGTCGAACTGCTGGCCGACCACGTTGGGCACCTGCCGCGTCTGCTCCTGCGCGACGGTCAGAACTATGGTCGAGTTCTTCGGCGCCTTGCCGCCGCCGTTCGGATCCTGCGTCAGCACGGTGCCCGGCGTCTCGTCGGACTGCTGGAACTTCCGCTTGACCTTGAACCCCGCGCCGATCAGCTCCTGCTTGGCGTTGGCGTAGGACTTCCCCTCCACATCGGGGACCTCGGCCGGGGCCGGGCCCTTCGACATGGCCACGGTGACCGTGTCGCCGCGCTTGATCTCCTCGCCCTTGGCCGGGTCCGACGAGCAGACCGTGTTCTTCTTCTGGTCGCAGAACTTGTCCTCGCCCTTTGCGACTTCGAAGCCACCGTTGCTGCCGAGCGCCTTGGCCTGCTTGTAGCTCTGCCCGGCGAGCGCGGGCACCTCGACGGTGTCCCCCGGCCCTCCGCCGAAGATCGTCTTGCCGATGAAGATCGCGCCGACGAGGATGAAGATCGCCGCGAGGACGAGCAGGATGGTGGAGGCGTTGCTGCGGTTCCCACCGCGCCGCCTGCCGCGTCCGTCGTCGTAGTAGCCCCCGTTGTCGTCGCCGACGGGGGGCATCATCGAGGTCTGTGGATCCTGCGCCCGCAGCGCCGTGGTGGGCTGGTCGTCGGGGTAGCCGCCGTAGCCGACCGCGCCCATGGCGGCGGTGGCGGCGACGGGCTGACCGTCGAGGCACGCCTCTATGTCGGCGCGCATCTCATCGGCGCTCTGGTACCGGTAGTCCGGGTCCTTGACCAGGGCCTTCAGGACGATCGCTTCCATGTCCGGCGAGATCTCCGGATCGAAGACCGTCGGTGGCTGAGGATCTTCCCGTACGTGCTGGTAGGCCACCGCGACCGGTGAGTCACCGACGAACGGCGGGCGGTTGGTGAGCAGTTCGTAGACCAGGCAGCCCGTGGAGTACAGGTCGGAGCGGGAGTCGACCTGCTCGCCCTTGGCCTGCTCCGGGGAGAGGTACTGAGCCGTGCCGATCACGGCGGCGGTCTGCGTCATGGTCATGCCGGAGTCGCCCATGGCCCGCGCGATGCCGAAGTCCATGACCTTGACCTGGCCGTTGCGGGTGAGCATGACGTTGGCCGGCTTGATGTCGCGGTGCACGATGCCGCTGCGGTGGGAGTACTCCAGGGCCTGGAGGATCCCGACGCACATCTCCATCGCACGCTCCGGCAGCAGCTTGCGTCCGGAGTGCAGCAGTTCGCGGAGAGTGGAGCCGTCCACGTACTCCATCACGATGTACGGGATGGAGACGCCGTCCACGTAGTCCTCGCCGGTGTCGTAGACAGCGACGATCGCGGGATGGTTCAGCGATGCGGCCGACTGGGCCTCGCGGCGGAACCGGGCCTGGAACGACGGGTCACGAGCCAGGTCGACGCGGAGCGTCTTGACCGCGACGGTCCTGCCCAGGCGCGTGTCATGGGCGAGGTACACCTCGGCCATGCCACCGCGGCCGAGCACCGAGCCCAGCTCGTACCGGCCGCCGAGGCGACGCGGCTCTTCCATAGTCTCCAGCCCTCTCCGTTCGTCCGGGCCCGTATCTGACGTACGGCACGGCGGTGTGCTGCTCGGGATACGGTACCCGCCCACTCGTGCGGGTCGGTCGTGACTGAGGTGACTGACGTCACCACTTGCGGTGCCGCCGGGGTGGTTTCGGTCACGTCTCCGGAATCCACCTGGGGAACTGCCGTGCCCTGGTGGATCTTGGCGGTGAGCGCCGAGTACGTCATTGCTTGCCCTCGAGCACTGCCTTCATCACGCCCTTGGCGACCGGAGCGGCGAGCTTGCCGCCCGCGATGTCGCTGCGGAGTGTGTCCGAACCCTCGATGACCACGGCCACCGCGACGGGGACGGAACCGTCCTGATCCTTCGCGTATGAGATGAACCACGCGTACGGGTTCTCGCTGTTGTTCTCACCGCGCTGGGCGGTGCCGGTCTTGCCTCCGACTGTGACGCCCGGGATCTGCGCACTGGTTCCCGTGCCCTTCTGGACCACGGTCTCCATGCCCTGCTGAAGCTTCTGCGCGTTCTCCGAGGAGAGCGGCCGGCTCATCTCCGAGGGCTTGTGCTGCTCGACGACGTTCAGGTTCGGCGCGACCAGCTGGTCCACCATGTACGGCTTCATCAGGGCGCCGTTGTTGGCCACCGAGGAGGCGACCATCGCCATCTGCAGCGGCGTCGCGCGGTTGCTGGCCTGTCCGATGCCGGCCATGGCGTTCTGCGGCCTGTTGTCCTTCGGGTAGACGCTCTCGGCGGCGCGGACCGGGGTGTCCAGCTCCTTGTCGTTGAAGCCGAACTTGTTCGCCGTCTCGATCATCTGCTCGTTGCCGATCTTGTGGCTCATCTTCGCGAAGACGGTGTTGCAGGAGTAGCGCAGCGCGTTGCGCACCGTGGCGTTCTCGCAGGGGATGTTGCCCTCGTTGCCGAGCTTGGTCTGCGAGTCGGGCAGCTTGTACGGGTCCTCGCTGTCGGTCGCCTTGTCCAGGTCGTACTCGCCGCTCTCCAGGCCTGCAGCCGCCGTGACGACCTTGAACGTCGAACCGGGCGGGTAGGTCTGCCGCAGGGCCCTGTTGAGCATGGGCTCCTCGTCGTTCTGCTCCTTCTGCAGCTTCGACCACTCGGCGGTGTCGGACTTGCCGTTCCCCGCGAAGCTGGACGGGTCGTAGGACGGGGTGCTCGCCAGGGCGAGGATGGCGCCGGTCTTCGGGTTTATCGCCGCGACCGCGCCCTTCTTGTCGCCGAGGCCGTCGAACGCCGCCTTCTGCGCCTTGGCGTTGAGCGTCGTGACGACGTTCCCGCCCTTCTGCGGCTTGCCCGTGAGCATGTCGATCGTGCGGTTGAAGAAGAGCCGGTCGTCGTCGCCGGTGAGGATGCCGTCGTTGAGGGCTTCGAGCTGGTTCGCGCCGAACGCCTGTGAGGCGTAGCCGGTCACCGGCGACCACATCGGGCCGTTCTTGTACGTGCGCTTGTAGCGGAAGTCGCCGCTCTTGGTGTCGGTGGAGCCGGTGATCGACTTGCCGTCGACGATGATGTTGCCGCGCGGCTGCGAGTAGCGCGCGATGGCGACGCGGCGGTTCTTCGGATCGGTCTTGAGTTCGTCGGCCTGTACGAGCTGGATCCAGTTGTCGCGTGCCAGCAGGGCGAGCACGAGCAGGCCGCAGAAGATCGCGATCCGGCGCAGCGGCTTGTTCACTGTGCTTCACCTCTCACGGATTGCCGGGTCACGTGCGCGCTCGTCGTCATGGTCGGACCACCTGCGTCATCTCGGCGTCCGGTGATGGCGCAGGTGCCGGGGCAGGCCTGCGCGCCGTATCGCTGATCTTGAGCAGGATCGCCACCAGCGCCCAGTTGGCGATGACGGACGAACCGCCCTGCGCGAGGAAGGGCATCGTCATGCCGGTGAGCGGGATGAGCCCCATCACGCCGCCGGCGACGACGAAGACCTGGATGCCGAACGCCGCGGAGAGGCCGACGGCGAGCAGCTTGCCGAAGGGGTCGCGGGCCGCGAGGGAGGTGCGGATGCCGCGCTCCACGAGCAGCCCGTACAGGAGCAGCATGGCCATGACGCCGGTGAGGCCCAGTTCCTCGCCGACCGTGGCGAAGATGTAGTCGCTCTTGGCCGCGAAGCCGATGAGCCGCGAGAAGCCCTGCCCGAGCCCCGAGCCGAGGACTCCGCCGGAGCCGAAGGCCCACAGCGCCTGCGCGGGCTGCTCCGAGCCGTTCTTGAAGGCCTGCATGGGGTCGAGCCAGTCGTCGACGCGGCTCTGGACGTGCGGCTCGAAGCTGGCGACGGCGACGGCGCCCACGACGGTCAGCGCGAGGCCGAAGACGATCCAGCTGGTGCGCTCCGTGGCGACGTACAGCATGACCACGAAGAGGCCGAAGAAGAGCATCGAGGTGCCCAGGTCCGTCTCGAAGACGAGGATGAGGACCGAGAGCGCCCAGATGACGAGGATGGGGCCCAGGTCGCGGCCGCGGGGCAGGTAGAGGCCCATGAAGCGGCGGCTGGCGAGGGCGAGCGCGTCGCGCTTGACCATCAGGTAGCCGGCGAAGAACACCGCGATGATGATCTTCGCGAACTCTCCGGGCTGGAGGGAGCCGACGCCGGGGATCGTGATCCAGATGCGGGCGCCGAAGCGGGCCGGGAAGAAGACCGGGAGGATCAGCAGGATCAGCGCCGTCACCATCGAGATGTAGGTGTAGCGCTGGAGCACACGGTGGTCCTTGAGGAAGACAAGGACGGCGACGAAGAGCCCGACACCGAGCGTGGACCACATCAGCTGCGTGGGGGCGGCGGCACCGCCCGGCAGCGGCTCGAGGTCGAGCCTGTAGATGAGCACGAGGCCCATGCCGTTGAGGAGCGTGGCGATGGGCAGCATCAGCGGGTCCGCGTACGGGGCCCAGCGCCGGACGACCATGTGCGCGACGCCGGCGAGCAGGCACAGGCCGAGGCCGTAGCCGAGCATGCCGGCGGGGAGCGCCCCGTCCTTGGCCAGGCCGACGTTGGCGTAGGCGAACACCGGGATGAGCACGGCGAAGATGAGCATCGCCATCTCGGTGTTGCGCCGGCTGGGCAGGCCTCCGGGGGAGACCGTCGTATTGCTGCCGGTGTTGGTCATCACGTTGCTGCTCATTGCTGCCGGAGCCCCCCTACGGCGCGGTGCACTGCTTGGCGAGCTGCTGCTGCTTCTCCGACAGCTTCGGGCTCGGCGAGGGCGACGGAGAATCGCTGGGGTCCTTGGTCTGGGCGGAGTTCTTGTCCGCGTCACCCTGCTTGTTCTGCTCGTCCTTCTTCTTGTTCTCGTCGGCCGGGGGCTCGACGGGCTGCTCGGCGATGATCCGGCAGACCTTGGCCTGCTCCTCCAACTCGTCGGCCTTGTCCCGGGCTTCACCCACGCTGCTGGACGCGATGGTCTCGCGGACCTGGTTGCGCTGGTAGCCGGGCAGGTACTTGAGTTCGACCCCGGGACGGTCCTGGTAGACCTCGTTGAGGCTGATCCCCGCGAGCTCCTGGCTGATGCCGCGGTAGAGCGCGATGTGGTCGTCGTTGGCGCCGACGTAGTACTGGGTCTGGGTCCAGCGGTAGCCGCCGTAGAGTCCGCCGCCGACGATGATGAGGATCATGGCGATCCACATGGACCGGCGCAGCCACCTTCTGCCGCCCCCGTGCTTGACGAAGTCGTCCTCGGTGTACCGGCCGAAGCTCCCGTCCCCCGCGCCGCCCATGTTGCCGCTGCCGGGGGGCCCGAAGCCCTCGCCCGGGTTCTGCGACGGCACGGACTGGCCCGCGCTGCGGCCGAGTTCGGCCGCGCGGGCGGCCGGGGTCCGCATGGCACCGAGGTCGCCGCCGAGCGGCGTCTGCGACTCCGCGACGGCGCCGACGACGACAGGGGTGTCGTTCAACTGCCGCCCCATGGCGTCGTTCTCGTCGACATCGACGACGTCCGCGACGATGCACGTGATGTTGTCGGGACCGCCGCCGCGCAGCGCCAGCTGGATCAGGTCGTGCACCGTCTCCTGCGGACCCTGGTAGCTGGCGAGCGCTTCCTCGATGGTCTGCGGGCTGACGACGGTCGGGAGGCCGTCGGAGCAGATGAGGTACCGGTCGCCGGCGCGAACTTCCCTGATGGACAGGTCGGGTTCGACGTGGTCGCCGCTGCCCAGCGCGCGCATCAGCAGGGAGCGCTGCGGGTGGGTGGTGGCTTCCTCCTCGGTGATGCGGCCCTCGTCGACCAGCTTCTGCACCCAGGTGTGGTCCTGCGTGATCTGCGTGAGCTGTCCGTCACGGAGCAGGTACGCGCGGGAGTCGCCGACGTGTACGAGGCCGAGCCGGCGGCCCGTCCACAGCAGGGCGGTGAGCGTCGTGCCCATGCCTTCCAGCTGCGGGTCCTCCTCGACCATCACGCGCAGCTGGTCGTTGGCGCGCTGCACTGCGACGCCGAGCGAAGTGAGGAGGTCGGAGCCCGGGATGTCCTCGTCGAGCTGGACGATCGTGGAGATCACCTCGGAACTGGCGACCTCGCCGGCGGCCTGGCCGCCCATGCCGTCGGCGACCGCGAGCAGGCGCGGGCCGGCGTATCCGGAGTCCTCGTTGTGGTCCCGGATCATGCCGTCGTGAGATCCGGCGGCGAAGCGCAGTGACAGACTCATGCGCACCTCGCCCGTCGGCTCCGGATACATCCGCACGGTGCCCACCCTCCGGTCGTCATGATCTGTACTACTTCCGCAGCTCGATGACCGTCTTGCCGATGCGAATCGGCGCTCCGGGCTGAATCGGCGTCGGTGTGGTGAGTCGGGTCCGGTCGAGATAGGTGCCGTTGGTGGACCCGAGATCCTCGACGATCCACTGGCCGTCTCGGTCCGGGTAGATCCTGGCATGCCTGCTCGAGGCGTAGTCGTCATCCAGCACGATTGTGGAATCGTGCGCACGGCCGAGCGTGATGGTCTGACCCTGCAGCGCCACCGTGGTGCCGGTCAACGACCCTTCGGTGACGACCAGCTTGCTGGGTGCGTTCCGCCGGCCACCGCCGCCACGGCGGCCGCTCTGCTGACGCGAGGGCTGCTGGCGCTGCTGCGGCCGCTGCCCCTCGGCCCGGCGAGCGGCGCGCTGCGTCACGCGCGTGCCGAACAGATCGCTGCGGATGACCTGCACGGCCACGATGACGAACAGCCACAGTACGGCGAGAAAACCCAGCCGCATGACCGTGAGGGTCAGCTCTGACATGCCCCCGCTTCACCCTTCGGCTTGCCGGTAAATGATCGTGGTGCTGCCCACGACGATGCGTGAACCGTCGCGGAGCGTAGCGCGAGTGGTGTGCTGTCCGTCCACCACGATGCCGTTCGTCGATCCGAGATCCTGGATCGACGCCGGGTCTCCCGCGCGGATCTCGCAGTGACGACGCGAGACCCCGGGGTCGTCGACGCGCACGTCGGCCTCGGTGCTGCGGCCCAGAACGAGGGTCGGGCGGGAGATCTGGTGGCGGTTGCCGTTGATCTCGATCCAGCGCCTCGTCTCGGCGCGCGGCATGGAACCTCCGCCGCCGCCGGGCGCGAAGCCGGGCGGCGGTCCCGCCGGCATGGGCGGTGCGCCCGCCGGGCTGGCTCCGGGCGGGTAACCGCCTTGGCCGCCATAGGCGTTGTTAGGTGCGCCCGAAGCGCGCTGCGGCTGCTGCGACGCGCTGGAGGCAAGGGTGCGGCTGCGCACACGGTAGAGACCGGTGTCGAGTTCCTCGGCCTTCTCCAGGTGGACCTTGACCGAGCCCATGAAGGTGTATCGCTGCTGCTTTGCGTAGTCGCGTACCATTCCGCCCAGTTCGTCACCCAGCTGACCGGAGTACGGGCTGAGGCGCTCGTAGTCGGGTGCGCTCAGTTCGACGATGAAGTCGTTCGGCACGACCGTCCGGTCGCGGTTCCAGATCGTCGCGTTGTTGTCGCATTCACGCTGGAGGGCGCCCGCGATCTCCACAGGCTGTACCTCGGACTTGAACACCTTCGCGAAGGTGCCGTTGACCAGACCCTCAAGTCGCTGCTCGAAGCGCTTCAGAACTCCCACGTTGCACCTCCTTCCCAGATGCCCTCGGCTCTAGTGCGCCTTCCAGTGTCACCTGGGGGCGCGCATGCTGTGTTCGTACGTCGGTCCGGTACTGCTTACTGATCGTATCCACGCGCGGGGAAAACGGGTGGTTCCCCAAGGGGGCCCGACAGAGGAGTGTCACCTCTCACACCACGCACTCCCTCGTCCTCGCCGTCACACCCTCGCATGGATCGCACCGTCCCCGAAGCCAGTGTCCCGTAGTCGTACGGGCACCTGCGGGGGCGACCCGGGATGTGAAGCCACCGCTGCCAGCGTGCTAATCTTTTGGGCGTCGGCAGGCCCCTCAGGTTGGTCCTCCGGCCGTCTCTCCGCTCACGGCGGGGGGCACCCGATGCGCGGGTGGCGGAATAGGCAGACGCGCTGGATTCAGGTTCCAGTGTCCGAAAGGACGTGGGGGTTCAACTCCCCCCTCGCGCACACAGAGAGACACCGAGCGGGTCCCGGTCAGTGACGAAAGTCGCGACGGGGCCCGCTTCTCGTTGGGTGCGCGTGCTTCAGGCGTCTCGCTGAGACGGTTGATCTCCCACGAAAGACCATCTTCTACGCATAAGGTCCGCACTGGGGCAAATCCCCCCATACGGGCCCTACTTGATGATCTTCAGTTGCGGTGGCCCGAGTTCACCAGGCTTGGGGATCAGGCCGGGTCGGGCAGGGGCCCGTTCACCCAGCCTCCTCTGCGGACGTCTTCTCCCGGGGCCGCCCGCTGACATGAGGCTAAGAGAGCGGCTCGTAGCAGTCGTAATTGCGCTGAGCGATGATCTTCCCGTCCCGGAATTCGAGGAAGGCCGCGATGTGCGCGCGCATGACGTGGCCTGCCGGCAGGTTCCCGAAGGGGACAGCCAGCGTGCCGGACCATTTGACCTCCAGTGCGACCTGGTCGCCGGAGGCCACTGCATTGATCACTTCGTAGTGCTGACCGGTCAGCAGCGTGCGGGCCTGCGCATATGCGGCGAGACTCTCTGTGAGATCACGGTCGACGCCCGCCGGAAACAGCGCGTTGGGCAGTTGGGCGTGGACCATGTCCGGGTGCAGGAACTGCTTGAGTTCCTCCGGTGCCGCCAGCCGGGCCACTGCTTCGTGGTAGCGGAGAGCGGTACGCACGTTGGGGGGTCCGTCGGATTGCATCATATGCACAACCCTAGTTGCACAACCGTGGTTGTCAAATAGATGCTGGGGGCATGCGCGAATCAGTTGATCCATCCAGCCTCGATCTGGGCAGCCTCGCTCTGTTCGTCGGCTTCGCCGCCACCAGCGCGATCCAGGCAGACCTCGCCTCGATGGGCTTCGGCGACCTACGGATGTCCCACGGGTACGTGTTCCAGCACTTGATCGACGCGCGGCCGACGGTGAGTGACCTGTCAGCGAAGCTCGACATGACCCAGCAGGGAGCCTCCAAGGTTGTCGCGGAGCTGGAGCGGCTCGGCTATGTCGAACGCCTGCCAAGCCCTCATGACGCCCGCATCCGCCATGTCGTCCTCACGCACCGGGGCAGGGACGCCGTCAGTGCCGCTCGGCGTGCGCGCGAACGACTCGAGGGACGTCTGCGTGAGCACTCCGATCCGGTGGCTTTTGACGCAGCCCGGTCGGTACTTGTCGGTCTCCTCGACGAACTGGGAGGCGCGGCGGCGATCCACCGTCGCGATGTCAGGCCGCCGCGTTGACGGAGAGGCTGCGGTGCGGCACGGGCCATTCTGGCTGCCGATCCGCAAGGACCAGGTGGAGATCGGCGAGCAGTGACGGTCAACTGCCTGGTGATCTTCCGTTTCGCATGCAGGAGTTGATCACGCCGGAGCGGGTGCGAGGTGGCAGCCGGTGGAGGCAGACCTCGACGACGTGGTGGCGGTCCCGGTCGAAGTGGGGGACGCACACGTCGAGTCGGGCGCTCCGCGGGACCTGTCACCCCTCGTCAGAGGACGACGACATGGCCGGTGCGCGGGGCGGTCTGTCCGGACTGGACCTCGTGCCAGACCTTCTCCAGGGCCGAGGGGCCGTGGCTGTGAACGACGTCGACCCACCCCTCGACGACAGGGGCGAACCTCCGCCAGGCGTCGGCGAAGCGGCGGTTCAGCCCTTCGCGGCCCCACTCGGCGACGCGCTTTCGCATCTGGTCGGGTGCGAAGAACATGCCCGGTCCGGTGTCGTCCAGGGTGCCGGCGGGGCCGGGCTGCTGGTTGGTGACGCCGACCACGACGTGGTGCACAAGAGCATCGCCGAGGTGGGTGCGCAGAGTGGCGGTCAGGGCCTCATCGCCTGCGAAGTCGGCGTACAGGGCGGGCTGCGAGGGGGAGAGGGAGGTGGCGTCCTCGTAGGCGAGCACCTGGTCGTAGCAGCCGAGGCTCTCGGTGAAGTCCACGTTGCGCCGCGAAGTCAGGCCCACCACCTCGCATCCCTGTCCCTGGAGCAGGAAGGCCGCGCCGTAGGCGGTCTTGCTCGACGCGGACGACAGGACGACGGTGCGGGCCCCCAGGAACGAGTTGTCGACGAGCCAGTCGGCCAGCATGAAAGAGGTCCAGAACAGCGGGCGGTAGAGGATCTGCAGGTCTTCGCGGTCCGCTTCGTATGCGAGATCGCTCGTGGTGAGCGTGTAGGCGTTGTAGGGCGTCGGCAGCGTCGCGCGGTGGGGGTTCGCGTCCCGGAAGCCGCGCTCGTCCACCCGGCCCGGGCGCACCAGCAGGTGGCTCCCCGATGGCAAGTAGCCGTAGAGGCGGCTGCCGGGCTCGATGCCGTCGACCCGGGAGGCGACGACCTCTGCAAAGCCCCAGAGAGGGACGATGCCCCAGCCTGCGCGGGTGGGGAAGAACTCCCAGTAGCGGAAGGAGTCTCCGAGCGCGGCGTAGGTGACGTTGTTGGCGGTGAGGCCGACGCGATCGACCCGCAGCAGCGCCTCCCCGTCCCGCAGCTCCGGGACCGGCGCGGCGACCAGCTGCGCGGTCGAGAGATCAGTGCGTCCGACGACCAGGTTCCAGCCGTCCGGTAGGGCAGTGGCGTCCATGGCAGGGAAACGTACTTGAATCCGGATTCGGATTCAATGGTGACTAGTATGCCGAGCATGCCGTCTGCCGAGCCCGCACCGTCCGACACCTCCGCCCCCCGGCGCACCCCGCGTGGGACCCGCACCCGGGACGCCCTGGTCGCGGGCGCTCGGCGGATCTTCGAACGGGACGGTTACCTGGACTCCCGGATCGTCGACATCGCGGCCGAGGCAGGGGTGGCCACCGGCAGCTTCTACACCCACTTCGCCTCCAAGGACGACGTCTTCGCAGCCGTCCTCGCGGACCTGCAGGACGAGATGCTGCACGCGGGAGTAAGCGATTCCAGCCGCACCGAGCTGCGGCTCGGTGTCGAGGAAGCGAACCGGGCCTATCTCGAGTCATACCGCCGCAACGCCGCACTGATGGCCGCCATGGAGCAGGCCGCCGCCGTGGACCGCCGGTTCCTGCAGCTGCGGCTGCAGCGCTCGCAGGCGTTCATCGACCGCAGCGCCGCAGCGATCACGCGGCTCCAGGAGGCGGGACTCGCCGACCCTGAACTCGACCCGGCCGTCACCGCCCGGGCGCTCAGCGCGATGGTCAGCCGTCTCGCGTACGTGACATTCGCCGCCGATCAGCCTCTGCCCTTCGAGACCTTGGTGGAGACCCTCACCCGGCTCTGGATGAACGCGCTGCGCATGCCCCAGGCGTGACCCGGAGAGCGGGGCTCAACTCCTGTGGAAGTGCTGGAGAGTTCGGACGGCAGGTCCTTCAATGGCCTTACGGAGGCGTCGACTCCGAACTCCGAGAGCAGCGAGAGCCGATGCTCGCGCGCAGTCAGAGGGTCTGCTGCGACGGGTACGTTTGTCCCGAGCTGATCCTGCGATGGGAGTGCCGTGTCCCTCTCGATCCCGCGCAGTGCGGGCGCCGTGGCCCTCGCCGTAGCGCTTGCCTTCGGCGCAGGCTGCTCCGGAGAGGAGAAGCCTGCAAGGAAGCCGACCACATCGCCCTCATCCCACACATCGACGCCGTCTCCTCCTGCGAAGAGCGCCACCGGATCCCCTTCACCGTCGGCACCGTCGACGACGGCCACCGCCCCCAAGGACGCTGCGCGCGCCACCGCGCAGCTGACCAGGAATTGGGAGTCACTCTTCTCTCCGGGCCGGACCGTCAAGGAGAAGGTTGGCGTGGTCGAGGACGGAGAGACACAAGCGCTCATGATCGAGGCGTTCGCTCACGACGAAGGCGCCGAGCAACTGCGCTCACACATCGAAGAGACGAGCTACGACTCGGCCACCGAAGCACACGTCACCTATTCCCTGACCCGGAACGGCGAAGTGGTGAGATCGTCCGAGGAGGGCACAGCGGTCCGGCAGGACGGCACCTGGAAGGTCTCGCTGCAGACCATGTGCACGCTCGCCGGGTTCGGCAACGATGTGCCCCGCTCGGGGATGTGTGAGTGAACGACCGTCCCGCCGATCCTGAACGGTCAGGCTGCTGGGACAAAAGACCGAGGGCCCGCATCGTGCAGCCCGGCTCCGGTCACATGACTGTGGACAGTGACCTACACTCGGCCTCCCTTGGCTTCGACTTCCCCGCACTTTCGGCGATGCCGGAGAGTGCAGGTCTGAGGACCGCATGGCGCCTGACGGAACGCGCGAGACCTCGCGTCCGAACCGCCCCGGGGACATCTCCCTCTCCATGGGCGTGGTCGCGTTTCTCTTCTCCTTCGTCCCGGTCATGGGCGATGTGGTCGCCGCGGTCGCCGGCCCGCTCGCGCTCGTCCTCGGCGCGATAGGTGTCAGGCGCAGCGAACGAGGCGTCGCGACGAACTTCGGGCCCTCCCTCATAGGCGCCACTCTCGGAGCCCTGGCGATTCTTGTCGTCGCGCTGATGTTCGCGGTGACTCGCTGATTACGGAGAGCTGCTGACCGGGCTGCCGACCGGCGACCGGCCGACGGGCTCATCGGTTCGCCTTCCTGTACCAGGTGTCATGGCCGATGATGAGCGACCATGCCACGCACGCGCCGGGCGACTGCCGGTCAGCAGGCTCTTGACCTGCTGACCGGAGCTCCCCTGGCCGCTGCACGTGCGGGCCTGTTCGCACTGATCAGCTTGGCCCTGGGCGTAGGGGCCCACCATCTGCTCACCGGGCAGCCGGTGTCGTCGGCGAGGGTCGGCGCGGCAGCCGGACTGCTGTTCGTCGCGGGGCTGTTCGGAGCGAGGCGCCGGCGTTCCCTGGGAGCAGTCACCCTCGGGTGCCTGGCTGCGCAGGCCGGGCTGCACGAGGTGCTGGGCGGTCTCCACGTCACACACTCCGCCGTGGCGATGTCCGGCCAGGGCCACGGTCACGCTGCGGCTTCCACGGCCGTCCCCGGCGGTGGGCTGCTCGCTTCGCACGGCGCATGGCACTTCCGGCTGCAGCACTCGCTGACGATGACGGTGGCGCACGTACTGGTCGCGCTGCTCATCGCCGTCGCGATGCACCGCGCCGACGCGGCGTGCTGGTCCTTGACGACGAGCGGAGCGGGCGCGGTGGCGCTGCTCGTGGCCGCCATCGGCCGGATGTTCTCGGCATGGGGCTGGTCGCCGGCCCGGTGGGGCCCGAAGCCGGTTCCCCGGCCGGGCCTGTGCTGGGAACGCTCACCGCCGAAGACCTCGGTGCTCGCCGATGTGGTGGTACGGCGCGGTCCTCCGCAGGGGTTCGGGATCGCCTGAACCCGCGGGGCGGCCGAGGCCGCCCTCTTCCACCACATTCTTGGAGCATCACTCATGTCCCGAACAGCTCTACCCGCCCGCGCGAGCCGCGTGGGCATCGTCGCGGCTGTCACTGCCGCGCTCGTGACGGCCACCGCTGGGCCGGCTGCCGCGCATGTCGAAGTCGAGGCCGAAGGCGCACGGGCGCTCGCGAAGGACGTCACCATCACCTTCGAAGCCGAATCGGAGTCCGACAGCGCGGGCATCACCAAGCTCGACGTGACCCTGCCCGAAGGCATCGACGCGAAGGACGTCACCTACAAGGACGGCCCCGACGGCTGGAAGTTCAAGGCTTCCGGCGACGGATACACCGTCGAAGGCCCCAAGGTCGACGTAGGGGAGAACGCGAACCACTCGATCTCGATAGCTCAGTTGCCGGACGCCGAGGAACTGGCGTTCAAGACGCTGCAGAGCTACGACGACGGCCGGACCGACCGGTGGATCGAGGTGCCGCAGGAGGGCAAGGCCGAACCGGAGACGCCCGCGCCGGTGCTGAAGCTGGAACCGGCCGAAGACGGCGCATCGGCAGAGCCCCCGGAGTCCTCCGGTGACGACAGCGCTGAGCCGTCTCCCAGCGAGCAGGCCGATGATGCGGCGGCCCCGAAGGAAGACGACGGACTGCCCATGGCGGTCTGGTTCATCATCGTGGCGGGCGTCCTCGCCGCCCTCAGCGCAGCGGGAGTGCTCCTGATGCGGCGCGGCGCGAACTCGGGCAAGTAGCAACAACCCGCGTGGGGTCCGGGACCGGACCGAACTCGTTCCGTGCCCCACGCGGAGCCTGTCCCCGGCCGCCTTTGGTGAGAGAGGCCCTGCCCGAGCCGGCGGGTCAGCCGCCGACGTGGATGCCGGGGCGACGTTCGGGGTCGGGCTCGTGGCCGCGGACGATCTCGCGGGTGACCGGGGCGGTGTCGCCGCGGCCGAGCAGGAAGTAGCGGAACATGTGCCGCAGCGGGCTGCCCTCGGCCCACGAGAAATAGCAGTGCGGCTGCACACCCGTGGCGTCGCGCAGGGCGAGCAGGATCGCGGCGATGGCATTGGGGGCGGCCGGTGCCTCGGCGCGCAGGATCCGGTAACCCTCGACCTCGACGCCGCGCACGACGAGGGATTCGCTGAAGTCGGACGGATCGACCACGTCGATCTCCAGGAACAGCACGTCGTGCGGGCCGGGAACCGGATTGTCGAGGCGCTGCTCGCGCTCCTTGGCGGAGTACTCCGCCTCGTCCCCGGCCTGACGCTGGTTGGCGATGATGTCGATGGCGTTGTCGTATTCGAGGGTGTCGGTGATGAACTGGCGGGCTGCCGGGTCGAAGACGATGCGGTCGGCCCGCAGTTCGGTGGTGCGCGTGACGCGGGAGATCAGCGACACGACGATGATGCCGAGGATGAACAGCCCCGAGATGGCGATGCCGTCGGGCTTGTCGACGATGTTGGCCACCAGCGCGTAGAGCAGCACGAGTGTGAGCAGCCCGAAGCCTGTTGCGGCCACGTGCCGGCGGCGGCGTACGACCGACACGGTGACCGCGAACGCACCGGAGACCATCATGGCCAGGATCCCGGTGGCGTAGGCGCCGGCCTGGTCGTCGACGTCGGCCTCGAACCCGATGGTGATGAGGACGCAGAGGACCGTGTAGACCATCACCACGGGCCGTACCGCGCGGCCCCATTCGGGGGCCATGCCGTAGTCGGGCAGGTACCGCGGGACGATGTTGACCAGTCCCGCCATGGCCGACGCGCCCGCGAACCAGAGGATCAGGATGGTGCTGATGTCGTAGACGGTGCCGAACGCCTCTCCGACGTGCTCGTGTGCCAGCCAGGCCAGTGCGCGGCCGTTGGCGGCGCCGCCGGGCTCGAACTCCTTGTGGGGGATGAGGACGGTGGTCACGAAGCTCGCGGACAGCAGGTAGACGCTCATGATGAGCGCGGCAGTGGTCAGCAGCTTGCGGGTGTTCCGGATACGGGAGCGCAGCCGCTGCTCGGCATCGGAGCCGTCGGCGGACACGAGCGGCATCATGCTCACCCCGGTCTCGAAGCCGGACAGGCCCAGCACCAGCAGCGGGAACGCCAGGAGCGCCGGCCCGGCCAGATCGCCGAGGCCGCCTCCGCCTTCGACAAGGGCGTTCGTCCACTCCGACCAGGCGCCGGGCGTGGTGAAGACGTGCGCCAGACCGACGGCGATGATCACCGCGTTCAGTACCAGGAAGACCGCGACCAGCGGGATCGCCACGCTGACCGCTTCGCTGAACCCGAGCAGGAACACCCCTCCGAGTACCAGCAACAACCCGACCGTGATGGCGACTTCATGGCCATGCAGGGCTTGGGGCAGGTAGGGGTTCTCGGTCATGTGGACCGAAGCGTCCGCCGCGGAGAGGGTGATCGTGATGATCCACGACGTGGCGACGAAGCCGAGCAGGGCGAGCACGAAGAGTTTGCCCCACCAGAACGGCAGCAGATCCTCCAGCATCGCCACCGACCCGGCGCCGTGGGGGCTCTCCCGGGACACACGCCGGTACATCGGCAGCATCCCCACGAGCGTCAGGAGCACGATCAGCAGCGTCGCCAACGGGGAGATGGCCCCGGCCGCGAGCGCCGCGATGGCCGGCACGTACGCGAGGCTGGAGAAGTAGTCCACCCCGGTCAGGCACATCACCTTCCACCAGGAGTGCGCCTCCGTGTGCCCCTCGCCCGACTCCGGCCCGACAGGCTGCACCCGGTGGCGAAGCAACCAGCCCGCCAGGCCGGAGTTCGGCTGGGCCCGCAGCGCAGGGCTGTCCATCGCTTCCGGCACGGCTTGCCCGTTCGCGTCCGCCACTTCGCTGTCAGCCTCCCTCTCCGCTCAGCGCATCCGTCACGGCTCTCACGTCGGTGACGAGCACCGAGTATGGCGGTCCCCGTCGGCGCCGACTCGACGGGCCCGCGCGCCACCCTCGGCCCCAGTGCGGCCGAGGGTGACGGAGTCGAAGCCCCGAGCGGATCTCAAGGACGCCGGCGCCAGGCGCGACAGGCGAAGACGATTCCGATGGAAAGCACCAGCGTGGCGAGGACCGAGCCCTCGATTCCGGAAGCGCCACCGGTGAGCAGCGAACTCGCGCCCGACGATTCCGCGACGGTCAGCAGCGAGTTCTGCAGCTCGTTCCCCGACACGCGAATGCCGAACACATTGCCCTGTGTCCAGTTCCACACCGCATGCCAGGCGCACACGGCCACGAGGCCGCCTTCCCTGAGGGCCCAGAAGCCAAGGAACACGGCGACCAGCGCCAGACTGAGTATGGGAAGCGGGCGCAGCGCGGACGGATTGGCGAGGTGCATCGCGGAGAAGAAGACGGTCTGCGTCACCATCGCCGACCTCAGCCCCCATTTCCGGTTCACCGCCTGCAACAGGTAGCCACGGGTGAATATCTCCTCCGTGCTGCCCTGGACGGTGAACGCGAGCAGGAGAACCAGGACCGCGCCCAGTTGGGACGATCGCACCCACTCGCCGTCGTGCGCCGTGAAGTGCATCTGACCCGAAACCACATTCAGGAACACCGGCAGGGAGAACATCACCAGTGCGAGTCCGGCGCCGAAGCCGATCGACCTGCCGGCGCGGGACGTCTGGAAGCCGAGCGTGAGCGCGCTGCGCCCTTCCTTCCACCGCACCCAGAGGAGGAGGAGAAGCAAGGGCGGAAGAAAGCCCCCGAGGAGCGCGAGCAACGTCTCCCGGAAGCCCCCTTGTTGGGAGGTGCCCTCCAGCGCCACGACAACGGGCGCCAGGAGTACTGATCCCACACCGAAAATGACAAGGCCCATGACGATGGAGAGGGCCGGACCGGTGGGACGGGCAGCCGTCTGCATGCCGTCCAGCAGGAGGTTCGGGCGAGTGAACCTGGCCCCCACCGATCGAGTTGCGCTGTTCATGTCTTCCTTTCCGGCTTCCGGGTCAGTGTGGTCGTCGATTGCGGCTCGGCGATCTCCACGACCGGCCTTCGATGCGACGGGCTTGCAATCGGGCGCTAGGACCTCCGCGAAGAGGGCAGGAGCCCACCCCGGCGCGGGTGCAGATCGGGAGTCTCGGGCAACGCCTCGACGGTCGGCGCGAGGCCGTCGCGCACGGCTGTCCGTGCGGCTCGGAGGATTCTCGTGCGGCGCCCGGCGGCTACGCCTGAGTAATCACTACTCCACTGCGTCGTCGCGGGCCGGGGACCGCCGGTCCTGTCCGCGGGCGTGCGTGCGGCGGGCGGCATCAACTGCGCCGGATACGTCAACTGCGCCGGATACGTCGCGGAGTTCGGAGAGCACGTGCTTCAACGGCCGTACGGAGGCGTCGAGTACGGGTTCGGTGGGGCGGCGGCTGAGTGCGAGGAGGGGCAGGCTGCCCTCGGGTGGCGCCATCACAGGGCATCGTTTGGTGTCGTCTGGCGCCAGGTGGTGCCGAGGTGGCGCTGAACAGCGCCATATGGTGCCACGACGGTGCCTCCGGGGTGGAAGCCGCACCCTCAAGAGGTGCATGGGTACCCATGGCGCCACCATGTCTCGACCCGATCCCGACGTCTTATCCCAGTTCAGCCCGGGTTTCCCCATGCACGCCCCGCAGTGGGCGCCAATCGGACTTGCGAATGGCGCCATAGTGGTGCCATTATGACGTCATGGATCTCACGCCGTATGTCGACACCCTCCGCCGCGAACTTGCGGTGGCCGCCGAAGCCGGCGGTGACGAGGCCCGCGAGCTGGCCGACCGCCTCACCGCTCCCCTGGAGTCGGCGACTCGTCTGACCATGCTCAATGTGCTCTCCGCCGCGATGGGCGAGATCACCCGCGAACTCGCTCCCGGATCGGTCGACGTACGGCTGCGCGGCATGGACCCCGACTTCGTGGTGACGCCGCCGCCCGCCGACAGTGGCCCCGCGGAGCAGGCTCCCGTCGAACCGCACAAGATCCCGGCACACGCCGACAGCGACGAGGGCGGCACCGCCCGCGTCAACCTCCGTCTGCCCGCCCAACTCAAGGCCCGCGCCGAGGAGGCGGCGACCCGCGAAGGCCTGTCGGTCAACGCGTGGCTGGTGCGGGCCGTGTCGGCCGCGGTCGACGGCGGCACGCGGCCTCGTACGACGGAGAAGACACAGACCATCGGACAGAGCTTCACGGGCTGGGTGCGCTGACTCCTCGCCCGCCCGCACCACTTCACCCACACCACGTCCCACCAGCGGGGACGTCATCGAGACCCAAGAGGACGGGACAGCTATGCCTACTTTCGACACCCCCGAACCGATCTCGGTCACCGCCCATGTCGGCGCCGGTTCCATCCGGTTCACAGCGAGCGACCGGCTCGACACCGTCGTCCAGGTGCGGCCCGGAAACCCGAAGCGGGACAAGGACGTTCGGACCGCCGAGCAGACCGAGGTCAAGTACGTGAGCGGAGTCCTGACCGTCAGGACGAAGGAGCGCCGCCTCGTCGGGCCCACCGGTTCCGTCGACGTGGCCGTCGAATTGCCCGCAGGCTCGCGCGTCGACATGACCGGCTCCTGGACCCAGGTGCTCGGCGAGGGCCGGCTCGGGGAGGTCCGGCTGAAGACCTCGGGCAGTGACGTCCGCCTCGACACGACCGGGCCGCTCCGGCTGACGGCCTCGCACTGTTCGATCACCGTCGACCAGGTCGAGGGCAACGCCGAGATCACCTCCAGCTCCGGCAGCCTGCGCGTCGGCACCGTCGAGGGCACCGCCGTCCTGAAGAACTCGCACGGGACCACGACCGTCGGCGCGGTCATCGGTGACCTGCGAGTGAGCGGCGCCCACGGCGACATCGACATCGCGCGAGCCGAGAGCTCGGTCGCCGCCACCACCGCCCACGGCACCCTGCGCGTCGCCGATGTCGCGCGCGGCACAGTCCAGCTGGAGACCAACTACGGCGCCATCGAGGTCGGCATCCGCGAGGACACCGCCGCCTGGCTCGACGTCAGCTCCACCCACGGGCAGGTACGCAACAGGCTCGCCGCATCCGACGCCCCGGAACAGACCGAGGACGCCGTGAAGGTCCGCGCACGGACGAACTGGGGCACCATCGACGTCCTCCGCGCCCGGGCCTGAGCACCCGCTCCGCCAACTCACCCACTCCTCCCACCATTTCAGCCTTCTAACAGGAGGGTTTCCCATGGCTTCATCTGTCATGCCCACGTCCAAAAGCGTTGGCAGGCGCTCCTCGCCCGCCGCCGTCTCCGCCGTCGGTCTGCGCAAGTCGTACGGCGACAAGACCGTCCTCGACGGCATCGATCTGCGTATCCCCGCCGGATCCGTGTTCGCGCTGCTCGGGCCCAACGGGGCCGGCAAGACCACCGCCGTGAAGATCCTGTCCACGCTCATCACCGCCGACGGCGGGCAGGCGCAGGTCGCGGGCCACGACATCGCCACCTCACCGGACGGGGTGCGCGCCGCGATCGGCGTCACCGGGCAGTTCTCCGCCGTCGACGGGCTGATCACCGGCGAGGAGAACATGCTCCTCATGGCGGACCTGCACCACCTGTCCAAGCGCGAGGGGCGGCAGGTCACCACCGAACTGCTCGAGCGGTTCGACCTCGTCGACGCCGCCGGGAAGCCCGCCCAGAGCTACTCGGGCGGAATGAAGCGGCGCCTGGACATCGCCATGACCCTGGTCGGCAGGCCGCGGATCATCTTCCTCGACGAGCCGACCACCGGCCTGGACCCGCGCAGCCGCCACAACATGTGGCAGATCATCCGCGAGCTCGTCTCCGACGGCGTCACCGTCTTCCTCACCACCCAGTACCTGGACGAGGCCGACGAACTCGCCGACCGGATCGCGGTGTTGAACGACGGCAGGATCGTGGCCGAGGGGAGCGCCGACGAGCTGAAGCGGCTCATCCCGGGCGGGCACGTCCGGCTCCGGTTCTCCGACCCGGCGGCGTACCGGTCGGCCGCATCCGCCCTGGACGAGGCCGGCCGGGACGACGAGGCGCTGTCGCTCCAGATCCTCAGCGACGGCAGCCAGCGCGAGCTGCGCTCCGTACTCGACCGGCTCGACTCCGTCGGCATCGACGCGGACGAGCTGACCGTGCACACGCCCGACCTCGACGACGTGTTCTTCGCCCTCACCGGCTCCGGCGAGACCGGCCGGACCAGCCAGACAGATCAGACAGACCAGCCGAAGGAGGCTGTCCGATGAGCTCCCACCCGTCGCCCCCCGCCACCCTTCCAAGGAATGGACTGCGCCCATGAGTACTTCTCTGGCTCCCGCCCGCCCGGCCCGGATCTCGCTCGCCGTGCGCGACTCGTCCACGATGCTGCGCCGCAACCTGCTGCACGTGCGCCGCTATCCGTCCCTGACCCTCAACCTGCTGCTCACGCCGGTGATGCTGCTGCTGCTCTTCGTCTACATCTTCGGCGACACCATGAGCGCGGGGATCGGCGGCGGCGGGGCGGACCGGTCCGAGTACATCGCCTACCTCGTCCCTGGCCTGCTGTTGATGACCATCGGCAGCACCACGATCGGCAGCGCCGTGTCCGTCGCGATGGACATGAACGAAGGCATCATCGCCCGCTTCCGCACGATGGCGGTCCACCGCGGGTCGGTGCTCATCGGGCACGTCGTCGGCAGCGTGCTGCAGTGCGTGATGAGCGTGGTCCTCGTCGGGGCCGTCGCCGTGGCCATCGGCTTCCGGTCAACGGATGCCACCGTTGTGGAGTGGATCGCGGCGCTCGGGCTGCTCGTTCTGTTCTCCCTGGCGCTCACCTGGATCGCGGTCGGGATGGGCCTGTCCAGCCCGAACGCCGAGGCGGCCAGCAACAACGCGATGCCTCTGATCTTCCTGCCGCTCATCTCCAGCACGTTCGTCCCGGTCGACGCGATGCCGGGCTGGTTCCAGCCGGTCGCCGAGTACCAGCCCTTCACTCCGGCCATCGAGACCCTGCGCGGCCTGCTGCTCGGCAGCGAGATCGGCCACAACGGGTGGCTGGCCATGGCCTGGTGCGTGGGACTGGCCGTCCTCGGCTACGTCTGGTCCCAGTCGCTGTTCAACCGCGACCCGAAGTAGAGGACCCGGGCTTGCGGGCCGCCTGGCCGCGGGCTCGTCCCGCTCCAGGGGCGGCGTTCTCCGGCACCGCGCCGGGGCACGCTGCCCTGTCGGCGTTCTCCGCCTGCGGTGTCCCGGTCGTGGTGGGGGTGGATCCGCCGGTGGCGGGGGCCGTCCCGTCCGGTCGACCGGCGGGATTCCGGGCCCGGCTACCGTTCGAAGCGGTAGCCCATTCCGGCCTCGGTGATCAAGTGCCGCGGGTGCGCCGGGTCCTGTTCGAGCTTGCGGCGCAACTGGGCCATGTAGACGCGCAGGTAGTTCGTCTCCGTCTCGTACGTGGGGCCCCACACGTCCCGCAGCAGCTGCCGCTGGGTGACCAGGCGCCCGGAGTTGCGTACGAGCACCTCGAGGACGTGCCACTCGGTGGGGGTGAGCCGGATGTCGCTGCCGTCGCGCCTGACCCTCTTGGCCGCGAGGTCGACGCTCAGGGTCTCGGTCTCGACGACGACGTCCTCCTCGTCGGCCGGGGTCGCCCTGCGAACGGCGGCGCGCAGGCGGGCGAGGAGTTCGTCCATGCCGAAGGGCTTGGTGACGTAGTCGTCGGCGCCGGCGTCGAGGGCGTCCACCTTCTCGTCGGAGGTGTGGCGGGCGGACAGCACGATGATCGGCACCCGCGTCCAGCCGCGCAGCCCCTTGATGACGTCGATGCCGTCGATGTCGGGCAGCCCGAGGTCGAGGATGACCACGTCGGGGTGCCCGGCGGCAGCGAGTTGAAGGGCGGTGGCACCGTCGTGGGCGGAGTCCACGCGGTACTTGCGGGCGCGCAGGTTGATCGTGAGGGCCCGTACGAGCTGTGGTTCGTCGTCGACGACGAGGACCCGCGGCATCCGTCCTCCCTCGGGCCGTGGCGTGTCCGCCTGGGGTCGGGTGGATCGTGTCATGAGGTGACTCCCGCGGGAAGATCGGGCCGTGCGGGGGTCCTGCCGGGAGCGGTCGCCAGGGTGAGCACCATGGTCAGGCCGCCGCTGGGGGTGTTCATCGTCAGAACCTCTCCGGGAAGATCAGCGAGACGATCAGGTAACCCAGCACCAGGACGCACAGGACCAGACCGGCGATGTTCTCGGCGCTCACAGCTTCGCCACCCCTCCTGCGACCAGAACCACCAGCGCGAACACCCGCGACCACGGTGACGACGAAAGCCGGATCGGCCATCCGCTTGCTCCCGGGAAACTCGGGCCGGTGATGCCCGCGGTCGCGAGCTCACGCATGAGGAAACTCCCCGCGGGCGCCGGGCGCGGACGCCCTTGACGAACCTCTGACGCCCCAACGGGCGATCTTGACGCCGCCCTGACGTCGAGCGGCCGGAGGCGGCCTGCGGCGGACCGGCAGGGACCTTCGGCCCGCCCCCTACAGGGCCCACCGGTCCTGGCACACCGTGCCGGAAGGGCCGACCCTGGGGAGAGAGAGCACCAACGATGGGGTGACTCTATGTCTCTGCTCCGCGTACTCGTCGCCTACAGCAGCAGGAACCGTTCCACGGCCGAGATCGCCGCGTGGATCGGTGAGACCCTGCGTGACAGAGGGCTGGAGGCGGACATCACCGCCGCGGAGAAGGCGCACGACGTGACCCGCTATGACGCGGTGGTGCTGGGCTCCGCCGTCTACGCCGGACGGTGGCGCCGCGACGCGAAGCGCTTCGCCGCCCTTCACCGGCGTCAGCTGCTGCGCATGCCCGTGTGGCTCTTCAGCAGCGGGCGTCGCGACACCTCCGGCAGGGAGGAGCCGATACCGCCCCCGCGGCGCGTGGCGCGGATCGCGAGGAGGCTCGGCGCGGAGGAGCACCGCACCTTCGGTGGCCGGCTCACCGACGGGGCGCGCGGTGTACTCGCCGGTCAGCTCCTCGGGGAGGGACCGGGAGGCGACTTCCGCGACCAGCAGGAAGTGAGCGCCTGGGGCGGCGACATCGCGGCCCGGCTCCGCTCGGAGCGGGCCCGGGTCTGACGCGTGGGACGCGGAGCGGACGTGACGGACGGCGCCGGTGGACGGTGGCAGTTCTGGGTGGACCGGGGCGGCACGTTCACGGACATCGTGGCCCGGCGCCCGGACGGCACGCTGCTGACCCACAAGCTCCTGTCGGAGAACCCGGACCGCTACGACGACGCCGCCGTGGCAGGGATCCGCACGTTGCTCGGCGGTGAGGAGGGCGCGAGCGTCCCCGGCGGCCGGGTCGAAGCGGTACGGATGGGAACCACCGTGGCCACCAACGCCCTGCTGGAACGCAAGGGCGAGCGGACGGCCCTGATCATCACACGGGGCTTCGGCGACGCGCTGCGCATCGGCTACCAGAACCGTCCCCGCATCTTCGACAGGGCGATCACGCTCCCCCGAGCCCTGTACGAGCGGGTGATCGAGGTCGACGAGCGCATCACGGCAGACGGCACGGTACTGCGCGCCCCGGATCTCGACGCGCTCGCGCCCGAACTGCGGCGCGCCTACGACGACGGCATCCGGGCGGTCGCGGTGGTGTGCCTGCACAGCCATCTGCACCCGGCGCACGAGAGGGCCGTCGGAGAGCTCGCCGCACGCACCGGGTTCCCGCAGGTCTCGCTCTCCAGCGAGGTCAGTCCCCTCATGAAGCTCGTGCCGCGCGGCGACACCGCTGTGGTCGACGCGTACCTCTCCCCGGTTCTGCGGCGCTACGTGGACCATGTCGCCGATGAGATGCGGGGCGTGCGCCTGATGTTCATGCAGTCGAACGGCGGCCTCGCAGAGGCGGGGCACTTCCGCGGGAAGGACGCGATCCTCTCCGGCCCGGCGGGCGGCATCGTCGGGATGGCCCGGATGTCGCGGCTGGCGGGCTACGACGAGGTGATCGGCTTCGACATGGGCGGCACCTCCACGGACGTGTCGCACTACGCCGGCGACTACGAGCGGGTGTTCAGCACACAGGTTGGCGGAGTACGCCTCCAGGCTCCGATGCTGGACATCCACACCGTCGCCGCGGGCGGGGGATCGGTCCTGCACTTCGACGGCAGCCGCTACCGGGTGGGTCCGGACTCCGCGGGCGCCCATCCCGGCCCGGCCTCCTACCGAGGGGGCGGCCCGCTGACCGTCACCGATGCCAACGTGATGCTGGGCCGCGTCCAACCCGCCTACTTCCCCCACGTGTTCGGACCGGAGGGCGACCAGTCGCTGGACCGTGAGACCGTGCGGCAGCGGTTCGCCGGCCTCGCCGAGGACATCCACGCGCGCACGGGCGACAGCCGTTCCCCCGAGCAGGTCGCCGAGGGCTTCCTCGACATCGCCGTGGCCAACATCGGCAGCGCGATCAAGCGCATCTCGATCCAGAAGGGCCACGACGTCACGCGGTACGCACTGACCACCTTCGGCGGTGCCGGCGCCCAGCACGCGTGCGCCGTCGCCGACTCCCTGGGCATCCGCACGGTCCTCGTACCGCCGATGGCAGGCGTGCTCTCCGCCCTCGGCATGGGCCTCGCCGACACCACCGCCATGCGTGAGCAGTCCGTCGAACTCACGCTGGAGGAGCGGCACATGGAGCGGATCCGGGACGAGGCCGCGGACCTGGAGGAGGCGGCCCGCGCCGAACTCCGGGACCAGGACGTCCGCGACGAGCACGTCCGCGTGGTGCGGCGCGCACAGCTCCGCTACGACGGGACGGACACGACCGTGCCCGTCGAACTCACCGAACGCGCCGCCATGACCGAGGAGTTCGAGGCGAGTCACCGCGCCATGTACTCGTTCCTCCTGGACCGTCCCATCGTCGTGGAGGCCGTCGCGGTGGAGGCGGTCGGCGTCACGGAGGAGCCCGGCCCCGGCGACCCCGGCGAGCCGGACGGCCGGGCGGACGACGGGATCGGCGGCCCCGGCGGGAGCGAGGTGCCGGCCGGAGGCACCGTGCGGCTCTGCTCGGGCGGGGAATGGCGTGACGTCCCCCTGCACCGCCGCGGATCGCTGCGAACCGGCGACCGCGTGACCGGGCCCGCGATCATCACCGAGGCCAACGCCACGACGGTCGTGGACGCGGACTGGAGCGCGTCCATGATGCCCACGGGACACCTGCTCGTGGAGCGCGTGGCGGCGCCCACGGAGGCTGACGTCACAGCCGAAGCCGATCCCGTCCTCCTGGAGATCTTCAACAACCTCTTCATGTCCATCGCCGAACAGACGGGCGCGCGGCTGGAGTCGACGGCGCAGTCGGTCAACATCAAGGAGCGGCTGGACTTCTCGTGTGCGCTCTTCGACCCGGAGGGCAATCTCGTCGCCAACGCGCCCCACATCCCCGTGCATCTCGGTTCGATGGGCACCACCGTCCAGGAAGTGATCCGGCGCCGGGCCGGGACGATGAAGCCCGGTGAGGCCTATGCCGTCAACGACCCGTACAACGGCGGCACGCACCTGCCGGACGTCACCGTTGTGACCCCGGCCTTCGAGGATCCCGCGGGCTGCGAGGACCCGGCCGGCGCGCGGATCCTCTTCTTCGTCGCCTCGCGCGGGCATCACGCCGAGATCGGCGGGCTGACCCCCGGTTCGATGCCCGCGGACAGCCGGGAGATCCGCGAGGAGGGTGTGCTCTTCGACAACTGGCTGCTCGTCGAGGACGGCAGGCTCCGCGAGGAGGAGACGCGGCGGCTGCTCACCGAGGCGCCGTACCCCTCCCGCAACCCGGACACGAACCTCGCCGACCTGCGTGCGCAGATCGCCGCCAACCGGAAGGGCGTCGAGGAAGTCGCCCAGATGATCGGCCACTTCGGCCTGGACGTGGTGCAGGCGTACATGCGCCACGTGCAGGACAACGCCGAGGAGGCCGTGCGCAAGGTCATCGACGCGCTGGAGGACGGCGAGTACCGCTACGAGACCGATTCCGGCTCGGTCATCTCCGTACGGGTCTCGGTCGACCGCGAACACCGTTCCGCGACAGTGGACTTCACCGGCACCTCGGCACAGCTCGCATCGAACCTCAACGCTCCGACCTCCGTGGTGACCGCCGCCATCCTCTACGTCTTCCGCACGCTCGTCGCGGACGACATCCCGCTCAACGACGGCTGCCTGCGGCCGCTGCGGATCATCATTCCGCCCGGGTCGATGCTCGCCCCGGTGCACCCGGCAGCCGTCGTCGCGGGCAACGTCGAGACGTCACAGGCGATCACCGGTGCGCTCTACGCCGCCATGGGCGTGCAGGCGGAGGGCTCGGGGACGATGAACAACGTCACGTTCGGCAACGAGCGCCACCAGTACTACGAGACCGTCGCGTCCGGCTCGGGCGCCGGCGACGGATTCGACGGGGCGTCCGTCGTGCAGACGCACATGACCAACTCGCGGCTCACGGACCCCGAGGTCCTCGAATGGCAACTGCCCGTCCTCGTCGAGGAGTTCGCCGTCCGGCACGGCAGCGGAGGAGCGGGCCGGCGAAGGGGCGGCGACGGCGCGGTGCGCAGGATCCGCTTCCGTGAGGCGATGACGGTGAGCACGCTCTCGGGTCACCGGCGGGTGCCTCCGTACGGAATGGCGGGCGGCGGTACGGGCGCACTGGGCTCGAACCGCGTCGAACGCGCGGACGGCAGCAGCCTCGTCATGGGTGCGTGCGACTCGGCAGAGGTGGATGCCGGCGACGTGCTGGTGGTCGAGACGCCGGGCGGCGGCGGATACGGGACACCGCGGACCGGCGGCGCCTCCGCGGACGGTGCGAGTGACCGGGAGGCCGCGTGACTCCGGCAGTGGCCCGGCGGCCGGGACCTTCGGCTCCCCCGGGAAGGCCCCTTCGGAGCTGGTTCGCCGTGCCGGACGGATCCCACGCTGGAGACAGGGAGCCGAGCCGAAGGAGAGGCCCCGCACGGCAGCTCGCTGAGCTCGCCGTTCCGTCCCGAAGGGGACCGGCCCGGGAAGGGGAGCCGACATGGCACACGATGCCGACGTACGCGACCAGGCCCGGCGGCCCGTCGGCGCTCATGGACAGGACCCGGAGGCAGGAGCATCGCCGCGAACCGTCGGTGACGTCATGACGCATGCCGTCATCGCCGTCGGGCGGCAGGCCGCGTTCAAGGACGTCACGCGGAACATGCAGGAGTGGCGCGTGAGTGCGGTCCCCGTCCTGGAGGCCGACGGACGCGTCATCGGCGTGGTCTCCGAGGCCGATCTGCTGGCCATGGAGGAGTACCGCGACGGGGCCCCGGGCCTGAACGAGCCCCGCGAGCGCAGGGAGCGGCTGCTGAAGTCGGGTGCGCGGACGGCCGGCGACCTCATGAGCAGCCCCGCCGTCTCCGTCCGTGAGGACGCTCGGCTGACCGAGGCCGCCCGCATCATGGCGCGGAAGCAGGTCAAGCGCCTGCCGGTCGTGGACGGCGAGGGCAGGCTGACCGGCATCGTCAGCCGCGGTGATCTTCTGAAGGTGTTCCTGCGGGAGGACGAGGAGATCGCCGAGGAGATCCGGCGGGACGCGCTCGCTCTGCTGCCGGGAGCGGGGGCGGAGATACGGGTCGAGGTCGAGAAGGGAGTGGCCACCGTGCGCGGGCGGCTGCCCGATCCCTCGTTGGCGCCGGTCGCCGCGCGGCTCATCCACTCGGTCGCGGGCGTCGTGGACGTGCGGTTCGACCTGGGGTGAGCGGACGCGGCCCCGACGGCCGTGGCTGATGCGCCGGCCCCGCCCGTCGGGCCCACGGTCCTGCGGCGGACCGTGGGCCGGACCGTTCCGGGACGGGCGGGGTGGGACGACACGGCGCACCGCGCCGGCGTCAGGCTGCCGCAGCCAGACGGGCCGCGAGGGACTTGCCGTGGGTGCCGGCCTCCTCGTGGGCCTTGGTCCGTGAGGCCTCGGCGACGTCGACCAGGGACTCCATGCCGGGGGTGCGGCCGGCCAGTGTGAGCTCCGGCACGATGAACTCCAGCTCCAGGCCCATGCCCTCGCCGAGGACCTTGCCCAGGTAGTTCTGCACGAACTCCCAGCTCTCACGGGGCGTTCCGGGCCCGTAGCCGCCGCCGCGGCTGGCCACGACGACGGTGGGGGTGCCCGCCGCCGACGGTGAGTCGGTCCCGAAGGTGCGCCCGTTGAGGATCACCTGGTCCATCCACGCCTTGAGGGTCGAGGGGATCGTGAAGTTGTACATGGGTGCGCCGATCAGCACGGCGTCCGCCTGTTCCAGCTCGCGGGCCAGCTCGTCACGCAGCGCGTAGGCCGTGGCCTGCTCGGGAGTGCGGGCCTCGGGGGACACGAAGGCCGAGGAGGCGGCCACGCCGTCGAGGTGCGGCAGCGGGTCGGCGGCCAGATCGCGGTGGACGACCCTCCCGTCCGGGTGCTCCGCCTCCCATGCCTTGCGGAAGGACGCGGCGACGTCGCGGGAGACGGACGCGTCCTGCGGGAAGACGGAGGAGTCGAGGTGAAGCAGTGTGGCCATGAGGGAAGCTCCTTGGGGTACGTAAGGAGGTGGCATTGCGTACGTAGCTATTGATAACACAGGTACTTACTTTTCTGCACCCCCTTGTGTGGGCGCAGTACTCTTGAGGCATGGCAGAGCCCCGGGAACAGACGCAGCAGGAGGGGACGCTCGGCGCCGCCGGCGGGTGCAGCGAGCCCGAGAGCAGCATCACGCGCGTCTTCCAGGTGCTGGGCAAGCGCTGGACGGGGCTCGTTCTCGCGGCGCTGATGAACGGGCCGGGCCATTTCGCGCAGCTGCGCCGTGCGGTGCCCGGCATCAGCGAGCGGATGCTCTCCGACAGGCTGACCGAGCTGGCGTCGCTGGGCCTCGTCGTACGCACCGTGGAGGAGGGCCCGCCGCTGCGGGTCAGCTACAAGCTCACGGGGGCCGGGCTGGCGCTGCGCCCGGCGATGACGGAGCTGACGCGGTGGGCCGACACCCACCTTCCGGACGAAGCGGTGGGCTGCCCCACGGAGTTCAGGGCCTGATCCACGGGCGAGCTGGGAAAGGCCGGCAGTGCTTCCGTAGGGTGGGCCCGATGACAGCGAACCCGGAAGCGGAAGCCGAAGAGCCGGAGCAGCGGCCGGAACAGCCCGAGAAGCCCGAGCCGTCCGGCGAAGCCGCGGCGCCGCAGGAGGCCGGTGGCTCCGCGGAACCCGGTACCGAGCGTCTGGAAAAGGCGGTGCGGGCGGCCGAGACCGCGCTGATCGAGTTCGAGATCGCCGTGGAGACCTTCCGGGTCGAGGTGGAGAACTTCTCGCGGCTGCACCACCAGCGCCTCGGGCCGATGTACGCGCGTCTCGACGAGCTGGACGCCGCGATACTCGAGGTCACCGCCGAGATCAGCGGAGACCCCGAGGATCTGCGCAAGGCGCAGGAGGCGCGGGCCGCCGTGCTGCCGATGCCGCGGGTGGAGGAGCTCTTCCACGGGTGGATCGACTCCGACGGCATGCCGCCCGAGGCCACCGCCATGCTCACCGGGCAGAACGTGCAGCCGCCCGCACGTGTGCGTCCAAGCGAGGAGGCACGCAAGGCGTACCGGGAGCTGGTGCGCAAGGCGCACCCCGACCTGGCGCAGGAGGACGGGGAGCGGCAGCGCCGCGAGGACTTCCTCGTACGCGTCAACAAGGCTTACGCGGACGGTGATGCGGAGGCCCTGCGGAACCTGCTGGAGGAGTGGGAGAACGGTCCGCGCGAAGAGGAACCGGAACCGCGGGTGCCGCAGAGCGAACTCCTCTACGCACGACTGGAGTGGCTGGCGGAGCGCAAGGAAGTGCTCACGGCGATGGTCGCCGAGATGGAAGCGAGCGCGATCGGCGCCATGCTGAAGATGGCGCCCGACGATCCCGACGCGCTGCTCGACGAGATCGCAGAGCAGCTGCTTGAACAGGTGGCCGATCGCGAGCGCGAACTGGCGCGGCTCGTGGAGCAGCGCGACGCCGCAGCGGCAGGCAATGCCGCAGCGGCCGGGAACGCCGGAGCGGCCGGGAACGCCGGCGCCGGTGAGCAAGAGAGCTGAGAGAGAGCTTTTCGTCATGGAATTCGGTCAGTTGCCGCAGGTCGATGTCGCATCGGTGCCGGCGGACGCGCTGTTGCTGGACGTCCGGGAGAACGACGAGTGGGCAGCCGGGCGCGCCGAGGGCGCACTGCACATTCCGATGAGTGAATTCGTCGGCAGGCTGGGCGAGTTGACCGAGCGCGCCGGTGAGGACGAGCGGGTCTACGTGGTCTGCCGGGTCGGCGGGCGCTCCGCTCAGGTGACGCAGTATCTGCGGCAGCAGGGCGTGGACGCGGTCAACGTCGACGGCGGCATGCTCGCGTGGGAGGCGGCCGGACGGCCGCTGACTGCCGACGCCGAGAGCGCGTACGTGCTCTGAGCCCGTCCTGAATCCGTACTCCGAGCCCGCACCGGCGCTCCGGCTGCACCGCCGGAGCGCCCGGATCGGTCCCGGCGGCGCGGCGGCGCCTCAGCCGTCGAAGTCGACCTCCACGGCCTCGGTCACCGGGTGGGACTGGCAGGCCAGCACATAGCCGGCCTCCAACTCGTCCGGTTCCAGCGCGTAGTTGCGCTCCATGCGCACCTCACCGGAGACAAGGCGCACCCGGCAGGTGCCGCAGACCCCGCCCTTGCACGCGAACGGCGCGTCCGCGCGGTGGCGCAGCACCGTCTCCAGCACGGATTCCCCGTCGGCCATGGGCCAGCAGCCCGAGCGGCCGTCGAGGTTGGCCGTCACGGACGCCGAGCGGGAACCGCCAACGTCCGGCCTGGACGCGGCGGGTGCCGAAGGCGCCTCCGTGACATGGAAGATCTCCTGGTGGATGCGGGCACGCGGCACTCCGAGGCCGCGCAGCGCCCGTGAGGCCTCCTCGACAAGGCCCAGAGGCCCGCACAGATACCAGCCGTCCACGTCCTGCACGGACAGCAGCGACGGCAGCAGCCCGCTCAGCCGTGCCTCGTCCAGACGGCCGCTCGGCAGCCCGCTCTGCTGCTCCTCGCGGGAGAGGGCCGTGACCAGCTGGAAGCGGTCGGGGAAGCGGTCCTTGAGGTCGGCGACCTCCTCCAGGAACATCGTCGACGCCGCGGACCTGTCGCTCCGTACGAGGCAGAAGCGCGCCTCCGGTTCACGCGCGAGCAGCGTGGACGCGATGGACAGCACCGGGGTGATCCCGCTGCCTCCCACGACGGCCGCGAAGCGGCCGGGGCGCGGCTCCAGAACGAAGCGGCCCGTGGGCGGCAGGACGTCCACGGTGTCGCCGGGCCTCAGCTCCTTCACCGCGTAGCTGGAGAAGTCGCCGCCCTCGACGCCCCGTATTCCGATGCGCAGCTCCGGCGGCTCGTCGTGGGCGGGCGCGCAGAGCGAGTACGTGCGCCGGACCTCGGCGCTCGCCACCACGGTGTCCGCCCCGGCACGGTGCCGGCGCAGCGCGATGTGCTGACCCGGCGAGTAGCCGTAGAGGGGGCGAAGCTCGGGCGGCACGGCGAAGGTGAGGGCGACGGAGTCGTCGGTGAGCCGGTCGACGGCCGTGACGCGCAGCGGATGGAAGGTGCTCACGGCGCCCTCACACCTCCTTGAAGTGGTCGAACGGCTCCCGGCAGGACTCGCAGCGGCGCAGCGCCTTGCATGCGGTGGACGAGAAACGGCTGATCAGCGTCGTCTCCGTTGAGCCGCAGTTGGGGCAGCGGATGGCGAGCGTCAGCGGGATCGGCCCCCGCGAGGCGCTGCCGCCCGCGACGCCGGCGCGTGGCGGCGCGATGCCGTGTGCGGCGAGCTTGCGTCGCCCCTCGTCGGATATGTCGTCGGTGCTCCACGGAGGCGCGAGTACGACGCGCACGGTGACCTCGGGGACGCCGTGCTCACGCAGGACCTGCTCGATGTCGGTGGTCATGGCCTCCACCGCCGGGCAGCCCGTGTAGGTCGGGGTCAGCTCGACCTCGACGGGGCCGTGCGGTGCCGTCTCATGGACGCCGCGCAGCACTCCCAGCTCGGCGAGGGTGATGACGGGAAGCTCCGGGTCGGGAACGGAACCGGCCCACGCCTCCAGGTCTCGCTGCCGCTTCGCGGCCGGCTCCGCGCCGGCCCCGGTGGGGGTTCCCCCAGGTCCTCCGGGGCCGAGGGGGACGGTCACCACGACGCTCCGGGATGGCTGCGGTGCAGATGCTGCATCTCGGCGAGCATCCGGCCGAAGGGCTCGGTGTGCAGGCCCTGACGGCCCGCTCCGGCCTTCCAGGCCCCGAGCTGAGGGGACGCGGGCACCGTGAGGGTGGCCTTCTCGAACGTCCCGGTGATGCGCTCCGTCCAGCCCGTGCGCAGAGCATCCCAGTCGACCTCGCCGACCGGCCCGGGCCCCTCCACGGGTTCGAAGAGCTCACCGGTGAAACCCCAGAGGGAGTCCGCTGCGCGCTGGGCGCGCTCGTGGCTCTCCTCCGTGCCGTCGCCGAGCCGCAGCGTCCAGTGCTCGGCGTGGTCGCGGTGGTACTCCGACTCCTTGACCGCCTTGGCGGCGAGCGGCTGACCGAGTTCGGCGAGCTGGCCGTAGAGCAGCTCCTGCCAGGCGGAGAAGTACAGCTGGCGGATCATCGTGTGGGCGAAGTCGCCGTTGGGCTGCTCGGCCAACTGGCAGTTGCGGAAGGCGCGTTCCTCACGGAGGAAGGCCAGCTCGTCCTCGTCGCCGAGCTCGGCGTAGAGGGCGCGCGCCTGGCCGAGCAGGTCGAGGGCGATGTTGGCAAGCGCCAGCTCCTCCTCCAGCACGGGGGCGTGCCCGGCCCACTCCCCCAGGCGGTGGGAGAGGACGAGCGCGTCGTCCGCCAGCGGCAGCAGCGGGTTGTCGAGCGCGGCGGCGCTGCGCGAGGAGAGCCCCTCCGTGCCCGTCACAGGTTCCGCACCCCTTCCGGCACCTCGTAGAACGTCGGGTGGCGGTAGGGCTTGTCGGCGGCGGGCCCGAAGAACGGGTCCTTCTCGTCCGGCGAGGACGCTGTGATCTCGTGGGACGGCACCACCCACACCGAGACGCCCTCGGAGCGCCGTGTGTAGAGATCCCGCGCGTTGCGCAGGGCCATCTCGGCGTCGGGGGCGTGCAGACTCCCGGCGTGCGTGTGCGACAGGCCGCGCCTGCTGCGTACGAACACCTCCCAGAGGGGCCAGTCCGTACCGCTCATCACGCGCTCACCGCCGTCTCCGTCAGATCCTGCTCACGCACCCTGCCACGGCCCGGGGCCGCGTTCTTCGCCGCGTACGCCGCCGCGGCGTCACGCACCCAGGCGCCGTTCTCATGGGCCTCCCGGCGGCGCCTCAGCCGCTCCTCGTTGCACGGCCCGTTGCCCTTCAGCACCTGGCGGAACTCCTCCCAGTCGATCGGGCCGAAGTCCCAGTGCCCGCGCGACTCGTTCCAGCTCAGCTCGGGGTCGGGGAGGGTGAGGCCGAGCGCCTCGGCCTGCGGCACGCAGATGTCGACGAAGCGCTGGCGCAGCTCGTCGTTGGAGTGCCGCTTGATCTTCCACTCCATGGACCGGGCGCTGTGCGCGGACTCGTCGTCCGGCGGGCCGAACATCATCAGCGAGGGCCACCACCAGCGGTCCACCGCGTCCTGTGCCATGGCGTGCTGGGCCTCGGTGCCGCGACTCAGCGCGAGCAGCAGCTCGAAGCCCTGCCGCTGGTGGAAGGACTCCTCCTTGCAGATGCGGATCATCGCCCGCGCGTACGGACCGTAGGAGCAGCGGCACAGCGGCACCTGGTTGGTGATCGCGGCGCCGTCGACGAGCCAGCCGATCGCGCCGACGTCGGCCCAGGTCAGCGTCGGGTAGTTGAAGATCGAGGAGTACTTCTGGCGGCCGGAGTGCAGCTTGTCGAGCAGCTCGTCGCGGCTCGTGCCGAGCGTCTCCGCGGCGCTGTAGAGATACAGTCCGTGCCCCGCCTCGTCCTGCACCTTGGCCATGAGGATGGCCTTGCGGCGCAGGGACGGCGCCCGCGTGATCCAGTTCGCCTCGGGCTGCATGCCGATGATCTCGGAGTGCGCGTGCTGGGCCATCTGACGTACGAGCGTGCTCCGGTAGTCGTCCGGCATCCAGTCGCGCGGCTCGATCCGCTCGTCCGCGGCGATGGCGCGGTCGAAGGCCGCGAGCGGCTCCGCCGGCTCTCCGGCGGCCTGTGCGCCCTCGCCGAGCAGCACCGATGTCATCCCGACCCCCTTGCCGGCGGCCGAAGCCGCTATCCCAACCGACCGATCGTTCGGTTCAATGGTGAGCCGAGGGCCCACAGGGTGTCAAGGCTCGATAATGTCTGAGGTCGTATCGGCCGATCGACGCATGAACGCGGGGAGCAGGGGAGGGCATGGAGCAAGAAGAGCAGCAGGCGCCGCAGGCGGAGGCGCGGCGCGGGCCACCGCAGGAGGGCGGGGGTCCCCCCGGGCCGGCCACGGCCGAGGCCGGGGTTCCGGGGCCGGCAGGGCTGTCCCGCCTCGGCCGCACGATCGTGGCGGTGGCCGCCGCGGCCGCGGTCCTCGCCGTCGCCGTGCACCTGTCCATGGTCTTCCTGCACGTAGCTCCCTCGAACACGCTCAGCAAGAAGCACGGTCAGGGCATCGACGACTACGTCTATCCCGAGTTCGAGCAGAACTGGAAGCTCTTCGCGCCCAACCCCCTCCAGCAGAACATCCACGTGCACGCGCGCGCCCGCGTCGCCAAGGACGACGGCAGCACAGAGACGACGGGCTGGGTCAACCTCTCGAAGATGGACGGCGAGGCCATCGACCACAGCCTCGCGCCCAGCCACACGGAGCAGAACGAACTCCGCAGGGGCTGGGAGTTCTACCGCGGCTCGCACGACGACAAGGGCAAGCCCCTCGGCCTGCGCGGCGAGCTGTCCGAGAGCTACATCAAGCGAATAGTGATGCTGCGCTTCGGCCCCGAGCTCAACGGCGGAACGGTCGAGCGAATACAGGTCCGTTCCGCGACGACGCCCGTCGCTCCCCCCTCCTGGAGTGACGAGAAGACGGACTCGAAGACCGACTACCGGGTGCAGCCCTGGTGGCAGATCGCCAGCGCCGACCTTCCGGGGGGCTGGGACAAGTGACCGAACTGCAGCGCCCTCGTCCCGAGGAGTCCCACGCCGAGCCGGCGGACGAGAGCTTCGTCGCGCGCGGCATCGCCCGGGTGACCTCGGAGGCGATCGCCCCGTACCAGACAGCGGTCGTACGGATCGGCTTCGCCGCCACCTGGCTCTTCTTCCTCCTGCGTGAACTCCCGCACCGTCACGAGCTGTACGGGCCCGACGGTCCCTGGAGCTGGAAGCTGGCCGAGCGGCTCATCGGGTCCAACAACGCCTTCACCGTGCTGATGTGGTCCGACAGCGCCGCATGGTTCGAGTTCGTCTATCTGGTGGCCATCGCCGCCAGCCTCGCGGTGGTCCTCGGCTGGCGCACGCGCACCGCCTCCGTCGTCTACATGGTGGGCGTGCTCGGCCTGCAGAACCGCAGCGTCTTCATGGGCGACGGCGGCGACAACGTGATCCACCTGATGGCGATGTACGTGGTCCTCACGCGCTGCGCCGAGGTCTGGTCCCTGGACGCACGGCGGCAGCGGAGGAAGGCGGCCGCCGCGGGCAGCGACCCGTACGCTCCCCGCGGGCGTGACGCGACCGGCGTCGTGCTGTGGTCCGTCTTCGGCGTCATCATGCTCGTGTCGACCGTCGGCGGAGCGCTCAGCATCGGCTGGGGCCTGTTCTTCTGGGCGCTGTGGGCCGCACAGGCCGCTTGGTGGATGGTCAACCGCTACATGCCCGGCAGCGAGGCGCGGACCGTCTGCGACATGCTGGCCAACCTCGTGCACAACGCGACGCTGCTGGTCATCGTGGTCGAGGTCTGCCTGATCTACGCGACGGCCGGCTGGTACAAGATCCAGGGCTCGCGGTGGCAGGACGGCACGGCCGTCTACTACCCGATGAACCTGGACTACTTCTCACCCTGGCCGGAGATCAGCTCGTTCATGGCGGCCAGTGGCCTGCTGATACTGCTGATCACCTACGGCACGGTCGCGGTCCAGGTGGCCTTCCCGTTCACGCTGTTCAACAGGCGCGTCAAGAACGTCCTCCTCGCGGCCATGATCACGGAGCATCTGAGCATCGCGGTACTGCTCGGGCTGCCGTTCTTCTCGATGGCCATGATCGCGGCGGATGCCGTCTTCCTGCCGACCGTCCTTCTCATCTGGGTCGGCGACCGCTTCCACGGTGGCTGGCGGCGGGTGCTCGCGCGGCTCGCTCCCGGACGGGGCGACCGCGGACGCGGTGGCGGCGGTCCCGGCGACAGCGGTGACGGTGAAGCCGGCGGGACTTCCCATGCCTCTCAGGTGCCTCAGCAGCGGAGCGGCGACGGGATTTCCGTACGCTGACGCCATGATCGCCGGAGAGGACAAAGGGGCGGGCGCCGCCTTCCCGGGACCGGGCGGCGGCGGCGCGTCCACTGCCCCGGTGCTGCGGCAGTGGCGGGAGCTGGCGGACGGCAGCGTGCTGCTCGACGGCTTCCACGCGCTCAAGCACGCGCTGCGCTTCGGCGCGGTCGTACCGCTCGCGCTGACGGAGGACCGCGCGGCGGTGCTCACGCTCGCCGCCGGACTCGCGCCCGATCTCATGGAGACGCTGGACGGGCTGCTGAGCGAGGTGCCAGGGGGAACGCTGAACGGGCTGGTTCCCCGCCCCCATCCCACGGGCGTCGCGGCGCTCGCCGTGCGCGGCTCCGGGCAGGTGCCGGACGTCCGTACGGCCCCCGTCGTCGTGCTCGACAACCCACGCCATCTGGGCAACGTGGGTGCGGTGATCCGGCTCGCCGCGGGAGCCGGTGCGGCGGGTGTGTTCACGACCGGCACCGTCGACCCGTGGCACCCCAATGTGGTCAGGGCGAGCGCGGGGCTCCACTTCGCGACGGCCGTGCGGCGGTGCGAACCGTCCGGCCTGCCGCCGGGACCGCTCTACGCGCTCGACCCGGCCGGACGGGACATCCGCGGTCTCGTACTGCCCGACGACGCGCTCGTGGCGTTCGGCTCGGAACGGCACGGGCTCTCCGACGGGCTGCGGGACCGGGCCGACCATCTGGTGGCCCTGCCGATGCAGCCGCAGGTCTCCAGTTACAACTTGGCCACCAGCGTCGCGATGACGCTCTACCACTGGATGGCGGGGCGGGCTCAGGAGCCCGTCGCTGGCGCGCCGGGGCAGGGCTGAGCGCCCGGCGGCCGTCTCCGGCCGGAGGTGTCCCCAGGGTCTACAGGTACGGGCCGCCCGAGCGGGTGGGGCGCCCCGGCTCCTCGTCGCCGAGGGTGCCGTCCTCGGGGAGCGTCCCCGGAGGCAGCGCCCGGCGCATCTGCTCCAGCTGGGCCCGCGCGGCCATCTGCTGGGCGAAGAGCGCCGTCTGGATGCCGTGGAAGAGCCCTTCGAGCCAGCCCACGAGCTGTGCCTGTGCGATGCGCAGCTCGGCGTCGGTCGGCACCGTGTCTTCGGTGAAGGGCAGCGAGAGCCTTTCCAGTTCCTCGATCAGCTCCGGTGCGAGACCGTCCTCGAGCTCCTTGATGGAGCTGGTGTGGATCTCCTTCAGCCGCACCCGGCTCGCCTCGTCCAGCGGGGCCGACTTCACCTCTTCGAGCAGCTGCTTGATCATGCTGCCGATGCGCATGACCTTCGCGGGCTGCTCGACCATCTCCGTGACCGGGACCTCAGCCTGCTCTTCGCCGTCCTCGCCGCCGGCCGTGGAGTCGGCGCTGCCCAGAGCCATGCCGTCCGGTCCGACCACCAGGACGTGCTTGTTCTCCTTCGGGCGTTCGTTGTTCGGCTGTGTCATGACCCCCATTCTGCACTGATGCCGTGGCCCGATGTCCTCGGAGTCCCTCACAGGGCTCGGTACGGGTCAGGGGCCCGGCGGAGCCGCCCGCCGTCCCCGTGCGTCACAAGTGCCTCAACCTCAGCGCGATCAGGGCGAGTCCCAGACCGATGAGCGTCATCCCTGCGCCGAGGGGCAGCACGGGGGAGACCTCGCCCGTGGCGGCCGTCGTGGGGGGATGCTGCGAGGACGGGGCGGAGTCCTCTTCGGCGCCCGGGTCGGGCTCGTAGAGATCGTGAGTGCCGAAGACCCCCGCGCCGCCTCCGGCGTCCTCGCCGGTGCCGCCGCTCTCGGGGCCGCCGCCCGCATCCGGACGGTGTGGAGCCGCCGGAGCGGGACCGTCCTGCGAAGTACCGTGATCATCCGGCGACTTCGCAGTGGTGTCCGTGTCCTCGCGCACCACTGCGGAGACCCTGGACGAGCCCCCGTGTCCGTCGGCGGGTGATTCGGGAGCGGGTACGGCCCCGGTGAGGGCCGCGACCAGCATCGCGGCCACGCAGGGCATCACCGCGGTCACGCGGAGTCTGCGAGATGGGGCAGGGGTGAGGGTGTCGCGTCTGTGCCGCACGGCAGAGACCCTCCCGTTGCGGAGCGTCCAATAATGCAATCAGCGTTACATAATTGGACAAGTCCGGCATCCGGAAGGGTCTCTGTCGGCCGCGTCCTGTGCTCCGAAGAACTCTAAGGAACCAGCAGGATCTTTCCCACGTGGCTGCTCTCCTCCATGGCGATGTGCGCGTCCGTGGCATTCCTCATCGGCACGGTCCTGTCGACGACGGGCCGCACCCGGCCGTCCGAGACCAGCGGCCACACGTGTTCGCGCACGGCGGCGACGATCGCCGCCTTCTCCGCGGCGGGACGTGCGCGCAGCGAAGTCGCCGTCACGGCAGCCCGCTTGGCCAGCAGCGCGCCCAGGTTCAACTCGCCCTTGCGTCCGCCCTGCAGACCGATGATGGCGAGACGTCCGTTGACCGCGAGCGCCTTGATGTTCTGCTCCAGGTACTTGGCGCCGATGATGTCGAGGATGACGTCGGCACCCTTGCCGTCCGTGCCCGCGCGCACCTCTTCGACGAAGTCCTGCTCGCGATAGTTGATCAGGATGTCCGCGCCGAGTTCCGCGCAGCGGTCGAGCTTCTCCTTGCTGCCCGCGGTCACCGCCACCTTCGCGCCGACGGCCTTCGCCAGCTGGATCGCCATGGTGCCGATGCCGCTGCCGCCTCCGTGCACGAGCAGCGTCTCACCGGGACGCAGATGCGCCACCATGAAGACGTTCGACCAGATCGTGCTGGTCACCTCGGGCAGGGATGCGGCGGTCTTCAGGTCGACGCCGTCCGGTACGGGCAGCAGTTGGCCGGTCGGGACGGCGACCTGCTCCGCGTAACCGCCGCCGCCGAGCAGCGCGCAGACCTCGTCGCCGACGGCCCACGTGTTCACGCCGGGGCCGAGTGCCGAGATCCGGCCCGAGCACTCGAGGCCGGGATACGGGGAGGCGCCGGGCGGCGGATCGTAGAAGCCCTGCCGCTGGAGGGTGTCGGCGCGGTTGACGGCACTCGCCGCGACCTCGACCAGCACCTCGCCCTCGCCGGGTTCGGGGACGGGGACCTCGGCCCAGACGAGGGCCTCGGGGCCGCCTGGTTCGGGAATGGTGACCGCGTGCATCGTGGAGTTGGACGTACCCATGGGGCCGAACGCTACTCCGGGGACCGACCGGTACGGCACCGCCCCGCACTTCGTATCCGTGGCCCTCCCACGCGCCCGGCGGGCGGGCACGCGCTCAACTTCCGCGCCCGCGGGCCGTCTCGGCCTCCAGGTGCACCGCCCGAACCCCGGTGGCGGGCCGCCGCTGCGTCCCAACTCCCGGCGCTCCCGCGGGCGCTGCCGCGCCGGGGCCGTCGGACCGCGGAAGCGGGTGGCCGGCCGCGGCAGGTGGTTCAGCTGCCGCCCCCGCGGTCGCCGCGCCAGAAGCCGACGGTGCCGGGACCGGATGTACCGCCCGGACCCCGTTCGTCCCCGGAATCGCCGGCACCGCCCGTGACGCCGCCGGTGCCGCTGTGCGTGGGGTCGGTGCTGCCGCGCGCCTCCGCCGGGTGCGGCGCCGCCGAACGGTGGATCACCACGAGGCGGTCCGTGGACTGGAGCGGATCCGCCTGCGGATCGTCGTACCCGAGCAGGCGGTGGCCCCGTACGACCGTCACGACCAGATCCCTGCACTCCCTCGGCGAACCGCCCACCTCGGCCTTGGTGACGGGACGTTCGCTCAGGCTGAGCCCCGCTCCCTGCTGGATGAGGTCCTCCATCACGGAGCTGGCGTTCGGGCTGAGCACGGAGAGGCCGAGGAGGCGGCCGGCGGCGCTGGCGCTCGTGATCACGGAGTCCGCTCCCGACTGCCGCAGCAGCGGCACGTTCTCCTCCTCGCGCACCGCGGCGACGATCTTGAGGCGGCGGTTGAGCTGGCGCGCGGTGAGCGTGACGAGCACCGCGGTGTCGTCGCGCTGGGTCGCGATCACGATCTGCTTGGCGCGGCGCACCTCGGCGCGTGCCAGCACGTCGCTGCGGGTGGCGTCGCCGACGACGGTCACATAGCCCTCGTCGTTCGCGGCCTTCGCGACGTGGTGGTTCGGGTCGATGACCACGACCCGGTCCCGGCGCACACCGGTGGACAGCAGCGTCTGCGCAGCCGAGCGGCCCTTCGTGCCGAAGCCGACGACGACGGTGTGGTCGCGCAACTGGGACCTCCAGCGGGACAGGCGCCACTGCTCTCGGGTGCGGTCGGTGAGAGCTTCGAGCGTGGTGCCGATGAGGATGATCAGGAACAGGATGCGAAGCGGCGTGACGAGCAGGACGTTCGCGATGCGGGCGCTGTCGCTCGCGGGCGCGATGTCGCCGTAGCCGGTGGTGGAGAGGGTGACGGTCGTGTAGTAGACGGCGTCGAGGAAGGAGACCTTGCCGTCGGCGTTGTCGTTGTAGCCGGCGCGGTCGAGGTAGACGATCAGGACGGTCAGGAACAGCACCGCGAGCGCCGCCAGTATGCGTCGTCCGACCTGGAGCTGCGGGCTGACCTCGGAACGCGGCAGCAGTATCCGGTACTGGTCGCTCCCGTCGGTCCTGCCCCTCACCAGGTGAACCAGGGGAGCGGCAGCACCTGGACGTCGGTGCCGGAGGCGGCGCCGCCGGGCCGGACCACGGCGAGGGCCGAGGCGGTGGCGACACCGCGGAGCATGGCCGGCCCGTTGTAGTGGAGCGGCCGGGCCCGCGAGGCCGCGGGCGCGAAGGCGACCGGCACCAGTCGCGTGTCGCGCGGATGGCCCTGCACGTCATCGGTGATCCGCGCGAACACCTCCCGCTCGGCGGGCTGGTCGCCGAGCGCACGGATCAGCGGCGCGGCGAGCGTCATCAGACCGGAGATCGCCGCGAGGGGATTGCCGGGCAGCCCCACCAGAAGCGGACCGCCGTCCGGGCCGGATTCCCGCCGCTCCGGCAGCCGGGCCAGCAGCATGGGGTGCCCCGGGCGTACGCGTACGCCCTCGACGAGGAGACGCGCTCCGACGCGGGTGAGCGTGGGACGCAGATGGTCGACGGGGCCGCGTGCGGTGCCTCCGGTGGTGACGAGGAGGTCGGCGGTCGTCGTGGCGACGGCTTCGTGGAGCGCCTCGGCGTCGTCGCCGAGACGGCGGGTGACGATCACATCGGCACCGAGAGCCGCGAGCCAGGGCGCGACAGCCGGGCCGAGCGCGTCGCGGATGCGGCCTTCGTGCGGTACGCCGCGGTGCAGCAACTCGTCACCCAGCACGAGGACTTCGGCGCGCGGGCGCCTGGTGACGGTCAGCCGGTCGTAGCCCGCCGCGGCGGCGAGTCCGAGCACGGCGGGGGTGACCCGGGTTCCGGTGGGCAGCAGCCGGTCGCCGGAGCGGCACTCCTGCCCGCGGGGCCGGATGTCCGTTCCGGGCTGCGGGCGCCGCGTCGTGCGCAGACGCCTTCCGTCGCGCTCGCCGTACTCGGAACGCAGCACCGCGCTCGCGCCGGGCGGTATGCGCGCACCCGTAGCTATGGGGATCGCGCGGCCGTCGGGCAGCTGGCGGGGCTCGGACACGGCCCCGGCGAGTATGCCCGTGGGGTCTTCCTCCAGGGTCCACGGGCCGGGGCCGGCGACGGCCCAGCCGTCCATGGCGGAGGTGTCGAAGGACGGCAGGTCGGTGAGGGCGTCGATCGGGGCGCCGAGGGTGTGGTGCAGCGCCTGCTCGAGGGGCAGGGCGAGGGAGGGGAGCGGGCCGGCGGCCCGTGAGGCGTACGTGCGGGCGTCGGGCCAGGGGGCGTCGCGGGCGTGGGACGGGGTGTCCTCCGCCGGCCGCGCCGAACCGCGGCCGCCCGCTCGGGCGGAGCGGGGGGTGAGCCAGTCCGGGGCGGCCAGTTCGTCGCCGTCGCCGGAGGCCGTCGCCGAGGCCGAGCCTCCGGAGCCGGAGTTGGCAGGAGTGCCGGAGCCGTGGGAGCCCGGGCCGGGCTCGTGGCCGCCTTTGCTCCGGGTGCTTCCGCCGCCGCTGCGGGGCCGCGGAGCCTCGCTGTCCGCCGGAGCCGCCCGGCCGTCACCGCGACGGGCGCCGCCGGCAGCGCCGTTGGCCAGGGCGATGGCCTCGTCGAGTTCGTCGGCGCCGCTCATCGCCCGTCGCCCTGCTCCCTTTCGCCCTCCTCGGCCCAACGCGCGGCCAGCCGGGCCGTCTTCTGCAGGGCCTCCGCGACGTCTTCGGGGGAGCCGCCCCGCTGGGCGGCGGCGTAACCCACGAGGAAGGTCGTCAGCGGCGCCGCGGGCCGGGCGACGCCGTGTGCCGCGTCGCGGGCCAGGTCGAGCAGCGCGGCGGTGTCGACATCGAGGTCGATGCCGAGTTCGGCCTTCGCTGCGGCCATCCATTCGTACAGCACAGTGTCATGCTCCCTGATACGGGCCCTCGCCGCGGCGACGTCTTCCCAGGTGTCGCAGTCGAGGGCATCGGAGTCGGTCGGGCGGCGACCACCATCGATGTCGATGCGACGAAGTCTCAGCTCAGGAAGGATCAGCCGCAAGGGGAGACCGCTGAGGCTTCCGTATTCGGTGCGCAGCAGAGCCAGTTCGCGGCGCAGGGATTCGGTCCGGTACGCGGCGAGGAGCGGCCGGTCGCGGCCGTCGTTCACGAGCGCACCCTCGATGGCTTCGTCCCCTTCCGTCTCCCCTTCCGTCTCCCCGTTTCCGCTCGCGCCGCCTTCCGCGTACGCGCCCGGCGCAGCGGCAACGGCCGAGAGGAGCGTCCGTACGGTCTCCGGGCGCAGGAAGGGCAGATCGGCGGAGAGGACGACCACCGTCTCCTCGGTGACGCCGTGCAGACCCGCGTCGAGCGCCGGGACCGGGCCGCCGCCCGGCGGGTCCTCCCGCACCCACTTCACCGGCCGGTACGTGGGCATGCGCGGGCCGACGACGACCGTGGTGGACGCGCCGGCGGAGGCGGCCAGCACCCGGTCGAGGAGGGTGCGGGCGCCGACGGTCAGCGACGGTTTGTCGGTGCCGCCGAGGCGCCTGGCGCCGCCGCCCGCGAGGACGACGGCGTCGTGCGTGTGCGCTCGGGCGTCAGGTGTCACGCCCTAGAGCGTACGGAGCAGCACCGCCGGCTGTTCGACGCAGTCCGCGACGTGACGCAGGAAGCCGCCCGCCGTCCCGCCGTCGCACACCCTGTGGTCGAAGGTGAAGGAGAGCTGCACGACCTGGCGCACGGCCAGCTGCCCCTCGTGGACCCACGGTTTCTCGGCGATCCGGCCCACGCCGAGCATGGCCGCCTCGGGGTGGTTGATGATCGGGGTCGAGCCGTCGACGCCGAAGACGCCGTAGTTGTTGAGGGTGAAGGTGCCGCCGGTCATGTCTGCCGGCTTCAGTTCGCCGTTGCGGGCGGACCCGGTGAGCCGCGTGAGCTCCTCGCTGAGCCCGACGGCGTCGAGCCTGTGCGCATCCCGTACGACCGGGACGACGAGGCCCCGTGGGGTCTGCGCGGCGAATCCGAGATGCACCGCGGAATGGCGCACCACCTCGCCCGCCTCGGTGTCGACGGTCGCGTTGAGGTCGGGGAAGCGTGCCAGCGCCGCCGTGCAGATGCGGGCCAGCAGGGCCAGCAGGGAGACCTTGGGCGAGTCGCCCTGTGCCACCGACGAGTGGGAGTTCATCGCTCTGCGCGCGGCGAGCAGTTCGGTCGCGTCGACGTCGACCCAGCAGGTGGCGTCGGGGATCTCCCGGCGGCTGCGGGACATCTTGTCGGCGACGGTGCGGCGGAATCCGGTCAGCGGAATGCGGGTCGCCGACTCCTCGGGCCGCGGCGCGACGGGCCGGGCCTCGGGCAGCGGCGCAGGACGCACCGGCGGCTGTGCAGGTGGCTGGGCAGTCGGCTGGGCGGTCGGCGCCGTGCGGGAGCGGGCCGCGCGCTCGACGTCCGCGCGGAGGATCAGCCCGTCCGGGCCCGAGCCTGTGACACCGCGCAGATCGAGGTCGTGCTCGCGGGCGATCCGCCGCACGAGCGGGGAGATGACCGCGACGGGGCCTTGCGGCACAGCCGCGGGAGCCGGCTCTGCCGGATGGGACGGCACGGCATCGGGCCGGAAGCCGTCCACCGGCCGTGCGCGGCGACGGCGGCCCGCCGGGGCTGCCGTGCCGTAGCCGACCAGCACGTTGCCGGAGCTCTCCGCCGCGGCGCCCGCTCCCGCCAGGACGTCCGCCTCGGTGCCCGGGCCGGTGCCGGTGCCGGTGGGCTGCGTCTCGCCCTGCGGCGCGCCCACGGCGACCGTCAACAGGGGTGCGCCGACCGGGATCTCCGCGCCCTCGTCCCCGTAGCGCGCCGTGACGACACCGCCGTATGGGCAGGGAACGTCCACGAGTGCCTTGGCCGTTTCGACCTCGACGACGGACTGGTCCACCGCCACCACGTCGCCCACGGCCACCAGCCACCGCACGACGGTCGCTTCCGTCAGCCCTTCTCCCAGGTCGGGGAGGGTGAATTCCCGTACGGAGGCCATCAGCGGACCCCTTCCCCTGCGCTTCCGCTGCCCTCGCCGTCGCGCCACTCGCTCTCCCACTGGAGCCTGGAGACGGCGTCCAGCACCCGGTCCACGTCCGGCAGATGGTGCTTCTCCAGCATCGGCGGCGGATACGGGATGTCGAAGCCCGCGACGCGCAGCACCGGCGCCTCCAGGTAGTGGAAGCAGCGCTCGCTCACTCGTGCCGCCACCTCCGCGCCCGGACCGGCGAAGCCCGTCGACTCGTGCACGACCACGGCACGCCCGGTGCGCCGCACGGACGCCACCACCGTCTCCTCGTCGAATGGGACCAGCGAGCGCAGGTCGACGACCTCCAGCTCCAGGCCCTCGTCCCGCGCGGCGGCCTCGGCGGCCTCCATGCAGACGGGCAGCGACGGGCCGTAGGTGATGAGCGTCGCGGAGGTGCCAGGGCGGCGGACCACGGCGCGGCCGATGGCGGGCACCTCGGCCGGCTGCTCCGGCGACCAGTCGTCCTTGCCCCAGTACAGCCGCTTCGGCTCCAGGAAGATCACCGGGTCGTCGCTCGCGATGGAGCGGCGCAGCAGCCCGTAGGCGTCGGCGACCGTCGCCGGCGTGACGACGTGCAGCCCGGGCGTGGCCATGTAGTACGCCTCGGAGGAGTCGCTGTGGTGCTCGACGCCGCCGATCCCGCCGCCGTAGGGCACGCGCACCGTGAGCGGCATGGGCAGGGCGCCCCGCGTGCGGTTCCTCATCCGGGAGATGTGCGAGACCAGTTGCTCGAAACCGGGGTACGCGAAGGCGTCGAACTGCATCTCGACCACGGGCCGCATGCCGTACATGGCCATGCCGACGGCCGTGCCGAGGATGCCGGCCTCGGCCAGCGGGGTGTCGGTGCAGCGGTCCTCCCCGAACTCCGCCGCCAGGCCGTCCGTCACTCGGAAGACACCGCCGAGCGTGCCGACGTCCTCACCGAAGACGTGCACGTCCGGGTCGGCGGCGAGGGAGTCCCGCAGCGCGCGGTTGAGGGCCTGCGCCATCGTGGACGGCTTGCGTGCGGGCTCCCGTGGCGGCTGCGCACCGGGCTGCAGCGACGTGCCGGTCGCTGTGCTCATTTCCGGCTCCCCTGCTCGTCGGTGTGCGCCTGCCCGTGCCGGTCCTGCTCGCCGGCCGCCGGGATCCCCTCCGCCTCGGCGGCCTCGAGCTCGGCGCGCAGCCGCTCGGCCTGCTGCTGCAACTGCGTCGTCCTGTGGGCGAAGACGTGGTCGAAGAGGTCCATCGGGTGCAGCTCGGGCTCCTGGTGCATGCGCTCGCGCATGTCGCCGGCCATCCGCTCGGCCTCCTCTCCGGCCTTCTGCGCGCCCGCGTCGTCCAGGAGTCCGCGCGAGCGCAGCTCCTGCTCCATGAGCACGAGCGGATCGTGCTCGCGCCAGGCGTCCACCTCGGAGGCCTCCCGGTAGCGGGTGGCGTCATCGGCGTTGGTGTGTGCGTCCAGGCGGTACGTCACGGCCTCCACGAGGCAGGGGCCCTCGCCCCTGCGGGCCCGCTCGACCGCGTCCGTGAGCACGTGGTGCATGGCTGCCGCGTCGTTGCCGTCGACGAGGCGGCCGGGCATGCCGTAACCGACCGCCTTGTGCGCGAGGGACGGCGCGGCCGTCTGCTTCGCCAGCGGTACGGAGATCGCGAAGCCGTTGTTCTGCACGAGGAAGACGACGGGGGCCTGCCACACGGCCGCGAAGTTGAGGGCCTCGTGGAAGTCGCCCTCGCTCGTGCCGCCGTCGCCGACCATCGCGAGCGCGACCACGTCGTCGCCCTTTAGGCGGGCCGCGTGCGCCAGCCCCACCGCGTGCGGCAGCTGGGTGGCCAGGGGCGTGCTGAGCGGGGCGACGCGGCTGGCGCGCGGGTCGTATCCGCTGTGCCAGTCGCCGCGGAGCAGCGACAGCACGGCGACCGGGTCGAGCCCGCGCGCCACGGCGGCGAGGGTGTCCCGGTAGCTGGGGAAGAGCCAGTCCTGCTCCTGCAGGGCCAGCGCCGCAGCGACCTCGGCGGCCTCCTGGCCGGTGGAGGACGGGTAGACGGCGAGGCGGCCCTGCTTGGTCAGCGCCGTGGCCTGCTCGTTGAACCGGCGGCCCCGCACCAGTTGCCCGTACAGCTCGAGAAGCAGCTCGCCGTCGAGTTCCGCACCCGTCCCGAGCAGCCGCAGCGGCTCACGGTCGGGCAGCAGCGGGTCAGGGTCTCGGCGGGGGCGCCAGGCCGGGGGTGGTGCGAGGTGGTAGGCACCGGACTGCTCGAGAACCGTCATGGGTGAGCACCTCACTCGAAGGGGGCCGGGTTGAGCGGAGCCAGGGCCTGTCCGGGTGCGGGTACCCGGACAGGCCCCGATGGGCGTGGAGGCATGTTGCTCCTGCGCTCCCCTACCGATTGTTCGGTTGACGGCACATTTTGGCTACAGGCGGCGCCAGGCTGTGGACAAGTTGAGCGATCGTGCGTTCGATGGATGCAAGACGTCCAACGAGGGGAGGTCGCAGGGCATGCCGGACGGACAGATTGCCGATTCGTCCAGCGGTCCCGAGGGTGCCGGCCCAACCGGGCCCGACGGACTGGAAGTTCGCCCTCCGGTCCGCCCGCTCGACCCCGTCGACAGGGACATACTGCGGCTGCTCCGCGCGGACGGCCGGATGTCTGTACGCGCGCTGGCCGAGCAGGTCCACATCTCACGCGCCAACGCCTACGCCCGGATCAACCGTCTGGTGGACGACGGCGTCATCCGCGGCTTCAGTGCCCGCATCGATGAGGAGCGGGCGGGGCAGGGCGCCTCCGCGTACATCACGCTCAAGATCGTGCAGGACTCCTGGCGCAGCGTCCGCGAGAAACTGCTGCGGCTGCCCGGAGCCGCCCATATGGCGCTGGTCAGCGGCGACTTCGACGTGCTGCTGCTGGTGCACACGGCTGACAACAGGTCGCTGCGCGAACTGGTGCTCACGCGGATCCATTCGATCCCGGAGGTGATCAGTACGCGCACGCTGCTCGTCTTCGAGGAGACCCATCTGGAGCCCGACATCTGACGGGCGGTGACGGGTCGCGGCCCCGGCGGCGCTCGGAGGGTTGCAGGCGCGACCAAGTGCGGTCACATACGAGAACGAATCCTGGCCGTTGTCCTCATCCATGAACCAATGGGAGACTCGGACGCCCGTACGGACGGCAATGCGCCGCGACCGAAGGAACGTCCTCCGTGGCCGAACCGGCAGAACCGACGCGCCCGCCCCTGACCCCGCCCCTGGCTCCGTCGCCGCCCCCGTCGCCGCTGCGGATCCTCGTCACGGACGAGATCATCGGCCGGTTCGAGTCCGAGCTGACCTCGGAGGGCCGGGACGGCAACCTCTGGACGAATGCCGTCGGCCTCACGCCCGCCGAGGTCTGCGAGCTGCTCCCGCAGACCGACGTGCTCGTCTGCACGGGCAACGGGATGTCAGCGGACATGGCGCGGGCGGGTTCGGCACTGCGGCTGGTGCAGGTCGGCGGCGCGGGGTGCGAAGGGATCCCCTTCGGCTCCCTCGCCCCCGGCACGGCGGTCGCCAACACCTACCACCACGGGCGCTCGCTCGCCGAACACGTGCTGATGTGCCTCATGATGCTCTCCCGCAGGGTGCTGACCGCCGACCGCGAGCTGCGGTCCGGGCTCTGGCGCACCGTCGCGACCGATCCCGGGACCCCCTTCGGGACGACGCTCGAGGGCAGGACGATGGGACTGATCGGGCTCGGCGAGACCGGGGCCCGCACGGCACGTCTGGCGTCGGCGCTGGGAATGCGCGTACAGGCGGTGCGCAGGAACCCGGACGCCCCGCCGCCTCCCGGCGTCGAGCTGGAGTGGACGGGCGGCGTGGGCGAACTCCGCCGGCTGATGGCCACGTCCGACGCCGTCGTCGTCAGCGCGCCGCTCACGGAGGACACGCGCGGCCTCGTCGGGGCGGAGGAATTCCGTGCCATGAAGCCCACGTCGTTCCTGATCAACGTCGCCCGCGGGCCCGTCGTCGACGAGGACGCCGCGTTCGCCGCGCTGAGCAGCGGCGCGATCGCCGGGGCCGCGCTCGACGTGTGGTGGGACGCGCAGGGGGACGGCCGCGCGATCCCGTCGCGCCACCCGTTCGAGAAGCTGGACAACGTCGTGCTCACGCCGCACAACTCGGGCCACACCAGGGACACGTTCGAGGCGCGGGCCCGCGAAATCGCCGAGAACATCCGGCGGTTGGCGCAGGGGGAGCCGCTCCTCAACGTCGTACGGGCCGCCGCGGGCTGACCGGGACGCGCCGGATCCCGCCCGGGGACCTCCCCTCCTTGTAACGGACTCCTCGTACCGTCCCCTCGGCCCGGACCCGTCAGACGAACTGCTGGACGATGAGTGTGACCGCTCCGGCGACCGACACCGCGATCGCCGTCCACCGGAGGCGCTCACGGTTCAGCCGGCGGTTGACGAACCGCGACAGCACGCACCCGGCGAACGCGGCAGGCACCAGCGTCGCGAACGTCCCCACGGTGGAACCGTCGACGCCGCCGGTCAGCCACAGGGCCGCCAGCGAGGCCACCGAGCCCACGAGGAAGAACGCGCTCATGTTCGACCGCAGCCGCGGCCCGGGATACCGCTGCCAGACCAGCGCCATGGGCGGACCGCCGATCGAGGTCGCCGTTCCCATGACGCCGGAGACGGCGCCCGCGGACAGCAGCGCGAGCCGCCGGGGCCTCGGCCGCCAGCCGGCCGCCGTCACCACGACACCGGCGAGCACCACGGCGGCGATCAGCAGCGCGAGCAGCCGGGACGGCAGCCGCACGGCGAGCAGCGCTCCCAGCGCCGAACCGGGCAGCCGCCCGGCGAGCGCCCAGCCGGTCCCGCCGAGGTCCAGATGGGTGCGGTCGAGGACGGTGATCAGCAAGGTGACCACGGTCGCGAGCATGATGATGGTCCCCGGGATCAGCGTCGGATCGACGAGGGCGATCACGGGCGCCGCGAGCATGCCGATGCCGAACCCGATCGACGCCTGGAGGCAGGAAGCGGCGGTGATGGCAGCCGCGACGAGCACGAAGTCGGGACCGCTCACGGGTTCACCGTGAGCTGTGCTCCCTCCGCCGTCCCGTCCTCCGGTCCTCCCCCGGGCTCCGTACGCGTGGGGGTCCGCCCGGCAGAGCGAGGCGGAGTGCCGCCATCGAGCGGGAAGTGGCAGGCCGCGGTGTGCGCCGCCGCGCCGGCACTGCCCGCAGCAGCGTCCGCAGTGCACGCCGCGCCCGCAGTGCCCGCCCCGTCGTCCGTCCCAGCGTGCGGACCGCCGTCCGCACGCCCGCCCGGCTCGCCCACCGGCTCCCGCGCGGGCGTCCGCTGTGCGCACAGGTCCTCCGCCCGCTCGCACCGGGTGCGGAAGTGGCAGCCGGAGGGCGGGTTGGTGGGTGACGGGATCTCGCCCTTCAGCACGGGCCTGGCGGCCCGGGTGGCCCCTCCACTCCGCGTGACGTCCAGGACGGGCGCCGCCGCGGTCAGCGCGGCGGTGTAGGGGTGCCGTGGCCGGTCCAGGACGTCCTCGGTGCTGCCCGTCTCGATGATCCGGCCCAGGTACATGACGGCGACCCGGTCCGCGATGTGCCGGACCACCGACAGGTCGTGCGAGATGAAGAGGTACGACACCGAAAGCTGCCGCTGCAACTCACCGAGCAGGTTGACGACTTGGGCCTGCACCGACAGGTCCAGCGCCGAGACGGGTTCGTCGCAGACGATCACGTCGGGGTCGAGAGCGAGCGCACGTGCGATCCCGATGCGCTGCCGCTGCCCGCCGGAGAACTCCTGGGGACAGCGGTCCGCGTCGGAGCCGCGCAGCCCGACCATCTCCAGCAACTCGGCGGCGCGTGCCGCCCGTTGGCGGGCGGTCGGGTACAGGTCCCTGTGGACGGACCAGGGCTCGGCGATGATCTCCGCCGCGGTCATGCGGGCGTTGAGCGAGGCGAAGGGGTCCTGGAAGACCATCTGGATCCGCCGCCGCCAGGCCAGCAGTTCTTTCCCCTTGAGACGGAAGGGGTCCACGCCGTCGAAGCGGATGCGCCCCTCGTCGGGCTGCTCCAGCCGCAGCAGCGTGCGCGCGAGTGTGGACTTGCCGCAGCCCGACTCGCCCACGAGGCCCAGCGTCTCGCCCCGTCCCAGCGTCAGGCCGACGGAGTCCAGCGCGCGCAGCCTGCCGGACGAAGACCCGTCGCCCGACGGGCCCTTCGCGACACGGAACGTCTTGGTCAGGCCGGAGACCTCCAGCAGCGGAGCGGCGTCAGCCATGTTCCAGCTCCTTCCAGAAGTGGCAGGCGGACGTCCGGTCCTCGCCGGTGGCCTCGAGGGCGGGCCGCCGAGTGCGGCAGACGTCCCGCACCAGCGGGCAGCGGTCCTGGTAGACGCAGCCGGAGGGGATCGAGTGGAGGTCCGGAGGGGCACCCGGAATCGACGCCAGCTCCCGGCGACGGCCGCCCGCACCCTCCGCGGATCCGTCTCCTCCGGGGCCGGGCCCGGCCGAGGGCACAGAGTCCAACAGCCCCCGTGTGTACGGGTGGAGAGGCCGGCCGAACACCTCGTGGACCGGCCCGGTCTCGACGACGGCTCCCGCGTACATGACCGCCACCCGGTCGGCCTGCTCGGAGACGAGGGCGAGGTCGTGGGTGATCAGCACGACGGCCATGCTGTGCTCGGCGCGCAGGTCCCGCAGCAGCTCCATGATCTGCGCCTGGACGGTCACGTCGAGAGCGGTGGTCGGCTCGTCCGCCAGCAGTACCCGCGGGCCGAGGGCGACCGCCATCGCGATCAGCAGGCGCTGACGCATGCCACCGGAGAACTGGTGCGGATGGTCACCGGCCCGGTTCTCCGGCTCAGGTATGCCGACGCGACGCATCAGTTCGACGGCACGCTCATGTGCGGCCGCGGCGCTCAGGCCCTGGTGGATCCGGAAGGGCTCGGCGAGCTGGGTGCCCACCGTGTAGACGGGGTTGAGCGCGGTCAGCGCGTCCTGGAAGACGATCGCCAGCTCCGGTCCGGCCGTCGCACGCCGGGCGGCGGGGTCCAGCCTCAGCAGATCGACGTCCCCGAGCCGGGCCTCCCCGCCGGAGACCTCCGCGACGGGATCGAGGAGACCGGCGATCGCCTGCGCCGTGATGCTCTTCCCGCACCCGGATTCCCCGAGGAGCGCGAGCGTCTCCCCGGAGTGCGCGCGGAATCCGACGTCGTCGACCGCGACGACCGGACCGCGTGCGGTGTCGATGCGCACGGTCAGGCCCGTCACCTCCAGCGCGACGGCGGACTCAGCGGCCGGGCCGGGGGCGGTCGTGGTCGCCTCGGTGCTCATCGCGGTACCTCCTGACCGGACTTGCGGGACGACCGCTTCCGGCGCGGCAGCCCGAGAAGCCGCCGCTGGGCGGGGTCGGTGGCCATGCGGAACCAGGACGCCAGCACGGACGCCGACACCGTGGTGATGACGATGGCGAGCCCGGGGAAGATCGACATCCACCAGGACGTCTGCAGGTACTGCCGTCCCTGAGCGGTCATCAGCCCCCAGCTGACGTCCGGCGGCTGGATGCCTATGCCGAGGAAGCTCAGCGAGGACTCCGAGAGCATGACGAAGCAGAAGTCGACCGTCGCGACGGTCAGCAGGGTGGGCAGCACCGTCGGCAGCACGTGCCTGCGGATGATCGCGCCGCTGCGGGTGCCGAAGGTGCGTGCCGCGTCCACGAAGAGCCGGCTGCGCAGCTCCGCGGACTCGGCTCGCGCCGTACGCAGATAGACCGGGATACGCGCGATGGCGAGGATCGCGACGATGTTCGCGGCGCTCGGCGAGAAGACGTACAGGACGACGACCGCGAGCAGCAGCGAGGGGAAGCTGAGGATGACGTCGCCGATCCGCATGCTGACCGTCTCGCGCCGCCCCCGGTGGTATCCGGCCCACATGCCCCAAATCGATCCGGCGACCAGCGAGATCGCGACGGCCGGTACGGCCACGGAGAGCGTGGTGCGGGTCGCGACGACGAGCCGGGCGAGCATGGAGCGCCCGAGGGAGTCGCTGCCCAGGAGGTAGGCCCAGCCGTTGTCCGGGTCGAAGGGCTCGGTGTTCACGGCGTCGAGGTTCTGCCTGGTGGCCAGATCGCCCATCAGCCAGGGACCGAGGACCGCCGTCAGCGCGACCAGCAGCAGGGTGCCGGCGGCGGCGACGGCCGCCCGGTCGCGCAGCAGCAGCCTGAGCAGGCCACGGCCTTGTGCACGGGGGGACGACCCGGCGTCGCGGCCGGGCCCGGCGGCGGACCCCGCAGCGGAAGCGGGCTCCGTGCCCGGTCCGTCCGCGTGCGCTGCCGCGGGACGGGGACCGCCCTCTGAAGGGGAGTCCTGCGGTTCCTGTGCGGTGTGGGACATCGGGCCTCCTCTCGTCACGTCGTGGCTGGTCAGGTCGTCGCTCGTCACGTCGTCTCTCGTCACGTCGCCCCAACGGGCTGCCGCACGCGTGCGTCGAGCAGCGCGTAGCAGACGTCGATGAGGATGTTCAGGACGAAGATCGCCACGGCCGTCACCAGGACCGCGGCCTGAAGTACCGCGAAGTCCCGCTGGAGGATCGAGTCGATCATGAGCTTGCCGATGCCCGGCCAGCCGAAGATCGTCTCGACCACGACGGCGCCGTTGACCAGCCCGACGGTGAGGTCGCCTGCCACCGTCAGCGCGGGCGCGGCGGCGTTGCGCAGCGCGTGGTGCGTGACGACACGGCGGTCGTCGGCGCCCTTGCTGCGCGCGAGCTTCACGTACGGGGAGGACAGCGCCGAGACCATCGCCCCCCGCACGACCTGTACGAGCACCCCGAAGGGCCGCACCGCGAGGGTGGCTATCGGCAGGATCCAGATGCCGTGGCCCGTCACACCGGAGGTCGGCAGCCAGCCAAGCGTGACCGCGAAGATCCACACACCGACGATGGCCAGCCAGAAGTCGGGCACGCTGGCCGCGACCATCGACATCGTGCTGCACACACGGTCGGCCAGTCCGTTCGGCCGGAGCGCCGCCCAGCTGCCCACCACCGCCGCCCCGAGGACGGCGATCAGCATCGTGAACCCGGCGAGCTGAAGCGTTGCCGGGAAGGCGTCGAGCGCCATGCCGCCCGCGGCCTGTCCCGTACGCAGCGACTCACCGAAGTCGAGGTGCAGCACGCCCCCGAGATAGTCGAACATCTGGGACAGCACGGGCTGGTCGAAGCCGTTGCGCTCGGCGAACTCCTCGCGCATCCGGTCCGTCGCGTTGAGCGGCAGATAGAGGCTGGCGGGATCGCCCGTCAGCCGCGCCAGGCAGAACACGCCGAGCACGACGACGACCAGCGGGACGACGCTGGAGAGGGCACGGCGCCGCAGGAAGGTGATCACCGGCATTCTCCTCTCAGCCCTTGGGCCGTACGTCGGCGAGACGCATCTCGTCGTTGGTCGCGGGGTTGGGCTTGTAGGAGACGTGCGGCGAGACCGCGATGACGCCCCGCATGTGCGCGATGTGGGCGAACTGCGTGATCTCGCTGTTCTGTTGCTTCAGAAGCGCCGCGTACGCGTCCTGCCGCTCCTTGCCCGACTTCCGGCCCGCCTGCTCGATCGTCTTGTCGAAGGCCTTGGTGCCCATGACGCTCTGCGCGCCCTTCGACGTCATGTACTGGTCGACGGTGAAGGCCGCGTCGCCCGCCTGGTTGCCGTGCTGCATCAGCAGTGCGACCGGTCCGGCGCCGGGCACGAACGGCCGCAGCTGGTACTCGAGATGGGCGGATTCGTCGACCATCTTGAGCTTCACGTTGAGACCGGCCTGCGTCAGCTGCTCCTGGAGCACCTCGGAGGTCTCCGAGACCCGTGGGAAGAGCTCGTGGCGGCCGACCATGAGGATCTGCTTGTCCGTCGGCACTCCGTCCGCCTTCGCGGCCTTCACCAGTGCCCTGGCCTTCTTCAGGTCGTGCGGCCACGGCCTGATCGCCGGGTTGTGGCCGACGACGCGGGGCGGAACGAGCTGACCTGCGGGCTCCCCGAGCCCGCTGAAGAGGGACTTGACGATCCCCCGCTTGTCGAGCGCGTAGTTGATCGCGCGGCGGATGCGCGGGTCGTCCAGCGGCGGCTCCTTGCCGGACAGGCGCAGCGCCGTCGTCTCGTTGTTGGGGTGGTTGACGCCGAGGTCGCCCGCGCCGTCGAGCGGCCCCAGCTTCAGGGCGATGTCCGCCTCGTCGCTGGTGACCATCGCGGCCCGCACGGTGCCCTCGGTGCGCCACTGGTAGGTGACGTCCTCGTACGCGGGTGCCTTGCCCCAGTAGCGCTTATTGCGGTCGAGGCGCAGCTTCAGGCCGGTGTCCCAGCGCCCGATCTCGTACGGGCCCGTGCCCACCGGCCGGCGCACCTTCTTGGCCGTGCTGGTGGAGGTCGGGACGATCTCCACGAAGGACAGCCGCAGCGGCAGGATCGGGTCCGGCTCCTTGCTCTCCACGGTCAGCGTCCTCGCGTCGGCCGCCTCCACGTCGAGGGGGTCCTCGCCGAAGACGTAGCCGTCGACGTTGCAGCCGAGCTTCGAGTTGACGGCGCGCTCGATGGAGAAGGCGGCGTCGTGCGCGTCGAACCGTGAGCCGTCCTGGAAGCTGACGTCCTTGCGCATCGTGAACGTCCACTCGGTGTCCGAGGTGCGCTTCCAGCCCGTGGACAGGAGGGGGTCGAGGTCGCCCGTACTCGGGTCCCGCTCGATCAGCGGCTCCGTGATGTTGGAGCGGACGACGACACCGGTCGAGGTGAGCGAGGACTCGCACGGTTCGAGGGTCGGCGGCTCCTCCGGCAGCACGATGCGCAGCCCCGAACCGCTGCCGCCCAGGGAGTCGCTGTTGGCCACCGTGCACGAGGAGGCGAGGACCGCGGAGCCCGCGGCGAGGAGCGCGACCGCCGTGCGGCGCCGGCGCACCAGGGCGACGCGGAACCCGGGCCCGACGCCGAACCGGGACCCGGGGCGGCACCGGGACGGCCGCGGCGGCGGGTGCAGCTCGGGCGTCGAGGGCAGTGGCATCTCGTTCCTCCAGGGCCGTCGCGCATCGGGCCGGCGGCCGGGACACAGCGTGGATGCAGCAGGGGTGAAGCGGAACCGTCCATATATGAAAACGCAGTCCAAGTTGGCGGACACAACGTAGAAGTGCGGAATCGGTGCGTCAAGACCTGTGCCGACGTGCATGTGAGGACGAACGGGCGGTCACGGAGGCAACGGTTCGGCCCCGTGGCACGGAGACCTGGCGGGACGTGGTCTGTTCACGTCCTTGGACAAGGTCTTGAGCGTCCGCGGACCGGGGCCCGGAGGATCTTGCGCTGGGAACCCGCGCGTCCTTACCCTTCGGTAACTTTCCGGGCCGCGGTCGCCCCGGCCGCGGCCCGGCCGGAGCGAAAGGTCACTCATGGCGGCTACGGAGGACCCATCGGGCGCGAGCGGCGCTCCCGCCCGCCCCGGCGGGACGGCACCTGCCGGTTCGGGCAGGTCGTGGTGGGGCTGGGGACGTACGGACGAGGCCCTGCCGGACAGCGAATGCACGGCTCTCGCCGCACTGCTCCCGGGTCTACCGCCGGATCCCCTTCCGGTGCCCGACGTCGGCGAGCTGACCCTTGCGCCGCCGCGCGTCCGGCCGCCCGGCGCGCTCGCGCACCTGGTCTCGGACGGGCCTGCGGACCGCGCCTCCCACACCTACGGCAAGGCATACCGGGACGTCGTACGCGCCCTGCACGGCGACATGACCCCCGCACCCGACCTCGTCGCCCACCCGCGTTCGGAGGCCGACCTGGTGGACCTGCTCGACTGGGCGGGCACGGCGGACGTGGCCGTCATCCCCTACGGCGGCGGCAGTTCGGTCACCGGCGGAGTCGAGTACCGCGGTGGTGACCACGCCGGAGTCCTCTCCCTCGATCTGTCAGCCATGGACCGGGTGCTGGAGGTCGACACCAGGAGCAGGGCCGCCCGCATCCAGGCCGGCGTGTACGGGCCCGCGCTGGAGGACCAGCTGCGCGAGCAGGGCGGGGGCCTGACGCTTCGCCACTTCCCGCAGAGCTTCGAGTTCTCCACGCTGGGCGGCTGGCTGGCCACCCGCGCCGGCGGCCACTACGCGACCCTGCACACGCACATCGACGACCTCGTCGAATCGATGCGCGTGGTCACCCCGGCCGGGACCAGCGAGTCGTGGCGGCTGCCCGGTTCAGGCGCTGGACCGTCCCCCGACCGGCTGTTCCTGGGCTCCGAGGGCGCCCTCGGTGTGATCACCGAGGCGTGGATGCGTCTTCAGGACCGTCCCGTGCACAAGGCGTCGACCGCCGTTCGCTTCGCCGAATTCGGTGACGCCGTGGAGGCCGTGCGAGCGATCTCGCAGGCCGGGCTCCATCCGGCCAACTGCAGGCTGCTCGATCCGGGGGAGGCGGCTCTCGCGGGCGCCGCGCACGACGGGGAGAGCGTGCTGGTGCTCGGCGTCGAGTCGGCGCACCACCCGGTGGACGGGCGTCTCGCGGAGCTGCGCACCCTCGCCCGCGACCACGGCGGCACCGTCAGCGGTTCCGGCGGCGATGACTCGGGGGGCGGCGATACGGCCGTGGGCGCCTGGCGGTCGGCGTTCCTGCGCATGCCGTATCTGCGGGACGGGCTGGCACGGATGAGCGCGATCACCGAGACGTTCGAGACCGCGTGCACATGGGACCGGTTCACGGAACTCCACGAGGCGGTACGCACCGGAATCGGGGCAGCCGTCGAGGAGGTCACGGGCAGCCCGGGGCTCGTCAACTGCCGTATGACGCACGTGTATCCGGACGGCGCCGCCCCGTACTACACGGTGATCGCCACGGGCCGCCGCGGAGCGGAGGGCGCGATGTGGGACGAGATCAAGAGCGCCGCCATGGAGATCCTCGCGACGCACCGTGCCACGGTCACCCACCATCACGCGGTCGGCAGGGACCACAGACCGGGCTACGACCGCCAGCGCCCGGAGCCGTTCGCCCTCGCCCTGCGGGCCGCCAAGTCGGCGCTCGACCCGCGAGGCATCCTCAACCCGGGCGTCCTGATGGACCCGCCGCCGCGCGAGGTTGCCTGACGGGCCTTCGGCGCCGGGCCCGCCGGTCGCGTTTCGAACGGGTCGCTTCCGGCGGCCGGTGCCTGTGACGGCTGGTCAGTTGCGCAGGCCGCTGAAAGCGACGCGTACGACGGCCTCCGCGACCTCGTCGCTGGTGGCCGCGCCGGCACGGCCCGCGCGTGAGGGCCGGTACCACTCCACGATGGAGTTGATCATGCCGAAGAGGAGCCGGGTCGCCAGCCGGACCTCCACGTCGCCGCGCAGATCGCCGTCCGCCACCGCCCGCTTCAGCAGCTCGGACACGCGGTGGTCGAACTCGCGGCGGCGCGCCATCGCCCATCGCTCCGTGTCGGTGTTGCCGCGGACGCGCAGCAGCAGCGTCACGTAGGGCAGCTCCGCCATGAGCACCTCGACCGTGCGGCGCGTGACGTGTTCGAGCCGGTCGATCGCACGTCCCTCCCGGGCGCGCGGCTCGTCGAGGACGCCGAACAGCCCGCTTAGGGCGCGGTTTATGGCGCGGCGCAGGAGTTCCTCCTTGCCGCGCACGTGGTGGTAGATCGACGATTTCGAGATGCCGGCGGCCTGCGACAGGTGCTCCATGGAGGTGCCGTCGTAACCGCGCTCGATGAACACCTCCACGGCGACTTTCAGCAGCGAATCGGGCGTGTAGGTGTCGCGCTTGACCGGCATGCGGCCGATGCTATCCGCGTTGTCCACAGGCTGACCTTCCCCCCTTGCACCGACCGATCGTTCGGTTGCAGTATCTACCTGTCGCTGCAGGACCGACAGCCCGCGCAGCCATGCAGGGCCTGCACAGCCGTGCACATCCACGCAGGGCCGGCAGGCGATGCAGCGCAGCACAGCGCCAGCCACCCAGCCCCCAGCTCGACGAGGAGTTGGTCGTTCGTGACCGCACCCGTGACCACATCCGCGACTACGGCCGGCAGCCCCCCGCTCTCCGCGGCCGGGCTGATCGAGAAGCACAGTCCCACGCTCGACCGCGCGCTGGAGGCGATCCGCAGCCGCGAGTACTGGTCGCCGCACCCCGAGCACCCCAAGGCGTACGGGGAGGAGTCGGCCATCGCCGGCTCGCTGAGCGCCGGGCAGGGCCAGGCCGCGTTCGACGCGCTGCGGGGCAGCCGCTTCGAGATCGACGGTCAGCCCGGCACCGCGGGGCCGCAGGGCGGCTGGGCCTCGACCGAGGTCTCGCCGTACGGCCTCGAGATGGGCATCGAGTATCCGCGGCCCGACATCGACGTGCTGCTGCCCGAGATGCGCAAGGCGATGCCGGCGTGGCGCGAGGCGGGTCCGAAGGTGCGGGCGGCGGTCTGCCTGGAGATCCTGGCCCGCATCAGCGCCCGTACGCACGAGTTCGCGCACGCGGTCATGCACACCAGCGGCCAGGCCTTCATGATGGCGTTCCAGGCCGGCGGCCCGCATGCTCAGGACCGCGGCATGGAGGCCGTGGCCTACGCCTACGCGGAGCAGGTCCGCACGCCCGAGGCCGCGGGGTGGTCCAAGCCGCAGGGCAAGCGGGAGCCGCTCGAACTCAGCAAGCGGTTCACGGCGGTCGGCCGCGGCATCTCGCTGCTGATCGGCTGCAACACCTTCCCGACGTGGAACGGCTACCCCGGATTCTTCGCCTCCCTCGCCACGGGCAATCCGGTGCTGGTCAAGCCGCACCCGCGTGCTGTGCTGCCGCTGGCGCTGACGGTCCGCATCGCCCGCGAGGTGCTGACGGAGGCCGGCTTCGAGGCCAATCTCGTGGCGCTCGCCGCCGAGCGCGAGGGCGAGGGCATCGCCAAGGAGCTGGCGGTCCGCCCCGAGATCCGCATCATCGACTACACCGGCTCGACGTCCTTCGGTGACTGGCTGGAGAGCAACGCCCCCCAGGCCCGCGTCTTCACAGAGAAGGCAGGGGTCAACACGGTCGTGATCGACTCCACCGACGACTACAAGGGCATGCTGGGCAACCTCGCCTTCTCGCTCTCGCTCTACAGCGGCCAGATGTGCACCACCCCGCAGAATCTGCTGATCCCGCGGAACGGCATCAGCACGGACGCCGGTGAGAAGACCTACGACGAGGTGGTCGCCGATCTGGCCACCGCCGTGGGCAAGTTGCTCGGCGACGACGCCCGTGCGAACGCGATCCTGGGCGCCATCGTCAGCCAGCAGGTCCGTGAGCGCGTCGAGTCGGCGTCCTCGCTGGGTGAAGTGGCCCTGGAATCACGGTCGGTCGAGCACCCCGAGTTCCCGGGGGCCCACGTGCGCACGCCGGTCATCGTCAAGCTGGAGTCCGCGAAGCCGGAGTCCGAGGCGGTGTGCTTCTCGGAGTGCTTCGGCCCCGTCTCCTTCGCGGTCGCAGTCGACTCCACCGCCGACGCCGTGGCGCTCTTGCGGCGCACGGTGCGTGAGAAGGGCGCGATGACGGTCGGTGCGTACACCACGTCACCGGCTGCCGAGCGCCTGATCGAGGACGCCTGCATGGACGAGTGCGCGCAGCTCTCCCTCAACCTCACCGGCGGTGTCTACGTCAATCAGACCGCGGCCTTCTCCGACTTCCACGGTTCCGGCGGCAATCCGGCCGCGAACGCCGCGCTGTGCGACGGCGCGTTCGTGGCCGACCGCTTCCGTACCGTCGAGGTGCGCAGGCCCGCGGAGTCCGCGCCCGCGGAAGGCTGAGACGACCGTCAGCCGGAACCGTCGGACGTGCCCGTCATACCGGCGGGTCCGTCGGACGGAATCGGCAGGCGGACCCCGTCAGACGGAAGGGGCGCCCGGCGCATGCGATGCGCGTCGGGCGCCCCTTCCGGCTCGGCCGGCTGCGGAACCAGCCGGGTGGGCCCGTCAGTCGCTGGGCTTGCCGGTGGAGACGGTCAGGTCGATCTTGTCCTTCTCCGGGTCCAGGTACTCGATGCCGTCGGGAGACTGCTCCAGGACCATGTTCTTGCCCCAGATGTTCTCGTCCTCGTGCGAGATCTCACCGAGCTTCCAGCCCGCCGCCTTGATGCACTTCTTCACCGAGTCCAGGTTCTTGTAGGTGAAGTCGGGGACGATCTTCTTGCCCCTGTCCGAGTAGCTGTCGGACGCGTTCGTGCACCGCGTGGTCTCGATGGTCTTGGACTTGTCCTCGGGCTTGAACCCACCGACCCCGTCTGCATCGTCGCCGGTTTCACCCGTGTCGGTGGGCTCCACCTCAGGGGCCCGTGCCGAAGCGGAGGGGCTGGTCCGGATGGCGTTCGGGTCGTCCTCGTCCGAGCCGTTGCTCACCAGCACCGCGACGATCACCGCGGTCAATGCGACGACCACCGCGACCACCGAACCGACGATCAACGGGGCGTTGTTCTTGCGCCCCCCGCCGCCCGGCGGCTGCGGGGAGAGCGTGTACGGCGGAGGGGTGTGCTGGCCCACGCTCCGCTGCTGACCGTACGGCGCGTACTGGCCCATCGGAGCCGTGCTGGGCGGCGGGGGCGTGGAGGGCCCGAACCCGTACTGGTGCTGCGGCGGGTAGGGCTGCTGTGCTCCGGGCGGTGGCGGGGTGCCCTCGCCCACCTGCGGGAAGACGGCATGCCCGACACCGGCGCCGCTCTGCGACGGCAGTCCGCCCTGGATGATCGAGGGAGCGCCGCCGGCGGCCTGCCGCGCGACGCGTGTGCACTCCTCGTTCATCGTCTCCGCGGAGTCGAAGCGCTCGTTCGGGTTCTTCCGCAGGGTCCGCGCCACCAGCGAGTCGACGGCCGGAGTCAGCGACTGGTTGATCGCCGACGGCGTGGGCGCTTCCTCCTGTACGTGCGCGTACGCGATGGCGAGCGGGGAGTCGGCGTCGAACGGCAGCCGCCCGGTGAGCAGTTCGAAGAGCATGATGCCGACCGAGTACAGGTCGGATCGGGCGTCCACGCCCCGGCCCAGGGCCTGTTCCGGCGACAGGTACTGCGGCGTGCCGACGACCATGCCGGTCTGCGTCATCGACGTGACCCCGGACTGCATGGCCCGCGCGATGCCGAAGTCCATGACCTTGACGACACCGCGCTTGGTGATCATCACGTTGCCGGGCTTGATGTCCCGGTGGACCAGCCCCATCTCGTGGCTGACCTCGAGCGCCGCCAGCACGTCGCTGGTGATCTTCAGCGCCTTCTCCGCGGGCATCGCACCGAGGCTCGCGATGTCCTCGTCCAGCACGGAGCGCAGCGGCTTGCCCTCGACGTACTCCATGACGATGTACGGCACCATCGAGCCGTCGATCTCGTCCTCGCCGGAGTCGAAGACCGAGACGATGTTGGTGTGTGTGAGCTTCGCGACAGCCTGTGCCTCGCGGCGGAAGCGCTCGCGGAAGGACTGCTCGCGGCCCAGCTCGGTGTGGAGGGTCTTGACCGCGACCTTGCGGTCGAGGACGGAGTCGTATGCGAGGTAGACCGACGCCATTCCGCCGGCGCCGAGCAGACTCTGCAGCTCGAAGCGGCCGTTCCCGACCGTGCGGCCCGCGTACTCCGCGTCTGTCTGTCCGCCGTCGTCACTCATCTGACTGCTCCCCCTCGGCGGCATGCCCCCGCACAGTTTTTTCAGGGCAGATTTCAAGCCCCGGAACTCCCTGATTCTTATACCCGCCCAAGTCTGCCGGAGGGCACCTCTACGTCAAGCGCAGTGCCCGTTCCGTAACCGGATGCGCAACCTGAGGCCACAACTGTGGCAGCTCTGCTGCTTCGTGACTCTTGCACCACAAATCGGGGTGTGCGCCCCGTGCTCATGGGCTCGGATGCCGTCCGGCCAGGCCTCGGGGCCGTCGCCTGCGAACTTGCCAGCCGGGTACCGCAGCCGATTGGATGGCTGATCCGTCCCCGTCCATGCGACTCCCCTGAGCCTGTAGCCTCCAAAGCGGGAGCGGGGCGCTCCCGGCGTACGGGCATGAGTCAAGGGTCAGGGGGTAGGGGCATCCGCGCGACCCGGGCATGACGGCATTTCGATCCACGGCGAGGACAGATGGCACAGACGCAGGCCGGCGGGGGTCCCTCGGACCCTGACGCCATGGGCGGCTCCATGGCCGAATCGCCGGAGCTGTGGGGGAGGAACGGCCTTGTCGGTGACGGCCGCTACCGCCTCACGCACCGTCTCGGGCGCGGCGGCATGGCGGAGGTCTTCGCCGCCGAGGATCTGCGCCTGGGCCGTACGGTCGCGGTGAAGCTGCTGCGCTCCGACCTCGCGGAGGACCCGGTCTCCAAGGCCCGTTTCACGCGTGAGGCACAGTCCGTCGCGGGCCTCAACCATCACGCCGTCGTCGCGGTCTACGACTCCGGCGAGGAGATCATCGGCGGCAGCGTCACGCCGTACATCGTGATGGAGCTGGTCGAGGGCCGTACGATCCGCGATCTGCTGATGAACGCGGAGGCGCCGCCGCCCGACCAGGCGCTGATCATCGTCTCCGGTGTCCTGGAGGCCCTGGCCTACAGCCACCAGCACGGCATCGTGCACCGCGACATCAAGCCGGCCAACGTCATCATCACCAACACCGGCGCGGTGAAGGTGATGGACTTCGGCATCGCCCGGGCGCTGCACGGCGCCTCCAACACCATGACGCAGACCGGCATGGTGATGGGCACGCCGCAGTACCTCTCCCCCGAGCAGGCGCTGGGCAAGACGGTCGACATCCGCTCCGACCTGTACGCCACCGGCTGCCTTCTCTACGAACTGCTCACGCTCAGACCCCCGTTCACGGGTGAGACGCCGCTGTCCGTCGTCTATCAGCACGTGCAGGACGAGGCGGCGCCGCCGTCCGAATCCTCGGAGACCGTCCCGCCAGAGCTGGACGGCCTTGTGATGCGTGCCCTGGCGAAGGACCCGGACGACCGCTTCCAGAGCGCCGAGGAGATGCGCGGCCTCGCCCAGTACGCGCTCCAGATGCTGCACGAGCAGGGCAGCCACACGGGCGGGATGTGGAACACCGGCCCCGTCGCCCACGCCGGCGGTTCGACCCCGGCGATGGGCGTCCCCGGCGCGGGCGCCATGCAGCACCCCGCGCACAGCGAGACCTCGCAGCTGGCCCCGGGGATGCTGATGGGCGCCCCCGGCCGGGACGACGGAGGCTTCGAGGGCGGGCCGCGCCGCGACGGCAGGCGCGGCAACGGCGTGAGGAACGCGTTCATCGCCCTTGTCGCCGTGATCGTGGCCGCGGCGGGCATCTACTTCGCGACGGCCTTCAAAGACGACAGCGGCAACAAGACCACCCCGGACTCCTCCACGACGGAGCCGAAGGACAAGAAGACCAAGGACAAGCCGACCCCCACGCCGACGGAGACCGAGCAGGAGCCGGGCACCACGACGGGCGACACCGGCGAGAACACGCCCAGCCAGACGCCGTCGCAGACGCCGAGCGAGACCGAGAGCTCGCCCTCCGACGAGCCGACCGGCACCCCGAGCGAGACGGACTCCGGCAACGGCGGCAACTCCGGCAACGGCGGCGGCCAGGGCGGCCCCACCGGCACGCCGACCGAGACGCCCAGCGACACCGGCGGCGCCGACGAGGGCGGCGAGAACAGCGGCCAGGGAGAACCCGAGGAGTGACCTGACCGGCCGGCCCCGCCGTCGGAGGCGACGCGGCGGCCGGCCCGAACGGGGCGGGGGCCATCTCGACGGCAGTCCCCGCGTGTCCGCCGGCGAAGCGCTCACCAGGGGATGGCTCAGACGCCCTGGCCGTCCCCTCCGCCGCCTTCCGCCTGCATGCGGGCGACGTACGCGGCGGCCTGGGACCTGCGTCTCATTCCCAGCTTCGAGAGCAGCTGCGAGACGTAGTTCTTGATCGTCTTCTCGGCCAGGTTCAGCTCGTCGCCGATGGCCCTGTTGGTCATGCCCGCGCCGATCAGATCCAGGATGATGCGTTCCTGGCCGGTGAGCGAGGAGAGCTTGCCCTCGCCGCCCGCGTCCGCGCGGCTCGCCCCTCTGCGCAGCCGCTCCACCACGCGGCGCGCGGCGTCGGGGCCGATCAGCACCCTCCCGGCGGCCGCGTCCCGTACCGCCGACTGGAGCTCCTTGCCGCGGATCCCCTTCAGCACGTAGCCGGACGCCCCGGCCAGCACGGCGTGCACGAGCGCCTCCTCGTCCGGGAACGAGGTGAGGATCAGGCACGCGATGCGCGGATCGCGGGAGCGCAGCTCACGGCAGACCTCGATCCCGCTGCCGTCCGGGAGGCGTACGTCGAGCACCGCGACATCGGGACGGGCGTCGGGAATGCGCTTCACCGCATCGGCCGCGTTGTCCGACTCACCGATCACCTCGATGTCGGTCTCCGCCGCGAGCATCTCGTGCACGCCGCGGCGGATCACCTCGTGATCATCGAGCAGGAAGACAGTGATTTGCGTGCTTTCTTCCATTTTTTCAGTCTCACACACTGGTCTCCGCTCCGCCCTTCCCGCACTCTGGAGCCGCGGGATACCGTGCAGAGGTCTACGAGGCCCGCGAGGCTGTGACCAGTGATGTCCCTGATCCTTCAGCTCGCCAGGACTTCCGGTTCGTTTACTTGGAAATCCGAGCAAAGTTGCAGGTCAGGGCTGCTTCATGCATGTATGGAGTCCTGGGAACTGCTTCAGCGGGCCTCAACCGAGACAGCTTCACCGTCCGGTTGCCGTCCGTGCCGCACCCACCCCGTGCGCCGTACGGGACCGGGCGAGCCTCCCTCCACCCCCGGGTGGAGGAACCCCAGGCCACCGGCGACCCCGGGGGCCGGACAGAAGAGGAGCACACGTGACCGTGGAGAGCACTGCCGCGCGCAGCACGTCGCGCCGCAGCGGCGCCGGAGGCAAGCGCGAGACGAAGAAGGCGGCGCCCGCGCCGGGCGACGCCGGAGGCACGACCGGGACGACGGCGAAGGCCGCGAAGCGTTCGAAGCCCGCGAAGACGGCCAAGCCCGCCAAGACCGCCCGGACGGCGAAGACCGCCAAGTCCGCGAAGCCACGCGCCGCGGCGCCCGCCGCGAATGGATCCGGCACCGAACTCGTACAGCTGCTGACCCCCGAGGGCGACCGGGTCGAGCACCCCGACTACGCCATCGACCTGACCGCCGAGGAACTCCGCGGCCTGTACCGCGACATGGTTCTCACCCGGCGCTTCGACAGCGAGGCGACCTCGCTCCAGCGCCAGGGTGAACTCGGCCTGTGGGCCTCCCTGTTGGGCCAGGAGGCGGCGCAGATCGGCTCGGGGCGCGCGCTGCGCGACGACGACTACGTCTTCCCCACCTACCGCGAGCACGGCGTCGCGTGGTGCCGCGGCGTCGACCCGACGAAGCTGCTGGGCATGTTCCGAGGCGTGAACAACGGCGGCTGGGACCCGACGTCGAACAACTTCCACCTCTACACGATCGTCATCGGCTCCCAGGCCCTGCACGCCACCGGCTATGCGATGGGCGTCAACCTGGACGGCGCCGACTCCGCGGTCATCGCCTACTTCGGCGACGGCGCCTCCTCGCAGGGCGACGTGGCCGAGGCGTTCACCTTCTCCGCGGTCTACAACGCACCGGTCGTCTTCTTCTGCCAGAACAACCAGTGGGCGATCTCCGAGCCCGCCGAGCGGCAGTCCCGCGTGCCGCTCTACCAGCGTGCCGCCGGCTACGGCTTCCCGGGTGTACGCGTCGACGGGAACGACGTGCTGGCTTGTCTCGCCGTCACCCGCGCCGCCGTCGAACGGGCGCGGAGCGGCCAAGGGCCCATGCTCGTCGAGGCTTTCACCTACCGGATGGGCGCCCACACCACCTCCGACGACCCGAGCCGCTACCGCCGGGACGAGGAGCGGGCGGAGTGGGAGGCCAAGGACCCGATCGCGCGGCTGCGCGCGTACCTGGAGAAGGACGGGCTGGCCGACGACGCGTTCTTCGCCTCCATCGAGGAGGAGAGCGAGGCCATGGGCAAGCACGTGCGCGAAGCGATCCGCACCATGCCCGACCCTGACACCATGGCCATCTTCGAGAACGTCTACGCGGACGGTCACGCGCTGGTCGACGAGGAGCGCGCCCAGTTCGCCGAGTACCTCGCGTCCTTCGCCGACCCAGCCGACTCCGCAGGGGAGGGCCGCTGACATGGCCGCTGCCGCTACTTCGACCGCCGCCGCGTCCACGACCCCGGACGTGCGGAAGATGCCCATCGCCAAGGCGCTCAACGAATCCCTGCGCACCGCGATGGAGAACGACCCGAAGGTCCTGATCATGGGGGAGGACGTCGGCAAGCTCGGCGGGGTCTTCCGCATCACGGACGGCCTTCAGAAGGACTTCGGCGAGCAGAGGGTCATCGACACCCCGCTCGCCGAGTCCGGCATCGTCGGCAGCGCGATCGGACTCGCGCTGCGCGGCTACCGCCCCGTCGTGGAGATCCAGTTCGACGGTTTCGTCTTCCCTGCGTACGACCAGATCGTCACGCAGCTCGCGAAGATGCACGCCCGCGCGCTGGGCAAGATCAAGCTTCCCGTCGTCATCCGCATCCCGTATGCGGGGGGCATCGGCGCCGTCGAGCACCACAGCGAGTCCCCGGAGGCGCTGTTCGCGCACGTCGCCGGCCTCAAGTGCGTCTCGCCGTCGAACGCTTCGGACGCCTACTGGATGATGCGTCAGTCCATCGAGAGCGACGACCCCGTCATCTTCTTCGAGCCCAAGCGCCGGTACTGGGACAAGGGCGAGGTGGACGTCACCGCGATCCCGGCGCCGTTGCACGCGGCACGCGTGGCGCGCCAGGGCAGCGACGTGACGCTGGCCGCCTACGGGCCGATGGTGAAGACCTGCCTGGAGGTTGCGGCCGCCGCGCAGGAGGAGGGGCATTCCCTCGAAGTGATCGACATGCGCTCGATGTCGCCGATCGACTTCGACAGCATCCAGAAGTCGGTCGAGAAGACCGGAAGGCTTGTGGTGGTGCACGAGGCACCCGTATTCCTGGGAACCGGCTCGGAGGTGGCTGCCAGGATCACGGAGCGGTGCTTCTACCACCTGGAGGCTCCGGTGCTGCGCGTGGGAGGCTTCCATGCGCCGTATCCGCCGGCCCGGCTGGAGGACGAGTACCTTCCGGGGCTCGACCGGGTGCTCGATGCCGTCGACCGCGCGCTGGCGTACTGAGGAGAGTCGTGACGATGACTGAGAGCGCTACCCGCATCCGCGAGTTCAAGATGCCCGATGTGGGTGAGGGCCTCACGGAGGCGGAGATCCTCAAGTGGTACGTCCAGCCCGGTGACACGGTCACGGACGGCCAGGTCGTCTGCGAGGTCGAGACGGCCAAGGCGGCCGTCGAACTGCCCATCCCCTTCAACGGAGCCGTGCACGAGCTGCGCTTCACCGAGGGCACGACCGTGGACGTCGGCACCGCGATCATCGCGGTGGACACCGACCCCTCGGCCGGGCCGCCGGAGGGCGGAGCAGGCGCGGAGGAGGCGCCTGCCGAGGCGTCCGCCGACGAAGGAGAGGGAGAGGGCCGGAAGCCCGTGCTGGTCGGCTACGGCGTCGCGGCGTCCCCGACGAAGCGCCGCCCGCGCAAGCAGCCCCCGTCGGACACCGCACAGAACGGGAACGGCAAGCAGGAGTCCGTACAGGAGGCCGTCCAGGGCGAGTTGAACGGTCACCACGAGGCCGCCGCGCCCACCGTCGGAGCGGTGGCGGAGGCACCGGGTGCCGTGGACCGTCCCCTGGCCAAGCCGCCGGTGCGCAAGCTGGCCAAGGACCTCGGCATCGACCTCACGACGGTGGTGCCGACCGGGCCCGACGGCGTCATCACGCGCGACGACGTGCACGCGGCGGCGGCCACAGCGGGCGCCCGCGTCCCCGCCCCGGCGGGGCCGGCACCGGCCGCCGCTCCCGCTCCCGCTGCCGCCGCACCGCAGACAGGGGCTCAGGCCGGCGGCCCGGCCGCGCGAGAGACGCGGATCCCGGTGCGCGGCGTACGGAAGGCCACGGCTCAGGCCATGGTCGAAAGCGCCTTCACCGCGCCGCAGGTCACGGAGTTCGTGACCGTCGACGTGACGCGCACGATGAAGCTCGTACGGGAACTGAAGCAGGACCCGGACATGCAGGGGCTGCGGGTCAACCCGCTGCTGCTGGTCGCCAAGGCGTTCCTGGTCGCCCTGCGCCGCCACCCGGAGGCCAACGCCGCCTGGGACGAGGCGAATCAGGAGATCGTGCAGAAGCACTACGTCAACCTGGGCATCGCCGCGGCCACACCGCGCGGCCTGATCGTCCCCAACATCAAGGACGCGCAGGCCAAGACCCTGCCCGAACTCGCGGAAGCACTCGGCGAGTTGGTAACGACTGCCCGCGAGGGCAAGACGAGTCCGGCGGACATGCAGGGCGGCACGGTGACGATCACCAACGTCGGCGTCTTCGGCGTCGACACTGGGACGCCCATCCTCAACCCCGGCGAGTCGGCGATTCTGGCCTTCGGGCAGGTCCGGCAGCAGCCGTGGGTGCACAAGGGCAAGGTCAAGCCGCGCGACGTCACCACGCTCGCGCTCGCCTTCGACCACCGTCTGATCGACGGCGAACTGGGCTCGAAGGTGCTGGCGGACGTGGCGGCGGTCCTGGAGCACCCCAAGCGCCTGATGACCTGGACCTGACGCCGGGCCGCACGCGCGAGGCAGTGAGCACGATGCCGGGCACCTTCCTCAGGAGGTGCCCGGCATCTGCGTGCCGGGAGTAGCGCTGCTGGCGGGAGCCCGGTCGGTCACGTGATCAGGGGTGCGGTGACAGGGTGTTCACCGCGGATGCGCGGCAGCGCGGGTGCGAGGTGTTGCGGCCGGCGCAGGCTCGTTCATTCCAGGGCGTGCGCGGTGAAACGCGGCTGCGACATCGTCGGCTTCCAGGTCGCAGTCCTGCCGGGTGAGTTCGCCCCCGTCGGTGCCGAGCAGGGACGAGCTCGTCGCCGTCCTGGAAGGCCGCGGCGACGGCGTCGCGCGTGAACTCCTGCGCACGGCCCCCTGGCTGTTCCGCGGTTCTCCCCCGGCAACACATGCTGCTGCGCGCCGGGCTCCGGCGTGGGAGTCTCGCCGAGATCGAGCACCGGGGTTCCCGTCCCGGGAGGGCTCGCGTCCATATCGCGGACGCGAACACGCACGCATCTTTGTTGTATCTAAGCTGTGCACATGTCCGTTTCCACCGACCTCACGACCACTGCCCCGGCACGGCGTCCGGCCGCTGCCGAGCGCGTGTACGCACACGTCAAACAGGCCGTGCTGGACCGCCGTTACGAGGGCGGGATGCTGCTCACGGAGGGCGAGCTCGCCGAGGCCGTCGGCGTCTCGCGAACGCCCGTACGGGAGGGGCTGCTTCGCCTCGAGGTCGAGGGGCTGATCAAGCTCTACCCGAAGAAGGGCGCCCTCGTACTGCCCGTGTCGGCGCAGGAGATCACCGACGTCGTGGAGACGCGGCTCCTCGTCGAGCAGCACGCCGTCCGCAAGTCCTCGGACCCGGTGCGTGCCGGGCTGATCGCGCGCCTCGAGGAGCTGCTGGAGGAGCAGCGCGCGCACGCCGACGCCGGCGATCTGACGGCGTTCGCGGTCAGCGACCGCTGCTTCCACGCGGAGATCGTCCGGAGCACCGGCAACGAGATCCTCACCCGCCTGTACGACCAACTCCGCGACAGGCAGCTGCGGATGGGTGTCGCGATGATGCACGCGCAGCCGGACAGGATCGCCAAGAGCATCGCCGAGCACGCGGAGATCGTGGAGGCTGTGCGCGCCGGTGACGCGGACGCCGCCGCGGGCGCCGTACGCCGCCACGTCACATGGGTGCGGGACCTGGTGCACGGTGATGTGCGGTGAGCGCACCCACCTCCGCGGGCCTCCCGGTCCACAGCGACCCGCCCGGGGGCTCCCGAGCGGTCGCGGTCTGGGGCCTGGGCGTCACCGTCTACTTCGTCGCCATCACCTACCGCACGAGCCTCGGCGTGGCAGCGCTCGACGCCGCCGAGCGCTTCGACATCAGCGCCTCCGCCCTCTCCACGTTCTCCATCCTCCAACTGCTCGTCTACGCGGGGATGCAGATACCGGTCGGGCTGCTGGTGGACAGGCTGGGCACCAAGAAGGTGCTGACGCTGGGCGTGGTGCTCTTCACCCTGGGGCAGTTGGGCTTCGCCTTCTCCGGCTCCTACGCCGCGGCGCTGGCCTGCCGCGCCCTGCTGGGATGCGGCGACGCGATGACGTTCATCAGCGTCCTGCGGCTCGGATCGCGCTGGTTCCCGGCCAGGTGCGGTCCGGTCATCGCGCAGATCGCCGGCCTCATCGGCATGGCGGGCAACCTGGTCACCACGCTGGTGCTGGCCCGCGTGCTCGACGCCTTCGGCTGGACGGCCACCTTCGCGGGGAGCGCGGTGGGCGGCGTGCTGCTGCTCGTCCTCGTCGTGGCGTTCCTCAGGGACCACCCGAAGTCGTACGCGCCGGTCCCGGTGCCGCACATGGGCGGCGGGTACATACGGCGCCAGATCGTACGGGCCTGGCGGGAGCCCGGGACCCGCCTCGGCATGTGGGTGCACTTCACGACGCAGTTCCCCGGCATGGTCTTCCTGCTGCTGTGGGGGATGCCGTTCCTCGTACAGGGGCAGGGGCTCGCACGCGCCACCGCCGGTGAACTGCTCACGCTCATCGTGCTGTCGAACATGGTCGTGGGTCTGGTCTACGGGCAGCTGATCTCCCGTCACCACGCGGCCCGCGCCCCGCTCGCGCTCGGCACGGTGGCCGTGACCGCCGGGGTCTGGGCGACGGTCCTGCTCTGGCCGGGCCATGCCCCGGTCTGGCTGCTGGTGCTGCTGTGCACGGTGCTGGGCGCGTGCGGGCCCGCGTCCATGATCGGCTTCGACTTCGCACGGCCGGCCAACCCTCCGGAGCGGCAGGGCACGGCCTCGGGAATCGTCAACATGGGTGGTTTCACTGCCTCGATGACGACGCTTCTGGCCGTCGGCGTCCTGCTGGACCTCACCGGCGGCAGTTTCCGGGCCGGCTTCGCGAGCATCTTCGTGCTGGAGGCGCTGGGCATCGCGCAGATCCTGAGGCTCCGCAAGCGGGCGCACCGTCGTGAGCGTGAGCGCGTGGTCGCCAGCCGCGTGGAGGCGGTGCACGTCCCGGTCTCCTGACCTTCGGACGGGACGGAACAGGCGGGACGGGACGGTCCCGGCACGGGCCCGACGGGCTGTGCGCCGGACGGCGCCGGGCCGGTGCGCGCAAGGGAACGGGTGCGGGCAGTGGCCGGAGCGGCATGTGGCGGCGCGCTCACGGCGCCGCCCGCCGCCCGTTCATGGCGTGACTGCCGTTCATGGCGTGACCGCCGGTCACGCCATGACCGCCCGGGTCAAGCCGTGACCGGCCCCGTCACGGCGTGACGGAGAAGTTCTCCAGGATCGCCTTCGCCAGCTTGGTGTCGCCTTCGATCTTCACCTGGTCCGCGACGGCATCGGCACGCACCCGCCCGGCCGCGAGCCGCACATAGGTCTCCCAGTCCAGAGACAGCGTCACCGCGGGACCCAGGGACGGGCTGCCGTCGACCGTGCCCCGTCCGTCCGAGCCGACCCGCACCGTGCGCATGAACTCGAGCGGACCGCTCACGTCGAAGACCACCGCCGTGTTCGGGGGTGCGCCCGCCTTCTTGGCGACCACCTTCGGCAGGCCCTCCACCATCAGATCGCGCGCCACGGTCGCGCCCGCCGAGTCGAGGTTGCCCGGCTTGCCGAGCGCCCTGCGCAGATCCTGCTCGTGCACCCACAGGTCGAACGCCCGCAGCCGCAGCTGGTGTTCGAGGGTGATCTTCGTGCCGCCCGGCATGATGTCCCGCACCTCGGCGTCCGGCGCACGCTTCTCGTTGCGCAGCTGACGGGAGCGGCGGATGATCGTGTACTCCAGCTCGCCCGTCATCTCCGGACCGGTGTGGTGCCGCCGCACGTCGACCTGGATCTCCATGTGCCGGCTGGGTTCGTCGACGACGTGGTAGAGGTCGCGCGGCAGGGTGTGGATCGGCCGCGGATCGCCGAGAAGTTCGCACTCCATGCCGATGATGTGCGAGACCACATCCCGGACCGACCACGCCGGGCAGGCGGTGCGCCGGTTCCACTCGCCCTCTACGAGCGGCCTCACCAGTTCGGATATCGCTTCGATGGACTCGGTCCAGGCGTCGACGTATGGCTGAAGGCTTGGGTGGTCGGTCACGAGACCCCTCGGGCGGTACGGACGTTCGTCGTCTTCGGTGCGTGCGGTGCTCTCAAGTTACGCTGCGCGCGGCCCACGCGGCAGTGCTTTCGGGGCACGATGCTAGGCCCATTCGGACCCCTTTTGCGCACCGGCGGTGGTACTGTGCGCGCCTGTTCGGTACGAACACGTATGAAGTCATGCAAAGCGGTCAATTCGCCTGCCGTACGCCCCGGTTCGTCCGGCCTGCGGCACCCGGTACGCGGCCGTCCCGCGGGTGCCCCGGTGGATGCCCGCGCGCCCCTCAGTCGTCGCCCGTCAGAGCGTCGACGCACACCGCCAGCGACAGCAGCAACGGCACGTCGGCGCCCGGCTGTTCGATGTCCACGGCGTAGGTGTCGCGCACCCTGAACCACCTTCGGGAGATGCGTGCCAGACGCCCGCCGCCGAGCTCGATGTCGTACTCCTTGTCGAGCACGTTGCCGTGCACCGACAGCGCACCGCCGTCCGCGAGCCGCGCCTTGAAGCGGTGGCGCAGGGGCGTGAACCGCTTCTTTCGCACCGTCGCCAGCTTCTGGCCGCCGCGCTCGATCTCCATCGTCTCCCAGAGGCTGATCATCTTCCGTCGGATGACGGCGACGACCTCCCCCTGCACGTCCTTGAGCTGGAACGTCTGCCGTACCCGCAGCGCCTTTCCGTCGACGAGGAAGGCGTGCTCCCCGTGCTCGTCGTCGATCCAGTAGTCGTCGCCGATGCCGAAGATCCGTTCGCGTACGAGATACCTCATGGCAGACGACTTCCCCGCACGGCGGCGGAATGCTCGCCCGGAGGCGATTGTTGCTCCGGCCATGGCTTCTCACGCACGCGTACGGGCGCCCGAGCTGCAAGGGGAGGGCGGCTGGCTGAACACCGGCGGCAGGGACCTCACCCTCGCCGACCTGCGGGGGCGGATCACTCTGATCGACTTCTGGACCTTTTGCTGCGTCAACTGCCTGCATGTGCTCGACGAGTTGCGCGAGCTCGAGGAGCGGCACCGCGACACCCTCGTGATCGTGGGCGTGCACTCACCGAAGTTCGCACACGAGGCCGATCACGAGGCGGTCGTTGACGCCGTGGAGCGTTACCAGGTCGAGCACCCGGTGCTGGACGATCCTCAGCTGGCGACCTGGAAGCAGTACGCGGTACGGGCCTGGCCCACGCTCGTCGTGATCGACCCCGAGGGCTACGTCGTCGCCCAGCACGCCGGCGAGGGCCACGCGCACGCCATCGCGACGCTCGTGGAGGATCTGGAGCGCGAGCACGAGGCGAAAGGCACGCTGCGGCGCGGCGACGGCCCGTATGTGCCCCCGGAGCCCGAGCCGACCGCACTGCGCTTCCCCGGGAAGGCGCTGCGGCTGCCTGGCAGGGGCCCCACCGAGGCCACGGGCCCTGGGGGACGGAACTTCCTCGTCTCCGACACCACCCGCCATCAGCTGGTCGAGCTGGCTCCCGACGGTGAGACCGTGCTGCGCCGCGTGGGCAGCGGCGAGCGCGGCCTGGTGGACGGCGGCCCCGGCCAGGCGCGCTTCAGCGAGCCCCAGGGACTCGCGCTGCTGCCCGACGGGAGGACGGTCGTCGTCGCCGACACCGTCAATCACGCGCTGCGCTCCTACGATCCGGTCACCGGCGAGGTGGGCACGCTCGCGGGCACCGGCGAGCAGTGGTGGCAGGGCGCCGCGACGGACGGGCCCGCCCTTGAGGTCGCCCTCTCCTCACCGTGGGACGTGGAGTGGTTCGACGGGCGGCTGTGGATCGCCATGGCGGGCGTGCACCAGCTGTGGTCGTGGACGCCGCCCGGGGCGGGTGAGCGGCAGGGACGCGTGCGGGTCGAGGCAGGGACCACCAACGAGGGCCTGGTCGACGGGCCGGTGGCCGAGGCGTGGTTCGCCCAGCCCTCGGGCCTGTCGGCCTCGGCGGACGGTGAGCGGCTGTGGGTCGCCGACTCGGAGACGAGCGCCCTGCGCCGGATCGAGCGGACGGGGGCCGGCAGGGCTCTCCAGGTGCGCACAGCCGTGGGCACGGGCCTGTTCGACTTCGGACACCGGGACGGCAGCGCCGAACAGGCCCTGTTCCAGCACCCGTTGGGCGTCACGGCGCTGCCCGGCGGGCGGGTCGCCGTCAGCGACACCTACAACAACGCGCTGCGCTGCTACGACCCGGAGAGCGGCGAAGTCACCACCCTCGCCACGGACTTGCGTGAGCCTTCGGGGGCGTTGCTCGTGGACGACCACGAAGGACGGGACGGGCCCGGGCAGGGGACCGAGATCGTGGTCGTCGAGTCGGCCCGTCACCGGCTGACGCGGTTGCGGCTCCCCGAGGAGGCCGTACGGGTCGAGCCGGTGGCCCACCGCACACAGCGCTCGGCGACCGAAGTGGCGCCCGGGGAGCTGCTGTTGGAGGTCGTCTTCCAGGCGCCCGGCGGCCAGAAGCTCGACGACCGGTACGGCCCCGCGACCCGGCTGCTCGTCGGCTCGACGCCGGAGGACCTGCTGGCGGAGGGAGCCGGTACGGGCACGGACCTGACTCGCGCAGTGCGGCTCGCGGACGGCGTGACGGAGGGCGTGCTGCACGTGTCGGCGATGGCGGCCTCGTGCGACGACCCCGACGGGTCGGCGGAGCCGGTGGAGTACCCGGCGTGCCATGTGCACCAGCAGGACTGGGGCGTCCCGGTCCGTGTCACGGCGTCGGGCACGTCCCGGCTGCCGCTCGTGCTCGCGGGCATGGACTCGGGGGCGGCTGCTGCTGATGCGCCTTCCTGAGCGGACGCCCAGGCAGCCCCTGAGAGGCGCGGGTGGCGCCTTATGCCTCGTTCGCGACGGAATGCCCGCGCATGGATGGCAAAGCGGCCTGGTCTTGCCGGGAACAGCCGGTCCGGTCGGCACGGTTGCATCGACCGAGGGACCGGTGCCGCACGGGTGGGGAACACGGAGACCACAAGGTCATGAGCCCCGCCAGGATCTGTCCCCCACGATCGCGGTGCGCCCGCCGCCCACTCGGACCAGGACGTATTTCTGCAGGAGGACTGTTTCATGACTGACCGGCCCTTGACGCTCATGGCAGTACATGCCCATCCCGACGACGAAGCCACCGGAACCGGAGGGATCCTCGCGCGGTACGCGGCCGAGGGCATCCGCACGGTTCTCGTGACGTGTACCGACGGCGGTTGCGGTGACGGACCGGGGGGTGTCAAGCCGGGCGACCCCAGACATGATCCGGCGGCCGTCGCCTTGATGCGCCGTCAGGAACTCAAGGCGAGCTGTGACGTGCTGAAGGTCAGCGATCTGGAGATGCTGGACTATGCCGACTCCGGGATGACGGGCTGGCCGAGCAACGACGCCCCCGGATCCTTCTGGCAGACCCCCGTGGAGGAAGGCGCCGCCCGGCTCGCGGAACTCATGCGGCACTACCGGCCCGATGTGGTCGTCACCTACGACGAGAACGGCTTCTACGGTCACCCCGACCACATCCAGGCCCACCGCATCACGATGGCGGCGCTGGAGATGACCGAGCTGAGGCCGAAGGTGTACTGGACGACGGTGCCCCGCTCGATGATGCAGCGGTTCGGGGAGACACTGCGCGAGTTCGATGAGGACATGCCGGAGCCGGATCCTGCAGAGGCCGCCGCGATGGCCGAGATCGGCCTCCCCGACGATGAGGTCACCACGTGGGTGGACACCGTCGCATTCAGCGGTCAGAAGTTCGATGCGCTGGCCGCGCACGCCAGTCAGGGCGAGAACATCTTCTTCCTCAAGATGGGCAAGGAGAGGTTCGGCGAGTTGATGGGCATGGAGACCTTCGTACGTGTCAAGGACGCCACCGGCGCGGCCGTACCCGAGAACGATCTCTTCGCCGGGCTGCGCTGATCGGCCCGTCCGACCGGGTCACGAGGGCGGTCTCCGGCACCGAGCACGAGACCTGCGGGAGCGGCCCGCGGCTTCCGCTGCGTGCGGAGGCCGCGGACCGCGAGTGTGCCGATCTCACCGGATCGCCCGGGGGCGTTCCGGCGGTTCACCGGTCACCCCAGGTGGTGGCGCTCCTCTTCCACCATCACCGGTGCGGCCGGGGACGGCGGCTGGGTCTTGCGGCGCTTGAAGATGCTGACGTAGACGGAGAGACCGATCAGCCCGACGGCCATCAGGACGAGCCCCACCACATCGAGATTGACGACGTCGGTGTTCATGTCGACGGCCAAGGTCAGGATGGCCCCCACTGCCAGCATGCCGATGCAGAAGACGATGCCCATGGATTCCTTGCCTCCGATTGGCGGTTGTCCTGCTGTACGGCTTTCGTACGCGGTCCGGGTGCCCCCCGAAGTGAACGTCAATCAATCCGTACCTGTGCGGTGGCGCCAACGGGGAGGCGGAGCGCGGGCGTTGGGATGCATGGATCCACCCGCGCTCCGCCTGCCGGGATTTCAGCCCGTGAGGAATCCGCTCATGCAACGGGTCAGCAGGTGCGGGTCGTCCACGCCGCACAGCTCACGCGCCGAGTGCATGGACAGGATGGCCACGCCGACGTCGACGGTCGAAATGCCGTGCCTGGCCGCGGTGATGGGCCCGATCGTCGTCCCGCAGGGCATCTCGTTGTTCGACACGAACGTCTGCCAGGGCACCCCGGCCCGCTCGCAGGCCGCCGCGAAGACCGCACGGCCCGAACCGTCCGTGGCGTAGCGCTGGTTGACGTTGACCTTCAGGATCGGCCCGCCGTTGGGCTTCGGCAGGTGCCCGGGGTCGTGCCGCTCCGAGTAGTTGGGGTGCACCGCGTGGCCGGTGTCCGAGGAGAGGCACACACTCCCCGCGTACGCCCGCGCGCGGTCCTCGTAGCCGCCGCCGCGGGCGAAGACGGAGCGTTCGAGTACCGAGCCGAGGAGCGGTCCCTCGGCACCGGTGTCCGACTGGCTGCCGTTCTCCTCGTGGTCGAAGGCGGCCAGCACGGGAATGGCGGGAAGCTCGCCGCGCGCGGCCGCGTCCGCGAGCGCGACGGCACCGGCGTGCACGGAGAGGAGGTTGTCCATGCGCGGGCCGGCCAGCAGCTCCTCGTCCCGTCCGATGTACGCGGGCGGCTCCACGCTGTGCGCCATCAGGTCCCAGCCGGTGATCTCCTCGGGGGCGACGCCCGCCTCCTCGGCCACGAAGCCGATCAGGTCGCCCTCCCGCGGCGTGCCGAGGCCCCACACGGGTGTCATGTGGCGCTGACGGTCCAGCTTGAGCCCGTCGTTGACCTGCCGGTCGAGGTGGATGGCGAGCTGCGGCACGCGCAGCAGCGGCCGGCTGATGTCCACCAGCCGCGTCGTTCCGTCGCGCATCGAGAGGCGTCCGGCCAGGCCGAGGTCCCTGTCGAGCCAGGTGTTGAGCAGGGTGCCGCCGTAGATCTCCATGCCGATCTGCCGCCAGCCGTTGCTCCCGGTGTCGGGGACCGGCTTGACGCGCAGATTGGGGGAGTCGGTGTGAGCGCCGATGATGCGGTACGGAGTTGCCGGGCCCGCGCCGGCCGGCACGTACCAGGCGATCAGCGCGCCGCCGCGCACGACGTAGTGGCCGCGGCCGCCCGTGCCGCCGCCGGCCGCGTCCCAGGCTTCCGTCTCGTCGAGCTGCCGGAAGCCCGCCTTCTCCAGCAACTCCGCCGCGCTGCGCACCGCGTGGTACGGCGTGGGTGAGTCCGAGAGGAAGCCGATGAGGCCGTCGGTGTGTGCCCGGCCCGCGTGGTGCGGCGGCGCGGGGCTCTGGGAGCGTGGGGTCATACGCTCAGCATACGAAGGCGAAACGTCCTTCTCCTGCCCCGGAGGGAGGAGAAGGACGTTCCGCATGGGGGGATCCGGCGCTCGGTCCGAGCGGGCGGAAGAGCGGGTCAGAAGGCCGCTTCGTCGAGCTCCATCACGGAGGAGTCGACGTTCTCGGCCAGGGTGCGCTCGACGGCCACCGAGGGCAGCACGTTGGCGGTGAAGAACTTCGCCGCGGCGACCTTCCCCTGGTAGAACGCCTTGTCCTTGGCGGAGAGCGTCAGCGAGGCGTCGGCCAGCTTCTCCGCGGCGACCGTGGCGCCGCGCAGCAGCAGGTAGCCGATGACGACGTCGCCGGAGGAGAGGAGGAAGCGCGTGGTGTTCAGACCGACCTTGTAGATCGACTTCACGTCCTTCTCCGTGGCGGCGAGGTCGGTCAGCATCGCGCCGACCATCGCCTCCAGCTCCACCGCCGCGCGGGAGAGCTCCTCGCGGGCGCCGGCCAGCTCCTCGCCGCCCTTCGCCTCGGCCAGGAACTTCTTGATCTCCTCGGACAGCGTGGTGAGCGCTTGGCCCTGGTCGCGTACGACCTTGCGGAAGAAGTAGTCCTGACCCTGGATCGCGGTGGTGCCCTCGTAGAGGGTGTCGATCTTGGCGTCGCGGATGTACTGCTCGACCGGGTACTCCTGCAGGTAGCCGGAGCCGCCCAGGGTCTGCAGCGACTGTGCGAGCTGCTCGTAGGACTTCTCCGAGCCGTAGCCCTTCACGATCGGCAGGAGCAGGTCGTTCAGACGCTCGGCGGCGGAGGCGTCCTCACCGCGGTACTCCTTGATCACGATCTCGTCCTGCACCGACGCGGTGTAGAGGACGAGCGCGCGCATACCCTCCGCGTACGCCTTCTGCGTCATCAGCGAGCGGCGCACGTCCGGGTGGTGCGTGATGGTCACGCGCGGCGCGGTCTTGTCGGTGAACTGCGCCAGGTCGGCGCCCTGCACGCGCTCCTTGGCGTACTCCAGGGCGTTGAGGTAGCCGGTGGAGAGCGTCGCGATGGCCTTGGTGCCCACCATCATCCGCGCGAACTCGATGACCTTGAACATCTGGCGGATGCCGTCGTGCTTCTCGCCGAGCAGCCATCCCTTGGCCGGTGCGTTGGCGCCGAAGGTCAGCTCGCAGGTGTTGGAGGCCTTCAGGCCCATCTTGTGCTCGACGTTGGTGGCGTAGACGCCGTTGCGGTCGCCGAGTTCGCCGGTCTCCCAGTCGAAGTCGTACTTCGGGACGAGGAAGAGCGAGAGGCCCTTGGTGCCGGGGCCGTGGCCCTCGGGGCGCGCGAGCACGAAGTGCACGATGTTCTCGGAGAGGTCGTGCTCACCGGAGGTGATGAAGCGCTTGACGCCCTCGATGTGCCAGCTGCCGTCGTCCTGCTGGGTGGCCTTGGCGCGGCCCGCGCCGACGTCCGAACCGGCGTCCGGCTCGGTCAGCACCATCGTGGAGCCCCACTGCTTGTCCACCATCAACTGGGCGACCTTCAGCTGCTCTTCGGTGCCCTCGTCGTGGATGACACCGGCGAAGGCCGGGCCGGACGCGTACATCCAGACCGCCGGGTTGGAGCCCAGCACGGTCTCGGCGAAGCTCCACAGCAGCGAGCGCGGCGCGGTGGTGCCGCCGATGGCTTCCGGGGTGCCCAGGCGCCACCACTCGGCGTCCATGTAGGCCTTGTAGCTCTTCTTGAACGACTCGGGAACGGGAGCCGTGTTGGTCTCCGGGTCGAAGACCGGCGGGTTGCGGTCGGAGTCCTCGTAGGACTCGGCCAGCTCGTTCTCGGCGAGGCGCGCGATCTCGGTCAGCACGCTCTTCGCGGTGTCCACGTCCATCTCCGCGAACGGTCCGGTGCCGTACACCGTGTCGCGGCCGAGCACCTCGAAGAGGTTGAACTCGATGTCGCGGAGATTCGACTTGTAGTGCCCCATGGCAACGGCTCCGTGTGGTCTCACTCGACGGACAGGTAGTCAGCTGTGTCTACGGACAATGATGCTACCGGCCGGTAATAAGAAGCAACCCCTAACCGCCCATCTGTGACTCGTTACTCTTTCTCCTATGTACGGCTACGACCAGACCGCCGCCGCGGGGCAGGGCTACCCACACGCCGGGCAGCAGTACGGCCACCAGCAGCAGGCCGGACATCAGCAGGCCGCTCACCAGCAGTACGCAGCCCAGCAGGCGCCCCCTCCCCCCTACGGGCAGCAAGGTCAGCCAGGGAACGGGCAGCCGCTCTACCCCGAGCAGGCGTCGCCGCCGTCACTGCGCGAGACCGTGCGCGCGTTCACCAACGGAACGATCACCTCGGAGGACTTCCAGTCGATCTTCTCGACGTCGAAGGTCTACTGCCCGCGCGGTGAGACCCCGGGCTTCCTGGCGCTGCACAACACCCAGCAGCCGGTGATCCCGATGTTCACGACGCTCAAGGAGCTGCGGCGCTACGCGGGCAAGGAGTCCCGCTACTTCGTGATCACGGGTGCCGAGGTGCTGGACCTGCTGCCCTCCGGCTACGGCTTCGTGCTGGACATGGAGGGCGAGCACCGCGTGGTCATCGACGCGAAGGCCGTCGAGGAGATGGTCGACTTCGCGATGCGCCGCATGTACGGCTGAGGGTGCCCCGGCGGGTGAGCCGAGCGCGGTTTCGCCCCTGAGCCTTGCGGCCGGTCCCTTGGATATTCCGGGTCCGGCGGCGTGAAGACGGCGCCGGTCTGCGCGTCAGGCCGAGCCGCCTTAGGGGGCATCACGCCCAGGCCGGTGACGAAACGTTCTCGCGCATCTCGAACCAGATGCTCTTGCCCTCGCCGCGCGGGTCGACGCCCCACGATCCCGCCAGCAGCTCCATCATCATCAACCCCCGGCCGGACGAGGCCAGTTCGCCGGGAGTGCGGCGGTGCGGCAGTGCGTCGCTGGTGTCGGCCACCTCGACGCGCAGCAGCCTGTTGCCCCGTTCGCCGCTGCACTCGGCGACCATCATGGCGTCGCCCTCGGTGTGGACCAGGACGTTCGTCAGCATCTCGGAGAGCATCAGCACGGCCCCGTCGATCTGGTCCTCGCTCTCCCAGTCGAAGAGCATGCCCTGGAGCTGGTGCCGGGCCTCGCCGATGCGGTCCGGCTCCGCCTGCGCGACGGTGAACGTCGTGCGGCGTGCGATGCCGGCGGCCGCCGCCGCACGCCCGGCCGCGTAAGCGGGGTCGAGGGTGAGCAGCAGCAGCGCGATGTCGTCCTCGCGGCGGTCGGCCAGCGGGCCGGTGGCCTCACCGGTGAGCGGCTGCTGCGCCGAGCCGATGAGCGCGTCCGCGAGCTGCTCCAGGTCGGTGGGCGTTCCCGAGTCCTTGGCGGACTGATCCCGGAAGACGGCTTGGATGCGCCGCCACCCGGTGTCCATGGTGTGCCCGCCGACCTCGATCAGCCCGTCCGTGCACACCAGCAGCGTCTCGCCCGGCTCCAGCACGAGCCGCGTCGTCGGGTACTCGGTGCCCGGCTCCACCCCCAGCGGCAGTCCGCCCGCGGTGGCTCTGATCAGCATCGTGCCGTCGGCCAGCCAGATCGCGGGGTCGGGATGGCCCGCGCGCGCGATGTCGAGGGTGCCGGTGACGGGGTCGGCCTCCATGTAGAGACAGGTGGCGAATCGTTCGTCCTCGAGGAGACCTCCGAAGGCCCCGACCGCGGGCGCCTCGTCGCTCGGCCTTTCTCCCGGGTCGCCCGTCATCACCTCGGGCCGCCCGATCCCCGCCAGATAGCGCGAGGCACGCGCCAGGATCGCGTCCGGGCGGTGGCCCTCCGCCGCGTAGGCGCGCAGCGCGATGCGCAGCTGCGCCATGACGCCGGCCGCGCGCACGTCGTGGCCCTGCACGTCGCCGATCACCAGTCCCGTGCGGCCCGACGGCAGCGGGATCACGTCGTACCAGTCGCCGCCGACCTCCAGCCCGCCGCCCGAGGGCATGTACCGGGCCGCCAGCTTCATGCCCTCGATGCCGGGCCTGCGCGTGGGCCTCAGTGTGCGCTGCAGGCCGGAGGAGAGCTGGAGCTCCGTCTCGTGCATGGACGTGCGGGAGATCGCCTGGGCGAGCATCCGCGCGACGTTGGCCAGCAGCGACCGGCCCTCCGGGGTGAACCGGACGGGCTCCCCAAAGGCCACCATCCACGCGCCCAGCGTGCGCTTGGAGACGGTGAGCGGCAGGAACGCCCAGCCCCGGTTGCCGACCGGCTCCACCTGCGGCCAGGCGGCCGGGAACTCGCGCTGGTAGTCCTCCGGGGCCGGCAGGTAGACCGGCCGCCCGGACCGTACGACGGCGGCGGCCGGATGGTCGGTCTCGACGGGCATTTCGAGGAACGGAAGCAGATGCTGCGGCACCGGCCGCTGGCCCGGAGGCCCGACCAGGATCAGCCGGCCCCGTTCGAGACTGAAGACGGCGAGGGCGCGGGGCTTGAAGCCGGGGATGACCAGCGAGCCCCCGATCCGCAGCACCTCCGCGGTGGTGCGGGCCTCCGCGAGCGCGAGGCCCGTGTGCAGCAGGAATGCCTCCCGGTTCTGCTGAAGGGTGTCCTCCTCCCCGGACGGCACCCCGGACGGCCGCCGCACGTGCTCGGCGGCCGCAGGCTCCGCGGCGCCGGGCTCGGGCACCAGCGAGATCGTCCCGATAAGGGAGATCGTCCCGTCCTCGTCGACGGGCATGATCCGGGTCCGCACCCTGCGCACCACGTCGCCCTGCTCGTCGACGATGCGCAGCACCGTTTCGACGAGGGTCCACTCGGCCAGGGCGAGGGTTGCGGTCTCTGTCAGTTCCACGTAGTCGGAGAAGTGGATCCGGGAGCGGATGGAGGGCTCGGCGAGCGTGAGGGTGCCGCCCTCGGCGGGCACGTCCTGCGGGCGGCCCGGTCCGGCCTCTTCCGAGGGGGTGTCCGAGCCCGGTCCGGCGACGGAGACGGAACGGTCGGTGTCCGTCACGTCCCCCCGTCTGAACGGGACGCCGAGGAGCTCCGCGGTGAGGACGTCTACGGTGGAAGCACCGGTCTCGCTGTCCCAACGCCACAGCCCGGTCCCGGTGGCCCTCAGCACGTCCTCGGTGTGCATTGCCCCACTTTATGTGCGTTGGGGAAAACGGGGCGAGTGGGGCTGAGCCAGGGCGGTAGTCTGAAGGGCCGACCTCCCCCATAGCCTCCGGCATGGGGGTGCCCCCAAGTAACTGGCCCAGATGCTGCCGACCCACGACTGGATGACTGATGCACCGGTACCGTTCCCACACCTGCGGCGAGCTCCGTGCTCCGGACGTCGGTACCGACGTCCGCCTCAGCGGCTGGCTGCACAACCGGCGGAACCTGGGCGGCATCCTCTTCATCGATCTCCGTGACCACTACGGGATCGTGCAGCTCTTGGTGCGGCCCGAGCAGACCGAGGTTCAGGAGCAGCTGAGCTCGCTGTCCAAGGAGTCCGTCGTACGCGTCGACGGCAAGGTCCGGGCGCGGGGTACCGACAACGTCAACTCCGAGTTGCCGACGGGTGAGATCGAGGTCGAGGTCGGCGAGGTGGAGGTGCTCGGCGCCTCCGAGCAGATCCCCTTCACGATCAACGCGGAGGACGGGGTCAACGAGGAGAAGCGCCTCGAATACCGCTTCCTGGACCTGCGCCGCGAACGCATGCACCGCAACATCGTGCTGCGCTCGCAGGTCATCGCGAAGATCCGCGAGAAGATGGTCGCCGAGGGCTTCAACGAGCTGGCCACGCCCATCCTGTCGGCCACTTCGCCCGAGGGTGCGCGGGACTTCCTGGTGCCCTCCAGGCTGCACGCGGGGAAGTTCTACGCGCTGCCGCAGGCGCCGCAGCAGTTCAAGCAGCTGCTGATGATCGCGGGCTTCGACCGCTACTTCCAGATCGCGCCCTGCTTCCGTGACGAGGACGCCCGCGCCGACCGCTCGCCCGGCGAGTTCTACCAGCTCGACATGGAGATGAGCTTCGTCGAGCAGGAGGACGTCTTCGCCGTCATCGAGCGGGTGATGACCCAGCTCTTCCAAGAACTGGGCGGCGGCCGCGAGTGCACCTCGCCGTTCCCGCGCGTGCCGTTCCGCGAGGCGATGCTCAAGTACGGCTCCGACAAGCCGGATCTGCGTGCGCGGCTGGAACTCGTGGACGTCTCCGACGTCTTCAAGTCATCGGGCTTCAAAGCCTTCGCAGGCAAGCACGTACGGGCGCTGGCGGTGCCGGACACCGCGGACCAGCCGCGCAAGTTCTTCGACCAGATGGGCGAGTTCGCCGTCGAGCAGGGCGCGAAGGGCCTGGCATGGGTCCGCGTGGGCGAGGACCGCACGCTCACGGGACCGATCGCCAAGTTCCTCGAGGAGAACGACGTCACGCAGCTGCTGACCGCGCTGAAGGCCGAGCCGGGCACGGCGATCTTCTTCGGTGCGGGCGAGTTCGACGAGGTCTCGAAGATCATGGGCGCGGTCCGTGTCGAGGCCGCGAAGCGCGCCGGCCACTTCGAGGAAGGCGTCTTCCGCTTCTGCTGGATCGTGGACTTCCCGATGTACGAGAAGGACGAGGAGACCGGCGCGGTCCAGTTCTCCCACAACCCCTTCTCCATGCCGCAGGGCGGTCTGGAAGCACTGCAGACGCAGGACCCGCTGTCGATCCTGGCGTGGCAGTACGACATCGTCTGCAACGGCGTGGAGCTCTCCTCGGGCGCCATCCGAAACCACGAACCGGACATCATGTTCAAGGCGTTCGAGATCGCGGGCTACTCGAACGAGGACGTCGAGCGCGAATTCGGCGGCATGCTGCGGGCGTTCCGCTTCGGCGCCCCGCCGCACGGCGGCATCGCCCCGGGCATCGACCGCATCGTGATGCTGCTGGCGGACGAGCCCAACATCCGCGAGACGATCGCGTTCCCGCTCAACGGCAACGCGCTGGACCTGATGATGGGCGCCCCCAGCGAGGTCGACGAGGCCCGCCTGCGGGAGCTGCACCTCTCGGTGCGCAAGCCGAAGCTCTAGCCTTCGGCGGGCCCCCTTCGGCGGGCGGCGGGTCGGGTTCCGGCTCGCTGCGTACGGGCGATCGCGCGGGTGCCGGGTGCGGGGCCCGTAGCAGCCGGGGTTGTCCTTGCGCGCCGTTGACCGGCAGGAAAGTGTCAGGCCCGGCCTGCGCCCGTAACGTGGTGTCGTACGCAGACCCGTACGGCCGCCGAGGGAAGCGAACGATCATGACTGTGCCCGCCCTGAGTTCCCGCCCCGGCAACCTGCGCGAGGTCGCGGAGGAGATCGAGCGGGCGACCGGCCTGCGGGTGGAGATCCTCGGAGGAAGCCTCGTGACGTCCCCGACGCCGCGAGGGAAGCACGCGGGTACGGTCAAGCGGCTGCTCCGGCAGCTCTCACCGCAGCTTCCGGAGGGGCTCGACGCATACGAGATGTCGTCCATTGCCCTCCCGGACGACACCGACGATTACTGCACGCCGGATCTCGTCGTCCTGCCGACCGAGTGGGAGGAGGACGATGAGTGGCTCGCCGACCCCCGGGACGCGGAGCTGGCGGTCGAGGTCATCTCCCAGTCGGAAAAGGCGAAGGACGTCACCGCGAAGAACGGCTGGTATGCCGCCGCGGGGGTGCGCACCCTGCTGGTCGTTGATCCGCGCGTAGGCGCCTGGGCTCTGTACACACACCCCCGGGACGGCAGCTACCAGGGAGTCCTCCACGGCAGGTACGGCGAGGAGTTGTTGCTGCCGTCCCCGTTCACACTTCCGGTCGACACGTCCTGCCTCCCGCTCTACGGAGACGCCGTCAGCTCCGCAGACCTTTCCACGCACGACGGCGTCGAAGCTCGTCGCAAGGGCAAAGGCGATTGATCGTTGTGGACGGCTCGCTGCCCGGTGGTCCGCCGCTGCCGGACCGCCCCGTGACATGACGAACCCCCGGGCAGAGCCCGGGGGTTCACCGCTGTGTGAAGGCTACTTGGCCGGGTCCTCCAGGCGCGGGAAGAGGGACGCGCCCTTCGTCACCGTTGCTCCCGCGGGAAGCTGGCCCCAGCGGGCGGCATCGCCCATGTTCTGGTCGGAGAGCCGGCCGAGGTGCGGCTCGGCGCCCAGCGACGCCCACAGCTTCGCCGAGGACTGCGGCATGATCGGGTTCAGCAGCACCGCGCACGCGCGCAGCGACTCTGCCGCGGTGTAGAGGATCGTCGCCAGCCGGGCCTGGGCCTCGCCGGTCGCCGCCGCGTCAGCGGCATCGGACGACACGGCTTTGGCGACCTTCCAGGGCTCCTGCTCCGTCAGATAGCCGTTGACCTGCTTGATGAAGTCGAAGACCGCCGCGATGCCGCCGGCGAAGTCCAGCTCGTCGCCGATGCGTTCGTCCGCCGAGGCGACCGCCTTCGCGAGACCGTCCACGACGGCCTGCTCAGCCTCGCCGTGCGCCGTCGCCTCCGGCAGTGTGCCGCCGAAGTACTTGCCGACCATGGCGGCGACGCGGGAGGCCAAGTTGCCGTAGTCGTTGGCCAGTTCGCTGGTGTAGCGGGCGGAGAAGTCCTCCCAGGAGAACGAGCCGTCCTGCCCGAAGGCGATTGCCCGCATGAAGTACCAGCGGTAGGCGTCGACTCCGAAGTGCTCCGTGAGCTGCTGCGGGGAGATGCCCGTCAGATTCGACTTGGACATCTTCTCGCCGCCGACCATCAGCCAGCCGTTGGCGACGATCTTGCCGGGCAGCGGCAGTCCGTTGGCCATCAGCATCGCGGGCCAGATCACCGTGTGGAAGCGGAGGATGTCCTTGCCCACGAGGTGCACGTCCGCGGGGAAGGTCCCCTCGAAGCGCTCCTGGTCGGCCCCGTAGCCCACCGCCGTGGCGTAGTTGAGCAGCGCGTCGATCCAGACGTAGATGACGTGCTTGTCGTCCCAGGGCACCTTGACGCCCCAGTCGAAGGTCGAGCGTGAGATCGACAGGTCGTCCAGGCCCTGGCGGACGAAGTTCATCACCTCGTTCCGCGCGGACTCGGGCTGGATGAACTCCGGGTGCCGCTCGTAGTGCTCCAGCAGCTTCGGGCCGTACTCGGACAGCTTGAAGAAGTAGTTCTCCTCCTGGAGCATCTCGACCGGCGTGCGGTGGATGGGGCACAGCTTCTGCCCCGCGAACTCCCCCTCTCCGTCGAGGAGTTCGCCGTAGGTCTTGTACTCCTCGCAGCCCACGCAGTACGGGCCCTCGTATCCGCCCTGGTAGATCTCGCCCTTGTCGTAGAGATCCTGGACGAACTCGCCGACGCGCTCGGTGTGCCGCTTCTCCGTCGTACGGATGAAGTCGTCGTTGCCGATCTCCAGGTGCTCCCAGAGTGGCTTCCATGCCTCCTCGACGAGGCGGTCGCACCACTCCTGCGGTGAGACCCCGTTCGCCTCGGCGGTGCGCATGATCTTCTGACCGTGCTCGTCCGTGCCGGTGAGGTACCACACCTTCTCGCCGCGCTGACGGTGCCAGCGCGTGAGCACGTCGCCCGCGACGGTCGTGTAGGCGTGGCCCAGGTGGGGAGCGTCATTGACGTAGTAAATGGGGGTCGTGACGTAGTACGCCTTCGATCCCGTCTGCTCTGTTCCAGTGGCCGCCATGGTCGAAATCCTAACTGTCCGCGGGCACCGGTTTCCTTCCCATAACCCTGTGTGACCGCCGGGGGAACGGTGCGGAGGGTGCGGGCGCGGGCGGGGCTGCGGCCGGGTCCGTCTGTTGACGCTTCTCGCGCGCCTCTGCATGCTTGCGCGCGTACCGAACTTCACACACGGGGACCGGACCATGGAGGGCGTTATCCGTCGCGTGATCGCTCCGCTCTCCGCTGTGGTCGTTGCGGGCCTCGTGGCCGCCGGCGTGCTGCTCACCGGGTCGGATCCGGGGGAACCGTCCGAGCCGGAGCCGGACACGTTCGTGATCGGCCAGTTCAACATGGCCGGCGGGACGACCGAGTACGGCGACGAGGGCAACACCGCGCCCGACGCGCTCGCCGAGGACGTGAAGGACCGCAAGGCGGCCTTCCTCACGATGCAGGAGACCTGCCAGGACTGGGACGAGCGGCTCGAGGACCGACTGCCCGGCTACACGGTGCTGTTCAGCCCCGTCGACAACCTGGAGAGGAATCCGGGAACGCCCGCGCGCTGCCATCACCCCACCGACTTCGGCAACACGATCGTCTTCCGCAACGGCCTCGGCTTCGACAAGGACGACACCGACGTCCACCAGTTGGGCTCCACCTCCGGTGACGAGTACCGCGAGATGGTCTGCGTGCGCTCCGAGCCCCGGAAGCTGGTGGTCTGCTCCGCCCACCTCACGCCGTCCGGGGGCGACTACCTGGCGAGCCGGAAGCGCGAGGTCGCCACGGTCCAGCGGATCCTGACCTCGCGGTACAAGGACTACACGGTGCTGCTCGGCGGGGACATCAACGACCTCCCGCTCTCCGGCGTCCTCGACCGCCTCTACCACCCCGACTACGGGCACGGGGCCCGAGGAGCGTTCAAGGAGGCATCGGGCCCCTGCCTCGACGCGATGAAGCCCGAGCGCCGTGCCGCTCAGCTGCCGCGCGCCAGGTACGCGCCGTGCCGGTCCGGTCAGCCCAGCCACAGCAAGGGCAAGATCGACTATGTTTTCGTCTCACCGTCGGTGCGGGTCCGGTCGGGCACCTTGAGTCACTCGGAGCACTCCGACCACAAGCAGGTGTGGGCCCGCCTCGATCTCCCCGCCACGTCGCGGCGCTGAACGCCCGCCGGGGCGCCGACGCGCCGGGGCCCAACTGCCCGCGGCGGTTTGCGAGTTCACGGCCGTGCCGCTCCGGCTCCGAGCCGGAGGAGTCGCGGCCACAACTGGCGTCGAGTGAAACGGTTCTGTGCGCGTCGCGGGTCTACTGGTCAGATCACCGTGACAAATCGAGAGATCACGTGAGGATCGAATGGAGAAGGTTTCTGCGAGTGGAATCGAGCGCTCCCCGGATGTTCTGATCCCCGGACCTCCGGTCTCACCGGAAAGACGTTCCCCCCGCTCGTTGATTGGAACTTCCATGCGTGACATGACACCTCAGATCGAGACCGCCGAGCTCTCCGACGCCGACCTCGACAACGTCTCCGGCGGCGTGGGCGCCTCCGTCGGCGGGAACCTCGCCGCCGGCCTGGAAGGCGTGACCGGCAGCGTGGCCGGCGCCGTCGACGGCGTCGGTGGCGTCACGGGCAGCGTCAGCGGCGACGCCTCCGGTCTGACCGGCGCCGTTCCGAGCGTCGGCGGCGTCACCGGCCTGGTGGGCTGAGCGCGCGCCTGAGCACCTTCGCTCTCAGGGGCCCCGAGCCGCATGTGAAGCATGCGTGCCGGGGCCCTTGTGCGTGCCCCGGTCATTCCGGGCCTCTGCGGCCCCGGGCCGTCACCGATGCAGAGATCGGTAACGAATCGGAAGATCACGTGACGATGATGAAAGAGACGAGTGTGACGAGTGGCAGCAGGGACCGCGGAGATGTTCTGATCCCTCACCTCCGGTATCACCGGACAGACGTTCCCCGCTCGTTGATTGGAACCTTCATGCGCGACCAGATCGAGACCGCCGAGCTTTCCGACGCCGACCTCGACAACGTCTCCGGCGGCGTGGGCGCCTCCCTCCCCGGGGGCCTCGCCGGCGTCGACGTCACCCCCGGCCCGGGCGGTGCCGCCGCCACCGTGAGCGGTGCCGTCCCCGGCGTCGGCGGCGTCAGCGCCACGCTGAACGCCGGTGTCCCCGCCGTCGAGGGTGCCTCCGGCATCGTCGGCTGACCGGCTCCACCACTGGCACCACTGGTGCCAAGGGCCCTGGCACGCATGCGAGTTGTGCGTGCCAGGGCCCTTGTGCTGTGCGGTGAGCTGCGGCCGGACGGCCCGGAGGGGCGGCGTCAGCCGGTCGCGAAGACCTGCGAGTCGTCGGCGAACGCCTTGAACTCCAGGGCGTTGCCGGCCGGATCGCGAAGGAACATCGTCCACTGCTCGCCCGGCTGTCCCTCGAAGCGCACGTACGGCTCGATGACGAACTCCGTGCCCGCCGCGCGCAGCCGGTCCGCCAGCCTGTGGAACTCGGGCACGGCGAGGATCAGGCCGAAGTGCGGTACGGGCACGTCGTGTCCGTCGACGGGATTGTGCGCGCGGCGAGCGCCGTCGCCGGGCGCGAGGTGGGTGACGAACTGATGCCCGTGGAGATTCCAGTCCGTCCACGTCTGCGAGCTGCGCCCCTGCTCGAGGCCGAGCACCTCACCGTAGAAGCGGCGGGCGGCCTCCAAGTCGTTGACGGGCATGGCCAGATGGAACCGCGGGACGGGTGAATCGAATGTGCTCACGGGCCTCTCGCCGCCTTTCTGTGGATCCTCGCGCCCTTCCCGGGAAGTGCGTACCGGGAAGGGCCTGCGCTGACCGGACCGTACCCGGGGTCGCGGACCGTACCCCGGTGACGGCGATCCGCCGGGTCGTCCCGCGGAAGCGGGGCCCGCACCGTGGCGGCGCACCGGGCGGATTGGGGCTCGTTCGTCGGCCGAACGGACGGAGCCCGGCTGCGAGTTCGGGACGTCGCGGGCCGTGGGGCAGGCCGCGGCCCAGCCGTCCGTACGAGCCGAAGCACGTTCGGGTGAAGCAAGGCCGTCACGGCCCGGACCGGCGGAGGCGGACCCTACGGTGACGGGGCAGGTGACATCAGCGCCCGCACCCCGCGAGGAAACACGCACATGCCTCTCACGTCGAAGAGCCTCCCCGAGTACTGGGACACCTACAAGCCGCACAAGGGGGACGGGACGCCGTCCGCCCCCGCTGTCGACTCGTTCGAGTGGACGCAGTACCCCGGGCACGGCCCTGGAGCGGGCTTCATCGGAGAGCCGCGCACGGCCTTGGAGTTGGGCTCAGCCGAAGGGAAGGAGGCCGTCTTCCTCGCCCGTACGGGAGTCGAGGTGACCGCGCTCGACTTCTCGCCCGCGCAGACCGCACGCGCGCGGCTGTGGTGGGAGGGCACCCCCGGGCTCTCCTTCGTCACCGCGGAGGCCTGCGACTATCTCGCGGAGACGACGGCGACGTTCGACGCAATCTTCTCGCGGTGGGGCGCCGTCTGGTTCACCGACCCCGAGCGGCTGGTGCCGCTGGTGCGCCGCCGGCTCAACCCCGGTGGTGTGCTTGCCCTTTCGCAGGCCGAGCCCATCGAGGGCTTCTACGGTCCCCAGGCGATGTACGGCAACGGCCTCAGCGGGCGCCGGCTGACGGTGCTGCGCTGGTCGTACTCCACCGAGATGTGGGCGGACCTGCTGGAGCGCAACGGCTTCACGGGCATCGACGCGTGCGTCCTGCCCGCGCCCGACCCGGACAACGTGGGGACGCTGATGGTCCGCGCGAAGGTCCCGGCCCCCGCGTCGGCGCCGACCCCGGCGCCGGCGCCCGCGAAGCGGCGTCGCCAGGCGCGTTGATCCGGTCGGCGCGTCGATCCGCGGCGTGTTGGTCCGCGGCGTGTTGGTCCGCGACGCCTGATCCGTCCTCGTCGCCGCAGCACACGGGAGCGCGGGACCGTCCCACCGACCCGGTCCGGGCGCACGGTCCGTGAGATGGCTCGCAGACGCCGCGCAGGGGAACTGCCGTGCCGAAGCGGGGCGTCCGTGTTGGCATGGAATCGCGTGAGGTCCGTGACGGGCGTGAGGGGACGGGCGCTGCCGCTGCCGGGTGCCTCGTCGCCGCTGTCGCGGCGGCGACCGGGTTCGGGGTGTGGTTCGCCGTCGCGCGCTCCGGGGTGATCGGGGGCTTCGAGGATCAGCGCGACTGGAGCCTGCTGTACATCGAACTGCCGGGCATGGTGGCCGGCTTCCCCCTGATCGCGCTGCTCACCTGGTCCCTCACGCGCGCCGTCTTCCGCGGGCGGGGCCGGCGCGGCACGCGGGCGGTGGTCATCGCAGCCGTGGTGGCCCTGACACTGCTGCTGTTGTCATGGGCCTGCGGGGTCTGGCTGGAGCACCGCGTCGACTGGATCGCGCCGGACCCCTGCTCCGATCCGCCGTGCTGAACCGACGGGCTCAGGGCACACCCGCGTCCACCCGGTAGATGACCTTGCCTTCCAGTTCGGTGAAGCCGAGCGACCGGTAGAAGGCGCGCGCGTCCGGATTGCCGGTGTCCGACGTCCACTCGATGCGGCTGCACCCGGGGCGCGCGGCGGCGATGGCCCGCAACTCCCGCATCAGCCGGGTGCCCAGGCCCTTCCCGCGTGCCGCGTCGCGGATGTACAGCTCCTTGAGGAAGAGCGAATGGGACGTCCACGCCGCGGGCCACAGGAACGAGTACGCGGCCAGGGCGACGACGCCGCCCGCGCCGTCGACCGCGAGAAGCGCCGAGGCGATGGGCGGCGAGCCGAAGAGAGCCTCCTCGACATCGCGCCTGCGTTCCTCGAGGGGCGGTTCCGGCGCCTTGACGCGCGCCGCGTAGAACCGCTCGACCTCCTCGATCAGTTCGGCCACTGCCAGGGCGTCGCGGTTCTCGGCGGCGCGGATCGTCATCGTCACGGAAACTCCTGTTCCACGGGCTCGGGACGGACAGGGGTCAGCGCGACAATCGAACCAGCAGGGAGCGCGGGTCCGACAGGGCGCAGGGAGGGCGCGCCGCCCGGTCCGGCGTCTCCCTGACGCCGCTTCCTGAGGCTGGGCCGGGATTCACCCGGGGTTCATCGTCAGGTCGTCTCCTCGCGGGCCTGCGCCCATAGCGTCGCTTCACCGCCGTATGCACGGAGATCCGGAGGGGAACATGCGCAAGCTGCTGACGGTGCTCGGCTCGCACCCGGGCGGCAGGTCGGCCATGACCTGCCGTTACCGGTGTGGTGACGCCTGCTTCCACGAGGCGCCCAACACCAGCGGCAACGAGTACGCCGGTGACCTCATCGCCCGCGCGCTCTCGCGCCGTTCAGTGCTGCGTGCCGGTGCCGTCGCCGGCGTTGTGGCCGCCGCCGGTACGGGGGCCTGCAGCTCGGACTCCGCCGGCGCGGTGTCGGCCGCGGACGGCAAGGCGAAGGGCAAGCCCGCCAAGGGCCTGCGCTTCACGCCCGTCGAGCCGAACACCGACGACAAGGTGACCGTCCCGAAGGGTTACGAGCAGAACATCGTGATCCGCTGGGGCGAACCGATCCTGCGCGGTGCTCCCGACTTCGACCCGGAGAAGCAGTCCGCGAAGGCGCAGGAAGGACAGTTCGGCTACAACAACGACTTCCTGTCGCTGCTCCCGCTGAGCGAGAAGGAGGGCGGCAGCAGGCGGCAGTTGCTCGTCGCCAACCACGAGTACACCGACGAGGTCCTGATGTTCGCGGGCTACGACGCGGACGACCCCACTCGTGAGCAGGCAGAGATCGGCTGGGCCGCGCACGGCCTCTCCGTCGTGGTCGTCGAGGGCGAGAAGGGCTCGGGCGCGCTGCGGGCCGTGCCGCGCCACCGCCTCAACCGCCGCGTCACCGGTACCACTCCCTTCGAGGTCACCGGCCCGGCCGCGGGCAGCAAGTGGCTGCGCACCTCGGCGGATCCGGACGGCACCACGGTGCTCGGCACCCTCAACAACTGCTCGGGCGGCACGACTCCGTGGGGCACGACGCTGCACGGCGAGGAGAACGTCGACCAGTACTTCGCCAACACCGAGAAGGTCAAGGACGACGAGCACCGCAAGCGGCTGGAGCGGTACGCCCTCAAGGGCACCGACACAGAGCGGAAGTGGGAGCGGTTCGACGACCGCTTCGACGTCACGAAGGAGCCGTACGAGCCGCACCGCTTCGGCTGGGTCGTCGAACTCGACCCGTACGACCCGGACTCGAAGCCCCGCAAGCGCACAGCGCTCGGCCGCTTCAAGCACGAGGGCGCGCAGCCGCGGCTGACGAGCGACGGCCGGGCCGTGGTCTACATGGGCGACGACGAACGCTTCGAGTACCTCTACAAGTTCGTCTCGTCGAAGCGGATGCGGCGCGGCGACAGCCGGTCCGACCACGAGCACAACATGACGCTCCTGGACCACGGCACGCTGTACGTCGCCAAGCTGACGGGTGACAGCCCGGAGGACGACATCGACGGCTCGGGCGAACTGCCGTCGGACGACCACGAGTTCGACGGCCGCGGCAAGTGGATCCCGCTGGCCACCGGCGACGAGTCGCACGTGGAGGGCATGACCGCGGAGGAGGTCTACGTCTTCACGCGCATCGCGGGCGACAAGGCCGGGGCCACCAAGATGGACCGCCCCGAGGACGTCGAACCCAGCCCCCGCACCGGCCGCGTCTACGCCGCCCTCACCAACAACACCGACCGCGGCGCCTCGGGCAAGGCGGGCCCGGACGAGGCCAACCCGCGCAAGGGCAACAAGCACGGCCACGTGCTGGAGTTCGCGGAGCACGGCGACGACCCGGCAGCCCGCCGCTTCACATGGCGGCTGTTCCTGGTGTGCGGCGACCCGGAGGACCCGGACACCTACTTCGGCGGCTTCCCCAAAGACCAGGTCAGCCCCATCTCCTGCCCCGACAACGTCGCATTCGACGACTTCGGCAATCTGTGGATCTCCACCGACGACGCCCAACTCGGCTTCCACGACGGCCTGTTCGGCGTGGCCACGTCGGGACCGCGGCGCGGTGAGGTGCGGCAGTTCCTGACCATGCCCAACGCCGCCGAGACCTGCGGGCCCATCGTGCAGGACCGGCGCGTCCTGGTCGCCGTGCAGCACCCGGGCGAGGAGGACGGCGCGAGCGTCGAGAAGCCCGCCTCCCAGTGGCCCGACGGACCGGACGCATACGTACGCCCCTCCGTCGTCAGCGTCTGGCGCAAGGACGGCGGTGACATCGGCGTCTGACGGGAGCCTCCTGGCACCGGCCGCCGTACGCGTGTGATCGACTGCTGAGCGGCAGTCGGCACGGCAGCGTGCGAAGCGAGCGGAGTGGAGCGCGTCGGATGACTCTCGCCTGGGTGGTTCTCATCGTCTCGGGGGTGCTGGAGACCGTATGGGCGAGCGCCCTGGAGGCGTCCGGCAATTTCCACAGGCTGTGGCCTTCGCTGCTCTTCGTCGGGGCGCTGGCGTGCAGCATGGCCGGACTGTCGTACGCGGTGGCACACATCCCGCTCGGCACCGCCTACGGCGTCTGGGTGGGGATCGGAGCCATCGGCACCGCCGCGTACGGGATGGCGGTGCTCGGCGACCCCGTCACGGCGGCACGCGTGCTGTGTCTGCTGCTGATCGTCGCCGGTGTGGTCGGGCTCAAGCTCCTGCACTGACGGGTGGGGTCCGGTCCACCGGCAAGGGGGCCGAGCGGCCTGCGGGGCGGGGTAGGCCATAGCCGTCCGTACGCGTGCGGATGCGGCCCCACCCGCCCCGTGCGAGCCTTTTCGCACGGAGCCGCCCCTGCGCGGACGGACGGGTCCGGACCGACGAACCCTGGCGAGCGAGGGGCGGCGAAGCAGCCATGGACCGACCCAGGGTGTTCATCGTGGGCGGCGGCTTCGCGGGGGTGCGGTGCGCGCTCGGCCTGGAGCGCGAACTCGACGACAGCGAGGCCGAGATCTCGCTGGTCACCCCGGACGACTACCAGCTCTACCTGCCGCTCCTTCCCCAGGTCGCCTCGGGCGTGCTGACCCCCGAGGCCGTCGCACCGGCGTTGCGCCGCGTCCTGCGGCGTACGCGCATCGTCCCGGGCACCGCCATCGGCGTGGACACCGACGCGAAGGTGTGCGTCGTACGGATGATCACAGGCGAGCTGGTCAACCAGCGCTACGACTGTCTCGTCCTCACGCCGGGCAGCGTCACCCGCACCTTCGACATCCCGGGGCTGGACCGGCGGGCGCGCGGCATGAAGACGCTGGCCGAAGCCGCCTACATCCGCGATCACGTCATCGCCCAGCTCGACCTCGCCGCCGTCACGCACGACGAGGCGGAGCGCGCGGCGCGGCTGCGGTTCGTCGTGGTCGGCGGCGGCTACGCGGGGACGGAGAGCGTCGCCTGCCTTCAGCGGCTGACGGCCGCCGCCGCGTCCCGCTACCGCCGCATCGACCCGCGCTGGATCAAGTGGCACCTGGTCGACCACTCCCCGAAGCTGATGCCTGAACTCGGCGACCGCCTCGGCCGCAAGGCGCTGGCGATCATCGAGGCACGGGGCACGCAGGTCTCGCTCGGTGTCTCCGTGTCGGACGTGTCCGAGCGCACGGTCGGGCTCACCGACGGGCGTTCGCTGGCCACGCACACGCTCATCTGGACGGCGGGAGTGGCCGCCAGCCCGCTGATCGCCACACTCGGCGCCGAGACCGTCAAAGGGCGCCTCGCGGTCGGTGCGGACCTGCGGGTGCCCGGCAGGGACGGCGTCTTCGCGCTCGGTGACGCGGCGGCCGTGCCCGATCTGGCGGCGGGCGGCGCCAGGCACCACGGCCGTGCCTGCGACGAGGGCGTTCCCCTCTGCCCGCCCACCGCGCAGCACGCGATGCGCCAGGGGCGGCGGGCCGCGAGCAACGTCGCGGCCGTGCTGCGGGGCAGGCCCACGCGGCCCTACGAGCACAAGAACCTGGGACTCGTCGTCGACCTCGGCGGGCTGGACGCCCTGGCGCGTCCGCTCGGCGTCGAACTGAGCGGTCTGCCCGCCCAGTTGGTCACGCGTGGCTACCACCTCGCGGCGCTGAGGACCGGCAACGCCCGCATGCGCACCGCGGCCAGCTGGCTTCTCGACGCCACCACCGGCAACGACTTCTTCCGCACCGGCTACCTGTCCGGCCGCCACGCGACGCTCGCCGGCTTCGAGCACACCGGTGACTACCCCACGCCGGAGCGGGTCCGGCAACTCGCGGCGGACTCCTCGGTGCCCGGGGAGTGCTGACACGCCGCCACGTCACGTCCTGCCACGTCAGAGCGATGCGCACCCACCGCGCCGGAGCCCGGGGCGCCTGACGAACGGCTCGCGTCCGGGCCCGTACGTGTGTGATTCGGCCATGGCGGGTTATCTGCGTCGCGGCCGGGCACTCTCCGGACTCGCGGGCCGGCGCGCGGCCCGTCACCAGTCGTGTCCGTACGGACGACACCGAGCAGAAAGGCTGGACACCCGTGTCTGCACCACCGCTGCGCCAGAACCTGCGCTTCGACGCCGACGGCGTGGAGATCTACGGCTATCTGGCGCTCCCCGAGAGCGGCACCGGTCCCGGAGTCATCGTCATCCAGGAGTGGTGGGGGCTGACCGACCAGATCGCCGAGGTGGCGGACGAGTTCGCGGCCGCCGGCTACGTGGCGCTCGCCCCCGACCTCTACGGCGGCCGCACCACCCACGACAGCGACGACGCGGCGCGTCTCGCCTCGGAGCTGCCCATGGGCCGGGCCGTGCGCGAACTCGTCGGCGCCGTCGACTACTTGCTCGGCCACGAGGCCGTACGGGGAGACGCCGTGGGTGCCGTGGGCTTCTGCATGGGCGGCGGCTTCGTCCTGGCGCTCGCCGCGGAGGCGGGGGAGAAGATCGCCGCGGCCGTTCCGTACTACGGCGTGGCCAGCGACGACGAGGTGAACTTCGCGAACCTCAGCGCCGATGTCCTGGGCCACTACGGCGAGTTGGACGAGAACGCCACACCGGAGCGCGCCGAGGAGATCGCCGCCCGCATCCGCAGGGAGTCCGGGGCGAAGGTGACCATCGAGCGCTATCCGGCGGGCCACGCCTTCGCGAACGAGGAGAACCACCTGGGCACCTACGACCCGGATGCGAAGCACCTCGCCTGGGAGCGCACCCTCACCTTCCTCGGCGAGCGGCTCTGAGCGGCCCGGCCCGCCGGCGGGCGGTCGGCGCGGTCCGGGCATCGGCGGGCCCGGCGGGATCTGATTCGGAGGAGGGCCGGCGGCGGCGCGGTCTCCGCCGCCCACCTCCGCTCACTTGCCTCCCAGCCCGGAACTCGCCAGCCCGTCGATGAACCTGCGCTGAAGCAGCAGGAAGAGGACGAGCATGGGGGCGATCATGATGAAGCCGGCGGCGCTGATCAGCGTGAAGTTCTGAGTGAAGCCCTGCTGGAAGGTGAAGAACGTCGTCGACAGCGGCATCATCTCGTCCGTCTGGATCATCGTCACCGCGAACAGGAACTCGTTGTAGGCGGACAGACCCGTCGTCAGCGCCACCGTCAGGATGCCGGGCAGCACGTTCGGCAGCACGATGCGAGTGAAGGCGCGCAGTTCGCCGGCTCCGTCGACGCGTGCCGCCTCCTCCATCTCCTGCGGCAGGCCCAGCATGAACGACCGCAGCAGGAGCGTGGCGAACGGTGAGAAGAGGCCGCAGTAGATGAGGACGAGCCCCAAACGCGAGTCGTACAGGCCCGCCTTGGCCCACATGTAGAACAGAGGCACCAGGAACATCTGAGCCGGCAGCGCGCTCGCGACGAGCAGATACGTCATGAACGCCGAGGCACCGTGCACCAGCAGCCGCGCCAGCGCGTAGGCCGCGCAGCACGACACGACGCAGGTGAGGGCGACGGTGCCGAGCACGATCACCACCGAGTTCCACAGCCCGGCGCCCATGTTGGCCTGCGTCCAGGCGGTGAGGAAGTTGCCCCATTCCCAGCTCCTGGGCAGGCCGAGGGAGTCGGCCGCGTACTGGCCGTTCGTCTTCAGCGCGTTGAAGAAGAAGAGGACGATCGGGCCGATGGAGAAGACCGCCAGGGCGGCGAGGACGATGTGGACGGCCGTGCGGCCGACCGACGGGCGGCGGCCGCCGGTCTTCGAACGGGGCGCGGACGGACCGCCCGCGGCGTCGCGGGCGGGCGCCTGCGGTGATGCAGGGGCACTCATGTCTCCCACTTCCTCACTTTGCGTATGACGAGGTAGGCGGCGACCACCACACCGCTGATCAGCGCCATGACGACGCCCATGGCCGAGGCGTAGCCGGCTTGGAGGTTGGAGAACGCGTCCCGGTACAGCACCGTCGACAGCAGGTCGGTGGCGCCCGCTGGGCCGCCCTTCGTCAGGATGTACACGTAGTCGAAGGCGAGGAACGACCAGATGATCGTCATCAGCCCGAGGAAGGCGAAGGTGGGACGGATGGCGGGCAGCGTCACGGAGAAGAACTGCCGTACGGCTCCCGCGCCGTCGACCGTGGCGGCCTCGTAGAGGGTCGGGTCCACGCCCTGCATCGCGGCGAGGAACACCACCACCAGGAATCCCCACCACGCCCAGTTGTTCACGAACTCCACCGACCACAGGGCGAGTCGCGGGTCGCCCAGCGGGTTGATGCCCAACAGGTTCCCCAGCCCGGTCTGCGGGTCGAGGATGCTTCGCCAGATGGAGGCGTTCACCACGCTCGCCACGACGTACGGGATGAAGTACAGGGTGCGCAGCAGCAGCCGGAAGCGGCGGATGCGTGAGAGGGCGTAGGCGCCGAAGAGCCCCATGGCCATCGGCACGGTCAGGAAGAACAGCGTCCACAGGATGTTGTGCACCAGGCCCTGCACGAACTCCGGGTCGCCGAGGAGGTTGCGGTAGTTGTCGAGGCCGACGAAGCCGGCCCGGCCGCTGATGCCCGTCCAGTCGGTGAACGAGTACCACACCGAGAAGACGCTCGGGATGAGGACGATGAACAGGTTGACCAGGATCAGCGGCAGGAGGAACAGCCAGCCGGCCACCTTGCGGTCGCGCAGCCGGGCGGCGAGGCGGCGTCGGGAGGCCGGTGCGGGCGTGCGGCGTCCGGTGACCGTGCCGCCCGCCGCCGCGGCAGCTTGCTGAGTCGTCATGACAGCCCTCCGCCCGGCTTCGGCGCGGTGGGCACCGCGCCCTTGGACTTCTCCGCCACGAAGCGCGTCGCGATGCCTTGGCAGTACTGCTTGGCGCTCATCTGCCCGGTGATGACGTTCTCGAAGTAGTCGATCATGTAGGTCTCGGTCTGCTGCGGGAAGAAGGTCCAGGTGGTATAGCCGATCGACGTCGCGGCGGAGAGCTCCGAGTAAAGGCGCGCGATCCGGCGGTCGGCACGCGCGGAGAAGTCGGAGGCGCGGATGCGGACGGGCGGCGGCGCGAAGTTCATCTCCTCGACGCCGGCGATGATGGTCCGCACGTCCGTGGTGTAGAAGTCGAGGAAGTCGGCGGCCGCGGCGGTGTCCTCGAAGTTCGTGTTGATGCCGGCGGACTGTCCGATGGCCAGGTCCCACACCACGCGCGGCACGTCGTCACCCAGCGACGGCAGGGTGTTCCATTCCCATGTGGCGTCGTTGCCGGCGGACTTGCCGAAGTACACCGGCAGGGTCGCGAACTCCCACGTGCCCGAGATCATCGCAGCTGCCTTGCCGGTGGCCAGCTGGCGGTAGACCGTGGGGAAGCTGTTCGTGAAGTACAGGTCGACTGCGCCGCCGAACCATCCCTTCCGGAAGTACGACGCGAGTCGGTCGATCGCGTCCACGAAGACCGGGTCGGTCCACTTCGTCTCGCCGCGCAGAGCGGAGTACACCGCCTCGGGCCCGGCGCCGTGGTTCAGGCCGACGCCCGCGAACCACTCGTTGGCGCCCTTGTAGTCCGCATTGCCGGCGGCGAGCGGTATGTATCCCCTGCCTTTCGCCTCGGTGCAGAAGTTCTCGAACTCCTCGCGGGTGGTGGGGGGTTCGAGTCCGAGATCGTCGAGCGTGGCAGGATTCGTGTAGAAGGCCATCGTCTCGTAGGAGGCGGGCAGGGTGACGAGCTTGCCGTCCACCTCGGAGGCCGCCAGCGCCCACGGCGCGAACTTCTTCCGCCAGCCGTACCGTTGGGCGTACGGCGTGAGGTCGGCGAGGTATCCGGCCGAGTCGTAGGCGGAGACGAAACTCGAAGGGCCCGGGGTGACGATGATCGAGGGCCCCCCGCCCGCGGCCAGCGCCGTCTGTATGAGCCGGTCGATGGTTCCGCTGGGCTTCGGGCTGAACCGGACGGGCCGCGGGCCGCGGTACTTGCCGACGTGATGCTTGCGGAAGTACGCGTTCTGCTTCGCGTCGGCCAGGTTGTTCCAGATCGTGACGGCGCCCGCGGGCCCGCCCGGACCCGGCCCGCACGCGCCGAGGAGCGCCGACGCGCCCAGCGCACCACCGGCTCCCAGGAGCCTGCGGCGGGTGATTGGGGGCATCCTCTTCTCCGTTGCTCGAAGGGTGGTGGACGGGCCTGAGGTGCGGGCCTGTTGCGTCAGCCGGCCCGGGCGAACCGCACGGTGCGGTCGGCCAGGTCGGAGATGACGGAGTTGTCGAAGCCGAACAGGGCGGACCTGGTCCGGTCGTGCAGCGGTTCGATCAGGTGCGGGGGCAGCGCGGCGGTGCCGGCGAGGATGCCGGCGACGGAGCCGACGGTCGCGCCGTTGGAATCGGTGTCCCAGCCGCTCATGACGACCTTGCCGACGGCGCTGGTGAAGTCGTCGCCGGACCACAGGAGGGCAGCGGTGACGGCGGCCGCGTTGTTGACGGTGTGCACCCACGAGTAGTGGCCGTAACCGGCGCGGACGGCGGCCAGCGCCGACTCCCAGGTGGCGCCCTCGGCGTGCATCCGCACCACGTGACTGAGCGCCTCGTGCAGACGCGAGCGCGGCGGGACGACGCCGAGCGAGGCCTCGACGGCGCCGGCCGCGTCGGACGCGGTGAACGCGCTCGCGACGAGAGCGGCGGCCCACATCTCCCCGTACACGCCGTTGCCGGTGTGCGAGAGGGAGGCGTCCCGGTGGGCGAGTTCGGCGGCGGCCCAGGGATCGCCGGGGTTGACGTAGCCGAAGACGTCACCGCGGATCTGGGCGCCGATCCACTCGCGGTAGGGGTTGCGGAAGCGTGCCACACGCGGCACCCGCAGGCCGTTCACGAGGTTGATGTACGCGGCCCGCTCGGCGGTGAATATCTGCAGCACCGGGAAGAGCGTCGTCCACGCCTCGGCGACATGCTCGGGACGGAGCGCGCGGCCGTGCGTCTCCAGCAGGTGCAGCGCGAGGATCGGGTAGTCGATGTCGTCGTCGCGCGCCGAACCGGCGATGCCGCCCCGGGTCGTCTCGGGCCAGCAGTCGCGGAACTCGAAGCCCTCGGGCATGGGGTCGAGGACCGGGAAGTAGTCGGTGAGCGGGTACGCGCCGGCGAGCGTCAGGTAGTCGCGGATGTGTTCCACGGTCCAGTGGTCGCCGTACTCGACGGGCTTGCCGAGGTTGCATCCGGCAATGCGGCCGAGCCACGCGGCGTGCACGCGGTCGGCGTACCGGTCGCTGCCGGTCACGGAGCCGGAGGCGGCGGCGGGCGCGGGGTCCGCGGCGGTGCGGATGCCGTCGAGGGTGTCGGGCTCCTCGTAGGACCAGCCGGGCAGGCGCGTGCTGTCCTCCATCGAGTCGACCAGGGCCAGCACGGCGGCGCGGTCCTCGGGGTCGGTGCCGTTCGCGGCGCGCACCACGTCGTCCACGTCGTATCCGCTCTCACGGCGCTGGGCGACCTCGTCCGCGAGGAGGTCGCGCGGCCGGCACGCGTCGAAGGTGCTGTGCCGGTACGCCTCGTCGAGCTCGGGGGCGGAGCGGTGAGACGGCTGGGTCATGTGCTCGGCTTCCTTCTTCGGTGGGCCGGGGACGTCGTGCGACGTGGGTGGCGGGTGCGGGAGACGGGTCGGGGTGGGTCAGGGTGGGATGCAAATCGTTTTGCATTCGGATCGGATGCGCCGGGGCGGGTCGAGTCGTGGTCGGTTCGGGGGCAGGTGCGGTCAGGCGGACTGCCTGACCACCAGGTGGGTCGGTAGGAGGACGCTGCGGTACGGGGCGTCCGGGCCCTGCTCGACGCGCCAGAGGATGGTGCGCGCGCAGGCGTCCCCGACGGCCGCAGCGGGGTTGACGACGGTGGTCAGCCGCGGTGTGACGAGGTCCGCCGTCTCGATGTCGTCGAACCCGATGACCGCGAGGTCGTCGGGCACGCGCAGGCCCGCCTCGTGGGCGGCCTCCACGGCGCCGATCGCCATGAGGTCGTTGGCACAGAGGACGGCGCGGGGCCGGTCCTTGCGCTTCAGCAGCCGGGCCACGGCCCCCGCGCCGCCGCCGCGCGTGAACGGCCCGTGCTCGATCCACTGCTGCCGCACCTCCAGCCCGGCGGCGGCCATGGCCGCCTCGAAGCCGGCGACGCGGAGCGGGCCTGCGGCCGCGTCCGTCGTTCCGCCCGCGAACCCGATCTCGCGCACGCCTTGGTCCGCGAGGTGACGGACGGCCTCGGTGAGGCCGCGGGTGTCGTCGGTCAGTACGCGGTCGGCGGGCACGTCGCCGGTCTCCGGGGTCGCCAGGACCAGCGGCATGGCAGGGCCGACGATCTCGCGCACCTCGGCCGCTGTCAGCGCCATGGGCTGCATGGCCACGCCGTCCACGCCCCGTGCCGCCATCTCCTCCAGCAGCCGCCGCTCCGTGGCGGCGTCGCCGTCGGTGTTCCCGATGAACGACACGTAGCCCTCGGTGGCCAGCACGTCGTGCACGGCGCGCGCGACGGCCGGGTAGTAGGGGTTGGCGATGTCGACGAGGAGCAGCGCCACCGAGTGGGTCTTCCGGCTGCGCAGGCTCCTGGCGACCATGTTCGTGCGGTAGTTCTGCTCCTCGACGGCTTTGAGGATCCGCCGGCGGGTGTGCGGCGAGACGGCCCGCTTGCCGCTGAGCGCGTGCGAGACCGTGGTCGGACTGACGCCGGCGGCCGCGGCGACGCTGGCGATGCTCGGGCGGTCCTTCTGCTGCGGCATCGCGTCACCTCCGGCCGGTCCGAGTTCGTGTGAATCGATCGTGCAAATCGATTTGCGTGATGTGCGTTGCTTCACACAACGGGACGGGGCCGTTCCGTGTCAACCCTCGCGTCGCTGCGAACATCGCGGTCAGCGCCGTTCGCTGCGGCTTCCCGAGGTGGCCGGGTGGTCGGGGCGCCACCGCGACAGGCGCCGTGGCCACCGGGCGGCAACGCCCCGCCGGCTCCGCCAGGGCAGAGGACGACCTCGCCGCCGAGGTGGCCCTTTGCGGCCAAGCGGTCGGCCCTCTCCCGCCTCGCCGTCCCACCCAACCGGCGGCGGGCCCCGCGGATGCCCCGGGGCAGCGTCCCCGCCGTTGCGGAAACCGCGGTCGGCACCAGCCGCAGCTGACTTCCGGTGGCGGGTCGGCAGGGCGCCCGCCGCGCGCGGCGCCGTGGCCACCGGGCGGCAACGCCCCGCCGGGTTCCGTCAGGGCAGGAGGACGACCTTGCCGCCCGGGTGGCCCTCCGCGACGAACCGGTCCGCCTCGGCCGCCTCCGACAGCGCGTACGTACGGGCGACGCGGACCTCCAACTCGCCCTGGCGCGCGAGGTCGGCGAGCCGCTGCCACGACGCGGCTCTGATCTCCGTGCCGGGATCGGCGTTCGGGGCGCCGCCGATCAGCTTGATGCCCGTGTCGCCACGGTCGAAGGCGAGGATGGACACGATGCGGGAGGGATCCGGCACGAGTTCGAGGGAGAGGTCGATCGCCTCACGCTTGCCGGAGGTGTCGATCACCGCGTCCACGCCGCCGGGCGCCACCTCGAGCACGCGTTCACGCAGGCCTTCGCCGTAACGCAGCGCGGTCGCCCCATAACGTTCGACGACACCGAGATGCTCCTCGCTCGCAGTGCCGATGACCCTCACGCCGTCCGCCACCGCGATCTGCACGGCGAGGAGCCCGACGCCGCCCGACGCACCGTGGATCAGCAGCGTCTCGCCCGCGGACACACCGATGACCGTCAGTGCGTGCACCGCCGTCGAACCGGCGAGCCGCAGCCCGGCGGCCTCCTCCCACGAGAGTTCCGGGGGCTTCGGCGCGGTGCTCGACGCGGGCACCGTCAACTCGGTCGCGTAGGCGCCGGGCGCCGGGTTGACCATCACCTCGTCACCAACGGACAGGGGCCCTGCCGGGCCCCGGGCGTCCCGGCCGACGGCAGTCACCACTCCGGACAGCTCCAGCCCCACGGGCATCGGCAGCGCCGCCGGGTCGGCGCCCATGTCGCCGCTGTAGAGCTTGTAGTCGACGGGATTGACCCCTATGGCCATGGCGCGCACCGTGACCTCGCCGGGTCCCGGGGCCGGGACGTCGGAGTCGATGAGGGAGAGAACTTCAGGGCCGCCGTAGGAGTCGGCCACCACTCGCTTAGCCATGCCGCGGTCCCTTCACTCGGGTGTCCGTCACCCGCCAGGGTCGCATCGGCCGGGGCGGTACGCGCGGCGGGCCGGAAGCGGCCGAAGGGCCAGGTCCGGGGGCCGCCCTAGGAGCCCGCCCCGGGCCGTGCGCCGGACCCGGGACCGGACCGGACCGGACCCGGAGGGGACCCAGGACCGGCCCCGGAGCCATGCCCGCCCGGATCACGACCGGAGCCGGAACCGGCCCGACCGGAGCCGGCCCCGGCAGCCACGCCGCCCGTTCACGGCGTGAGCCTGCGCACCGGCTCTCCCGCCGCCCAGGCGGCGATGTCCTCCACGGCCTCCCCGTAGAAGACCCGGTAGGTCCCCTCGGTCACGTATCCGATGTGAGGGGTCAGCACGGTGCGGGGCGCGGTGCGCAGCGCGGCGTCGGCGGGCAGCGGCTCCACCTCGTAGACGTCCAGGCCCGCGCCGGCGATGCGGCCCTCGATCAGGGCGTCGACGAGGGCCTCGGTGTCGATCAGCGGCCCGCGCGAGGTGTTGACGAGATACGCCGTGGACTTCATCCACGACAACTCCTCGGTGCCGATCAACCCCATGCTGCGTTCGCTGAGTTTGTAGTGGACGGTCACGATGTCGGCCTCGGAGAACAGCGTCTGCTTGCTGACGGGCTCGGCACCGCGCTCGCGGGCGGTGGCCGGTTCGAGGTTGCTGCTCCAGGCCAGTACGCGCATGCCGAAGGCCCGGCCGACGGCGGCCACCCTCGATCCGAGCCGCCCGAGGCCGACGATGCCGAGGGTGCGCCCGTACAGGTCGCCGCCTATGGAGTGCTGCCACTGCCCCTCGCGCACCCCGGTGGACTCGGCGGGGATGTGGCGCAGCAGGGAGAGGATGAGCCCCCAGGTGAGTTCCGGCGTCGCGGTCGCCGGGCTCTGTGTGCCGCAGACGGTCACCCCGTGGCGTTCGGCGGCGGCTACGTCGATCGAGGCGTTGGCCATCCCGGTCGTGACGAGCAGCCGCAGGTCGGGAAGGCGCTCGAACCGCTCGGCGGTGAACGGTGTTCGCTCGCGCATCGCGACGACCACGTCGTAGCCGCGCAGTGCCTCGGCGAGTGCGTCGTCGTCGGTGATGTGCTCGTGGAGGAAGGTGACTTCGGCGTCCAGACTCTGCCAGTCGGCGAAGTGGTGGGCGGCCTGCTGGTAGTCGTCAAGGACGGCGACGCGCACGGTCGTTCCTTTCGTACGGGATCACGGGGACCACGGGTCTCGGCGGACCACGGTGTTGTCGGGAATTCACTGTCATCCGGGGGCCACCGGGCCACGGCGCCCGGGTTGCGGAGCCGTGCGGGGAATCCGGGTGGCCTGCCCCCTGACGTGGACCTTAAGTCCTCCGCGCGCTTCCGCGTAGTCCCTGAGAGGGACGCGAACCGATGCGACCTGCGGCGGATGCTCACGCCGGGCGGCCCTCATATGGTCGCTGCCATGCCCGTCCAGCTCGTGCGCGAACTCTTCGGCGATCTCGTACGGGACGCCCTCGCCCGGCGTCCGCTGCCGCCCCTGGCCCGGCTGCCGCTGCCGGCGCGGGCCCGCCGGGTGCTGCCTGCCCCGGCCGGGGCGGTGCTTCGCCGGGCGCCGCACGCGGCGGTGCTGGCGCTGGTCCTGCTCCTGGTGAGCTTCCAGTACGAGGCCGGTGTCGGGGACGCCGACAAGATCGCGGGCGTCACGCTCGTCGTGGGCTCGCTGCTGCTGACGCTGAACCGGCCGGTTCTCTCGGGATGGCTGCTGGTGGCCGCCACCGCGGTCAGCGTCTTCCACCCCGGCGGCCTGGCGGGCCCTTTCCCGTTCGCCGACGTCAGGTCCTGGCCCGGCCTGCTCTTCTACGACTCCCAGGGGCGGCCGTGGGCGACGGCGGGCCTCCTGGCCTTCCTCGCGGTGATGACGATCGTCGCGCTGAGGCTGCGGCTGCGGGCCGTGGTCTGTCTGTGGGGTCTCGTCGTCGCGCTCGCGGCAGCCGGCAACGGCCCCTTGAGCGTGGGCACTTGGGCGATGGCGCTCGTCTCGGCGCCGATGCCGCTGGCCGCCCTCGTCGCGACGGGTCTGCGTGAGGCCCGCGCGGAGGCGGCCGCACACGCGGCGGCGACCGAGGAGGAGCGCTCGCGCCGCATGCTGCTCGAGGAACGCGCCGTCATCGCACGGGAGTTGCACGACGTCGTGGCGCATCACATGTCCGTCGTCGCGATCCAGGCCGAGGCCGCGCCGTACCGCGTGGAGGCGCCGCCGCCCGAACTCGTGAAGGCGTTCGGTGATGTGCGGGAGAACGCCGTCGCCGCTCTCGCCGAGCTGCGCCGCGTGCTCGGCGTCGTACGGGCGGAGCAGTCGGCGCCGCCCGCCGCGGCGTCCGGTGACCGTGGCGCCGAGGCGCCGCAGCCGGCCCTGGCCGATCTGGATGCCCTGCTCACGGGCGTACGCGCCGTCGGCACCCCCGTCGGCAAGACGGTTACGGGCGAGGTGCGCGAACTGCCGCGCGGCGTCGAGTTGTCGGCGTACCGCATCGTGCAGGAGGCGCTGAGCAACGCCGTACGCCACGCTCCGAAGGCACCGGTCACCGTCGAACTCCGGTACGGGCGGGACGGGTTGGACCTCCGCATCGTCAACGAGCCGTCCGCACACCCGGCTCCGCCCTCGCCCGGCGCCGGCCACGGGCTCACGGGCATGCGGGAGCGTGTTGCCATGCTGGGCGGGAAACTGCACGCCGGGCCGACGGAGGAAGGTGGTTTCGAGGTGACGGGATTCCTGCCGAGCGCGGCCGTCGCCGGGACCGGCGCCCACGAGCGGGTGGAGGCCGCCGATGGCTGACGAGCCCGCGATACGCGTCCTGATCGCCGACGACCAGGAGATGGTGCGCGAAGGCATCTCCGTGCTGCTCACGAGCCGGCCCGGCATCGACGTCGTCGGCGAGGCCGTCGACGGCCTCGACGCCGTGGAGAAGACGGCTGCGCTGCGCCCCGACGTCGCACTCCTCGACGTGCGGATGCCCGGCATGGACGGGCTGGAGGCCACCCGTGAGATCGTCGCGGCTTCCCCCGCGACGAAGGTGCTGATACTCACGACGTACGACGTGGACGAGTACGTCTACCGGGCGCTGCGGGCAGGGGCGAGCGGCTTCCTGCTCAAGGACGCCCCGGCGCGTCAACTCGCCGAAGGCATAAGGGTCGTGGCCACGGGAGGCGCTCTGCTCGCGCCCACCGTCACCCGCAGGCTGATCGAGGAGTTCAGCCGCACGCCCGCAGCCCCCGGCGGGCTGCGCGCCCCGCTCGTGACACGCGTCGCCGAACTGACCGGGAGGGAGACGGAGGTGCTTGCACTGGTGGCGCAGGGACTCTCGAACGCCGAGATCGGCGAGCACATCTTGGTCGCGGAGTCGACGGTGAAGACCCACGTCAGCCGCATCCTCGACAAACTCGCACTGCGTGACCGCACGCAGGCCGCGGTCTTCGCCTACGAGAGCGGAGTTGTCGCCGCTCGCGGTACGGAGCAGGGCGCGGACACTACAGAGACGGGCGTCCACAAGGGCAGACGCCCGGCCACCGGCTGAGCCGGGGGGCGCCACGCCGCCGCGGGCCGGATGCCCTCACATCACCGATCCCGAACCGATTCCCAGCACGACAAGGCCATGTCGCCGACCAGGCCCCGTACTTGAACGTGTCCGACATGCACTGTCATTCGTTCCGCCAAGTGTCAAAGCGCCGCCGGGGGCAGCGCAGCAACACCCGAGGAGTACAACGTCATGCCCAAGAAGACCGCACGATCGCTGGCCGCCGACCGCTCGAAGCTGTCGCACAAGGCCGCGTACGCCCTGCGCAACCCGGCACGGGTGGCCCCGTACGTGCGCCGAGCGCTCCGTGACCGCTGGCTGCGCTTCCGGCACCCGAGCCACGTCGACTACTACCGGGCCGTGATGGCCTCGGACACGGCGAACAACCCCGAGGCGGCCGTCGGGAGCGGCAGCCACGACCGGTGGCTCGCGCTGGGGCAGATGCAGTTCGGCTTCCTCAAGCAGCACGGCCTCCAGCCGCAGCACCGCATGCTCGACATCGGCTGCGGCAATCTGCGGGCGGGCTGGCGGTTCATCCAGTACCTCGACGCCGGCAACTACTACGGCATCGACATCTCCCCCGACATCCTCATCTCCGCGAAGAAGACGCTCACCCACTACGAACTGCAGGAGAAACTCCCCCACTTGACGATCACGCACGACCTGAAGCTCGACTTCCTGCCCAGCGGGCACTTCGACGTCGTGCACGCGCACAGCGTCTTCTCCCACTCACCGATCGAGGTCATCGACGAGTGCCTGGCCAATGTCGGGCGGATCCTGAAGCCGACGGGCTTCTTCGACTTCACCTTCGACCGTACGGAGGGCGCCGAACACCAGGTGCTGCGTGAGGACTTCTACTACCGGACGGCGACGCTCGTCGCGCTCGCGGAGAAGCACGGGCTCAGTGCCCGCTTCATGGACGACTGGGAGAAGCTGCCACACGGCCAGTCCAAGATCCGGGTCTCGCTCGTGGACTCGCCCGTGCCCGCGGAGCACTGAAGCCGTCGGGGGTGGGTCCGCGGCCCGCGCGTCCCTGGTTTCCGGGGGCTCCGCCGCCGGGCCGGGCCCGCGGCCGTCGGGGCGCCTCTCTCTCCTTGCCCGTTGCGATGCCCGGCTGCCGCCGTGTGCGAAGAGCTACGCGGGGTATTGACGGTCCGGCCCGGCGCCGGTGAGGTGGCTGTCCTACCCCCACATGACGGAAGGCAGTTCACATGCAGGGCATGACCACCGGCTCGCCCTCCCCCGACGGCAGAGCGGGAGGCATACGCAGGACCGCACGCTTCCTGGCCACGCTGACAGTGGTGGCGCTGGCCGCCGGAAGCGGTGCGGGTCCCTCGTCCGCCCAGGACTCGGCGGCCGCGGGGAAGAGGACGGACAGTGCTCAGCAGCCCCGCCAGGACTCACCCCCCAAGTCGCCCGAGGAGGCGACGTCCCCCTTCACCGGGCTGCCCGCCGAACCGGCCCCGGTGCTGGCGGTGAAGATCGACAACCACAAGGACGCACGGCCCCACACCGCGCTCGAGGACGCCGACATCACCGTCGTGGAGAAGGTCGAGGGCGGGCTGAGCCGGCTGCTCGGCATCTACTCGAGCAAGTTCCCCGACTCGCTCGGGCCCGTGCGCAGCGCCCGCGCGTACAACGTCGAGCAGCTGCGGATGTTCGACCGCCCCGCGCTGTCCTACTCGGGTGCGCGCGCGGGCGTCGAGGACCTCATAGAGAAGTCGACGCTCCACGCCCGCTCGCACGACAAGTACCCGGCGCCCTACTTCCGCGGCGGCGACAACGAGGCCCCGCACAACCTCTACGTGCACCCCGACGAGCTCCTCGACACCGCGCCGGAGGCCAGCAAGAGCGCCGACATAGGTTTCCGCTTCGCGGTCGACGCCCCGGCCGGTGGCGAGCCCACCAACGAGCGCTCCGTCGACTACGGCTCGGCCGAGACCACCTTCAACTGGTCCGAGAAGGAGGACCGCTGGCTCACCTCCTTCGACGGCGCTCCAGCGACGAGCACCGGCGGCGAGCGGCTGGGCGGCAAGACCGTGATCGTGCAGAAGGTCGAGATGCCGCCGGACGACGGCGGTACCCCGTACGAGAAGACCGTCGGCAGCGGCGAGGCGACGGTGCTGCGCGACGGCAAGGCGTACGAGACGAAGTGGGAGCGGCCGACCGCGGAGTCGGGCACGACCTTCACGCTTCCCGACGGCGACCGGATGCCCTTCGACCGAGGCAACGTCTGGCTCGTCTACGAGGAGGCCTGAGCCCCGGCGCACGCCTCGTACGCCTCACGCGCCGACGCGCGTGCGGTCTGTGGTGTCGGCGGCGGGCGGACGTCCCGCCGCCGGCACCGGGACCGTTGCCGGTCCTTGCGCAGCGGCGACCGTCCCGACGGATCAAGGGCCAGGTCTCACCGAGCTGCATGAACTCCGGGGTGCTCGCCGCCGGCAGGACTCTCACGCGACGAGATACTCCTCGTCCCGTACGTCCGTGATGAACATCCGGCCGGGCGCGTGAGTGATCGCGAACGGCGGCCGGGACGCCATCACGGCCGCCTGGGGCGTCACGCCGCAGGCCCAGAAGACGGGCACGTCTCCGGGGAGCATCGCGGTGCGGTCGCCGAAGTCCGGCTCGTCGATGTCCGCTATGCCGAGCAGCGAGGGGTCGCCGGTGTGCACGGGGGCGCCGTGGACCGCGGGCATGCGGCCCGTCACCCGGACCGCGGTCGCCACCGACTCCTGCGGCACGGGCCGCATCGAGACGACCATCGGCCCGTGCATCGCGCCCGCGGGGCGGCAGCGGCGGTCCGTGACGTACATGGCGACGTTGCGCCCCTGCTCGATGTGGCGCAGCGGAACCCCGGCATCGGCCAGCGCCCACTCGAAGGTGAAGCTGCACCCGATGAGGAAGGTCACCAGGTCCTTCCGCCAACGGCCCGTCACGTCGGCAGGTTCCTCGACCAGTTCGCCGTGCTCCCAGACCCGGTACGCGGGCAGGTCGGTGCGCAGATCGGCACCCGGCGCGAGCACGGTGGAGGTCTCGCCGGGGTCCGTCACGTCGAGCACGGGGCACGGCTTGGGGTTGCGCTGGCAGAAGAGCAGCACGTCGTAGGCCCAGTCGCGCGGTACGGAGACGAGGTTGGCCTGTGTGTATCCGGGTGCCCTGCCGGTGGTGGGGCCGGCATCGCCGTCGCGGATCAGCGTCCGCGCCTCGGCGGGGCCGGCGGGTGTGGGCGTCCGCCCCGGGCGGGCGGCCGAAGTGCCGTGCGTCGTAGGGGACATGACGTGTGACCTCCGTCGGTCGGGAGAGCCGCACTGTGCGGACCGGTGGGCCGGGACCGGTGTTTCCCGGCCCCGGCCACGCGGTTGCGGCGGGTGGTCAGACGAGCGCCCGGCCCTTGGTCTCGGGCAGACCGAGCAGGGCGACGAGGGCGAGTCCGTAGCCGGCGGCACCGAAGACGAGCGCACCGCTCACGCCCCAGCTGTTGGCGAGGAAGCCGACCAGCGTGGGGAAGAAGGCGCCGACGGCGCGGCCCGTGTTGTAGACGAAGCCCTGCCCGGTGCCGCGCACGGCCGTCGGGTAGAGCTCGCTCAGGAAGGAGCCGAAGCCACTGAAGATGGCCGACATGCAGAAGCCGAGCGGGAAACCGAGCAGCAGAACGAGCGTGTTGGAGCCGGTCGGCACGTTGGTGTAGGCGAGGACGGCGAGCGCTGAGAGCACCGCGAACACCGCGACATTGCGCTTCCGGCCCAGCTTGTCGGTGAGATAACCACCGGTGAGGTAGCCGATGAAGGCGCCGGAGATCAGGAACGTCAGGAATCCGCCGGTGCCGACGACGGTGAGTCCGCGGTCCGTCTTGAGGTAGCTGGGCACCCAGGTGGCGAGCGTGTAGTACCCGCCCTGCACGCCGGTGGAGAGCAGCACGCCGAAGATCGTCGTGCGGCGCAGTTCAGGCGTGAAGATCGCGGAGAAGGAACCGCGTTCGCGGCTGCTCTTGCGCTGGGCGGCCGCCTGCGGCGCGTCCTCGACGTTGCGTCGCACATAGAGGATCAGCAGCGCGGGAAGGGCACCGGTCCAGAACAGCACACGCCAGGCGGTCGATTCGTCGAAGAGCTGGAAGACGGCCGTGTAGACGATGACGGCCAGTGCCCAGCCCACGGCCCACGAGCTCTGGATGACGCCGAGGGTGCGTCCGCGGTGCTTCGCCGTGGCGTACTCGGCGACGAGGATCGCGCCGACGGCCCACTCGCCACCGAAGCCGAGGCCCTGCAGGCCGCGGAAGACCAGCAGCGTCTCGTAGTTGGGCGCGAAGCCGCACAGCAGCGTGAAGAGGGCGTAGGTGACGACGGTGAGGATCAGCGTCCTGACGCGTCCGATGCGGTCGGCGAGGATGCCCGCGACCGCGCCGCCCACGGCGGAGACGACGAGCGTGACGGTGGTGAGGAGACCGGTCTGGCCGGGGTCGAGGCTGAAGTACGCCCCGATGGCGACCATGCCGAGCGGCAGCGTGAAGAAGTCGTAGGAGTCCAGCGCGTAGCCGCCGAACGAGCCGGCGAACGCACGGCGTCCGGAGGCGCCGAGCTCCTTGAACCAGGCGAACGGGCCGCCGCCGCTCTCGCCCCGGCCTGCGCCGGACTCGCCGCCGGAGTCCCGGACGGAGACACTCTCGGACCCTGTGCCCTCCTGGGGGGCGTCGGGTATCGGGTTGCTGTTCATGTGCACCTCGCAGAGGGAAGAGGGTGCCGCCGCGGATGTGGGCCGGCCTGTGGTGCCTGCTCGATGTCCGGGATAACGTAGAGGATCGTTGAACGATCCTTCAAGGGGTTCGTAGCGCTGTATGCGCGGCGGACACCCGGGAGGAGCCGGGACGCAAGAAGGGGGCGCGAGTTGGGGACGACAGATCCGGAGCCCGCACGACTTCCTGCCGTACAACCGGCGGTGCCCTCGGTCGTGCCGTCCACCGGGGAACCCGGGGAACCCGCGGCGACGCCCGCGGTTCCCGTCCGGCACGGGGAACTGGCGGGCGACCGCGTGCTGCTGAGCCGTACCAGCACGGCGGAACGCGTCGCGGACGTGCTGCGCAGCCGCATCGCGGAGGGGTTCTTCCCGCCGGGGGTCCGGCTCTCGGAGGGCGACATCGGCGGCGCGCTCGGAGTCTCGCGCAACACGCTGCGGGAGTCGTTCCGGCTGCTCACCCATGAACGGCTGCTGGAACACCAGCTCAACAGGGGCGTCTTCGTCCGGGTCCTGACCGTCGACGACGTGCTCGACATCTACCGCGTGCGGAAACTCATCGAGTGCGGGGTGGTCCACCAACTGGCCGGCACGGGGCCGCCGTTCACGCTGGACGCGCTCGCCGCGACCGTCGCCGAGGGGCAGAGCGCCGCGCGGGAGTGGCGATGGAAGGACCTGGCGACTGCGAACATCCACTTCCACCGCGAACTGGTCGCGCTCGCACGCAGCCCACGCACGGACGAGGTGATGGGCAGCGTCCTGGCCGAACTGCGGCTCGCCCTCCACGTCATGGACAGCCCGCGCCGCCTCCACGAGCCCTACCTCGCACGCAACCGGGAGATCCTGCGGACCCTGCGCTCGGGCGACGCGCCGAGGGCGGAGCGGATGCTGCGGGAGTACCTGGAGGACTCCCGCAGGCAGATCGTCGCCGCCTACGCCCAACGCCTGGGCGCCCGGGGAGCCCGGGACGCCGAAGGCGCGTGACGGGCTCAGCCGATGGGCTCCGGCATGGGCACCACGTCGTAGTCCAGGGAGATCTCGCGGCCCGTTGCCGGGTCGCCGAGCTGCACGCGCCAGTGCCCGGCGAACTGGCCGTCGCCGTTGAGCATCGGGATCGTCCCGGAGATCAGCACCGTGCCGGGCTCCAGCTCGCCCCGCTCACGCAGCACCTCCGCCCAGTGGTGCGGGGTGAGCAGGTCGGCGCCGGTGCCGTCCTGGATCAGCTGCTCCGCGGTGCCTGTGCCGGTGCCGCTCGCGTCCTCGGGAGTGCCGCTCACCCAGGCGCGAAGGGTGAGGCTGTCGATCCGGTCGGCGACGTCGTCGAGCCGCCATGCGCTCGTCGCGAGCACGTCGGGAGCGGCGTTCTTGCTCCAGGCCACGCCGTACGTCTCCAGCTCGCGGTCGGTGTGGTCGCAGGCCGCCGTCAGCAGCAGGTCCCCCGTGTCGTCGACGACGAGCGCCCACTCGGCCTCGCCGGAGGTCTTACCGTGCTGCGCGAGAACCGTTCCGGTCTGCTGCGCGAGGTAGGGCGAGACGGGGTAGAGCGCGGGAGTCGTGGACGGTGCCGGCACTCCCAGTTCGGCGAGCTCAGCCACGTGCGCGGCCACGTCCTCCTGGCTGCGGCCGGCGTAGCCGGCGTTGAGGAGACGCTTCACGGTCACGGTGCGCCGGGTGCCGTCGGGCAGCGTGAAGGACAGGCCGGTCATGGGATTCCTCCAGGTCGTTCTCGGTTTCACAGGGGTAAATTCCACGCCCCGAGGGTTGCGCATACGAGCTGTATACAGCAAGTATGCCCCGTACCCGAAAGGAACCCGAACGTGAGGAAGCCCCCGTGGACCACAACACGTCGCACAAGGCGGCAGCGGAGGAGCCCCATCCGCACAGCGGCACGGGCGATCCGGCCGAGGACGGCGGAGGGAGCCGTGCACACCGCAAGGACCTGATGAAGGCGTTCACCGCCAGCCTCACCGGGACCTCGCTCGAGTGGTACGACTTCGCCGTCTACTCGGCGGCGTCCGCGCTCGTCTTCGGCAAGCTCTTCTTCCCCTCCGGTGACCCGCTCACGGGCACGCTGCTCGCCTTCTCCACGTACGCGGTCGGCTATGTCTCGCGCCCGGTCGGCGGCTTCGTCTTCGGACGCCTCGGCGACGTCATCGGGCGCAAGCGCGTCCTCGTCGCCACGCTCGTCCTCGTCGGCGTCGCCACCTTCCTCATCGGCTGCCTGCCCACCCACGCCGTCGCCGGACCGGTCGCCCCCGCGATGCTGGTCCTGCTGCGCTTCGCCCAAGGCGTCGGCGTCGGCGGCGAATGGGGCGGCGCCGTGCTGCTCACCAGCGAGTTCGGCAACACGAGGCAGCGAGGGTTCTGGGCCTCGGCCGCCCAGGTCGGGCCGCCCGTCGGCAACCTCATGGCAAACGGCGCCCTGGCCGCACTGGGAGCGATGCTCACGGAGGAGCAGTTCCTCTCCTTCGGCTGGCGCATCGCGTTCCTGCTCTCCGGCGTGCTGGTCGTCTTCGGGCTGTGGGTCCGTACGCACCTGGAGGAGACGCCGGTCTTCAAGGCGGTGGAAGCGGGCGGCGAACGCCCCGAGGCGCCGGTCCGTGAGGTCTTCGCCCAGCAGCGCAGGCCGCTCGTCGCCGCGATCCTCTCCCGGGTCGCGCCCGACGTCCTCTACGCCATGTTCACCGTCTTCGTCCTGACGTACGTGACGGAGGAACTCGGCATGCCGAGCGGCCAGGCACTCACCGCGGTGCTCATCGGCTCCGGGCTGCAGATCTTCCTCATTCCGCTCGCGGGCGCGCTCTCCGACCGCTGGAACCGCCGGCGCCTGTACCTGGGGGCGGCCGTCGCGGCGGGCGTCTGGCCGTTCGTCTTCTTCCCGCTGGCGGAGACGCGTTCGTGGCTGCTGATCGTGCTCGGCGTCATCGGCGCGCTCGTCATCCACTCGATGCTCTACGGCCCGCAGGCCGCCTTCGTCGCCGAGCAGTTCAGCCCGCGGCTGCGCTACACCGGTTCCTCGCTCGCCTACACGCTGGCGGGGGTCATCGGCGGCGCCGTCGCTCCGCTCGTGTTCACGGCGCTGCTGGGCAAGTTCGGCACATGGCTGCCGCTCGCGGGGTACATCGTGCTAACCGCCGTGCTTACGGTGACGGGTGTGCTGCTCGGACGGGACGCCGACCACGCGGAGGACGAGGAGTACACGAGGCTGGTCGGCAGCAACGGCGACGGCGGCCACGGCCACGGGGCGGGCGGCGCGGAGCCGGCGGCCTCCTCGTCGTACGCCTCGAAATCGCGGTGACCGCGGGCCGGGCGTCCCGGCGCTCGAAGCCCGACAGTCCCGTGCCGGACCTTCGACCCGACCACTCGACCGTGCGGAAAGGAGACATGCAGTGACGACGCTCCGCACAGCGCTGTGCCAGTTCACCGCGTCCACCGACCCGGAGGAGAACCTGCGCACCATCGACACCATGGCCGGGCAGGCGGCCGGGGAGGGCGCCCAGCTGGCCGTTTTCCCGGAAGCGGCGATGGCCCGCTTCGGCATCCCGCTGGGACCGGTGGCCGAGCCGTTGGACGGGCCGTGGGCGGAGGGCGTGCGCGAGGTCGCCCGCCGTCACGGACTCACCGTGGTGGCGGGGATGTTCACCGGGTCCTCCGACGGCCGTGTCACCAACACCCTGCTCGCCACCGGCCCGGACGTCGACGCGGCATACGACAAGATCCATCTGTACGACGCGTTCGGCTTCTCCGAGTCGGACACGGTCGCTCCCGGGGACAAGGTCGTCACCATCGACGTCGCGGGCGTGCGCGTCGGCCTGGCCACCTGCTACGACATCCGGTTCCCCGAGCTCTTCCGCGCTCACGCGGACGAGGGTGCCGTGCTCTCCGTGCTTCCCGCGTCGTGGGGCGCGGGCCCCGCGAAGCTCGACCACTGGCGGCTGCTCACCAGGGCGCGCGCACTGGACGCCACGCTGTGGGTGGCCGCGGTCGGCCAGGCGCCGCCCGGCCCCGACGCGGACATCCGTCAGCCGACGAAGGCGCCGACGGGCATCGGGCACAGCCTGCTCGTGGGCCCCGACGGCCGGGTGCACGAAGAGGCCGGGGAGACACCCGAGTTGATCGTGTCCGACGTGGACGTGGACGAAGTGGCCAAGGTCCGCCGAGCGGTGGCCGTCCTGGACAACCGCCGGCTGTGAACCGCTTGCCGGCGGAGCCCCGGTCCCGGTGGCCCGGCCGGTCCCGGCGACGCCGGGCGGGTCCGCGAGGGCGGGCCCGCCGCGTCCGGGTCAGCCCTCGGTGAGGATGCGCCGCGTCGCCGCGATGTGGTCGTCGATGGCCGCGCACGCGACGTCCGCGCGTTCGGCCGCCAACGCCGTGACGATGTGGCGGTGTTCGACGCAGACCTCGCTCTGCCGTCCCGGTGAGCGGTACAGGGCGCTGACACCGGCCCTGACCTGGCGGCTGCGCAGGGCCTCGTACTGCTTGGCCATCAGCTTGTTGCCGGCGGCGGCGATGAGGGTCGCGTGGAAGCGGTGGTCGGCCTCGATGAACTCCTTGGCCTTGTCGCTGCCGCGCAGCTGCGCCTGCTCCTCGAGGATCCTGTCCATCTCGGCGACGGGCGCCGTGCCCGCCTCGACCGTACGGCGGGCGGCGTACCGTTCCAGCAAGGCGCGCATCTCCATCAGTTCGCTGATCTCCCGGCCCGAGAGCGGCGCGATGTAGGCCCCGCGCTTCGGGACGAGACTGACGAGTTCCTCGGCGGCGAGCAGCAGCAGTGCCTCGCGGATGGGGGTTCGGGAGATGCCGACGCGGTCGGCGATCATCTGCTCGGAGAGGAACTCGCCCTGCATGGCGGGATCGGTCAGCACGGTCTCCTTGAGAAACCTGTACGCCTTCTCACGTCCGGATGCCACAGCCAGCCTCCCCGCCGGCGTCGTCCGCGCCCGGCCTGCCCGGGGCACTCCGCCCGGCCCGGCCACGGCCCCCGTGTTGGTCGTGCTGCACACAGCTTCTTGCATACAGCCTGTATACAGACTACACACCATCTGCGCGCGCTTTGTCCAGCCCGCCCCGACGCGCTCGGCTCCAGCCCGCCCGCCTTCGGGTGGACGCCCGCGGCTCATGGCGTGGTGAGTCCGCGGCGCCGCGGCGGCTTCCTAGTGTCGCCGCTGACGGACCGATCCGCGTGGCCCGGCCTGAGTCGCTCAGGACGTGGACGCGATGACGGCTCGTCATGTCAACCGGCGCCCCCTCGCTTCCCAAGTGCGACCCGCGGGGGCGCCCGCTGTCCCCTCGGGCCCACGGCACATGTCTGCGGCCCAGAACAGGTGGGTGTCGATGAGCCCTTATTCACTCCCCGGCAACTGCGGCGATCCGTACTCGCGACGACCGTCACCGCCACCCCGCGCGGAACGGGAGTCGTGGCGCGAACGCCTTCTCCGGCGCGGCCGTTCGTGGCGCCGCGCGACAGCCATGGCGGCGGTCGCCGTGCTGTGCACGGCCGGTCTCGCCGCCTCGTCCTCTCCCTCCGCCTCCGCGTCGCCGGCGCCGGGCAGCGACAAGCCGTCCGGGTCGGGCCGTGAGTCGCTGTACGTCAGCGACTTCGCCGCGAACGACATCCAGAGGCTCTTCCTGCCCCAAGGTCCGCAGGTCACGGTCCCCACCACGGGCCTGTCCCGTCCGACCTACCTGGCGCTGGACCGCACCGGCGCGCTCTACATCTCCGACACCGTCAACAGCAGGATCGTGAAGGTCTCCGCCGACGGCGAGCAGACGACGGTCCCGACGGAGGGCCTCCTGCGTCCCCTCGGGCTGGCACTCAGCAAGGCCGGAGACCTCTACATCGCCGACAGCTTCAACGACCGCGTGGTGAAGGTGGCGGCGGGCGGCGGGCAGACGACCGTCCCCACGGAAGGCCTTCTGCACCCCGACGGCCTGGCGCTCGACGAGAAGCGGAACGAGCTCTACATCTCCGACTTCGTCAACGACCGTGTGGTGAAGGTGCCGACCGGCGGTGGCGGGCAGACGACCGTTCCCACCACCGGTCTCTCCCAGCCGACCGGCCTGGCGCTCGCTCCGCGCGGTAACCGGCTCTTCATCTCGGACTCGGGCAACAACCGTGTGGTGAGGGTGCCGACGGCCGGCTCCGGGCAGACGACTGTGCCCACCAACGGCCTCGCGAGCCCGCAGGGGCTGGCGCTCGACCGTGCACGCAACCTGTACGTCGCGGACTTCGGGAACGACCGGGTCGTGCGGGTGTCCGCGGGCGGTGGAGGACAGACCACCGTGCCCTTCGTGGGGCTGACGACGCCCGTCGGCCTCGTGACCCGGCAGGAGGCCGTCCGCACCCGGCTCGAGGCACGGCCCGCCACCGCCGAACGCCGGTTCCACCCTCCGCTGCTGACGGTGAGGGGCCTTTCCGCGAAGCTGACCGGGCCGCACGGCAAGCCTCTCGCCGGCCGGACGGTCAAGTTCAGCAACACATCGCAGAGCAGGTCGCTGTGCCGGGCGGTCACCGACCGAAAGGGCGTGGCCCGGTGCGACGCCACGGTGCGCGGCAGCAAGTCGCAGATCGACCGTCTCTACGGTGATCTGCTCCGCAACGGCTACCGCGCGTCCTTCCCCGGTACCGACGCCTACAAGGCCAGCACGGACACCGCCTCCGTCCGGGCGCACCACTGACAGGACGGGTCGGCTGCACACACCGGCAAGCAAGGGGGTCACGGCGCACGGCCTGATGCGGGCGGCGCCGTGACCCGTGCCCTGTCCGGTGGCCCGCGGCCCGTCGACCGGAGGCATCAACTCCCCGCCCGGGCGGCGGCCCGCCGGACGCCGCCGCCGGTCCCGAGAAGGAGCGCATGTGAACGCGTCCGCCGCCCCCCACGAACCGGAGCAGGCCCAGCAAGAGCAGGGACCGCCGCCCGCGCGCTACGACGATCTGCGTGCGTTGATCTTCAACTGCACGCTCAAGCGGTCCCCGGAACGAAGCAACACGCGGGGAATCATCGACCGCTGCGCCGCCATCATGACCGGGCAGGGCGTGCAGGTGGACGTCGTCAGAGCCGTCGACCGTGACATCGCGACGGGCGTGTGGCCGGACATGACGGAGCACGGCTGGGAGAGCGACGCCTGGCCACAGCTGTACCAGCAGGCCCTGGACTCCGACATCCTCGTGCTGGCCGGCCCCATCTGGCTCGGCGACAACAGCTCGGTGACCAAGCGCGTCATCGAGCGTCTCTATGCCTGCTCCAGCCTGCTCAACGACCGTGGCCAGTACTCGTACTACGGGCGCGTCGGCGGCTGCCTCATCACCGGGAACGAGGACGGCGTCAAACACTGCGCGATGAACGTGCTCTACAGCCTTCAGCACCTCGGCTACACCATCCCGCCGCAGGCCGACGCCGGGTGGATCGGCGAGGCGGGGCCGGGGCCCTCGTACCTCGACCCCGGCTCCGGCGGCCCGGAGAACAGCTTCACCAATCGCAACGTCACCTTCATGACGTGGAACCTGATGCACATGGCCCGGATGCTGAAGGACGCCGGCGGCATTCCCGCGTACGGGAACCAGCGGACGGGCTGGGAGGCGGGCTGCCGTCACGACCACGAGAACCCCGAGCACAGGTGATCCACGACTTGCGCATCCGGCATCCTTCACCCGCCTGCGATGAATTCCCCGCCCCCGCCCGGTCCGTACTGACACAGACACGCACCTTCGGGAGGCAACCATGACGGCCGACGGCTTCACCACATGCCTGTGGTTCGACGGGCAGGCCGAAGAGGCGGCGGAGTTCTACATGTCCGTCTTCAAGGACTCCAAGCCCGGAAGGGTCATGCGGCACACCGAGGCCGGTCCGGGCCCCGTGGGCTCGGTCATGGCCGTCGAGTTCGAGATCAACGGCCAGAAGTTCCTGGGGCTGAACGGCGGGCCGGAATTCAAGTTCAACGAGGCCGTCTCGTTCCAGATCCACTGCGAGAACCAGGACGAGATCGACTACTACTGGGACAGGCTGACCGAGGACGGCGGGCAGGAAGTCGCCTGCGGCTGGCTCAGGGACAAGTACGGGGTGGCCTGGCAGGTGGATCCGTCCGAGCTGGTCGACCTGATGACGGACTCCGATCCGGAGAGGGCCAGGCGCACCACGGAGGCGATGCTGTCGATGACGAAGTTCGACATCGAGGCGTTGCGCAAGGCGTACGCGGGCGGCTGAGCGCACGCCGCGGACATCACGCGGGCCCCGCACACCGGCAGCCGGTGTGCGGGGCCCGCCCACGTCCGGGGAGAGACCGGGCGGCGCGGCCGCACCGACCGCCCGTCCGGGAATGCCGACGTGAGCGGGGCCGGCCACCGGCTGCGGCCCCCGGCCCGCCGTCCCGGCTGCCCGCGGCGGCCATACGGACATTTCTCGTCCGCCATGTGCCGTCAGGCCCCGATCACGTGGAAAGCTCACCCCCAAAGCGCGGAGGAGGCGGTCGCCATGGAGTGGACGGGGACGCGGCGCACGGTGCTGCTCACGGCGGGGCTGTCGCTCCTTGGGGCCGCCTGTGATTCGGGGAACGGCGGGGGAGGTGGCGGAGGCGGCGACGAGCCGGAGCGTTCGCCGTTCACCGGCCGGGAGGGCGTCGGCGACAAGGTGCTCGCCGTGAAGATCGACAACGTGGAGGCCGCCCGGCCGCACACCGGCCTGCAGAAGGCCGACATCGTCTACATCGAGCAGGTCGAGGCGGGCCTCACCCGGATAATGGCCGTCTTCGCCTCCCGGCTGCCGTCGATCGTCGGGCCCGTGCGCAGCGCCCGCGAGTCCGACCTGGAGCTGCTGCGCCAGTACGACCACCCGGGGCTCGCCTACTCGGGCGTCCAGTCCAAGCTCCGCTCCAAGATCGAGTCCGCGCCGCTGGCCGCGCTGTTCCCCGGCCGTGTCCGCGAGGCGTACGTGCGGAAGGGCGGCCGGCCCGCGCCGCACAACCTCTTTCTGCGCCCAAGCCGTGCCCTCGACTCGGACGCCGCCTCCGACGTGGGGGCGCCCAAGGACATCGGCTTCCGGTTCGGCTCCGCGCCCAAGGGCGGCGAGAAGACCTCGGGGCGCACCGTCCGCTTCCCGTCCGCGCGCTACACCTTCGACTGGTCGGCGGACAAGAAACGCTGGCTCGTCTCGTTCGACGGCTCCCCGGCCCGCACGACCGATGACGGGCGGCTGGAGGCGTCCACCGTGGTGGTGCAGTACGTGAAGATCCGCGATTCCGAGCTCGGCGACAAGGGCGGCAACATCACGCCGTTCAACGAGACGGTGGGCGAGGGACGGGCGCTGGTGCTGCGGGACGGCAAGGAGCACGAGGCCCGCTGGAAGCGTCCGTCGGCGACGGACGGCACGACGTTCACCGACGCAGACGGGAAGCGGCTCGCCTTCGCGCGCGGTCAGGTGTGGGTGGTGCTGGCGCCGGCCGGCTGAGCACGGGGCTGCTGATGCTCCGACGTGTGCTGAGCGACCGGTGGTTGGACCGCGCGATCCTGCGGGTGTCCGGCATCGGGTCGGCGTAGCCGCCCGATTCGCGGGCGGGCCGGCGGGAACGAGGAAGAACGGAAGAGACGTAGGGACCATTTGGTGCACAAGGCGCCAGTCCGGGCTTGCGGGCGTCAGCGCCCGAATGGTTCCGAAGGCGTATTTGTGGTGCTACGACTGGGCGCCGAGGACGGCGTTCTGTCCGGGTTCCTCCTTGACCGTAATGTCTGAATTGGAATCCTGTGAAGCGCAGTTGATTTCAGCGATTTCCTGATTGCCCGTCACATTCACATGGCAGGGCCGGGTGGAGAATTCGGCCGCCGTCCCAACTCGCCTCCGTGCGGGGGGAGTTCGTAATTCCGTGCACGGCTCGGCACCCCCTGACGGGGCCTCTGACGTGGGCATCGTTACCAGAGGTATACCAGCGAGTATCCGTGCCTGTGAGCTGTTGAATGCGGAAGGAATTCTGCCGAGTGTGAATTTCCTGTGTTAGCGTCCGACGCCCCAGAGCAGCAGTCGCGAAGGGGACCTTTGTGGAACAGATGCATCACTTCACTTACGGATGGCTGACGCCCGTCCTGTCCTATGTGATGGCGTGCGTCGGTTCGGCGCTCGGCCTGCGCTGTACCGTCCGGGCACTCGCCGCTTCGACGCCCGGCTCACGCCGCAACTGGCTGCTGACCGCCGCCCTCGCCATCGGCTCGGGCATCTGGACCATGCACTTCGTGGCGATGCTCGGCTTCGGGGTCTCGGGCTCGGCGATCCGCTACGACGTACCCCTCACCGTGCTCAGCCTCCTCGTCGCCGTCCTCGTCGTGGGAGCCGGAGTCTTCACCGTCGGGCAGGGCAGCTCACGCGTCAGCTACCTGCTGATGGGCGGGCTCGGCACCGGCGTCGGTGTCGCTGCCATGCACTACATCGGTATGGCAGCGCTGCGTCTCCACGGCGGCGTCGACTACGACCCGGTGCTGGTGGGCCTTTCCGTGCTGATCGCGGTGGCCGCCGCGACCGCCGGCCTGTGGGCGGCGCTCACCGTGCACGGCGCCGCCGGCGCCACCGCCGCCTCCCTCGTCATGGGGCTGGCCGTCAGCAGCATGCACTACACCGGCATGGCCGCCGTGAGCATCCAGCTCTCGCCGGGCCGGGCGGTGCTCTCCGGCGCCACCGCCACGGAGTTCATCTTCCCGCTCACGGTGGTCCTCGGCTCCTTCCTCTTCCTCACCTCCGCGTTCGTCGCGCTGTCGCCCACCGCGCAGCAGCGCCGGGAATCCGAGTCGGCCGTACAACGCCTGCACGACGTGGAGGCGCACGGAGTCGAGATGGCGCCCTGACGCGCCCCGGCCCGCGAAGTCCCTTGACTGCCCTTCCTGCCAGCACCGAGATACCAACGCCCTGACCAGGCGCCCGCCCCTTCGTCACTCCCTATCGAGGAAGTCATGCGTCCAACCCGCGCGCCGGTCCTGGTCGAGGGCCGCCACGATGATGAGAGCCCGCCGCAGCTGCCACCGCCTGCGCAGAGCGGACCGAAGCACGCATTCCGCGAGCCGCAGGCATCGCGTCCCGGCCGCCCGTGGTCTCCGGTTCCGGGACGGCTGCGTCCCAAGTCCGTACGAGCGAAGATCGTTTCGCTGCTGATGGTCCCCGTCGTCTCGCTGATGGCGCTGTGGGGCTTCGCGACGGTCACGACGGCGCAGAGCGTCTCCGACATCTCCCGGTTCAAGGAGGTCAGCGCCAGCCTCCTCGCCCCCACGAGCGACTACATCACCGCGGTCCAGGCCGAGCGGAGCGCCGCGGCCCGCTTTCTGGCGAAGCCTGACTCCGCGCGGCTCGGCGTCCTCAACACACGGGCCAAGTCCACCGATTCCGCCGCCGCAAGTCTCCGGCGCGGCATCAACGCAAGCAGTACCGACACCGCCGCGCTCCAGTCCGAACTCCCCGCGAGGGCGGACCGGCTGACCGATGCGTCGAAGAAGCTGCCGGCCCTGCGCAAGCGCGTGACCTCGGAGAAGACCGGCTGGGAGGACGCCTACACCGCGTACTCGGAGACCATCGAGCGAGGGTTCGCCGTGGGCGGCGCGCTGACCGGCGTGAATCCCTCAGGGCCGGGACAGGACGAGGAGGAGGCGGTCGCCTCCGAGGCACGCGTCGTCCAGGAACTCTCCCGCGCCCGGGAGATGATCGCCCGCGAGGACGCCGTCGTCGGCGCCGCACTCGCCGGGAAGCAGATGACCAAGGAGGGCTACCGCCTCTTCACGGGTTCCGTCGCCGCCCACAGGACTCTGTTCAAGTCCGCCGTCGAGGATCTGCGGCCCGCCGACCGTCCCGCCTTCCGCGCCGCCGCCGGCAGCGACCAGTACAAGCAACTGACCGCCATGGAACGGGAGTTGGAGGAGGCGGGAGCGGGCAGCGTGGCATCCGGAGTCTCCGCCGTGTCATGGGACGAGGCCGCCGGATCCGTCCTGCGGGATCTGCGGGGGGCGGAGCGCAAGGCGAGCACGACCGCGGCCGGCAAGGCCGATCCGTTCTCCTTCGACGTCATCGGCAGCTCGGGTGTGGCGGTCGTCCTCGGCCTGGCGGGTGTGCTGCTCTCGCTGCTGATCTCGATGCAGATCGGCCGCGGGCTCGTCGTCGAGCTCGTCGGAATGCGCAACTCCGCTCTGGAGATGGCGGGACACAAACTCCCCCAGTCGCTGCGGCGGCTGCACTCCGGCGAGGACGTGGACATCGATGCCGAGGCCCCCGTCCAGCGCCGCGGCGAGGACGAGATCGGGCAGGTCGGCGCCGCGCTGAACGCGGTGCACCGGGCCGCGATCAAAGCCGCGGCGGAGCGTGCCGAGGTGCTCAGCGGGATCTCCGGTGTCTACGTGAAGCTGGCGCGCCGCAGCCAGGTGCTGCTGCACCGGCAGCTCAGCCTGCTCGACAGCATGGAGCGCCGGGTCGACGATCCGGCCGAGCTGGAGGACCTCTTCCGGCTCGACCACCTCACGACCCGCATGCGCCGCCACGCCGAGAGTCTGATCATCCTCTCCGGTGCCGCGCCCGTGCGCGGCTGGCGCAGGCCCGTGCCGATGCTCGACATCGTGCGGGCGGCAGTGGCCGAGGTCGAGGACTTCACCCGCGTCGAGGTACGGGTGCCGGAGTCGGTCCGCGTGTCCGGTTCGGCCGTCGCCGACCTCACGCACCTCGTCGCCGAACTCGTCGAGAACGCCGTGGTCTTCTCGCCTCCCCACACCAAGGTGCGGGTGCGCGGCGAACGCGTGGGCACCGGCCTCGCGTTGGAGATCGAGGACCGGGGCCTGGGCATGAGCCGCGAGTCCCTCGAGGACGCCAACAGCAAGATCGCGGACGCCTCCCAGGTCGACCTGCTCGACACGGACCGCCTCGGCCTGTTCGTGGTCAACCGGCTCGCTCACCGCCGCAACATCCAGGTCTCCTTGCAGCGTTCGGCGTACGGCGGCGTCACGGCCGTCGTGCTCATCCCCGAGGAGCTGCTGGAGAGGGAGGGCTCGGCGGGGCAGCCCGGTGCGGCCGACGGAAGCATGCCCGAACACCAGCCGCCGACGGGGGAGTTCCCCGTACTGCAGGCCCGGCGGACCGCGGCGCACAGGGCCCGCGACCGGGTCGGGGCGGGGCACTCCCACAACGCGGACGCGGGCGTCGCCCCGGTGCGCACCGTCCTGGGATCCGGCAGGGCGTCATCGGCGCCTCCGGGTCCGCTGCCCGTCGCCGAGCCGGACCGGCCCGTCCGGCCGGACCAGCGCCCCGAGCCCGAGCGGCCCACGGAGCCGAAGTGGCCCATGGCGACGGACCACCCCACGGCGCCCGACCACTCCACCGCGACGGACGGCCCAACGGCGCCCGACCACCCCACGGCGCGGGCTCACCCTGCCGCGCCGCAGGCACCGTCCGAAGCCGGTCCGCGGACACCGTCCCAACCCGGGGAGCCCGCGCCGCTGCCGCGCCGGGTGCGGCAGGCGAGCCTCGCCCCGCAGCTGCGCGACGCACCGCCCGGCCCCCCGGCCGCCTCGCCGCACGACCCGGCGGCCGCGGCACCGCCGGCTCCCGCCGCTCAGCGGACGCCGGACCGGGCCCGCGCCACCATGTCGGCCCTGCGCAGCGGATGGCTCAGCGGAGGCCGCGCCGGTGAACACGCGCGGCCCGCAGGCGCCGACGGACCCGCGGGCGGCGACGCGGACGGCCACTGGGGCAGACCCGGGGCCGGACACACGGACGGACACGCGGACGGACACGCGGACGGGAACGCGGCCGGTGAGGAGCGGCCGCCGTCCGTGCCGCGCCACCCCGGCGAGAGCGCCGGAAGGTCCGAGACGGGGGAGACAGCCGAGACACCGTCACAAGGAGACGACGCCTGATGTCCGGGACGATGGAAACAACCGGCGAACTCAACTGGCTGCTCGATGAGTTGGTCTCCCAGGTGCCGCAGGTCAGACATGCGGTGGTCCTCTCTGGCGACGGCCTGGCCATCGGGGCGTCCGCCGAACTCTCACGGGACGAGGGCGAGCGGTTCGCCGCCATCGCCTCGGGCTTCCACAGCCTGGCCAAGGGGGTCGGCCGTCACTTCCAGGCAGGTCACGTGGTGCAGACGATGGTCGAACTGGAAGGCGGGTTCCTCTTCGTCGCCGCGGCGGGCGAGGGGTCGTGCCTCTCCCTGTTCACGGACGCCGACGCCGATGTGGGCCTGGTCGCCTACGAGATGGCCCGCCTGGTGAGGCGTGTGGCCGAGCACCTCGGGGTGCCGACACGCTCCGACGGATCGCTGCCCGCCACAGCCGCGCAGGAGTGACCGGACCGCCATGACCGACTCCCACAGGAACTGGTTCGACGACGGTTCGCACGATGTCGCGCCGCTCGGACCGCAACCGGAGGCACCGCCGGAGCACCCGGAGTGGTTCGACGACGAAGCGGGGCCGCTCGTCCGCCTGTTCGCGATGACGGCGGGCCGAGCGCGTCCCACCAGTGAGTCGTTCGACCTGATCGCGATCATCCACGCCGCGGAGCCCCCCGAGGACGCGCCGCCCTTCCCGTCGCCCGAGCACGCCGCGATCGTCTCGCTGTGCCGAGTCGCCTCGCGGTCCGTCGCCGACGTCGCGGCCGACTCGGACCTTCCGGTCGGCGTCGTGCGCGTGCTCCTCGGCGACCTGCTGGACGCCGGCCACATCAGCGTCGGAAGGCCGTTGGCACCGGCCCAGTTGCCCGATGAGCGCATTCTCAGGGAAGTGATCAATGGACTCCGTGCACTCTGAAGAGCGAAGGCCCGACCGGGTCGGCGGCTCGTTCGTGTCGTTGAAGATCCTCGTGGCCGGCGGCTTCGGCGTGGGCAAGACGACCTTCGTCGGCGCGGTCAGCGAGATCCGCCCGCTGCGCACCGAGGAACGCCTCACCGAGGCCGGTCGGCCCATCGACGACCTCGGCGGCGTCGAGGCCAAGACGACCACGACGGTCGCCATGGACTTCGGGCGCATCACCTTCGAGGACACCCTGTCGCTGTACCTATTCGGCACCCCCGGCCAGGACCGGTTCTGGTTCCTGTGGGACGAGTTGGCCAACGGGGCGCTCGGAGCGGCGGTCCTCGCGGACACCCGTCGTCTCCAGGACTGCTTCCCGGCCGTCGACTACTTCGAGCGCCGGGGTCTGCCCTTCGTGGTCGCCGTCAACTGCTTCACGGGAGCGCACACTTACGCGTCCCAGGACGTACGTGACGCTCTCGACCTGGACCCGGAGACACCCGTCGTGCTGTGCGACGCCCGGGAGCGGGAATCGGCCAAGGAGGTGCTGATCGCCCTCGTGGAGCACGCCCGCCGCACCTACATGCGCGGCCTCAGCAACGGCGCTCACTGATCCGGCCGGTCCGCGGCGCCGATGCCGAGGAAGGAGCACGTGGCTTCGTACGCCGACTCGCCGCCCATCGAGAGCGGCAGCAGATGCCAGCCCTCTTCGACCATGTGCAGGCGCGCGCCCGGGATAGTGGAGGCGGAGTGGTGCGCGTGCGCGGGATCGACGTCCCCATCGTGGCTGCCGTGCAGCACCAGAGTGGGGCAGCGGACGCCGGCGGTGAGTGAGTCGTCGAGCGCGGCCCACCGGCGCAGGTCGTTCCGCGAACCCGCGGCACGGTCCTCGTACGGAGTGATGAGGTCCGTGACGGCCCGCAGAATCGCACGGCGCCTGCTGTCGGCGAGTATCCAGTCGACGACCTGTCGCCTGCTCCGGCGGTCGAGTGTCGACTCCTGGCGGACGAAGCCGGCCGTGTAGGTCCGTGGCAGGCGATGCGCGAACCGGGTGGTCAGCCAGGTGCCGCGAGGCGTGAGGAACAGCGCCCTGGCGAGCGGCGAGATCTTCGGTGCGTAGCGCCTGCTCACCGCCGACTCCAGCACGAGGCCCCGCGCCATCATGGGATGCCGGCGTGCGAACTCGATGGCCATGGGTCCGCCTCCGCTGATCCCGTATGCGACCGCACCTGGGACGGCGAGTTCGTCGAGCAGCGCGGCTGCGGCGTCGGCCTGTGCGGCGAAGCTGCTACCCGTGGTCAGGGGCGTGCGCAGATATCCCGGCCGGGACCATCCGATGACCCGGCACCCCGACGCGGCGATGCGGGAGAGGAGCTGTGTCTGGTCGTGGCCGGCGTGGCCGCCGGGGAAGAACAGGACCGGCAGGCCCGTGGCCGGGCCGAGTTCGGCGTATTCGACGGTTCCGGCGCGCGTGGTGAGCAGGGTGCCGGCGGCATCGAGTTCGGCACGTCGGCGGGATGCGAATCGCTCGTAGCCACGGGGCATGTGAAGCCCTCCGTCCTGGACTGGGCATTCGCCTTGGGCGAATGACCAAAAAACTAGCACGGCTCGGTCGCGCTCCGACAGAGCCGAGCAGCCTGAGGAGCGTCGGGCAGCCGCAGAAGCGGCGCTTCTCAGGCGGGCTGGTCGTTCTCCCGTGTGCCCGCGCGCAGTTGGCGCCGGAGGATCTTGCCCGTGGACGTCTTCGGCAGGTCGTCGAGGAAGACGACCGACCTGGGGTACTTGTACGCCGCCATCCGCTCCTTGCAGTAGGCGATCAGGGCGTCCTCCGTGACGGGTTCCCCTCCCCCGGCCCCCTCCGCGCCTTGCCCGTCGGGGGAGTTGAGGGAGACGAAGGCCTTCACCGTCTCGCCGCGGTATTCGTCCGGGACGCCGACGACTGCCGCTTCGCGCACGGCGGGGTGCCCGTAGAGGACGTCCTCCACCTCGCGTGGCCACACCTTGTAGCCCGCCGCGTTGATCATGTCCTTCTTGCGGTCGACGAGGTAGAACCAGCCCTGCTCGTCCATGAACCCGACGTCGCCGGTGCGCAGTTCGCCGCCCGGCAGCGACTCGGCGGTCGCCTCGGGCTTGCCCCAGTAGCCCGGGACGACCTGCGGGCCGGACGTGGCGATCTCCCCCGCGTCCCCGACCGGGACCTCGCGGCCGTCGTCGTCCACGATGCGCACGAAGGTGTCGAAGACCGGCACTCCCACCGACAGCGCCCCGGACGCGGGGTCGACGGGCGCGTCCGCGTACAACGGGACCATGTGGGACGGCGAGTTGGTCTCCGTCAGTCCGTAGCAGTTGTGGACGAACATCCCGGTGGCCTCCCGCAGCCGGGCCGTGACCGCGGGAGCGACGGGCGCTCCTCCCGAGTACACGACGCGCAGCGACGAGAAGTCCTCCCGCCGGGCACCGGGCGTCGTGGAGAGGCTGATGAACACGGTGATGGCGCCGACGGTGAAGGTCGGCCTGTGCTCGCGCAGCGCGTCGAGCATCACCTCCGGGTGGAAGCGGTGGGCCAGCACCAGCGGGCACGGCAGCAGCAGCGCGAGCGTGAGATGACCGATCAGGCCGGTGATGTGGAAGAGCGGGGCGACGCCGAGCACGCTGTCCGCCGAGGTCAGGCCCATCCAGTCCCGGTAGGTGCAGGTGTTGAAGACCATCCCTGCGTGTGTGTTCATCGCGCCCTTCGGCACACCCGTCGTACCGGAGGTGTAGGTGAGCACGGCGACGTCGTCCGGCTCGGGCGGGTGCGGCTCGGGCGTGCGTCCCGCGTTCTCCTCGACGAGGGTGAGCAGATCGAGCGTGCCCGCGTCACGGGCCGCGTCCGCTGCCGCGCGCCCGTCCGGGGACGCGAACAGCCGGGGGTCGTCGCGGGTCTGCCAGTCCCGCGCCGAGCACGTGACGACGGTGCCGACGCGCGTGTCCCCCGAGGCGACCACCCCGGCGGTCACGCTCTCGTGGAGCTCGTCCAGGCAGAGCAGCGCCGTCGCACCGGAGTCCGCGAGCAGATACGTCACTTCGCGTGCCTTGTTCATCGGGTTGACGGCAACGGCGCTGCCACCCGCTTTCCACGCCGCGAGCAGGCCGACGACGAAGGCGGGGTTGTTCTGCACGTACACCGCGAGCCGGTCGCCGCGCGCGAAGCCGCGGTCCGCGAGTGCCAGGGCGAGCGCGTCGGATGCCTCGTCCAGGTCGGCCAGCGTGAGTACGCCGTCGAAGTAGCGGATCGCCTCGGTGCCGGGGCCGCGTTCGAGGGACGCGCGGAACATCTCCAGCAGCGTGCCGTGTTCGGGGACGATGCCGGACGGAGTGCCCTCCGTGTACAGACCGAGCCACCGGCGCTCCGCGTAGGCGCTCATCCTTCCGCCGTCCGTACGGGGTGCGCGGCGCCGGCGAGTGCGTCGGGAGCGAGGCGGCGGAGGGCACGGGCGTGACGGTGTCCCGGGCACGCATGCCCGGCCGCGTCCGGAATCGCGGGGTGCCGGCGGGTCGTCGGGGTCACGTCCACAACCTCCTCGCACACGGAGCCGTCGGTCCGGACGGCGTACCGCCCGGGCCGGAATGCCCGCCACTGTGGACGAAGGGTTCGCGGCAGGTCAACGGGCCGCCCGGGGCCCAGGCCGCAATCCCCCTACTCGGACCCGGACTTGGAGCTGGACTCGGGCTCCGACCCGTACGCGGTCAGGAAGCGGTCGCGGAACTTGTCCATCCGCCAGACCGGTGCCTTGTGGTCCGGCTTCAGACCCTCGTTCCAGCCCCAGCCGGAGATCTTGTCCATCACCTTCTTGTCCTTGGCGACGATGGAGATCGGCACGTCCTTGTTCTTGCTGCCGCTCGTCACGGTCGGCACGGGCTGGTGGTCGCCGAGGAAGACGAGCACGGTGTCCTTGTCGGCGTACTTCTCCATGTACTCGGTGAGGCTCTGGACCGAGTACTCGATGGCCTTCCTGTACTGGGCGCGCACCCGGTGCGGGTCCTTCCACACCTCCGTGGGCCGTGCGCCGGCGTCGTGGATGGGCTTGTAGACCGAGCCGTCGCCGAGCTCGTCCCAGGGCAGCATCGTCGGCAGCGGCGACCACGGGTTGTGGCTGGAGGCGAGGATGATCGTCGCCATCAGCGGCTTGTGGTCGGCCTTGCTGTGCTCCAGCCGCTCGAACGCCTTCAGGCTGAACTGGTCGGGCACGGGCGACCAGCTGAAGTACGGGCCCTTGTAGCCCAGTTGGCGGGAGTCGTAGACGTGGTCCATGCCGTAGAACTTCGCCTCGGGCCACGAGCGGCGCACGCCCGGCATGATGCCGACCATGCGGTAGTCGCCCGTCCTGCGGAACGCCCTGGTGATGGTGAGGCGGTCGTTCGAGGTGACGCTGCGGTAGCGCTGCTGGTTCGCGATCCACAGGCCCGACATCAGAGTGGAGTGGCCCATCCAGCTTCCCGCTCCGGAGATCGGTGAGGTGAGCCAGCCGCTCTTGGAGGAGAAGCCGGCGTCGTCCAGCGCCTTGGTCCTGTCCGCGAGTACGGAGTTGACTCCCGGAGCCATCTCGGGGTCCTCGATCGCGCTGCGGCCGTAGCTCTCGATGAAGGTGAAGATGACGTTCTTGCCGCGCAGGGCGGGCACGAGCTTGTCGCCCGGGGTGCCGTCGAAGCGGTCGACGCGGGACTCCTTGGCGAACGCCTTTTCGTCCTCCATGCCGGCCTTGACCGCCTTCACGCGGTGCTGGACCAGCAGGGCCGTGTTCCTGGAGGCGACGTTGACGTGGTCGCCCGTCTGCAGGCCGAAGACGGCGCAGACGATCCAGACGGTCCCGAGCGCGAGAGCCGCGCGGCCCGTCGCCACGCTGTGCCGGGACATTATGCGGCTCAGCCGCCGCACAGCCAGCGCCATGAAGACGACGACGGACAGTGCCAGGATCACGATGCCGACGAGGGCGACGACGGCTCCGGTCCGGCCGAGGGTGTCCTTGAGGAACGAGTTCGCGTCGTCGAAGAGGATCCAGTCGAGGACGAGGTCGAAGGGGCGGGCGAGTACCTCGTAGAAGCCCATGTCGATGAACTTCAGGATGGTCACCAGGCCCAGCAGGGCCCCCGCGAGGACGGCTGCCCACCGTCTGACCCGTGGCGGCAGGACCAGCAGCACGACCGCGCCGAATATCCCCTCCACGGGTATTCGCGCGAAGGCGCTGGGCGTGAGCCGCATGAGCGCGTTCGGCAGGAGGAGCGCGGCGAGCACGAGGGCGGCCGCCAGGACGGTGGTCGTGACGGAGACGGCGCGGGCCGCGGCGGGGTGCCGTCCGCGCCAGCCGCCGCCGCTGCCGGCACCGGCGCTGCCGTCGCCGCCGTCACCGGCGGAGGCGTCCGGGGCGTCCGCGCCGGGCGAGGCGTCATCGGCGCCGGGCGCATCCGCGGCGTCCGTGGATTCGGGCGCATCCGCGCAGCCCGTGGATTCGGCGGCGTCCGCGTCCGTGCTGTTGGTCCCGGTCCCGGTCCCGTCCGTGGTCGTCCCGCTCGTGGTCCCGTCCGTGGTCGCGGCCGCGGCGGAGCCGGTTCCGGCCTCAGGGTTCACGCCCTTCTCCGTATCTTCCTTGTCCTTGTTCCGCTGCTGCCGAAGCGAACGCGTGAAGAGCGACAACCCGAGGGTCCTTCCGTGCCTGGCGCGGTGGTGTCACGGCGGACCAGTGATCACGGACCGGCCGCGCCGGAAGCGTACGACGTGGACGGTGCCCTGGCAGCAGGGTTTTGCCAGCACGATAGACAAGTGACACCGGTCGTGCGGAGGTGTGTTCGCACGGTCACGGAAGCGGGGGGAAGATCGGGAAGAACGGGAAGAACGCTGTCAGGGAAGCGGAGGGAGAGACGGTGGGAGCAGGCCCGCCGTGCCGAGGATCGCCTTGACGGCCTCCACGTCGTCGCCGTCGAGCGCCTCGAAGGGCTCGGGGAGCTGGTTGTGCGCGATGACGCCCTGCAGCATCAGCGCGGTCTTGAACGCACCGACGCCCGCGCCCCAACCCGTGACGGACGAGGCGGTGCGGGTGATCTCCATGAGGGCCGCCAGCCGGTCCTGTTCGGTGCGCACCGCCGCCCAGTCGCCCCGGCGGAAGGCCGCGTGCATGCGTACGTACCCGTCCGGATCGACGTTCGCCAGGCCGGGCACGACGCCCTCCGCGCCCGCGAGGTACGCCCCGTCGACGACTACCTCGTGCCCCGTGAAGAGGGTGAGCGGGCCGCCCTCGGCGCGGTTGCGCAGCGCGAGCCGCCGGAAGGAGATGTCGTCGCCGGATGAGTCCTTCACCCCGGCGAGCACCCCTCCCAGCCCGAGCTCGACGAGCATGTCCGGGTCGAGCTTCGTGTGCACGCAGAGCGGGATGTCGTACGCGTAGACCGGGACGTCCGCCCGCTCGCCGAGGATCTCGAAGTGGCGCCTGATCTGCGGGGTGTGGGTGACGGCGTAGAACGGCGCGGTCGCGACCACCGCGTCCGCACCCGCCTCCTGAGCGGCGTCGAGCTGCCGCAGGACCCGGCCCGTCTGGGTGTCGATCACGCCCGCGAGGACCGGCACCCGGCCCGCCGCGGCACGCACGGCCTCCCTGATGACCCGGGCCCGCAACTCGTCGGTGCAGAACGCCGCTTCACCCGTCGAGCCGAGCACGAACAGCCCGTCGACCCCGGCCGCGAGGAGCCGGCCGATCAGCCGCTCGAACGAGGGGACGTCCAGCGTTCGGTCCGTGGTGAGCGGGGTGACCAGGGGTGGCACGACGCCGCCCGTGAGCGGCGGACGTGGGGTCGCGGGGCCTGTGCCGGTCGAGCCGGGGTTCGCGGAGGTCGTCATGTGGTCATGCCTTCCCGGCCGGCGTCGGCAGCTGCCACCGGCGCCGGAGCGCGTGGAATGACATCGAGGGCGTCCGTCTCCCACACGTGCGCGGGCGCGAGCGCTCGCTGCGCGCGGAGCGGTGCGTTCACCGCAACGAGGACGATCACGACGGCCGTCAGTGCGAAGGAGAGCACCGCCAGCGCCGTGCCGAGCGGCATCGTCTGCGCCAGTCCCGCACCGAGCACGGGAGCCACCGCACCGCCCAGAGCACCCACGTTGTACGCGAAGCCGAGGCCCGCCGCCCGCTGCTCCACCGCGAAGTAGCCGCCGATCCACTTGGGCAGCAGACCCGAGATGCCCTGACCGAAGACCTGCTGGAGGAAGAGGAGCGCCCCGAGCAGGAACAGCGACCCGCCCCCGGCGAGGAAGACCGGGAAGACGAGGACCTGCGAGACGACGAGGCTCGTCCAGTAAGCCCTGCGCGTGCCGAAGCGGTCGCCCAGGAAGCCGCCGAGCACGCAGCCGGCGGCCGCGCCGAAGCCGGAGAAGAACAGCAGGTCGGCGACGTGCCCGGCGTCGAGACCCAGGTCCGACTTGAGATACGTCGGCAGCAGGGCCTGGATGGGCCACGAGTACAGGAACGCCGTGAAGACGACGATCATCAGCGTGACTCCCGTCGGCCACCTGCGGCCCGAGAACTGCGCCATGAAGCAGACGAAGACCGCGGTGACCACGACGGCGAGGCCCGTCACGGGCAGCGCGCCCTGGACGATTCCGGCGAATACGAGCAGCAGAGCGCCGAAGGCGACGAGCGTCAGCACCGTGTTGGCGGCGTTGACGCGGGCGCGCGCACCCCGGTAGAGCGTGCGGAACATGTCGGGCGTTCCCCGCGCTCCCGCCTTGTGCGCGTCACGCGCCCGCTCCCAGTCGCCGGACTCGGGCAGGGCGCGGCGCAACCACAGCGCGACCACGATCGGCACGAGCCCGACGGCGAACAGGGCCCGCCAGCCCCACTCGGGCACGATGAAGCGGTAGGCCTGGGCGCACAGCGCGGCCCCGATGGAGAACCCGCTGATCAGAAAGCCGGAGGCCTTGTTGCGCAGGTGCTCCGGCCACGACTCGATGACGTACGTCGAGCTCGATCCGTACTCGCCTGCCATGCCCAGCCCGATCAGCAGCCGGGCCGCGAAGAGCACCCAGTAGGCGGGGGCCAGCGCGCACAGCGCCGACCCGGCGGAGAACAGGACGATGCTGACGACCATGGCGTTCCTGCGTCCGAAGCGGTCGGCGAACGCGCCGAGCGCGAGGCCGCCGAACCACCGGGAGATGAACGCTGCGGAGACCAGCGCCGCGGCCGTCACGGGTGAGAGGCCGAACTCGTCGGTCACCTCGGTCAGTACGAGGGTGATGATCACGAAGTCGAAGCCGTCGAGCAGATAGCCGAGCCAGGCGGCGGTGAAGGACCGCCACTGGGTGCGGGACACCTCCCGGTACCAGGCCGTCCGCCGTTCCGGGCTCTCGCTCTTGTCGGTCATGGCCCGCCCTCGCCCCCCACATCGGACGTCGGATGTCTGATGTCCTGACGCTAGAGGGTGCCGCCCGGCCCGGCAAGACCACCTCGGCCCCCGGCCGGGACCTGCCGGGGCGGACATAGGATGTCCGATGTCAGGACGCACACGCTCCGGGCGACCGCGAAGGTCGCTCCTGACCTCGGAGGTCCGCCCTCGGATGCCGGCGAAGAAGCTTCCCGCGGAGCACGGCCCCGGCGATCCCCGCCGCCTCCGCGACTCCCGCGATCCGCGTGAACGGCCCGGTCTCCTAGGCCGTGACCTGCGCGGGTCCCGCCCGGCGGAGCTGTCCGTGGTGGACCGGATCAAGGAGTACATCCTCCTCAACAGGCTCGCGCCCGGCGATCCCATGCCCACCGAGAACGAGCTCAGCGAGCAGCTCGCCGTGAGCAGGTCACGCATCCGCGAGGCGATGAAGACGCTCTCGGCGCTCGACATCGTCGAGGTGCGGCACGGCTACGGCACCTACGTGGGCCGGCTCGGCCTCACGGCGATGGTCGAGTCGCTGGCCTTCCGCGGGATGCTCAACGCGCAGGACGACCAGGACGTCATGGCCGACCTGATCGACGTGCGCGAGCTGATCGAGACGAGCCTCGCCGAGGTGATCGTCGAGCGGACGACTCCCGAAGTGATGTCCGCCATGCGGGAGTTGACCGCGACGATGCACGAGCGGGCGGCGCGCGGGGAGGAATTCCTCGCGGAGGACCGGGAGTTCCACCTGCTGCTGATGCAGGCGACCGGTAACGCGCTCGCCGTCCAGCTCACCGGTGCCTTCTGGGACGTCCACTCGATCGCCCTCGGCGCGCTGCCCGGCACGACGGACCTGGCTCAGACGGCCTCCGTGCACGTCGCCGTCCTGGATGCGATCGGAGCGGCGGACAGCGCGCTGCTGCGCGGAGCGATCGTCAGGCACTACGCCCCGATCCGGGACCGCATGGGCCGTCGGACGCCGCCGGTCACCACCACGGGGGAGTGAGCAACTGCCGCCGGGTGCCGTCCCGTTCGGCGTGAGCGGCCGCGCCGGTCCGCCCGCCGTACCCGCGATCGCCGGTCGGTTCACCGTGTGGTACAGGGTTGTACGAAAGGGACGGGAGGGCGCCTTCAGGCGGATGATCCGCGCGATCTACGCTGGTGCACGCCGGGGCGGACCGACCACCCGCCGGCGAGGACCACGGGAGGTACCGCGGGCGTGTCCCCTGAACGCCGCTCCGGCGAGACCGGGGTTCTGGGAGCCGGCAGCGAAGGTCTGGCTCTCGCCGCGCACCTGGCGTCCCGCGGCGAGCCGGTCCATCTGCACACTCGCCACCCGGGACGGATCCGGGCGATCGGCCGGTCCCGTGAGATCCGGGCGCGGGGACTGCTCCAGGGACGCTTCCCGCTGGCGGCCGTCAGCAGCGACCTGGAGGAGGTCGCCGAACGGTGCGGAGTGCTCTTCGTCGCGACGGTCACCACCGCCTACCGGTCCGTCGCCGCCGCCCTCGCACCTCATCTCCGCTCCGGTCACGTCGTCGTGCTCTTCTCCGGAAAGCTGTGCGGCAGCGCCGAGTTCGGCCATGCGCTGGCCGGATGCGGAGCCGCCCCCGTCGACGTGGTGGAGACCGACGCGCTCTTCGCGGCACGCGCCTGGGAGGACGAGGGCGTGGTCATCCACGGCGAGAAGAAGTGGAACCTCTTCACGGGCCTCGACCGCGCGGCGACCGAACGGCACGAGGAGCGTCTGCGCGGCCTCTTCCCGGGACTCGAGCGCGCCAGCTGCCAAGTGCAGCGCGGACTCACGGACTTCGGCGCGGTCGCGCACGCCACGATCGCCCTGGCCAACATCAGCCGCATCGACCGCGCCGAGGAGCTCCTCTTCTACCGCGAGGGGCTCTCCGAGCGGACCGTGGTCCTCATGGAGCAGGTGGAACGCGAGTTCCAGCGCGTCGGCGAGGCGTACGAAGCGCCCGTCCCGTCCATGGTGGAACTCCTGGACCGGTACTACGGCTGCGAGGGCGAGACGCTGCTGGAGGCCATGCGCAGCGTGCGCGTCTACCGGGACATCACCGCGCCGCGCTCCCTGGACCACCGCTTTCTCAGGGAGGACGTGGCCTCCACGCTCGTCCCCCTGACGCAGCTCGCGGAACGCGCCGCCGTGCCGACACCGATGACCGATGCGCTGGTCAGCCTGTTCTCCGCGCTCGGTGGCGAGGACTACCGGCGCACCGGGCGCACACTCGCCCGCCTCGGCTGGGACGGGCTGACCTATGACGGGATCCGCCGGAAGCTCAGCCGCTGAGGCCGCTGAGGCCGCTGGGGACCGCTGGGGACCGCTGGGGACCGCTGGCGACCACTGACGAACGGGACCACCGGGGGGCCCGGCCGAGGCACCGGCTGACCCGGCGAAGCATCGGCCGGCCCGGCGAAGGCGGCACCCTTCCACCGACTTCCTCACAGGATCCGCCTCGTCGTGCTTCGTTCTCCACCGGCCGCCGCCCCGTCCGCGGCCCGTGCGACGCATTCCCTTGACAGGGCGGCCCATTGGCTCGAACCTTCCGGCATCTCGCGTTCAGTGGATCACTGGCCAGTCCACCCTGAGGAGTCCGCCATGACCACGTCCACACCCGCAACCGAGCCGGAGACCGTGCGCAGCCAGCGACGCCGCGCAGTGGTCGCCAGCACGGTCGGCACCGCCATCGAGTGGTACGACTTCTTCCTCTACGGCACCGCCGCGGCCCTGGTCTTCCCGCAGCTCTTCTTCCCCGAATCGTCCACCTATGTCGGCGTGCTCGCTGCCTTCGGCACGCAGTTCGTGGGCTTCGCCGCGCGCCCCATCGGCGCCGCGATATTCGGCCACTTCGGAGACCGCGTCGGCCGCAAGTCCACCCTCGTGATCACGCTCATGCTCATGGGAGTCAGCACCTTCCTCATCGGGCTGCTGCCCACATACGCGTCGATCGGTATCGCGGCGCCGGTGCTCCTGGTCCTCCTCCGCATCATCCAGGGCATAGGTGTCGGCGGCGAGTGGGGCGGTTCGGTCCTGCTGTCGATGGAGTGGGGCTCCAAGAAGCGCCGGGGGCTGATGGCCAGTTGGCCGCAACTCGGCGTCCCGGTCGGGCTGCTCGCCTCGACCGCCATGGTCCAGCTGATGAGTTCCGCGTCGGGTGACGGCTTCGAGAGCTGGGGCTGGCGCGTGCCGTTCCTGGCGAGCTTCGTGCTGATCGGCATCGGCATGTACGTGCGGCTGCGTGTCCTGGAGAGCCCCGCCTTCCAGGAGGTGAAGGAGGAGCGGGAGGTCGTGAAGATGCCGGTGCTGCGCGTGCTGCGCGATCAGCCCCGCGAGGTCATCACCTCCGCCTTCGTGCGCCTCTCCGAGCAGGCGCCGTTCTACCTCTTCATCACCTTCGTCCTCACCTACGGCACGGAGAAGGTGGGGCTGTCCAAGGAGGAACTGCTCAACGACACCCTCATCGCCGCGGCCGTGGGCCTGGTCAGCGTGCCGCTGTGGGGATATCTCTCCGACATCATCGGGCGCCGGCTGACGTACGGGATCGGCATCGCCTGCGTCGGTGCCTTCGCGTTCCCGTACTTCGCGATGCTCAACACCGGCAGTTCGGGACTGGTGATGGCCGCGATCGTGCTGTCGCTGTTCTTCCACGACATCCAGTACGGGCCTCAGGCCGCGCTGATCGCCGAGAGCTTCGGGGCCAACGTCCGCTACAGCGGCGCCGGTCTCGGCTACCAGCTCGCCTCGGTGATCGCGGGCGGCCCGGCTCCGCTCATCGCCGCGGCGATCCTCGAGAGCACCGACTCCAGCATCGGCATCAGCTGGTACATGGTCGGCTGCTGCGTGCTCGCCATGGCCGCCCTGATCCTCATGCCGCGCGGCACCGCCGAGCCCGGCACCGCGCTCGAGGAACCCGTGAAGAGCGGCGCCGAGAAGGCCGAAGCCTGATGACGTGAGGAGTCCCGAGGGAGCGCGCGAGGAGCGGGTACGGGGCGTGCGGGCAGGCCGCCCCGTACCCGACCGCACCTGCGAGCCAGCCGACCGCCTGTCGACTGACAGGGACAAGCAGTGTAAACAGGGGCAATGGCAGGACCGCTGACACGTCCCCGGGCCCTGGCCGCCACGCTGAACCCCGGCAGGCGCCTGCGGCGGCCGCTGCTGGGCGGGGGAAGCGTCGCGGGGCAGGTCTTCGTCCTGCAGGTCGTCGTCGTGCTGCTGCTCGTCGTCGCGGCCGTCGTGGCGCTGGTGCTCCAGGTGCGGCGGGACGGCACGCAGGCCGCCCGCGACCGGTCGCTCGCCGTCGCCGAGACCCTCGCGAACTCGCCGGGGACGGTGAGCGCTCTCCGCTCGTCCGATCCGAGTGCACGGCTCCAGGGGCCTGCCGAGGCCGCACGGAAACGTACCGGCGTCGACTTCGTCGTCGTGATGAACAAGCAGGGCATCCGGTACACCCACCCGCTCAGGGACAGGATCGGGAAGAAGTTCGTCGGCACGCTCGGGCCCGCCCTCGCCGGACGTGTGCACGCCGAGACCATCGAGGGCACCATCGGCCGCATCGTCCAGGTCGTGGTGCCCGTGACCGGACAGGACGGCAAGGTCGTCGGCCTCGTCTCCGCGGGGATCAAGGTCGACAAGGTCAGCGGCGTCGTGAACCGGCAGCTGCCGATCCTGCTCTTCGCCGCGGCCGCCGGGCTCGCGCTCGCCACGGGCGGTACGGCTCTGGTCAGCAGGCGGCTGCGCAGACAGACCCACGGCCTCGGCACGCTCGAGATGACGCGCATGTACGAGCACCACGACGCGGTGCTGCACGCCGTCCACGAGGGCGTCCTGATCGTCAGCGGCGAGGGCAGGCTGCTGCTCGCCAACGACGAGGCGACCCGGCTGCTCGACCTGCCTCCCGACGCCCAAGGGCGCGACGTCTCCGAGCTCGGCCTCGAGGCACCCATGAGCGGGCTGCTGTACCCGGGGCGCGTGGCCACCGACGAGGTGCTGCCCGCGGGTGACCGGCTGCTCGCCGTGAACAATCGTTCCACCGACCGCAACGGAGGCCCTCCCGGCTGGGTCGCGACGATCCGCGACACCACCGAGCTGCGCCTCCTCTCCAGCAGGGTCGAAGTGGCCCGCAAACGCCTTGAGTTGCTCTACGACGCCAGCGGCGGCATCGGAACCACCCTCGGTGTGCGGCGCACCGCCGAGGAACTCGCGCAGGTCGCCGTCCCGCGCTTCGCGGACTTCGTCACCGTGGACCTGGCGGAGGCCGTGCTGCGCGGGGACGAACCGAGCGGCGGCAACCCGTCCATGCGGCGCACCGCCGTCCACGGGATCCGCGACGACCAACCCCTGTATCCGCTCAAGGAGTTGATCAGGTTCGACGCGCTCTCGCCGCAGGGCCGCTGCTTCGAGAGCGGGCAGGCGGTGATCGAGCCGCGGCTGAGCGAGGCGGCCGGCTGGCGCGAGCAGGACCCCGAACGCACCGACCGGGTCCTGGAGTACGGGATCCACTCGCTCATCGCGGCGCCGCTCCGCGCCCGCGGGGTGCTGCTGGGCGTGGTCAACTTCTGGCGCTCGGAGAAGCCCGAGCCGTTCGAGGACGACGACCTCTCGCTCGCCGCCGAACTGGCCTCCCGCGCCGCGGTGTCCATCGACAACGCGCGCCGGTACACGCGCGAACACGGCATGGCCGTCGCCCTGCAGCGGAGTCTGTTGCCGCGTGCCCTGCCGGAGCACAGCGCCGTCGAGGTGGCCTCCCGGTATCTGCCCGCGCAGGCGGGAGTCGGCGGCGACTGGTTCGACGTCATCCCGTTGCCGGGCGCACGCGTCGCGCTCGCCGTCGGGGACGTCGTCGGGCACGGCCTGCACGCGGCCGCCACCATGGGCCGACTGCGCACAGCCGTGCACAACTTCTCCGCCCTCGATCTGCCGCCCGACGAAATCCTCGGTCACCTCGACGAGTTGGCCGCCCGCATCGACAAGGACGCGATCGACGCGGGCGACGAGACGGCGATAACGGGCGCCACCTGCCTGTACGCGGTCTACGACCCGGTCGCCCGTACGTGCGTGATGGCGAGGGCGGGCCACCCGACGCCCGCGCTGGCACTCCCCGACGGGACCGTGGAGTTCCCCGACGTGCCGCCGGGACTGCCCCTCGGCATAGGCGGACTGCCCTTCGAGGCCGCCGAGTTGCGGCTTCCGGAGGGCAGCAGGCTCGTCCTCTACACGGACGGCCTCGTCGAACGCCGCGACAAGGACATCGACATCGGGCTCCAGCTGATGCGCGATGCCGTGGCGCACGTGGACCAGACGCCCGAGGAGAGCTGCGACGCGGTGCTTGACGCGCTCCTTCCCGACCGCCAGGGCGACGACATCGCCCTGCTCGTCGCCCGTACGCGGGTGCTGGATCCCGGTCAGGTCGCCGAGTGGAGCGTGGAGTCGGACCCCTCGGCCGTCGCCGGAGTGCGCGCTGCCGTCTCCTCCCAGCTTGCCCAGTGGGGCCTGGAGGAACAGGGCTTCATCACCGAGCTGATCCTCAGCGAACTGATCACCAACTCCATCCGGTACGCCTCCGGGCCCATCAAGGTGCGGCTGCTGCGCGACCGTGCCCTCATCTGCGAGGTCTCCGACCACAGCAGCACCTCGCCCCATCTGCGTTACGCCGCGACGACGGACGAGGGCGGACGGGGCCTCTTCCTCGTCGCCCAGTTCGCCGACCGCTGGGGCACCCGCTACACGAAGGACGGCAAGGTCATCTGGACGGAGCAGGTTCTTCCCGGGGCCTCGTAGGACGACGCCGAAAGCTCCCGCGCGACCGCGGGCCGTACGGGAAGGCCCGCGTCCTCGACTTCCCGATGCGGTGGCGAATTCGTGCGACGAGGGGGAGTATCGCAATTGAGGCGGCGGCCGTCGGGCCACCATTTCGCGACCACGTACAAACCATGCGAAAACGGGGATCCAGGACCTTTCGATGACTGTCACTCAGGAATCAACGACCAGCCCTCCCGGAAATCCAGAAGACGCCGGACTCACTCCGGCGGAGCTGGCGGAGAAGTACGGGCTGACGGTCAGCGGAGCCCGCCCGAGCCTTCCCGAGTACGTGCGGCAACTCTGGCACCGGCGCCACTTCATTCTGACCTTCTCGCGGTCGAAATTGCGGGCGCAGTACAGCCAGGCCAAGCTGGGGCAGCTGTGGCAGGTCGTGACGCCGGTTCTCAACGCCGGTGTCTACTACGTCATCTTCGGACTGATCCTGCAGACGGGCCGAGGTATGGCGACGGAGGTCTACATACCGTTCCTCGTGACCGGCGTGTTCGTGTTCACCTTCACCCAGAGTTCCGCCCTGTCCGGCGTCAGAGCGGTTTCAGGAAACCTAGGCCTGGTCCGGGCCCTGCATTTCCCCCGCGCCTCGCTGCCGATCTCGTTGTCTTTGCAGCAGCTCCAGCAACTGCTCTTCTCGATGATCGTCGTGCTCGCGTTCGTCGTGTCCTTCGGCAGTTACCCGCGACTCTCCTGGCTGCTGGTGATTCCTGCCCTCGTGCTCCAGTTCGTCTTCAACTCCGGGCTGGCGATGGTCCTGGCACGCCTGGGCAGCAAGACACCGGACCTGGCGCAGCTGATGCCCTTCGTTCTTCGCACATGGATGTATGCGTCCGGGGTGATGTTCAGCATCCCGCTGATGCTGGAAGGGCGAAAGGGCGTGCCGGGCTGGGTCATCGACCTGCTCCAATGGAACCCTGCGGCGATCTACATGGACCTGATCCGGTTCGCCCTGATCGACGGATACACCTCGTCCAACCTGCCGCCGCACGTGTGGCTCGCTGCTGCCCTCTGGGCCGTTCTTCTCGGCGCCGGTGGGTTCGTCTTCTTCTGGAAGGCCGAGGCGAAATACGGTCGCGGTTAGCCCTTCCGGCGAATCGGTCCCTATCGCGCTGCGACGATGGATCGCGTGACCGACGTGCCCGAGAACCTGGCCCCGTCCGCAGTCCGGGACCGGGCGAACGACTACGACAGCTTCGCCGAGGCGTACTCGGCGGAGAACGAGAACAGCCTCGTGAACGCCTACTACGAGCGCCCCGCGATGCTGGCCCTCACCGGAGACGTGGCCGGCCGCCGGATCCTGGACGCCGGTTGCGGCTCGGGCCCGCTGTCCGCCGCACTGCGCGACCGCGGTGCTCTCGTCACCGGCATCGACGCCAGCGCCGGGATGCTGGCCCTGGCCAGGCGGCGGCTCGGTGACGACGTGGCCCTGCACGTGGTCGACCTGAGCGACCGACTGCCGTTCGCCGACGGTGCGTTCGACGACGTGGTCGCGTCGCTGGTGCTGCACTACCTGGAGGACTGGGGGCCGACGCTGGCCGAGTTGAGGCGAGTGCTCAGGCCCGGCGGCCGGCTGATCGCGTCGGTGGAACACCCCTTCGTGGCCTACACGTTCCAGGATCCTCGGCCCGACTACTTCGCGACCACCAGCTACACCTTCGACTGGACGTTCAACGGGCAGTCCGTCCCGATGAGGTTCTGGCGCAAGCCGATTCACGCGATGACCGACGCCTTCACCACCGCCGGTTTCCGCCTTTCCGCCATCAGCGAGCCGCAGCCCGATCCGGCCGCCCGTGAGCTGTTCCCCGACGACTTCCACGACCTCTCGACCAAGACGTGCTTCCTGTTCTTCGTCGTGGAGGTACCGCCGTCGGCCACCGGCTCGGACGGCTGACCGGTCGCGGATCACGAGCGGAGCCGGAGCCGAATCGGGGCCCGGCGAAGGTCGCTCACGATCCGGGCGACCCGAAGTTCCCCAGGTGGGCGGCGAGTTCGCGACGGGTGGCGATGCCGAGCTTGGCGTAGGCCTTCTGCAGATGGTTGTCGACGGTACGCACGGACAAGGTCAGCGCCGCCGCTATCTCCTTGCTCGGCTCACCGGCGGCGGCCAGGGTCGCGATCTCACGTTCCCGGTCGGTCAGGGGAGTCGCGGCCCGCACCGTGTCGAGCAGGAAGGTCCTGGCCCCCTCGCAGTGCGCCTCCGCGATGGAGCTCGAGCGCACCGACGCGGCCGTCGCCTGACGCCTCTCACCACGACGGCGCCAGATCCCCGCGGCAGCGGCGGCGGCCTCCGCGGCCGGAAGATGAGCGCCCACGGCCTCCAACTCATCGGTGACCTTGAGGAGTTGGTCGGGGTCGCCGGTCGCGAGCGACGTGGCCAGCCGGGCACGCACAGCAGCCAGTTCGCCGTCGCACCGCTCGGCGATGCCGTCGAGGCGCGCGGCGACGGCGTCCGCACCGCCCAGGCGTGCGACGTCGGTCAGCAGCAGCCCCTCGGACGCGACGTGGCCGGTGGCGTGCGCCGCGTCCGCCGCCTTCATCAGCACGCCTCGTGCCTTGCTGTAATGACCGCCCGCCGCCAGCAGCCAGGCCTCGCCGAGCTGTTCCTCCCCGACGGAGAAGTAGCCCGGGGCCCCTCCTGCCATGGCGTTCAGCTCGGTGAGCGCGTTCCCCGCCCCTTCGGTGTCCCCGAGGACGGCCGCGCACGCGGCGAGCCCGCTCAGGGCGAAGCGCAGCACTTTGACCTGGTGTTCCCGGCGGGCGAGCGCGGCGAGTTCGGCGTACATGCGGCGGGCCGTCGTGGGATGACCGGCAAGCCACTGCGTACGGGCGCTCAGCAGCGCAGGGAAGATCCTCAACAGGGGGCTGTGGATGGCGAGATCGACGCTCACGCTCTCGCAGAGCGCCGCGGCCTCCCCGAGCCGTCCGTCCTCCGCGAGTGCGAGGACCATGGTCCCCTGCTGCACGGCCGGGTGCGCGGGGCGTGCCTCCTCGTCCGTCAGAACATGTGCGGCGTAGGCGCCTTCCGCCCAGTCCACGGCCTCCTTGACGCGGCCCACGAAGGCGAGCCCAAGGGTTCGAACCGCCGCTCCGCACAGCCACATCCGTCTGTCGATGGACTGGTCGGCGTGCGGGTCGAGCCGGTCCAGCAACTCCAGTCCGGCGACGGGCTGTCCGCTTGCGAGCCTGAGGAACCCCTCGTTGACCAGTAGGGGTTCGCGGAGGAGTTCATGGGACGCTGCGTTGCGCGCGGCCTCGTTGACCTCGAGGATCTCGTCGAGAGGTGTGTTGCTCACCAGGAGGTTCGTCGTCCTGGTCACGGTGATCGCTATTCGTTCCGCCTCGTCGCTCGCGGACTCGGCCGCCTGCGCGAGTACGGCGTCGGCGAGGTCCCAGCTGCCCGTGATGAAGTATGCCTCGCCCAGCATGAGCCGGGTCGCCGTGTCGTGGTGCGACTCCGGCAGCGCGTTGAGGAAGGCGAGGATCCGCGGGTGGTCGTGCGCGTAGTGGGCGAGGCGGGCGGCCCGCAGCAGCAGCGCGGGATCGGCCTTGCCGGTGGCGTCGAGCCGCCAGGTGGCGATGCGCAGCGCGTCACCGCGTCTGCGTGCCCCGAACGCCTCGATCCTGTCGGCCTGTTCGAGCTGGATCGCCCTGTGCCGCAGATTCGGGACCTCGGTGCGCAGGACCTCCTCGTAGAGCGGATGCGCCAGCGAGACGCGTGTGCGGCGCCCGTCCGTGCCGAAGCGTATGAGGCCCTTGCGTTCGAGCTCCGTCAGCACGTGCTGCGGTACGTCCGCCTCGAGAGCCGTCAGTGGCAGTGACCCGCAGCTGGCGAGGAGTTCGAGAGCGTCACGGCCGGGCCCGGCGACGGCGTCCACCTTCACGCGTATCAGCTCGGCCAGCCGCACCGTCGTCCAGTCGCCCGGGACCGCCTCCCAGACCTCGCCGTCGCTGGTGAGCGTGTCGTTCTCCAGCGCTCCGCGTACGAGTTCGCGCAGGAAGAGCACGTTCCCGCCGGAGGCCTCGTGCAGGTCCCGCACGGTGCTGCGGGCGACCGGTCCGCCCAGCGCCTCCTGGAGCAGCCCTTCGGTCCGCTGGAGGTCGAACGCGTCGAGCCCGACGTGGAGAATCGTCTCGCCCGAGGTCAGCGCCTGCACCGCCTCGGTCGCGTGCTCTCCCGTGCGGATCGTCGCGATGAGCGTGATGACGCCCGCGTCCATCAGCTGGCGCAGCAGCATTGCCGACGTCGCGTCGAGCAGATGGATGTCGTCGACGAACACCGCGTGCCGTTCCCGCGGACCACGGCCGCCCCGGATGGCCTCGGCCACCGCGGCGAACCCTCTCACCGGGTCGGAGAGGTCCACCCCCGTCGGCAGAAGGTGCGCGATGGCACCGAGGGGCACGGCCGCGGCGGCGTTGCTCGCCACGGCCCGCCCGGTACGGAAACCGGCCCGCGCCGCCACCGCCAGGCACTCCTCGGCCAGGCGCGACTTGCCCACGCCGGCCCGGCCGAAGACGATGAGCCCGGAGAAGCGGTTGGCGGTCAGTGCCCCCGTGAGTCGGCCGAGCTCCTCGTCCCGTCCGTACAGGGGCCAGCCCGCCCCTGACGCCGGCATACGAGAGTCCTCCATGGCGCAACTCTACGCACGCAAACGCCCGCGTCAGCCGGTATGCACAGGCTCTTCGCGAGCTCCGGAGCGGCGCGCGACAGAGCCCTTACGCGGCGCTTTCATTCCGGATACGGGGAACGGAGCCGGCAGGAGCAATTCGGCGTTGCGGTCCTTCTCGCCGCCGCGGTGGCTCTCGTCGACCTGGATGTCGTTGACCGACAATTCCCGTGCCAGCGACGCCAGTGCACGCGGGTTGCTCAGGTCGCCGCCGTTGGACAGCGGCGCGTCGATGTCCAGCACGGTGGTGAAGACGGAGATCGACTCCTTGCCCGCACTGTCCTGACCAGCGGCGATCTCGATGACGCGGCTCTGGACGGGCCAGTCGATGTGCGCGGCCGCCGAGACCTCCCAGAACCCGCCCGGCTTGGCGTGGCCCGCGGGCCGTGCGTGGGGTCTGATCTCGTTGCGGTGCGTGTGGCCGTTCGCCATCAGGACGACGTTGGGGAAGCGCAGCAGCAGGGCTTCCACTTCCTCTCCCGAACGGTAGTCGTTCTCCAGATTCGTCATCGTGTGAATCGGGTGGTGACAGAAGACGACGATGAGCCTGTCCCGTACCCCCTGCTGCGTGACGGGGTTGCCCGAGGCGTCGAAGTAGGTGCTGCTGGACTCCTTCAGCCGCTCCTCGAGCCAGTTGAACTGGTCCTCGTCGATCCCGCCGTTCGCGTTGTGCGTGATGTTGTCGAGCCCGCCGGGGTTGGTCGAGTCCAGGGTTATGTACTGGATGACGTCGTTCTCGCCGGCCGGTATCGCGTAGTAGGCCTTCTCGCTCCCGGCCTCGAACCCGTGGCCCTGCGGCAGGCCGCTGGTGCGGTGATGCTCCTCGACGAACTCCCCGGGGCTCAGCAGGCGCCTGGCCGGATCGGCCGTGACGTCCTCGGACTCGACGCCGTCGAAGACGGCCTTGATCACGTCGAAGAGGTCCACGTCCTCCAACTTGTCCGGGAGCTCGGGGCCTTCGGTCCACTTGGAGCCGTTGACGGTGTGGTACTTGAGCGAGTGGAAGAACGGCAGGTCGGTGTCGATGGGCAGGTTGCCCTGCGCCATCACGTCGTGGTTCCCGTAGACGGCGTACCAGGGCATCCCCAGGCCGCCGCCGGTGAAGGGCTTGCGCGCCGCGCCCAGCAGGCCCTGGATCTGGGGGAATCCGCGGCTGCCGTAGCGGTTCGCGGGATCCACCGGGTCCTCGGGCCGCCAGTAGTGATCGTTGCGGCCGAAGGTCCCGTTCGCGACGCTCTCGTCCTCGTCCGGCGAACCGGAGTCGGCCTGGACGGACTTACCTCCGTCGAGCAGGTCGATGTACCAACGGGTCTCGTTGAGCTGGGCGTTGTCGACGGCGTCACCCGTCACCACCGTGAAGGACAGGGGGAGCCCCGTTCTCGGGCCCTCGCCGAGCTCTCTGAGCGAACGGCACATGGCGTCGACGAGGTGCAGCGAGAGGAACTCGTGCGCGCGGTAGCCGGCCGAGAAGGGATAGCCCGAGTCCGGGTCGTCGTTGTAGCGGTCGAGGAACTCCACGCGGGACGGCGACTGGTCGTCGACGATGTGCAGATCGCTCAGGTGCCCGAACGCCACGAGCGGTTTCAGCTTCTCGGCCCGTACGGACGTGATGTCCGTGCGCAGCAGATGCTTCTCACCCTGACCCTCGACGAGCTTCCTGAAGCCCTTCCCGTCCGGCGGCCCCGGCAGAACCGTACGGTCCAGCGTGGTGCCGGCTCCCTTCCTGGGCAGTGGGGTGCCCGAGGAGAACAGCTCCGATACGGCAAGCGCGGCACGGCCCCCGCCGCCCGCGTCGATGGCTGCCGCGGCGACACCCGCCGCGGCGAAGGTCAGCATCTTGCGACGTGAAACCGGCACCAGGCCCATCCCCATTCCTCGCTCGAACCGCCGCCCGCGACAGTGGGGGGGCCGCGGGGGACGGTCATTGGAAGAAGCGCCCCTCGCCGGTCACGCGAGGGGCCTGTCGTACGGGGTCCGTTCGACAGCCAGGATTCTCGAACGGAACGGGGAGGTACGCATGAGTAATCACTACTCCCCTGCGAAGGCCCGGTACCCGGGAAGGCATGCGGACGGTGCACGGCGGCCGGCCCGGGCGATTCCGGAACGGAACCCTCCGGCGCCGGCGCTGCCGTCGTCACACCGCGCACTCACTCCTGGAACGGCCCCACGGTGGTCTTCGGACCGCAGACGATCATGCCGTCCTCGACCGGGTCGGCGTTCCCGGGCTCGTTGGCGCGGATCTCCGCCTGCCAGGTCGCGTCCTGGTTGGAGACCTCCGCGGACGCCGCCGCGTCGCCGCAGGTGATCCCGTCCTGGGAGCCGCCTTCGCTCACCGGGCCGCTCTCGTAGCTCAGATCGGCGCTGACCAGGCCGCCGTTGGGCGGGACGGCGACGAGGGGTGCCTCCTTCGTCTCGTCGGTGCGCGGATCGTCGTTGAGGACCACGCCGCCGGAGGACTTCAGCACCAGGTTCGGCGCCCCGTAGACGGAGCACTCCTTGCCGCTGTTGTTGATCAGCTGTATCGCGCCCTTGCCCGAGCCGACGGACGTCCTGATGGTGATCGAGGAGTTCTTCGAGGTGCAGGCCTTCGGGTCCGGCTTGTGATTGCCGGTGCCGCCGTCCCCGGCCTCCCCGCCTGCCGAACCGCCTTCACCGGCGCCCTGGTTGTCCTTGCCCTTGCCGCCGGCTCCCTTCGACGGGTCGTCGGGGCTGGACGTCGAGCTGGTGGGCGTGGCGGGGGCGCCGGACTTGTCCTCGGGCCCGCAGCCGGTGATCACCAGACAGGCGGCCAGGACTGTCGTACTCATGGCGTGGAGCCGGAGACGGTTGCGCATGGTCTTCCTCAGCACTTGATCGGTCATCGGTACGCGGCGGCGCGGCCGTCATGGATCGCAGCCGTGCCACCGCTGTGCCCGAGCCCAACACGTGCCGAGGAGGTATTCGTGAGTAAGTGCTACTCATGCGTAACTCCGCTCCGGGATCTCCCCGAAGCGGAGTGAACGTCACCAGATGTGCAGGTCACGGCGGTACGAGCCGCTCCGGATCTATCGGGTGCCGGTGTGTGCTGCCCCGTCCGTGCCCGTGTCCGTTCCCCCGTGCGTGCTCGCCTCCCCGGCCGCGTCCGGGCCTCTGCCGCCGGCCGTGCCCGTGCCGGTCAGGCGGAGGAATCCCGTGAAGAGCGGAGTGATGCTCACCGGAAAAGGGCCCGCGGCTCCCGGTGCGAGGGCGGCCCGCACGTCCTCGTCCGGATCGCCGTAGAGGTCCAGCCGTTCGACGGAGCAGTGCTCCATCACCCCGGCGATATAAGGGTCGGACAGCTTCCAGTGGGTGCGGATCGCCTCGGAGTCCCCGTACAACTGGAAGCTGTGGGCCCGCATTTCGGACTCCTCGACGAACACCCTGACCATGAGCTGCGGCCCGTGCTCCTCGACGAAGGCGACCGCACGCCGGATGGCCTCCCTGAAACCCTCCAGATGCCCCTCGGTGATCTTCATCGTGTTGTGCATGAGGACGGCCCCGCTCGGGGGCGCTTCGCTTGTGGTCATGGCGCGAGTCTTCAACTTGAACCTTCGTTGAAGTCAATCGCCGGACACGCTTCAGTGGATGAGGGAGTTCGCGAAGATGATGACGAGTCCGATCGCGAGGTCCACGCCGCCGGAACGGAACGACGCCGGCCATCCGCGCCCCGCGATGCGGGCGGCCCAGGTGCCCCAGGTGAACAGCGCGGCTGTGTTGAACCACAGCGCCGCGTCCACGGCCTCGGCCTCGCTCCACCACCCGGCAACGGAGAAGCACATCAGCACGACCGTGGGCAGCACGGCGGCGATCAGCGGCCACTCGGCAAGCACCGTCCCCGCGGTGCTCGTCGTGGTGGCGCGGCGCTCGGCGGCGCGGTGGGCGACCACGTGCGCGTAGCCGTGGGCGGCGGCCGTCGCCACAGCGGTGAGCAGCACCCACAGCAGGTCCGCCTCCGGGTCGGGGTTCTCCCCCGGGTTCTCCACCGCCGCCACGAGCGCGCTGGCCAGTACGAGCCCGTACGTGACCCCGAACAGCGCGTGCTCATGCGGCCGGTACCGCCGGAGCCACGTGAGTGCCGCGTCGGCAGTGGGCAGGGCGGGCCTGTCGTGGTCGGGCATCAGATCGCCTCGGTGCGGGAGGAGTTCCAGGTCCCGACATGCTCGCGCGCCGCCCGCCCCGTGCAGCGCGACGACGCGTGGCCGCCGGCCTCTTCCGTCGTACGGGACGCCCGTCGGTGGCGGCCGTGCCTAGGCTGGGCCCCGTATCTGCGCAACGGGAAGGAGCCTGCGCGGCGGGAGCGGGAGGCGGTCATGGAGGAGTTCCGGCGTCACCACTACACGTGTCCTCAGGGCCGGCCCGACGGCACGCGCCGGCTGGACGTGTTCCACGACTACGGGGCCTTCCCGGTGTGGGGTGGGTTCACCGCGCCGCCCGTCCGTGACCGCCCCCGGCGTGAGCTGCACGGCATGCTGAACCCCGCGCACCTGGGGATCTCCACGGGACTGGCCGCGGATCTGCTCGCGTGGTCGGAGTGGATCGACGCCCACAGTGAGTGGTCCGGCCGCCGCCGGGCGACGGACGCGGATCGTGAGGTCCACCAGGAGCATGGCCGCGTGCTCGCGGGCCGCCTCGCGGAGGAGACCCGGGCGGAAGTCCTCTTCTGCTGGCGCTGGGCGGACGGCGATCCGGACTGCCCGCACTGCGGTCAGCGCGTGCGCACCTCTCGGTGACCGGCGGGCGGGGGCCCGGGAGGAGCCGCGGGGGATCGCGGGGCGACCGGATCGGGTGAGCCGACGGGGCCGATGCGGGGCGCCGTCAGCGGACGCGATCGGACGTGAGCCCCTGACCTGAGACCGTGAAATCCCTGCTCAACCGGCATTCTCCGGCTGCTCGGCGAGGGGATCCGTCAACTATGCACGCGATGTATACAGCGAGTGTATAGTTCGAACCCGTGCAAGCAGGACCCTCTCCGGGCCCGACGGAGCCGTGGTCCAACCCTGCCGGCCCGTCATGCCCCGGAGTCCGTCCATGACCCACACGTATCTGCTGCCGATCAAGACGGCCGCGGTGCTCTTCCCGCTGCTGGCGCTGTTACTTCTGCTTCCGACCGCGGTGGTGCTCTACAGACGGCACGGCGTGATGACCTCCGGCCGCTTCCTCTCCGTGTTCGCCTTCGTCCACTACCTGCTCACCGCCGCCTGCATGACGGTCGTCCCGCTGCCGAGCAGGAGCGTGGACGTCTGCGTCCGGTACGCGGTGATGAAGTCGCCGCAGCTCACTCCCGGCAACACCTTCGGGGACGTGTGGAAGGAGGCCCACCACCAGGTCGCTCCGGGTGCGCTGGTGATCCACAACCCGGCCGTGGCCGGGGCCCTCTTCAACCTCCTGCTGCTCGTCCCGCTCGGCGCCTTCCTCCGCTACCACTTCCGGCGCGGCCTGTGCGGCACGGCCTGTGCCGGATTCGGACTGTCGCTCGCCTTCGAACTGACCCAGTGGACGGGCGTGTGGGGCATCTACGAGTGCCCGTACCGCCTCTTCGACGTCGACGACCTGGCCATCAACACCTCGGGCGCCGTTCTGGGCTGGGCCCTCACGGGACCTCTCACGAGGCTGCTGCCCACGCTGGAGGTGCTGGACGGCAAGGCGCTCTCCCGCGTTCCCGTGCCCTTCGGCAGGCGCCTGACCGCATTGCTCGTCGATCTGATCGGGGTCTCGCTGACCGGCGCGGTCTGTGTCGTCGTGGCCGCGTACAGCGGCTACTGGGACGATTCCGGCTCGCTCCTCGGGGTGCCCCTGGCGGTGATCGCCGTCTGGTTCGTGGTGCTCCCGTATGCGACGGGTGCGACACCGGGCAAGCGGCTGCTGCGCCTGTGCCTGGTCACGGAGCACGGCGGAGCCGCGGTGCTGTGGCGGCTCGTGCTGCGCGTCATGCTGCTGGGCGGTGTGGTGCTGCCACTGTTCTCCCTGCTGCTGGTCGCGGGCCTGACGCTCGCCCAGCACCCCTCACCCTTCGCCCTCGCCTCCTCGGCCTGGCCGGCGGATCTTGCCCAGGCGGCGGTCCGCGTGGACGCGTACTCCGAGGAGATCGCCCTCGCTGCCACGGCGCTCGGCCTGGGTGCGCTGATGCCGCTGACCGTCCTGCGGCATCCCCGGGGGCTGGGCCTGCACGAGCGCCTCTCCGGGGTACGCAACGCGGCGCTGCCACCCACACGTGCCTCCGTGCCGGGGCGCCACCTGGTGCTGCCCGTACGGCTCGTCAGCGCCGCACATCACGAGCGCCCGCCCCGTCCGGCACGGCGGCCCCGGCACGCCCGCCCGGGGACCGTGGAGCTGTCAGTTCCGCCGACGGCGCCCGGCGCCGCCCGTCCCTGGCACCGCGGCCCGGCTCCTGCTCCGGCACCCCCGAACCAGGCCGGACAGCCTCTGTCCGCGGACCTCCGTATGTGAGCGCACTCCCCCCTGAGCAGGCATGACGGGCCTAGATGTGGCGGCCGCCCCTCGCTCTCCCGCCGTCGGTCCGTGCCCGGCGCGGTGAGGAGTACGGTCGAATGAGAAGGCCTGAAACAAGCGCAGCCCGTGCTGAGCGGGGAGGCGACCATGTCGGTGGATGTCGAGCGGCTGCCGGTCGAGCAGTCCGAGTTCCGTACGACGGATCCGGGAGCCGCGGAGGTTCTGAGCGCCGAGATGTACGGCGCCTTCCATCCGCAGTACGGCCAGACCGAGGGATTCACATTCGACGGCCGGCGTACGAGCGCCGGGGAGATGAGCCTGGACCATCTCACGCACTCGGCCATGAGCATCGAATGCGCTCCTCTCAACTACTTGATGTTCGTCTTCGTCCGGGGAGGCACCCTCACCTTCGCCGGTGGTGACACGGAGACCAGGCTCCGCATGGGGGACACCGCGGTCTGTCCGACCGGCGTTCCCCTGACGATCAGCTGGGACCGGCTCAACAAGGAAGTCATCTCGGTGCCCATCCAGGCCGCTCAGGAAGCAGCGGAGGAGTACGGCACCGAAGGCGGATTCGGCTTCGTCGGAACGACACCGGTCAACCCGGCGATGGACAGGTTCTGGCGCTCCACGGTCGGGTTCGTCGCCAGTCAGCTGGAGTCCCCCGACAGCCCTCTGTCCGAGCCGCTGGTCTATTCACGGACCCTCAATCTGCTCGGCACGGCGGCGGTGAAGACGTTCCCGAACAGCACGATGACGGCCGACTACCAGCCAGGTCCCGGCCAGATAGCGCCTGCAGTGCTGCGCCGGGCCGTCGCGTTCATCGAGACGAACGCCGACCGGCCCCTCACGCTGACCGACATCGCCGCGGCCGTGTCCGTCTCTCCCCGCTCGCTGCAGCACGGGTTCGTCCGCCAGTACGGAACGAGTCCGCTGGGGTATCTGCGTCGGGTCCGCCTCGAACGCGCGCGTCGTGACCTGCAGTTCGCCGACCCCACGTCCGGCGCGAGGGTCGACTCCGTCGCCGCACGCTGGGGCTTCCCCAACCCGGCGAAGTTCTCGGCCGCCTACCAGGACGTCTTCGGGCAGCTGCCCAGCCACACCCTGCGCAGCTGACCACCGGCGGCCGGGCCTGGTCACCGCCTGCCCCACCGCCCGACGCCCTGTGGCCGAAAGCCGCCGATCGGACGCGAATGGCCCCTCCGGCCGGAGGGGCGTTCTTTCGGATCACGCGCAGGCGCCGCGCAGCCACGTGGGACGCCCCGGACCGGCCTGAGGGGCGGTGAGCCGGCCGGGACGAGTTCAGGATCGCTTCCCGGACTCCGCCGGGTAGAAGGTGATCAAGGTGATGCTCCCGTCCTGATCGACGAGCCGGACCACGGGCTCCGGGACGTCCCGGGTCGCGACCTCGACCTCCTTGGGGTGCGGCACCATGTGGCGCAGCACGACCGGATACCGCGGCGGGACTCCGCCGACGGCGACGATCACCGTGTCGTCCCTCGGGTCGTATGCGAGCGAGGAGAACGGCAGGCGCTCCGCCTCGTACTGGTGCCCGACCGCCGGGTCCAGCACCTCGATGGTGACCAGTTCTCCCTTGTGCCCGGCATCGAACTCGTCGAGGGCGGTCCGCCAGTCCTTGCGGTGGAGCGTTGCTCTGGAAGTCATGGCGGCCCTCCCGCTGAGCTGATTCCGGTCGATGGATCGCTCTCCACCGTGCCCGTCGCCGCCGCGCCCCGGCCATGGCCCGGCAGGTCGAACGGCCCTGGCGGTGCCTGCCCCGGTGGGCCAGACCGGGCGACCGTCCGGGCCGCGTCCCTGGCCAGGGCTATCCCAGCAGGCCGACGAGCCTGTCGCGCACGCCGTCCTTGCCGTCCGCCCGGTCCGGCACCAGCGTCTCCCGGTCGCGCGGATCCCGGGAGAGGACATGGAGCCGTCCGTCGTTGCGGGCGAGGATCAGATCGGTGCTGTCGGACGCGACCTCGGCCGATCCCTGCGCGGAGTAGTGGGTGACGGTGACCAGCGCGGAACGCTCCGACGCGGCGAGCACGGCATCGGTGTCCATGGGCTGGTCGGGGTCCGCCAGATGGCCTCGTGGCAGCCAGTCCGTGAGCATGCGGAGCGCTTCCTCGAGCTTGTACAGGCCGATCTGGTGGACGCCGAGCGCGTCGATACGGACCATCAGGCAGATCTGCTCGGGCTGGGGGAGCAGCAGGATCCGCCACGGCTCCCCCGGGCCCGTGCCCGTCGTACGGGCGTCGAGCACCATCCGGGCCCGCCGCTGGAACGCAACGGTGATGCCCAGGTCCCCTCTGACCTGGACCTGCTCGCCGTCGGATCCCGCCACGAGCAACTGGCGTGCCGCCAGGGAGCGGACGGCCTCGGCGAGCACCTCGTCGGACGGCCGGGCCTCGAGAAAGTCCACGATCGCGTCCACGGCCGTGAGTTCGGCGACCGTGTACGCACCGAGCAGCACCGGCCCCGTGTCCACCAGATGCAGCACGGCCGAGACCAGTCCCTCGGGGACCGACGCATCGCCGATCTCCGGCTCCGGTGAAGACCCGTCACGTTCCGCGTCGCTCATGCTGCCCCTCTCTCCGGTCTGTCCCGTCTCTCCGGTCGCTCCAGCCAGGCGCGGGCGGTACTGGGCGGTCGGGGTTCCTCCCGCAGAACTGCGGCGGCGCTGCGCGACGGCGTCTCGGTCACCCACACCTCGGAGCTGCCGAACAGGCCCCTTCCGGCCCTGCCGGACAGCGACTGCCCCAGCTCGCCGGCGAGGTCCTCCCGGTCGGGGGGAGGGAACCGGGACGCCAAGTCCCGGGAAACGGCGGTCACATCGTCGTCCGTCTCGATCCGGCGCAGCGCCCGGGTCAGCGACCGCGCGACCGGAGGCGTCAGGGACGTGGGCACCGCCAGGACCGGCGACAGGTACATCGGGTAGCGCTCGGTCATCCGCGACAGGCCCCAGGGCCCGACGTTGCTGCGGGTGACCCGGTACACCACGTAGTCCGCGAGATGCCGGAGGTCGTTCAGGCTGGGCAGCTTGCTCTTGCCGAAGGCCGCCGGGGTCTTCTCCAGCTGCACCCAGGTGCCCTGCGTCGTGCGGCCGTGCAGCTTCTCCCGTACGACCTGGCCGCGCATCCCGATGTCGGGATAGCGCTCCTTGTCGATGTCCCGGTGGTGGCTGGAGAGCCGTGCCCGACTGCCCTTGGCGGACCGCCAGTCCTCGTACAGCTGCGGATCGTCCACCAGCACGTGGCCGCCGCACAGTACGTCGTGCAGCTGCGGCACCTGCAGCCCGTTCCGCTCCAGGTCGGCGAGGATCGTCGCCTCATCCGGGCTGAGGCGGCCGACGGCCGACACGAGCCCCTTCCGGTACGCCCCTGCCCGAGCGGTGATCTCGATCATGAGCCGGACCCTGCGGCGCTGCTCCTCGGGCTGCGGGGTCCTGCCGGACTCGGAAGCCGCCTTGCCGGACTGCCCGGCCGGCGAGGAAGTGGCCGATGTGTGCTTGCGCTTCACCCGGCCAGTACAGCACCGGCGGCCGCGCAGCGCGCGTGCTCGCATCGCCGCCCGGTAACGCTCTGGCCTGGCACTTTCGTTTCGGAGTGCCGCGCTGGGCTCAAGGGTTCAACGGCGGCGCGCTGCTGCAGACGGGTGATGCCCGGCTCCCGGACGCCCCGGGCGGTGACGGCTCCTCTTCGCCGGACCTCATTCGGCCCAGCAGGGCCGGTCCGGCGCCCTCACCACCTGACGGCCGTGAAGTCGACGGGACGGGGACGCAGCCGCCCCGTCCGTTCCGCCAGGGCCTGCAACCGGCGGGACATCTCATCCGCGGGGAGCCGGCGCCGGTCGCCGTGCCCGGGGAGGACCCACTCGAACCGCACCTGTCCGGCGGCCCTGGTCAGCGAGGCGGCCAGCTCCTCGATGGAGTACCAGGTCACGCTCTCCGCCACCTCCAGATCGCCGGTCGAGCGCGACCAGTAGAAGCTGTCGCCGCTGAAGCAGTACCGGTCGTCCGCGAGGTAGAGCACGCTGCCCTCGGTGTGCCCGGGCAGCGGAAGGGCGGTGACCCCCTCGCCGATCTCCACGGGCTCGACGCCCCGGATCACCCGGTCCGCGTCCGGAGCCGCGGCGAGGTCACCCTCGTGGATCCACAGCCTGGCTCCGAAGTGATCGGCATAGCGGCGGCCGTGCGCGGCGTGGTCGCGATGGGTGAGCAGCACATCGGTGACGCGGCCCGACTTCGCGTAACGACCGGCCAGTTCGGCGCTCCAGCGCGGGGTGTCGACCATCATCACCGCGCCGGATGCGCGCACGAGCAGGTACGAGTTGGCGCCCGCGGTCCGGCCGGAGTTGTGCCCGCAGATCAGCACCTTGTCGTCGAGAGCCATCGGGAACGGGTCGAGCGCATCGTCGGGCCGACCCGACACGGGACGGATCGAGCGGGTGGGGCACGCGAACGCGGCGGCGTGCAATCGCCGCAACTCCCCTTCGTCGCGCGGCGGGCGCAGGATCTCGGACTTCCCGGCTCTCTCATCGACGAGTCCGGGCGCGAACTGGCGGGCGGCGTCGCAGTTGGTGCAGCGGTCGTCCACGTACCAGCCGTCCATGACAGGTCCCCTTCCCTCTGGAGAACTCCCCGGTCCACGGGCGTTCCGTTCAGGGATAACCCGCTCGCGGACGGAACCGGAAGGCCCTGCCGATCTTGTATTCCCGACCGGGGTTCTATCTCCGTCCCGCCGGGCGATCCCCCTTTGCCGGCTGAGGCGCAGGCTGTCCCCGTACGTCCGGCGGCCTCAAGAACCCTTCGTCCTTTCGGGCTTCGCGGGCACGCACAGCCATGCGAGCCCGGCGGCGATCAGGTAGGCGAGGGCGCCGATGGCCATGCTGGTGCGCAGCCCGCAGCCCGCAGCCCGCAGCCCGCAGCCCGCAGCCCGCAGCCCGCTGCCCGCACCGGTGGCCGTGGCGAGGAGGCTGCCGCTCAGCGCCACGCCGGTGGCGCTGCCGATCTGGCGGGCGGTGTTGAACAGGCCGGAGGCGGCGCCCGAGTACTCCGGCGGTGCGGCGCCCATCACCGACGCGGTCGAGCCGGTGAGCGCGAACGACGTTCCGAACCCGGCGGCCATCATCGGAGCCACCAGCAGGGGGTACGCGGGATCGGTTCCCGCGGCGGCCCGACGCGGTGGACGCGGGCGTGCAGGCCGGACGAGCGCCGGGGGCGCGCCGGAGAGTGGCGACACAACGCGAGGCCGCGGTGAACCGCGGGACGAGCGCGGTCCACCGCGGCCTCGGCAGCTGGTGCTCGGCCGGTCAGTCCTGGAAGACCAGGGTGCCCTGCCGGTCGGCCGCCCCGGCCGCGCCGCTGCCGAAGTTGTCCTCGACCTCGGCCTTCTCCGCGGCGTCGGGGTTGGGGTTGGTGCACGAGACCCCGGCGCTGGACCCGGACATCAGGCTGGAGCACGGACCCGGCTTCATGTCGGGCAGGCCGAGGATGTGCCCGAGTTCGTGCGACGCGATGCGCGTGGTGTCGTAGCCCTGCTGCACCGCCTCACGGCCGAAGTAGACAGTGCCGTTGCCGAGGCTGGTGGTGACGGCGCGCGGCCAGCCGTCGTCGGCGACGATCCGCACATTGGCCTGCTCGCCGCTCCCGGCCTTCTCGAGACGGACGGATGTGACGCTCTCGTTCCACACCTGCACGCCGGCGTCCACCGCGTCGGCGAACTCGGCGGACCCGCTGGAGTCGTAGGTGAGGACCCTCGGTGCGGCGGCGCGGGGGGAATCCGCCGGGGCGGCCACCGCCTGGCCGCCCAGCAGTGCGACAAGCGTCAGCGTCCCGGCGAGGGTCGCTCTGACGACATTTCGGACCAACACATCAGCCTCCTGGTGGGGGACAGAGCTCAGATGTTGGCGTGAACATGCCCTCATACGGCGCGGCGGACTCCTGTGGAAAACAAAGCGGCTGATTATCGAGCAGGCCCCAATTCGGGTGCGCCGGGACGGCCTGGGGCCTAGCATCCGCGGACGATCGCACTCTGGGGGCATCACGATGGATGACGTCGATCTGCGGCACCTGCGCCGCTGCGTGGAACTGGCGAGCGAGGCCCTGGAGGCGGGCGACGAGCCGTTCGGCTCCGTACTCGCCGCTGCGGACGGAACGGCCCTGGCCGAGGACCGTAACCGCGTGGCCCTCGGCGACCGGACCCGCCACCCGGAGTTCGAACTGGCGCGCTGGGCCGTCGCCAACATGACTCCCGGCGAACGGGCGGCGGCGACCGTCTTCACCTCGGGCGAGCACTGCCCGATGTGCGCCGCCGCGCACGGCTGGGTCGGGCTGGGCCGCATCGTCTACGCGAGTTCTTCGGAGCAACTCGCGGCGTGGCTGGCCGAATTGGGAGTTCCCGCGCCTCCTGTACGGACCCTCCCGATCCAGGAGGTCGTCCCGGGAGCAGTGGTGGAGGGCCCGGTCCCGGGCCTGGACGATCAGGTCCGCGACCTGCACCGCCGCCTCCACGGCACATCCTGACAACGGGACGCGGTCCCGGCCCGGTTCGGCGTGGTCATGGGGCGTTGACCTGGCCGAGCGGCTTCAACGCCGGGCGGTACGGGGGCAGTTGCCACCGTGCTTTCTAGGCCCTGTCTGACAAATAGCGTGGTACGTCCGTCAGGACGTGGGTTGCGGTGTCTGGTGCGTGCGGTCGCAAGGCGGAGGAGGAGAGCGCAGCGGGCTGCGCCGACGAACGACAACGCAGCGAACGTGCGTGCCAGACACCGCAACCCAGACGGGATTTGTCAGACAGGGCCTAGGTGTATTGATCACGAGCGTTGTTGACGTTCGTGGGTCTTGATCATGGCGAAGACCTCCGGTGTGGTGGAGGTGTCTAGGCTTCACCGCACAACGGAGGTCTTCGTGTCCCACCGTAATGCCCGGCTGACCGTGCACGGCAGGCGGTTGCTGGTCGAACGTGTCCGCTCGGGGTTTCCGGTAGCGCATGTGGCTGCCCAGATGGGCGTTTCTCGCACCACCGCACACAAGTGGATGCGGCGATTCGCTGCAGAAGGCGATACCGGTCTGGCCGATCGTTCCAGCCGCCCGCACCGGCTGCCGAACCGCACTCCGCCGGACGTGGAGATGCGCGTTTGCGTTCTTCGCACCGAACACAAACTCGGGCCGGCCCGGATCGGACCGATCCTGGGCCTGCCGCCCTCCACGGTCCACCGTGTCCTGACCCGCAACCGGCTGAACCGTCTGTGCTTCCTTGACCGGCCCACCGGCCAAGTCATCCGCCGCTACGAACGTGACCGACCCGGCGAACTCCTCCACGTCGATGTGAAGAAACTCGGCCGTATCCCCGACGGGGGAGGCCACAAAGTCCTCGGTCGCCAAGCTTCCCGTGCGACCAAGACCGGAGTCGGCTACGACTACATCCACTCCGCCGTCGATGATCACACTCGCCTCGCCTACAGCGAGATCCACCCCGATGAGAAGGCCACCACCTGCGCCGACTTCCTGCGCCGAGCAGCAGTCCACTTCGCCCGCCTGGGCATCGACCGCATCGAACGCGTCATCACCGACAACGCCTTCGCCTACCGCCACAGCACCGCCTGGAAGCAAGCCCTCAGCCATCTGGGCGCCACCGGCAAACGCACCCGCCCCTACCGGCCGCAGACCAACGGGAAAGTAGAGCGCTTCAACCGCACCCTGCTCGACGAATGGGCCTACCTGCGGCCCTACACCAGCAACGCCCAACGCACCGCAGCCCTGACAGACTTCCTCCATAGCTACAACTACCACCGCTGCCACACCGCTCTCGGAGGCAAGCCACCCATCAGCCGCGTGAACAACGCATCAGGTCAATACACCTAGGGCCCGTCCGGTGAGTTGCGTTTCCGGCGTGCCCGGTGCTGGGCGACGTTGTGGCGGTTGCCGCAGATCTGGGGGCTGCAGTAACGGCGGCGTCCGGCGCGGCTGGTATCCACGAACACCCCCGCGCACTCGGGCGCCGCGCAGTCCCGGAACCGGTCGTGGCCCAGGGCGTGGAGCGAGCCGAGCAGCCCGGCGCCCGTAAGGACCGCCAGTTCGTCGGCGACGCTCGCCTCGGGTGCGGTGCCGACAACCCAGCGCCAACCGTCCGCATCCGGCACCAAGAGGGGTCCCCGGCCGGCGCGTTGGACCAGCGTGTTGGCCCGCTCGACCGCCTCCCGCTCGGTGGGTGCCGCCAGGGCCGCGCGCACCTCCTCGCGCAGCGCGTGCACCTGGGCGAGATCGCGTCGGGTGATCCGGCGGGTGTCCGCGGACTCGACAGCGTGCTCGGCGAGGAAGCGCGCCAGCGCGGCGGGGTCACCCAGCGTCTCGCTGGTCCGCAGGCGGATCGCGGGTGAGCTGTTCGCCATGGCAGTGGCCACACCCGCACCCACCGTGTAATCGGAAAAATAGATCTGCACGCCTTACCTCCCGCTGCCGCAACGGTTACCGTAGCCGATGTAAGCGGAGAAAGAAGACTTTACCTCTTAGTTCGGAGGCGAGGCCGCATGCCCGCGCACGCTCAGCACGACAGTCCACACGCACCTGACCACGTCCGGAGCGATGCGTACGGCGGGTGGCAACTTCCCGACCGGATACGGGTCGAGGGCGGAGAGGTCGCCACGGGCGTCTTCGGCCACGGCCCGCCCGTCGTCCTTGTCCACGGCACGCCCGCGTGGTCCTACCTGTGGCGCAAGGTCATTCCACTGCTCGCCGAACACTGCACGGTGCACGTCTGGGACCTGCTCGGCTTCGGCGACTCACGCCCCGACTCCGGCGTCTGCCCCTCCATCGCCCGACAGGCGGCGACCCTCACCCAACTCCTCGCCCACTGGGGGCTGACGGACCCCGCACTGGTCGGCCACGACATCGGTGGCGGCATCGTGCTCCGCGCCCACCTGCTGCACCGGACGCCCGCACGCCGCCTCGCGCTGCTGGACGCCGCCGTACTGGGACCGTGGAACACCCCGTTCACGGAGCACCAGCAGCGCCACGCGGAGGCCTACCGCACCATGCCGCACGACGCCTTCACCGACCTGGTCACCACACGCTTCCAGTCCGCCACCCACCACCCCATGCCACCCGAAGTCGTCGCCGCGTATCTGCGGCCCTGGGCGGGGACGGCCGGGCAGCACCGCTGGCTCGATCAAGTGGAGAGCGTGAGCTTCGAGGACACCAGAGAGGTCGTCGCCCAGCTGGCCGAGATCGCCGTCCCCACGCTGGTCCTGTGGGGCGAGCGCGACGAGTGGCTCAGCACCGCGACCGCCCGGCGCCTCGCCCGCGCCATCCCGGGAGCCCGCCTGGAAACGCTGTCCGCGGCGGGGCACTTCCCCGCCGAAGATGCGCCTGAAGAGACCGCCCACGCCCTGCTGCGCCTGCTGAGGTGAAGCGGCTCCTCGTTCGTCGAGTCACCCCGCCCCATGTCGGCCGGAAGGATCAGCACACTCAATGGTCACGCGACTCACCGGACAGGCCCTGGTCGCGCCGGGCCTCTCCTCCGGCGGCGATCGGCTAGTCGTCGGACGCGCGCGCCACCAGCAGCGGCTGGAAGAAGCCCGTCTCCTGCGGCATGCGCCACTCGACGTCCACGAAACCCGAGAGGGCGGCGAGGCCGGCCAGCCGGTCCCGGCCGAGCGCCCAGTAGGTGGTCCGGTGGGCCTCGACGCGCCAACTCCCGCCTTCCGGGAGGAGCTGGAAGAGCTCCAGGTCGTAGTGCTCGCCGTCGTCGTGCCAGTGCCAGAGCTGGAAGGTGATGGTCCTTTCCCCGTCGGCGATCCTGTGGACCGACGGGGGCGCCGAGGAGGGGCGCTCGCGCAGCAGTTCGTCGTACGGCCGGGTGCTGATCAGCAGGCGCCCCCGCGGACGCAGCACACGGCGCATCCCGGCCAGCGCGGTGTGCACGTCCTGCTCCGTCAGCAGGTGGGGCAGCGAGTTGTCGGCGCAGACGACGGCGTCGAACCGGCCGTCGCCGAAGGGGAGTTGCCGCATGTCGGCGGCGGCAGTGCTGAGTGCCAGGCCACGGCGACCGGCCTCGTGTGACGCGCGGGCGACGGCACGCACACTGAGATCCGTCCCCGTGACGCTGTGGCCATGCAGCGCCAGGCCGATGGCCTGCGTGCCGATGCCGCAGGAGCAGTCCAGGACCGTCGCGTGCTCGTGGCCGATCAGCGCGTCCAGCGCGCGCCCCTGGCGGCGCATGCTCGCTTCCCAGTCGGCGTAGATCAGGTGGTAGTCGTCGGCCAGTTCGTCGTAGAAGCGGGCCACTGATGTCCCGGGCATAACCCGAGGCTACTGCGCACCCGCCGCCGGGAACGGGCGCTGATCGACCGGCTGCCGCAAGCACGACTCTTCGATCCGGCTGTGCCCTCTCGATGTGCCCCCCGTCACAAGTAGCCCTTACTCAGGGCTCCAGGGCACAACCGGGCCTAGGTTCCTGGGCATGACATCGCAGCACGCAGCGCCGAGCGGCCACACTCTCTTCGACTCACCGGTCGTCGTGGTGAACCAGAAGGGCAAGCTGGTCGAGCTCACCAATGAATACCGGGTGTTCGACGGGGAGGGCCGGGTTCTGGGATCCGTCGTGCAGGCGGGCCAGAGCAAGGCGAAGAAGGTGGTCCGGTTCCTCACCGACGCCGACCAGTTCCTCACGCACCGCCTCGAGGTACGGGACGCCCACGGAGCCCTGCAGCTCGTCCTCACCCGGCCGAGGAAGATCGTGAAGTCCCGCATGATCGTCGAGCGTCCCGACGGAGCTCAGGTCGGCGAGATCGTGCAGCAGAACGTCTTCGGGAAGATCAACTTCTCGATGGAGGCGGGGGGCCGGCAGATCGGCACCCTGAAGGCCGAGAACTGGCGCGCCTGGAACTTCTCCATCACGGACAGGAGCGGCACCGAGGTCGCCCGCATCACCAAGAAGTGGGCCGGACTGGCCAAGGCGGCGTTCACCACCGCGGACAACTACGTCCTGGAGGTCCACCGTCAGTCCGAGGAGCCTCTGCGCAGCCTCATCGTCGCGACCGCGCTCGCCGTCGACACGGCTCTCAAGCAGGACACCAACTGACCGGTCCGAGACACCTGGAACACCTGACCGGGACCCTCCGAAGCCCCGGTCCATCACGGACGTTCGGTGCCGGGGACCGTACGTCCGTCTGCACCCGGGGATGCAAGCCGCGCGGAGCGCTCGATCCGGGCCGTCAGCGGGCCGCGTCCCGGTGAGGGGTCCCGGCGGGGGGTCCGAGTGTGGCCGGCAACGTGCTTGCCCTCGTCAGCAGGGCCGCGCGTACTCGACCTGACCGAGAGGGTTGCCGTCGCCGAAGTCGAAGGTTCGCGCGGCGCCCGTTTCGGCGAAGCCGCACTTGGCGTAGAAGCGTCGCGACTGCGCGGTGTCGCGCAGCGTCCACAGGTGTGCACGGTCGAATCCTTCGTCCTGAATGCAGCGCAGCGTCTCTGTCATCAGTGCACCTGCGACGCCGCAGCCCCAGCCGTCGGGGTGGTTGTAGAAGCTGCCGATCTCCGCGAAGCCCGGCCGGGCCGGCGACGGAAGGAAGACGGACAGGGCCAGGGGGCGTCCGTCGAGTGCGGCGAGAAGGATCGTTCCGGTCCCCTGTGCGACCCGCTCGTGCCATCGCGTACGTCTGCTCCGAACGGCGCGCGCCGCGAACTCCGGCTCGAAGAAGGGGGCGTAGGCCCTCTCCCAGGCGGCGGCATGGATCTCGCCGAGCACGTCCCCGTCGTCCGGGCCGGCGCAACGGAACTCGATCACGCGATCACCCTTTCCGTGCTTCACGGACCGTCCCGGCCTGGCGCGGCCTCGCGGCCGGGACCCCGCATTGCCCGCGGCCCGTACGTGCCGTCGCGGGTGACGCAAACGGTAGCGGGACAGCCGTCGTCGCCCCCATCGTAATTTCGGGTTCTCCCGAAATAGACTGTGCACCGTGGTGGAACCGGATGATCTCGATGAACTCCTGCGCGCCGTGGCCAGCAGACACCGACGTCGGATCCTCTTCGAGGTGTGGAGGCGTGAGCGCGGCGCGGGAGAGCTGACCGAACGGCTCGGCCTGGCTCCGGCGAGCGTTTCGGAGCATCTGAAGGTGCTGCGCAAGACGGGTCTGGTCACGATGCGGGCCGACGGCACGTATCGGCTCTACCGGGCCTGTCCCGAACGGCTGTGCCGGCTCACGGAGTTGATCGGCGAGACCTTTCCGGCCGCCACTCATGACGAGGAGAACCGGCACGCCCCAGGAGAGAGGCTTGAAGATGAGTGAGCAGAGTGGCCGCCCCGCCAACGCGGTGGTGCACTTCGACATCAGCGGCTCCGACGACGAGGACCTGCACCGCTTCTACGGCGGCCTGCTCGGCTGGCAGGTGGACCCCAAGGGTCCGGGCTACGCGCTGGTGGAGACTCCGTCCGGCCTGGGCGGAGCGATCGTCGGCGCCGAACACCCGGGTGTCGTCCTGGGCGTGGCGGTCCCCGACCTCGAGCAGGCGATCGGTCACGCCGGCGAACTGGGCGGCACCGTCGTCATGCCGCCGACCGACAACGGCTGGGTGACCAAGGCCCAGGTCCAGGACCCCGCGGGCAACGTCCTCACCCTCATCCAGGCATGAGCGCCGCCTCCACGGCGGGCGGCGGATACTCCGGCACGCCTCTCGCGAGGAAGATCGGAATCAAGGACGGGCACGAGGTCCGCCTCCTCCACGGACCGCGCGCCTGGGAGATCCCCGGCCTGCCCGACGGCTGCACGGTCGCCGACGGCGGCCCGGAGGGTGCCGATGTCGCCGTCGCCTTCTACCGTGCGTTCGCCGACGCGACTGCCGAGTCCTCCGGTCTGGTCCGGGACCTTGCCGACCGCGCGATGCTGTGGATCGCCTGGCCGCGGCGTGCGGCGGGCCACGACAGCGACATCACCGAGAACGCCCTGCGGGACCTCTTCCTGCCGCTCGGCATCGTCGACGTGAAGGTGGCCGCCCTCGGCGAGGACTGGTCCGGGCTGAAGTTCGTCCGCCGCAAGGAGAACCGGGGCCGGTCCTGACCGCACCCCGGTCCGCCACGGCGGTTCGCCACCCCGGTCCGCCACCGCGGCCTGCTCCTCGTCGGGCTCCGTCACGCCGTCACATGAAGTGGTGCGGCCATGTGGGCCGTTCACGGGCAGCGGCGGCGCCGAGTCCGGGTGGGCGATCGCCCTCACGGCAGGCGGCCCCGCAGCACCCAGAACGCGACGGCGGCCGCGAGTGCCGCCATGCCGAGAACGAGACCTGCCTCGACGTACTGGATGGGCCAGAAGTGCGAGGCGGGATGGATCTGCATGATCTCGCGCGTGGCGCCGGAGGCATACCGCGACGGGACGTTCGGGAACCGGCCCGGCGAGCCCGGCACCTCGTACAGGAACTCCTGCGCGTCGTCGGGCATTCGGCCCTTCCAGTCCCAGCGGACCTTCGGCCACAGCTCGGAGCGGAAGACGTCGCCGAGCAGCCGCACGAGCAGGGTCACGCCGAAGGCCGCGCCCAGAGCCGGCAGCGCCCGGCCCGTCAGCAGCGCGACCAGCGCGCCGACGGCCAGTCCGAACATCGAGTAGGCGAGGACGGTCGGCCCCATGGCGTTGAAGACGTCGGACGCGTACCAGGGGTCGAGCAGACTCTTCTCGCCCGAGAGCCACATCAGGCGGAAGGCGACTGCCGTCGCTGCCGTACCGATCGCGATCAGCAGTGCCGCGACGCCGAGTTTGACGGCGAGCCAGCGGAGCGGGCTGATCGACTGCGTCCAGACGAGGTCGACGGTGCCCGTCTCCACGTCGCGTCCGATGAGCACACCGCCGGCGTAAGCGGCGACGGCGAACGGCACGCCCGCGATCAGGAACGCCGCCAGGTCTATGAGACTCGTGTAGTCCCAGCCAGGGAGTACGGCGGACGCCTCGGAGCACATGCCCTGGGGTACCGGCCCCGCGCAGGCCTTCCGTGCTTCGTGGACCTCCATGCCTGCGAAGTGGAGCCAGGTGAGCCCCGCGACGCCGAGAACTACGAACCCGGTCCACATCCACAGCGCGGCGCGGTGCACGCGCAGCACCGCCCAGACCGCGCCGCGGGGCCTGAGACGAACGACCGGCTCCGGTGATGCCTCGATCAGCGTGACGTTCGGCGCGCTCATGCGACGGCCTCCTGACGGGCTTCGGGCACGGCACCGGCAGGCACCGCGTCGGCGAGCAGCAGGTCCGGCACGTCCGGGTTGCGGAGATAGGCGAGGAGCAACTCCTCCAGCGTGGGCTCCTCCACGGCCCAGCCGGCCAGCCCCTCCGAGTCGCGCGGCCGGGAGCCGGACTCTGAACCGGACTCGGCGCGGGGCTCGAAATCGGGCTCGAAATCGGAGCCGGCGCCGGACCCCGCGTCGCGCTCGGCGACGGAGTCGGAGTCGGACCCGGCGCCGGACTCGGTGTCCGGCTCGGCGCCGGGCTCGGGCTCCGGGGCGGGAGCATCGCGCGGCTCATCGGCAAACGCATCGGCCGCGGCGGCAAGTTCGCCGTCCGTACGGACCGGTGCCGTACGGACCGGTGCCGTGCCGACCGGTGCCGTACGGACCAGCACCGTACGGCCGCGGCCCGCCTCGTACTCCTCGACGACCTCGTGCGGGCCGAAGTCCTCGCTCAGCCCCGTCAGCACCCGGTGCGCGTCGAGGATGCCGTCGTAGTCGCCGCCCAGCCGTATACGGCCGGAGCCGAGCAGCAGCAGGTAGTCGCAGGCGCCCTCCAGCTCGGCGACGACGTGCGAGGACATCACGATGGTGGTGCCGCGCTCGGCCGCGTCGGCCATCAGGGCGCCGGTCAGTTCGTGCCGTGCGAGCGGGTCGATGTCGGCCATCGGCTCGTCCAGCAGGAGCAGTTCGGGACTCTTGCCGAACGCGAGGGCGAGCGAGACGCGCGTGCGCAGGCCGCCCGAGAGTGTCCGGATCTTCGCCCGGGGAGTGATCCCCTCCCCGCCGTACGCGATGCGCTCGGCGGCGTCCTGGTCCCAGCGGCCGGGGTTGAGTTCGGCGCCGAGCCGCAGCGTCGCCTCGACGGTCAACTGCGGGTAGAGCGGCTTGTGCTGGGCGACGTACGCGATGCGCTCACGTGCCGCTGCCGGGGTCGTGCCCAGCAGCCGTACGGTCCCCTCGGTCGGCCGCATCAGCCCGGCCGCTATCGCCAGCAGGGTGGACTTGCCCGCGCCGTTGGGCCCGACGAGCCCGCAGATGCGCCCCGCGGGCAACCGGAAGGTGCAGTCCCGCAGCACGTGCCGGCGGCTGCGCGCATAGCCCATGCCGAGGCCGAACGCTTCGAGCGCGGCGGTTGTCCCCTCGCCGCTCCCGGCTTCCCCGATGGCCTGTCCGGCGGTCCGTCCGGCGCTCTGCCCGGCCTCGCTGTTCCCGTTCTCCTCGGCGTCCTCGGCCTCAGTCATCGATCCCCCTCGGGAAACTCCTGGTCCAGTGCGGAATTGAACAACGCCGTGACGACGTCGCGGTCAAGTCCCGCCTCGCGTGCGCGTTTCAGCCAGTCGGCCAGCTCCGTGCCGAGAGGTGAGCCGGCGGACGCGCCGTCCAGTGATCTCCGTACGAACGTGCCGAGGCCGCGGCGCGCCTCCACGAGCCCCTCGCGTTCCAGCTCGCGGTACGCCTTGAGCACGGTGTTCGGATTGACGGCGGTCGCCTCGACGACCTCGCGGGCGGTGGGCAGCCGGTCGCCCGGCTCCAACAGACCGAGCCGGAGTGCCTGCCTGGTCTGCTGGACGATCTGGAGGTACGTGGCCACTCCGCTGCGCCGGTCGATCCGGAACGTGAGCACGCACCTCCACCACCCTTTCACTAATCAAGTAGTGAAAGGGTGGTGGGAGACGCCTCTGCTGTCAACCTTCCGTGGCTGCAAGCCAGTTGGGCAGCGGCCCGAGGGGCCCCGACGGTACGTCGCGCCGAGGTCCGGCTCCAAGCGGAGAGGGGGGGTGCCGTTTGTCATCAGTTCCGGCTAGTGTGCTGAATCCGACCGATTTGCTCGAATTCAGGAGGTTCTCATGGCCACGCGCCTCAATCCGTATCTCAGCTTCGGCGGCGACGCCCGGCAGGCGATGGAGTTCTACAAGGAGGTCTTCGGCGGCACGCTGGCACTGAACACCTACGCGGAGTTCGGCCAGGCCGGTACGCCGGAGGCCGACAAGATCATGCACGGCATGCTGGAGACGCCGAGCGGCTTCACGCTGATGTGCGCCGACTCTCCTCCGGGAATGGAGCACACACCGGGCAACAACTTCTCGGTGAGCCTCAGCGGCGACGACGAGAGCGAACTGCGCGGTTACTGGGACAAGTTGTCCGTCGGCGGCGACGTGGCAGTGCCCTTGGAGAAGCAGATGTGGGGCGACGTGTTCGGCATGTGCACGGACCGCTTCGGCATCCCCTGGATGGTCAACATCGGCCGGCCGCAGTCCTGAGCGCAACTCCGGCGGGGCGGGCCGGGTAGCGGCGGGCGCCCGCCACGACGGTCCCGGCCATGGGGCCTGACGAGCCCGAGCATTCTCCGGCCACGCCGAAGACCCGGGTCACTGCCTCGGCCTTCGGCGTGACCTGTGTTCCGTCCCCACCCGCCTGCTCGGACCGGCTTCGGCGGCCCGGGTGGACCGTCAGGCTGCCGCAGCGGAGTGCTCCGACTTCGCCACGATCAGTTTCTGTCCGGCCTTGATCACGTCGACGTCTGGGATGTTGTTCCACTTGGCGAGTTGGTCGACGGTCGTCTCGTACATCTCGGCGATCTCGCTGAGCGTGTCACCACGCTTGACCGTGTAGTGGGTCTCGTGAGGCGAGGCCGACTTCCTCACGATCAGTTTCTGTCCGGCCTTGATCACGTCGACGTCTGGGATGTCGTTCCACTTGGCGAGCTGCTCGACGGTCGTCCCGTACATCTCGGCGATCTCGCTGAGCGTGTCGCCTGTCCGTACGACGTAGTACGTCGCATTCGATGTCTGGGTCGTCATGGTCCTCACTCCTGAACCGTCGCGAGGTGCGAACGCGGCGCCCGGATCGGTGGCCCCGTGCGCCACATCCGTTCATTGCGTTCCTGTGTCCAGGTTAGGGGTGTTGGTCCTGAATTGCACAGGCCGGTCCGTGGGGAGGATGCGGCATGTGACGGTCACGCGACGCTCGGAAAACACCGGGAACAGCCGGCGCAACAAAGCCCCGGGGCCGACAGGGAGTTTCGTCCCGTGCCGGCCCCGGGGCACTCGAACCGTCCCGGCCGGCGCCGCGGTCCGGGTGCGCCGCACGCCTCAGCTGCTCACCCCGCGGTCGAGCTCCCAAAGCTGAAGCAGCGCCGAGGAGTTGAGCGCCCACTCCACGCCCGTGATGTCGTCGTGGGCCGCGACGTACTGCTTGCCCTGCCACAGCGGCAGCACGGGGACGTCGCCGGCGACGATGTTCTGGGCGCGCGCGAAGCTCTTCGTGGCGTCCGCGCGGTTGGGCTCGCGCCGGGTCCGCGGTATCAGCTCGTCCCTGATCTCCTTGTTGGAGTAAGGCGAGTTGAGGACGTTGTTCTTCTGGAGGAAGGGTGCGATGAAGTTGTCCGCGTCCGGGAAGTCCGGGAGCCAGCCGAAGCCGTAGACCTGGTACTTCCCCTCGAACGCTGCGGAGCTGTAGGAATTCGGGGCCTCGGGCCTGACCGTCGCGTCGAAGATTCCGCTCTCGTTCAGCTGCTTCTCGAGCACCGCGAACTCGTTGGCGGACGAGCTGCCCCGGCCGGTTCGAGGGTAGTGAAGCGAGATCTTCACCGGCGTCTTCACCTTGGACTTGCGCAGGGTGCGCTTCGCGGCCTTCACGTTGGGCTCGCCGTACTCGTTGAAGAAGGAGTTCGTGTGCCCCAGCAGGCCGCCGGGGACGATGGAGTACAGCGGCTCGGCGGTACGCGAGTACACGTCACCGACCAGCTGCTTGCGGTCGACGACCTGGGCGAAGGCCTGCCGCACCGCACGCCGTCCCACCGTCTTGTCCTCCGTGTCGAAGACGAGGTAGCGCACGCCCTGTCCCGGCTGCTCGACGAGCCTGATGTGATCGTCCCGGTCCGCCTCCAGCCGCTGCACGTACCGCGAGGTGATACCGCGGTTCATCACGTCGATGTCGCCGGAGTCCATCGCCTTCTGCAGGGAGGCCGCGGTGGTGAAGAAGCGCAGCTCGACCTTGTCGCTCTTGGCCGCGGAACCGCCCTGGTAGTCCTCGTTCCCGCTGAGGAGCAGCTTGCGGGCCTTGGGGTCGAAGTCGTCGATGGCGTACGGACCCGAGCCGGTTCCCTTGAAGCCCTTGACGAGGCGGTCGGCGGGATACGTCCGGCTGTCGACGATCGCGGCGGCAGGCGTGGCGAGCTTGTACGGGAAGGTGGCGTCGGGCTTCTTCAGCTGGAAGACGACCTTGTTGCCGCCTTGAGCCTCGACCTTGCCGACGTTGCTCAGCAGCGAGGCCGGGCCGGCCTTGTAGTTGATGCGGAGCAGGCGCTTGATGGAGAACTCGACGTCCCTGGCCTTGAGTTCGTTGCCGTTGGAGAAGGTGAGCCCGTCCCGCAGAGTGCAGCTGTACCGGTCGTTGCGTTTGTCGGTGAAGCCGCACTTCTGTGCCGCGTCCGTCACCGGTTCCGTGCCCGAGCGGGGCGGCCGCAGCAGCGTCTGGAAGGTGTTGCGCATGATGTTCCAGGAGCTGATGTCGTAGGAGGCGGCCGGGTCGAAGGGCGCGGGAGCGTCCTTGGTGACCGCGACCCTCGCCGTCGTACCCACCACGATGGTCTTTCCCTGGTCCTCTTTTCCGTCCACCGCGGCGCTGCAGGCAACGAGGGCGGAGACAAGCAGCCCGGCCAGGGCGGGTGACGTAAGAATCCTGCGGTTCATGGGTCGGCGCCCTCCTTTGTCCGGCCAGAGGTTGTCGCACATGCGAATGGCGCGGGGAGACGCTAATACTTCCGCAGTCACAATCTGATGCAGGGCGGCAGGGAATGGCTACCCCTCGACCGAACAGGGATTGCCCGGTTCGCAATACGGACGCGGGAACGTATCGCACGTCCGTGAACCAATGCGGGCAGAATGGTTCGTGGAATGCCCGTTTGGCTCGACTTCGACCACATGGGCGGTGGGCTTGTCGATGCCTCGCTCCGTGACAAACGTCACGGCGCCAACTCCCCTGCTGTGCGGGCGAGTTCGCTTCTTCGGGCAGGCTTGCCGAGCAACAGGAAACATGCGCGACGCGTGGGCCCCGGACAAGCTTTGTTCGCGATTTCCGGATCGTTGCGTCATTGTCCAGAAACAGCAGACTCTGCAGGACGATGCGAAAGCACAAGCCATGTGCGGCACGATGTGGCGCATTCTGATCCGTGGCTCAATCCGAATCGCGGGAGAAGTGCCCGGGCCACACTTCGGATTTCCCCTCGCTGTCCAGGGACAATCAATTGATTCGGATGCCATGTCGCATGATGTGAGCGCAAATGCGCACAGTGTGCATCCTGTGCGGACTGTCTCTTCCCGCAGGGCCGGGGAGCAGCGTCGCAAGAGAAGCGATGTCGGCATTCTGCCGTTCGGTGAACGGCCGTGGAGGCGTCGGATGCCCGGGGAACCGGTACCAGGTCCCGGCCGGCTCAGCTCGTCATCGTCGCCGGGTCGCTGACGCCCGGGGCGCCCGTCTCCACATGTCCCGCGAGACGGCGCCGCCACGAATCGTCCGTCTCGGAGGACACGGACAGGTCGTACCAGCGCTTGCTCGCCCGCAGGTTCACCCGGTGCACCTTGCGGCCGCCGGCGCGCACGGTGAACGTCTCCTTCGATCCGGTGTACGCGTTCGTCAGCGTGAGGTGGCAGTCGGCGTCACCCCGGTTCGTCATGGTCAGCTCGACGTCACCGCTCGCCGGGAGATGGCGGCCGGTCACTTCGGGCCCCCGGGTGGCGCCGGGCCCCTTGAAGACGCGGAGAAATCCGTTCGGCCCGTGGACCGAGAGGTCGTAAGTGCCCCCCGAGTGGACCGTGTTCCAGGTGTCGGCGAGCTCCTTGCCGGCCTCCGCGGTGTACGTCCAAGGGCCGTCCGTACGGTTCGCCGACGTGACCAGGAAGCAGGCACCCGCCGCCTCGCCGCCGCTGAAGGTGAGCGTGAACGTGCCCTCCCCGGACCCTGCCGCCCCGTCGACGCGCGGCGCGTACGGCAGCGGGCGCGTGGGCCGCGAACCCGCCTCCTGCTTGGGGAGGGAGGGGTTGGCGGGCGGCTTCGGTATGTAGCTCTCGTGCCGCTCCTTGTCGGGGGGCTCGTATGCGTCGGTGTCCGGGAGCGAGGCGGGGTCGGTGTCCTTGAGGGCGAAGTCGAACGCCGACGTCAGATCGCCGCAGATCGCGCGCCGCCAGGGCGAGATGTTCGGCTCCCGCACGCCGAAGCGGCGCTCCATGAAGCGGAGGATGGAGGTGTGGTCGAGGACCTCCGAGCAGACGTAACCGCCCGTGCTCCAGGGGGAGATGACGAGCATGGGGACGCGCTGGCCGAGTCCGTACGGGCCGGGTGCATAGCCGCTGACGCCACCTGTGTAGCGGTCGGGCGCGGTGTCGACGGTGCTGGCTCCCTGGGCGGCGGAGGCCGGAGGGAACGGTGGGACGACATGGTCGAAGTAGCCGTCGTTCTCGTCGTAGGTGATGAAGAGCGCCGTGCGGCTCCACACGTCCGGGTCGGAGGTGAGGGCGTCGAGGACCTGGGAGATGTACCAGGCGCCGTAGTTCGCGGGGAAGTTGGGGTGCTCCGAGAAGGCCTCGGGGGCGGCTATCCAGGAGATCCGCGGAAGTCTGCCGGTCCGCACGTCGGACTTGAGGACGTCGAAGTAGCCGTCGCCCTTCTTGGCGTCGGTGCCCGTGCGGGCCTTGTCGTAGAGGGGGCTGCCGGGCTCGGCGCTGCGGTAACTGTTGAACCAGAGCAGCGAGTTGTCCCCGTAGTTGCCCCGGTAGGCGTCCTCGATCCAGCCCCAGGAGCCCTCTTCGTCCAGACCGTCGCCGATGTCCTGGTAGATCTTCCACGAGATCCCGGCCTTCTCCAGGCGCTCGGGATACGTCGTCCAGCCGTACCCGGCCTCCTCGTTGCCGAGGACGGGACCGCCGCCCTTGCCGTCGTTACCCGTGTAACCCGTCCACATGTAGAAGCGGTTCGGGTCGGTGGCTCCGATCATCGAGCAGTGGTAGGCGTCGCAGACGGTGAAGTTGTCGGCGAGCGCGTAGTGGAACGGGATGTCCTGGCGCGTCAGATACGCCATCGTCCCGGTGCCCTTCGCGGGGATCCACTGGTCGTACTTGCCCTCGTGCCAGGCCTGTTGGCCGCCCGGCCAGTCGTGGTTGAGGCCCTCGATGAACTGCATGCCGAGGTTCTCGGCGTCCGGGTGGTAGGGCAGCACGTCCTTGGTGCCGTCCGACTGGTGCCAGACCGTCTTGCTTCCGCCAGGTGACGCCGGGCGGGGGTCGCCGAACCCGCGTACTCCCCTGAGGGAGCCGAAGTAGTGGTCGAAGGACCGGTTCTCCTGCATCAGGACGACGATGTGCTCGACGTCCTGGATGGTGCCCGAACGGCGCGCCGCGGGAATCGCGGCGGCGCGCTCGATGCTGCTCGACAGGGCGGTGAAGCCCGCGGTCGCGCCTGCGATCTTGAGGAAGCGGCGTCGATCGAGTCCTGGCATGAGTCTGCGACCTCGCGGGGTGTGGGGAGCGGGCCCGAAGATTCTTTCAGGGGGAGCGTGTGCGATGGGGGCGCCAGGATGAACAACCGCCGAAGTCGTGGCACGGCGTGATGCCGGAGGGCGTCGTCGGATGACACGGCGAAGCTCGCTGTGAGGGAGCAGCGGCCCGGGGCCGCCATAGGTTGGTGCCATGCTCGACTCAGAGGACGTCCGCCGTATCGCGCTGTCATTCCCGGAGACAGTGGAGAAGGAGGCGTGGAGCATGCCCACGTTCCGCGTCGCCGGCAAGATGTTCATCACGGTCCCCGACGACGAGACGTCGTTCGCCGTGCGTTGTCCCAGGCACGAGCGGGGCGAACTGATCGCGGCCGAGCCGGAGAAGTTCTGGGTTCCGCCGCACGAGGCGGGTACGCCGTGGGTGCGCGTGCGTATCGCCGCTCTGGACGACCGTGACGAGATGCGCGACATCCTGGCCGATTCCTGGAGGCAGGCCGCTCCGGCTCGTCTGCTGGACGCCTTCGATCCTGGTGCCGATGAGGAGCCGGACGAGCGCTGAGCCGTCGGCCTTCCCGCTGCGTCCGTGGATGTCGTTCCGAATGCAGTACGGAGTGCCCTCGATGGGCGGATCCCTGCGGTCGGGCTCCGGGGCGGGGGTGCCAATTCGGTGCCGGACGAGGTCAGTCGGGCCGGTTGCCGTCGTCGCCCTTGCCGAGGATCTCGCAGACGTACCGGAACTCCTCCGTGAGGCGGGTGGCTTCGACGAGAAGGACGCCGTACGGCCGGGAGTGGTCACCGCTGGGCAAACCCCGCTCGTCGGCGCCGTCGGCCAGCCGGACGCGGCGCTCGTCGGCGCGCCGGACCAAGTCCTGGAGCTCCTTCAGCTGTTCGGTCCGGGGGGCCGAGCCGAGATCGCAGAGGGCGTCCGTCACGTCGCTGACGGCACCGAGGAAGTCGGCGTACTCGCGCAGGAAGTCGGCGTAGGGGGACGTCCACGTCTCCTCGTACCAGAGGTCCAACGAGCGGGTCATCGAGACCAGTTGCCGGGTGATGCGGTCCAGCGCCTCAACCAGTGGGCCGTAGGTGGAGAATCCGGTGTGCCGGTGGTGGCGGGCGCTGCGCCGGGGGTTGTAGTGGATGCTCTCCCACGCGGTGGCCACGTGCGTACGGGCCTGGGCAACGGTCTTCTCCAACTCCCCCGCACGATGGCGCCAGTTGCTGGTGCGTTCGGCCTCCAGGTCACCCTCGCGCACTCCCGAGACGACGTCCCGGAACAGATCCGTCATCGAGCGGCAGACGATCTGGATTCCCCTTTCGGCGCTGCGGTAACGCATCGGCGGGAAGACGAGCATGTTCACGGCGATTCCCAACCCGCAGCCGATCAGGACGAGCAGAAGGATCTGCCCGAGTTGCTCGAAGCGAGCCACGGTCTGCGTGGCCATCACGTAGAGGGAGAAGGCGAAGAACGCGGCGGTGCTCACCTGCGTGCCCTGGGCGCCGAGCTTCGGCCAGCGGGAGAGCGTCAGCGCGACAAGTGCCATGACCGCGAAGGCCAGCAGGTTCGGGCCCAGCGCGAACGCCAGCAGACCCTGCAGGACCACGCCTGCGGCCACGGCGACGACGTACCGGAGCGACTGCACCACCGACTGGTAGACGGTCACCTGCATCATCAGCACGGCGGAGAACGGGGCGAAGGCCGGGGCCTGAGCTGCCATGAGTTCATGGGCCACGCCCCACGCGAGCGTCGCGGCAAAGGCGCTCTTCACGACGAGAAGCACGAGGTGACGTTCGTAGCCCTCGGCCCGCCGGACACGGCGGAACCATTCGACGGCCCGGCGGGCGTTGCCCGGGGGACTCATCATCGGGTCATTGGCTTCTTGCACGTGCTCCACGACTCCCTTCTGGCTGCTGCTGACCGGTCCTTCCGGAGTGCTCCCTGCCGCTCGGTGTCCGTCCCCAACTCGCCGCGCTCCACGGCCCTCACGACCCGGAAGAGCGGCTCGAATGCTTCGCCGACGCGGGACCTCCGGTTTGAACGCCGCGTACGGGGTCAAACGGACGTGAGCCTCGGACGTCGGAACGGCTTCGAGGCGGTACCGGGCACCTGTCTCTCGGTTGCCCCCGGGACTCGGTGGGCGGCGACAGGTGGTCCCCCGCGACAAGCGCTCTGGAGGGTGCGCAATGGACTGGCGGTACCGGGCCGCGTGCCGGGACGAAGACCCTGAGCTGTTCTTTCCCATCGGCTCATCGGGGCCCGCGCTGATGCAGATCGAGGAGGCCAAGGCGGTCTGCCGCGTCTGCCCTGTGAGAAGTCAGTGCGAGACCTTCGGATTCGGTGAGTACGACGGGGTCTGGGGTGGCCTTTCGGCCGCCGAGCGGCGACGCGCCAACGGGGCCGACCGGGTCGGGCCGTCCGCGGCATGAACGGAGCGTGTGCGCGCGCCGGTGCGGGTGCCTGTGCGGTGCCTGTGCGTGTCCGTGCCCGTGCGTGTGTGCCGTGGTCGGGGTCGTCCGGGGACGCGGGGGCGTCGAAGCCTTCGCACGGCCTGCTGCGGTGCGGCACTCGTCTCGCTGCTCCTGCCAGTCTCGGTACGGAGATTCCGGTGGGAGCAACGGCACTGCACGAGCCGACGCCCCGAACCGCGCACGGCGGGGGCGTTGTTGTCTCCCGTGAGATGCCTGCTGGCCGAAGCACTCGGGCCCTGCGTGTCCACGGAGCGCCGGGCGAAACCTGATACGGGTGAGGAGCCGTTCCGAATACGGGTCAGGAGCCGTTCCGATGTCTCCGACGAGGACCCGTTATCTCAGCGGCCGGCTGGTAACCCGTCCCGCATGACTCACCGGGCAATGACCGTCGGATACTTCCTGGCCTGCGAGGACCACGGGCCCCGCGAGCTGGTGGAGCAAGCCCGCATGGCCGAACAGGCGGGCTTCACGTCGCTGTGGATCTCGGACCACTACCACCCCTGGAACAACACGCAGGGTCATTCGCCCTTCGTCTGGTCCGTGATCGGGGCGCTGGCGGAGGCCACTTCGCTGCCGGTGGAGACCGCCGTGACGTGTCCGACGCTGCGCACCCATCCGGCCGTCGTCGCGCACGCGGCGGCGACCTGTGCCGTGATGCTCGGCGCGGACCGGTTCAGGCTCGGCGTGGGCAGCGGCGAAGCGCTCAACGAACACATCCTCGGGAAGGCCTGGCCCGAGGCGCCGGTGCGCCTGGAGATGCTGGAGGAGGCCGTCGGGGTCATCAGGCAGCTGATGAGCGGCGACCAGGTCAGCCACCGCGGCAGGCACTACACCGTCGAGAACGCCCGGCTCTACGACGTGCCGTCCGAGCCCGTGCCCATCGACGTCAGTGGCTTCGGTCCCGCCGCAGTCGAGTTGGCCGCCCGGATCGGCGACGGGTTCATCACCATGGACCCCGACGAGGAGTCCGTCGCGCGGTTCAGGCGCGGCGGCGGAGGGCAGAAGCCGGCTCTCGGCGGCCTGAAGGTCTGCTACGACACGGACCGCGCGGCGGCGGTGAAGACCGTCCGTGACCGCTGGCCGAACATGTTCCTGCCGGGCGAACTGAACCAGGTGCTGCCCACGCCCGCCCACTTCGAGCAGGCGAGTCAACTGGTGACGCGGCAGCACGTGCTGGACGCGGGCATGGCGTGCGGTGACGACCCCGATGAACACGTCAGCAACCTGAAGGCCTACGCCGATGCCGGGTTCGACGCCGTCAACGTCAGCCAGATCGGCCCCGACATACGGGGGTTCTTCGACTTCTACCGGACCAAGGTCCTGCCGCAGTTGACCAGTTGAGACTCCGTTCTCCTGCAGCCGGACGACCCTGCCACCCCCACAAGGAGCGCAGCCATGACCGATCTGCCGAGCAGCAACTGCCGGCCGAAGCGGAGAGCAACCGCCGGCCCGGAGCACCGAGGACGCGGACCAGCTGGAGATGAAGCGAACCAGCGGGCGAGAGCGCTGAGTTGATGCAGCTGAACGCCGCTCGTCCCGCCGTTGTCCCGTCCCGCGCGGGCAGCGAGAGCAGCAGGAAGGACGGAATGCTGACACCGACCGTGTGCGTGACGGACAGGCCACGCGAGGACGAGACAGCCGCGATCTCCAACGGGCTCGACGAGTTCAACACCCAGGAGACGGGCGCCGACGATCAGCGCGAGCTCGCCGTGCTGGTGAAGGACCCCGCAACGGACAAGGTGATCGGCGGCCTGGTCGGCCGGACATCCTTCGGTCTCCTCTTCGTCGACTCCTTCCACCTGCCGCCTGAGGCACGGGGCTCCGGCCTGGGCAGTGAGATCCTCAGAGCCGCCGAGGAAGAAGGACGCCGGCGCGGCTGCCGCAACGCCGTCCTCTACACACTGAGCTTTCAGGCACCGGGCTTCTATCAGAAGAACGGCTGGTCCGTCTTCGGCGCGATTCCCTGCCTGCCGCCCGGCACGAGCAGGGTGTTCATGACGAAGGAACTCTGAACCAGGCCTGGTCGAGCACGGTGATCAGCTGTTCGGCGAACTCCTGCGGATACTGGGTGCAGCCGACGTGGCCGCCCGGGAATTCGGCGAGCTGCCGGTCCAGCAGTTCCGCCAGCCGGGAGGCTGGACCGTGCAGCGGTTCCTGCTACGGGAATCCCGCCCCACGGCGACCACCAGTTTGCGGGCGGCGGCGCGTAGGGCGGGGACGTCCGGTGCTGTGGTAACGAGCGAAGACGGTGGCGCGTGACGGTCGGCCACCGCTCCTGACGGGCGCACGGCACGCCCCGCCGGGACCCCGCCCCGGAGAAAATTCCGTACCGCCGCGGCCGGAAAGGGCGCAGACTCGTCCCATGTCTGACATGGGGGCGTTCCGTGAGGCGGTCACCGCGTGGGCGGCCGGCGGTCCCGGCGACCCCGCACGAGAGCTGGCCGCGCGCCTGCCCGTCCGGACAGTCGTCCTGGTCGAAGGGCCGAGCGATGTCGCAGCGGTCAGCGCGCTGGCCGCGAGCCGCGGCCGGAACCTGGCCGCCGAAGGAGTCTGCGTCCTGGCGATGGGCGGGGCGATGAGCGTCGGGCGCTTCACCCGCATCCTCGGCCCGTCCGGCCTGGGCCTCCGCCTCACCGGACTGTGCGACGAGGGGGAACGCCGTTACTACGCCCGCGGCTTGGCGCAGGCCGGCGCGGCAGAGCAAGGGTTCTTCGTCTGCGCGGCGGATCTGGAGGACGAACTCATCCGCGCGCTGGGCCCCGCACGGGTGGAGGAGCTCGTCCGGGCGGAGGGCGACCTGCGCGCACTGCGGACCTTCCTGCGCCAGCCCGCACAGCGCGGCCGTACCTCGCAGCAGCAGCTGCGGCGCTTCCTCGGCACGAAGAAGGGGCGCAAGATCCGCTACGGCCGAGTCCTCGTCGAGGCCCTCGAACCCGGCCGCACACCCGCCCCACTCGACGAACTGCTCACCAGCCTCTGACCGCTGGGTGATGCCGGGCCGGGCATTGCCGGCACCAACGCCCGCCCCGCGCCGCTTCGTTGACCACCGGAGAACGACGCACGGGCCCTGCGCCCGGCGGGCGCGGAGGGGTTACCGCGTTACTGCCCCACCCGGCCGTCGATGCATTCGCGCAGCAGATCGGCGTGCCCGCAGTGGCGGGCGTACTCCTCGACCCGGTGCACCCACAACTCCCGGACAGCGGTGCCGTCCTGACCCACCCGCGCGCCCAGATCCGAGTGCTCTTCCAGCACCGCATCGGTCGCCGCCTGTTCGCGAGCAAGGTCGGCGAACGCGCCCTCGACGACCGCCTGCTCCGCGACGGCGCCCTCGAAGTCGCCGTCGCCCGCGCCGTACAGCTTCGGTGCCGGGTCCTCCGGCAGGAGCCAGTTGCGCCAGTCGCGCTCCACCTCGGCAAGGTGGCGGACCAGTCCCAGCAGGGACATGGTCGACGGCGGTACGGACCGGCGCGCCAGCTGCTGCGGATCCAACCCCTCGCACTTCATCCGCAGGGTCAGCCGATAGCCGCTCAGGAAGTCCTGCAGCGTCGCCAACTCGCCGTCAGGGCTGGCCCCGTCCTTGTTGCGCGGATCCTCGTCGGGGTCCGCCCACATGTCCGGGTAGACGTTCGCCTGGCTCCACCGCTCGGGTACGTCGCTCACCTTGTTGACGATGCCGAGCCGTGGGCCACCGTGCAAGCGAGTATTCACACCTGTCGGCGCCCCGCCTCGGCAGTGCGCCGATCCCTCGGTCCGCCGGACGGACGGGGGTGGACGGGATGGACGGACGGCCGCCGCCGGCCTGCACAGCGGGCGGCGGCCGTTGAGCGGCTACGCGCGCGGATCAGGAGAGGCTCAGGCCGTACATGCTGAGGACTTCGGTGATGGGCTGGTAGAAGGTCGAACCGGCGCTTGCCCCGACGATGAAGCCGAGGGCGGTGCCACCGGAGAAGGCGGGTCCGCCCTGGTCGCCCGGCTCCGAGTGGGCGGTGGACCGGAAGAGGCCGTTGACGGTGCCTTCCGGGTAGCTGACCGAGACGTTGACCGCCTGGACGGTGCCGCACTGGAAGCCGCTGACGCGTCCCACATGGCACATCGACTGGCCGACGGTGGGGGAGGCGGCGCGGGTGATGTCGACCGTCCCGCCGCTGCCGGTATTGATCTCGCCCGGGCGTGCGACGTCGGGGTTGGTGTAGCGGATCAGCCCGTAGTCGTTGACGGGGAAGGACGAGCCGGCCGTCGTGCCGACGGCGACGGTCATGGCGGGGTCGGCGTACCAAGTGGTCGCGCCTTCCACGCAGTGGCCCGGGCTGATGGCGTAGTCGTTGGTTCCGTCGGTGGCGTTGAAGCTCACGGTGCAGACGCGCCCTGCCGCGTAGAGGGAGTCTCCGCCTCGGACGGTCACCTGCCGGTTGGCGGCGTGCCGGTTCTGCTGCGTGTCAGTGCTCGCCGCAACGGACGCGTCCGCGCCCGGCGTTGCGTGTGCGGCCTGCGCGGGCAGTGAACCGAGAAGCAGTACGGCGAGTAAGGCGCCACCTGCGGCAAGGCGGCGGCGCGTCCCGGCACGCGGGGCTGCGTCGGGTCTTCGGGATCTTCGTGATCTCATCGTCGAGTCCTCCTGGTTGGCTGCGCTGCGGCCGAATTGCTGAACTGCCCGCCACAGCTTGCGTGTTGAGCCCGTTATCGGACGGTCTGTCCGAGCGTGCCCATTGTGTGAGAACGGTGGCGGGTGCACCAGATGTCTCGCGACCGCCCGCTTCACCCGCTGCCTCCGGGCACGATCCGGCGACCGGCGGCCACTCGGCAGGCTTGCCGAGCGCGGGGTGGAACCGGCCTCAGGGTCGGCACCGGGATTCACGGGGTGACGTCGGGTGCTGGTCACGCTCACAGCTGCGTGGGAAGCGTCCCGGGAGGGCCGAGGATGTCGATGCCCTGCTCTGCCGCTGCACCGGCGAGCGCGGCCGGGTCGCTGCGCCGGCCTGCGGGCGGAAGTTCGGCGCGGGGCGCGGGCTCGGCGGTGGCGCGCAGGAACTCCTCATACCCTGCAGGCGAGTTGATCACGAGCCAGCGGGCTCGTTCGGATTCGACCCTGTAGGTGTGCGGTACTCCGCGCGGAGCGAGCGCCGCCCGGCCGGCGGTCAGCACGACCTCGCGATCGCCCAGGAACAGCCGGACCTCGCCCTCCAGTACGTAGAACGTCTCCTCGTTCCGCCGGTGGACGTGCAGCGGAGGCATGTTGCCGCGCGCACCCAAGGTCTCGCTCAGGCTGTACGCGCCGCCGGACTGCTCGCCGCCGACGTGGACATACACGAGGTTGTCGTTCAACCACAGCGGCTGCGCGTGCTCTTGGGGCTGTGCGCTCTCCTGGGGAGGGGGATTCATGGGTCAGCGCTCCTCATGGACCGGTCGGGGCGACAGGGACGGCCATCCCGACCGCACTGACCGGACTCTCGCCGGTGGTCGCGTGGCCCTCCGGAGCCGGTCGTCGCACCGACGACCTCCGTCTGATGCGGTGCGTGCGTCCTGGGGCCCCCGATCGGTGCAGTCGGCGGGCCGGACCGGCGCCGGCGGGAGGCCTCCCGCCGCGATGTGGTCGGCGACAATACTCCCCGAACGGGCGATTTCCACCGCCACACACGGGGGTTCACCGCGGCGCTACGCCTACGCGCGAGTCGCGCGGGTCCCGGCCGGGAGAGAGAGGGGGCCCGACCGTTACGCGCACAGTGGTCAAGGCGCAGGCCCGGGTGGGCCCTTGGCCTGCCGCGCCTGCAACGGCGAGCGATACCCCCAAGTCGGCCCCGTATCCGTCGTCTTGCTCAACGTTGCTCAACTCGGCTTGGTACCAAGGACCCGGGGCAGGCTGGCCGGCCTCGGCCGCATCCAGCGGATGTGCGAGAGCCCTCGCGAGTCTGTGGGCCCAGCCCGCGAACGGGGCCCCTGCACTTGAGGAGCGGGCCGGGCGCCGGGGAGTGCCCCGCGCCCGGAGAAACCCTCAGTGACCGCGGATGAAATCCGCGATCAACTCGCTGATCCGAGCCGGTTGTTCCACGCTGCTCGAATGTCCGCAGTCCTCGACGACCTCCAGGCGGGCCTCGGCGATCCGTTCGGCGATGAGTTCGGCCTTGTGCACGGGGGTCGCCGCATCGTCCTGGCCCACTATGACGAGCGTCGGCGCGGTGACGGCGCCGAGCTCGCCCTCGATCGGTTCCCGGTCGGTGACACCGTGGATCGCCTTGGTCATTCCCGACCGCTTGACCCTTGCAAGGCGCGCCACCCATTCGTCGATGACCTCCGCGAACGCGGGATCCGACAGGGAGCTCGGCGCGAACATGATCGGCAGCACCTGCTTCTTGACCGGTTTGATGCCGATGAGCCGGTAGACGCTTGCGAGCAGGCGGTAGCGGGACACCTTGTCGGGGTCCTCGGGACCGGCACTGGTGTCGAGGAGCGTGAGCGAGCGGATCAGTTCGGGGCGGCGTGCGGCGATCCGCATGCCGACGAAACCCCCCATGGAGAGCCCGGCAAAGTGCACGGCCCCCACGTCCAGATGCTCGATGAGCGCGATGGCGTCGAGGCTGAGGGTGTCCATGTCGAACTTTCCGGCCGGTGCGTTCGACTCGCCCTGCCCCCGCCAGTCGAGCGTCACACAACGGAACTCGTGTGCCAGCGCCCGCACCTGCGGCTCGAACATCCAGCCGCTGAACAGCAGACCGTGCCCGAAGACGATCGTCGGGGCGTCGGGCTTCTCCGGGGGGCACCGGTATCGGTGTAGTGGATCCGAGCGGCACCGCGGGTCAGGGTGGGCATGGCTTCTCCAAGCGTCTGTTGCCGGATCACGAGCGGCGCTCGCTTCGTACGCGGGACGAGCGACTTCTCCGCGCAGGGTTCGCGCAACGTCTCAACGGGAGGTAGGCGCTGACAAGGGTGCGGCAGCGGTCCGTCCCTCATCCATGAACGCGGGCGGGGCGCGGCGCCGTGACGTTCAGGCCCGGCTCGCGGGCTGCCCTCGTACCGGGCAGCGCTGGGGGCCTCGGAATGAGCGCCGCGGGGGCGTACCGTCGCCGATCCGCGGCAACCGGGTGACCCCGCGGCGTGCGATCGCGAGAACGCGAGGATTGCGCCCGGGGCCGATACTGGGTTCAGCATCGTAGGTGCTGCCATCGGGTCACGGTGAGGAGCCACCCTCGAGCGGTGCTCCCGCGTGGTCCCGCTGGGAAGGCACGAGGTGGTGGTGATGGACGCGTCGTTGTTCGGCGAGGGGCCGGAGGACCCATTCGCGGTGGGTCCCGCGGCCTCGCTCGTACTCGACGATCACGGAACGGTCGTGGGCTGGAGTGAGCCTGCCGAGCAGCTGCTCGGCCATTCGCCCGAAGAGGTGCTCGGCCGCCCGGCCTGTGACGTCCTGGTGGACCCCGGTGATCGCGAAGCGGTCATGGAGTCGGTGGCGGCATGCCGGGATGGCCGGGGATGGTTCGGCGTCGTGCCCGTGCGGCACCGCGATGGGCATCGCGTGGAGCTGGGCTGCCGCGCCAGGGCTGTCGTCAGGCCCGATTCCAGCCGGGAGTGGATCTTCGTCGGCGCCCCGGCCGAAGACGTGGACCGCTGGGAGACGGAGCGGTCTTTGCTGTACGGGCTGTTCCGCAAGTGCCCGATCGGACTCGCGGTGTTCGCCCCGGACCTGAGCATCCTGCGGGTGAACCGGGCGATCGCGAAGTTCAGCGACTTCTCGGCGGAGGAACACAGCGGCCGACGGGTGGGCGACTTCCTGCTGCAGCCGGATGCTGAGGCGGTCGACGCGCAACTACGGGAGGTACTGGAGTCGGGGACGTCCTCGCTCTTCGCCGAGCAGCTCTGCCGGACCACCCTGGACCCTGCCCGGGAGATGATCGTGTCGGTCTCCGCCTTCCGGATGCAGAACCCCGCCGGGCGGGTCTTCGGGGTGGCGCAGACGGTCGAGGACGTGACCGACCGCTACCGGGCCCGCCACCGGCTGGCGCTGCTCAACGAGGCCAGTGGCCGCATCGGCACCACCCTGAACGTGGCGAAGACCGCTCGCGAACTGGCCGAGGCGGTGGTGCCCGACCTGGCCGACTGTGCCTCCGTGGACCTGCTGCAGCCGGTGATCCGCGGTGACGAGCCGATGCCGGGGGCGTCCGGACCGGCGCGCAGGATGGCCGTCCACTGTGTCCCGCCGGAGATGTCGCAGGTCATGGTCCCGGTCGGCGACGTGACGTCCTTCCCCCCGGATTCCCCGCACTTCCGGTGTGTGATCGAGCAACGCCCGATCCTCGAAACGCAACTCGACAGCCGCCGTCCGTGGTCGTCCGGCACCCCGGAGCCGGGGGAGCGCGCGCTCGAGCTGGGCGTCCACTCGTTGATGGTGGTGCCGTTGGCGGCGCGCGGGATCGTGCTGGGCACCCTCGGCCTGTGGCGGTCGCGACGGCCGGCGCCGTTCGAGGAGGACGACCTCACGCTCGCGGAGGAGATCGCCTCCCGCGCCGCGCTGTGCATCGACAACGCGCGCCGCTACACCCAGCAGCACCAGGCGGCACTCACCCTCCAGCACAGCCTGCTGCCGCACGAGGTCCCCGGCCACCCCGCGGCCGAGATCGCCCACCGCTACCGGCCGGCCGACCCGACCACCGGTGTCGGCGGCGACTGGTTCGACGTCATCCCGCTCTCCGGGCTCCGCATCGCCCTCGTGGTCGGTGACGTGGTCGGACACGGCACCCACGCCGCGGCCACCATGGGACGGCTGCGCACCGCCGTGCACACGCTGGCCAACCTGGACCTCACCCCGGACGAGGTGCTCGCCCACCTGGACGATCTCGTCGGGCGCCTGGCCTCGGAGCAGGAGAAGAACGACGCCTATTCACCGCAGTTCATCGGCGCGACCTGCCTCTACGCCGTCTACGATCCGGTCTCCCGGATCTGCACCCTGGCACGTGCGGGGCATCTGCCGCCCGCCGTCGTCACCCCGGACGGAGAGGTGAGCATCCCCGAGGTGCCCGCGGGCCCGCCGCTCGGCCTGGGCGGGCTGCCGTTCGAGACCACCGAGCTGGAGCTGGACGAAGGCAGCCTGCTGGCCCTGTACACCGACGGCCTCCTCGAGGCCCGGCGGCGGGACCTCGACGACGGGTTGGCACGTCTGCGAGAAGCGTTGTCCGGAGCCGGCCGCACGCTGGAGGAGACGTGCACCGCGGTGGAGGATGCGCTGCTGCCCGAACGGCCCGCCGACGACGTCGCGCTGCTCATCGCCCGTACCAGGGCCCTGACTGCGGAGAAGGTGGCCACCTGGGAGCTGCCCGCGGAGCCCACTGCCGCAGCGGAGGCGCGAACCGCGGCGACACGTCAACTCACCGAGTGGGGGCTGGAGGAGATGAGCGTCACGACCGAACTCATCGTGAGCGAGCTGGTCACCAACGCCTACCGCTACGCCGACGGGCCGATGACCCTGCGCCTCATCCGTGACCGCGACCTCATCTGCGAAGTCTTCGACACCAGCAGCACCTCCCCCCGCATGCGCCGGGCCCGCGGCACGGACGAGGGCGGCCGTGGACTCTTCCTCGTGGCCCAACTCGCGCAGCGCTGGGGCACTCGGTACGTACACGAGGGCAAGACCATCTGGGCCGAGCAGCCGCTGAGCTCCTCCGCGTCGACGACGTAGCCCACCGGACGGCGAAGCGGTTCCCGAGCGGATCGACGTCCACAGGGCTGCCCGAGCCACCGAAACGGCTTCAACAGGACGCCGTTTCGGCCCGGAGTTCGGGAATCCTGGGGCCGAAGGGGACGGTGCGGCCCGGGCGTTCGCGCCGGCAGGTGATCCGTTCGTCCGTCGTCAGCGCAGAGCGTCAACTCACGGAAGTTGCCTGCCGGATGGTGTCCACCGTCAACCGACCGGTGCCGTCACCTGCCCTCAGCTCACCGGGCGTACAACTCATCCAGCTCCTGGCCGATCGCTTCGCGCAGGCCGTCCTGCTCAGGGCCGAGCCGGAACCGCTCGTCGCGCCACCGGTCTCCGGGGTAGAGCCAGACAGGCACCCCCACCAACTCGGCCGGTTCCCAGTCGAATCGTGGCCAGACATGTGCGTGCAGGAAGCCGTCGGTGTTGCCCAGGATCTCCAGGTTGACCCGCCGAAACGCCGGATCCGCGCGCCGGCAGGCCCGTTCGACGGCTTCGCCGAGGTTGTCCATCTCGGACAGGAAGCTCAGACGCTTGTGCCTCGGAAGGTCCGAGAGCCGTTGAACAGCTGGGTCGTCCACCAGGAGAACCGAATACCCCGGCAGGAACTGGACGTCGCCGATCACCGCGAAGCCTGCCGTCAGGCGCCGCAGGACCGTGGGGTTCTCGCCGCGAAGAGCGCTGCCGATCCGGTCTTGTCGCCAGTCTTCAGTCATCGCCCAGAACCTGCCGCCGGCGCATCAGGCTCCCTCGTCGGCCTTCACAGCCGTCGCACCTTGCTGCTGCACGGCGGCTTCATCGGCGGACGGGACCGGGACCGCGTCGTCGCTTCCCTGGTCCTCGGTACCGTGCTCCTCGGTGCCGGCGCCCGGGGCCCGGTTCGGCAGCTTCGCCGCGACGACGACCGTCACCAGGGCGAGAGCGGCCGCGACGCCGAAGGCCAGCTTCATCCCGCCCACCTGCGCGGGCACGGCGGCGACGCCGTCGGCGACCAGTTGACTGGCGCGCGCGGACATCACGGTCACCACAAGCGCGGTCCCGAACGCTGCCGCGACCTGCTGCAACGTCCCGAGCATGGAGCTGCCGTGCGAGTACAGGTGCGGGGGAAGCCCGCCCAGGCCCAGCGTGAAGACCGGGGTGAACGTCGCCGCCAGGCTGACCATCAGCAGTGCGTGCAACCCCAGCACCTGCCAGTACGGCATCGTCATGGAGACCTGGGTGAGGCCGCCGAGGGCGAGCAGCGTGGCGATCGAGCCGGGCAGCACCAGTGGCCGGCTGCCGAAACGGTCGAAGAGCTTTCCGACGGTCGGTCCCAGCAGGCCCATGGCCAGCCCGCCCGGCATGACCAGCATGCCGGTCTCCAGCGGGCTGAGCCCGCGCAGGTTCTGCAGGTACAGCGGCAGCAGAATCATCGATCCGAGCATCGCCAGGAACCCGACGGACATCAGGATCAAGGACAGGGTGTAGGTGCGGTGCCTGAGGATGCGCAGGTCCATCAGAGGCGCACCGGTGCGTTGCAGCTTGAGCTGGCGGATCACGAAGACGGCGATCGTCGCGACCCCGGCGCTGACGATCCCGATGCCGAGCCCGACCCGGCCGTCGCTGTCGCCGAAGAGGCTCAGGCCGTACACCAGGCCCCCGAAGCCGAGTGCCGCCACGCCCACGCTGGGCCAGTCGATGGAGCTCGTCTGCGGGTCGCTTATGTTGTCCAGCTTGCGCAGCCCGAAGAAGGTCACCAGAGCCGCGATCGGCAGGACGACCACGAACAGCAGTCGCCAGGAGCCGAGTTGCAGGATCAGCCCGGACACGGCAGGTCCGAGCGCGGGCGCCACCGAGATCGCCAGGGTGACGTTGCCCATCACCCGGCCGCGGTCATGCTCGGGCACCACGGTCATCAACGTGGTCATCAGCAGGGGCAACATCACGGCTGTGCCCGCGGCCTGCACGATCCGGCCCAGCAGCAGCACTGCGAAGGACGGCGCGACGGCTGACAGGGCGGTACCCGCGAGGAATACGCCCATCGCTATCGCATAGGCCTGGCGAGTGGTGACCCGCTGCAGGAACCAGCCTGTGATCGGAATCACGGCGGCCATGGTGAGCATGAACGCGGTGGATACCCACTGCGCCGCCTGCTCGGTGACGCGCAAGGAGTCCATCAGCCGCGGAATGGCGTTGATCATGATGGTCTCGTTGAGGATCACCACGAACGTGGCCAGTACGAGCAGCCGCACCACCGTCGGTGTGCGGCCGGCCCGCACGGCCGGTCTTTCCTGGATCGCAGCTGACATGGGAGCACCTCGTCGTGGTTCAGGTCACAGTCGTTCCGCGGCCGAGCGCCGTCGGTTCGAAAGTGGGTGTGGGCACCGGTGAAGACCGGCATGCCTGGCAGAACTCATCGGTCGGCCTGAGTGTTCCGCATCGCTGCGCAGATCTCCTCCGAATTCTCGTCCGCTCGACGAAGCGAGAGCCACGTCCAAGCGCCACGTGCTGTCTGTGCCCGCCGGGGCACCGCCGCTGTCGGAAGCTGCCGGCGTCGCAACGGGCGCCAAGGACGGCCGAGTTGGCGAGAGAGCCAACTGGACGGCTCCGGTGGTGGACGGTGCCGTGCGCATCAGGGCGGAAAGTCCCAGCCCTGCACGGCAGCCCGGTGGACAAGCACCTGCCTGTTTGCCTGAGCGCTTAGCCTGCCCGCATGCGCGTGTGGGTGAGCGGGGCGCGTGGCAGGCTCGGTGCCGAGGTGTGCCGGCAGCTGGCAGCCGCAGGTCATGACGTCGTCGAGGCCGATGTCGCGGGTGACGCGGACGGCTCGGTGGATCTGTTGGACCGGCACGCGGTGGCCCGGTCCCTGGAGTCGGCCGACGCGATCATCCACTGCGCCGGGATCCCGAGCCCGGAAGGGGTCGCGCCTGCGGAGCTGGTGCACGCCAACACGATGTCCACGTTCAATGCGTTGGAGGAAGGGTGGACCGCCGGGGTCCGCACGGCGGTCCTGGCATCGAGCGGGTCGATCCACGGGACGGCGTGGTCACCGGAGCCGCTGACGCATCCCTACGTCCCCGTGGACGAGGACAGTCCCCTGCAGTACGTCGACCCCTACGCGTTGACCAAGGACTTCATGGAACGGATGGGTCAGATGTACGCCCGCCGCGGCATGACCGTGACCGCTCTGCGCTTCCACTGGATCCTCACCCCTGACGAGGTGAGCCGGCTCATCGACGGCATCTCGGAGGAGGAGGGAGTGCGGACTCTCTGGGGCTACGTCGACCTTGAGGACGCTGCCCGTGCCTGCCTGCTCGCCCTGGAGCCACGGGACGGGTACGACGCGTACCAGACCCTGCTCATCACCGCTGACGACACCCTCGTCACGCGTCCGACCGGGCAACTCCTCGCCGAGCACTGCCCCGACACCGAGCTGCGGGCTCCCCTCAGCGGGCACGCTGGAGGCTTCGACTGCTCTCGCGCCCGACGTGTGATCGGTTGGTCGCCACGCTCGCGTCGGCGGGACACATAGTGGGACGGCGGCCCGCCTGTTCAGCGTTCAGACTCCGCTCATGGCCCCGGAGCCGGGCTTGGGGAGAGCCCGGTCGCGCTGCCCATCCGGGGCATTCCAAGGGCCCGCGCGGGTGATAGTTCAGATTTTCTGATATCGAATACACCGCCTACGGAATTTGTCAAACCGGAAACAGGCTGCCGCACCCAATCGGTTGGGGGTTGCCAACCAATCCCGAGTCACTCCCAAAGACCGTTCGCCGGGGGATCTCATGCATGAGGTCCGTGCTGAAGCGGCGGCCTGGAAGTAAGCACCCTCGCCTTTTCTGGGTGACATTCGCACTCAATAGAGCAGGAGCGCAGGAATGGGATTCGACGTCAGGACTCCACGACGCTTCAATGGCCGGTCCAAGAGCACCATTTGGGCCGCAAGAGGTGTTTCGGCAGTGGCCGGAACCCTGATCACCGGCCTTCTCATCGCTTCGCCCGCGGCCGCCCAGGGAAGCACTCCCGCCGACCCCGCTGCGGGCTCGGTGAAATCCGCCCCGGTGAAGCCGGTCCCGCCGAACTCGGCGAACTCGAAGACCTCGAAGGTCGCGAAGACGCCCGCCAAGGGACTCAGTGGGCACGAGAAGAGGCAGCACCAGAAGGTCGTGCGGGCTGTCGTGCGGGAAGACGCGAGCCTCGTAAGGGGCCAGAGCTTCGGTGCCGCCTCGTCCTCCAGGGTCAGTTCGCTCATCGGCACCTACCAGGTCTGCTTCAAGGTGCCGGTCACCAACGGCACCTACACCGCAAGCATCGGGCTTCCCGGCAACTCAGGGGACTCGGACCCCGGTGAGATCACCGTCGTGGGCCGTGCCGACACCAGGAACTGTCTGTTCATCCAGACGTACAACTCGGCCGGAGCGCTGGCGGACCGCGGCTTCCACGTGGTCGTGGCGTACTCCCACGACCGGCGACGGTAAACGGTCGATCACGGGAAACCGGCTGTGGTCATATCGAGCCACCGCAACAGCAAAAACGGCCCCCGTCGCCAAGGGGGCCGTTTTTGGCTTCCGGGACGAAGCCCCGCGTTCTCCGTGGTGTCGGACGGTTTCCCGTTCCGGCCTCTCCGACCGACGCCTGCGGTCGCTTGTATTCCTCGTTCGGGTGCGCACCTCATGCAGGCTTCAGTTCCGATGGCCAGGATTGTCCTCGTGATGTGTTCCCTCGCGAAAGGGAAAGTACATGCCGAAGTTTGTCACCTTGCTGAACTGGACCGATCAAGGGATCGAAAATTACAAGGACACCGCGAAGAGGGCGGAGGCCTTCGGCGCAGCAGCACAGAAGCTCGGGGCAAGGCTCCTGGACATCTACTGGACCGTCGGCCCCTACGACCTCGTGGCCGTCGTCGAGGCCCCCGACGACGAAACCGCCACCGCGTTGCTCCTCCAGCTCGGCGGAGTGGGCAACGTCCGTACGACGACGTTGCGGGCCTTTGGCAGTGAGGAAATGGAAAGCATCATCGGCAAGGTCGGCTGACGACCCCTGAGGGAACCGCGCCAGCCGGTCAGCGGGCTGTCCCGGGTGCCGTCCAGGGGACTGCAGCCGGTCAGCCGGCTGCCCCGGGGTCGGCCAGGCGCTCGGCCCGCAGCGCGGAGCGCCTCAACTTGCCTGCCGCGCTGCGCAGTGGGGTGTCCACGAGCTCGACCGACCTGGGCCGCTTGTGGGGCGACAGCCTCTTCGCGACGAATGAGTCGATCTCCTCGGCCGTGGTCGTGCCGCCCTGTTCGATCTGCACGATGGCGTGGATCCGGTTCCCACGGTCGGCGTCCGGCAGCCCGATGACCGCACTGGACAGGACGCCAGGGTGCTCGGCGAGCGCGCTCTCGATCTCGGCGGGATAGACGTTGACGCCGCCGACCAGCAGCATGTCCGAGCGTCGGTCGTGCAGATAGAGGTAGCCGTCCTCGTCGAACTCACCGATGTCGCCGAGGGTCGACCACCCGTCGATCTCCTTCAGTTCCGCTCCGATGTAGCGGAACGTGGGCGGGTTGCCGGGAACGACCCGCATGAAGACCTCACCGGTGACTCCCGGCTCGGTCACGGGCGTGCCGTCGAGTGCCACGATCTTGATTTCGCCCCAGGTCACGCTGCCCACCGAGCCGCGGTGCCGCAGCCATTCCTTGCCCGAGATGGTGCACCCCGCCTGGGCCTCGGTTCCGGCGTAGAGCTCCCAGATCTTCTCCGCCCCCAGCCAGTCGATCCACGCCTGCTTGATCGCGGGCGGACACGGTTCCGCGCAGTGCCACACCGACACCAGCGAGGAGAGGTCGTAGCGTTCGCGGGTCTGCTCGGGCAGCGCCAGGATGCGTCGCATCATGGTCGGCACCAGGTACACCCAGGTGATCGCGTGCCGGTCGATCTCGGCCAGCACCCGCTCGGCGTCGAACTTGCCCAGGAGGGTGACTGTGCCGCCGTTGAACAGGGTCGTCATGGTCGTCGAGAAGGGCGCGTTGTGGTGGACCGGCGCCGTGATGAGTGCCTGCTCACCGCTCCTCAAGCCCCAGGCCTCCGTATCGAAGGCGTTGAAGGTGCCCGGCGACCCCGAGAGGATGATCTTCGGCCTGCCGGTGGATCCTCCCGAGGTCGGCGCCTTCCATGACGGGCCGATCTCCGTCGCGAACTCGGCGTCCCCACCGCCGGCTTGGCGCAGCTTCGCGACGGTCGTGGACCGGAATCGACCGTCGCCCAGGGGCACGCCGTCCTCGAGGCCGACGACGGCCGCAGGGTCGGACAGCTCCAGGATCGCCTGCTCCTCAGCGGGTGCGAGTGCGGTCGAGAGCGGCTGCGGGAGGGCGCCGATCTTGAGACAGGCGAAGGCCGCCACCACGACGTCCGGGCCGTTCGGCAACATCAGGGCGACGATGCGTCCCTGCTCGACACCGGACAGCTTGAGGCCGTGCGCGACGGAATTGCTCGCCCGGTGAAGCTGTCCCCAGGTCAGCTCCTCGTCGTCCGCGCGCACCGCGACGTCGTCCGGACGCTCCGCCGCATACGCCTCGGGGATGTCACCGAGTGGGAAACCAACTTCCGGAGTGAACATGTGCAATCCCTCTTCATCGTTCGTGGTGTGGGCCGGCCGACCGGTCAGCTGTAGAGGTGTGCTCCGGGAAGGGCGTCGGGGTCCCGGCGCACCTCCAGCGGGTTCGTCTCGGGCAGGAACCAGGCGCTGGCGAAGGTGATGAGGCCCATGAGAGCGATGTAGACCGCGACCAGGGTGGTCGTCCCCGTCTCCGCGATGACGGCGGTCATCAGGATCGGTGTGCCGCCGCTGACGACGATGGCGGAGAGCTGGTAGGCGAGAGAGGCGCCGGAGTACCGGACGTTCGGCGCGAAGAGCTCACCGAGGAAGGCGGCCGCCGGGCCGTACGTCAGTCCCTGGAAGAGGAATCCGACGGCGACCGCGACGAAGATCAATGGTGCCGATTTCGTCCCCACCAGCGCGAAGTAGGGGAAGGCCCAGGCCGCTACGCCGAGCCCGCCCACGAGGATCAGGATCCGTCGCCCGAACTTGTCCGACAGATGTCCCGCGACGGGGAGGACCACCGTCATCAGCGCGGAGCTCAGCAGCGTGACCGTCAGCAGCGAGTTCCGCTCCATGTGGAGCGTGGTCGTGCCGTAGCTCAGCAGGCCGGTGATGCTGACGTAGAAGAGGCTGTTCGTGGCGGAAAGAGTGCCGCAGCCGAGGAGGATGCGGCCCCAGTTCCGGCGTACGGCCTCGTTCAGGGGCGCCCGTACCACGGTCGCCTGCTGCTTCCGCGCGGCCTCTTCCTGCAGCTTCCGGAAGTCGGGGGTGTCCTCGACCTTCGTCTGAATGTAGAGAACGACGGGGAACATCACGGCGCTGAGCAGGAACGGGATGCGCCAGCCCCAGCTCAGGAAGGCATCGCTCGGCAACAGGGTGCTGGCCGCGATGAGGACCAGGTTGGCGATGATGACCGCGACCGGGACGCTCGTCTGGCCGAACGTGCCCGCGAACCCGCGACGCTTCGCGGACGCCGACTCCGTGAGGAGAAGCGCGATTCCGCCCCACTGGCCGCCCGCCGCGATCCCCTGGAGGAAGCGCAGCACCACCAGCAGGGTCGGAGCGAGTATGCCGACGGTCGCGGCGCTCGGCAGGCAGCCGATGAGGAAGGTCGCGGCCGTCATTCCGACGAGGCAGACCACGACCGTGGGCTTACGGCCGTACTTGTCGCCGAAGTGGCCCGCGAGGACCCCGCCGAGGGGCCGGGCCACGAAACCGGCCCAGAACGTGCTGAAGGACAGCAAGGTGCCCATGAGGGGGGACGAGTCGGGAAAGAAGACGTGCGGGAAGGCCAGCGCCGCCGCCATGCCGTACAGGAAGAAGTCGTACCACTCGATCGAGCTGCCGATCAGCCCGGCCGCGAGGAGCTTCCGGGAGGAGCGGCGCTCGGCCGCCGGGGCGGGAGCAGAGCCGCCGCCGTCGACGTGCGCTTGCGCGGATGAAGTCATGCGGTGTCCCTAGGAGTTGGGGAGGAGTTGATGGGCGCGGACGTCGGCCGGCCGGCCTCTTCGGGTTTGCGGCGGCCGTTACGGGCGGAGCGGACGTGGGATCGCCAGGGGTCCACTCGCGGCACCGGTGACAATCGCGACCTCGCCGCGGGGAGCGAACTCCACCTGGCCCGCCTCTCCCTCGTACGTCGTCACTGCCCGTGTGACAGGCGACTGCGACGCGCATCACGACCGTGTGGCGTGGGGCGAGACTAGAGCCGCTCAAGCTCTCCATGAGATGGAAAATGGATACACTCCTGGCGACCCCAAGGTGTATGAAAATTCCACCCCAGTCCCTCATGGGGGGTATCGATGGCAGGCATGGAATCCGGCACGCACGGCGCCACTGACAACGACGAGCTGGCTTCCTACCGGCTGCGGCGCGAGCGCGAGCTCAGCAGCCTGTACGCCACGGCTCGCTCGCTGGCCGCCCTCGGCGAGGTCGACGAGGTCCTCCCGTCGATCGTCAGACACGCTCACGAGTTGATCGGCAGCGACTTCGCCTACCTGTCACTCCTGGACGCGGAGGGCAACCTCACCCTCCGAGCGTCGGCAGGCACCATCTCGCCGGAGTTCTCATCGGCGCGCATGCCTCCGGGGGCCGGTCTGGGCGGGCGCGTGATCGAGTCCAAGGCCCCCTTCTGGGTCAGCAACTACCGCGAGGCCCGTACCCTCCGCCACAACTCCACGTTCGACCAGCTCGTGGCGGGCGAGGGGCTCATGGCGCTGCTCGGCGTACCGCTTCTGGTGGGCGAGCGCGCGGTGGGGGCCCTCTTCGCAGCCGACCGCACCGAACGGCCCTTCGAGAACGACGAGGTCGCCCTGTTCAGCGCCTTCGCCGACCACGCGGCTATCGCCCTCAACAACGCGAGGCTCTACGAGGAGAGCCGTATCTCGGTGCAGCGGCTCCAGGAGGCGAATCGCACGATCGAGGACCAGGTGACCACGATGGAGCGTGCGGCGGCCGTTCACGAGGCACTCACTCACGTGGTGCTGACGGGCGGCGGGCCCGGGGACCTCGCGCAGGTTCTCGTCGAGCACCTGCAGGGCATGGTGACCGTCCTGGACCGGGACGACAGAGTCGTCGCCAGCCGCTCCTCCGGAGGAGCCGTGGTCGGGACCGGCCGGGAACCGGCTCCGGAACTGCTCGAGGCGGCGCGCAGGACCGGGCGGTGCGCCACCGCGGAGGGCGACGACGGGGCCGTCCGCAGCGTGGCGGTCATCCAGGCCGGCGGCAGCCACCTCGGTTCGCTGTCCCTGACGCGTCCTGCCGCACCGGAGCCGCCGGACATCCGCATGCTCGAACGCTCGGCCCAGATCATGGGGTTGTTGATCCTCATGCGCGATGCCCGCGTCGAAGCGGAGGAGCGGGTCCGTGGCGAGTTGCTCATGGAACTGCTGTCACGCCAGCCGCTCCACCCTGCTCAGCGCGACAGGGCGATCGCCCGCGGGGTCGAGGTCGATCACCTCGATGTCCTCGTCGTGGCCGACTGCCCCGGGAAGTCCACGAGCGACGTCGTGCGGCAGCTGAACGCCGTCTCGCCCGAGTGGTCCGGGCTGGCGGGCGAGTATCTGGGCCGGGCCACGATGCTGTTGCGCGCCGACGACGTGGACGACGTGGCGAACGCGATCCACGACCGACTGCGGCACACGCTCGGCGCGCCGGTACTCGTGGTCGCCGATCGCATCCAGGGACAGGAGCGGTCCCGCTCGTTCACGCTGGCACAGCGCTGCCTCGAGGTGATGCGCTCCCTGGGAGAGACCGACCGCGGCTCGACCACCCAGCAGCACGCGATGTACGCACTCGTCTTCGACCCTGAACGCTCGCACGACCTGGACCGGTTCCTCACCGACTCCCTCGGGCCGCTCCTGGAGTACGACCAGCGGCGCTCGACCGACCTGGTCACCACGACGGCCGCCTACTTCGCCAACTCCGGGAACCTGAGCCGGACCGCGCGCTCCCTGCACGTCCACATGAACACCTTGCTCAAGCGCCTGGACCGGATCGGGGCCCTGCTCGGCGACGACTGGCGCGCCCCGGACTCCGCGCTGCGTCTCCACCTGGCGGTCCGCCTACGTGAACTGCGGGTGGCGTTCGAAGGGGGCAGCTCAGGCGCCGAGGGTTGAGTCGAGGCGGGTGCGCGAAGCCTTCGGATTCGCCGCCGCCGGCGTCCCGAGTGACCTGGAAGTGGCCGGCGCTGTCGGCACCTTGGCGGGACCGGACCGTCCACGGCCAGAGGTCACGCCTCGTCGCGGCGCTCATTTCCGGCGTTGATCGCGGCAGCGAGCGCCAGCAGTGCTTCGACTTGCGCGACTCCGACGATGTGATCGCCCGTCAGGCCGCGAATGCTGCCTCTCAACTCCTTGTCTCCCCTCAAGGCGGCGATCAGCTCCTCGGCCTTGTGCACGTGCGTTTCGTAGTCGGCCATTGCGCCCTTTCCCTCGTGTCGGCCAGACCGTAACGGGTCCTCGCAGGCCGGTGGAACGGGTTCGGCCGGTGCATCCCCGAGAGGCCAGTGACCACGACGCCGGAGTTCCATCCGGGTCAGCCCGGCGATGACCGCGTCGCGGACCCGGGGCGCCCGCAACATCGCGGGCTTCACCCGGCCAACCGTGAACCTGCCGCCAACTGCCGGTGAACTCCGTACAACTAGCTCCGCCCTTCGACGGTCACATCAGACGAACCCCCCACACCGTCGACCGAGGGGGAGCCTCCGTGTCACGCAGCCGCCGCATCCTGACGTACGCCATCGCAGCCGCCGTTGCGGCCACCGCCGGGTTCGTGTTCCCGTCCGGCGCCACCGCTGCGGCACCCCGTACCACCACGAGCGACTTCAACGGCGACGGCTACGCGGACCTCGCCGTCGGCGTCCCGGACGGGACCGTCGGGGGCAAGGCCAAGGCCGGGTATGTGAACGTCGTCCTGGGCGGCCCGAAGGGCGCCGGCGCCCACGGAAGCTTCCGTCTCACCCAGGCCACCCCCGAGGTTCCCGGCACCCCGGAGGCCGGCGACCGCTTCGGCGCATCCGTGACCCTGGTGGACCTCAGCGGCGACGGCATCGCGGAACTGCTCGCCGGTGCCCCCGGCGAGGACGTCACCGACCGCGGTACGGACGCGGGCATGGTCACCGTCGTGGGCGGCTCGACGGACGGGCCCGGGCCGGGGTCGACGACCATGACGGGGCCGTCGCCGTCGGCCGCGTACGGCAAATCGGTCGTGGCGGCCGAGATGACCGGCGACGACAACAAGGAGATCGTGGTCGGGGGCACGGACAAGGTCGCCGCTCGGGTCATCAAGGGTGAGGACAGCATGATCACGACCGTCGTCACCGACCACATGGGCGGCCGCGCCCCCGTCCTGGCCACCGGCGACTTCGACAGCGACGGCATGGCGGACCTGGCCGTGGCGTACTGGACCGTGGACGCCCCCTTCACGCAGTCCCACGTGCGCCTGTGGAAGTGGGACACCGACCAGTCCGAGATGGCCAACTTCTGGAACACGGACAACGCCGGCGTGACGGCCCTGGCCGCCGGCGACTTCGACGGTGACGGCCACGACGACCTGGCCCTCGGCGAGTGCCGCGAGATCGCCGACGAGAACATCGACGACCCCTGCGGCCCCGAGGAACTCGCCAAGGGGGGTGGCATCCACACGCACTACGGAAGCCCAGCGAGCGGCTCGTTCGGCAGCCGTGCCCAGACCCTCAACCAGGACACGGCGGGCGTCCCGGGCGTGGCCGAGAACGGCGACCGCTTCGGCGCCGCCCTCGCCGTAGCCGACGTCAACCGCGACGGCCGCGACGACCTGATCTCGGGCGCTCCGGGTGAGGCCATCGGAAGCCAGGCGGGGGCGGGCGCGGCCTGGCTGCTCCGCGGCGGCGCTCAGGGTCTGCTCGACGCCAACGGCGCTGCCACGTCCGTCACCTGGAACCAGGACACCGCCGGCGTTCCCGGCGTCGCCGAGGCCGGCGACGCCTTCGGCGCGGCGGTCGCCTCGGGCGACCACAACGCCGACGGTGTACCGGACGTCACGGTCGGATCCCCTGGCGAGAACGCCTCCCTGGGAGCCGCATGGCTCCTCCCCAAGGGCTCGGCCGCAGGCTCGGCGGCCTTCTCGCCCCGCACGCTCGGCCTCCCGTATCTGTCCACGGCCCACAAGTACGGCAAGCCACTGAACAGTCGCTGATCGCGCCCTGCGGGGTTGAGCCCGCGCCCCCGATAGGCCCCGGGTCTCTCTGGCCCGGGGCTTGTTGCGGTCCACCGCCCCTGCTGCACCGTCCTGGTTCGCGCAACTGGAACCGCTCCCCGGGTGGTTGGCGTCTCGTCAGGGTGCGGAATCCAGAATTCCGGATGTTGTCCGTCATGTGGGCCGAAGGGGCGGGTTCGAAGGTCCCAACACTTCACGCTTCACGGCCGGCTGAGCCCCGGCAGAGGGTGCCTGGCTGGGGGGTGATCCGCGGACCGCCGCATCATCACTGAAGCCAGTGCGTACATGGCGATCGAGAACCCAAGAGGAGGAGCGGGGTCGTTGAACTCGTACACCAACTCCGGCCAAGCCGACGGCATTTCGGGTCGGACGAGCAGGAACGCCTGCGATCTGCACTGGCTGTTGAACAACCTGGCCGACGGGGTGCCGGGCATCCTCTCCGTGGTTGTTGTCGCCTCGGACGGGATGGCGTTGCTGGCCTCCGACTCCGGTCAGGCAGGCGTCTCGCCGGACGACGAACGCCACGCGAACCGGAAACTCTCGGCCGACTTGGGCGCCATCGTCGCTGGACTCGGGGCTCTGACCGATGGCGCTGCGGAGTTGGTGGACGGCGGCACCGTCAGGCAAACCGTGATCACCATGGCCGACGGCAGCCTCTTCGTGATGTCCATCAGCGACGGTTCTCTGCTCGGGGCCTTTGCGAGTCCGGAATGCGACCCGGGGATGGTCGGCTACCAGATGGCTCGGTTCGTCGGCAGGGCCGGCCACGCGCTCACACCGGAGCTGCGCGATGAATTGCGCCAGCGCATGCAGGGCTGACATCCCGCTCCAGCAGGGGCCGGGCGAGGTCGTTGGAGCGGCTCTGAGCTGGGGGGCAGTCGTCCTGGTGGTCGAGGCTACGGCTGCGAGGGTGGTTGGACGGGCATGGGGGGCTCACCTGCCGGATGCCCCGCAGACCAGCTGGTCGGCTGCTGCACGTGCCGGCTGCTCTTGCCGGCGGCCACTGCGCAGACCGCGAATGTCACCCCGGCCAGGCCGAAGATGATGGCCATGTTGCCCTTCGTCTGGATGTCCGCCTGACGCCCTTCGACCTCGGCCGCCCAGGTCGCCGCGTCCTCCTCCATGTCCGCTTCGTGCTCGGTCAGACAGGACAAGAAGACCTGGTCGGGCGGAGTTTCCCCGTCGGGGTCGCACCTGGATTCCTCGAACAGGTTCACCTCGTTCTTGTATTCGTCCAACGGCTTGCTGGATACCTGCGAGCTCGCGTCCAGCGCCACCGCTGACAAGATCACCGCCGTGGAGATGCCGAGTATCGCCAACACGATGCAGAGGACAACTACGGGCCCACGCCCCTGAGATGACATGGCAGGGAGATTAACGCACGCGTGAGCCGCCGCCCTCAGATCCGACCACCCGATCCGGCGCTTGCCGGCGGACGCTCTGACCGTGATGAGTGACATCCGCAGGAGTCGTTTTCGACCGAGGTCGTCCGGAGCGCTGTGCTGCCCCGAACTCTCAGCGAGAGCCGACCGGACGTAAGTGCCGCCGGGGCCGACATCACGCGACTACGGAGAGGCCCTGGCGCCCGGACCCGCGGTGATCGGGACCACGGCCGCGCTGTCAGTCTGCTCAAGTAGCCTTCCCGCCTGCCGTGCGCACCGACCGGGAGGACCAAGAGAATTGACCAGCCTGTCTGCTTTCCCGCTGCCCTTTCATGCCTCCCGTTCCATATCGTTCGCGACACCCCGAACACTGCGGGAACTTCAGATGATGCAGTGCAGCTCGATCATCCGGGCGAAGCCGGGCTGGTTCGACAAGATGGACGATGCCGACATCGTCGCCAGGTGGACGCAAGAAGCGGTCGCCCAGGGCCTCACCGAAGCGCAGGTCCGTTACGTGCTTGCCGAACTCCGGCATTACGCCGCGCTGCGGGACGGACGGACCGGCATCGAGGTGTCCGCCGTCGACGGGGTGTGGCAGTCGGACGCGCTGGTCGACGCCGAGCTCGCATGCCGGCTGCGCGAGGCGGTCCGGGTTCTGGAAGAGGTCCCCGAGGAGGCGAGGGACTGGCATCCCGGATCCGGCGGCCAGGTACTGGATCTGGTTCATCCGTCGCTGTTCTGCCTGGTGAGAGAGGCGAGCGGTGCGCCCGAGCGGACGTGGCAGAAGCCGGCGGGCCGCTCCTCCGAGTACGAATTCTCGGAGAGATTCCAGTGGCTGCCCACGGACGTCGACGTCAGTGCCGACGGCGATGTCGTCCTTCGCTCGTACGTGAACAACGTCCACCCCGAGAAGCATCGCGAACTGGCCTCCGTCCTACCGGACTTGCTCGCGCGCATGCGCCCGCTGCTGGAAAATGTGCTCACCGATCTGCGCCATCCGCGGCCGCTGCGGATCGAGGCCGATCCTTTCGGGTGGTATCCCCCCGCGTGGTACGACTCGGAGCCGGAATACCCGGCCAAATCCTCCTACAGCGATGACGGGGCCCACGCGGACGCCCTCCGGGCATGGGAAGAGGCCCAGGACCACTGGTGGCAGAACCGTCGCCCGGCCATCCCGGACGCCCCTGCCTTCACCTCCCCCGAGTTGCCTGATGAGTCCGCCCGAGTCGACCTGCGCGGCCGCCGTCTCCAGGTCATCGTCAAGCTCGCCACGATTCACCTCACGCCGGACAAGCCCGAGTACCCCGGCGGTTCCTGGCATGTCGAGGGGATGATGAACGAGCGGATCGTCTCGACCTGCATCTACTACTGGGACAGCGAGAACATCACCGAAAGCCGGCTGAGTTTCCGGGCGGCAGTCGACGATCCGCACTACGAACAGAACGACGACAACGGCGTGCGTGAGGTGTACGGCCTGGAGGACGAAGACGCACTGAACCAGATGCTCGGATCGGCATCGACTCCAGAGGGCCGCTGCCTGGCGTTCCCGAACATCCTGCAACACCGCGTCGGTTCATTCCGTCTCGCGGATCCCACCCGTCCGGGACATCGCAAAATACTCGCGTTCTTCCTGGTCGACCCGTCGGAAAAGATCGTCTCGACATCCGATGTACCACCGCAGCAACCATGGTCCGACACGTCGACCATGACGCTTGAAGAGGCCAAGAACTACCGCGAACAACTCATGCAGGAACGCAAGTTCTTCGTCGACGAACACAACGAGCAGCTCTACGAACGCGAATTCTCCCTCTGCGAGCACTGATTCGCCGGACCGGAGCTGACCACAGGGGAGAGGGCCACTGGACGTAGTTGGATCGAGCTACTGACGCGTCGCTGGACAGCTGCGGGTCAGTCTCCGTTCGGCTTCGCCAGAACCTTGATCTGATCAGGGGAGAGCGCCTTGTTGAAGACTTGGACGTCTTTGATGCTGCCGGGAAACCAATCGGCGGCTCTACCGTCGGCACCGCGGGCGCGGCCGATGAACAGCTTGTCGGCGGGGGTTCCGACGGCGGGAGTCGCAGCCTTGTGGGACCGCTGCTCGACCCCGTTGACGTAGAGATGCAGCTCGCCGCCCTTGCGCACGCCGACGAGGTGGGTCCAGGTCGAGATCTCTGGATGGTCGCGGGACGTCGCACCGCCATCCCTGTCTGCGAAGGCCCAACGGCCGGCCGCGGGCGAGTACCGGAGGTAGAAGTTGCTGGTGTCGCCGGCGGACTGGCTGACAGCGGTGGCGAACGAGCCGAGCGTCCTGCTGAGGTACACCCACGCGGAGACGCTGAATTCCTTGCCCGGCCCCGTACTGACAACCCTGTCCGGGATGACGATGTCACTCCGGCCGTCGAACAGCGGGGCCCCACCGTTCCCTTCTCCCCAGCGCACCCTGTACGCCTTTCCGTCGTTGCTGCCGATGCTGTCGGCCTCTTTCGACCGTTCGTCGAGCGGCCAGGCCCCGATCGGATCGGGCCCCTGCTCGCGAGTGAGGTAGATCCCGGCGGGGACACCAGCGGCGACGACGAGGCCGACCGCGGAAAGTAGTGCGGCGCGCCGAGTGGGGCCGCGCCGCGGCTCCGGACCCGGCTTGGCCGGGCGTGTTGTGGTCGCCGGGGCATCGACGGACTCAGGGGTGTTCCTGGTGACTGTGTCGGCGTCTGCGATCGCCTGATCGAAGGAGCGGACGCGTTTGGCGGCGGGCAGCCAGGCCTCGTTGTCGAGGAGTGTCGTGAGTCCCGGGTCGAAGCCCGCGCGTACGAGGATGTCCTTGGGGGCGGGGCGCTCTTCAGGGGTCTTGGCCAGGCAGTCGGCGATGAGACTGCGCAGGTCGGGCCGGCTGACAGCTTCGAGGTCTGGTTCCGTGTAGACGGCTCGGTAGCCCATCGCGTGGGCCGGGCCTTCCCCGAACGGATTGATGCCGGTCGCCGCATAGGCCAGAACCGTGCCAAGGGAGAAGACATCGCTGGCGGGTGTGATCTCTGCGCTGTTGACCTGTTCGGGAGACATGAAGCCCGGCGAGCCGATCATCATGCCCGTTCTGGTGATGCTGCTGGCCTCGTTGATACGCGCGATACCGAAGTCGATGACCCGAGGTCCGTCCTCGGCGAGCAGCACGTTGGAGGGTTTGAGATCGCGGTGCACAAGGCCCGCGTCGTGGATCGAGGTCAGGGCTTCGGCCAGCGCCGCCGCAAGGGCCAGCACCGTCGCCGGAGGGAACGGCCCGAGGTCGGAAACGACCACCGGAGCGGTGTATGCGCCGCTCACCAGCCGGTTGGCCAGAACCTCCCGGCGGAACCGGGAATGGAACTCCGACTGCTGGACCAGCTCGCGATGCACCACCTTGACCGCGACCCGCCGCCCCCCTGGGGACATCCCGAGGAAGACCTGCCCCATGCCCCCCGCGCCCAGGCGGCTCAATAACCGGTAGTCGCCGACGGAACGTGGATCCCCCGGTTCCAAGTCCCTCACTGCAAGACCTCCTGGCATCGCGCGCCCCTGATCAGGCTTCCACGTCCTGACCGTACAAGCAGCCTAACGGTGGCCGTATGGCTGGTTCGAGGCGCCGAAGAGCTTGTCTGCTGCTCTCCAACAAGCGTTGCTGCGCTGCCTGTTCGGGGAGGTCGCGACGGAGCAGGCTGCTGACGCGTAATCCTCCGCGTGCGTCCGGTGGCGTCCGTGCAGGTCGCGCAGTAAGGGCTCGATTCGCGCCCACCGGCAAGTCAGTTGACGGCGCCGCGCACCGGACGAACGAACCGGTGATCAAAACGGAACGGCCTGGTCGTGTACTACGCGGGGCACGGACTGATCGAGCCGCGGACGGTCAACTCACCTGCCAGTCCGTCATCTTGCCCGTTACACCCTCACAACGCAGACCCGATCTCCTTGGCCACACCCACAAGTCCCCAAGAGGGCGACGCAAGGGGAAACCAAACTCACGAGTCATCAGATAACCTCCGGTAACCACTGACGAGCCATGCCGAGACCACGAACGTACGGGCGCCCCACGAGGCCCGCGCTCATCACCGGAGCAACAAAGATGAACCCCCCTCACCGAGCAGGCTGTTCGGCCCATGAGTGACTTCCTCGAGCCACGCTTCCTCGCCATGAGCCTGTTCATGCTGTTCATCGCCGCCTGCCTGTTCCTGGCCATGTGGGTCAGCCCGGATCTGCGCAGCGGCGACGGATTCTTCCGCGAGGGCAAACAACTCGGCACCGTGCCCACAGGACTGGCCGTCGCCAGCGAAGTCATGCCCACCGCTGCCGTGCTTTACCTGCTCGGCACCGTCGCCCTCAGCGGTGTCGACGGAGTCATCCTCTTGTTGTGCGCGGCTGCGTCTCCCGTGCTGATGCGGCGCTGGCTGGCCGGCAGACTTCCTGCGGCCAGAGGCCGGACCTTCGGCGAGATGGTCACCCGCCACCTGCCGCACGGGCCCGCCAAGCGCTGGGTGGGGGCCGCGTGCCTGGTGGCTGTCGTGCCCCTGCTCATCGGGCAACTCCAGCCGCTCAGCCATGCCGCCCAACTGATCGGGCTGAGCGATCCGTTCTCCCGGCGGCTGGTCGTCGTACTTGCCGGCGGATTGATCCTCGCCTGTGCCGCGATCGGCGCGGCCCGCGGCGCGACCATGCACCAGATCGGCACGGCCGCTTCCTTCCTGCTGGTTGCCCCGGTAATGGCGGTCATGGTGCTGCTGCGCTTCGACGGCGACATCGGCGCTCTGCTGGAGACCGCCGAGCGGCAGCAGGGGGGCACAGGGGCATATCTCGGCATCGGCGGCCTCTTCGGAGGGGGCATCGCCGGGCACCTGGACCTCATCGCCTACGCCAGCTGCGTGCTGCTCGGTGCGGCCTTCCTGCCGCACATCGTCGTACGCCTGGCCGGAGCACCGGATGCACGCAGCGCCCGTAAGGCGGCCGGGGTGGGGGCTGCCGCTCTGTGCTTCCTCGTCACCACCGCCGTGTTCCTCGGCTTCGGCATCGCCGCCCTGGTCGGGCGTGAGGAACTGGCCCAGGAGGGGCCGTTCGGCGGTGTGAACCTGGCATTGCTCGCCACGGCCCTGGACGGCAGCGAGACAGGCGACGTGGGCAAGCTCATGTTCTTCATCATGTGCTCCATCTTCCTCACGATTCTCGCCTCCGCCTCAGTGCTGCTGCTGTCCGGATCCGCGTCGATCGTGCACGACTTGGGCCGCGGAGGCGGCGCCGAGGTGCAACCGGACGCCCGCCGCGACGGAGGAGCGGTGCGGGCCCGGCTGGCCATGGTGGGACTGGGTGTCTTCTCGATCCTGATCGCGGCGCTGACGATCGACGTGAGCCCGCAGTTCTGGCTGGTCCTCGCCTACACGGAGACGGTGTCGACGCTGCTGCCCCTGCTTGTGTTCAGCCTGGGCAAGCGGTCGATCCCGGCCGCTGCGATCAAGTACTGCGTCCTGGTGACCACCGTGATCAACCTGGTCCTGATCGTCTTCTCCCCATTGGTCTCGGGCACCACCCACGCGGTCTTCCCGTACGCAGACTGGAGCATGTGGCCGCTGACCTCGCCGAGCATTCTGAGCGTGCCGACCGGATTCTTGATCTGCTGGGCCTTCACCCGGCGCGCACGGGCCGACAAGGACGCAGCGCGCGGCGGTCTCGTCGTCCCGGAGCAATCCGGCAAGAGCAACGACGTGCGGACGCAGGTGCGTTGACCTGGTGGGGCCCGTCCCCGGACACACCCCCTCGACGACGCGGAGCGAGGCCACCCTCAAGGACACGATGGTCCGCGCCGGCCAGTCCTCCGAACGAGCCGGGTTGATCTGTCGGCACTCGAACTCGGCGCGACAACGGGAGGTCGCCGGCGGGGTCGACGCACGGGTACGCGCTGAACGGAAGAAGGCGGCGCACGCATCTGGCACTGCAGCCTGTGACGATCGTGGCCCGTGTTGCCAAGGGCGGCTCGGCGGCTCGGGCGGTCGTTCGGACTGGGGGACCGTCGTGTTGCGACGTCGGCAGGACGGTCGCTGAGGTCACTGCAGCCGGTCGCCTTGCTGCCCCGGAGCCGTGGACGTCCGGCCGACACCGTGCTGGCCGCGCGTCCGGCAGCCCGGCGAGGTGCCCGTCTGGCCTCGAGTGTCCTGCTGGCCGCCTTCATCATCGCGGTCGCCCTTATCCACCGCTTCGCCCGGCCGGACGGCGACCCCGACGCTTGAGCCGGAGGTAACAGTCCGCGCAACAAGCAAGCCCCGTGCTGGCCTGGGGCTTTGCGCTGGAGCGGGTGACGGGAATCGAACCCGCGCTCTGAGCTTGGGAATCACCGGAGCCTTGCCGCAGAAATCTGCTCTGACCTGACCAAACGAACCTCGTCGGAATCCAGCGCTGAAGAGACCCGGGACGAGTGGCGTTCCCGTGTCTGCTCGGGCTGGCAGACGCTCGGACGAGGCGTACTGATTGCGGGCGATACACATGAATCCGGTGTGATACCTCTCACGGTTCACGCTCGTCTCGGAAGGGGCTGAAACCGCTGATCCTCTCTCACCTGGGCGTTCCCAGACAGACGTGCCGAGGAGCCGGCCATGCGCCCGATAAGGGGTGGTTACACTCCCCGACCATGTGTGAAGACCGGAACGGAAGCCTCCAGAAAAGGTTCACCCACCAGCCACGTCTCCGCCTGTCCGGCTGGCGTGAGGCAGAGGTTCCCGACTTGCCGGATGTTGTTTCCTTCTGCCCACCCGTCGTTGCCGCGGCTCCGGTGAGAACCACGGCGCCCGACCGGAGATGCGTCGAACTGACCGTGCCCCACGCCTCCTCTGTTATGAGGGGACGCATCGGCCGATGAGGGGCAAGCACGCGCTATCCCGTGACCCACGTGGCCACTGGCTGCTGCTGATAGTCCTTCTACCCGCGGTGTTCGCAGCTCTGCTCTTCGAAGGCTGGACCGCTCACGAGGTCGATGCCGCGAAGAGGAAGCGCAACTGCACAGAGCCCGTGCAGAAGGAGGTAGCTGAGGGCGGTCCTGTGCTGAGCCGAAACGGCGCCAAGTTCGAGTCCGCCGCGATGCCGGCCCGCAAGGTCGCGCTCACCTTCGACGGCGGGCCCGATCCCGTGTGGACTCCGCGCCTGCTCGATCTGCTGCGCAAGCACCAAGCGCACGCCACGTTCTTCCTCTACGGTGCGCAGGCGGCCCAACACCCGGACCTGGTAAGGCGGATCCGCGAGGAGGGTCATGAGATCGGCTCCAACACCTACACAGGCGCCGCTTTGGGCTCGGCCTCGAGCGTCCGCTTCCAACTGGAGCTGTCGCTCACGCAGTCGGCTCTGGCGGGCACGGCGGGCATCCACACCAGTCTGCTCCGGCCGCCGCAGACCACCACGGTGGACACGTTGTGCGGAGCCGAGTGGAAGGCGGCGAGGCGCGCTGCCACGGAGGGCTACACCCTGGTCGCCGGCGACAAGTCGTCCCGGAAGCCATCGCGGGGTGTGATCCAGCAGTACAGCCAGACGGACGCCGGATATGAGAAGGCGAAGAGGCTTCTCAACAACCGCAAGATCGATGAATTCACCACGGTCACCGAAGGTGTGGGGCTTCAGCCGGCCGAGACTCGTGTCTCCGTCCTTCAACGATGGCCGGGTACGGCCCTGATCTGGGGAAAGAGCGTCGGCCACGCAATCGCGAGTGGAATGAACTGGCTCCTCGTGACAGCCGGCAGCCTCGGGGTGTTGCGACTGCTGACGCTGGCCTTCTTCGCCCGCGCTCATGTCCGGCGTCTGGAGAGGTTCCGCCCGGGATCGCCCTGGCTGCGGCAGGTCAACGAGCCGGTGACGGTTCTCGTACCCGCGTACAACGAAGAGGCGGGCATCGAGTCCACCGTCCGGTCGCTCCTTGCCTCCACGCACCGGGAGTTGCAGGTCATCGTGATCGACGACGGATCGACGGACTCGACGGCGGACATCGCCACATGGATCGACGACCCCCGGGTGCGGGTGGTCCGGCAGCCCAACTCCGGCAAGGCCGCGGCGCTCAACACCGGTCTGGCGCATGCGATGTGCGACATCGTGATCATGGTCGACGCGGACACCGTCTTCGAGCCGGACGCCATTCACCGCCTCATCCAGCCGCTCGCGCATCCTGCGGTCGGCGCGGTGAGCGGCAACACGAAAGTGGGCAACCGGCGTCGGCTGCTGGGCAGATGGCAGCACCTGGAGTACGTCTGCGGCTTCAATCTGGACCGGCGGATGTTCGAGGTGCTGGAGTGCATGCCGACGGTTCCCGGAGCGATCGGAGCGTTCCGCCGGGACGCGCTGATGGGCGTCGGAGGTGTCAGCGAGGACACCCTCGCCGAGGACACCGACCTCACCATGGCCCTGTGGCAGGCGGGCTGGCGGGTGGTCTACGAGGAGTGCGCCATCGCCTGGACCGAAGTCCCCACCTCACTGCGCCAGTTGTGGCGGCAGCGCTACCGCTGGTGCTACGGCACGCTCCAGGCCATGTGGAAGCACCGCCGTACCATCGTCGAAGTGGGCCCCGCCGGGCGCTTCGGCCGCCGCGGGCTGAGCTATCTCGCCTTCTTCCAGGTCGCGCTCCCCCTGCTCGCGCCGATCGTCGATGTCTTCGTGCTGTACGGGATGCTCTTCCGGGGCCCCATTCAAGCGGGCGGTGTGTGGTTCGGCTTCCTCATCGTGCAGTTGGTGACCGCCGGATACGCGCTGCGGCTGGACCGTGAACGGCTGCGGGCGCTGTGGTCGATGCCCTTCCAGCTTTTCGTCTATCGGCAGTTGATGTACCTCGTAGTCATCCAGTCCGTGGTCGCCCTGCTGCTCGGCACCCGGCTGAAGTGGCACCGCATGCATCGCTCGGGCACGGCCGACCAGCACCGCTCCGGCGCGGTCGTCACGCCGCTCGGGCAGCCGACTGCGTACGAGTACAAGAGCCTGTCATCGAGGTGACCGAGGGCGGCGCGTCATGTGGAGCACCCGCACATCCGGCCCTGTGCTGCGCGGGCGCCCCCTGTGCCGGGCGCTACGTCCGGTGTGACCTCACACGTCGCAAATCAGAGATCAGATGCCGGATACCGGAAACCAGCGATTCTTGAGCAATTTTGATGTCTTTTCAGGACTGGTTGGGCATGAACGACCGTGAGCATGGAGGCTGCCGCCCATGAGCGATTGGCTTGACGGACGGCACGACGGGAGCGTGCGCGGCGGAGAGTCGGGCGCGGCGCGCATCATCCCGGGGCAGGTGTGGCGTCGGGCCACGTATCCGGCTGCGGCGCCCGCCATGGCGCCTCCGCAGCCGCCGGGACACATTCGACCGCAGGGCGCCGCCCCGGTCCCGCCTGGCATCCCGCCCCAATTCGACGACTCCTCGGGCGCCGACCGTGGTGCCGACTACCAGCGTGGCCGCAGATCCACGAGGGACCGCCCCAGCAGACGCCGCCGCATTGCGCGGATGATGGCCCTCGTGGTCGCCGTGGTGCTGGCGAGCTCGATCGGCACCTACGTATGGGCCGACACCAGGCTCAATCGGGACGTCGACCTCGGCAAGGTCCCGGACCGCCCTCCGCGAGGCAAGGGCACCAACTACCTCATCGTGGGGTCCGACAGCCGGCAGGGCCTCTCCAGCCAGGCCAAGAAGGATCTGCACACCGGCACGGCCGAGGGCAGCCGTACTGACTCCATGATCCTGCTGCATACCGGTGCCCACGGCACCACGATGACGAGTCTGCCGCGTGACTCGTGGACGACCATCCCGTCGTTCATCCGCCCCGACACCGGCATGCACTACCCACCGACGCGGAACAAGCTGAACGCGGCGTTCTCGTACGGCGGCCCGAGGCTGCTCGTCCGTGCCGTGGAACGGAACACGGGGCTGCGCATCGACCACTACGCGGAGATCGGCTTCGCGGGGTTCGTGGGGATCGTGGACGCGGTCGGAGGCGTGGACATGTGCCTGGAAAGGGACGTCAAGGACAAGAAGTCGGGCGTCGACCTGAAGAAGGGCTGCCAAACCCTCGACGGTGCACAGGCGCTCGCGTTCGTCCGGCAGCGGCACCAGGAGGCCCAGGGCGACTTGGGCCGCAACAGGAACCAGCAGAAGCTGCTGACAGCCCTCGCCCGAAAGGCCGCCTCACCGAGCACCATGCTCGACCCGTCGACGGTCTACTCGGCCCTGGGCTCGGGGCTGGACACCCTCGTCGTGGACAAGGACACCGACCCGTCAAACCTCACCTTGCTGTTCCGGGCGCTGCAGGCCGTAACGGCCGGCAACGGCAAGCGCGTCAACATCCCCGTGGCCGACCGCGACTTCACCACCTCCAAGGGCAGCGCGGTGCTGTGGGAGAGGGCACAGTCGAGGAAGCTCTTCACCCAGCTGAGGAACGACCAGCCGGTGACCTTCAAGGCAGAGCGTTAGTGCTCTGGTGCTCGACCCTCGGGTGGAATGGCGCAAGGCTCGGAGGTGGTGCGAAGTGCCTGAATCGGCCCGGACAACACAAGGGCCCAGCTTGGGGATCATGTCCCTGAGCTGGGCCTTTTTCGTTGGAGCGGGTGACGGGAATCGAACCCGCGCTCTGAGCTTGGGAATCACCAATGGTTGGGCTCAGCAGGTGGTGTGCTGAGCTGCGTGCATGACTCCTGGTGCACCACTGGAACAGGCCGCGTTGTGACCGGTGTTGACCGGGCGTCTCCGCCCGTTCTGGCACGCATCTGGCACAAGCGGCGGCTGGGGGCGGGCTGCTCAGTCCTCCTCGAGGTCTTCCGGATCGTGGAGCCGTACGGCGATGTCGTCAGCCCACGAAAGTGCCCACCGACGCAGTTCTTCGGTCTCCTCACCGTCGAGGCCGTAGGCGGCGAATTCGCTGTCGTCGATCCAGTCCGCTCCGCCGAGCCGCGCTTGGAGTTCGGAGAGGTCGAAGTCATCGCGAGCATGACGTTGCCCGAGCGCTTCGAGTTCCGTGCGGCTCCAACGATCTGCGGCAGCCCGCACGTCGATGAGGTCCCGTGCCAGCCCGCGGTCGGCCAAAGCGCGGACTTTGGTGCCGACGACGTCATCGAGCGAAAGAACCAATCCGAATTCGGTCGTCACCGGCGGGCGCCAGAAAGCCTCTTTGAGGAGGTCTACTTCGCACTCTTCGCCGGAGCCGGGGTCGGTGACGATCAGCCGGGCCGAGAGCGGGTCGGCTTCCAAGGCACGTACGCTCCAGCCGCGGCCTTCCAGACCGGTACGTACGGAGGCCGCGATGTCCTCCATACGGTCGGGGTTCTCGGTTGCGACGTCGAGGTCCTGGCTGAGCCGGTCGACCAGGCCGTGGGCCTGGACGGCGTAACCCCCTGTGACCGCGAGCGGATAGGCCTCGCCAACTGCGAGTACATCTGCCAGCAGCCTGCGGTGGAATTCCGTGAGATTCATGCAGCAGTCTGGGTGCTCGGCCTGAGTTCGGCGAAGGCGCTCTCCCAGACCTCACGGATGTCGCGGCTGATCAGAGTGCGCAGAACGGGCCACATGCTGATGAGCAGATCCCTATTCAGATACCGGACCAGATCCTCACGCATGCCCTCGGCCAGGACGATCCGGTAGCAGCTCATCCGCAGGCGGGGCTGGTCGAGATCGAACTCAGTGAGACCGGACCACGCCAGGTGGAGGGGCAGGCTGACACTGCCGTGCGCCGGGCCATCGAGCTCGGAGAGGTCGGCAGGTCGACGCCGCGCGAACCGGTCGCGACGGATCTCGGAGATGCTGGGCGTGGATGCCATGTTTCTATCATCGCGCAGCACTGAAACGGTTTGCGATCCCTGCAGTGGATAAGCAGCCAGAGTGATGGCTCAGGACAGAGCAGCTGCCACCTGAAGGCGGGCCAGCGGCATGAGGGGCAGCAGGCCCGCACAACAAACAAGCCCCAGACCTCTGGCCTGGGGCTTTGCGCTGGAGCGGGTGACGGGAATCGAACCCGCGCTCTGAGCTTGGAACCACCGTGCCGCTGGAGCCAGATCGAGGGCTGACCTGCGCTCATGAAGGCTGTGTGCGGCCTGGTACTGGCCCACGCGCGACCGGAGTTGACCGTGGCAGTCCGGCCGTTCTGGCACGCATTTGGCACGGTCGCTCAGGTGGCTCTACAGGTCGTCAGGCAGAAGCCGGAAAGCGTGATCGCCGGTGAGAGGGGTGACGGCTCTGAAGTCCCGGCGGTCGAGGGTCAGGATGATCTCAGTGTCGTACGCCTCGGCCAGAACGACGTTCACCGCATCGGTCAGATCGAGCCGCAGGGCCGCGTAGTGGTTCTGGACCTTACGGGCCTTGCGAAGTGTGCCGGCGGACAACTCGGGAATGGCAAAGCGTCCGGTTCGCTCTTGTCCCAGCACCCAGTCGTTCACCGCGTACGCGGCCTTGCGGTCGACGTTGCGCGTGGTGATGTGTTCGATCTCCAAAATCACCAACGGCGATACCACGATGAGTGCTGCCTGACGCATGGCGGTCCGAGCGGCTCCGTGGTCAGGATCCGAGGTGTTCAGTGCGGCCACCAGGCCGGAGGTGTCCCCGACGACGATCACTCGGTGTCCGCCACGCCGTCCGAGACCGCTCGGTCGATCTCCTCGGCAGTGACCGGTCCGCCGAAGTCCATGCTCGGGATGTCCCAGTCCTCATCCCAGCGACGGGTGCGCAGGGCCGCGAGGTGGAACGCCTCCCGGAAGTACTCCGACTCCGAGCGCCCCTCCCGAGCAGCCGCCTCCTTGATCAGCGCGAGGTCTTCTTCGTCGACCATGACGGTCGTCTTCTTCAAAGCCATATGGTTATGGTACCTCAGCCATAACAGCGTAATCTCAGTCGGAAGTCTGAATCGCGTCCTGTCCGTCCCATGTGTCGGCAGGCAGCCTCGAGTCAATCCCTCCGACGAGGGCGGGCGTGCGTGGCTCCTAGGGGCAGTGATGGCGTATGTACCGATCCTGAAAGGCAAACGAGGCGAATTCACCGCGCTCGGGCAGATGGAGCCCGGTGTGCAGGCCGAAGTTCATCCGATCATGGAAGTCGTCCATGACGAGCGACTGCGGGATGTCATGGAGACCTTCCGCAAGAACGCCTGGGGCCAGCTGCCGCAAGGGCTGGATATCGCCGTGGACTGTGGCGGCCTATGGCATCACGGTGTGGTCGGCGGCGTCTGGACTGGACGCCCGATGCACTGGCTCAGCGAGGCGTTCGGAGCCTGGCTCCTCGCCCTGATCCCGGTCTTCCGACCGTATGACCCGCCCGGAGCGCTGACCGAGGTGCGTGACGTTCAGCGCGCTCACAGGCGTGGAGCGGTGCTCCGCGTCGATGTCTTCCTTGTTCCGGTCGGGTCTCCCACGGTGTCGCGTGAGGTGCGCACCGCCTTGCGTGCCGTGCATCTGGCCCCTGAGCAGGTGGACTTGGTGCTGGATGCCGGTCACGTGTCCGGGGATACCGCGGTGACTGACGCGCTCCCGCCGATGCTGGACGCGTTGCGATGGGCGCGGCAGGCCACGTGGCGCAACGTGGTTTTGGCTGCAGGTGCCTTTCCCAAGACTCTTCGGAAGCTGGTGCGAGGAATTCCCAACCGGGTGCACCGGTGGGACGCTGCGTTGTGGCGCAAGGTGGTGAACTCTACGGACGGCATGCCACCGCACTTCGGCGATTACGGCGTAACGCATCCGGTCGCGCCGCGACGTGGCCGTGGCAGCATCCCCAACATTCGGTACACGGCCGGCGAGGACTGGCAGGTCTACGTCGCCCCTCAGACGCTTCCGGGTAACGATGACTTCTTTGTGATCGCGCGGGAACTTCTGCGCTCGGAGTACTGGCCTGTCCGCGGGGAGGCTACTTCGTGGGGAGACGCGGAATTGGCCATGTGCGCACGGGGGCAGCGGGCGAAGGCCGGTGGCGGAGCGGAGTGGCGTGCCTGGGCCACTTCCCACCACTTGGCGGTTACCGCGGAGGCCCTGCGAACGACGGGCCAGCCGTGACCTTTTGTCCTCAAGGCCGGGCTCATCTACCAGCACTCCGATGACGAGCGGCAGACGGAGGTGGCAGCGGGGCTTGACCGGATGGTGCGAGCCGAGCGAGAGAAGCACAGAGGCAAGCCGGAAGATCCATCCATGGTGCGGAGGTGGTGCAAGGTGCCTGAATCGGTCTGGACAACACAAGGGCCCAGCTTGGGGATCATTTCCCTGAGCTGGGCCTTTTTCTTTGGAGCGGGTGACGGGAATCGAACCCGCGCTCTGAGCTTGGGAATCACGGAGCGGTCGTCGGCTGACAAGTGGGCTGAGCTGCGAACAGCACCCGTCGTGACCGGTGTTGACCAGACTTCTCTGTCAGTGCTGGCGCGCTTCTGGCATGGGGGTCGCCTATGGAGATGAGTGGATGGAGTACATCGCCTGTGGCGCTGTTGGTTAGCTCAGCCCTCCCCGTGCCCTGCTGCGCTCCCTCCGGGGGACGCACCATTGCCCCTGTTACTGTCCGGGCCGGTGGCGCTCGCTGAGGGCTCCTGAGCGCCTGAATCACTGGTATTGCTGCTCAGTTCCTGCTGGAACTGCCGCCATGCACGGAGGAGTTGCGGCAGCCGCGACAGCGCTCCAGTGATCTGGGCTAGCAGGAGTTCGATGACTCCGAAGAAGCCCAGGATGAAGAGGAGAATCCCATCCCAGGGCATCAGTGGCTCACGCCATTCAATGGTAGGGCCGTTACGCGCTGCTCTGATAGCGACTGAGGACGTGGAGCAAATCGAGCGGGTACGCGGACAGCGATACGACGGTGAGCCTCGTAGGCATGCGGGCTGGCCAGCAGTCGGGCGCCACTCTCGGCAGACCGGCGGGGGAAGCGGAGTTGTAGCACGCCGGCCCGTCCGAGTTGAGACCGTCCGTTGAAGGAGCACTGACTTGAGTAACTTGTCTCGCAGCTGCAGTACGAGTCTGTCCAGTCGAGCCTGAGTCCCAAGACCTCATCGTTGATGAGATGGAGCAATGTCTCGTGATGAGAGGGCATGCGCACAGCCAGCGGCTGATACTGCGTCTCCACAATCCATTGCATGCCTGCGTCGGCGGGGTTTGTCCAAGCCGTTGTGTACAGGGGGACACCCATGGTTCGAAGAAGCCCGATGCGCCTGAGCAGACCGCTGGCCAGCCAAGCCGTACTGCCGAACGAAAGGCGGTGTGTAGCTCTATTGTTAGGGTGTCCGGTGAAGGCGAGTTCGGCGGCGGTCCACCTGCGAGGCTCCTCCTGACTGCACAGCTGGAGACCTTCACGACCCATTTCCTCGTCCGTTTCAGCCAGAACGCTGCGCCACCGGTTCGGATGGATGCCGGTGATGTGGATGGTCGCGTCCGTGTCGAGGAGGGACAGAACGAGCCCGCGTCGGTTCGCCTCGGTGATACGGCACCCTGGGATGCCGTAGACATCGCTGGTGGCGCGGTCATACCGGGGAATGAGGGTGGTGGCCAGCTCTGAGGCCATGTTGTCACCCTCGACTGCGATCGTGAGGCCATCAGGCAGCGGATGGACGTACCTGATGCCCCATGGGTGGATGGGGCTGTTCGACGGCCAGCAGATCTGTCGGACAACCCATTGCTCCAACCACTGCTGCTTGGGGTTGGCTTCTGGAATGAGATGGTCGGCGCTACATGAACTTACGACCTGGTGGGCGCCCTCAAGAGGCATGCCTGTGAAGAGTGAGAAGGCCTTGGCGTCGCGAGCCTGACTCGTCTGCCGCATGGAGGATCTCTTTCGGCCACAACGTCGCCCCGACCATGACGCGTGGCGGTTGAGTGGGAGTCCCGCATGCGTGATTCGGCTCTAGCAACGGTGTCAGTTCGACTGTCTTCTGCGCCCTCCTGCGCTCCATCCGGTCGGGGAGAGCGCGGCGCACGGCATCCGCAAGACCTCGCTACGCAGGATACGACAAGCAGGCCGGGCTCGCGCAACTGTGTTCACTCTACGTCGAGTCGGCGATTCCCGGCTGAAGGCGGCGCTCCGGAGATGGAGGAGCGAGCTCGCGCGTTCCTCGAGTGCTGGCTGTCTAGGGGCTCCAGTCTGAGCACTCTCACTCGCTTTGGAGTTGAAGGGTCAGACTCAGGCGTCGGCCGTGCGGGCTTCCACGTTCCGAAGCCTCGACGCGCTTCGAAAACGACGCTACGGGCACGAGCGGGCACGAGGCCGACAGGAGGCGTCAGTGCACCACGGACAACAAACAAGCCCCGGGCCTCTGGCCTGGGGCTTTGTGCTGGAGCGGGTGACGGGAATCGAACCCGCGCTCTGAGCTTGGGAATCACCGTACCTGGGGCCGCAGTTGGGCTGCTGGCCAGCGAAACCGCGGCCCATAACTGTCCGGGAGCGGCGTTCAACGAGCCGCAGCTGACCGTGGTTTACCGCCCCTACGGGCACGCCACGGGCACGTGATCCGCTCGTTGCGAACCATGGGCACGACGGTCGCTGAGGTCTCCGCGGCTGGCGAGCTCCCACCCTAGAGCTATCACTGTCCGGCTGCGGTCGCCGTGGTTGCTGTACTTGGCTGCTGTACAGCGCATTACATGATCACCGCTTCAGGAGTTCGACCGTTCCGCAACGTGGCAAGCGAAACGTGCAGTTGGCGGCCACTCATCGATCTTGCTTCGACTGCCGCAGTCTAGGAACGTCGCCCCCGTCGATGTCAGTTGGTGATGTCAGCACGAGTGGCGGCGTTGAGCGGACCGGACGCCGTGTCGCCTTCGAGTAGACAAATTCTGTCGCCTTGTGGTAGACAGTGCTGGTGCGAAAAGGCGCGTTGATGCAGGAGTTGCGGCGTATCGCCGCAAGCAAGAACGCGGATCTCGGACTCGCAAGGCAGGGAGGTCGACATGAGATTTACACACTCAGGGGTGTGTCTCTGCCCGTCCCGCGACACCGGGATATCGCCGAAGGTACCGCCAAGGAGTTGATCAAGGCGGCGGAAGGAGCGTGATCGATAGGGGGTCGAGGCCTCGTCGGCCCCCTCCCGATCATGTCCTACCAGAAACTTCGGCGAACGCACAGCACAAAGGAAAGGAGAGGGAGGTGAAAGGAGAGGTGACGGAGAATAATATCTACCACGCGATTGCAACCCGCGAAGACGCTCATTGGGTAGTTGCGATTAATGACCTACCCGAAGGTCTGGTCGGAGTTACCCAGGGACGTACTTGGAGTGAGGCGAGGAAGATGGCTGCCGATGTGGTGGCCTTGTTGCTGGAGATTCCCGAGGAGTCGTTCGAGGTTGTGATGCGGCCATCCGATCCTGAGATGGCTGACGCTATCATCACGGCCGAGAAGGCCAAGGAAGAAGCTGAATTGGCCAACAAGGCCGCTGTAGAGGCTATGGCAGCTGCTGCGCGAACCCTAACTAGAAAAGCTACTGTTAGGGATGCGGGCTCGATGCTAGGTGTCTCGCATCAGTACATTGCCAAACTAGCTCCAAGAGGGAGTTGAACCGACTAAGCGTCTAGCGCGTATTGTGCCCCCGGTGGACCGAACCTGCCGGGGGCACAGTTCTGTAATTTGTTCGCCCAATCAGAAACAATGTACGGCTTGACATCGAAGTACCCGAAATAATGGTTTCAGAAAAAAAGACCCATCCTGGGTGCAATCTTTGTACCCTGAGAGGAGAGTAAACTGCCTCTGTAGATACAGCGGGACCGGACCATGTGGCGGTTACAAACTGTTGCCAGGGCGTACGGTTATCTGATGTCAATGGGATGAGCGCCGGAGTCTCCCCACACCTCTGCGAAACGGACGCCAAGTTCAGTCAGGTGCCAAGTGTCTGTTGGCCCCTCGGAGTTCTCTTCTCCGGACTTATCCATTGTGATATATCCATCCGCTTCCAGGAAGCGCAAACATTCGTGCTCACTGCTTGGGTGAATAAAGTGAGTTCCCCCGTTCTTTGCGAACACCCACAGCCAGACCAATTCGGCGTGCGTGTAACGGTCGTTATTCCAGGCGAGTCGCGCCTTAATTAGACGCACCTCCTGTTCTGAGAATCCTCCAGTGTCATACTGCCGGTGGTGGTTGGGGCACAGGAAGATGAGATTTCCGAAGACATTTTCCCCTCCTGCTCTCATGGGTGTGATATGCGCCAACTCGATAGTTGTACTCTGGCAGTTAGAAACGGGGCACTTACCTCCAACTTCCAGCCTGAGATCTTGCTTTAGGCGGGTCGCGATAACGCGGCCACCCCGGGGGGTTGCAGTTTTTCTAGAGTTTGAAATGGGGGCAGATGAGTGGGGTGTCTTTGTTGTTTCCTCGCTCGCGTGGTGACCATCTCCAGGGCGGGGGGGTGCGAGGTCAATTGGAGGCTCGCTTACCAGGGGAAGCCATAGCTCATGGAATGTCTGGGCAAGTTTCCTGGGATCTGGTCTGGTCACGTCCAGACTAGCCAATACGAGGACGAGAGCTTCGAGCTTGCTCCATCGCGGGGTCGACTTGCCTGAAAGGATATTCGAAACACCTTGGTGAGAAACTATGTCGCAGTTATCACCTAAATGAATTGTAGCGTTGCTGATTGATTTGATGCCGGGAAATCCGGCTCTTTTGTAAATCTCGTGGAGCTTGAGGAGTAGATATCGATGCGCGCCTGGAGGTAAAGCCTGCTCGTTTGGGATTTGAATCATTTGCAACTTCGAGATTCTGGAGTTGTTTGGCGGATGAAGTGCCCTGACTTGGCTTGGGGTCAAGACTCCACCCTTCCTGTCAGGGTCAAGTATGGCCAATCTAGCGTGCCGGTGTCCACGTCAAATTGGGTCAACTTTCGTCAATGACTGCCTAGTTGCGGACGTCTGCTTGAGACGGAGGGGAGCGTGGTGATCAGTCAAGGTGACTCTGTCGATGTGTGGCTGGAGCGTGGAAACATGAAGAGGATCATTCCACTGATCAAGATCATCGTTGGTGCGGTGGTTGGGGGTGTCGCGCGGGCCTTCGTCCAAGAGGAACTCGACTCGCACCAGTAATTGCCGAGGTCGGTGGAGCGGCTTTGGGCTGGAGCTGGCTTGGGGCGAGAGATCAGGGGCTCGTAAGCTTCCCGCGACTCGGGCAGCACCTCGCCTGCCCGCAATAGCCCGAAGTGAGCCCCTGATCTTCGAGGCTCGCCCCAAGGTGGCTGCCTAAAGCCGTGGAGCCGACCGGCCCCGCCGGCGAGTTCCTTCTTCTGGGTCGCGTCCGCGCGCGGTACGGCGGCCGGGCCGGAGCGGGGCGGAGACAGGAGCGTCGGCCCGGCGGCAAGCCGGGCCGCGCGGCGAGCGGAGCGAGCACTTGAAGTAGTAGAGAAAGTTGTTACTCACCGCTGCGGCTGGTGGTCGTCGGTTCCGGCACATGTTTGACGCCTCGATCCCAGGACATGGCTGGCAGGAGACGGCGAACGAGGGTCTCGCGGCGGTTAGTTCATCGCCGGAAGCAGGCGGGATCGGCCAGGTAGCGGTCCAGGTCTGGATCCTCGTGCACTTCCCTGAATCCGTCGGTGATCTGCCATCTGGGTCCAAGCTCGCCGCGCAGACGGGCGAGGGCGCTGTGGGCCGCGATGTTGAACCGACCACACTCGTCCTCGCGCCACGGCCCCGGATCGGGTGGGTACTCCCAGTTCAGCGAAGTGTCGAACCAAGCGATAAGCCGCGCCAACTCCTCGCGGAGCGCTGAGCTGATTGGAAGCCGGTTCAGATTCGTCGGATTGCCCCATGCCTGCTGACCCTGCGGATCGTCGATCCACAGCACGCCACCGGAGCCCGGATCGAAGAAGAAGCGCGCGGTCGGCACGGTCAGCAGCGTGGACGAGAGCAGGCTCAACCGTCAACAATCAGGTGGGACCTGACCGTTCAGAGGTGGGACTAGACAGCTGCGGCTGGTGAGTTGGGCTGTCGAGTGCATCTGTGTGCATGCGGGCAGCGTTCTGCCTTGGCGGTGTGCCAGCGGTAGGAAGGTGACCGGTCGGGCGGTCCAAGTGATCTGCGTGGTGCGGTGCTTGAGCGTGAGGTCTTGGGGCTCGCCTTTGCGGAGTGCTTCGAGGGCCTGCGGCTGCTTCTGGTTCTTCCAGTGCTGCGCCTGGCGGTAGGGCTCCTCGTCCAGCGCCATGGCGATCGTCATGAGGCTGATGCGGATCCAACGCACGGCCTGTTCCGGGCTGGTGGCGTCGAAGGAGCCGAGCTTGCCGCCGTTGACGAGGCATTCGCACCAGTAGCCCTGCTTCAGCGGGACGTTGGGCCTCCTAGAGCCAGCTGAGAGTTCGGCGGTGACGATGTGGCCGTGCTTGTCGTCGCCGTTGATGTCGAGGCGTTGAGCGAGCGTGGAGACCAGGGCCAGGCCGCGGCCGTGGGTGTCGTTCTCGTCGGGGTGCTCGACGTGTGGCGTGGTGCGGGTGCCGCCGGCGTCGGTGACGGAGATCAGGACGGTCTCCGGTGTGCGGGAGATCGTGAGGTTGAAGGCTTCGCCTTGGTTGCCGCTGGCGCTGTGGAGTAAGGCGTTTGTGCCCAGCTCGGTGACGATCAGGGCTGCGTCGTCCGCGCGGTTGCTGTCGCTCAGGATGTCGCGAGTCCATCGGCGTGCGCGGCCGACCTCTTCCAAGTAACCGGGGCAGGTGAGTTCCCAGATTCGCAGAGTGCTCATATACTCATGCATACAAGTTCCTTTGTGCTGGTGGCCGCTATGGACAGTGGATTAGAGCTAGACGAGTTTGATGCCGTCGTGCGCGCGCACGGGCGGCGGGGATGCAGCGTCGAGCGCGTCCAGGACGCGAACTGCGTATGCCTCGTCGGCCAGTTCGGAGACCTCTTCGCGGGTCGTCCAGCGAAGCGCGTAAGTCTCGTCCCCGGTCGTCGGGGCACCGTCGACCGCTTCGCAGCGGAAGACGAGCGAGACGATCAGGCCGGACATGTTCTTGTAGACGCCTGTGAGGGTCGCGGGAGTCGCGATCTTGATGCCGGTCTCTTCGAGGACTTCGCGCTGAAGCGCATCCGGGATGGTCTCCCCCGGCTCCAGTACGCCGCCGGGCGGCTCCCACTGGCCGTTGTCCCTGCGCTGGATCAGGAGAGCCCGGCCGCGGTCGTCGACGATGACTCCGGCGACGCTCACGGAGTGGGGGCGCTCTGCAGTACTCACGCTTTCCGGCTTCCCTCGGCTGGCTAGGCTCTCCACCGTAACAACGACACTCGACCTCTCGTCTAGATATCTGAAGGAGTACAGGATGGCGTCCATTCCTCCCGGCGTGCTCGGTGCACTGGATCCGACCAGTGATCGCGCGGCCTTCCGGCAGATCGCCGACCAGCTCCGCGAAGCGATCGACAAGGGACGGTTCAAGGAAGGCGCCAAGCTGCCCTCCGAGTCGGAGCTTGTCGAGCACTACGGCAAGACCCGCATGACGGTGCGGAATGCGTTGGGCATCTTGCAGGGCGAGGGGCTCACCGTGCATGAGCACGGTCGGGGTGTCTTCGTCCGTCCGCGACCGCCGGTGAAGCGGCTGGCGTCCGACCGTTTCGCCCGGCGTCACCGCGATCAGGGCAAGGCCGCCTTCGTGGTGGAGGCAGAAGCCGCGGGGAGTCGCCCCGAGGTGGACAGCTTGGAAGTGCGGGAAGAGCGCTCCACACCCGACATCTCCGCCCGGCTCGGCTCGGCCCGCAAGGTCCTCGCCCGCCGGCGCCGCTACCTGCTGGACGGGAAGCCGGTCGAGACGGCCGTCTCGTACCTGCCGCTCGACATCGCTCGCAATACGCCGATCGCCGAACCGAACCCTGGCCCCGGTGGCATCTACGCCCGGCTTGAGGAACTGGGCCACGAGCTCGACCACTTCGAGGAAGAGGTACGGGCTCGGATGCCGGCACCGGATGAGGTGAAGACGCTGCGGCTGGCTTCCGGTGTGCCGGTGATCCACCTGGTGCGGACCGCGTACGACACCGATGGCCGTGCCGTGGAGGTCTGCGACACCGTCATGTCCGCTGACGCCTACGTCCTCGCCTACCAACTCCCTGCCAGCTGATGGACGTTGGCGCCGGTGTGATGCAAGGAGGCATCGTTCTCTCGGGACTTGTACACACCCAGAGGCATACTCGTATAGACGAGTGGGCAAGTGTTGTGGCACAGTGGTCCGCGTTCCAATCGAACCGGTGCTGTCACGGCGCATCTTGTCTAGACGACTAGTTGTGACGGGTTCCGGGTGACTGAAGGAGAAGAGAGAACCTTGAAGACCATCCGAGTTGAGACCGAGAACGCCACGATCCTGCTGACCGAGGTGCCTGAGCCGAAGGTGCGGGATCGGCAGACCGGTGAGATCGCCAAGGACGCCGTCAGCGGCGAGGCACTGATGAAGATCGGCGTCGTCTACATCGACGAGGGGGAGTCCTCGCTCCTCCACGTGACCGTGCCCGAGAGCGGTGTCTCCGAGGGGCTGACGCTCGGGGCTCCGGTTTCACTGCCTGGCCTGATCGCCCGGCCGTGGGAGTCGGTGTTCAACGGGCAGCAGCGCCACGGGATCGCCTTCCGCGCGGCGGCAGTTGCTCCGGGTGCTGTTCCGGCCGGTGTGGGGGCCTGACCTGATGTCGGAACTGATGACGCTGATGGAGGTGGGTGGTCCTCTCGCCGCTGCTGGTGGCGGGGCCGCCTACCTCCGGGCCCGGCACCCGGCCGCGTACTGGTCCACTGTCGGCCTCCCCGTTTCGGTGGCACGGCTGTTGGGCTCGTACGGGTCGGTCATGGACTCCTGCGGGCTGACGGTTCCCCCGTCACGGCTGCGGGTGTTCGCCACGCGGGCGACGACTCGTCGCGAGGTGCGGCCGGTGCCTCCTCGTCGGGGCCTGATACGGCCGACGTCGACCGGGATGCGGCTGCGGTTGCGGCTTGCTCCGGGTCAGGAGCCGGCGGACGTGGCGGCTTCGGCTGAACGTCTGCGGCATTCCTGGGGTGTTCACGCCGTCCACGTGGACGAGGTGAAGCCCGGTGTGGTCGAGCTGCGGCTGGTGGGCTTCGACGTGTTGGACCAGGTGCGGATGCCGCGTAAGGCCGGTGGCGGCTTCCTGCGGGTGCCGGTGGCTCTGCGGGAGGACGCGACGGCATTCGTGCGGGACTACCGCGCGATACCCCACCAGCTCACCCTCGGCGCGACGCTGTCGGGGAAGTCGATGTACCTGCGGAACCTCGTTACGGGGCTCGCCGGTCAGCGGGTCGCGCTCGCCGGGATCGACTGCAAGCGCGGTGTGGAACTCGCCCCGTTCGCACCGCGGTTGTCAGCCTTGGCGTCCGAGCCGGGGGAGGCGGCGGAGTTGTTGCCGGTGCTGGTGCGGTTGATGGAGGAGCGCTACGACCTCATCAAGGCCCGGCAGGGCATCGCCCCGAACACGCCGGATGAAGAGATCACCTCGGACGTATGGGGGCTGCCCGAGCATCAACGGCCAGTGCCGGTAGTGCTGTTCGTCGACGAGGTCGCCGAACTCTTCCTCGTCGCGACACGGAAGGACGAGGAGAGGCGGGACGAGATGGTCACCCAGCTCATCCGCCTCGCCCAACTCGGCCGCGCCGCCGGCATCTACCTGGAAGTGTGCGGACAGCGCTTCGGAGCCGAACTGGGCAAGGGCGCCACCATGCTCCGTGCCCAGCTCTCCGGCCGCGTCTGCCACCGAGTCAACGACGAGCCCTCCGCCAAGATGGCGCTCGGCGACATCGCCCCCGAAGCGGTCGAGGCAGCCTGCGCCATCGCCCCGGAACGGCCCGGCCTGGCCGTCGCCGGTGATACCTCCGGCGGCTGGTCCCGCATCCGCACGCCGTACGTGTCGCTGGCCGACGCTGCCGCCGTCTGCCAGCAAGCCGCCCACATGGTGCCGGACGTGCCCGCGCTGGACCCGTTCCGGGCTGCTCCTCTGGTCCCGCCCGTTGACCGGCCGGTCTCGCTGGTGAAGCCCCGCCCGGTCCTGGACTGACCCACACCCACAACCCCGGTTGGCGTGACCGCCTCGCGCCACGTCCCTACCCCTTCCATGCCTGAAACAGAAAGGAGGTACCTCGTGCGCGCTCAACTGCCACGCGTCGACGCCGTACTGATCCAAGCCGTCATCGCCGCCGCGCTGTCCTTCGCGCATCTGCACGACCTGGCCTCGGCCGCCGGACAGGACGGCTGGAAGGCGTGGGCCTACCCGGTCTCCGTCGACCTGCTGTTGGTCGCTGCCTGGCGGCGGCTGAGGTCCGGACGGGACAAGGCGGCAGGCTGGTGCTGGTTCCTGGTCGCCCTGGCCGCGTCGCTCGGCGCGAACATCTCCACCGCCGGCCTCCTCGACCTGCACGACGTACCCGCCTGGCTCCGCATCCTCGTCGCCGGATGGCCCGCACTGGCCTTCCTCGGCGGAACGCTGCTGGCGCACGGATCGAACGAGCCTGCTGCGGCGGAGAGTTCACAGCCGGTCGTGAGCGTAGAGCAGGAGCACAGCGCTCCTCCCGCCGAGCCGGTGGCTGAGGAGCCTGTGCCTTCGCTCGCGAAGCCCGAGAGCACTGCGCCGCAGGTTCCGGCTGCGCTCGTCGCGCACGCACGCAAGGTCGCCGATGCCCATCAGGCCCGTACCGGCTCACGCATCGACACAGCCACACTCCGCGCCCGCCTCGGCGTCCCCACGCCGCTCGCCGAACAGATCTCCGCCCAACTCACCTGACCAGACAGGAGAACTCGCCGTGCCCTTAAACCGCCGCTTCCGCCGCATGACCCGTGTCGGCCCCGTCCAGGTCGGCACCGCTTACGACAACCGTGGCCGGGAGAAGCACACCGCCGCCTGTACCGCCCCGCGCTGCGGCTTCTCCGCCGACTACGACTCCCGCGCCGCTGCCGAACTCGCCGCCCGCACACACCGCTGCCCCGTCCGCTGAAAGGAGCCCGCTCGCAATGACCGTCAGCCTGCCCCTGGTCGTTGTCCTCGGCCTCATCGCCTGGGGCGCCGTGAAGTTCCTCGGCGTCCGCATATGGCTCGTCGTCGTGATCGCCCTCTTCGGCTTCTACCTCGCCGACACCTTCCTCGCCCCCGCCATCGACTCCGGCACCCGCAACGGAGTCCAGGTAATCAACGGCACCCACGACTGAAAGAGAACCCACCATGCTCTTCCGCCCTCAGCTGCCCGACGCCCCGCAGCTTCCAGCGCAGTCCGGGACGCCCGTCGCCCCGGCCTCGGTCATTACGCATCACGCGTCGACCCCGGTCGCGCCGGCTCCCCGTCAGTCTCTGCCGTCCGTCAGTACTGGCGCCATTGGCCTCGTGCTCCTGGGCGGCGTCGTCCTCACTGCGCTGCTGACCGCCGTCGCCGTTTCGGCCATATCTGTGGCGGTCGCTGCCGTCGTCCTGCGCTCGCTCCTGAACTCACAGCACCGCCGCTGAGCGGCTACCGGGGCGGTCTCGATACCGCCAAGCATCCACCGCCCCGGCAGCCCGATCCCTTCCGACCGAAGCCGAAAAGGAGAAGACCATCATCACCCGCCACAGCCCGACTCCACTCCAGGAACTCGGGACGCTCGCCTCAACCGGGGACCTACCCGGTATCCTCCGCCAGCTCTCCACGCTCGGCGGCTGCACTCACCCCGTACGCCTCGCCGGGCAGCGGACCGAACACCGCGTCAACACCGCCACGGGTGAGATCGGCGCCGAGCTCCACCGCCTCAACTCCCAGGGCCTGCCCGCCGGTCAGCTCCTGGTGCGGTGCGGAAACCGTCGTACGACTCGCTGTGCGGCCTGTGCGGAGACCTACCGCCGCGACACCTTCCACCTGATCACCGCCGGACTCCGCGGCGGTAAAGGCACACCCGAAACGGTCACCTCGCATCCGCGAGTCTTCGCCACGTTCACCGCCCCGAGCTTCGGCCAGGTCCACAACCGGCCCACCGGGCCCGAAGGTTCAGTACGTCCCTGCCGCTGCGGCAAACGCCACGACCAGGACGACGACGCTCTGGGCACGCCACTCGACCCCGACTCCTACGACTACGAAGCCGCAGTTCTCTGGAACGCGCACGCCGGGATGCTCTGGCGGCGCTTCACCATCTACCTGCGCCGCGAGGTCGCCAAGCGGGCCGGCCTGACGCAGCGCGCCTTCCGGCACTTCGCACGGGTCTCCTTCGCCAAGGTCGCCGAGTACCAGAAGCGCGGAGCCGTCCACTTCCACGCCGTCATCCGTCTCGATGGCCCAACCGGCGGCGACAGTTCACCTCCGGCCTGGGCGACTGCCGAGCTGCTGACCGACGCCATCGAGGCTGCTGCCGGGAAGGTCAGGGTGGCCGGCTCCGTCGTCGACGGCCGCGCGCACTCCTTCACCTTCGGCCGCCAGCTCGACGTACGCACCATCCACGGCCCCGACTTCGACAACGGCCAAGAACTCACCGACCGCGCCGTGGCCGCGTACATCGCCAAGTACGCCACCAAGGGAGCCGAGACGGCCACGGGCACCCTCGACCGTCGCCTGAAGTTCGTCGCGGAGCTGGCCCAGCTCGATATCACCCCGCATGCCGAGCGGATGATCCGCACCGCCTGGGCCCTCGGAGCGCGTAAGGACCTGGCTCACCTGCGGCTGAGGGCCTGGGCTCACATGCTCGGCTTCCGCGGCCACTTCTCCACCAAGACCCGGCGCTACTCGACCACCCTCGGCGCACTCCGCAACGCCCGAGCCGAATGGCGCCGACTCCAAGCTGCCATCGCACGCGGTGAGAACCATCCACAGCCCGTGGACAACGGCAGCGCCCGGGAGGACACGGCCCTCGTCCTCGCGCACTGGTCGTTCGTCGGCACTGGACTCAGCCCCGCCGAGGAATGGCTATCTGCCTCACTCGGCGAACTTGCCATGCCAGTCCACCCCAGCACGGAAGGGAGGGCTGCGCGATGACGGAGCGATACCTCAGCGTCGACCAGGTCGCCGAACTCCTCGGCACAACAGCCCGGTTCCCGCGCCGTCTGATAGCTGAGCGCCGCATCACTTTCGTCAAGGTTGGCCGTCACGTACGCATCCCGGAGAGTGCCCTCGCCGCGTACATCGAGGAGCGAACCGTTCAGCCGATGCGCCCGCGTCGCCGATACGGGAGGGCTGCCTGATGGCGAAGAAGCGGCGCACGTTCGGCCGCGTCCGCAAGCTACCGTCCGGTCGTTTCCAAGCCCGGTATCCCGGTCCTGATGGCATTGACCGCCCGGCACCGGAGACGTTCACGTCGAGACGCGAGGCTGATGACTGGCTGGCTGAGAAGCAGACCGAGGTACGGCGCGGAGAGTGGCAGGATCCGGAGGCCGGGGCGGTCAACTTCGAGAAGTACGCGGTCCAGTGGGTAGGGGAGCGTGCCCTGTCGCCCACGACTGAGGAGCTGTACCGGCGACTGCTTCGGCTGCACGTCCTTCCGACCTTCGGCGGCCTCGACCTGGACGAGATCACCTCTCCGCGCGTCCGGACGTGGCGTACAGAACTGCTGAAGAGCACGGGAGCCACGACTGTCGCCAAGGCGTACAGGCTGCTGAAGACGATCATGGGCACGGCTGCGGATGACGAGTTGATCCGTCGCAACCCGTGTCGTATCCGGGGTGCGGGCAAGGAATCCGCCGGCGAACGGCCCGTTGCCACTGTCGACCAGGTCGACGCACTCGCCGACGCCATAGGTCCGCGCTGGCGCCTCATGGTCTACATCGCCGCGTACGGTCCGGCCCGTCCCGAGGAGCAAGCCGAGATGCGGCGCTCAGAGGTCGACCTCGACGCGGTCGGGATCTGGGTTCGGCGGGCCGCTCCAGAGCTGACCACAGGACGGCGTGCGGTCGGCGACACGAAGTCCGAGGCGGGGAAGCGGTTCATCGTGCTGCCTGGCTTCCTCCGCAAGGAGCTGACGCGGCACCTCGACTGGTATGCGGAGAAGGACCCAAACGGATTGCTGTTCGTCGGCGAGAAGGGTGCCCCTTTCCGGCGAAGCTCGTTCGGGCGGAAGTGGCGTAAGGCGCGTGAGAAAGTCGGCATGCCCGAGGGATTTCGGTTCTACGATCTTCGTCACACTGGACACACCCTGTCGACGCAGAGCGGGGCCACGCTCAAGGACACGATGGTCCGGGCAGGCCAGTCCTCGGAGAAGGCAGCACTGATCTATCAGCACTCGACGCTTGAGCGTCAGCGTGAGGTCGCCGCCGGCATCGAGGCCCGTGTGCTGGCCGACCGGCAGGCCGCCGAGCAGCGCCGGAAAGCCGAGAACGACGACGGTACGGGCACGCAGTGGGCACGAGACCGATAGCAAGGCATGAGACAGTCCGCACAACAAACAAGCCCCGGGCCGCTGGCCTGGGGCTTTGTGCTGGAGCGGGTGACGGGAATCGAACCCGCGCTCTGAGCTTGGGAAGCTCATGTTCTACCATTAAACTACACCCGCGAGGAGCCGTGCGATCATCGGCTTCAACGCCGGACACTCTACCGCATCACCGACCCCCGCCGCACAGGCCGAGGGGTCTTTTTGCTGCTCCGGGACGGGGTGGGGGCCGTCGGGGCAAGGGAGTTGGGGCGTAGCGTGGGTGGAGGGGAGCCGCCCGGAGGGCTGCCAGTTTGATCCCCTAATGTGGCTTTCGTCGACCACGTACTTGGGGAGAGGAGAGCGATGGAGGCCACCGTCGTTCAGTGTGCCGAGGGGCATGTGTTCAGTACCTCGCAGTTCCCGATGCAGAACCTCCGCAGCGGGCGCATCGGTCCGGGGCGGTTGCTGCGGTGCCCGCGGTGTGCGCGCCTGCGGCAGGCGGTGCCGGTGCCGGGCGCCCCGTCGGTGCCGCGTCGCCGCGAGCGGTAGCCGTACGGCGAGAGCCCGGGCGCGGGGCCTGGAGGAGCGGCGCAGACAATTTCGGGCAGTGCGAGCGGTTCGCCCGCCGCATGAGGTCGGGGCCGGTGCGATTGGGCCGGCCCCTTGCCGTGCGCGTAGTCTCTGGCCGTGCTTCTCTCTGACAAGGACATCCGGGCGGAGATCGAATCGAGCCGGGTGCGGATCGATCCGTACGATCCCGCGATGGTGCAGCCCTCCAGCATCGACGTCCGACTGGACCGCTATTTCCGGGTGTTCGAGAATCACCGGTACCCACACATCGACCCCGCCGTCGAACAGCCCGATCTGACACGGCTGATCGAGGCCGAGGGGGACGATCCCTTCATTCTCCACCCGGGCGAGTTCGTCCTCGCGTCGTCGTACGAAGTGGTCACGCTGCCGGACGACATCGCCTCCCGTCTCGAGGGGAAGAGTTCGCTGGGACGGCTCGGGCTGCTGACGCATTCGACCGCGGGTTTCATCGATCCGGGCTTCTCGGGTCACGTGACCCTGGAGCTGTCCAACGTGGCGACGCTGCCCATCAAGTTGTGGCCGGGGATGAAGATCGGGCAGCTGTGCATGTTCCGGCTGACGTCGCCCGCGGAGCACCCGTACGGCTCGGCCCGGCACGGTTCGCGCTACCAGGGCCAGCGGGGGCCGACGCCCTCGCGTTCGTACTTGAACTTCCACCGGACGCAGGTCTGATCCGGTCCGATCGACAGGGGAGGCACCGGAGCGTGAGCGGCGAGGAGCGGGAGAACCTGACGTATCCGCTGTTCGGTGAGGCGGTGCGGGAGTTGGCGCAGGCCGTGGCCGACGACGGGTACGAGCCGGACATCATTCTGTCGATCGCGCGTGGTGGTCTCTTCGTCGCCGGCGGGCTGGGCTACGCGCTGGACGTGAAGAACCTGCATGTGACGAACGTGGAGTTCTACACGGGTGTCGGCCAGACCCTGGACATGCCCGTCATGCTGCCTCCGGTGCCCAACGTCGTGGATCTGAGCGAGAAGAAGGTGCTCATCGCGGACGATGTCGCGGACACGGGCCGGACGTTGAAGCTGGTGCAGGAGTTCTGCGCGGAGCACGTCGCGGAGGTGCGGAGCGCGGTGATCTACGAGAAGTCGCAGTCCGAGGTGAAGTGCGAGTACGTGTGGCGGCGTACGGATCAGTGGATCAACTTCCCCTGGAGTGTGGAGCCTCCGGTACACAGGTCCGGAGAGGCGCCCAAGGAGAACAGGGAAGCGCTCTGAACCGTCGCCTGGGTCACTCCCGGGAGCCGTGCCAGGCCGGGCGGGCTATGCCCGTGGCGACGAGGATCTGCTGACCGGTCTCCGTGTTGCCGATGTGCGTGGCCATGGTCATCGCGGCATGCGCCTCGTCGACCGTCGCGTCGGGGGAGATCGCCAGGAGCGAGAAGTTGTCGAGGGTGCCCCGGGTGATGATGATCGTGTCGTCCCCGAGGGGGAACCAGTCGATCTCTATGAGCCGGCCCTCGACGAAGAGGGGTTCCCCGAGCCCGTCCCAGGCGTCGGCGTCCAGGCCGACGCGGTCGACGGGTCCGAGATGCTCGCTCAGCACGCTCACCAGTCCAGGCAGCTCCGCGTGGATGTTCCGCGAGTGCGGCCACCAGGCCCCGTCGAAGAGCCCGTCATGGGAGGGCTCCGACTTCAGCCGCAGCGCCAACAGGCCTGGTTCGACGGGGAGATGGAGCGCGCTCAGCGCGGAGAGGTCCACGAGCGGCATGTTCGGCTCCGTGTCGGCACTGCCCGCGACATGGATGCCTGGTGCGCCCGGGGCGTCGGATATGCGCGGTGCCATGCCCGGGGTGCTCGGTTCGACCCTCATGGTGTCCGCCCCTCTGTCGCCCGGAGAGAGATCTGACCGGAGCCGGCAGCCGGACCCCGTTGGATCCGACGGTCGCCTCAATGGGCGTTTTCTCCCATTTTTCCAAGGCTACTACCGGCGGATCAGGGCTTCAGTGCGTCGCCCGTAGCCCTTCTACCTGCGAAGACGTCGGGTCCAGGCCTCGAGCGGCGGGCGGTCGGGCGACGGCGTGATCTTCCCGAGGCTCTCCCAGCCCCATGAGCCGAGCGCGTCGCGGGCGGGCGCGTCCTCCTGGTCGATCAGCGTGACGGCGAGGCCGATGCTCGACGGGGACAGCAGGTGGTCCTGGAGGCGCGTCGCGATGCCGCGGCGGCGGAAGGAGGGCAGCACCATCAGCTCGGTCATCACGAACACGCGGCCGGCCGCCGTGATTTCGGCCATCTCCTCGGGCAGCCGGCAGTGGAGTCCGTGCCACCACTGGTGGCTGCGTTCGGCGCGGTAACCGTAGACGCTGCCGACGAGTGCGCCGCCCGCGCTCGCGATCACCAGCTCGAAGCCGGCGAGCTGGACGTGCTCGCCGAGGCGGCGCAGATACTCCTGCCGGTCGTGGAAGGCTTCGCCGGCCGTGCCCCGGTACGCCTCGACGTACAGGTCGGCCACCGCATCCCGCTCCCGGTCCGCCTGCCACCGGCTGAGCCGCCGGAGGAACACCTCTGCCATCTCTCCGCCCCCTCCCCGCCTCGGCCACCCCCGTCTTGTGACCGACCTCGACCGGCATTGACCGGCCGTGACCGATCCCCCACAAGGAGAAGCTGAAAATACTGAGAATACTTCGTTTCCGGGGAATTCGGCTGGCTCGTTCCCGGTGTGAAGTGTCCGCCCTCAGCGGTGAGTTGCGGCCGCGGTACGTGCGACGTGGGACGCGAGGGGTTCTCGTACGGGCACGGGCGCTGTGTTTCGCAGGGGAAATGGGCACCCGGCGCTCTGGAGAGGTATCCGCGCAGGCATGCCACGCACCCGCGCGAGCCGCATGAGAGGAGCGACCATGCTGGACATCCTCGTCACCGTCGGCGTCATCCTCGTGCTGATCGCGCTGGCAGCTCTGCTGCTGCACCTGATCAACACGCACCACGAGCAGCGCATCGCCGCCACCCACTACGAGCGCTTCCACCCGGGCGACCCGCCGCCCACCGCGACGGACAGGGGAGAGGAAACAGCCCGCGGCGAGGGGCCTGAGCAGCGGGACCGTGAGGGGCCGGAGAGGGGGCCGTGAGGGGCCGGAGAGGGGCGGCGGCGGGCCGCCGCCCCGGGACGGCTAGAGCGTCCCCAGCTTGATCAGTACCAGCAGCGCCACGAGCTGGACCGCCGAGGCGCCCAGCGCCCGCGGCCACGCGATGTCGTGGGAGCGGCTGACCATCATGGTGAACAGCGCGCCGGCCGCCACCCAGGTCGCCCAGCCGAGCACCTGGACGATCGGTGCGGTGCCGCCGAGGAAGAGCGCGACGAGCAGCCGCGGCGCGTCCGTCAGCGACATGATCAGCATGGACAGTCCCACCGTCGGCGCCCACGCGCCGTCGCCCCCGAACTGGCGGGCCAGCGTGTGCGTCACCGAGCCGAGGATGAGGCCGGCGAGCACCACCGCGATGCCCGTGCTGAGCACGTAAGGGATCGCGCTGGAGAGCGTGGCGTGGATGACCTCCTCGCGGGCTTGGTCGAGGCCGAATATGGCCAGCAGTCCGTAGAGGAACGTGACGATGATCGCCGTGGCCCACACGCTGTGGTCCCGCATCTGCCAGAAGGTCGCGCTGGGGCGCAGCAGGATGCCGCTCAGCAGGTCCTTCCAGTGCAGGCGCGGGCCGGGGGGCGGTGCGGGGCGGCTGTAGTCGGGGCCGCCGCCCTGGCCGTAGCCGCCGGCCGGGCCGTACGGGTCGGGCACGGTGAAGGACCGGGTGTGCCCCGCGGAGTTCGCGTACGGGTCGGCGGCGGGGCCGCCCTGTCCCTGCCCGGGGCCCGCGGCGTAGGGACCGGGACCGAACTGCGGGCCGCCGTTTCCGCCCTGGCCCGGTCCTCGGCCGTAGCCCTGTCCGGGATACGGCTGTCCGCCGCGCTGCTCACCGAAGTACTCGGGCTCGCCGTGACCGCGGCCCGTGCCCGGCCACTGCTGGGGCGGACGCTGTCCGTGCGCTCCAGGGCCGGGCCCCGGAGCGGCCTGCCCCGGTCCCTGCGGTCCGCCGTACTGCCCTCGCTGCTGCGCGTTCCGGGAACCCCGGCCGCGTCCGATCCTGAAACCAGCCACGCCTTCGAACGTACCTTGTCCGCGCGGCCGCAATGTCGGGCCGGAGAGATTGGCGACGGCTTTGTGGCCGATCCGGTACAACCCGTAGGGCTCACCCCTAGGGCGGCGGCGCGCGCCGTCAGCCGTAGGTACGAGGGGGCCTGGACGGAAGGGACGAGGAGGCTTCGGCGGACGGCATGAGGCACGCGGCAAGGCCGCGGGCGCCCTCGCGCTCGTGTCCGTGTCTCAGCCGCCCCCGGGCAGCTTCACGGCGAGCGTCACGACAGCGCCGGAGTCCGGGCCGGCCGGTTCGACGCTGAGCCTGTCGGTGACGAGGCGGGCGAGCCACAGGCCGCGGCCCGCGGTGGCTCCCGCGACACCCGGCGCCAGTTCGGGGATGACGTCCTCGGAGAAGCCCGGGCCGGAGTCCTCGACGCGGCACTCCAGTTCGCCCGCGAGGTGACGCATCACCAACCGCCCCGTTCCTCCCGCGTGTTCGACGGCGTTCGTCGCCACGGCGTCGACGGCGACCACGAACTCACCTCTGCGGGGCTCCGTGAGCCCGGCAGAGGCCGCGCACTCCTCGACCTCGATGCGGATGCGCGGGAGGTCGCGGGAGGTGAAATGCAGTCGGCACAGGCGCTCGTTGGTCAGCATGCGCCCATCTCCTCGACGGTGGTCGGTCGTCTACGAACCGGGTCCTCCCCTTGCCCGTACGGCATGCGGGCCCGGTTACTTGTGCCCCGCACGTTATCGGGCTGTGTGCTTCGAGTGGAGAGGTGTAAGTGCCACTCGTCGGCGACCGCGGGCCGTATCGGGGCGTGACGCGTCTCCCGTCTCGCAGAGACAGGGGGGACAGGGCGGGTTCTCGCCGCCACGTCGCCGCCGTCCAGCAACGGGGTCGCCTCCTTCAGCTCGGGATTTCTGCAGCCGCTGGTCAGCGAGGCTAAGGCGCGGGGTGCCGGTTGGGTATCCCCCGAAGGCGATTGACGTGTGAAGAACGCTAAGTGACTGAATAAGAACGGAGTTTGTCGCAAAAGAGCGGAGCTTGCCGTTCTGGACGGCAAGCTCCGCTCGTTTACGTGTATTTGTCCGGGAGAGCGGCCCCGAAGCCTACTTTGCGGGCTCGGGTTCAGTGCCCGTGCTCTCCTCCTTCTGCGGCTTTTCCGGCTCCTCCGGCTCGTCCGACGGGCCGTCGTCGTCACCGGGCGTGCGCACGGAGTCGAGCAGCAGCTGGGCGACGTCCACCACCCGCAGCTCCTCCTTGGCCTCCTTGTCGTTCTTCTTGCCGTTGACCGAGTCCGTCAGCATGACGAGGCAGAACGGGCAGGCGGTCGAGACGATGTCCGGATTCAGCGAGAGGGCCTCGTCCACGCGCTCGTTGTTGATGCGCTTGCCGATGCGCTCCTCCATCCACATGCGGGCGCCGCCCGCGCCGCAGCAGAAGCCGCGCTCCTTGTGGCGGTGCATCTCCTCGTTCCGCAGGCCCGGCACCTTGCCGATGATCTCGCGCGGGGGTGTGTAGACCTTGTTGTGGCGGCCCAGGTAGCACGGGTCGTGGTAGGTGATCAGGCCCTCGACCGGTGTGACCGGCACCAGCTTGCCCTCGTCGACGAGGTGCTGGAGCAGCTGCGTGTGGTGGATGACCTCGTAGTGGCCGCCCAGCTGCGGGTACTCGTTGGCGAGCGTGTTGAAGCAGTGCGGGCAGGTTGCGACGATCTTCTTCTTCGAGGCGGGGAGCTTGGTGCTCTCGTCCTCGTCGTCCTCGCCGAAGGCGGCGTTCAGCGTCGCGACGTTCTCCTCGCCGAGCTGCTGGAAGAGGAACTCGTTGCCGAGACGGCGGGGGGAGTCACCGGTGCACTTCTCGTCGCCGCCCATGATCGCGAAGTTGACGCCCGCGATGTGCAGCAGCTCGGCGAAGGCCTTGGTGGTCTTCTTCGCCCGGTCCTCCAGGGCGCCGGCGCAGCCGACCCAGTAGAGGTAGTCGACCTCGGTGAGGTCCTCGACGGTCTTGCCGACCACGGGCACCTCGAAGCCGGTCGCCTCGGCGAGCTCCTTCGTCCACTCCAGGCGCTGCTTCTTGGCCAGGCCCCAGGGGTTGCCCTTCTTCTCCAGGTTCTTGAGCATCGTCCCGGCCTCGCTCGGGAAGGCGCTCTCGATCATCACCTGGTAGCGGCGCATGTCGACGATGTGGTCGACGTGCTCGATGTCCACCGGGCACTGCTCGACGCACGCACCGCACGTCGTGCACGACCACAGCACGTCCGGGTCGATGACCCCGTTCTCCTCGGCGGTGCCGATCAGCGGCCGCTCGGCCTCGTCCAGGGCCGACTGCGGCACGCCCTTGAGCTGCTCCTCGGTCGCCTTCTCCTCGCCCTCCATCGTCTTGCCGCCGCCGGCGAGCAGGTACGGGGCCTTGGCGTGCGCGTGGTCGCGCAGCGACATGATCAGCAGCTTCGGCGAGAGCGGCTTGCCGGTGTTCCATGCGGGGCACTGCGACTGGCAGCGGCCGCACTCGGTGCAGGTGGAGAAGTCGAGGATGCCCTTCCAGGAGAAGTCCTCGACCTGGGAGGCGCCGAAGCGGACCTCCTCCTCGTTGTCCTCGTCGAGAGCCGTCTCGAAGTCGATCTCCTTGCCGCCGGAGACCATCGGCCGCAGCTCGCCCAGTGCCGTGCCGCCCTGCGCGTCGCGCTTGAACCAGATGTTCGGGAAGGCGAGGAAGCGGTGCCAGGCCACACCCATGTTGGTGTTGAGCCCGACGACGATCATCCACACGAACGACGTGCCGATCTTGATGAGCGCGACGAGGTACGTCAGGTTCTGGAGCGCGCTCACGCTCAGCCCCTTGAAGGCGGCCACCAGGGGATACGAGACGAAGTAGGAGGCCTCGTAACCGTGGACGCCGTGCAGGGCGCCCTCGAGTCCGCGCAGCACGAGGATGGCCACGCCGATGGTGAGGATGACGTACTCCACGAAGTACGCCTGGCCCGCCTTGGAGCCCGCGAAGCGGGACTTGCGGCCCGCGCGCGAGGGCAGGCTCAGCAGCCGGATGACGATGAGCGTGACGATGCCCAGCGTCGTCATCAGGCCGAGGAACTCCGTGAAGATCTCGTACGGCGCCCACGTGCCGATGAGCGGCAGCGTCCAGTCGGCCCGAAAGAGCTGGCCCAGGGCGTGGACGAGCGTCAGCACGAGCGCGAAGAAGCCGATGGCGACGAACCAGTGCGCGAAGCCGACGATGCCCCAGCGGTTCATCCGGGTGTGGCCGAAGAACTCTCGGGCCACGGTGAGCGTGCGCGCTCCGGGGTCGTCGGTGCGAAGGCCCTCCGGCACCGGCTGTCCGAGCCTGACGAAGCGGTAGATCTGCGCGATGGCGCGCGCGAACAGCGCGATGCCGACCGCGGCCAGCACCAGCGAAACGACGATCGCGGCGAGTTGCATGAGGGCTCCTCGGGCGGCCTTCGAGCGAGACCTGATCGGTTGGCTTACTAAGCGGTAACTTAACTGATCCGTACGAGATTACCCACTCCCCCGGTCCTGCTGATACCCGGGCGGGCGGTGATATGCGTCGCGGGGCGCTCGGAGCTCCCCGCGCGCCCTCCGGTGAGGCCCGACCCCTTGCTCCGTCCCTGGTCGGAGGCGGGTGCGCATAAAGACGGCATAAGAGTTGAGTGTCCTCCACTCAAGCCAGTTGACGTTCTCGGGGCGGCCAGGCACTCTTGAGTCAGCTTCACTCAAGACATCAGCTGGAGGAAACCGAAATGGCACGTGCGGTCGGCATCGACCTGGGCACGACGAACTCCGTCGTCAGTGTTCTCGAAGGCGGTGAGTCCACCGTCATCACCAACGCCGAGGGCGCCAGGACCACGCCGTCCGTGGTGGCCTTCGCGAAGAACGGCGAGGTGCTCGTCGGCGAGGTGGCCAAGCGTCAGGCTGTGACCAACGTCGACAGGACCGTCCGGTCGGTCAAGCGTCACATGGGCACCGACTGGAAGATCAACCTGGACGGCAAGGACTTCAACCCGCAGCAGATGAGCGCCTTCATCCTGCAGAAGCTGAAGCGCGACGCGGAGTCCTACCTCGGTGAGAAGGTCGAGGACGCCGTCGTGACCGTCCCGGCGTACTTCAACGACGCCGAGCGTCAGGCCACCAAGGAGGCCGGTGAGATCGCGGGCCTCAACGTGCTGCGCATCGTCAACGAGCCGACGGCGGCCGCCCTTGCCTACGGCATGGAGAAGGAAGACCAGACGATCCTGGTCTTCGACCTCGGTGGCGGCACCTTCGACGTCTCGCTGCTGGAGATCGGCGACGGCGTCGTCGAGGTGAAGGCGACCAACGGTGACAACCACCTCGGTGGTGACGACTGGGACCAGCGCATCGTCGACTACCTGGTCAAGCAGTTCCAGTCCGGCCACGGCGTGGACCTGGCCAAGGACAAGATGGCCCTCCAGCGCCTCCGCGAGGCGGCGGAGAAGGCGAAGATCGAGCTGTCCAGCTCCACCGAGACCACGATCAACCTGCCCTACATCACGGCGTCCGCCGAGGGCCCGCTGCACCTGGACGAGAAGCTGACGCGCTCCCAGTTCCAGCAGCTGACGGAGGATCTGCTGGAGCGCTGCAAGACCCCGTTCCACAACGTGATCAAGGACGCCGGCATCCAGCTGTCCGAGATCGACCACGTGGTGCTGGTCGGTGGCTCGACGCGTATGCCCGCCGTCGCCGACCTGGTCAAGGACCTGACCGCCGGCAAGGACGCCAACAAGGGCGTCAACCCGGACGAGGTCGTCGCCATCGGCGCCAGCCTCCAGGCCGGTGTGCTCAAGGGCGAGGTCAAGGACGTCCTCCTGCTGGACGTCACCCCGCTGTCCCTCGGCATCGAGACCAAGGGCGGCATCATGACCAAGCTGATCGAGCGCAACACCACGATCCCCACGAAGCGTTCGGAGACCTTCACCACGGCCGAGGACAACCAGCCGTCGGTGCAGATCCAGGTCTTCCAGGGCGAGCGTGAGATCGCCGCGTACAACAAGAAGCTCGGCATGTTCGAGCTCACGGGCCTGCCGCCCGCGCCGCGCAACGTGCCGCAGATCGAGGTCAGCTTCGACATCGACGCGAACGGCATCATGCACGTGTCCGCGAAGGACCTCGGCACGGGCAAGGAGCAGCGGATGACCGTCACCGGCGGCTCGGCGCTCCCGAAGGAAGACATCGAGCGCATGATGCGCGATGCCGAGCAGTACGCCGACGAGGACGCCAAGCGCCGCGAGTCCGCGGAGACGCGCAACCAGGCCGAGCAGCTCGTCTACACGACCGAGAAGTTCCTCAAGGACAACGAGGAGAAGGTCCCGGGCGAGATCAAGACCGAGGTCGAGACCGCTCTCGAGGACCTGAAGGAGAAGCTGAAGGGCGAGGACACCGCGGCGATCCGCGAGGCAAGCGAGAAGGTCGCGGCGACGAGCCAGAAGCTCGGTCAGGCCATGTACGCCGACGCGCAGGGCGCCCAGGGTGAGGCCGGAGGTGCCCAGGCCGGTGCCGAGGGTGCCGGTGAGGCCAAGGCCGAGGGTGACGAGGACGTCGTCGACGCCGAGATCGTGGACGACGAGCAGAAGCCGAAGGATGGTGCAGCGTGACGGAGGAGACTCCGGGCTTCGACCAGAAGTCCGACGTCCCCGCCGACGCCGCACAGCCCGATGACGCTGCGGCGCAGGCCGCCGGAGTCCCCGCCGACGAGGCGGGGGTTCCGGTGGAACCGGCCGGGGACGTGACCGAGAACGAACAGGAAGGCCTCTCCGGAGAGACCCCAGCAGGCCAGGGCCCCCAGGAAGCGGCGCTGACCGCTCAGCTGGACCAGACCCGCACGGCTCTGCACGAGCGGACCCAGGATCTGCAGCGGCTCCAGGCGGAGTTCCAGAACTACCGCCGCAGGGTCGAGCGCGACCGCGTGGCGGTGAAGGAAGTCGCCGTCGCGAATCTGCTCACGGAGCTGCTTCCGGTGCTCGACGACATCGGCCGGGCCCGTGACCACGGCGAGCTCGTCGGCGGCTTCAAGTCGGTCGCCGAGTCGCTGGAGATGGTCGCGGCCAAGATGGGTCTGATGCAGTTCGGCAAGGAGGGCGAGCCCTTCGACCCGACTGTGCACGAGGCGCTGATGCACTCGTACTCGCCCGACGTCACAGAGACGACGTGCGTGCAGATCCTTCAGCCCGGGTACCGAATCGGCGAACGCACGATCCGTCCCGCGAGGGTCGGTGTCGCCGAGCCGCAGCCGGGTGCCACGGGTGCGGAGGAGTCCGCCGACGAAGAGGAGAACGGTGGCCCCGACCAGGGCTGACCAGACAGAACAGAGCGGCACACGCGGACACGGCACCGGGGAGGAGGGACGCCGCGGATGAGTACGAAGGACTTCATCGAGAAGGACTACTACAAGGTCCTCGGCGTCCCGAAGGATGCCACCGAAGCCGAGATCAAGAAGGCGTACCGCAAGCTCGCCAGGGAGAACCACCCCGACGCCAACCGGGGCGACGCCAAGGCCGAGGAGCGCTTCAAGGACGCCTCCGAGGCCTACGACGTGCTCGGCGACACCAAGCGCCGCAAGGAGTACGACGAGGCGCGCGCCCTGTTCGGCAACGGGGGCATCAGGACCGGCGGTCCCGGTGGTCCCGGCGGAGCGGGTGGCTTCAACTTCGACCTGAACGACCTCTTCGGAGGCGGTCAGCCCGGAGGCGGCGGCGGTGCGGGCGGCTTCGGCGGCGGTCTCGGTGACGTGTTCGGCGGTCTGTTCAACCGCGGCGGTGCCGGTACGCGCACGCAGCCGCGCCGCGGACAGGACATCGAGTCCGAGGTGACGCTCAGCTTCACCGAGGCCGTGGACGGGGCGACGGTCCCGCTGCGGATGTCCTCCTCGGCGGCGTGCAAGGCGTGTGCCGGCACGGGCGACAAGAACGGCTCACCGCGTGTGTGCCCGACCTGCGTCGGCACCGGCCAGGTCTCGCGGGGCGGCGGTGGCGGCTTCTCGCTGACCGACCCCTGCGTGGACTGCAAGGGCCGCGGGCTCATCGCCCAGGACCCTTGTGACACGTGCAAGGGGTCGGGACGGGCGACGAGTTCGCGCACCATGCAGGTCCGCATCCCGGCGGGCGTCAGCGACGGGCAGCGCATCAGGCTGCGCGGCAAGGGCGCACCGGGCGAGCGGGGCGGCCCGCACGGCGACCTGTACGTCGTCGTCCACGTCGACCGTCACCCGGTCTTCGGGCGCAGGGGCGACAACCTGACGGTGACCGTGCCCGTCACCTATCCGGAAGCGGCGCTCGGCGGCGAGATCAAGGTGCCCACGCTCGGCGGCCCGCCGGTCACGCTCAAGCTGCCACCGGGCACGCCCAGCGGCCGTACGATGCGGGCCCGCGGCAAGGGCGCCGTGCGCAAGGACGGGACAAAGGGCGACCTGCTGGTCACCATCGACGTATCTGTTCCGCAGGATTTGAGCGAGAAGGCGAAGGGCATCCTGGAGTCCTACCGCGACGCGACCGCGGCGGAGGACCCGCGGGCGGCTCTGTTCAAGGCCGCGAAGGGAGACTGAGGTGAACGGCCGAGGTGGACGACGCAACCCCTACCAGCTGACCGACGAGTCCCCTGTGTACGTCATCTCGGTCGCCGCTCAGCTCTCGGGTCTGCACCCGCAGACCCTGCGCCAGTACGACCGCCTCGGCCTGGTCTCTCCGGACCGCGCCGCGGGGCGCGGCCGGCGCTACTCGGCGCGCGACATCGAACTCCTGCGGCAGGTACAGGAGTTGAGCCAGGACGAGGGGATCAACCTCGCGGGCATCAAGCGCATCATCGAGCTGGAGAACCAGGTCGCGGCGCTGAAGTCCCGCGTCGTGGAGCTCCAGCAGGCGGTCGAGGGCGCCGCGGCGGCCATGCAGCAGCGTGAGGCCCAGGTTCACGCCTCCTACCGCCGCGACCTCGTCCCGTACGAGGACGTGCACCCCCAGTCCGGCGCCCTGGTGGTCTGGCGCCCCAAGAAGCAGCGCCGCGACTGACGCACCCACGGGCTCCCGGCGGGCGGCGGGCCTCGGGGGCGTGCTGCAGCCGCCGGGTCTCAGCCCCTGCGCGGGCCCAGGACGCAGAACGCGTTGCCCTCCGGGTCCATGAGTGTGACCCATGGGACGTCCTCGCCCTGTGGTGAGGCGGTGAGCGTACTGCTGCCGCCGGAGCTCAGACGGCGGCTCCTGGCGCGACGCCGACCGCCTTGAAGTACGTGTAGTGGAAGGTGCCGCCCGGTTCCGCGGTGCGGTGCAGGTCGGCGATGCCGCGGTCCCAGTCGGCGCGGGTCATGAGGCCCGCGGCCAGGACGTCGTCGCGGATGAGTTCGTACATGGCGATGAAGGTGTCGCGGGTGAAGCCCTGGACGAGGTCGGGCCGGTTCCCGTCGGCGTAGACGGTGAGTGGCCGTACGTCCACGCCCGCATAGCCCGCTTCGGTCAGCAGCGGGTGCAGCCGGCGGCCGATCAGCGCGTCGCCCCTGCCCGTGGACTGGAGCCGCACCTGGGTCTCGACCACCGCGTGTGCGGGGGCGCTGTCGGGGTGGAAGAACACCGAACCGTGGTCCCCCTCGATCACGGTGACGGTCCCTCCGGGACGCAGCAGCCTGCGCAGCCCGGCCAGCGCGCGCCGCGGCTCGGGCAGATGCTCCAGCACGAAGCACACGAAGAGATGGTCGAACTCCCCGTCCCCGTACGGGAGATCGAACAGATCGGCCCGGCGCCACTCCACATTCGCCCCGGGCGCCCGTGCCGTCACACGTTCGCGGGCAAGGGCCAGCGAGCTCTCCGAGGTGTCGACGGCCACGATGTGCGCCTGCGGGCTGGAGGCGACGAGGTGCACGGTCTGAGCGCCCGTTCCGCACCCGGCCTCCAGCACACGGCTGCCCGGCGGGTAGGCCGTGCCCTGGTGCAGGAGCGCGGCGAGGGTGTTCGCCTGGTCGCTGAGGCGGCCTGCCTCGCGCGCCGAGTAGCCGTGTACGTAGCGGGCCGATGTCACTGGTCGGCCTCCCTCCCGGGCGGTCCGCACCCGTCGTCGACGCTGTCCGTCCTCACTCTGCTGGGACCATGGACCTGTGGACAGGGCCAAAGAGAGTGCAACTGACAGGTCCGTATCGGCGTCGGCCGCGGTGGGTTCCGACTTCCTCCAGCTCGACATCGCCGACGCACCGCGGGGAGGGCTGGCCGGCTGGCTGGCCCGGCGGCTCCGGCTCGCGATCTCGGACGGACGGCTCCCGGTGGGCAGCAGGCTCCCCGCCTCGCGGGTGCTGGCCGCGGAGCTGCGGGTCTCGCGTGGCGTGGTCACCGAGGCGTACCAGCGGCTGAGCGAGGACGGGCACGTCGCGGGCCGCGGCCGGGGCGGGACGGTCGTGGTCGCCGCGGCCGCGGCTCCGGCCCCCGCGGTGACAGGGCCGCGGCGGCTCCCGGCGCGTGGGGAGGTCTTCGACGCCGAACCCCGTACGGAGATCCTCGAGACGCTCCGGGCCGTCCACGCCCGCGTCGATCTGACGCCCGGCGTGCCCGACCTGGCGGCGTTCCCCCGTACGGCCTGGCTGCGCGCCGAGCGCTCCGTGCTGGGAGAGCTCTCGGTCCACGGGCTCGGTTACGGGGACCCGCGCGGGGAGCCGGAGCTGCGCCGCGCGGTGGCCCGCTGGCTGGCCCGTAACCGAGGCATCGGGGCCGGCGAGGACGAGGTGGTCGTCGTCGCGGGCGTCTCGCAGGGGCTCGCGTTGCTCGCCCAACTGCTGCGCGAGGACGGTCTGCACGAGGTGGCCGTGGAGGAACCCGGCTCGCTCGGGGGCCGTCAGGTGCTTCGCAGATGGGGACTGGGCACACCGCCCGTCGAGGTGGACGGGGACGGCGTCGACGTCGGCGGGTTGCGAGCCTCCGGAGCCGCGGCCGTGCTGCTGACCCCGGCACACCAGTTCCCCACCGGCGTGGTGCTCGGCGGCGACAGGCGCCGTGAGCTGATGCGCTGGGCGGACGAGGGCGGACTGGTCGTCGAGGACGACTACGACGCGGAGCACCGCTACGACCGTCCTCCCGTTCCGGCGCTGCGGTCGATGCTGCCGGAGCGGGTCTGCTACGCCGGCAGCGTCTCCAAGCTCCTGGCGCCCGCGCTGCGGGTGGGGTGGGTGCTGGCGCCGCCGCGCTACCGGGAGGCCCTGGTGGACGCCAAGCGGCACACGGACCTCGGCAACGCCGTGCTGCCGCAACTCGTGCTGGCGAAGCTGATGGAGTCGGGGGAGCTGGAGCGGCAACTGCGGCTCATGCGGCGGCGGCACCGCCGTCGCCGGGACGCGATGATCGGCGCCGTCGGGGCGCATCTGCCGGACGCGACCGTGCACGGCGCCGCGGCCGGCCTGCATCTGACGGTCACTTTCGACGACGGGCGGTTCGCCGACACCGCTCTGGCGTCGGCGGCGCTCGAGCGGGGGATCAAGGTGCAGCCGCTGTCCTGGCACCGTCAGCGTCACGGTCCGCCGGGGCTCGTCCTCGGGTACGCCGCGCGGACGGAGGCCGACATCCTGGAGGCGGTGAGGGACCTGGGCGAGGCCCGTCGGCGCATGTCCTGACGCGTGCCTCTGTCCTGGCGGGCATCTGCTGGCGGTGCCTGCCGTGACGGTTCCGGACGGTGCGTGCCGTGACGGCGCGGATCGTCGGGCGGGGCGGCGAGAGGGCGGGGCGGGTGGTGCTCATGTTCCGGGCGCGGTCGGGTCGTGAATCGCGCCTATGACCCGATCGGGTGTGTGCGGTTGGCCGCCGGGGAAGCGGAGGCAGAGCGTATATGCATGACGTCGACACGTGCGGCGCTCGCCGCCCTCCTGACCTGCTCCACGTCGCTGGCTCTCATGGGGGCTGCGCCCGCGCCGTATCCGCCCTCTTCGAAGGGGGAGCGCTGGCCGCAGGGAACGGTGCGGACGGTCGGGAAGCTCGTCGCCAAGCTGCCGGGTCATCAGGCGGAGTCGTGTTCCGGCGCCATCATCGACTCACCGAGCGGCAGCGTCGTCGCCACCGCCGCGCACTGCATCTCCAGCCCGGAGCGCCCCGTTAAGCCCGTGGCGATGTACTTCCAGCCCGCCTACAGGGGCAAGGACGCCGACAAGAGCGGCAGGCGCGGCGGCACGGGTGACGCCCCGAAGGCCGTCATCGCCCACGGGTGGAAGGTGGAGTCGTGGAAGACGGCGCCGGGCTGGGACACCCACAAGGACCTGGAGTCCGTCCTCCCCAACGACTGGGCGTTCCTGCGGATGGAGAAGCGCAACGGCCGCACCATCCAGCAGGTGTACGGAGCGAACAAGCTCAAGACCGAGCCCGTGCCCGGCGGCACCACCGCCACGCTCGGCTACCCCGCCTCCTCGCCCTACGACGGGGAGACGCTCAACTACTGCGCGGGCAAGGCACATCGCTACCGGGGCGGTGAGATCCCGGCCGCCAACGTGGGCGCCCTGTCCCTCACCCCGTGCCGGCTCACGCAGGGGGTGAGCGGCGGTCCCTGGCTGCGGGGCTTCGACAAGAAGCGGGGCGCGGGGACGCTGGTGGCCGTGACCTCGGTCGGCTCCGAGAACGAGTTGCTGGGCAGGCCGTATCCCAAGTCGGCCCGCGGGCTCCTTAAGGAGTTCGGCGCCAAGCACGAGCGCTGAGCAGGACGTCGGGCACAGGCACTGAGCGGGACGCCGGGCACGGACGCCGAGTCCGGACGAATCAGGCACAGCCTCCCGGGTCCGGCGGGCGGGGGCGGGGCCCGCCGTCGCTCCTGCGTCCGGGACCCGACTCCTGCTCGGCGGCCGGTGGTTCAGGTTTCGCGGCTCATGCCCAGCGTCCGGTCGACGGTGATCTCGATCAATACGCGTTCGGGGTTGGGGCTGGGCCGCCTCCCGTACCGCTCCTCGTAACGGCGCTCGGCGTCGGCGACCGATTCGGCGTCCGTGAGGATCCGTGCGGTGCCCTCCAGCGTCGACCAGCGTCCGCCGTCGACCTGGCACAGGGCGACGCGCATGCCGCCGGTGCCCGCCGCCGCGATGTTGCGCGCCTTCCTGCTGGTTCGGCGGGTGACCACGCGCGCTGTGCCCACGACTGCCCGCTCGACGCCCGTGCCGGGTGTCCCGTCCGGCCGCGCAGGGCCGTCCGTCGGGCCCGCCGGGGCGGGTTCGTACGTCACACTCACGGGCACCACGTGCGGTGTGCCGTCGGGCCGGAGGGTGGTGAGGGTCGCGTAGCGGCGCTCCGTCCAGAAGGCGGCGTGAGCGGACGCGGCGGACGGCTCCGGCGGGTGCGTTTCCATGCTCGTCATGGGAACGAATCTAGTGCCGTGATAGTTGAGTGGAATAGACTCAACTTGCTGGATGCTGAAGCTAGCAGCGAGCAAGTAGCCGCATACGAAGGAGGCACGCACGCCAGTGGACGCGGAGCTGACCAACAAGAGCCGTGAAGCGATCAGCGCGGCCAGCGACCGGGCGGTGACGGACGGGCATCCGGACATCACCGCCGCCCATCTGCTGCTCGCGCTGCTCCAGGGTGAGGACAACGAGAACATCTCCGACCTGATCGCAGCCGTCGAGGCCGACCAGGCGGCGCTCCGCTCGGGCGCGGAGCGCCAGATCGCCGCGCTGCCCAGCGTCCAGGGATCGACGGTGGGCAAGCCGCAGCCCGACCGGCCGCTGCTGGCCGTCATCGCGGACGCCACGCAGCGCGCGAAGGAACTCGGCGACGCCTACGTGTCCACCGAGCACCTGCTCATCGGCATCGCCGCCAAGGGCGGCCAGACGGCCGACCTGCTCAAGGAGCAGGGGGCCACGGACAAGAAGCTGCTCGACGCCTTCCAGTCCTCGCGCGGCAGCCGCCGGGTCACCAACGCGGACCCCGAGGGCACCTACAAGGCGCTGGAGAAGTTCGGCACGGACCTGACCGCCGCCGCACGCGAGGGCAGGCTCGACCCGGTCATCGGCCGGGACCAGGAGATCCGCCGCGTCGTGCAGGTGCTCTCCCGGCGTACGAAGAACAACCCGGTGCTCATCGGCGAACCAGGCGTCGGCAAGACGGCAGTGGTCGAGGGTCTGGCCCAGCGCGTGGTCAAGGGTGACGTGCCCGAGTCGCTGCGCGACAAGCGCCTGGTCGCGCTCGACCTCGGCGCGATGGTGGCGGGCGCCAAGTACCGGGGCGAGTTCGAGGAACGGCTGAAGACGGTGCTCTCTGAGATCAAGGAGAGCGACGGCCAGATCATCACCTTCATCGACGAGCTGCACACCGTCGTCGGCGCGGGCGCCGGCGGCGACTCCGCCATGGACGCGGGCAACATGCTCAAGCCGATGCTGGCCCGCGGTGAGCTGCGCATGGTCGGAGCCACGACGCTCGACGAGTACCGCGAACGCATCGAGAAGGACGCCGCGTTGGAGCGCCGCTTCCAGCAGGTGCTGGTCTCCGAGCCGACGGTCGAGGACTCCATCGCGATCCTGCGCGGGCTCAAGGGGCGCTACGAGGCGCACCACAAGGTCCAGATCGCCGACAGCGCGCTCGTCGCGGCCGCGGCGCTCTCCGACCGCTACATCACCTCGCGGTTCCTGCCGGACAAGGCCATCGACCTCGTCGACGAGGCCGCGTCCCGGCTGCGCATGGAGATCGACTCCTCGCCGGTCGAGATCGACGAACTCCAGCGTGCCGTCGACCGGTTGAAGATGGAGGAGATGGCGCTCGCCAACGAGACCGACCCCGGTTCCGTCGAGCGCCTGGAGAGGCTGCGCCGCGAACTGGCCGACCGCGAGGAGGAGTTGCGCGGTCTGACCGCCCGCTGGGAGAAGGAGAAGCAGGGCCTCAACCGCGTCGGTGAGCTGAAGGAGCGCCTGGACGAGCTGCACGGCCAGGCCGAACGCGCCCAGCGCGAAGGGGACTTCGAGACGGCGTCGCAGCTGCTGTACGGGGAGATCCCCGGGGTGGAGCGCGAGCTGGAGGAGGCCTCGGCCGCCGAGGAGGAGGCCGCGTCCCAGCCCGAACGCGAGACGATGGTCAAGGAGGAGGTCGGCCAGGACGACATCGCGGACGTCGTCGCCTCCTGGACGGGCATCCCCGCCGGCCGGCTGCTGGAGGGCGAGACCCAGAAGCTGCTGCGCATGGAGGAGGAGCTGGGCAGGCGCCTGATCGGTCAGACCGAGGCCGTACGGTCCGTCTCCGACGCCGTCCGGCGCACGCGCGCCGGCGTCGCCGACCCGGACCGCCCCACCGGCTCGTTCCTCTTTCTCGGCCCGACCGGGGTCGGCAAGACCGAACTGGCCAAGGCGCTCGCGGACTTCCTGTTCGACGACGAGCGCGCCATGATCCGCATCGACATGAGCGAGTACGGGGAGAAGCACTCCGTCGCCCGCCTGGTCGGTGCGCCCCCCGGCTACGTCGGATACGAGGAGGGCGGCCAGCTCACCGAGGCGGTGCGCCGGCGCCCGTACTCCGTCGTGCTGCTGGACGAGGTGGAGAAGGCGCACCACGACGTCTTCGACATCCTGCTCCAGGTCCTCGACGACGGGCGGCTCACGGACGGCCAGGGCCGCACGGTCGACTTCCGCAACACCATCCTCGTCCTGACCTCCAACCTGGGCAGCCAGTACCTGATGGACCCTCTGGAGAAGCAGGAGGAGAAGCGCGAGAAGGTGCTCGCGACCGTCCGCTCGTCCTTCCGCCCCGAGTTCCTGAACCGCCTCGACGACGTCGTCGTCTTCTCCGCACTCAGCGGGGACGAGCTGGGCCGTATCGCCAGGCTCCAGATCGACGCGCTGCGGCGGCGGCTCGCCGACCGGCGGCTGGAGCTGGAGGTCACCGACGAGGCACTGTCCTGGCTGGCCCGCGAGGGCAACGATCCGGCCTACGGGGCAAGGCCGTTGCGCCGTCTGGTGCAGACGGCGATCGGCGACCCGCTGGCCCGGGAGATCCTCTCGGGCGAGGTGCGCGACGGTGACACGGTGCGCGTCGACCACGTCGAGGGCTGGGACGGCCTGATGGTCGGCAGCACCGAGCGCGATCCGGGAAGCGAGGCGGACGCTGTGAGCGCCTGACCGGCGGCGACGCGGGCCGGTCCCGCGTCGCTTGCCAGGAAGGGCCCGGCATGGTGGAGGATGGCGACATCCGTACGAAGGGAAATACACGGTGAGCATCGATCCGTCCTCGATTCCGAACTTCGGGGGCCAGGAGCCCGACCCGGAGGAATCCGGCCCGACCGGCCCGGTCATCCCGGACCAGGAGCTGGTCAAGCAGCTGCTGGAGCAGATGGAGCTGAAGTACGTCGTCGACGAAGAGGGAGACCTCGCGGCGCCGTGGGAAGAGTTCCGCACGTACTTCATGTTCCGGGGCGAGGAGGAGCAGCAGGTCTTCTCGGTCCGTACGTTCTACGACCGTCCCCACCCGATCGAGGACAAGCCCAAGCTGCTGGAGTCCATCGACGACTGGAACCGGCGGACGCTGTGGCCGAAGGTCTACACGCACACGCACGACGACGGCACCGTCCGTCTGATCGGTGAGGCCCAGCTGCTGATCGGCACCGGCGTCTCGCTCGAGCACTTCGTCTCCAGCGTCGTCAGCTGGGTGCGGGCGTCGATCGAGTTCGACAGGTGGCTCGTCGAGCAGTTCGGTCTGGAGAAGGACGCCGAGTCCGGCGAAGAAGGGCCCGACGGCTCCGCGTGACGCACGAGTACGCCGGGCGGCCGGGCGCCCCCTTCCGGGGCGCCCGTCGCTGTCTCAGGCGTTCCGCAGCGCGTTCCTCACCTGCGTGATCATGGGAGTGAGGACGCGGCGGCCGCCGATCTCGTGGAACTCCGGGTCGTGGTCCTCGATGGCCCGCTCGACCGAGCGGCCCCACAGGACCGGGTGGTCGATCTGGGCGACGAGTTCCTCGGCGACCCCGTCCGCGGAGTGCGGCCGTGCCGTCGTATTGGCGATGACCGGGACGGACGGCGGCGCCCACCGGGACGCGGTCCGCTCCAGCACGGTGCGGAACTCGCGCGCGGCCGGACGCATCAGCCGCGAGTGGAACGGTCCGCCCACGTCGAGCCTGCGCACCGAGCGGGCGCCCCTGCCGAGCAGCACGGACGTCAGGTCGTCGAGCTCCTCGTCCGGGCCCGCGAGGGTGTGCAGACGGGGTGCGTTGGCGGCGGCGAGGTCCACCCCCGTCTGATCCCGCTCGTCCAGGATCGCCCGGATCTCCTCCTCCGCGAGACCGCTGACGGCGATCATTCCGCCGCCGGTGATGCGTGACATGGCCGCGCCGCGCTCCGCGGCGAGCCGCAGGCCCTCGGCGAACGAGAAGACCCCTGCGGCCTCCAGCGCGTTGTACTCGCCCAGGCTGTGCCCCAGTACGACGGCCGGCTGATCCGAGCTCTCCTCCCGGTGCTGCCGCAGCGCCAGCGCGCCCACGGTGTAGAGCGCCGGCTGGGTGTACGCGGTGTCCTTGAGCGGGCGCTGCGGATCCCCGGCGCACAGCTCCGCGATCGAGTACCCGAGGACATCGTCGGCCTCCGCCGTCAACTCGGGGTAGCGGGCGAAGAGTTCACGTCCCATTCCCTCGAACTGGCTGCCCTGGCCGGGGAAGAGCAGCGCTGAGGGGCGTTGCTGCCCGCCGCCCGGTGCCGGGGTGCGTCCTGTTCTGCCCGCGCCGAGCGCCTGGTCGTAGGCGTACGCCAGCTTCGGCAGCCGGGGTGCGTCGAACATGCTGAAGTGGTGGCCGGAGACGGGCGTCGCCCGCAGCTCGCCGGTGAGCAGATGCCGCCAGTCCTCGATCGTGCAGCCGGCGGCGGGTGCGCCGGCCGCCGCGCTCAACAGCCCGTCCGGGAGCGGCTGTTCGGCCGTGAAGAGGTGGACGGGACCGTTGTACCTGCGCGGCCGGTACGCGGCCAGGGCTCGGTCGCACACGCGCCATACCTCGTACATGGTGCGCAGTTCGCGGACGGTGGCCTCGCTCCAACTCGACGGGCGGACCGACTCGATGGCCTCGTCGGCCGTGCGCGGCGCGGGGTCCGGCTCGGGGGCGGGAAGCCCGAACATCAGGCGCAGCAGCTGGGGATAGAGATCGAGGAACTCCTGCTCGCTCAGCGCGCGGTCGCCCGGCTGCGGTGGCGGCGTGTCCCACATCAGCACCCGCTCGACCTCCTCGCCCGCCTCGGTGAGCAGCTGGGCGGCCTCCAACGCGACCGCCCCGCCCAGCGAGTAGCCGCCGACGCGGTACGGGCCGTGCCCCTGCACCCGGCGTATCAGGCGGACGTAGTGCCGTGCCATGCGCGGGACGGTGGTCAGCGTGCCGGCGAGCGCGGAGGGGTAGCCGATGCCGTACACGGGGCTCGCGTCGCCGCTGTGCGCGGCGAGGGCCTGGGCGAAGGAGACCGAGCCGCCCGAGGGGTGGATCAGGAACACCGGGGTGTCCTTCCCCGAGCGGTCGGGGCGGCCCTCCTTGATCAGCACCATCGTGTCGCCGGCGTCGCCGTCCTCGTCGTGCGGCGCCGCGTACCACTCGGCCACCCGGCGGGGTGTGCACAGCCTCGTGAACTCCTCCAGCGTCAGGTCGGCGCCCAGCTGCCCGCGCAGCGCGTCGACGAGGCCGATGGCATGCAGCGAGTCACCGCCGAGCGCGAAGTAGTCGTCGTCGGGGCCCGCCGATGCGATGCCCAGGTGAGCCCGGAAGATCCCGGTGGCGGCCTCCAGGGGACCCGTCGCCTCTTCCGCACCGGTGCGTTCCCGCTCCTCCCCGCGGCTCTCCGGCCGCCGGTCCTCGGGCTCCGGTTCGATCCAGTGGCGGGTGCGCCGCAGACGAAGTCCCGGCAGCCGTATCTTCCGCGCGTCGCCGGGATCGCCGGGATCGCCGGCGCTGCCCGTCGGCACGGCGTTCGGGTCCTCGGCGCCGTGCGCGCCTCGTTCGCCCTGCGCCGCCGTCCCGCCGAGGTCGCTCTCACTCACCGCGCGCAGTTCCGCTTTCGCCTGTTCCAGGTCGGAGGCGGTCACGCTGGTGCGGCGCTGCAGCGGAAGCCGGCCGTGGGCCAGCGTGTACGCGAGATCGTCGAGCCGTGTCTGCGGGTTCCCCTCCAGGTGGGCGAGCAGATCGCTCGCGGTGTCGCGGAGGCGGTCCGCGTCGGGCGCCGACAGCAGCAGCACGTGGCCCTCGTCACCGGGGTCCGGCCGAAGGGCCGCACGGGGCGGGGGAACCGGCGCCCTCTCCAGCACGCAGTGCGCGTTCGTGCCGCCGATGCCGAGGGAGGTGACGGCGGCGGCGTCGATGGAGCGCTCGGGCCGGGTCGGCCGGCGGTGGACGACGAAGGGCGTCTCGGGCAGCCGCAGTTCGGGGTTGGGCTCGGTGAAGTTGATCTGCGGCGGGACCACTTGGTGGTGGAGCACCAGGGCCGTCTTGATCAGTCCTGCGACGCCGGCCGCCGCGTCGAGGTGCCCAATGTTCGCCTTGATGCTGCCCAGGGCGCACTCGCCGGGCGGGTCGCCTGTGCTCTCGTACGCGAGCTGAAGCGCCGCCACCTCTATGGGATCGCCGAGGTAGGTGCCCGTGCCGTGCGCCTCGACGAAGCCGACGGCCGAGGCGGGAACACCGGAGACGTCCAGGGCGGCGCGGACGACCTCGTCCTGGCCCATCGCGCCCGGCGCGCTGTAACCCGCCTTCGCCGAGCCGTCGTTGTTGACGGCGCTGCCGGCGACGACGGCGTGTATGTGGTCCCGGTCGGCGAGCGCGTCGTCCAGGCGTTTCAGTACGACCACTCCGCAGCCGCTGCCGCGCACCATGCCCGAGGCCGCGGCGTCGAAGGGACGGCAGTGTCCGTCGCGCGCGAACGTGCCGCCCGCCTGATGGCGGTAGCCCACGGTCTGCGGCGTGAAGACGCTGACCCCGCCCGCCACCGCCACGTCGCACCGCCCGGACTGCAGCGCCGCGCACGCCTGGTCCACGGCCACGAGGGAACTCGAGCAGGCCGACTGCACGGTGACGCTGGGGCCCCGCAGATTCAGCGCGTAGGAGACGCGGGTCGCGAGGAAGTCCTTGTCGTTGCCGAGCAGTACGGGATAAGTGAACGCCTGGTCGCGGTGTTCCGCCGAGCGCAGGACGTTGTGGAGCAGGTACGAGCTGAGGCTGGCGCTGCCGAAGACGCCGATGCGTCCGCCGTGTGCGGTGGGCGGCGTGCCCGCGTCCTCCAGCCCGGCCCACACGGATTCGAGGAAGATCCGGTGCTGCGGGTCCATGAGCCGGGCCTCGGCCGGGGTGATCCCGAAGAAGTCCGCGTCGAACTCCTCGATGCCCGGCAGGTCGGCGCCGAAGGGCACATAGTCCGGGTCGTCCGACTGGCTCTCGGGGACGCCGGCGGCGCGGAGTTCGGCGTCCGAGAAGCGGCGCACGGCTTCCGTGCCCGATGACAGCATCGACCACAGGGCGTCGATGTCAGCCGCACCCGGGAAGCGGCCCGCCATGCCCACGATCGCCGTTCGCGCACTTCCCGTGCCGGGTGCCGTCGGGGTGCCGGTGTTCAACTCCCCTCACCCGCCTTCTCCTCCATGCACAGCCTGTGGACATGCGCGGCGTACGTGCGGACCGTCGGATGGCTGAAGACGTCGACCATGCGGAGCCGCGCCAGCCCGAAGCGCTCGGCCACCTGCTGGTGGATGAGCGTGACGTGCAGGGACGCACCCCCGATGTCGAAGAGACGCTCGTCCGGGTCGAGGGAGTCGACCGTGATGACGTCGCGCCAGATCGCGGTGATCTGCTCCTGCACCGAGGCCGGATCGGGCACCGCGGCCCCCGGTTCGGCCGCCGGCACCTCCGCCTCCGCCTCCGCGCCCGGCTCGGGGGCCTCCGCCTGACGCCCGGCCTCCGGGGCGCCTTCGCCGACCGCCTGCGGCTCACCCTGCTGACCGCCCGCGTCCTGCACACCGCCCGCGGCCGGCGGGAGGGGCAGCGCCGTACGGTCGATCTTGCCGCCCTCGGTGAGCGGGAAGCGTTCCAGGGCCATGAGCACGCGCGGCACCATGTACGCGGGCAGCCTGGCGGCGGCCACGTCGGTCAGCTCCCGTGGAGAGACCTCCTGGCCGGCGGCCGTCGTGTAGTACGCGGCCAGATAGGGGCTGCCGGGCCGGTCCTCGCGCCTGGTGACGACCGCGTGCGTGACGTGCGGGTGCGTGCGCAGGGCTGCCTCGATGTCGCCCGGCTCCACGCGGAAGCCGTACAGCTTGATCTGCTCGTCGGCGCGGCCCACGTAGTCGATGGTGCCGTCGGGCTGCCAGCGGGTGAGGTCGCCGGTCGCGTAGAGCCGTTCACCCGGGGGACCGTACGGATCGTCCGTGAAGCGCTCGGCGGACAGCTCCGGGCTGCCCAGGTAACCCTGGGCGAGCCCGGGCCCGCCCAGGTGGAGTTCGCCCACGACGCCGACCGGCACCGGCTGCCGGTGCCCGTCGAGGATGCGGACCCGGGTGTTGGGGGTGGGGCGGCCGATCGGCACCGGTGCTGTGACCTCGTCCGGGGAGTTCATGACGTGGTACGTGGCGTACGTCGTGGCCTCGGTCGGCCCGTACGCGTCGATCAGCCGCATGCCCGGCGCCGCTTCGAGGGCGGCCGCGGCGAGCGCGGGATTGAGAACCTCACCGCCCACCACGAGCGTGTCGAGCCCGGAGAGCGAGGAGGGCGCCGCCTCCGCCTGACGGTGGAAGAGCGCCGTGGGCATGTCGGCGTGCGTGACCTCGTGCCGCGCCATGTGGGAGGCCAGCCCGTCGGGGGTGACCACGCCCGACGGCGGCAGGACGAGCCGCCCGCCGTTGCCCAGCGTGCCCCACATGTCGAACGTGACGAGGTCGAAGGAGAGGGACGCCACGAGCAGCAGCCGCGTTCCGGTGCCGAGCCCGGCCCAGCGCGGTGCGCCGAGCGCGAGGTCGACGACGGCGCCGTGCGGGATCTGGACGCCCTTGGGCTTCCCGGTGGATCCCGACGTGTAGATGACGTACGCGATGTCCTCGCCGGTGATGGCGACGGCGGGCGCGCGGGCCGGGCCGGCCGCGATCGCCGCCCGGTCCTCGTCGAGGAGTTCCTCGGTGAGAGTGACGACGAGATCCGCGTCCTCGGCCATGAACGAGAGCCGGTGCTCGGGATAGGCCGGGTCGAGGGGCACATACGCGCTGCCGGTCTTGAGGACGGCGAGGAAGGAGACGACCGCGTCGCTGCCGCGTGGCAGGCAGACGCCCACCCGTGAACCGGGCTCGGCACCCCGCTCGGCGAGATAGTGGGCCAACTGGTCCGATCGGCGCACCAGTTCCCGGTAGGTGAGCTCTTCCTCGTCCGTCACCAGTGCGACGGCCCCGGGCGTGGACTCCGCCCAGTGGTCGACCAGTTCGTGCACGCAGACAGCCGCGCCGGCCGTGCCGTGCGGGGCCGCCTCCGGCGGGCCGCCCGCGAACGTGCCGAGGATCTGTGCCTGTTCGGCCCCCGTCAGCATCGTCAGCTCCTGCACGGGCATGTCCGGCTCCGCGGTCGCGGACTCCAGGAGCGTCCGGAAGTGACCGAGCAGGCGCTCGACGGTCGCCGCCCGGAACAGGTCGGTGCTGTACTCCGCGGTCAGGCGGAGGCCGCCCCCGGCGTCCGGGATGAGGTTGACGGTGAGGTCGAACTTGGCGATGCCCGTGTCGTAGTACTCGAAGGCCGACTCGATCCCGGCGAACGTCATCTCGTGCCGGTAGATGTCCTCGGGGACGAGGCACACCTGGAGATAAGGGTTCTCCACCCCGGAGGTCCGGCGCAGTTCCTCCATCAGCAGCCCGTAGGGCGCCTGTTGGCGGGCGTAGGCACCGGTGACCGTCTGCCGGGTGCGGGTCAGCAGCTGCCGGAACGAGGGGGCGCCGCCGAGATCGGCGCGGAGCGGCAGCATGTTGAGGTAGTAGCCGACGGCTCCGGCCGTCCGTATCCGGTCGCGGCCGGAGAAGGGCGTGCCGACGGCCACGTCGTCGGTGCCGCAGTACCGGGAGAGCAGCACGTGGAGGGCCGCCAGGAACGCGCTGTAGCGGGTGGCCCCGCCGGACCGGGCCAACTCCTCCACATCTTCGACCAGTTCGCGCGACAGGTGGCCGCGTACGAGCGCCCCGTTCCCCGAGGCCGTCTCCGGGCGCGGGAAGTCGGTGGGCAGATCCATCCTGTCCGGCAGGCCCGCGAGCTGCTCCCGCCAGTACGCCACGTCCTCGTCCACATGGCCGCCGGCGACCATCTCGTGCTGCCACAGGGCGAATTCGGCGTACTGTCCCTCGGGCGGGCCGAGGCCCTCCATGGAACCGGTCGTGTACTGCGTGTACAGCGTGGAGAGTTCGTCGAAGAGGATGTCCGCCGACGCCCCGTCGAACGCGCTGTGGTGCAGGGTCAGCACCAGCAGGTGCTCCTCGTCGCCGCACCGCACCAGGTGTGCGCGCAGGTGCCGGCCGCGGGAGAGCTCGAACGGTATGTGCACCGAGTCCCGTACGGCCTGCCGCAGTTCGGCGTCCCGGTCCCTGTCCGCCGCGGTGCTCAGATCCTCGGTGGTCAGCTCCACCGGTTCCGCCGGGCGGACGATCTGCCGCAGCGCGCCGTCGCTCATGACGAGGTCGGTACGCAGGGCCTCGTGCCGCTCGACGACGGTGTCGAGCGCGTAGGAGAGCGCGTCCCGGTCGAGGGGACCGCGCAGGCGCAGCGCGAGGGGTTCGTTGTAGACGGTGCTGCCGGGGTGCAGCGAGTCGTGGAACCAGAGGCCGCGCTGCCCGTACGTCGCCGGGACGGGTTCGCCGGGCTGTGCGGCCCGTATCTGCGGAGGCTCGGCAGGGGCGGGGCCTGCCACGGCGCTCGGCGGCGACGTCTCGGCGAGCGTCCTGCTCACCACTTCCTGGAGGTCGCCGAGGTCGTCCGTCAGCAGGATGTCGAGCACCGGCACCGGCCTGCCCAGGCGCTCGGTGAGGGTGGCCGCCATCCGGCCCGCGGCGAGCGAGTCCCCGCCGTTCGCCAGGAAGGAGAGCCGGGGGTCCGCGGCGCCGGACGTGCCGCCCAGCACCTCGTTCCACAGTCGCAGGAGTTCGGGCTCGACCGAGGTGTCCTGGGGGTGCTCGCCGGCCGCGGGGGCGAGGTCCGGGATGTGGGTGTCGGCGGCGAGGGCCGCCCTGTCGATCTTGCCGTGCTCGGTCAGCGGGAACCTCTCGCGCACGACGATCCGGTGGGGCACCGCGTACCAGGGCAGCCGCTCGAGGAGCTGCTTGCGCACGCGTGCCAGGTCGAGCGACTGGCCGGCCGGTCCGGGGGCGGGGACGACGTACGCGACGAGTTGATCGGCGCCGGAAGCGCCGCCGGTGCCGGTGCCGTCCGCCGCGGCGGCGGCGCCGGTGCCGCGTGCGCCTTCGCCTGTGCCGTCCGTGCCTTCGCCTGTGCCGTCCGTGCCTTCGGCAGGTGCCCCGGCCGCCGGCCGCTTGAGCACGACGGCCTGCGCGAGACCGGGCTGGTCGAGCAACGCGTGCTCCACGTCCCCCGGCTCGACCCGGTGACCGCGGATCTTGATCATGTGGTCGACCCGGCCGAGGAAGGTGTGCACGCCGTCGCCGTCCACCCGGACGATGTCACCGGTGCGGTAGTAGGTCCCTTGCGTGCCGTCCTCCGCGGTGCGCGTGTAGAAGGCGGGCCGGTCCCCGTCCTGCGGGTGGATGTAGCGCCCGACTCCCACGCCGCCGATGTGCAGTTCTCCTCGTGTGCCCTCGGCGCCGTCCGCGAGGCCCGGCCCGTGTCCGTCCGTCGCCTCGGCTGCCTGGACCGCCGTGCCGTCAGGTTCCGCCTCCAGCGGCTCGACGAGCAGGTCGGTCGCCCGTATCGCCGTGCCGATGGGTGTTCGTTCCGGCCCCTCGTCGGCCTCCGTCACCTCGTACATCGACACGCACACCGACGCCTCGGTGGGGCCGTAACCGTTGATCAGCGTGAGTCCGGGAAGGGCCCGCTTGATCTCGCCGAGCAGACCCCGGGGTATGGGCTCGACGGCGACGATGATCCGCTCCAGCGACCGCAGGTCGAGCCCGGACCGCAGCCCCTCGGCCAGGGCCGGGAGGAAGGCGGCGGGGACGTACGCGTGCCCGATGCGCTCCTCGGCCAGCCACTGCGAGAACTCCGCCGGGTGCCAGCGACGGCTGTCCGGCGTGACGACGAGTTCGCCACCGGTGGTCAGCGACGTCCACGTCTCCAGGACTGCCGCGTCGAACCCCGGGCTCGCGCACGTGCTGTACCGGGTGCGCGGTGCGAGTTCGCGTCTGGCCACGCACTCGTCCAGGAGATTCAGGATGCCCTCGTGCCGGATCACGATCCCCTTGGGACTTCCCGTCGAGCCGGACGTGTAGATCACGTAGGCGTCGTCGGACGTCACCCGCGCCGAGTCCCCCCACGCCCCGGCGGAGACGTGCGAATGCGGGTCCGGTCCGCCGATCACGGCGGCCGGGGCGGCGTCGGCGAGGATGCTGTCGATGCGCTGCCGGGGATAGGACAGATCGACCGGCAGATACGGCTTGCCGCAGCGCATCGCGGCGAGGGCGGCGCTCACCTGGTCAGGGCCGGGCTCGATCAGTACGGCGACGGGACCGGGGCGGTCCTCCACGAGCGGGCCCAGCTGCCGGGCGAGTGCGCGGGAGGAATCGCTGAGCGTGCGGTACGTCGCCTCGGCCGCGCCGGACCGGACGGCAATGGCCGACGGGTCACGCTCCGCTGCTGCGTCGAAGCGGCGCAGCAGCGTGTCCGTGCCCGACTGTGTCCTGGGGGTGACTGCCTGCTGTGTCATGGCGGATGCTCGCAGGGTCGGCGTATTTCACCCTGGCCACGCGGCCCCCGAGTTCCGATCGGACCGGTCACGATCGGACGTCTGCGGTCCGGTCCCGGTCCCTGGCGCCAGGTTGTTGCACTCACGTACCTCCAGCATATGCGCCGACGCGCGGAGGTACCCGGTCAACTCCGGTACGGGATACGGGCTCCCGAGGTCAGCCGTTGATCGGAAGCTCGAACCAGACCACCTTGCCGGAGGTCACGGACCGCGCTCCCCACTTCCCGGCGAGCTCGTTGACCAGCACCAGTCCCCGTCCCCACTGGCCGTCGGAGGTCAGCTCGGTACGGTGCGGCAGGCGCTCGTCGGCGTCCGAGACCTCCACCACCAGGCTTCCGCCCTTGGCCAGCTGGATCCCGACGTCTCCCCGTCCGTGCCGGAACGCGTTCGTGATCAGCTCGTTCGCCAGCAGCCGTGTCGTGTCCCGCAGGTCTTCGAGCCCCCAGTCGACCAGCGTCCGGTCTATGAGCCTGCGGGCGCGGGACGCCATGGCGGCCTCGGGCGGGAGGGTCCAGCGGACGCTGCGGTGTCCGGGCATGGGCGTGGCCCGTGCCATGAGGACCACGAGGTCGTCGCCCGCCGACCAGGGGGCGAGCTTGCCGACCACGTTGTCGCACCAGTCCTGCACCGAGAGGATGGACGGACCCGGTGCGGCCAGCGTGGACCTCAGGGACTCGATGCCCTCGTCGATGTCCTTGCCGCGCTGTTCGATCAGTCCGTCCGTGTAGAGCGCCAGCGTGCCGCCCTCGGGCAGCACCAGGTCGGTGACCGGGTAGTCGGGCACCCCGAGCCCGATGCCGAGCGGCACCCCGGGCTCCACGGGGATCAGCCCGGTGGAGCTGTCCCGGTGCCGCAGCATCGGCGGCGGGTGGCCCGCGCTCGCGATGCTGCACTCCCGGGTCACGGTGTTGTACACGGCGTACACGCATGTGGCGTGCTGCATCGCGGGGCTGATCTCCACGATGTTGTCGAGCCGCGTCAGCAGGTCGACCGGCTCCAGGTCGAGTCTCGCGAGCGTGTGCATCGCGGTGCGCAGCTGGCCCATGCCGGCCGCCGCGTGGATGTCGTGGCCCATCATGTCGCCGACGACCAGCGCGACGCGGTGGCCCGAGAGCGGGATGACGTCGAACCAGTCCCCGCCGACGTCGGCGAAACGGCTCGTGGACCAGTAGTGGTAGCCGATCTCCAGGCCCTGGCGTGCGGGTATGTCCTTCTCGCCCGGCAGCATGTTGCGCTGGAGCGCGAGCGCGGTCCGGCGCTCGTCGTCGTACATCCGGGCGTTGTCCAGGTTCAGCGCCGTGCGCGCGGCGAGTTCCTCCGCGACCCGCCTGTCGTCCTCGTCGAGGGGGTCGCGGTCCGCGGACCGGCCGAAGGTCACGAGTCCGAGGCACCGGCCGCGTGCCACCAGCGGCGTCATCACCACCGAACCCGGGGCGATCTCCCGGAGGCTCGGCAGGGCTTCCTCGGAGGAGAGTGCGGCGGCCTGCTCTCCCTGAAGCTTCTCGGCGTGCCAGGAGAGCCCCGAGAACAGGCTCGTGTGCGCGTGCGAGCCCACCGGGTGCACATGCCTTCCGCCGGATATGGCGGAGCGCGGCAGGCCCGAGGGGTCGTCCGGCGCGGCGCGTCCGGCGAGCAGGACCGTGGTCACCGGCCTGCCGGCGTCGGCGAACGCGCTGCCGTCGAGGAAATCGGTGCGTATCTCGACCGTGGCGACGTCGGCGAAGTCCGGCACGACGAATTCGGTCAGCTCGCGGGCGGTCTTCGTCATGTCCAGGGTGGTGCCGACCTTGTTGCCGGCCTGGTTGACCATGTCGAGCCTCTGGCGCACGGCGGACGCCTCCAGCAGGGCGGTCTGCCGCTGCGTGACGTCGACGATCAGACCGCCCAGGCCCAGTACGCGGCCGTCCCCGGAGGTCAGACGGAAGAACGTCACCGACCAGACGTGGTCACGGTCCCGGTGACCCTCCGTACGGCCGGAGATCAGGACGTTGTGCAGCGGTTCGCCCGTCTCCAGGACCTTGCGCAGGTGCTTCTCGTACTCGCCCCGGTCCGCGGGCCGGACGATCTCGCTGACGCTGCGGCCGACGTGCTCCTCTGCCGGGATCCCGTTGAAGTCGGCCAGCACGTCGTTGACCATGACGTACCGCAGATCGGTGTCGAGGATCCCCATGCCGTGCGGGGAGGTCTGGACGAAGGCGTCCATGAAGTCCGGATGGTCGCCGTTCGGGACCCGCGTGACGCCGCCTCCCTCGGCCTCTCCCTGGCCGTCGTCCTGTGCGAGGTCGCTGACCTCGCACAGGAGGCCGGTGGTGGACTTTCCTCCGGGTTTGCCCGTCGGGTCGCCCTGTCTCAGCGGGGAACAGGTCAGCAGCACGTCCTGCTGCGCGCCGTCACCGAACGTCATGGGCACGACCCGGCTGGAGTCCTTCCCGGCCGCCGCGCGCCCCTTGGCCTCGGCCAGCGCGCTCAGGGCCGTCTCCGCGAAGAGCACGCGGCAGTGGCGGCCGAGCACGTTGGCGGCCGGCCTGCCGAACCATGCGGCGGCAGCGGGGCTCCATGAAGTCACGTGCGCCGCGTGATCCAGAGTGAACGAGGCTCTAGGCATGTTCTTCCATGACGGTGGTGGACGAATTGCCCGTTTTTGTAGTGTATGGGCCGAATCACGCTCCCGCCCGGCGGTCACGTCGACGCCGGACCGCTCGGCTTCCGCCCCCGGGATCACCCCGTGAACCCGTGACGAGCGGCTACGGGGACAGGGGCGGGCACCCTCAGCCGGGCGCACCCTTCAGCCGTCTGACGGCGTCCGCCAGCACGTCTTGCTGCTTGCAGAAGGCGAAGCGGACGAAGGGGGCGCCCGCCGCCTCGTGGTCGTAGAAGACCTGCGTCGGTACGGCCACGACGCCGCAGCGTTCGGGCAGCGCGAGGCAGAAGTCGATGCCGGAGCTCTCACCCAGGGGGCGGATGTCGGTCGTGACGAAGTAGGTGCCCGGTGCGCGGAAGACGCCGAACCCGGCCTCCGCGAGTCCCTCGGAGAGCAGGTCACGCTGGGCGCGCAGGTCCTCACGCAGCTGCGTGTAGTAGCTGTCGGGCAGGGCGAGCGCCTCGGCGACCGCGTACTGGAACGGTCCGGCCGAGACATATGTGAGGAACTGCTTCGCGGAGCGCACCGCGCTCACCAGCTCCGGCGTCGACGTCACCCAGCCGACCTTCCAGCCCGTGAAGGAGAAGGCCTTGCCGGCCGAGCTGATCGTGACGGTGCGCTCGCGCATGCCGGGGAACGACGCGATCGGGATGTGCTCGCCCTCGTAGACGAGATGCTCGTAGACCTCGTCGGTGACCGCCAGCAGGCCCCGCTCGACGCAGAGTTCCGCGATCGCCGCAAGCTCGTCGCGGCTGAGCACGGTGCCGGTGGGGTTGTGCGGGGTGTTGAGCAGGATCAGTCGCGTGCGGTCGGTGACGGCGTCGCGCAGCTCGTCCAGATCCAGCCGGAAGGTGCCCTCACCCTGCGCGCCGCCCTCCGAGGGGGACGGCCGCAGCGTCACGGGGACGCGGGTGCCGCCGGCCATGGCGATGGCGGCGGCGTAGGAGTCGTAGTAGGGCTCCAGGGCGATGACCTCGTCGCCGGGCTCGAGGAGCGCGAGCAGTGCCGCGGTGATGGCCTCGGTGGCGCCGGCGGTGACCAGAACCTCGGTCTCCGGGTCGGGGTCGAGGCCCAACTGCCCGTACCAGCGCCGCTGATGGGCGGCGACTGCCGTGCGCAGCTCAGGGATGCCGGGGCCGGGCGGGTACTGGTTCCCGCGTCCGTCGCGCAGCGCCCGTACGGCGGCCTCGCGCACCGCTTCGGGGCCGTCGGTGTCGGGGAAGCCCTGTCCCAGGTTGATCGCGCCCGTGCGGACGGCGAGAGCGGACATCTCCGCGAAGATCGTGGTGCCGAACTCCGCGAGGCGCCGGTTGAGCAGCGGGCGACCCGGGACTCCCTGATCAGCTGTCATGGCGGTCATCCTGAGGGAAGCGTCCGCGTTCCTCAACTCCCTGTCCGTAGCGCAGGGCGCCCGCCGCGCCGCGGCCGTCCGCGCCCGCGCGGGATCACGACCGCCGAACGGCCGCAGCAGGCCGGATCGCCCCCCTTCGCGGTGATCACGGCACCGGCGCTCACCTGCGACGCGATGACCGTCTCCCGCTCTCGGGCAGTTGGACGGTCACCTGGCGGCGGCAGCCCATCTGCCGTGCGGCGGGACGCACGCCCCCCGCGGTGCCGCGAGGATCCGGTCGCGGCACCGCGGGGTCAGGGTGTGTGTGCGGTCAGAGCTGGCCGCGGATGGCGCCTGCGGGGAACTCCGCGTTGTGGACGTTGGTGTAGAAGAAGAACGGGTTCCGCTTGATGCCTTCCAGCTCCCAGTAGGTCAGCACGGTCGCTTGGTTGGCCGGGGTCTGCGTCCGCTGCGCGCGGATGCAGCCCTGGGAAGAGCCGTCCACCGGGGGCGTGTTCAGGGTGACGATGACCGGGCCCGCCTCGCCTCGCTGCCCGATGTGGATGTGGGCCGCGGTGGGGGTGGCGATGTCCTGGACGCTGAGCCTGTAGCAGAGCTTGCCGTGCGAGATGCGGTACACGAACCGGCCGGTGCCGTCGGGGTCGCCCGGGTCGGGGACCTCCTGCGCACCGTCGAGATTCACTACGTGCGGCCTGCCGTGGCCGCCGGCGGGATCGGCCTGGGGGGTGGCGGTTGCGGTGCCGGCCGTCGAGGCCAGCAGGGCGGCGGCGCCGAGCGCGGCCGCGGTGGCAGCAGTGGATACGCGCATGCGGATGCTCCTCTTCCTGTCACGTGGAGTGAAAGATCAAGCACACTCCGTACATGGCGGTCGGGATGACGCTATTCGCGGCATGGGGCATTCGCATCCGCACCGGGCATTCGGCGCACGGCACGCATCCAGGAGGGGATGGTGCCAGGAGCCGGCCCGAACCTCTCGTCTTGCTCAACTGTGCTTTGAGGTGCAGAACTCGGGGGCAGGAGCGCCACACACACCGGCAAGGTGCCGGCGGGCTCGGGCGTCCGGGGGACGGCCCGAGCCCGGGTGCAGAGCAGTGCGAGGCGGCACTGCGGAGAGATATGGGGGACCCGCCGATGATCAACTTCACGGAAGTCGTCGTGTTCGTCGTGTTCGTAGTAATCGTCATAGGGATCGTCGCGACCTTCTCGAGGAGGTCCTCGGGAGGTGGACGCAAGCGCCGCGGCGGCTACTCCGGCGGCGCGGCCGGGGGCGGCGGCTGGTGGGCCGGAGGAGGCCACGGGGGCTCGTCCTGCGGCGGCGGTTCGTCCTGCGGCGGGGGTTCGTCCTGTGGCGGCGGTTCCTCCTGCGGAGGTGGCGGCGGCGGAGGTGGCGGCTGCGGGGGCGGCGGCGCCTGACCGCTCGCGTCTGAACGGCCGCGTCTGACCGCTCGCGTCTGAACGGCCGCGTCTGACCGCTCGCGTATGAACGGCCGCGCGAGCACGCTCCATTGCGCGGCTCGCCTTACCGGGAATCCGTCCCTCCGTCCAGCGTCCGGCAGTTGAACATCTGAACTGCCTGGCCCCCGGGGGGATGGAAACCCGGAGAATTTGGGCCATAGAGCTGTGGTGGTACACATTTCATGATTCGGTGATTCTGTATCCCCGGATTGGCGTGGGTACGAGCCGGAGGCGCACGACCCCTGGTCACTCGACGAGAGCGCGCCGGGCTCACCCCTCCACTGTGTGCCTGCGGAGCCGACCCATGCTCACCACTCTGTCCACCCCGTACACCGATACCCGCGCGGGCGACCTCGCGTGGGCCCTCGGCCGTGGGCCGCTGCCCGCGCTCGCCTGCCGCGAACTCGAACTCGACGGCATCACGGTGCAGTTGAGGCTCCTGGGCGCATCGCACCAGGTGATCCTCGATGAGGACGGCCGCACCTGCTCCGAAACCGTCGCCTGCATGCCCGGCAGCACGCCGCTGCCGCTCGGCGTCTCACGGCGCACCGGCGCGTGGGACTACGACTTCGCGGCGCGCGTCGAGACGCTCACGCCGGGCTCGTTCGCGGGCCGCGCGCAGGAGTTGCTCGAACTCGTCTCCGGCCATCCCGGAGGTCTCGCGGGTACGTTCCCGGGCGCACCGCACGCGTTCACCGCGCTGATGGTGCAGCGGTCGGCGGGCCAGGTGCGCTGGCGTACCTGGCACTCCTATCCGCAGGAGGGCCGGCTGGTCTCCACCCGTACATGCGTGGCGCGTTCGGCCGTACGTACGCGGCGCTCCCCGGCCTCGCCGCGCACCCGGGCGGCCGAACGATCCGCGACGGTGCGGTAGTTGACCGGCACGCACCACAACTTCCGTGCACGCCGTGCTTCCGTCCGCTTCATTGCGCGTGGTTTGACGCCTTGGCGCGCGTGTGGGTGACGAAGAGCGCAGAAGCCGTCACGTAGCGTTCGCGCCATGACCGACCGCCTTCTCGCCCCGCCCCAGGACGCGCGGCTGCCGGTGCCCGCAGGGCTCGGGCGCGGGCTCGTACTCGCGTCGGTCTTCGTCTGCGCGGCCTGCGGTCTCGTCTACGAGCTCGAACTCATGGCGCTCGCCTCCTACTTGGCGGGCGACTCGGTCACGCAGGCGTCCGTCGTCCTGTCCGTGATGGTCTTCGCGATGGGCATCGGCTCGCTGCTCGCCAAGAGGCTGCGCTGCCGCGCGGCGACGGGATTCGCCGCGGTCGAGGCGGTGCTGGCCGTCGTCGGCGGCGGTTCGGCGATCGCGCTGTACGCGAGCTTCGCGTGGTTCGGCGGCGCACAGGTCGCGCTCGTCGGCTTCTCGCTCGCCATCGGGATCCTGATCGGTGCCGAGATGCCGCTGCTGATGACCCTCATCCAGCGCATCCGGCACCAGGACGCGGGCGGCGCCGTCGCCGACCTCTTCGCCGCCGACTACGTGGGCGCACTCGTCGGCGGGCTGACCTTCCCCTTCCTTCTGCTGCCGTTCTTCGGCCAGTTGACGGGGGCGCTGCTGACGGGCGTGGTGAACGCGGGCGCCGGCGGAGTCGTCGTGCTGTGGCTCTTCCGTCACGACGTGAGCAGCCGCACGCGCTGGGGCCTGCTCGCCGCGAACTGCGCCGTGATCGTGCTGCTCGTCGCCGCCACGGCCTTCGTCGCCCCGTTCGAACGGGCCGCGCGGCACGCGGTGTACGGGCAGGACGTGCGGGTCGCCGTCAGCGACGGCGACCGCGAGGCCGTACTCACCGGCGACCCCGACCCCGAGGCCTACCGGCACGGCGCCGAGCCGCTGCGCTTCTTCCTCGACGGGCGGATGCGGGCCTCGTCGGCGGACGGCGACCGCTACCAGGCGTCCCTCGTGCGCCCCGCCATGACGGTCCCCCTCGGCCCTGGGGGGCCTGGGGGGACCCCCAGGCACGAGCGGGTGCTGATCCTGGGCGGCGCGGACGGACTGGCGCTGCGCGAGGTCCTCCGTCACCCGGGCGTGCGGGAGGTGACCGTGCTCGGACGTGACGCGGAGGCGGTGCGGCTCGCCCGCACGGACCCGGGACTGCGGCGGCTCAACGAGGACGCCTACGGCGACCCGCGCGTACGCGTGGTGCACGACGGCGACATCTTCGAACGGCTGCGGGAGCGGGCGCGGAACGCGGATGCCGTGCCGTACGACGTCGTCGTCTCCGACCTTCCCGACCCCGGAGTCCGTGACATGGCGAATCTCTACTCGCAGGAGTTCTACGGGCTGTTGGACCGCGCGCTCGCGGCGGACGGCCGTCTCGTCGTGCACGCCGGCCCCGCCGCCGCCGACCCGCGCACGTACTGGACGGTGGAGGCGACGCTGCGGTCCGCCGGTCTGCGCACCTCTCCGTACGCGGTGCGCAGCCCGCGCGACTGGGGGTTCGTGCTCGCCTCGCCCGGCGGCCCGGCGGCGCCCCGCACCGAGGTGCCCGCGAGAGCGTCGGAGCTGATGGCCGTGAGCGGCAGCGCCACCGGTGCGGGCGACTCCGCCGCGTCAACGCCGTACCCGCTGACTGCGCATCAGTTGCGTTCCGCCGGACTGCGGGCCGAGCGGGCCCGGGTGACGGGCCTTCCGCCCTCGACCCTCACGCACCCCCGCTACTGAGCCCCGGGTCCGCGCCCAGGCGGGTGCGCTGCGGGGCGGAACAGCGCCGACCGGTCACATGTACGGGGAGTCGTGGGTAGGCTCCGCCCTATGGAGCACGAGGTGAACGTTCCGTTTTCCGTCGGATCGGTACGGGCGGCGCTCGCTGAGCCCGAGCGCGTGGCGCGCTGCGTGCCCGGTCTGCAACTCGACAGCGCCGAGGGCGTGAAGCCTGCCAGGACCGGCAAGAGCGGCGGAAGCGCGAACGCCAAGAGCACCGGGAGCACCGTCGAGGGACGCCTGCGCGTCCGGGTCGGCGGCTCCACGATCACCTACCGGGGCAGCCTGACCCTCACGCCCGTCGGTGAGGAGTTCACCGTGAAGGGCACCGGCACGGAGGCGCGGGGCAGCGGCTCCGTGCGGCTGAACCTCACCGTCGTACCGAGGCGGGCGAAGGACGGCGAGGGAACGCGCCTGGTCTTCTCGGGCACGGTCAAGGCCGACGGGCGCCTCAAGGAGGTCGAGCAGAAGACGGCGACGACGGCCGGACACCGGCTGCTGGAACGGTTCGGCTCGGCACTCGGCGAGAGCATCCAGGAGGACCCGCCGAAGGAACTCGACTCCCCGGACGCGCCCGCGGCGGAACCGGCGACGGCCGGGCCCACGGGCGGCATCGGCGAGCCCGGTGACAACGAGCGCGTCATCCCCGGCATCCCGGGCCCCGACAACCGCGAGACCCCGTCGGAGGAGAAGTCCCCCAAGGGCGAGGCGAAGGACGCCGCCAAGGACGCCTCCAAGGACAAGGCCGGTGAGAAGGGCCAGGCCAAGGCCGGTGGCAAGGCCGGGCCCGGGGGCGCGGACAAGAGCCAGGACAAGGGCGGGGCGAAGGCCGGGGACGCCGAGAGCACCGCCGAGGAGACCGGCAAGAAGAAGGCCGGAGACGACGCCAAGGACGAGGACAAGAGCCAGGAGAAGGCCGAGGACAAGGACGCCGCCGAGGACAAGGACGGCAAGGCCCGGGAGGGGGAGATCCCCGGCCGCGAGGGCATCTTCGGCACGGAGGTCCCGCCGTCCTCCCTCGACCCCTTCAACGAGGAACCCCTCGACGAGGCCGAGGTGGAGGCCGCGGCCGAGGCCGAAGCGGCACACGCACGCCGCACGATGATCGGGCGCAGCGCCGAGGAGGTCGACCACGCGCCGCCGCGCGGCCGCTACGCCCCGATCCCGGTGCCGGAGCCGATCGCCAACTCGGCGGCGCTGCGCTGGGTCGCACCGGCCGCCGCTGCCGTCGTCGCCGGTGCCGTCGTGATCGGGCGTGCCCTGCGCCGCCGCCGCTGAAGGTGCAGGCCAGGGTGTACGGCCGGGTCGTGCTCTGCCGGGAAGTACCGAGGTTTAAGGTCGCGTCATGACTGACACCGCCACCACTGACGCCGACGTCACACTGCGCGCCGGAGACGCCGAGTTGACGGTCGAACCGCACCGCGGCTGCCGGCTCGCCTCGCTGAAGGCCGGCGGTAAGGAACTGCTGCGGCAGGGCAACCGGTACGGAGCCTTCGTCATGGTGCCCTGGTGCGGACGAACCGACCAGGGCCGTTTCCGCAGCGGTGGCGAGCTGTACCAACTCCCCCTGGACAGCGGCCCGCACGCGATCCACGGCACCGCACGCGACGGCGCGTGGCGCACCCTCCGGCACGACGAGCGTTCGGCGGCCTTCAACTACGAGCTGAGCGACCCCTGGCCGTGGGAGGGCCAGGTGACGCAGATCGTCGAGCTCGACGAGTCCGGCCAGGGACTCACGCTCACTCTCGGTGTCGAGGCCGCGGACGCCAGCTTCCCCGCTCAGGCCGGCTGGCATCCCTGGTTCCTGCGCAACCTCGGCGGGCGCGGCGGCGACGTGCGGATCGACTTCGAACCGGAGTGGCAGGAGGAGCGCGGCGTCGACCACCTCCCCACCGGCAAGCGCGTCGCTCCCCGCCCGGGGCCCTGGGACGACTGCTTCGGCATGCCGCAGGGCGTCGACGTCACCCTGACCTGGCCGGGAGAGCTGGAGCTGAAGGTGGCGAGCCGGGCCGAGTGGGTCGTCGTGTACGACGAGCAGCCGGAGGCGGTGTGCGTCGAGCCGCAGACGGGCCCGCCCAACGGCCTCAACTCGCATCCGCATCTGGTGACGCCGATCCAGCCGCTGGAGATCTCCACGACCTGGACCTGGCGGCCCCTCCCGTAGCGTCCCGGTCCCGCCCGCATAGGCTCCGGGACATGAGCACTGCAGACGCGCTGCTGCGGCAGATCAAGGAAAAGGCCGTCGTGCACGGCAGGGTCACGCTCTCCTCGGGGCAGGAGGCGGATTTCTACATCGACCTGCGCCGCATCACCCTCGACGGAGAGGCGGCGCCGCTCGCGGGCCAGGTCATGCTCGATCTGACGGACGGGCTCGAATTCGACGCGGTCGGTGGCCTGACGCTGGGCGCCGACCCGGTGGCCTCGGCGATGCTGCACGCCGCCGCCGCCAGGGGCCGGAGCCTGGACGCGTTCGTCGTACGCAAGGCGGGCAAGGCGCACGGCCTGCAGCGCCGCATCGAGGGGCCCGACATCGCCGGGCGGCGGGTGCTGATCGTCGAGGACACCTCCACCACCGGTAACTCGCCGCTCACCGCCGTCGAGGCGGCGAGGCAGGCGGGCGCGGAGGTCGTGGCGGTGGCGACCATCGTCGAGCGCGGGGCGGCGCCGGCCATCGAGCGGGCGGGCCTGAGGTATCTGCACGCGTACGACCTGGCCGACCTCGGGCTGGTCTGAGGGCCGCGGCCCCCGCGGCCGGGGGCCCGCGCCGGGCCGGCCGGCGGTGCACGGGGGCCATGACCTCCGGTGGCTGAGGCACCGCGGTCAGTCTGGGAGTATGGGGGTGACGATGACGTCGTTCCGTTGATTTCGTTGATCCCCGTCGATCCGGCCACGGACTCCCCGTCGATCCGGATCCGGACTCCGCAGCAGAGCCGATACGCACCCAAGGAGCGGACAGATGCCCATCGCGACCCCCGAGGTCTACAACGAGATGTTCGACCGGGCCAAGGCGGGCAAGTTCGCCTACCCCGCAATCAACGTCACCTCGACGCAGACCCTGCACGCCGCCCTCCGCGGCTTCGCGGAGGCGGAGAGCGACGGGATCGTCCAGATCTCCACCGGCGGTGCCGAGTTCCTCGGCGGCCAGTACAGCAAGGACATGGTGAGCGGCGCGGTCGCGCTGGCCGAGTTCGCGCACACCGTCGCGAAGAAGTACCCGGTGAACGTGGGTCTGCACACCGACCACTGCCCGAAGGACAAGCTCGACGGCTACGTGCGTCCGCTGCTCGCGATCTCCAAGGAGCGCGTGGACGCGGGGCAGAACCCGCTCTTCCAGTCCCACATGTGGGACGGCTCCGCCGAGAACCTGAAGGACAACCTGGAGATCGGCCAGGAGCTGCTCGCCCAGGCCGCCGCCGCGAAGATCATCCTCGAGGTCGAGATCACCCCGACCGGCGGCGAGGAGGACGGCGTCACCCACGAGATCAACGACGAGCTGTACACGACGGTCGACGACGCGCTGCGCACCGCCGAGGCCCTCGGGCTGGGCGAGAAGGGGCGCTACCTGCTGGCCGCCTCGTTCGGCAACGTGCACGGCGTCTACAAGCCGGGCAACGTCGTCCTCCGTCCCGAGCTGCTGCGGGACCTCCAGGAGGGCGTCTCCGCCAAGACCGGCAAGCAGAACCCGTTCGACTTCGTCTTCCACGGCGGCTCCGGCTCCACGGACACGGAGATCGCCACGGCGCTGGAGAACGGCGTCGTGAAGATGAACCTGGACACCGACACCCAGTACGCCTTCTCGCGGCCCGTCGCGGACCACATGTTCCGCAACTACGACGGTGTGCTGAAGGTCGACGGCGAGGTCGGCAACAAGAAGACCTACGACCCGCGCAGCTGGGGCAAGGCCGCCGAGAAGGGCATGGCCGAACGCGTGCAGCAGGCGTGCGCGAACCTGCGCTCGACCGGCACGCGGCTGAAGTAGGACGCAGGGACGCAGGGAGCCCGGGCAGTACAGGCCCGTCCCGTTCGAGGAGGACCGGACCGCGCCGCAGCGGCCGGTCCTCCCGCGCGCCGGACCGGATCCGCTCGGGGCCGCGGGGGAGCCGAACGGTTCCCTCCAACCCGAACTGCGTTCCGTACCGACAAGGCAGACTGGAAAACATGAGCATTCACGAGAATCTGCTCGGGGGCCCGCCCCCGACCCACCTGCCCGACGACCCCGGCCCGCGCGAGCTGCTCGCCTCCGGGGCCGCCCCCGTCGAGGTGGCCGCGGAGTACCCCGCGTCCTCGCTGGCGTGGGCGCTGCTCGCGGACGACGCCTTCGAGGCGGGACGGGTCGTCGAGTCCTACGCCTACGCGCGTACGGGCTACCACCGCGGTCTCGACGCGCTGCGGCGCAACGGCTGGAAGGGCCACGGGCCCGTGCCGTTCGAACACGAGCCGAACCGCGGCTTCCTGCGCGCGCTGCACGCGCTCGCGCGGGCCGCGCAGTCGATCGGGGAGCACGAGGAGCACGAGCGCTGCTCGACGTTCCTCAAGGAGAGCTCGCCGACCGCCGCGGCGACCCTGTCCTAGGCCCAACAGGGTCCAGGCAGGTCGGGAGACCGCGGCCGAACGTGGCGATCACGGATCGCGGGCGGAGACGCACTCGACCGCGGTCACGGATCGCGGGTGGAGAGGCACTCGCGGACCCGTCGGGCATATGACCAAGGCGCTGACCAGGTGCCCTTGTCCCGGCGGGCCGCCTCCCCGATGATGAATGGCAGGCCCGTTTTCCCGGCGATCCGGGGGCGGGCCTGAGGGGACCGGGGCTCCATTGCCGATCGAGAGATTGGAGCGGACCGCTACCCGGACACCACGTTGAGGAGAAGCGATGTCTCACGACGTCGAGGACCCCGCGGCCGGTTTGCAGGCCCCTGATCTGGACTTCGAAGGCACCACCCCGTACGAGGACTACGTGCAGGCGGACGTCCTCACCCACCTCCAGCACCCGCTGTCCGAGGACCCCGGCGAGATGGTCTTCCTCGTCACCACGCAGGTCATGGAGCTGTGGTTCACGGTCATCGTGCACGAGTGGGAGACGGCCGCGAAGTCGCTGCGCAAGGACGACCTTCCCGGCGCTCTTGCCGCGCTGAAGCGTTCCACGTACGAACTCCGGTCGCTGAACGCGTCGTGGGAGCCGCTCGCCCATCTGACACCGGCGCAGTTCAACTCCTACCGCTCCGCGCTCGGTGACGGCTCCGGCTTCCAGTCGGCGATGTACCGGCGGATGGAGTTCCTGCTCGGTGAGAAGTCCGCGTCGATGCTCGTACCGCACCGCGGAGCGCCGCGCGTGCACGACGAGTTGGAGAAGGCGCTGCACGAACCGAGCCTGTACGACGAGGTGTTGCACCACCTCGCGCGCCGGGGCGAGGCCGTGCCCCAGGAGGTTCTGACCAGGGACGTCTCGCAGGTGTACCGGCCGCATCCAGAGGTGGAGGCCGTATGGGCGCGGGCGTACGCACGTCAGGCGGACGAAGCCGCCGGCGGCGAGAACGACGCCGTGCGCCTCGGTGAGGCGCTGACCGAGGTCGCCGAACTCGTGTGGCGCTGGCGCAACGATCACCTCGTGGCAACCCGGCGGGCGATGGGCTCGAAGGTCGGCACCGGCGGCTCGGCGGGCGTGGCATGGCTGGAGAAGCGTGCCGCGAAGAACGTCTTCCCGGAGCTGTGGACGGCGCGCAGCCATGTCTGACGCGGCGGGGCCGGGGGCGGGGGCTTCCACCGCCGCCGAAGAGCTCGACGCGCGTGACGAACTCGCCCACCGGCGCAAGGACTTCCTCCTCGACGATGACGGCGGCACCGTCTATCTCGACGGCAACTCCCTCGGCGCGCTGCCGCGTTCGGTGCCCGCGCGCCTCGCCGAGGTCGTTGAACAGGAGTGGGGGCGGCTGCGCATCCGCTCCTGGAGCGAGTCCGGCTGGTGGAGCGCGCCCGAGCGGATCGGGGACCGCATCGCACCCCTCGTGGGAGCGGGCGAAGGGCAGATCGTGGTCGGGGACTCGACCAGCGTCAACGTCTTCAAGGCCGTCGTGGGTGCCGTGCGTATCGCCCGCGAGGAGCACGGAGGGGTCTCCTCCTCCGGGTCCGGTTCGGGCGGCCGGGACGAGATACTCGTCGACGCCGCCACCTTCCCGACCGACGGCTACATCGCCCGCTCGGCGGCACGGATGACCGGAGCGACCGTACGGGCGGTTCCCGTCGCCGAGATGGGGGCCGAGGCCGGTCCGGGCACGGCCGCCGTGCTCGTCAATCAAGTCGACTACCGCACCGGCGAGTTGCACGACCTGCCGTCCCTCACCGCCGATGTGCACCGCGCCGGCGGCCGCGTCGTGTGGGACGTCTGTCACAGCGCGGGTGCGCTCCCCGTCGGACTCGACGCGCACGGCGCCGACTTCGCCGTCGGCTGCACCTACAAGTACCTCAACGGAGGCCCCGGCTCGCCCGCGTTCCTGTACGTACGGCGCGAGTTGCAGTCCCGCTTCGACACGCCCCTGCCCGGCTGGACCTCGCACGCGGACCCGTTCGCCATGTCCGACGGATACGTGCCGGCGGACGGCGCGGTACGCGGGCGGGTGGGCACGCCGGACATCCTCTCCATGCTCGCGCTGGAGGAGGCGCTGAAGGTCTGGGACGGCGTCGGCATCTCCGCGGTGCGCGCCAAGAGCCTCGCGCTGACGGACTTCTTCCTCCAGCAGGTGCGCACGTACCTCCCCGGCGGCCGGGCCGGACGCCTTCGGCTGCGCTCGCTGACGCCGGAGGCGCACGAGCGGCGCGGCAGCCAGATCTCGCTGCTGTGCGAGGCCGAGGAGGACCGGGCGGATGCCGATGGACTGACGGACCCTGGTGGACGGACGGCCGACGCCCCAGGCGGGCCCGACGTGGCGGAGGAGCTGATGGGGCGGCTGCACGAGCGCGGCATCGTCGGTGACTTCCGCCGCCCGGGCGTGCTGCGCTTCGGATTCACGCCGCTCTACACCTCGTTCGGCAACGCCGATCGCGCGGCGAAGGTGCTCGCGGAACTGGTGCTCGCACGCGGGGAGGCGTGAGCGGTGGTGGAGCGTTGACCGCTGCGGAGGAGTCGGCGCTGCTGGGTCTCGAGCCGGTGCCACCGGAACGCACGGTCGCCTACGGCGAACACCCGTCCCAGGTCGTGGACTTGTACGGGGTGGGTGCGCCGGGGCCGCGCATCACCGTGCTGCACGGCGGCTTCTGGCGCGAGGCGTACGACCGCACGCACCTCTCCCCCTTCGCCGCCGCCCTGGCGGAACGGGGCACGGCGGTCGAACTCGTCGAGTACCGGCGTGTGGGCGGCGGTGGCGGCTGGCCGGAGACGGCCCGGGACGTGGCCGCCGCCCTCGCTCTCCTCGGCCCCCCGGACGTGCTGCTGGGGCACTCGGCCGGCGGCCAGCTTGCCCTGTGGGCGGCGTCGGAGTCCGGCGGGCCGGCGCTTCCGCCGGGGCCCGACCGCGCCGCGGACCGGGTCGTCGCCGTAGCGCCCGTGGCCGATCTCGCCCGTGCGCACCGGCTCCGGCTCAGCGCCGGAGCGGTGAGCGAATTCCTGGGCGGCGAGGGGGCGTTGGCTGAGCGGCTGCCGGAAGCGGACCCGATGCGCCTGCCGCCGCGAGTGCCGGTGGAGGTCCTGCACGGCACCGCCGACGACGTGGTTCCCGTCGAGCTGTCGCGCAACTACGCGAACGACTGGGGCGCACGGCTGAACCTCCTCACGGGCGTTGGTCACTACGCACCGTTCACGCCGGGCACGCCCGCGTTCGGCGTGCTCGTCGACGCGCTGAGGTGAACGGCGCTGCAGCGAGCCGCGCTGAGGTCAACAGCGCCCGCGATGGCGCGCTTTCGGTCAGGGCAGCATGCGGAAGTCAGCGAAGTCGAAGCCCGGCGAGACGATGCAGCTGACCAGCGTCTCCCCTTCGCGGTCCACGGGACGGGCCCGCTGCCAGACGCCGGGCGGCACAACTGCCTGCGGTGCGTGGCCGGTTGCGACGTCCGGGCCGAGCGTGAGCGTCTCCGGTTCCTGCCCGGGGGCTTCGCCGTCGCCGCCGAGCTGGAGGTGCAGGGGCGAACCGGAGTGCCAGAGCCAGATCTCGGCGGACCGTACGACGTGCCAGCGCGACTCGTCCCCCGGCCCCAGGAGGAAGTAGATGGCGGTGGCGCTGGCCCGCTCTCCGCCGTAGCCCTCGGGGTGCAGAGCGATGCCGCTGCGCCACGTCTCGCGGAACCAGCCGCCTTCCGGGTGCGGTTGCAGCCCGAGCGCTTCGACGAGCGGCGGGGCTGCACGGGACTGCTGGCGGTCGTCCGGCATGAGCGGGTGTCCCTCGTTTCGTCGTCCGGTGGCTGGGCGCCGGTACGGCGCCCCGGGTGAGACAGGCCCGCCCGCGCGGAACGGGCCTGTCGCCCGGCAGATAGGTCTCCGGCAGATACGGCTCCCGGCAGATGCGTCTCCCGGGAGATCCGCTCCTACAGGAAGGAGTTGATCTGGATGGTCTCGTCCCGGCCGGGGCCCACCCCGATCGCGGAGACAGGTGCGCCGGACATCTCCTCCAGCGCCTTCACATAGCCCTGCGCGTTCTTCGGCAGGTCGGAGAAGGTCTTGGCCTGGGTGATGTCCTCCGACCAGCCCGGCAGATACTCGTAGACCGGGGTGGCGTGGTGGAAGTCGCTCTGGCTGAAGGGGAGTTCGTCGACGCGCTTGCCTTCGACCTCGTAGCCGACGCATACGGGGATGCGCTCCCAGCCGGTCAGCACGTCGAGCTTGGTGAGGAAGAAGTCGGTGAGGCCGTTGACGCGGGTCGCGTAGCGGGCGATCACCGCGTCGAACCATCCGCAGCGCCGGTCGCGGCCGGTGGTGACGCCCCGCTCGCCCCCGATCTCGCGCAGCGCCTCGCCGTCGGCGTCGAGGAGTTCGGTGGGGAAGGGGCCCGCGCCGACCCGGGTGGTGTACGCCTTGAGGATGCCGATGACACGGCTGATCTTCGTCGGGCCGACGCCCGACCCCGTGCAGGCGCCGCCCGCCGTGGGGTTGGAGGACGTCACGAACGGATACGTGCCGTGGTCGACGTCGAGCAGCGTGCCCTGGCCGCCCTCGAAGAGGACGACCTTCCCCTCGTCCACCGCGTTGTTGAGGATCAGGGTGGTGTCGGCGACGTAGCCGCGCAGGGCGTCCGCGTAGCCGAGCAGCTCCTCGACGATCTGCTCGGTACGCACGGCACGCCGGTTGTAGAGCTTGGCGAGCACCTGGTTCTTGAAGTCGAGGGCGGCCTCGACCTTCTGCGTCAGGATCGACTCGTCGAAGAGGTCCTGGACGCGGATGCCCACCCGGTTGATCTTGTCGGCGTAGGCGGGGCCGATGCCGCGGCCCGTCGTGCCGATCCTCCGCTTCCCGAGGAACCGTTCCGTCACCTTGTCGACCTCGGTGTGGTACGGCGTGATCAGGTGCGCGTTACCGCTGATGAGGAGCTTGGAGGTGTCGACGCCGCGCTCGTTCAGCCCGCTCAGCTCGGAGAGCAGGACCGACGGGTCGACGACGACGCCGTTGCCGATGACGGGCACACAGCCCGGCGAGAGGATGCCCGAGGGGAGCAGGTGCAGCGCGTACTTCTGGTCGCCCACGACGACCGTGTGGCCGGCGTTGTTGCCGCCCTGGTAACGCACCACGTAGTCCACCGAACCGCCGAGGAGATCGGTGGCCTTCCCTTTGCCCTCGTCACCCCACTGAGCACCGAGCAGCACAAGTGCGGGCACAGGCGTACACCCCTTCCAGGCGGGGCATGTCCCACGTGCGTGGCGAGTGCCATCGCAAGAGCCGCGGACCGGTGCCCCAGATAGAGGAAGCCCCTGACGCAACAGCGACAGGGGCTCTTGCACCGAGAGGTTACCTGAGAGAGGAACAAGGTGTCGGCTCCAGACCCCGCGGGGACCTCGCAGCCCTCGCTGCTCCTGGTCATCGACCCCGTCGCCAAGCTCTGGGACGGAGAATCCGTGCGCATCGCGCGTGACGTGCTGTGTGCGGGCGCGTCCGGCGTGAAGGTGTGCCTGCCGGAGAGCCCGGAGGAGACCGAGCGTGCCCTGGCCCGCCGGGGAAGTCGGCGCCCGGTGGTCGTGGGGGACGACAGAGCGCTGCTGCGGGCCGTCCGACTGCTGCACCGCGAGCGGGAGTTGGAGGAGGCGGCGCTGTCGGTGGTCCCCGTCGGCCGTGAGGAGACGGTGGCGCTGATGTGCGGTCTGGGGGTGCCGGTGGACGCGGTCTCGGCCGCCCGCACCGTTCTCGACGGTGCCGAGCGGCGGCTGGGACTGCTGATGGACGACAGCGGTGGTGTGGTGCTGGGCGGTATCCGCATTCCGGGGCCGCCGTGCTCGGGCGAACTCCCGGGGCGTGCAGGCGCGCTGAGGGCGAAGGCGGCCCTGTCGCGCGCGCGGCGCCCGCGGGCGGGGGCGCAGCGGCTGCGCGTCGAGGCGGACGGCGAGCTGCTGGCGGATCTCGACCGGCCTGTGACGGAGGTGTCGGTCTTCTCGCCCTCCTCCTCGGGCAGTGCGGTCCCGGGCCCTCGGTCTTCGTGCCGGGGAGATCCTGACGCCGGCTCCGGCGGTGAGGGCGCGAGGGAACCCAGCCTGGCGCAGGTCACCGTGCTGCCGCAGGGAGCGGACCGTGTCCAGGCACGGGCGAAGGCGGTGACGGTCTCGGGACCGGACTTCCGCTACCGCGCGGACGTGCTCGACGGCGGGCCTGTGCGCGTACGGACGTGGACGGCGCTCGCCGGAGCCTGGAGCCTCACTCTCCCCGCGTGACGGGTCCGCCGTGCCGGTTCCTGCCCGGCGGGGCGCCCGTCGGGTACTCCGGTCCGCGGGAAACCCCGTTGCCGGGGCATGAGCACGGCCATAAGGTCCGGCCATGTCCCTACGCGTTCGTATGCGCCAAGCCCTCCCGGAAGCGATGCGTGCCCGCGACAAGGCCACGGTCAGCGCCCTGCGCGCAACGCTCGCCGCACTGGACAATGCGGAAGCCGTGCGCGTGGACGCCGCCGAGGTGCGCGGCCTGGCCCTCGAAGAGTCACCCGTCGGTGCCGGTGCCACCGAGGCCGCGCGGTGTGAGCTGAGCGAGAGCGGTGTGGCGGACATCGTGCGGGCCGAGGCCACCGAACGACTGCGGGTCGCCGAGCAGTTGACCGCGCCTGCCCACGCCGACCGGGTCGCGCGGCTCCGCGCGGAGGCGGCGGTGCTGCTCCGCTTCCTGGACGACGACGGGGACCGGGCTTCGCCCGCTCTCGGCGCCGACGGCCGGTAGGCAGCGGCGCGTTCGCCTCACGCCGACGCGAGGCGCAGAGCCAGTGCTGCCGCGGCCAGGATCAGCAGCGCGAGCGGCGTGGCCAGACGGGCCCGGTCGCCGGCCCGCACGTGGGCCGCGACCGCGAGGAGGAAGTAGCCGACGAGAGCGCACGATGCGGCCACACCCAGGGGTGGCCGGACGAGACCGCCGAGCAGTCCGGCGGCTCCGGCGAGGAGGAGGAGCGCCAGGGCGTTGAGTCTGCCCTCGGGCACGCCGACCTTGGCGTAGCTGCGTACGACGGCCTCTTTGTGGCTGAGCTTCTGCGTCGCCGAGAAGACCAGCACGGCGGCGAGCAGGACGGAGACGACGGCTGTGGCTGTGAACACGGGCACCTCCCCGGGCACGCCGGAGCGCTGGAAGCGCTGAGCATGACGTGCCGTCTGGCTGAGCTCCAATCTAAACATCTGTATAGTTTCCCTGGCAATCGACAGGGTCGGGGAGATCATGAGTCCGCAGCGCAGCAACCGTTCACAGCTCATCGAGGGCACGCTGCGCTGCCTGAAGCGGCTGCCCCCCGAGCGGATCACCGCGCGGGCGATCGCCGACGAGTCGGGAGCCAACCTCGCGTCGATCGCCTACCACTTCGGCTCGAAGGACGCCCTGGTGACCGAGGCGGCGATCGCGGGCCTCGACCGGTGGCTCGCCGAAGTCGCGGCAGCGCTCGGCGACCTGGCCGACCGGACGCCCGAGGAGCGCTACCGAGCCGCGTCCGAGGCCGTCACGGGTACTCGGGACAGCCATTCGGGCCTCGCCAGGCACTACGTCACCGCCCTTGCCAGAGCGCAGCACGACGACGCGATCAAGGACACCCTCGCCGAGGGCTTCCGGCGCACGCGTCCCGAGGTCGCCGCGCTCCTGGGGCTCGGCGACGACGAGGAGGGCCGGGACGCGGCCGGTCTGGCGCTGGCTCTCTTCCACGGACTGCTGATCCAGACGCTGCTCGCGCCCGACCTGGCGATCGAGGGTGAGCGGATGCACCGCGCCCAGGTCCGCCTGCGCGGGGCGCTGCCGGAGGCCTGACCGTTCCGCCGGTGCGCGTTCGGTCGCGTCGAACCTGTACGTGCCTCACGCCGTCCTCGCCCGCAGACCCCCGCGTTCCGATGGCTCGTGGGGCGGCCGGACAGGTCAATACGCCTACGGGCCCTCGCCGTTGCGGGCGGCGCGGTGGGCGCGCCAGCGCTCCAGCATTCCCTCCAGCTCGCCCTGCATGAACTCCAGGAAGTCGTGGGTGTCCCTCACCCGGCGTCCGGCGGGAGTCTCCGGCCCCAGAGCCTCCTCGCCCGAGCGCAGCGTGGCCGTCCACCGGCTCAGGAGCTGGTCGCGGTCCAGGAGTGCCTCGTACCAGACGTTCTCGTGCACGCGGTAGATCTCGCGGCGCGATCCCGGCTCGCGCTCGCGGCTGACCATGTGTACCTGGGAGAGGTAGCGGACGGCGCCCGAGACCGCGGCCGGGCTGATGCGGAGCCGCTCCGCGAGCTGTGCCGAGTTGAGCCATCCGTCACGGGAGGCCAGCAGGCATGCGAAGACGCGGGCGGCCATGCGCTGCATGCCCGCCTCCGTCATGTCGCCGGCGAAGCGCTCGACGAAGGCGGATGCCGCTGCGTCGTATCCCGCGTCGTCCTCGGCGGTTCCGGCGGTTCCGGCGGTTCCGGACGCGGGGTCCGGTCTGTTTCCAGTCACCGGCTCGGCTCCCTCCCTGCTCAGCTGCGTACCGCAGATCCTAACGCTTCCTTAACTTCACAAATTTATGAAACAAGCGTAGCTTCCTGTCCATGGACACATCCGCCACCGCGATCTCGGTAACCGGTCTCGTGAAGACCTTCGGCCGGGTACGTGCACTCGACGGGCTCGACCTCGAAGTCCGCACCGGCGAGGTGCACGGCTTCCTCGGGCCCAACGGAGCCGGGAAATCGACCACCATCCGCGTCCTCCTCGGCCTGCTGCGCGCCGACGCCGGAACCGCCCGGCTGCTCGGCCACGACCCGTGGGACGACGCCGTCACCCTGCACCGCCGTCTCGCCTACGTCCCCGGCGACGTCGAGCTGTGGCCCGGCCTCACCGGCGGAGAGGCGATCGATCTGCTCGCCCGCCTGCGGGGCGGCCTCGACACCGCACGCCGGGACGAGTTGATCGAGCGCTTCGACCTCGACCCGACGAAGAAGGGCCGCACCTACTCCAAGGGCAACAGGCAGAAGGTCGCCATCATCGCGGCTCTCGCCTCCGACGCGGAGCTGCTGCTGCTGGACGAACCCACCGCGGGACTCGACCCGTTGATGGAGGTGGTCTTCCAGGACGTCGTCTTCCAGGCGAAGGCGGCGGGCAAGACCGTGCTGCTCTCCAGCCACATCCTCGCCCAGGTCGAGAAGCTGGCCGACCGCGTGAGCATCATCCGGCTCGGCAGGATCGTCCAGTCCGGGACGCTGAGCGACATGCGGCACCTGACGCGCACGACGATCGAGGCCGAGACCGAGCGGCCCGTGACGGGACTCGAAGCGCTGCCGGGCGTGCACGACGTACGCACCGACGACGCGCGGGTGCACTTCGCCGTCGACGGCGCCCACCTCGACGAGGCCGTGCGCCACCTCAGCGGGCTCGGCGTCCGCAGCCTCACCAGCCATCCGCCGACGCTCGAAGAGCTGATGCTGCGGCACTACGGCGACGAGCTCGCCGCCAACGGGCACCTCAACGGCGCCGGGGGAGCGGCACGATGAGGACCGAGACCGGCTCAGGAGCCGCGGGAAGCCCCACGCGAGGCTCCACGGAAGAGTCCCGGAAGAGGCCGCGGAGCACAGCACCGGCGGCGGACGGCGCGGGTGGCCCGCGTGCTCCCCACCGCCTGCTGGCGGGCACCGGCACGCTCATCCGCTTCGCCCTGCGCCGCGACCGCATCCGCATCCCCGTCTGGATCGCGGCACTGCTGATGGCCAACCTGTCGACGGTCGCCAAGCTCGAAGGGCTCTACTCCGGAGCGGCCGAGCGTGTCTCCGTCGCGAAGACCATGGGCAGCCCCGCCGCGCTCGCCATGACCGGGCCGCGTCACTACCTGGAGGGCGGCTACGGCCTGGGCGCGATGCTCGGGCATCAGGTGATCGGCTTCTACGGGGTGCTCACCGGCCTCATGGCGGTGCTGATCGTCGTGCGGCACACGCGTGACGAGGAGGAGACCGGCCGCGCGGAGCTGCTGCGCTCCACGGTCGTCGGCCGGCACGCCGCGCTGACCGCCGCCCTCGCCGTCGCCGTGGCCGCATCGCTCACGCTCGGCGCGCTGCTGGCCGTCAGCCTCGGCGGGTCCGGCATGACGGGCGTCAACTGGGAGGGATCGCTGCTGTACGGGGCGGTGTTCGCGGGCCTCGGCATCGTCTTCGCCGGCGTCGCGGCCATCACCGCGCAGATCACGGAGCACGCGCGCGGCGCCTCCGGCATGGCGCTGGGCGTGATCGGGCTCGCGTACGTGCTGCGGGCGGCCGGCGACGTCGGCGACGGCACGCTGTCGTGGCTGTCGCCCATCGGCTGGGCGCAGCGCAGCTATCCGTTCGTCGACGACCTGTGGTGGCCGCTGCTGCTCACGCTCGCCGCCGCGGTCACGGCCGGCGGGACGGGCTATGCGCTCAGCGTGCGGCGCGACGTCGGCGAGGGTCTGCGCACTCCGCCCGCGGGACGCCGGACGGCTTCGGCGGCGCTGGTGCGGCCCTTCGGCTTCGCCCTGCGGCTGCACCGCGGCATGATCGCGGGCTTCGCCGCCGGGGTGATCCTGCTGGGGACGATGTACGGGTCGATCCTCGGCGACGTGGACGACATGCTGAAGGACGTCGAGATGATGGACCAGGTCCTGGCGAAGGCCGGGGGATCCTCGTTCGTGGAGTCCTTCGCCTCGATCGTCATGATCGTCAACGCGGTCATCGCCGGCGTCTACGTCGTGCTCGCGGCGCTGCGTCCACGCGCCGAGGAGACCGCGGGCCGGGCCGAACCGCTGCTGGCCACGGGCCTTTCCCGTACGCGGTGGGCCTGGAGCCATCTGTCGGTGACGCTCGTCGGCGGCACGTTCACGCTGCTGATGACCGGGCTCGGCTTCGGCATCGCGGGCGCGGCCTCAACCGGTGACGGCGGTCTGGTGCTGGCGCTGACAGGTGCGGCACTGGCGTACGCACCCGCGCTGTGGGTCACGGCCGGCGTCGCCGCGCTGCTCTTCGGGTGGCTGCCGCGCGCCACGGCGGCGGCGTGGCTCGTGCCGGTGTACGCGTTCCTCGTCGGATACCTGGGCCGCATCCTGCAGTTCCCGGACTGGATGAACGACCTCTCCCCCTTCGGGCACGTTCCGCAGCTGCCCGCCAAGGAGATGGACTGGACGCCGATGGCGGTGCTCACCGCGGTCGCGGCCGCGCTCATCGCCGCGGGGCTGGCCGGCTTCCGGCGCAGGGACCTGGAGACGAAGTGACCCCGGCGACCGCGGTGCGGCCGGGGCGGGGCCGGGTCAGTCGACGCGCTGATACGTGAACGACTTGACGGACCCCGTGGCGAAACCGCGCTCCAGCACCCCGTTCTCGACACTCAGCGTCGCGGACGGCCCGGTACGGCAGGCCCCGGAGGAGGCGGTCCTGTCGAGGCGGGGCGGGCCCAGGCGTACGGGCTCGTCCCGCCCCCCGACGGAGACCACATCGGCCTTCGCCTCGCAGTGTTCGTCAGGGGCCTCGGAGACCATGCCGATGGACATGGCGCCCGCCGCCACCTGCTTGACGGTGATCCGCTGGGTGCCGCCAGCGGGCAACTGGCGCTGCCAGGTGCCGAGATACTCCTCGGCCAGCTTCTCCGGCTCCGTGACGCGGTGCAGGGTGGCGCTGCGGCCCGCCGCCTCCCACTTCAGCGTCGTGTCGGAGGCGTTGCTGAGCTTGTGGGAGCCCAGAGCGGAACACTTGCCCTCGGGCACGCTCTTGACGACCTTGGTGTCCAGCTCGACCGAATCGCCGGCCGAGACGAGCTTGCCGTCGCTCTTGCACTCGTAGGTCTTGCCGAGGCTGATGCTGTTGGCCACGACCTCGCCGATCTTGCCGCGCGTGACGACGAAGCGCCGGTACTGGCCCGTGGGTTCGCCGTCCCGCTCGACCTCGCCGCTCCAGGTGCCCACGTAACTCTCCGGGATGTCCGAGGACTCGCCGGTGCCCGTGGTCTTGTCCGAGTTCAGCAGCGGGAGTTCGGCCCCGGACGCCGCGAAGGCGACACCCGCCACGACGACCGCCGCCAGCGCGCCGATCGCCAGCCGCCTGCGCGGCCGGGGAGCGGGAGCAGGCGGCGCCTGCTGCTCCGGTGCTTGCTGGGCCGGCGGCGGGGGCAGCGCGGACGTGTGCGACTCCCCGGACCCACCGCCACCGGGCACGTCCGGGGCCCCGGACCCCGAGGGCGGGGTGTCGGTGTCCAGCAACTGCACGGCGTGACGGCCCAGTTCGGCGATGAGCGTGGCGGGCAGCCAGGGCGCGGCGGCGGTGCCCGTGGAGATGGGCTGCACTCCCGCGATGACGTCCTCCGGCGCGGGCCGCTCCGCCGGGTCCTTGGCCAGGCACGAGGCGATCAGACCGCGCAGCGGCTCCTCGACCCCCTCCAGATCGGGATCCTCGGAGGCGATGCGGAACATCACGGCGTGCATGCCGCCGCCCTCGCTCCCGAACGGCGTGCGGCCCGTCGCGGCGTACGCGAGCACCGATCCCATGGAGAAGACGTCGCTGGCCGGGGTGACCTGCTGTGCTCGGATCTGCTCCGGCGACATGTAGCTGGGGGAGCCCACGATCACGCCGGTCCCCGTCACCGTCGAGTCGGGAAGCGCGTCCAGGGCGCGCACGATGCCGAAGTCGATGACGCGCGGGCCGTCGATCGTGACGAGCACGTTGGACGGCTTGAGGTCGCGGTGCACGACCCCGGCGCCGTGGATGTCGAGGAGGGCGCTGGCGAGTCCGTAGGCGAGCGTGCGGATGGAGTTCTCGGGGAGCGGGCCGCCTCCCCCGCTTCCGGCACCGCCGGTCGAGCCTGTGGAGGTCCCGCGCTGCATCCGGGTGGACACGACCTGTTCGAGGGAGGGCCCGGCGATGTAACCGGTCGCCACCCAGGGGTTCTCGGCCTCGGTGTCCGCGTCCAGCACGGGTGCCGTCCAGCGCTCCCCCACGCGCCGTGCCGCTTCCACCTCCAGGCGGAAGCGGGTACGGAACTCCGCCTCGGCCGCCAGCTCCGACTTGATGAGCTTCACCGCGACCGTACGTCCGCCCTCGGACCGCGCCAGGTAGACCCGGCCCATACCGCCGGAGCCGAGCCTGCTCAACAGCCGGTAACGGCCGATGGATTGCGGGTCGTCCGCCGCCAGCTCCGCCATTGCATCCCCCACGTCGGTCGTTCCAGCCGGTGCGCTGGAACCCTCTCACTCTCTTTCGCAAAGGTCACAGCCCGGCTGCCAACACGTTCCCGTTTGATGGTCGCGGCCCGATGACGGGCGCCGGTCCTTCAGTTGAGCCGGCCGGCGAGGCGGCCGTCCTGCATGGAGGTGAGCCGGCTGACGAGGACGAGGGCGAGGATCGTGGCAGGAATGCCGAAGAAGTCGGTGAAGACGGCCACCGAGATGGTCTGCTGGGCCGCCTCGAGGCTGTCCTCGCCGTACCAGCTCTCGTAGTCCAGCAGGAAGAAGAAGAAATAGACGAGCCACATCGTCCACCAGCCGTTGACGATGCCCCGCCGTACGCGCGGCTTCGGCCCGTATCCCTGCCACTGCGGTGCGGCCGGATCGCTCGCCGTCCACACGTCGTTGAGGACCTGCTTGGGCATGAACAGGTTGCACACCGGTATGAACCACGAGCCGACCGCCATGGCCGAGCTGTAACGGATGCGGCCGGGCGCGAAGTGCTCCGAGTTGACCCGGACCCGCCAGAACCAGATCAGCCAGAGGACGATGACGCTGATCCCCAGCAGGGATTCGATGACCTCCACTCCGACCGTGGCGCCCTGCAGGCGGCCGTAGCCGTTGATGTCCTCGAGCTCGTCGGCGAAGCCGGTGTTCGCCTGCACGCTGTCGAGCTTGTTGATCACGAGGCCGTCCACGACCACGGCGATCGTCCCGATCAGCAGATGGAGGCTGAAGAGCACCGTGAGGGCCTGCGCGCTCCTGCGGGGAGAGGCAGTCGGGCGGAGCGGCTGTGCGGGCCGCGCGCCGCCGGGCCCGCCCGGACCGGCAGGAGCGGGACCGGGAGCCGGGGCCGGACCTGCAGGAGCGGGACCGGGAGCCGGGGCCGGACCGGCGTGCTGCCCCGGGAAGCCGGGCTGCCACTGCTGCTGCCGTGGCGGTGAGTACGGGGAGCCGGAGGGCGGGCCGTAGAGCCCTGGCGGCGGCGGGGTGGACGGGGCCGACTGCCCCGAGGGTGGCGGCGTCGACGGCCCCTGCTGAGGAGAAGGCGGCGGCGTCGAGGGTCCCTGGGGTGCGGAGGGCGGCGGCGTCGACGGCGTGGGCTGCGCGAGGGGACCGGACACCACGGGCCCAGCGGTGCTCACGGCCTCGGCGCGTGGCTGCTCGACGCTCTCCGGGTCCTCGCTGTCCAGCAGTTGCACGGCATGGCGGCCGAGCTCGGCGAGCACCTCGCCCGGGAGCCAGGTGCCCTTCAGTTCGCCCTCGGTCTGCTGCAGCAGCATCTCCACCGTGGGCCGGTCCGCCGGGTTCTTGGTGAGGCAGGCGGCGACGAGGTCCCTCAACGGACCCTCCAGCCCGGACAGTTCGGGCTCCTCCTCGGCGATGCGGAACAGCAGCGCGTGCACACCGCTGTCCGCCGTGCCGAACGGCATCCTCCCCGTCGCCGCGTACGCCAGTACCGCACCGAGGCAGAAGACATCGCTCGCGGGTGTGACCTGCATGCCGCGGACCTGCTCCGGCGACATGAAGCCGGGGGAGCCCACGAGCGCGCCCGTCCGCGTCAGCCCGCCCGCCGACTGCACGGCGGAGTCGAGGGCGCGGGCGATGCCGAAGTCGATGACGCGCGGACCGTCGATGGTGATGAGGATGTTGGACGGCTTCAGGTCGCGGTGGACGAGCCCGGCACGGTGGATGTCGCTGAGCGCGCGCACGAGCCCGGAGGCCAGCGCCGTCACGGTGGGGTGCGGCAGCGGCCCGAACTGGTCGTCCACGACCTCGGAGAGGGAGGGCCCGGCGATGTAACCGGTGGCGAGCCACGGCGTCGCGGCTTCGGTGTCGGCGTCCAGAACGGGTGCCGTCCACTCGCCGCCGACCTTGCGGGCCGCGGTGATCTCCTGGGCGAAGCGGCGCCGGAAGTCGGGCTGCCGGGCGAGTTCGTCCTGCACGGCCTTCACCGCAACCGTGCGGCCGCGCCCCGAACGGGCCAGATAGACCCGGCCCATGCCCCCTTCGCCGAGCCTGCCGAGCAACCGGTAGTCACCGATCCAGCGTGGGTCCTCGGCGCTGAGCCGCTTCATCTTGGTACCTCTTCCCCCCGGGTGCTTGGCTGCCACGAGAATAGAGTGGCGGGCGTCGCGGATGGATCGGAGCCCCGAATCCGATCCGATAACGCCCGTACGCCCGGCACGGGGGCGCACCTCGAGGGCCTGAATTGAGATGACAAGCTCTCAATTCGCCCTTATCGGTGGGGTGAGGGGCGTAGAGGCACCGCCGTTGACCGGCTCCCCTATTTTCCCGCTATGGACCCGATCAGCCAGATCCTCATCCATTTCGCACTGGACCTCGTCTCCGTCTGCGTGCTGACGTTCGCCATCTACTATCCGCGGCACCGGCGACGGGATCTGATCCCCGGGTATCTGGCGCTGAACGTGGCGCTGTTCGCGCTCGCCGCGGTGCTCGGCCGCAGCGGCGACCAAGGCGGCATCGCCCTCGGCTTCGGTCTGATCGGGGTGCTCTCCATCGTCGGCCTGCGCTCGGACTCCATGCAGAGCGAGGAGATCGCCTACTACTTCACGGCCCTCGTCCTCGGCCTCATCTCCGGCCTGCCGAACGTGAGTCTGATGCTCGCCGCATTGCTGTGCACGCTGCCGCTGGTGGTGGTCTACATCGCAGGCCACCCGCGGCTGTTCGCCCGTACGCTGCGTGCCCTCGTCACGGTCGACGAGGCGGTCACCGAACCGGCGGCCATCGAGACCTTCGTACGCGAACGGCTGGGGGAACCCCTCTCGTGGAAGATCCAGGAGGTCGACTACGGACGTGACCTCACAGTCGTCGACGTGCGGTACCGGCGTCCGGGCAACGCGCGTCACGGTGGAGGGCGCAGGCTGCGCGCGGTGGTGCGGCCGCCGCGGCCGCGCGGACCGCGGGAGTCCCCGGGGGAGACCATCCCTTCCTGAGGGCGTCCGGACGGCGAGTTCGTCGTGTTCGGTGGCCACTGCGCGGTGCCGCTGACGTGGCTGCCATGGCGGATGACCTGCCCGGCGTGCGGGCATGGCACGAGGATGGCGACCAGGGCGTGGACGCACTGCGGGTCGCCCCCGGTGACGGCCGGACTCGACGCCGAGGAACGCGGCATGTTGCCGGAGAGCGCGCTTTCGGCCCGCACGCTCGGCGAGTTGGCCGAGCCCACCGCCGACCTGCCGCCCGCGCCCGCGGCCGCAAGCAAGGACGTACTCGTGGTCGAGCAGCCCCGGCAAGTACATACGTCGTCCGTGCGGTGGGCGGGATCCGTCGGAAGACGGACCCCGGTGCGGGCGGCGCCGGGCCTTGCCGACGGTGACAGAGCCGAGGACGCGGCGCCCGCCGGGGTCATGAGAACGCGAGCCCGGGGCAGCCGTTCAGAGGGTGCTGAGGGGCCGTCGCACGGAACGGCCCAGGGCATGGCGATGCCGCGGTGTTGATTGCCCTGCTGGGGCACCCCCTAGGCTGTGGCCGTCCCACCCGGCGCCTTCCCCGAGCTGAGGAGCCAGCACGTGACAAGCACGAGTACGAACCCGTCGACCCCCGCCGTCGTCCCCGACCCGGCCGCCGGCCAGGCCGTACGGGCCGCCGACCGGGCGCACGTCTTCCACTCCTGGTCCGCGCAGGGGCTCATCGAGCCTCTGCCCGTAGCAGGCGGCGAGGGCTCGTACTTCTGGGACTACGACGGCAACCGCTACCTGGACTTCTCCTCCCAGCTGGTCAACACCAACATCGGGCACCAGCACCCCAAGGTCGTCGCCGCCATCCAGGAGCAGGCGGGCCGCATGTGCACGATGGCGCCCGGGTTCGCCGTCGACGTACGTGCAGAGGCGGCGCGGCTCGTCGCGGAGCGCACCCCCGGCGACCTGGACAAGATCTTCTGGACGAACGGCGGCGCGGAGGCCGTCGAGAACGCCGTCCGCATGGCCAAGCTGCACACCGGCCGCCCGAAGGTGATGAGTACCTACCGCTCGTACCACGGCCACACCTCGGCGGCGATCCACATCACCGGCGAACCGCGCCGCTGGGCCAACGACACGGGCTCGGCGGGCGCCGTGCACTTCTTCGGCCCGCACCTGTACCGCTCGCACTTCTACGCCGAGACGCAGGAGCAGGAGTCCGAACGCGCACTGGCCCACCTCGAGGAGACGATCGTCTACGAGGGCCCGGGCACGATAGCCGCGGTGATCCTCGAGACCGTCCCCGGAACCGCCGGCGTCCTCGTGCCGCCGCCCGGGTACCTCGCCGGGGTCCGCGAGATCTGCGACCGCCACGGCATCGTCTTCATCCTCGACGAGGTGATGGCCGGGTTCGGGCGCACCGGGGCCTGGTTCGCCGCGGACCACTTCGGCGTCACCCCTGATCTGATCACCTTCGCCAAGGGCGTCAACTCCGGCTATGTGCCGCTGGGCGGCGTGGCCATCTCCGCCGAGATCGCGGCCACCTTCGACAAGCGTCCCTACCCGGGCGGGCTCACCTACTCCGGGCACCCGCTGGCGTGCGGTTCCGCCGTGGCGACGATGAACGCCATGGCCGAGGAGGGCATCGTCGAACAGGCCGCGCAGATCGGCGAGAACATCATCGGCCCGGCGCTGCGGGAGATCGCGGGACGCCACCCGTCGGTCGGCGAGGTGCGCGGCATGGGCGTCTTCTGGGCGCTGGACCTCGTACGGGACAAGGAGACCCGCGAGCCTCTCGTGCCCTACAACGCGAGCGGCGCGGACAACGCGCCGATGGCCGAGTTCGCGGCCGCCTGCAAGCGCGGCGGCGTGTGGCCCTTCGTCAACATGAACCGCACCCACGTCGTGCCACCGTGCACGATCAGCGAGGCGGAGGTCAAGGAGGGTCTGGCGGTCCTGGACGAGGCACTCGGCGCCGCCGACGCGCACACGACCTCGGGGCGGGGCTGAGGCCGGGTCCGGGCGAGTTCGTCTCGCGAGCAGATTCGAGTCGAGCCGATGATCAAGCGAAGTACGCTGCGGGCGCAGATCGCCAGCGCCCTGCGGGACGAGATCCTGGCCGGGAGACTCCCGGCCGGGAGCCACTTCACGGTCAAGGAGATCGCCGAGCAGTACGGGGTGTCCGCCACACCCGTGCGCGAGGCGCTGGTCGACCTGGCCGCGCAGGGTCTGCTGGACGTGGAGCAGCACCGGGGCTTCCGCGTCCACGAATTCACCATCGACGATTACCGGGCCATGGTGAAGGCTCGGATGGTGGTCCTCGACGGGCTCTTCCACGGCTACTTCGCGGACGACGGGCCGGTGCCGATGCTCACGCTCGACGACGCCGTCCTCGCCTCCGTGCGGCGCCGGGCGGAGGCCGCGGTGAGGGCGGCCCGGGCCGGCGACCTCGATGTGCTGATCGGCTACGACCTGCGCTACTGGCGGGAGTTGGGCGACGTCATCGGGAACCGGTACATCTGCGACTTCCTCGACCGGCTCCGCGTGCAGTGCTGGGTCTTCAGCGTGCCCTGCCTGCGCGCCGAGCGGGACCTGGCGAACCGGCTGTGGTCGGGGCACCGGGAGCTGGTGGACGCGGTGGAGCGGGACGACGCGGAGGCCACGCAGCGGCTCGTTACCGACTACCACCAGCATGCGCTGGCGCTCGCGGAGAAGCCCATGCGGTCGGGCCCGTGAGCCCGTCCCGCGCAGTGACCGGCACGCTGACAGGCACGGTGACCGGCGCCGTGCGTCCCGCACTCTTCAACACGGCCCCGGCAGGCGGCATTACGCTGTTGCGACCGGGCCGGGGGTGTCCCCCGGCGAAGCGAGGCTGGAGAAAATCCCTTGGCATGTGATCTCTGGTTGGTTCCCCTCGTCGACGTGCTGTGCCACAGCCCCGACAACCCCTTCGCCGAGGAGATCGCTGCGTACGACAAGGCCCTGACGGAAGCGGGGCTGCCGCCCGTCCCCGTCTACAACTACATGCCGGGCCTCTCGGGAGAGGTCGCGCCGGTCGCGGGTTTCGACTACGAGGCGCTGCACTTCCTGCGCCGCGCGCACATCCTGCAGATGTGCAATCTCGAGGTCACGCCCGTCGACGAACTGGGCGGCGACTACGAGCAGTTGCTGGAGATGTTCGAGACGACGGTGCAGCAGTCGCATCTGGTGTGGCACTACGACCACGCGGGCGCGTACGTCCCCCTCGACTTCCCCGTGCCGCTCGCGAACGACGAACTGATCGACGGCGGCGGGCCGTTGGGCTCCAGCCACGGTCTGCTGCGCGAACTGGAGGCCGTCGCCCCGTACTTGGGCATCGACCCGGCCGCACCGCCGCCGGCCCCGCAGTCCCCCTCGCGCCCCACGGATCTGGAGGAGCCGGCGGAGATGCCGGTGGCTCCCGAGGACGGGCCGTTCGCGCGGGAGCGGCACGTGTGGCTCGGGCTGCACGCGGCGGCCACCCGGAGCCTGGCCCAGGGATCGATGATCGTCTTCAGCTGACGGGAGGTACACGGCGCCCGCCGTCAGGACGGGGACCGCAACGCGACGTCACAGAGGCCCCTCGGGCGGACGCTGGCGGGGCATGCTCGGGCGGAAGCCGGGCGGCGCGGGGAAGCGGTGCACGTTGTGCCCGGCGGCGCAGATCTCCGCGGGACGTGCCGCCGAAACGGCCACGGGCTGCGAGGCCAGCGGTGACGGGCCGGGCCTGAACTCCAGCATCCAGTCTGCCGTTTCGCTCCGGACGATCTCCGAGACGTCCTCGGTGAAGCGGCGCAGCAGTGACAGTCCGCGTTCGGCCGCCTCACTCGCCCCGCCCTCCGTCGGGCCGAGCATCTCGCGCACGGACTCCGAGGCCCAGTCGTACTGGAGCGTCTCCAGCCTGCGCTGGATCGCCTGCGCCGTCGCGACGTCGCGGATCCAGCCCGACGTCAGCCCGAAGTACCGGTCCGCGCAGATGCAGGCAAGGGCGCCGAGCAGCGCCAAGTAGCCCCACACGGCATGCCGCACCGGCAGCGTCCCGGTCAGGGTCAGCAGCGGCAGCACCGCGGCGCCGGCGGCCCCGAGCGACACACCGGTGCGCAGGGCACGCGCACCCCACTGCTTCAAGGTGCGGTCGGAGAGATACCAGTCGGCGATGAACAGCGCGCGCTGCTCCACCCATACGTACAGCTCGTCGAGGCGCTCCCCCGGCTCGCCCCAGTCACCGAGCGGGAACGCCCGTCCCGCCCCGGGTCGCATCTTCGGCTTGCTCACCGCCACACCCCACAACACACGCGCCACGACGACGACCGTTTCGAAGGGCCCTTCCTACCGCCATAAGTGGGGGCGCAACGCCACTTTGCGGCCGAACTACCACCGAATTGTGCACTGCTCAGGTATAGGACGGATTCCGCTCTCACTCGAAAGAGTGCCCCGCGAAGCGCTCGGAGCCCGACGTCTAGGCTGCTCCCGTGAGGATTCTGGTCATCGGCGGCGGCGCCCGCGAACACGCCCTGTGCCGCTCTCTCTCGCTCGACCCCGAGGTCACCGCGCTGCACTGCGCGCCCGGCAACGCCGGAATCGCCGAGGTCGCCACGCTGCACGCCGTGGACGCGACGGACGGCGCCGCCGTCGCGACGCTCGCGGAGACGCCGCAGGTGAACGCGGACCTCGTCGTCATCGGGCCGGAGGCACCACTCGTCGCGGGTGTCGCGGACGCCGTACGGGCGCGCGGCATCGCCGCGTTCGGGCCGTCGGCGCAGGCGGCACGCCTCGAGGGTTCCAAGGCGTTCGCCAAGGAGGTCATGGCTGCGGCCGGCGTGCCCACGGCCCGCAGCCACCTGTGCACGACACCGCAGGAGGCCGACGAGGCGCTGGACGCCTTCGGTCCTCCGTACGTGGTGAAGGACGACGGGCTCGCCGCCGGCAAGGGAGTCGTCGTGACCGACGACATCGAGGTGGCGCGTGCCCATGCACACGCCTGTGAGCGGGTCGTCATCGAGGAGTTCCTGGACGGTCCGGAGGTCTCGCTCTTCGCGGTGACGGACGGCGAGACCGTCGTGCCGCTCCAGCCCGCGCAGGACTTCAAGCGGGCCTACGACGGCGACGAGGGGCCCAACACCGGTGGGATGGGCGCCTATTCACCACTCCCGTGGGCCGACCCGAAGCTGGTGCAGGAGATCGAGCAGACGGTGCTCCGGCCGACCGTCGACGAACTGCGGCGCCGCGGGACGCCGTTCTCGGGGCTGCTCTACGCGGGGCTCGCGATCACGTCGCGCGGCGTGCGCGTCATCGAGTTCAACGCCCGCTTCGGCGACCCGGAGACCCAGGCCGTGCTGGCGCGCCTGCGGACGCCGCTGGCCGGGCTGCTGCACGCCGCGGCCACCGGACGGCTGGCCGACCTCCCGCCGCTGAACTGGAGCGAGGAGGCCGCGGTCACCGTCGTCGTCGCGGCGCACGACTACCCGGCGGCGCCCCGCACCGGCGATGTGATCGAAGGGCTCGACGCGGTGGCGCAACAGGACGCTCCCGAGGCGTACGTACTGCACGCGGGCACCAAGCGGGACTCGCAGGGCCGCGTGGTCAGCGCGGGCGGCCGGGTGCTCTCCGTCACCGCGACGGGACCGGGGCTCTCGGGGGCACGCGAACGGGCGTACCAGGCGCTCGGACGCATCCGGCTCGACGGCTCCCACCACCGCACGGACATCGCGGCCAGGGCGGCCGAGTAGGCGATTCGGGTGTCGCGGTCCCGGTGGCCCGCCTGGGGGCCCGGCCGGCGGCCGGCCGGACCGCGCACCCATAAGGGACACAGGGGGACAGGACGGACACTCCTCTCACCCCCCTATGACGCAAGAGCTCTACCCAAAGCCATTCCATCGAGTGACCGGACAGCGGAGCGGCTGACGGCTGAACGGCCCCCAACTAGGGTTCCGCGCAAGCCGCATGGGCGTCCGCGGCCCTGTGCCGGGCTGTGTCCCGAGTGGCCCTGCGCACGTTGCGGTGTCGGCGCGCGGTGCCACAGTGGGACCACCGAAACCCGGGAAACCGGACACGTCATGATGGGGGTGAGCAGTTCGTGGTGGGCCGCCAGGCAGGGACGCGCTCCGCGCGCTCGCACGCTCTCTCCGTGCTCCGCATCCGCGGCACGGCGCTCGCACTCGCGCTGCTGCCCGCCGCGGCCGCCGTGATACTCCTCGCCGCCGAGACGACGGGCCGCATCGGCTCCGACTGGGCGGGCGTGCGGCTCGCCGTCAGCGGTGTCGCGCTGTTGGCCCTGGCGGTGGCCGGGGGCGTCGCTGCCGTGATCGCACGGTCGCGCCCTGCCGTCTCTCCCACCGTCCCCGTCGAGGAGAGCTCCGCAACCGACCTGTACGACCTGGTGCGGGATCTGGCCGAGCGGCTGGAGGTCCCGGTGCCCTCCGCAGTGGCCCTCACCCCGGACTGCGACAGCTGGCTCGAGGACCGCTCGCACCGCACCCGCGGGCGCGTGGCTCCCGTGCTGGTCATCGGCTCGCCCTTCCTGTGGTGGATGAGGGTGGCCGAACTGCGCGCCCTGCTGGCACCCGTGGTCGCGGGCACCGGACCTTCCCTGCATCCCGACATAGCCGCGGCCCGCCGGTTCGTCCGGGGGCTGGACGCGGCGGTCGCCGTGGCCGACAAGGCACGCGCCGGGCGGTCCGGCACGTCAGGGCCGGGTGCGGCGGTGCGCCGGGCCGGTCTCCGCTTCGCGGGCGGCTGCTCCCGGTTGATGCTCCGCGCGTGCGGGCCGCACGCGGCCGAGATGGAGCGCGGGGTCGCCGCCGCGGCCGCCGCCCGTGCACAGGGTGTGGATCACGCGCTGCGTACGGCGGCGCAGGAACAGGTCGGCCTCGCATACGCGGGCTGGGACAGGCTGCTGACGCGGGTCGCCCTGCCCGCCTGGCGTATCGGCCGGTGGCCGGCCCGTCTCGATGCGGGGGTGGTCTCGGCGCTGACGGACCTCTCACACCGGGACAGGCTCGCGGAAGGCTTCACCTCGCGCCTGGGCGAGCGCCCCGCCTGCGATCTGCTCGACGAGCCGGGCACCGTCGACGAAGCGGTCTCGCTGCTCGCCGCCCGCCTCTTCCACGGAGGACCGCCGGAGCCGGGGCCCGACTGGGCGCCCGTGGACTGGCAGGAGTACCCGGAGGAGGTCGTCGACCGCATCTGGCGCACCCGCGCCTCCCGGCTCTTCACGCACCTGACCGCGCTCGACCGTCCCGGCAGCGGCTCTGTGGACGGCGGAGCGACCCCGGCCCGGATCATGGAGTGGCTGACGGGCGGCCCGGTGGCCCGTACGGAAGAGCTCGCGGCCCGCATAGGTGCCGCCGTCGCCCGTGAGACCTCGCCCGAATCGTGGGAGGACGCGCTCGTGGCGCCGCTCATAGCCGGCGTGGGCGACGGAGCCGGCGTCTCGCCCATGGGCCTCCCGCTCCAGGCTCCCCGCAGCGGGCGCGAGTTGATGCTGGAGCACATCACCGCCGTGATCTGCTGCGCGGCCGTGGACACGGCCGGCGCCGTCCCCGGTCTCGACTGGCTCGACGGCCCGGCGCTCCTCGTCGACGGTGCGCGCGCGGCCGACCTGACGAGCCCCGTGCTCGAACTCGTCGAGGCAGGCGACCCCCAGCCGCTCCGGGAGTGGATGGCCGCGGTGGGAGTCCGGCCGGACAAGCCCGTTCGCCTCGTATGATGCCGGGCGGTGACGCACCGCTCGCGTAATGTGATGGTGTGGCTCTGTCGGGGGTGTCGACGAGCAGGGGGGTTGAGTCACAAGTGGGCCAGGCAGACATCCGGCGCTGGGAGTCCGGGGCGCTTGCGCACGCGGTCACGGACCCGTTCGGCCAAGGGCCGCTGCCCTGGCTGCGCTTCGGCGAGCAGTACTTCGACAACGGCCGCATGGTCCCCTGGTACGTGGACCACACCGGCCTCGAGGATGTGCTCTCCGGCGAGCGGATCCCGCGCAGCCCAGGGGTGGGCCGCCCCCGCACCGCTGACGACCTGCACTGCCAGATCAAGGGCTTCGCGGGCAGCGACGGCGGCACGGCCCCGGGTGAGTCGCTCGACTTCCGCATCACTGTCGACCCGCCGCAGTCCTTCGGCGTCGACATCTACCGCATCGGCCACTACGACGGCGACGGCGCGAGGAAGATCACCACCAGCCCGCGTCTGTCGGGCATCCGCCAGCCGGCCCCGCTCACCGCCGGGAAGACGGTCTCCTGCCACCACTGGTGGCTCTCCTGGCGCCTGCAGATCCCCGAAGACTGGTCAACCGGTGCCTACGTCGCCGTCCTCACCACCGCCGACGGGTGCCACCGCTCGCACATCCCCTTCACCGTCCGCGACCGCACGCCCGGGGACCTGCTCCTCGTCATGCCGGACATCACCTGGCAGGCCTACAACCTCTTCCCCGAGGACGGTCGCACCGGCGCGAGCCTGTACCACGCGTGGGACGAGGAGGGCCGGCTGCTGGGCGAGGAGGACGCCGCCGTCACGGTCTCCTTCGACCGCCCCTATGCCGGAGCCGGCCTGCCCCTGCACGTCGGCCACGCCTACGACTTCATCCGCTGGGCCGAGCGCCAGGGCTACGAGCTCGCATACGCCGATGCCCGCGATCTGCATGCGGGCCGCGTCGATCCGTCCCGCTGCCGAGGCGTCATCTTCCCCGGCCACGACGAGTACTGGACGGTGCCCATGCGCCGTGCGGTGGAACGGGCGCGCGACTCGGGGACCTCGCTGGTCTTCCTGTCCGCCAACACCATGTTCTGGCAGGTCCAGTTGGACCCGCTGCCCGGCGGCTCCCCCGACCGGCTGCTGACGTGCCGCAAGCGCCGGGGCCCCGGCCGCGCCGCCCAGTGGCGCACCATGGGCGAACCCGAACAGCTCGTGCTGGGCATCCAGTACACCGGGCAGGTGCCCCGCCCGTACCCGCTGGTGGTGCGCAACAGCGACCACTGGCTGTGGGAGTCCACCGGTGCGGCCGACGGAGACGAATTGCCCGGCCTGGTCGCCGGTGAGGCCGACTGCTACTTCCCCCGCACGAGCCTGCCGGAGCACTCCGAGCGTGCGCTGCTCGCGCACTCCCCGTACAGCGACGTGCGGGGCGTCCACCGCCACCAGGAGACGTCGCTCTACCGGGCTCCCTCCGGGGCACTGGTCTTCTGCTCCGGCACCTTCGCCTGGTCGCCGGCGCTCGACCGTCCCGGCCACGTCGACCCCCGCATCCAGCGGGCGACGGCCAACCTCCTCGACCGGGTGAGCAAGAAGGGCTGAGGGAGCCGCAGGCAGAGGCCCTGGCCCGCCGCGTTCCACCCGCCCCCGAGAGGTGTGCGAACCCCTCGTACGGGACAATCGGGAGCTGAAGCGCTCCCCCCTTTCCCCCACTGTTCGCCGGGGGCACCGGAGGGAGACCCTGACCGACCCCGGAGGACCCGTGTCCGGATTCGTGGAGAAGCCCGACCCCGTGCAGGTCCCGGGCCTGCTGCATCTGCACACCGGCAAGGTGCGCGATCTGTACCGCAACGAGGCGGGCGACCTCGTCATGGTGGCCAGCGACCGCATCTCCGCATACGACTGGGTGCTGCCGACCGAGATCCCCGACAAGGGCAGGATCCTCACCCAGCTGTCCCTGTGGTGGTTCGAGCAGCTCGCGGACCTCGTCCCCAACCACGTCGTCAGCACCGAGGTGCCCGAGGGCGCCCCTGCCGACTGGGAGGGGCGCACCATGGTGTGCCGCTCGCTGCGCATGATCCCGGTGGAGTGCGTCGCGCGCGGCTACCTGACCGGTTCGGGTCTCGCGGAGTACGAGCAGACCCGTACGGTCTGCGGACTCGCACTGCCCGAAGGGCTCACCGACGGCTCGGAGTTGCCGGGCCCGATCTTCACGCCTGCCACGAAGGCGGCCGTCGGCGACCACGACGAGAACGTCAGCTACGAGGAGGTCGCCCGCGAGGTCGGAGCCGAGACCGCCGCCCAGCTGCGGCAGTTGACGCTCGCCGTCTACCAGCGCGCCCGCGACGTCGCCCTCGACAGGGGCATCATCCTCGCCGACACGAAGTTCGAGTTCGGGTACCGGACGGGTGACGAGGACGGCATCGGCGTGCAGGCCGAGTCGGACGTCGGCCTGGTCCTCGGCGACGAGGTGCTCACTCCCGACTCGTCACGCTTCTGGCCCGCGGACAAGTGGGAGCCAGGGCAGGCGCAGGCGTCCTTCGACAAGCAGTTCGTCCGGGACTGGCTCTCCGGGCCGGAGTCCGGGTGGGACAGGAGCGGTGAGGAGCCTCCGCCTCCGCTGCCGGCGAGCATCGTGGAACAGACCCGCACGAAGTATGCGGAGGCGTACCGGATGCTCACCGGGCTCGAGTGGTTCTGGCCGCTGCGCTGACGCGCCGGTGCGGGCCGCCGGAAGACCCGTCGTGATCCACGAGCCGAACGCGAGGCGCGATTTCCGGAGTTGAATCCTCCGTCCGGGACGGTGCATACGGGGGCAGATGCGCACCATACGAAGGGCCCTTTCGAAAAGGTCTCCCTTTGAGGGGTGTTCGTCGCCTTCGTTTTTTCTATGCTCGGAGACCTGTTCCGCATGTGGGTGCCCAAGTTCTGACCACCGCCCATGTGCAGGGGTCCAGGCGGGGTGACCGGACAGGGGGAATTCACCTTGGGTACGAACGAGATGTCCTATCTCGGCCTCACCGAGGAGCAGGAACACATGTACCGGCTCTGTCTGCGTGAGCCCGGCATAGGACTCGACGGCCTCATAGACCAGCTCCGGCTGCCGCCCAACGCGGCACGCAGGGAGCTGCGCAGGCTGCGTGAACTGGGCCTGCTGCGAAGACAGGCCGACGGACTCGCCGCGGCGGACCCGGACGTGGCAGTGGCCAGGCTGCTCGACCTGCGCCTGCACGAACTGCACGAGAAGCTGCAACGCGTCACGCAGCTCCAGCCGTTGGTGGCGTCGTTGCGCGCGGAGCGCGGCGAGGAGCGAGAGCCGGCCGCCCTCGGCATCGAGCAGGTCACCGACCCCGCGAAGATCCGCGACCGCATCGACGACCTGGCCTTCTTCGCCCGCGAAGAGGTCGCTCTCGTGGAGCCGGCCGTCGCGCTGCGGCAGGAGGAGATCGACGAGGCACGCCCGCGTGTGCTGCGCTGCCTGCGAAGAGGGCTGACGGTGCGCACCGTTCTCGTCCGCAAGGCCCTCGACCACGAGCCGACAGTGGCGTATCTGCGTGAACTGGAGTCGTACGGGGCACGGGTGCGGCTGGTCACCCACACCACGGCGAAGATCCAGATGTACGACCGCCGCACCGCCGTCGTACCCGTCGACCCCGAAGAGACCGCCGCCGGCGCGCTGTTCGCGCAGGAGAGCGGGCTGGTCTCCAACATCCTCGCCCTCTTCGAGTCGATCTGGGCGGAGTCGGAGGACCTGGCGACGCTGCTGGGGGAGTGGAGATCCGAAGAGGACGCGCCTTCCGAGCTGGAGCGGATGGTTCTGCGAGCGATGTGCTCCGGGGGCAAGGACGAGGCGGGGGCGCGCGACCTGGGTGTCTCGGTTCGTACCTACCGGCGCTACATCGCGGACCTGATGCAGCTGCTCGGCGCCGGCAACCGTCCGCAGGCGGCGCTGCTGGCGCGGGAGCGCGGCTGGGTCTGACGGGCGGTCGCGTCGGGGCCGGTTCGCCGGGTGGTTCATAGGGCCGGAGGCGGTGGCGGCGGGGCCGGCGCCGCTGTCGCTCCCCCTCCGGGACGGGGGCCCGGCGCCGGTCTCAGGCCCGTACGCCCGGCGCGGTCGGCCCCAGCGCCGGTGCCTCACGCACGCCGAAGCGGTTCCGCAGCGCGGAGAGCGCGGCCAGATGACCGCACATGCCGTGCACGCCGGGCCCGGGCGGCGTCGAGGCGGAGCAGAGGAAGACGCCCGGAAGCGGGGTGCGCCAGGGGTCGAGCCTGGGAACCGGCCGCGCCAGCGACTGGTACAGCGTCATCGCACCGGCTCCGATGTCGCCGCCCACATAGTTGGGGTTGTACGACTCGTAGTCGCGCGCCGCGACGCCGCGTGCCGCGAGCACGGTGTCGCCGAAGCCCGGGGCGTACTTCTCGATGCGTGAGCGCAGAAGGGCCACCGGGTCCCGCGGGTCGCCGTTCGGAACGTGCGCGTACGCCCACACTGGCCGCTTGCCCTTGTGCGCACGCCCGGGATCGGTGGCCGCCGGCTCCACGAGCAGCACGAACGGCTCGTCGGTGGGTTCGCCCCGTACCGCCAGCCGCTCCCTGCGGGCGATCGCGGTGTGGCTGCCGCCCAGGTGGACGGTGCCGGCGCGGCCCACGTCCGGATTGGTCCACGGGACGGGCTCCGAGACGAGGAAGTCGGCCTTCGTCGCACCCGGCCCGTAGCGGAAACGCCTCAACTGCCGTGCGTAGCCCGCCGGGAGACGCCCTTCGGCGAGGGTGAGCAGCTGGGTCGGAGTGGTGTCGAGCAGGACGGCGCGCGCGTGGTCGAGCTGGCGCAGGCTGGTGATGTGCGAGCCGGTGTGGATGGTGCCGCCGTGCGCCCGTACGTCGTCGGCCATGACCCGGGCGATGCGTTCGCTGCCCCCGCGCGGCAGCGGCCAGCCGGTCGCGTGCGCGAGGTGACCCAGCAGCATCGCGACGGCGTCCGCGGCGAGGGAGGGCAGCTTGCCCACGGCGTGCGCGGCGACTCCCGCGAGCAGCGCCGGGGCGACATCCCCGCGGAAGCCGCTGAGCGCCCTTCGGGGAAGCAGCCGCGCCGCGAGCAGCAGGACGGCGGCGGGATCGCCCGGCAGGGACCGCTGGCCGCTCATGATGAAGTCCACCAGGCCCGTGCTGTGTTCGACCAGCGGCTCCATCAGCTGCCGCCAGCGCCGGCCGTCCTCCCCGAGGCCGTCGCAGGTGGCGTCCAGGTCGGGGTATGCCAGGCCGGCGCGTCCGTCGTCCAGCGGATGCGCGTAGCCGATCTCGGGGCCGAGGAGTTCCACGCCGCGGGCCGTGAGGTCGAACTCGCGGAAGAACGGGGAGGCGGCGGCCATGGGATGGACGGCGGAGCACACGTCGTGCCGGACGTCGCTGTCGAAGTACGCCTCGCCGCGCAGGCCGCCGCCGATGGAGGCGGCGGCCTCGTGCAGCTCGACCCGCAGGCCGGCCCGTGCCAGCGTCACCGCGGCGGCGAGCCCGTTCGGACCGGTGCCGACGATCGCCGCATCGACGGTCTGCGTCACCGCGACCCGCCGACGGGCGTGCCGTTGTGCACCGGCGTCCCGTTCCCGTTCTGACCCGCGGCACCCGCGAACCCCGGCATGCCGGTCGGGTCCGTGGGCCAGGAAGCGGTCGAAGTGGCGGCCTGCAGCTGCGAGTTGGCGAGCCGGTAGTAGAGCGCGTCCCGCTTCATGAGCTCGTCGTGCTGGCCCACGGCCTGCACACGGCCCTCGTTCATCACCACGATCATGTCGGCGTCGACGACGGTCGAGATGCGGTGCGCGATCGCGATCACGGCGCAGCGGGCGGAGACCTTGCGCAGCGTCTCGCGGAACTCCCGTTCGGAGTCGGAGTCCAGATGGGAGGTGGCCTCGTCGAGGAGGAGCACCGCGGGCTTCTGCAGCAGCGCCCTCGCGATGCACAGGCGCTGCCGCTGCCCGCCGGAGAGGCCGCTGCCCTGGTCGCCCAGTTCGGTGTCCAGCCCCTGGGGCAGCTCGCTGACGACCTTGGTGAGTCCGGCCAGTTCGATGACCTGGCGTACGTCCTCGTCGCTGGCGTCGGGCGTCGCGTACACCACGTTGTCGCGCACGGAGCCGCGCATGGCCGCGGTGTCCTGCTGCACGTAGCCGACGAGTCCCCGGAGCGTGGACAGCGGCATCGTCTCGATGTCCTTGCCGCCGACCGTGATGCTTCCGGAGTCCAGCGCGTGGAAACGCTCGATCAGCTGGAAGAGCGTGGTCTTCCCGGCGCCGGACGGGCCGACGACCGCGGTCATTCCGCGGGCGGCCACCGAGAAGGTGACGTCGGAGAGCGTCTCGGCCGGCTGCTGGGCGTCGCCGCCCGAACTTCCCTCGCCGCCCTCGCCGTTCTTCTCGTCCTTGCCCCCGTAGCTGAAGTGCACGGAGCGGAATTCCACGGCGTCCTGGTCCGCCGAGAGCGACGAAGTGGACGGAGGCTTCGGCCGGTGCCGCATCCTGTCGAGCACGCCGCCCTCCTGCGGAAGGGTGGTGAGCTCGTCGACCCTGCGGATCGCGGCGCGCCCCTGCTGGAACTGGCCGATGGCCAGGAAGAAGAGCACCAGGGGGGAGACCATGTAGAAGAGATACATCACGAAGGCGGTGAGGTCCGCCATCGACATCGTCCCGCGGGTCACCCGCGTCATGCCGACGCCGACGACGACGGCGAGCGCCGCCTGCGTACCCACGTTCATGGCGGGCATGAAGAGCGCGTTGAGGCCGTTGACCCGCACCCCGGAGTTGCGTGCGCGCCAGGCCAGCAGGCCGATGCGGTTCGTCTCGCGGTCCTCCGCGCGGGATGCCTTGACGGTGGGCAGAGCCGACAGCGCGCGCTGCACGTCCGAGCCGTAGGCGCTGGTGTCCTCGCGGTTGACGACCGCCGCCCTGCGCACGCTGCGCGCCAGCATCAGTGAGACGCCGCTGGCGATGCCGAGGCAGGCCAGCGTGATCAGCATCATCCACACGTCGATCAGGAACATCACGACGACGCCGCCCGCCACCGTGAATCCGTTGATGACGAGCTGCGCCAGGCTCTGCGACAGCGCGATCTTCGCGAGCGAGGTGTCCGAGACCGTACGTGTGAGGACGTCGCCCTGCTGCTGCTTGCTGTAGGCGGACAGGTCCACGTGCAGCAGGCGTCTGGTGAGCAGCATGCGCACGTCGTAGACGACGTTCTCGCCGGCCCGGCCGATCAGATACGACTGGAGCGCCGAGAACGCGCCGTCGACGCAGAACAGGCCCACGAGGATCAGGACCGCCGTGGCGAGTGGCTTGTTCGCGGCCGCCTGCTTGATCAGTTCACCGATCGCGTACGGCTGCGCGAGCTGCGCCGTCACACCGATCAGGCCGATGACGATGCCCGCGGCGAGTAGCCCGCGGTGGCGCCGCGCCAGGTACCAGACGGCGGCCGGACTGGTGCCGCCCCGCCGTCTGCGCGCGTGCGCCGGGCCAAGGTGCTCCGGTGGCTCCTCCGCACGGGGAGTCTCGGAAACCGTCGTGTCCTTCGCCTCCACGGTGCTGCTCATGCCGGGGTCACCTCGCCGTGTAGGTGCTGACGAACATGGGGGAGTCCTCCGCGTAGGGCGTCTCCTCCCAGTCCGCCCAGCGGTCGACCGGCTTCAGGCCGGCGGCTGCCGCGTACTCGTCCACCTCCTCCGGCGTGGTGAGCCGGGCCAGTTCGGAGCCGACGGAGGACTTGCCGTCCTCGAACCAGATGTGCGAGGCGTGCCAGAGACTGCGGTCCTCGAAGACGGTGGAGTACGTCAGCAGACCCGTGTTCGGCTCCGGGTAGGGGATGAAGTACGAGGTGCGCTGCTGCCCCTCGTGCAGGGCCCGCAGGCCGCCCGGGTTCGACGTCTCCACGACGAGGACGCCGCCGGGAGCGAGCCGGTCCGCGGCGTGCTGCATGACGGCCCGCTGGTCGTCGGCCTCGAGGATCATCGAGAAGGTCGCGCAGACGCAGTAGACCAGCTGGTACTTCGTGTCGTCGGTGTACTTGCGGATGTCGCCGTGCACCGCTTCGACGTCGGCGTTCGCCTCTTTCGCCTTCGCCGTGAGCTGTTCGAGCATCTCGGGCGAGGAGTCGACGCCTGTCACGGGAAAGGCCCGTTGGGCCAGGGGTATCGCCACCCGGCCGGTGCCCACGCCGAGTTCGAGGGCGCGTTCACCGGGGTCGGGGTGCAGGGAGGCGAGCTTGCGCACGGTCGGCTCGGTGTACGCGCCGCTCGGGAAGATCCGGTCGTAGAAGTCTCCGAACTGCCGCCCGTAGCCTATGTCGTCCACAGAGCTCATCAGGGGCCCCCTCTCGGTCTTGTGGTGCGGGCCTTCCGCTGTGCTTCGCCGGGGGTTTCCGGCTCCCTGGCCTTCCGGTCGTCCGGCTTCCGGTGGTTCGGGGAGCCGGGGCGGGCTACTTCTTCTTGCTGTTCTTGGAGACGTTCAGCGCGATGGCGGCGACGACGATGATGGCGATGACGGAGATGACGATCGAGCCCATGGACATGTGCTTCGACCCCTTTCGGAATCCGGTGCTGGTTCACCCGCCGGCGCAGGCGCGCAGGCGGACACTTGTGCGTACTGCTGGTCAGGCCGGCTGTGCGGGTACCTCCCCGCGCGAGTCGTCCCTTATGTGCGAGTCGTAGGAGGGCCCCCAGCCGGAGGTCCCGCCGGCAGCCGCCTCGTCCGGGCCCTTCATCTGGGTGTACGGGGAGACGAAGACGACCTCGGGGTCGGTCTCCTCGTAACCGGTGGCCCGCACGAGCGTGAACTGGAAGCCCTTCACGCCTTCGGCGTTGCCGTCCTCACGGATGCGGTGGCGCAGATAGGCGCAGAGGATCCGGTAGGAGGGCAGCTTCATCATTCCGCTGAAGCCCTTGTCCAGCTGGGTGATGAGCTCGGTGACGATGTCGAAGATGGCCTTCTCGGGGCGGCGTCCCGGGAACCAGAAGATCTGCGGGAGCTTGCGGCCGACGATGACCTCCACCATCCGCCAGGGGGAGGTCTCCCCTTCGTGGTTCAGCGTCCTGTACAGGATGTGGTAGTCGTGCTGCGCCGGAGTGGGCGCGAAGAAGCGCCAGTTGGGGAACATCCCCGAGAAGATGTCCATCTTCTGGGCCTTGTTGAACAGCGGGTTGGGATGCTGCGCCGACAGCGTGCCCAGCAACAGCGCCGCCCCCGCCGCGCGCGTCAGGCCGCCCGGCCCGGTGAACGCGCGGGAGAGACCGGACCGGGCCCCGCGGGCCGCGCGGACCAGGGTCCCGGCGACCGCGCCGGGAACAGCCGGAGTTGGGGTGCTGGTCATCGTGCCTCCTTGGACTGGTTCCCCTTGGAGCCGTGAGTGCCCTTGGCCGATCCGCGGCTTCCCCCGGCCGCGCTGTCGGCGTCGCCGTCGTGACCCTCGACCTCGCGCAGGAACTCCAGGATCCGGCGGCCCACGTCCCCGCCCAGCCGGGCGTCGGTGAGCATGGTGTCGTGATCGGCTCCCTCGATCACGGAGTTGTGGACGATGCGCCCCTCGCCCCGGTGGGCCGCGCCGAGTTCGTTGTGCATCAGCAGCTGCTCGGGGTCGCGGTCGACGGTCCGCTGCGCCGACAGCACCAGCGCGTGTGCGCTGATCGCCGGCAGGTCACCGCTGAACCGGTGGAAGTCGGCCTCGGTGGCGTCCCATTCGCGCAACCCGGCCCGCCACAGCCTGCTGTCCGCGTACTGCGCGAAGGCGCGGCTGCGCACCTCCGCGGGCAGGTCATGGACCCAGCGGGGACGCACCAGCGTGGCCCCGAGACCGGCGCGCAGGCTGCCGCTCAGCATGTTCAGGCCGTCCTTGAGCCGGTCGGCGGAGTCCTGCTGCTGCTTGGAGCGGGTCAGCTCGTCCGGGTGCGAGCTGTCGAGATAGATCACGCCGCGTATGCGGTCGCCGAGTTCGGCTGCCGCCCGCCGGCCGATCTCGCCGCCCAGCGAGTGTCCGACCAGGTACACGGGCCGGCCCTTCGCCACGGCGCCCTCGACCAGGTCGACCAGGTCGTCCACCGATTCCTGGAGGGTGAACGGGCTGCTGCTGCGGCGCTTGCTCGGTCCGTAGCCCGCGCGGCTGTAGGTGATGATCCCGTAGTCGCTCTCCTCGACCAGCTTGTCCGTGATCCAGCCGAAGTGCTCCATCGTGGAGATCATTCCGGTGCCGAAGACCAGCACCGGAGAGCTGTCGTCCTCCGAGACCCGCTCGTTGTAGTGCAGTTCGTTGCCATGGCGGGTGGTGAGCACCCGGCCGTGGGGCCAGGGGTCGGTGGCCCGCATGCGGCGCATCGCGGCGAGGAATCCGGCGACGGTCACGCCGATCGCGGCCATGGACGCCGTGGCCTTCAGCATCCGGTCGTCGCGCCCGGCCACAGCGGGGTGGCTCTTCGGTGCGCTGGTGTAGGCGACCATCGGGTGCATCGCCTCGAAGGCCGTGATGAAGCGGCCCAGCCCCATGAAGTAGCCGTTGGCCACGTGGAACGCCGCGGCGCTCGCCATGACGGGCCGTGCGAGCATTCCGCCCTTGAGGTAGGCCACAGGGAAGAGGCACTCCAGGGCGAGCACGCCGTGAGCGAGGTAACGGGCGGGGACGGGGTAGCGGTTGGTGAGTTTCCACAGCCCCTCGTGCCCGTACGTGCGGGTACGCATGATGCCGTTGAGCGCGGAGCCGTCACGCCAGGGCTCGCCCAGCAGCTTCACCCAGCCGGAGACCAGGTAGGAGAGGTTCGCCTGCAGCGCCACGTACCACAACAGGGCGTCCTGGACGGCCGGTTGGGACGAGAGGCGGGCGAGACCGGCGGCCGTCTGCACGAACGAGGAGACCTGGTCCGAGCCGTCCGTGCCGTAGCGGTGGCGCGGATAGAGAGCCGCGTTGCTCAGTCCGAGGAACACGTTGGCGGCGCCGCGCCAGCGGGCGTTTCCGGGCGCCAGCAGGGCCGCGCTCGCAGCGATGCGTGCGACGTGAAGTGCCTTGGTGGTCCTGGGATTTCCGACCGCATCCAGAAGGCGCCGTGTGGGCCGGGTCGACGAGGCGTGCATTCCGCGCGCGATCGTCCAGTCGTTGAGGCCGCCGCGCCGTATCTGCCGCTGGTGGGTGATGTATTCGAGGCTCGACGTCAGCGACGTCACCGCCGTCAGCCGCTCGGATATGGCGAGTGCACGGCTGCGGGAGACCGGAACGGGCCCGAGAAATGTCGAGGTCAGCTTTTTGGCAAGCGATTTCACGTCGGTCTCCTCGGTTCCCGTGTTCCGGAGCGGGGGTGGCGGTCGGAGTGGGGGGGTGGTGGTCTGAATCGCGTGAAAGATGTCTGGCGTGGTGCGAAGTTCAATTGGTTCGACAACTGCAAAGAAACAGGAAGGAGTTGGAAAAGCCCTGGCAGCGGGCTGTGCGACGACTTGAAAGAAACATTCAGAGGTGATGGTGTGGGACCCGGCCGGCCGGTGTCAGGACCGGCCGACCGGGCGGAGCCCCGATCTCACAAGGCCCTGCAGAAGGGGGTACCGCGGGGCCGTGCGACTAGCGGGTTCGAGCCGGGATCAGTCCTGGCCCGCTTCGAAGGCCGCAACCGTCGCCGAGGCGATGGCGACGCCGCCGAGGAAGGCGCCGGGGGTGCCCATCACCGGGGTGTAGTCGGTGAAGACGACACCCTCGGCGTCGGTGATCGCGACAGAGGCGAGCTCCGCCGACTCGTTGATCTGCGAAGTCACATCCTTCATGTGTGCACTCCTGTTCTGTTCTGGACCCTCCGGAGCACGCGTGTCCCCCGGGGAGCAAGTGGTCGACGGCCGGACCGAGTTGGCCGGCCGGGGATGGTGCCTGTGGTCAGCCGACGGCCTTGCCGGCCGCGTAGGCGCCCGTCACGACGGCCGCGCCGCCGACGAAGGCGCCCGCGAGGGCGGGGGTGGCGAGAACCGGAGCTGCTTCTTCGGCGATCTCGCCCTCGTGGGCCTCGTGCAGCTGGTCCTGAATTTGAAGATTCAGCTTCTCTTCCAGCATGGGATTTCCTCCGAGCCTGTGAGACATGACTGGCTGTTTCTCGCGAAAGTGGTCGAAGCCAGGTAGCTCAGGGTGGTCATCGGGCGCGGAGCCCCCGTCGATTGAGCTTTCGGTCGTCACCGTAAACTGCAGCGAAGCGGGTCTAGCGCACGCTTGCCTCCCCGTGAATGCCCAGGTTCGCTTCCGCAGGAATGAAGATGCCAGCACGGGGTGCGCGGCAGAAGGGGAATCCGTGACAGTTTTATGCAACGCGAAGCGTCATCTTCATGCCACGGCAGAAAATGGCCTGGACCATCGCGCCGCTGGTCAGAGCCTGTTTACGGTTTGCCGCTCAGCAAGCTCAAGTAAACCTCAATCTTTGAGAATTGACACAAGAGTAAGTAACCGAAAGCGAAAGATATCCACCTCCGGAATGCATGTCCTGTCATGGCCTGCCACCTCGGAATGGTCCGAATTCGTCCGGGTGTGAGGGTTGTTGGCGGATCCCGGCCGTCCCGGTGCCGCCCCGCGCAGCCCGGCGGTGTCCCCGGTGCATCGACGCGCACCGCGGACTCCGGGCGTGGACGGCGCGTACAGACCGTAGCCGGGGGCGAGTTGAGGTTCGCGGCGCCGGACCGGAGCACGTTCCAGGGCCCCTCGGTGGAGGCAGTTCGGGCCGGGGCGTCGGCCGGTGCTTCGGTACGGCCGATACGGACGATGCTTCGGTACGGCCGGGGCCCCGGACTCGCCGCTCAGAGCCAGCCGCGCTCGCGTGCCTTGCGCGCCGCCGCGTGCCTGTTCTCCGCGCCCAGCTTCGCGGTCGCGGCGGAGAGATAGTTGCGGACGGTCCCTGGTGTGAGGGAGACGCGCTCCGCGATGTCCGCGACGGGGGCACCGCCGGCCGCAAGGGCCAGCAGTTCCGTCTCGCGGGCGGTCAGTGGCGAGTCGCCGGTGCTGATGGCGTCCGCCGCCAACTCGGGGTCCACATAGCGGGTTCCCCCGTGCACGGCCCGGATGATCTCGGCGAGCTGCTGCGCGGAAGCGGTCTTCGGCACGAAGCCCCGTACGCCTGCCGCGAGCGCGCGCTTGAGATGGCCCGGCCTGGCGTGACTCGTCACGATCATCGTCCGGCACGCGGGCAGTTCGTCGCGCAGCTGCGTCGCGACCTGTACGCCGTCGGCCCCGGGCATCTGCAGATCCAGTACGGCCACGTCCGGCGCGTGTGCGCGTGCCATGGCGACCGCCTCGGGGCCGGAGGCCGCCTCCGCGACGATGGTGAGGTCCTCCTCCAGCGCGAGGAGAGCGGTCAGCGCGCCGCGGATCAGATGCTCGTCGTCGGCGAGCAGCACCCGGATGCCGCCGCCCGGCCCGCCCTCGTCGTTCCGCCCGCCCTGCGCGCCGCTCACTCCGCCGAGTCCTTCCCGTCCGTGCCGCTGCCGTGGGTGCCGGCCGTGCCTGCCGGGTCCGTGACCGCCTCGTCCGCGGTCGCGTCGTTCCCGGCTGCCAGCGGGACCTCGGCCGTCAGCCGGAATGTACCGCTCTCGCCGTCCCGTGCCACGCGCAGCGTGCCGCCGACCCCGTCGAGACGTTCGCGCAGCCCCGCGAGCCCGGAGCCGGCGCTCCCTCCCGGGGCCTGGCCGCGTGTGCCGTCGTTCTCCATGACCAGCAGCGCGCTGCGGCCCGCCGGGTCCGTGCCCACCCACACCGTGCACCAGGTCGCGTCCGCGTGCCGCAGCACGTTCGTCGCCCCCTCCCGCACGACCCAGCCGAGCGCGGCCTGCACGGGAGCCGGCAGCTGCGAACCGCCGTTGTCGGTACGGCAGTCGACGCCGGCGGCGCGCAGGATCCCGCGCGCGCCGGCGAGTTCGGTGGGCAGGTCCACGTCGCGGTAGCCGCGGACCACCGCCCGCACCTCCGACTGAGCCTCGCGGGCGATGCGCTGCACCTCGGTCATCTGGCCGACGGAGGCCTCGGTCTCGGACCCGCGCCGCACCAGCTGTGCCGCCAGCTCGCTCTTGAGAGCGATGGCCGACAGGTTCCGGCCCATCACATCGTGCAGGTCCCTGCTGAAGCGCAGCCTCTCCTCGGCGACGGCCAGCCTCGCCTGTACGCCGCGGGCCTCCTCCAGCTCCCTGATGACGGCGATGTACCAGGCGGAGGAGCGGCCGGTGAAGACGGACAGGAGACCGCCGAGGCCCACGACGACCAGTGCCGCCAGCAGGTCCGCCCCGGGCAGCCCCGCCGCGGCGAGAGCGGCCGTCGTGGCGGCGAGGTAGCCGGACAGCGCGAGCGCCGCCGTACGCCTCGGCACCGCCACACCGAAGGTGACGGCGAACGGTGCGAGCGCCCCGTGCAGCCCCAGGCCCACCTCCAGCCCGACCTCGACCGCGCGGATCGCGACAAGCACGACCGTGAGGGCGGTCATCGAGGCCATCAGCACGGCCGGCAGCGCGAGCCGGGCATCCGTGACGGTGCGCGTGCCGAGATAGCTGTCGATGGCCCGGTGCAGCACGCCCGTACAGAGCAGGCACTGCACCAGGCCCAGCCCGAGGACCGTCCAGGCGAGGGTGCGGGGAAGAGCACCGGGACCCGCGTTCGGCACCAGCTGCACGACGAAGCCCACGAGTGTCAGCCAGGCGTACGCGACGAGCATCCACCGCGTCGACGCCTCCACCTGTTCGTGGCTGCTGCGCTCCTGCCAGCGGCGGTACTTCGGGGCCACCCCCCACCAGCCGATCACGGGCCCGTGCTCCTCACCTTCTCTAGCGTCGCGGCTCCCAGCGGAACCAGCGCCGCACGGCGACGGTCCCGAGGATGATCCACACCACCAGGACGGTCAGCGCCTTCACGGTGTCCATGCCGCTCAGCGTGCCGACCCAGCCGTTGCGTACCAGCTCCATCGTCGGTGACACCGGGAGCAGAGAACACACATTGGCGAGCACGTCCGGCATGACGTCCAGCGGGACCACGACTCCGGACCCCACGAAAGAGATCGCCATGAACGGGAATGTGGTGATCTGCGAGGCTTCTGTCGTGCGCGTGAAGGCGGCGGACACCGCGGCCAGCAGCACCATCAGCAGCAGCCCCAGCAGCAGACCGGCGGCGACGAGCTCCGGCCGCTCCGGCGGCGCGAGGTCGAGCAGGACCGCACCGCCGCCGAGCAGCAGGACGCACTGCCCGAGCGCCAGCACCAGGGACGGCAGCGCGCTGCCCGTCAGGATCTCGCCGTCGCTGGCCTCACCGGTGCGCAGCCGCTTGAGCACCAGCTCCTCGCGACGCGTGACGTAGATGCCGGTCAGATTGGCGTAGACGGCGAAGACCAGCACGTAGCCGATCGAGCCCGGGACCAGCACCGTCCCCAGGGAAAGGCCCGTGCCCTCCAGGTTCATGCCGCTGGCGGTCTGGCGCATCAGGACCGTCAGCAGGGCCGGGGTGGCCAGCGCGACGAAGAGCATCGCCTTGTTGCGCATCAGGAGCGTGAGTTCGGCACGCCCCAGCGCGCGCAGGCGGCTCCACATCGCCGAAGTGTCCACCCTGCCCGGCGCCTTGACCGTGGCCGCGTCCGTGCTGCTCATACCCGCTCCACCTCCATGCCGCCGGATGCCGCTCCTGCCCGGTGCTTGCCGGGTCCGCCGGCCTGGCTGTCCTCGTCCGCCTCGTCGGGAAGCTGCGCGATCTCCAGGAACACCTCTTCGAGGGTCGCGGTGCGGGCGTGCAGCCCCGGCAGTTCGACGCCCGCCTGCCGCGCCCAGATCAGCAGATCCGTCAGCGCCGACTGCAGCTGCGGCGTACGGATCTCCACACGTCCCTCCCGCAGGGTGGGCTGCGGCAGCGTCGTCGGCAGATGCGCCGGCGAGAGTCCGTCGGGCAGCGTGAAGCGGATGCTGGACGGCCGCTCCGCGACGACCTGTTCGGGAGTGCCGGTGGTGACGATGCGTCCCGCACGCATGATGGCCAGCCGGTCGGCCAGCTCCTCGGCCTCCTCCAGGTAGTGCGTGGTCAGCAGTACCGTCGTGCCGGCCCTGCGCAGCTCACGCACCAAGTCCCAGGTGTCCCGGCGCCCTTCGGGGTCCATGCCGGTGGTCGGTTCGTCCAGGAAGAGCACTTCCGGGTGCCCGACGAGTGCCATCGCCAGGTCCAGGCGCCGTCGTTCACCGCCGGAGAGCTGTTTCACCCGGACCTGCGCGCGCCGGTCGGAGAGCCCGACCTGCGCCAGCACCTCGCCGATCGGACGGGCGTCGCTGGTGCAGCCGGCCCACATCCGTATGGTCTCGGTGACCGTCAACTCGGAGGGAAAACCGCCTTCCTGGAGCATCACTCCGGTACGGGGCCGCACCGCGGTGCGCTCCGAGTACGGGTCGAAGCCGAGCACTCTCACGTTGCCGCCGCTGGGCCGTGCCAGGCCCTCCAGCAGCTCGACCGTGGAGGTCTTTCCCGCTCCGTTCGTGCCCAGCAGCGCGAAGATCTCGCCCTCCCGTACGGAGAACGAGACACCGCGCACGGCTTCGAAGCCCTTCGCGTATCGCCGTTTGAGTCCGTCGACCTCGATCGCATCCATGTCCTCAGTTTTCCGCGGGCGCCCGCTGTCACCCGGTGCGTGCTGTCACGAGTGCGCATGACGAACCTCATGCGCGGGCAGGGCGGCTTCACACGGCGGCCGCGCGCCGGTGGGCGAGAGGCGCGCCTGGAGAACGGTCTTTCGGGCCGCGGATACGGGGCGGCCGGATTCCGGTCCGGAAACGGAAGGAACCCCGGTCCGGGGACCGGGGTTCTCTCACTGCTGAATCGCGGATCCCGTGGAACCGGATCCCGATGAGCTTGGAGCGGACGACGAGGCTCGAACTCGCGACCTCAACCTTGGCAAGGTTGCGCTCTACCAACTGAGCTACGTCCGCGTGCTTCCACCCGACATTCTTCCCGACTTCCCGGGAGGCCCTGCTGAGTGGTGCGCCCCCACTGTACCTGATCGTTACCGATGCCGGTCCTGTGAGAACGAGAGCGGGTGACAGGAATCGCACACTGCGCCTCCCCCTTGGAAAGGGGGCGCTCTACTACTGAGCTACACCCGCGCGCTCCGTGAGGTTTCCCTCGCGGCGACGGGCCCGACTCTAGCGGATCACCCGGGGTCCGTGGCAAGTCGGGCCGCCCGGCCCGCGGTACGTGTGCGGCGCGTACGCCGCAAGCGTGCCGCACGGGCCGGGCACGGAGGTCAACGGGAGGCGTTGAAGGCGTCGTAGACCTTCTTCGGGATGCGGCCGCGGGCGGGTACCTCGAAGCCGTTGGACTCGGCCCAGGCGCGAACGGCGCGCGGGTCGGGAGCGACGGCGGTGCGGTGGTAGGCCTTGCCGGACTTGGCCCGCTTGCGGCCCGCTTCGACGAAGCGCGCGAGGTCCTCACGCAGCTTCTTCGCGTTCTCGATGTTGAGGTCTACCTCGTACGACTTCCCGTCGAGCCCGAAGGAGACCGTTTCCGATGCTTCTCCGCCGTCAAGATCGTCGGAGAGGGTGACCACTACACGTTGTGCCACGGATATCGGACCTTCCATCAGGATCGCGAATTGGATCACAGGATTCTCCGCGCTGACATGCAAGGACCAGGGGGAGCTGCGAGTGATCCGCAGGATTGAGGTGGGACTTTTCTTTTGTACAGCTGTGGACTTTGCAATGTGAAGCGAGAGTATTTCGACTCGCGTGTCAGACCGCAATCGGGACCATACTTTTTTCACGGCATTTTTCCCAGAGCTCCGGCGGGTGCCGGAACCGGCGGAGGGTCGTGGAAAGCGTGTGCGGCGAGTGGGCGGGGCAGATATCCACGCGCGTAGATTTTCGTGGCCGGTAGGCTGGCTGGCGCGTCGCTTCGCTGGCAGCACGCACCAACGCTCAGCAAAATCACCATCACCGGGAGTACCTGTGGCTCGCGTCGTAGTCGACGTCATGCTGAAGCCGGAGATCCTCGATCCGCAGGGACAGGCGGTGCAGCGAGCACTGCCGCGTCTCGGCTTCGAGGGCATCGAGGGCGTACGCCAGGGCAAGCGCTTCGAACTGGAGGTGGCGGAGCCCGTCACCGACGAGGCGCTCGCCCGTATCCACGAACTGGCGGGGACTTTCCTCGCGAACACAGTGATCGAGAACTACACGGTGCGCGTCGAAGAGGGGGCCGCTGCGTGAGCGGCGGTCTCGGACGCATCGGCGTCGTCACCTTTCCCGGATCACTCGACGACAGCGACGCCCGGCGCGCCGTGCGCCTCGCGGGCGGCGAGCCCGTCGAACTGTGGCACCGCGACAAGGACCTGCGTCAGGTGGACGCGGTCGTGCTGCCGGGCGGCTTCTCCTACGGCGACTATCTGCGCTGCGGTGCCATCGCCCGCTTCTCGCCCGTCATGGAACCCCTGCTGGAGCAGGCACGCGCGGGCATGCCGGTGCTCGGGATCTGCAACGGCTTCCAGGTGCTGTGCGAGTCGCATCTGCTTCCGGGCGCGCTCACCCGCAACGACCACCTGCACTTCATCTGCCGCGACCAGAAGCTGCGCGTCGAGCGCACGGACACCGCCTGGACGTCCGACTACGCCGAAGGCCAGAAGATCACCGTCCCGCTGAAGAACGGCGAGGGCGGTTACGTGGCCGACGAGCACACCCTCGACGCCCTGGAGGCCGAGGGCCGCGTCGTCTTCCGGTACCTGAACGGCAACCCCAACGGCTCCCGCCGCGACATCGCGGGCATCTCCAACGAGGCCGGGAACGTGGTCGGTCTCATGCCGCATCCCGAGCACGCCGTCGAGACCCTCACCGGGCCGACGACCGACGGGCTGGGCTTCTTCACCTCGGTACTCAAGAGGCTGGTCACCGCATGACTCCGTCCGCGCAGCCCAATCACCGCACGGCTCTCGACACCGTCAAGCACGCCACCGACACCCCCGGCACCGAGCAGCCGTGGGCCGAACTCGGCCTCAAGCAGGACGAGTACGAGCGCATCCGTGAGATCCTCGGCCGCCGCCCCACCGGGGCCGAGCTGGCCATGTACTCGGTGATGTGGTCGGAGCACTGCTCGTACAAGAGCAGCAAGGTGCATCTGAAGCAGTTCGGCGAGAAGGCACCCGAGAGCGACGCGCTGCTCGTGGGCATCGGCGAGAACGCCGGCGTCGTCGACATCGGCCAGGACTACGCCGTCACCTTCAAGGTCGAGTCGCACAACCACCCCAGCTACGTCGAGCCCTACCAGGGCGCGGCCACCGGCATCGGCGGCATCGTGCGCGACATCCTCGCGATGGGCGCCCGTCCCGTCGCCGTGATGGACCCGCTGCGCTTCGGCGCCGCCGACCACCCGGACACCAGGCGCGTGCTGCCCGGCGTCGTCTCGGGCATCGGCGGCTACGGCAACTGCCTGGGGCTGCCCAACATCGGCGGTGAAGTGGTCTTCGACGACTGCTATCAGGGGAATCCGCTGGTCAACGCCTTGTGCGTCGGGGTGATGAAGCACGAGGACATCCATCTCGCGCAGGCATCCGGCACCGGCAACAAGGTCATCCTCTACGGAGCCCGCACCGGCGGCGACGGCATCGGCGGCGTATCGGTACTCGCCTCGGAGACCTTCGAGGCGGAGGGACCGGCCAAGCGCCCGGCCGTCCAGGTCGGTGACCCCTTCCAGGAGAAGCTGCTCATCGAGTGCACCCTGGAGATCTTCAAGGAGAGGCTGGTTGCCGGCATCCAGGACCTGGGCGGCGCCGGACTGTCCTGTGCCACCTCCGAGTTGGCCAGCGCCGGCAGCGGCGGCATGCGCGTCGAACTGGACACCGTCCCGCTGCGCGATTCCTCGCTCTCCCCCGAGGAGATCCTGATGAGCGAGTCGCAGGAGCGGATGTGCGCGGTGGTGGAGCCGGACAAGGTGGGCCGGTTCCTGGAGATCTGCGAGAAGTGGGACGTGATCGCCACGGTCATCGGCGAGGTCACGCCGGGCGAGCGGCTGGAGATCTACTGGCACGGCGAGCAGATCGTCGACGTACCGCCGCGCACCGTCGCCCACGAGGGCCCGGTCTACCGGCGTCCCTACGAGCGTCCGCCGTGGCAGGACCAGCTGCAGGCCGACGACGCGGCAGCGCTGCCCCGTCCCGGCACGGGTGAGGAACTGCGGGCCGCCGCACTGGCGTTGGTCTCCTCCCCCAACCAGGCCGCCAAGTCCTGGATCACCGACCAGTACGACCGCTACGTACTCGGCGACACCGTTCTGGCGCAGCCCGAGGACGGCGGCATGATCCGCGTCGACGACTCGACGGGTCTGGGGGTCGCGGTCGCGACGGACGGGAACGGCCGCTACGCCAAGCTCGACCCCTACCGGGGCGCTCAGCTCGCGCTGGCCGAGTCGTACCGCAACGTCGCGGCGACGGGCGCCCGCCCGCTCGCCGTCACCGACTGCCTCAACTTCGGCTCCCCGGAGGACCCTTCGGCCATGTGGCAGTTCGCCGAGGCGTGCCGCGGGCTCGCCGATGCCTGCCGCACGCTGGGCACTCCGGTGACGGGCGGCAACGTCTCCCTCTACAACCAGACGGGCGACGCGGCGATCCACCCGACGCCGGTCGTGGGAGTCCTCGGTGTCATCGACGACGTGAACCGCCGTACGCCGATCGCCTTCGCGGAGCAGGGCCAGCTGCTCTACCTGCTGGGCGAGACCCGGGAGGAGCTGGGCGGCTCCGCCTGGTCCCAGGTCGCACACGGGCATCTCGGCGGGCTGCCGCCGGCCGTCGACCTGGAGCGGGAGCGGCTGCTCGCGGAGATCCTGATCGCCGCGTCCCGCGACGGAATGATCGACGCCGCGCACGATTTGAGCGACGGCGGCCTGATCCAGGCGCTGGCCGAGTCCTGCCTGAAGGGCGGCAACGGGGCGCGTGTCGTCGTGCCGGACGAGCTGTCCCCGTTCGTCTTCCTCTTCTCCGAGTCGCAGGGGCGCGCGCTGGTCGCCGTGCCGCGCAGCGAAGAGGTCCGCTTCAACGACATGTGCGGTGCGCGTGGCCTGCCGGCGGCGCGGATCGGCGTGGTGGACGGCGAAGAGATCGAGGTCCAGGGCCAGTTCAGCGTGTCACTGCGTGAGCTGCGCGAGGCTCACGAGGGCACGCTCCCGGCGCTCTTCGGCTAGCGCCGTCCCGTCCGGACCGTCGGGCAGGAGCGTGCCCGGCGGGACCGGACGACGAGACGCGGGGCGGCAACGGCCGGTCGTGGCACGGCCGTTGCCGCCAGCGTCGAGGCCCCGGACGCTGCCGGACCCCCGGCCCTCGGGCGACCTCGGACGAACAACGAGATCGTGAGGACGATGGGCAGCGGGATGACCGCCTGCCCCTGGTCCTCAGCGGGGTGGGAGCGGCCGTCGTCGCCGATTCCTGGGGCCCGCTCGCCGAGGCGGTCGGGCTGCGCGTACGGCGGCTTGCCGTGGATGACGCCCTCGACGTGGGCCTGGTCCGGCAGCGCCACAGGCTCAGCCCGGCCGCCGCGGCGTTCCTCGCCGCCATCACCGGTGAGCAGGGCACCGGTGAGCAGGGCACCGGCGAGGGCAGGACCCGCCGCAACCGATAGGCAAGCCTTATCGAAAGGGTTGCAAACAGGACTTGGACAGCCGCGATTCCCTGGGCGTTCCATGGGGACCATGACCACTCGCTACCGCATCGCCCTGATCCCCGGCGACGGCATCGGCGCCGAGGTGCTGCCGCCCGCCTGTGCCGTTCTCGACGCCGTCGGCAAGCGTCATGGACTCACGTTCACCTACGACTCGTTCGACTGGTCCTGTGAGCGCTATGCCGCCGAGGGCGCGATGATGCCCGCCGACGGCCTCGACCGCATCCGGCACCACGACGCCGTCCTCCTCGGCGCCGTCGGATGGCCCGGCGTGCCCGACCACGTCTCCCTGTGGGGTCTGCTCATCCCCATCCGCCGCCAGTTCCGCCAGTACGTGAACCTGCGTCCGATCAAGGTCCTCGAGGGCGTCCCCAGCCCGCTGGCGAAGGCCACCAGCGACGTCGACTTCGTCGTCGTGCGCGAGAACGTCGAGGGCGAGTACTCCGAGATCGGCGGCCGCCTGGGCCGCGGCTTCCCCGACGAGATGGCCATCCAGCAGTCCGTCTTCACCCGGCCCGGCGTCGAGCGCATCCTCGACTACGCCTTCACCACCGCTCAGCGGCGCAGCGGCGACGTGGTCTCCGCGACCAAGTCCAACGGCATCATCCACACCATGCCGTTCTGGGACGAGCTGGTGAAGGAGGCCGGTGACCGGTTCCCCGACGTGACCTGGCGGCAGGAGCACATCGACGCCCTCGTCGCGAAGGTCGTCCTCGATCCGTCCCGGTTCGACGTCATCGTCGGCTCGAACCTGTTCGGCGACATCCTCTCCGACCTCGCGGCCGCCGTCGCCGGCAGCATCGGCATCGCTCCCGCGGCCAACCTCAACCCCGAGCGCGACCACCCCTCGATGTTCGAGCCCGTACACGGCTCCGCCCCCGACATCGCGGGCCAGGGCGTCGCCAATCCCCTCGGTGCGATCTGGAGCGCCTCGATGATGCTCGACCACCTCGGTCACCCCGAGGCCGGCGCCGAGGTCCTCGACTCGTTCGCCTCCGTGCTCGCCACCACCGACGTCCGCACGCGCGACCTCGGCGGGACGGCCGGCACCAAGGACTTCACCAACCTGGTGCTCGAGGGCATCGCCGGCCGTTAGGGCCTGTACTTCGGAGCACCGGGCGGGCCCGGAGCGAGAGGTGCGCGCCGCGCCGCGCAGCGGGACCGGCGTCCTCAGGACCCCGGAGCCCGCACGGCCCCGGGGTCCTCACGGCTCCGGAGCCCGTACGGCCCCGGCGTCCTCACGGCTCCGGAGCCCTACTGCTCGGGGGCCGTCACCGCTGCGGCGTCAGCCTGATCAAGCTCCACGAGACGGGCGGCAGCACGGCCTCCAGCTCGCCCTCGGCGCTCACCGCCGTCTGAGGTACGGGCCGCGGCGTGACGCGCTCGGGCTCGGCCTGCGTGTTGACCGCGTCCGGGTCGTCGTCGGCGATCAGGAGGTGCTCGACGACGCGGTACGGCGCTGCCAGCCCGCGGAGCGCCGCCCGCAGGCCCAGGTGCTGCTCCTGGTCGCGGTTGACGGCCAGCACCGTCAGCTCGCCGGTCTCCTCGTCGAGCGTCGCGGCCGTGTCGAGCGCTTGCACGGGCCCGTACCGCGGCGTCTCGACGACGGGCCCGGACACCTCGGTCCGCAGCACGCTGCCCCGGGCGTGCCGGGCCGTCAGCGCGAAGGGATGGAAGGTGGTCTGCCGCCAGCTGGAGCCGCCCGGCTCGCTGCGGATCGGACCGATGACGTTGACGAGCTGCGCGAGGCAGGCGACCGGGACCCGGTCGGCATGGCGCAGCAGCGTCATCAGCAGGGAGCCGACCACGGCCGCGTCCGTGACGCTGTAGGTGTCCTCGATGAGCCGGGGCTGCTCCTCGAGCGGCAGCGCGCGCTCGCCGGGGAAGCGGGACTGGTACCAGACGTTCCACTCGTCAAAGGAGAGCATCATCCGCTTCGAGGAGCGGCGCACGGCCCGCACATGGTCGGCGGTGGCGACGATGTCGGATATGTAGGCGTCCATCTGGGCGCCGCTGGCGAGGAAGCTGGCCCGGTCGCCCTCGGTCTCCTCGTAGTAGGCGTGCAGGGAGAGGTAGTCGACCTCGTCGTAGGTCTCGTGCAGGACCTGCCGCTCCCACTCGCCGAAGGTCGGCATCCGCGCATTGGAACTGCCGCACGCCACAAGCTCGATGGTCGGGTCGACCTGGCGCATCGCCTTGCCCGCGGTGGCGGCCAGCCGTCCGTACTCCGTGGCCGTCTTGTGGCCGGTCTGCCAGGGGCCGTCCATCTCGTTGCCCAGGCACCACAGCTTCACGCCGTGCGGATCGCGTACGCCGTGCTTCACCCGCAGGTCGGACCAGGCGGTGCCGCCGGGGATGTTGCAGTACTCGACGAGGGCGCGGGCCGCGTCGATGCCGCGGGTGCCCAGGTTGACGGCCATCATCGGCTCCAGGCCCTGACGGCGGGTCCAGCCGAGGAACTCGTCGGTGCCGACCTGGTTGGACTCGATGCTCCGCCAGGCCAGGTCGAGGCGGCGGGGACGCTCCGCGGCCGGGCCGATGCCGTCCTCCCACCGGTAGCCGGAGACGAAGTTGCCGCCGGGGTAGCGCACGAGGGGCGTGCCCAGCTCGCGTACGAGCTCGGCCACGTCGCCGCGGAAGCCGTGCTCGTCGGCGGTGTCGTGGTCCGGCTCGTAGATGCCCGTGTAGACGCAGCGGCCCATGTGCTCGACGAACGTTCCGTACACGCGTGGGTCCACGGTGCCGAGGGTGAAGTCGGGGTCGATGGTGACGCGGGCGGTGCCGGCGGGCTGTTCGGTCATGCGGTGGGTGCCTCTCTCGCTGCTGTTCCTGGTCCGGGCTCTCTCATGAACGGGCGCTGCGCCGCTGTCACTTCAGGCCGGTGCCCGCGATGCCTTCGACGATCCGCCGCTGGAAGAAGAGGAAGACGGTCAGCAGCGGCAGGGCGCCGAGCACCGCCGAGGCCATCAGCTGGGCCTGCGGCAGCCCGAAGGCGTCCTGTACGGAGTTGAGGCCGACGGGCAGCGTCATCATCTGCGGGTCCGTGACGGCCAGCAGCGGCCAGAGGAAGTTGTTCCAGGACCACACGAAGACGAAGATCGTCACCGCGGATATGGCGGGGCGGGACAGCGGCATCACGATCTGCCAGTAGATCCGCAGCCAGCTCGCGCCGTCCGCGCGCGCCGCGTCCGTCAGCTCGACGGGGATGCCGTCGAAGAACTGCTTGAAGACGAAGACGGAGACGACGTTGGGCACCTGCGGCAGGATCACCGCCCAGTACGTGTTGAGCATCCCGGTGGACTGCAGCGTCAGGAACTGCGGAATCATCAGCAGCTGCGGCGGGATCATGACGCCGGCGAGGATGACCAGGAACACCGGTCGCCGGTAGCGGAACTTCAGCCGGGACAGCGCGAAGGCCGCCAGGGACGTGGTGCACACCGCGAGCAGCGTCGTCAGCGACGAGGTGATGAAGCTGTTCAGGTACCAGTACTGGATGCGCCCGGCCGAGAGGATCTCCTGGTACGAGGAGAGAGTCGGGTTGTCCGAGACCCACGAAGTCGGGTTCGTGGCGATGTCGTTGGGCGGTCGCAGGGACGTGGCCAGGGCCCACGCGATCGGGACCAGCCACAGCAGCGCGAGGGCGATGAGCACGCCCAGCGTCACGCGGTTGAACAGGCTCTCCGAGTCGGTGCGCTTGCGGCGGGGCTCGGAGGGTGCCGCTTCTGTGGTGGTGCGGCTCGCCGCGGGGGTGAGGGTCGTCATCGCGCTCAGACCTCCTTCTCGGTGCGCCGGATCAGCGCGAACCAGACGAGCGAGATCAGCAGGATGATCAGGAAGAGAAGCAGCGCGACCGTCGAGGCGTAGCCTGCGCGGCCGTCGGTGAAGCCGGTCTGGAAGATGTACAGCAGAGACGGCCGGGTGGCATCGTCGGGGCCGCCGTTCGTCATCATGTAGATCTGGTCGAAGACCTTGAGCGACGCGACGAGTTGGAGCACCGCCACCAGCGTGGTCGCACGCCCCAGCATCGGGACGATCACGAGCCGGATCCGCTGCCACGGGCCCGCGCCGTCGATCGCGGCGGCCTCGTGCACGTCCCGCGGGATCTCCTGGAGCGCGGCCAGGTAGATGACGAAGTTGAAGCCGATCGTCCACCAGATCGTCGCGACGGCGATCGAGATCATCGCCCAGTTCGGGTCACCCAGCCAGGACGGCGCCGCCTGCACGCCGAACCACTTGACCACGCCCTGCGCCAGCCCGATCTGGTCCGCGTAGATCCACATGAAGAGCAGAGCGATCACCGAGGAGGGCAGCATGAACGGGGCGAAGAACGCCAGCCGGAAGAACCACTTGCCGCGCGAGAAGCGGTCCGTCATCAGCGCCAGCGTCAGCGCGAGCAGCATCAGCGGCACCGTCGTCAGCACGGTGAACCAGAGCGTGTGGCCGAGGCTGGACCAGAACTCCGGGGAGCCCAGCGCCTCCGCGTAGTTCGCCGTCCCGACCCACTTCCCGGGGCCGTCCTTGACGAGGCTGTCGTTGAAGAAGCCCGCGACCGCCGTGTAGAGGAGCGGGCCCAGCAGGAACATCACGTAGAACGCGCCGAAGGGCAGCAGCATCCCGGACGCCGTCCACCGGGTGGACCCCGCGGTGCGCGCGCTGGTCCCGGCACTCGTGGCCGTGCTCATACCGGCGCCTCCATCCCTGCCAGATCCTTCGCGGCGGCGAGCATGCGCGTCGCGCCGGGGCCCGGGCGGGTGTGGCCGCCCACGACGGAGGCGACGACGTCGCTGAAGCGCCGGTAGAGGTTGCTGTCCGCGCCGGAGTACCAGGCGGCCGGGTCGTAGGCCGCTCCCTCGGCCGCGTCGGCGTAGTGCGCCTGCGGCAGCAGCCGCTGGTACGCGTCCGATTTCGCCGTCGGCTGCCAGGCCGGTATGTGGCCGCCCTTGGCCCAGTCGAGGCTCGCCTCCAGCATCGAGCGGGAGAAGTCCAGTGCGTGGTCGGCCCGTTGGGCCTTCTCTGACGGTGCCTTCGGCAGGATGAAGGCGTGCGAGTCGGCGGCGCACGCGTACGGGGCGTCGCGGAAGATCCGCGGGAAGGTCCGCATGTCGAACTTGTCCTTCACCGCTCCCTGGACGGCCAGGAGCTGCCACTCACCGTCCATCAGGAACCCGGCCTTGCCCGAGGTGAGGAGCGTGATCGCGCCGCCGTCGCCGTCCGCGCCGGGCGGGATGAGCTTCTCCGCCGACATGCGCCGGATGAAGGCGAGCGCCTCCTCCGCGGCACCCACGTCCATGACGACCTTCCGGCCGCCGTCGGTGACCAGGTCGGCGCCGAGCTGCCGGTAGAGGGACCAGAAGAGGCGCCAGCAGGTGGCGGGGTCCTTGACGGTGGCGATGGAGCCGCCCCAGACGCCGGTGACCTCCTTGGCGGCCCGCATCGCGTCGAGGAACTTGTCGGGCCCGTCGACGTCCGTCAGCTGGCCCTTGTCGTCGAGGAGCCCGGCCTTCTTCGCGACGTCGGTGCGGTAGTAGAGCACGAAGGGGTGGGTGTCGAGCGGCAGCGCGTAGAGCTTGCCTCCGTGGTGTGCCGACTCGAAGGCGCCCTTGGCGAACCGGTCCGGCTTCAGGCCGTGTTCGTCCAGCTCGGAGCTGGATATCTCCCGCAGCAGCCCGGAGGCGGCCAGCGTGGGCAGCCGGGAGACGTGGGTGATCGCCACCTGCGGCGGGCGGTTGCCGAGCGTCGCCAGGGTGAGCTTCGTGTAGTACGGGGAGCCCCAGACCAGCGTGGTCGACTTCAGCTCGACGTCGGGGCTGGACTTGCGGAAGCCGCTCTGCATCGTCACCAGCTGTGCGCCGTCGCCGCCGGTGAACGGATGCCAGAAATTGAGCAGCGACGCCGGCCCCGCGGAGCCCGTGAACGCCTGCCCGACCGGGCTGCTGCACCCGCCGAGCGCCCCCGCGGCCGTGAGTGAGCCCACGGCGCCGAGGAACCTCCTCCTGCCATGCACACGCACCACGCCCATTCAGCGTCGGGGTCTGTTCGAAATATCGTGCAACGTGCGGTATTTCGTTGGGAAGATAGCGATCCTGTTCGGTCACGGCAATGCCTGTGACGTACGGGACCAACATGAGACGGCAACGGTCTGGCCGGTCCGGCCGAGCACAACGCCACGCTCGTGCTCTACGTGGAGCCGTGCGGCGGCTGGACGCTCATCGACGAAAAGCGGGTCCCGCCCCAGGCAGGCTTGCCGGAAACGAAGTTCCAACGTTGTACTCATGGCGATAGTCTGTCGTCAACACATGGGATGGGCTTCTGTCCGCCGTGTACGGCAATGGGTGCCCGGAGCGTCTGCGAGCGCCGCCGCCCGGCGCCGGCCGAGCGCCGAGACCGCCCGGTGCCGGGAGGCCCGGCAGACCGAGAGTGCGACGAGGGGGCGGGCGCGGGCACGCAGCAGCCCGTACGAGGGGAGCGGAATGGCCGGGACGAGGCTCAAGGATGTCGCGGAGCGTGCGGGCGTATCGATCAAGACCGTCTCCAACGTGGTACGCGGCAATGTGCGAGTCGCCGAGCCCACCCGTCAGCGCGTACTGAGCGCCATCCAGGAGCTGGACTACCGTCCCAACGCCTCGGCCCGCCATCTGCGCACCGGCCGCAGCGGCGTCATCGCCCTCGCCGTGCCGGAGCTCGTGCAGCCCTACTTCGCCGAACTCGCCACGGCCGTCATCGACGCCGCACGCGAGCACGACGTCTCCGTCCTGATAGAGGACACCGGCGGCGACCCGGCGGCCGAACTGCGCGTCGCCTGCGGCCTGTCCGACCCGCTCATCGACGGCGTGCTGCTCTCCCCCCAGCGGCTCGACCAGTTCACGCTCGCGCGCCGTGAACGCCGCGTGCCGCTCGTCCTGCTCGGCGAGCGCGACTACGAGGTGCCCGCCGACCACGTGCTGATCGACAACGTCCTCGCCGCGCAGGAGGCCACGGCGCATCTGATCGCGGGCGGCCGGCGCCGCATCGCCGCCGTCGGCTTCCAGTCCGACCCGCTCTTCACGACCTCGCAGCAGCGCGCACGCGGCTATCTCAAGGCCCTCGAGTCGGCCGGCCTGCCGCACCAGCCGGAGCTCACTCCCCTCGTGCCCGCGTTCACCCGTACCGACGGCATGACGGCCATGCGCGGGCTGCTGGCGCTGCGCGAGCCGCCGGACGCCGTCTTCTGCTTCTCCGACCTGCTCGCCTCGGGCGTCGTGCGGGCCGTGTACGACGCGGGTCGCACCGTGCCGCGCGACATCGCGGTGATCGGCTTCGACGACATCGAGGAGACCAGGTTCAGCGTCCCCTCCCTCAGCACGGTCGCACCCGACAAGCATCAGGTGGCCCAGCTCGCTGTCGAGGCCCTGCTCGCGCGCATAGCGGGGGACCCGGAGGCGCCGCACACGACGCTGCACGCCGAGCACCGCCTGGTCGCCAGGGAGAGCACGGCGTAGGTCGTCGGACCTTGCGACCCACGGGGCCGCGCGACCTACCGTGTCCCGGGTGACCTGGCAGGCTCCGCTCACCGGCCGTCCCTCCAGCCTCTAACCTCTTGACCATGCCGCCCGCCAAACGCAGCAAGGCCCCCGCAAGGCGCAACTACGACCCCGCCCGTGTCCGCCAGGCACTCATCGGCCAGGTCGAGGCCGTCGCGGCCGCCGCGCACGAGCTGACCGACGAGCAGCGCGAACGCCCGTCAGGCCTGCCGGGCTGGGACGTGCACCGCCTCCTCGTCCACATCGCGCTGCAGATCGACGCGGTGCCCCGCTTCCTCGCCGGGCCAGAGTCGAAGGCGGCGGCCCCCGAGGTGGACCTGCCGACCTGGGCGCTCTCCACCGCCGGCGCCGCCGCCGAACTGGACCTGGAGACCCGCGAGGAGGCCGACCGCGCGGCCCGCGGCGGCGCCGCCCGCATCGACGACGCCGTCGCACAGCTGGAACCCGTGTTGGAGGAAGCGGTACGCGGCGACCTGCTGATCCCGCACGGCGCCGGGGCGATGCGGATGCTCGACTTCACCGTGACGAGGCTCGTCGAACTCGTCGTCCACAGCGACGATCTGGCCCGCGCCACCGGCACCGCCGTCACCTTCGACCGACAGGCGCTCGCCGGCACGGTACGGGTGCTCACCGACACCCTTGCCGTGAAGGCGCCGGGGTCCTCGGTCGAGGTGCGGGTGCCGCCGTTCGCCGTCGTCCAGTGCGTCGAGGGGCCGCGGCACACGCGGGGCACGCCTCCCAACGTCGTCGAGACCGATCCGCTCACCTGGATCAGGCTCGCCACCGGACGCGTCGGCTGGGAGCAGGCCCGCAAGGCGGCCGCGGTCTCCGCGAGCGGCGAACGGGCCGACCTCAGCGGCCTGTTGCCGCTGCTCGGCTGAGAGAGAACCTCCGCCGGGCCGAACCAGCGTGCGGCCGCCGCGCGCAGGGCCGCATGCTCGCTCCCGCCGGGGCGGGCCGAGGAGGACGCCAGGGCGAGGTGGCAGTCCGGACGCAGCAGCATGGCGGTCACCGTTGCGTGGGAGCCGGTGCGGGCCCCTGCTCCAGGTGCGATCCCCGTTGCCGCCGCCACACGTGCGGTCACGGTGTCCACCCGGTCGCCCCGCGGCCGTACCGCTTCCGCGAACGAGGCGTCCTCGCCCAGGTCCAGCAGCAGCGGGCCGTTCCTCGTCAGCTCCGCGAGCCGTACGGGCCCCCGCCGCGTCCACGACGGACTCGGGTGCCCACGCGCCGGTGAGCGGATGCACGTCGCTGTCCGCCCCCATGCCGTGGCGGACGTCCACGCCGCTCATCATGCCCGCGATGCGCCCGACGACGGGCTCCTCCAGCAGCCCGCGCCGCCGACCGCCCCGGCATCAGCCCCGGGTACAGATCCCGCTCGGCGTCGGTGCCCGTGCGCTCGGCCACCGAGGCCGTGAACTCCGCCTCGACCCCGCCGCCACCGCCCCACTCGCCCCAGCGGCCCCGTAACCCCTGGTAGTGGTGATGTCACCCCGATTCGGCGGGGGTGTCCCCGATTCGGAGCAACGCGCCTCCTGTCCTAGACTCGTTCTCGTGCCACGTGGTGACGGACGACTAAGTCACGATCTGCTTCCCTCCGAGAAGGGCCCCCAGGACGCATGCGGCGTCTTCGGAGTCTGGGCCCCCGGGGAAGAGGTCGCGAAGCTCACGTATTTCGGTCTGTACGCGCTGCAGCACCGCGGTCAGGAGTCCGCGGGCATCGCAGTCAGCAACGGCTCGCAGATCCTTGTCTTCAAGGACATGGGCCTTGTCTCGCAGGTCTTCGACGAGACCTCCCTCGGCTCCCTCCGCGGCCACATCGCCGTGGGTCACGCCCGCTACTCGACGACGGGCGCGTCCGTGTGGGAGAACGCCCAGCCCACCTTCCGTGCCACCGGGCACGGTTCGATCGCGCTGGGCCACAACGGCAACCTGGTCAACACCGTCGAACTCGCGGACCTCGTCGCCCAGCAGTCGACGGGCAGCAACGGCCGTGCCTCGCGCGTCGCGGCCACCAACGACACCGACCTGGTGACCGCCCTCCTCGCAGGCCAGACCGACGACGACGGCAATCCCCTCACCGTCGAGCAGGCGGCTCCCGTCGTGCTGCCCCAGGTGAAGGGCGCCTTCTCCTTCGTCTTCATGGACGAGCAGACCCTCTACGCCGCGCGCGACGCCCAGGGCGTGCGCCCCCTCGTCCTCGGCCGGCTGGAGCGCGGCTGGGTCGTCGCGAGCGAGACGTCGGCGCTGGACATCGTGGGCGCGAGCTTCATCCGCGAGGTCGAGCCGGGCGAGATGATCGCCGTCGACGAGGACGGCCTCCGCTCCACCCGGTTCGCGGAAGCGAAACCCAAGGGCTGCGTCTTCGAGTACGTCTACCTGGCCCGTCCGGACACCGACATCGCCGGGCGGAACGTTTATCTCTCCCGCGTGGAGATGGGCCGCAAGCTCGCCGCGGAGGCGCCCGCCCCCGACGCCGACCTGGTCATAGCGACACCGGAGTCCGGCACCCCCGCCGCGATCGGTTACGCCGAGGCGAGCGGCATCCCCTACGGCAGCGGCCTGGTCAAGAACAGCTACGTGGGCCGCACGTTCATCCAGCCGAGCCAGACGATCCGGCAGCTCGGCATCCGTCTGAAGCTCAATCCGCTGAAGGAGGTCATCAGCGGCAAGCGCCTCGTGGTCGTGGACGACTCGATCGTCCGCGGCAACACCCAGCGCGCCCTGGTGCGGATGCTGCGCGAGGCGGGTGCGGCCGAGGTCCATGTGCGGATCTCGTCCCCGCCCATCAAGTGGCCGTGCTTCTTCGGCATCGACTTCGCCACCCGCGCCGAGCTGATCGCGAACGGCCTGACCGTCGACGAGATCGGCAAGTCCCTGGGTGCGGACTCCCTGGCGTACATCTCCATCGACGGCATGACCGAGGCGACGACTATCCCCAAGTCGCAGCTGTGCCGCGCCTGTTTCGACGGCGAGTACCCGATGCCGCTGCCCGACCCCGAGCTGCTGGGCAAGCACCTGCGCGAACCGGACGCGACGGGCGCCGGGCACGCGGCCGGCGAACCGGGCACCGAGCGGGCCTCCGTGCCCGATGTCGACGGCGTGGGCAGCCTCACCGCGGGCGTCGGCGGCACCGATGCCCTGCGACGCCCGTAGCGGGGCCGCCCGTGCCGGCCCGCATTCCCGCAGCCTCCCGCCCGCATGCCCCCACGACCTGAGAGAGCCGACCAAGATGCCTGCCGAGCCTGCTGAATCTTCCGGCGCGACCTACGCGGCCGCCGGCGTGGACATCGAGGCCGGCGACCGCGCCGTCCAGCTCATGAAGGAGTGGGTGAAGAAGGCCCAGCGCCCCGAGTCGGTGGGCACGCTCGGCGGCTTCGCCGGGCTCTTCGACGCATCCGTGCTCAAGCGCTACGAGCGGCCCCTGCTGGCCTCTGCCACCGACGGCGTCGGCACGAAGGTCGCCATCGCTCAGCGCATGGACCAGCACGACAGCATCGGCCACGACCTGGTGGCGATGGTCGTTGACGACCTGGTGGTCTGCGGCGCCGAACCGCTCTTCATGACGGACTACATCTGCGTCGGCAAGGTCGTCCCCGAGCGCGTCGCCCAGATCGTCAAGGGCATCGCCGAGGGCTGCGTCCTGGCGGGCTGCGCCCTCGTCGGCGGTGAGACCGCCGAGCACCCGGGCCTCCTCGGCCCCGACGAGTACGACGTCGCGGGCGCCGGCACCGGCGTCGTCGAGGCCGATGCGGTGCTGGGCGCGGATCGTATCCGTACGGGGGACGCCGTGATCGCCATGGCTTCCTCCGGCCTTCACTCGAACGGGTACTCGCTGGTCAGGCATGTGCTCTTCGAGCGGGCGGGCTGGGCCGTGGAGAGGCACGTCCCGGAGTTCGGGCGCACGCTCGGCGAGGAACTGCTGGAGCCCACCAAGATCTACTCGCTGGACTGCCTCGCCCTGACGCGTACGGCGCAGGTGCATGCCTACTCGCACATCACCGGCGGTGGACTCGCGGGCAACCTCGCGCGGGTGGTGCCCGACGAACTGCAGGCGCACGTCGACCGCGGGACGTGGACGCCGGGTGCCGTGTTCGACCTGGTCGGCCGGGCCGGGGACATCGAGCGCCGTGAACTGGAGAGCGCCCTGAACATGGGCGTCGGCATGGTCGCCGTCGTGCCGCAGGAGTCGGTAGAGGTGGCGCTCGCCACCCTCACCGACCGCGGAGTCGAAGCCTGGGTGGCGGGGGAGATCACTGAACGCCCGGCGGGCGGGGAAGCGGTGACGCTCACAGGTGACTATGCAGCGTGACTCCGGCGACGGCGGTGAACCGGGTGGAAGCGAAGACCACGCAGTCCTCCCGGAACCGTCGCGGGCGTTGATACCAGCCGCACGCGCACTTCCTGGAACAGCACAGAACCCGGTCCGGCATCAGCCGGACCGGGCAGGGATCTGTGGACGTCAGCTCCGGCGCCGTTGCGCCGAAGAGTCGGAGGACTCGCCCTCGTCCTCCTCGTCGTTGTACACGTCCGCGTACTGTGCGTACGGGTCGTCGTCACGCTCATCGTCCTCGAAGCGGTCGCCGTTCGGCGGCTCGTTCGAGGTCGATGCGCCCAGCTCCTCAGCCAGGCGCGACAGGTCCGTCCCACCGCTGTTGTACTTCAGCTGGCGGGCGACCTTCGTCTGCTTGGCCTTGGCCCGGCCGCGCCCCATGGCTCGACCCCCTCAACGACGGGGCTCGACGGCCCCAGAGTCTTGACACGCGTTCACAATTCAGAGCGGACCCTCGAAGGAGAGACCGGCCCGTAGGGCTTCAACGGTACCTGCTTCCGTGGCCGTACGGTACGCCGCCCGCACGACACGGCCGCCGGCAGACGCGTCCGGTGGCTCTCTCTTCGCTGGTCAGCTCTCATTTTACCGTGCGTCCGAGTGTCGACCCGCCGAGGGGTCGTGAGAAGACCCCCGACGGGCTCAGCTTCCGGACTCCTCGGAGCCTTCACCGTCCGGCCTGCCGCTCGCCATACGCATCTCGGCGATCCGGTCCGCGGCCGCGGCGGGCGGTACGCCGTCCGTCGTGGCACGTTCGAAGATCGAAAGCGTGGTGTCGAAGATCTTTGCAGCCTTTGCTTTGGCACGTGCGAAGTCGAAGCCGAGGAGCTCGTCCGCGACCTGGATCACGCCGCCCGCGTTCACGACGTAGTCCGGCGCGTAGAGGATCCCGCGGTCGGCGAGATCCTTCTCGACGCCCGGGTGGGCCAGCTGGTTGTTGGCGGCCCCGCACACGGCCTTGGCGGTCAGGACCGGCACGGTCTTGTCGTCCAGCGCGCCACCGAGGGCGCAGGGCGCGTAGACGTCGAGCCCGGCGAAGCGGACCAGCGCGGCGGCGTCCGCGACGGCCTCGACATCCGGGTGCGAGGAGCGCACCCGCTCGATCGTCTCCGGGCGCACGTCCGTGACCACGACGCGTGCGCCGTCCTCCAGCAGGTGCTCCACCAGGTGGTGGCCGACCTTGCCGACCCCCGCGATGCCGACCGTACGGCCGCGGAGCGTGGGAGCCCCCCACAGGTGCTGTGCGCTGGCGCGCATGCCCTGGAAGACGCCGTAGGCGGTGAGCACCGAGGAGTCGCCCGCTCCGCCCCGCTCGGGGGAGCGTCCCGTCGTCCAGGGGCACTCACGGGCGATGACGTCCATGTCCTGCACGTACGTGCCGACGTCGCATGCCGTGACGTAGCGGCCTCCGAGGGAGGCGACGAAGCGGCCGTAGGCGAGGAGCAGCTCCTCCGTCTTGACCTTCTCGGGGTCGCCGATGATCACGGCCTTGCCGCCGCCGTGGGGGAGGCCGGCCATCGCGTTCTTGTACGACATGCCGCGAGCGAGGTTCAGCGCGTCCATGAGCGCGGCTTCCTCGGGCTGCTCGTGCCCCGAGTAGGCGTGGAACCTCGTCCCGCCCAGGCCGGGGCCGAGAGCGGTGGAGTGGAGGGCGATGACCGCCTTCAGACCGCTGGCGCGGTCCTGGCACAGCACGACTTGCTCGTGCCCGCCGAGCTCGGACCGGAAGAGAGTCCGCAGAATCCCTGTGCCGCTGGCTCCGTCGGCGCTGATGGTGGGCGCCGGGGTGTGCTGCGGGGAGGGACGTACGTCAGCCACGGTGGTGACTCCTGATGTCGGGTTGTACGCCCTCTTGGTCGCCGTCCGGGCTTGTGGCGAGGACGGCGGGGAGGGCCGGTCGACAGCAGGGTACGACCTGCGCGCGGCCGGATCGTTGCGGTGCCACGATCGGTGGTAGTCAACTGTCCTCGGGGCCCGCCCGGCAGGGCGCGGGCCGGGGCTCCTGCCGGAGCCGTCTTTCCCGAAATCTGGAGGAGAACGCGTGGGTCACCAGGCGTCGGTCATCGTCCCGTACGCGGCGTATCTGCGGGTGTACGAGCCACTGGCCGCGTTTCCCGAACCGGAGCGGGCGCACTGGGTGCGGTACGCGAAGCGGGACCGGGTGCCCACCGCCCAGGACGAGTTGAGGCGTTCGCTGGCCGATCTGCTTCCCGTGCCGCCGGTGGCCGTGCCCGTGCGCGAGAGCGCGGACGCCTTCGTGGCGGAGGTGGACGGAGTGGTCTGCGTCTGCCCCTGGCGGACCCGGCTGCGCGGCTGGCAGGCGCTTGCGGCCCTGACCCAGGCGGCGGGCGAACAGGAGGTCGCGATGCCGCAGACGGTGCTGGACGCGGCCGTGCCGCCGGTCGTCCGCCGGCAGGCCGCCGCGGACTATGAGCGCTGGTTGACCCGCAATCCCGATGCCCGTCCGTGGATCCGCACGGCGCTTTGGCACGTGCCCGTGCGATGGTTCGTTCTTTTTTCTTCGGAAGAGAAAGAGTTTGCGAAGCCCGGAAGCGGTGAGGAGAGCGTTCAGCAGTCCGTCCTCCGCTATCGCACCCCGATGGTGCAGGCGAGGCGCCGCCTCGCTCGTGGCCTGAAGGTTCTCCGCGAGGAGTTGGAGGAGGGGCCGCTCGTCGACGGCCTGGTCGACGTGGGCCGATGGCTGGAGGAATTCCATCCCCGGTCCCTCGTCGAACTGGACTACGGCGGTCTGGCGCACGCGATCTCTGAGGAGCAGCTTGCCGACGACGACTCCGCCGCGGACGTGGCGGAGGGCATCGCGGCACTGCGCGCAGGGGACGGGGAGCGGGCCGGCGTCGCCTACGAGCGGCTCACGGACCGCTGGCGGGCTGTGAGAGAACTGCAGTTCGCCAACTGACAACGCGGGTTCGGTCCGTGGGGTTCACGTACGTGGTTGTGTTCGTGAACTGAACGCGGTCCGGGGCCTACGGGGTGGTGCACGTCACGGACCTCCAGGACCAAGGTCCCGAAAGGGGCCAAAGCCTCAAGCGTGACGGACAGCACTTTCTTGGGCCTTGCTCTCAGAGCACTCCCTCGTGTCAAAATAGGACAAGGAGTTCGACGGGGGCTCCTTCCATCCAACTGTGGCCGGAAAGATCGGTATTGCCCACCTTGGTGGGGCTGATGCCAGTAAGTCACCCTGTGACTGATCGTCACGATGGGGTGACTGTCCGCTATGGGCTGGTCCATCGGCATCCGTTGAGGTTCACCACCTCAGAGGGCAATTCCATCGGTTTGGCCGACGTGGCTGGACAGATGGTGTAGTTGTAGTGCCGAGGACAAGCCGTTCGTCCTATAACCGACTCGGCTCGCGTACGTCCATATCGGGCGGCGTGGGCCAAGGTGCAGAATTTTGGGAAAGAACCGTAAGGTTCGGTTCCTTCGAGGAGGCCGCTCATGACCGCTCGCACCCCTGATGCCGAGCCGCTGTTGACCCCAGCGGAGGTTGCCACGATGTTCCGCGTGGACCCGAAGACGGTCACACGCTGGGCAAAGGCAGGCAAGCTCACGTCGATCCGCACGCTCGGCGGTCATCGCCGATACCGCGAGGCGGAGGTGCGCGCACTGCTGGCGGGCATCCCGCAGCAGCGCAGTGAAGTTTGATCAGGCGAAATAACTGCATATCCGGGCGCATTCGGGGCCCTCATCCCCGATCGACGCCCAAGGCAACAGACATCAGGCCGCTGTCCCCAACGGCGCTTGATCGTTGATCGCGCTGGACTCCGCCGGGTCCGGCGCGATCTTTTTGTGCCCGGATCGGCCGTGTCCGGACTGGTCGTGCCCGGATCTGCCGCATCCGGACGGACCCGCCGGCGAGCGGGAACCGCATGGTCGGAGGCGTCCGACTGGTGCCGCGGGAGGGGGAGTTGGTGCCCGGGCTACGCCTCGTGCGGACCGCCGCGGACACCAATGGGGCGTAGTGCAATTGCACATATTAAATTGGCGGGTGGTGAGAAGGGCGTAAGTTCCCCCACATCCGGAACAGAGTCGGTGACTCCTGTCACATCGGATGCCGGTTGTGGAGAACGATCACTCTCCGATATTGCGACGGGCTCCAGGGCCCGGTTCGCTGCAGCTTCACAGCACATCACCGAACGCCCTTATGCGGAACGGGCGTTGACTAGTTGGACGCGGCCGGCGCATGCGCCGGGCCGGCGCGGGACCCGCCGTGGTCCTTCGGCTCACTCCCTGGGTCCGCCCGCGGGCTCCTGTGCAGTGTGCTCCATCGCCAGGCGCAGCAGCCTGTGGCAGACGGGGCAGTGGCGCGTCACATGCCGGTAGCGGGTGGCTGCCGCCAGGTGAGCACGCAGGAGGGCCCTCGTCTCATGTGGCCGAGAGTCGCGCGGAGTTGTCCCCATTGATGCTCCACCTCCCTTTCGAGAAGTACCGGCCGGACGGTTCGCCGTCAAGGAATCCGGACGGGGGCGCACGGAGCATCGGGCACGGCGCACGGACTGCCTGGGGAGACGCTGAGAGCGCCTGTGACGGCCCGGGCGGGACTGACGGGGCGTCAGTGGCCGGGCTCGTCGTGGAGCCGTCCACGCGCCCTCAGAGCGCCGCTCAGGCGGTTCCGTCCCTCTGCAACAGCGCCGCAGCCCGCCCCCCTGTGTACGGGGACGGGCCGCGGCGCTGACTCGATCTTCTTCTGTTCCTCTGCGGTCCTGACGGGATTTGAACCCGCGGCCTCCACCTTGACAGGGTGGCGAGCACTCCAAACTGCTCCACAGGACCTTGCGTGCACCCGGCGAGCAGGCGCGACCGAGACTCTACAGCAGCCCGCCGAGCGGCGCGAACTCACGTTGTGCGACGGGCTCGTCACCGCTCAGGGCGCCGCCGCATCCACCGCCTTCATGATGCGTTTGTCCGAGACGGAGTAGGCGGTGCCGAGCGCATGGGCGAAGTAGCTTACGCGCAGCTCCTCGATCATCCAGCGGATCTCCAGCGCCGCCTGCGGCACGGGCCGTCCGCGGGGGAACTGCTCCAGCAGCCAGAGGTATTCGTCCTGCATCTCCTTGACCTTGGCCATCCGCGTGCGGTCGCGTTCTGCGTTGTTCGGCATCTGCTGGAGGCGGCGGTCGGCGGCGACGAGATAGCGCAGCAAGTCCGGCAGCCGGGCCGCGCCGTGCCGCGTGACGAAGCCGGGGCTGACCAGGTCGGCGAGCTGACGGCGGACGTCGTCGGCGGAATCCGCGAGGGCAGGGCTCGTGATGCCGCGCAGACGCGTCTCGCACGAGTGCCAGGCGGCCAGCACTTCCTGAACCTGTTTGACCGTCTTGAGCGTGGTGTCGACCAAGTCCGTACGTACGGCGTCGAAAAGCTTCCGGAAAGCTTCCTCGTCCCAGGCCGGTCCGCCGTGCCCCGTGATGAGGCGGTCGGCGGCGGCCGTGACGCAGTCCTCGAACAGCGCCTGCACGCTGCCGTGTGGGGACCGGGAGAGGGCGAGCTTCTGGGGGTTGGACAGCTTCGAGGCGGCGAACTTGGCAGGGTCGGAAGGGATGTTGAGCAAGATCAGCCGGCGCGTCCCGCGCCACATGGCCTGCTGCTGCTCGGCCTCGGTGTCGAAGAGGTGGACGGACACGGAGTCGCCGTCGTCCACCAGCGCCGGGTAGGCCTTCACGGGCTGGGCGCCGACGGGGCCCTTCCCGCCCGACGCCCGGGAACGCGTCTCGAAGACGCGGGGAAGGGAGCCGATCGTCCACTCGGTCAGGCCCGAGCGTGAGGACAGGGCCGGTGCCGCTTCGCCTGATCCGGGCCCGGGTGCGGGCTCCTGTGCCGACGGCGAGTTCGTGTCCCGCTCCCCCGCCTCCTTACGCTGCGCGCGTGCGGACGACTCGAATGCCCGGGCGATGGCGGCCTGCGTCTTGTCCCGCAGCTGGTGCTGCAGTTCCTCCAGGTCCTTGGACTCGGCCAGGGTGCGGCGCCGCTCGTCCGTGACCCGGAAGGTGACCTTGAGGTGGTCGGGGACCTTCTCCGGGTCGAAGTCGCCGGCCTCGAAAGGCACTCCGACCATTCCCCGCAACTCGCGCGCGAGCGTGGCGGTCAGCGGTTCCTGCCCCGGCGTCGCGACGCGCAGGAACCGCGCGGCGAAGTCGGGCGCCGGGACGTAGTGCCGCCTGACGGCCTTGGGAAGCGAGCGGATCAGCTCGGTGACGAGGCTCTCGCGCAGGCCGGGGATCTGCCAGTCGAACCCGGCCGGCGTGATCTGGTTGAGGACCTGCAGCGGGACGTGCACGGTCACGCCGTCGGCGTCAGTGCCGGGCTCGAACTGGTAGGTGACGCGCAGCGTGAGCTGCCCCTGCTGCCACACGTCCGGGTAGTCGCTGCGGCTGATCTCCTCCGCCTGCTCGTTGATGAGCATCGACTTCTCGAAGTTGAGCAGGTCCGGGTCCTCGCGACGCTGCTTCTTCCACCACGAGTCGAAGTGGGCGCCGGACACGACGTGTTCGGGGACGCGCTCGTCGTAGAAGTCGTACAGCGTCTCGTCGTCGACGAGGATGTCGCGGCGGCGCGCGCGGTGCTCCAACTCCTCTACCTCGTCGAGGAGTTTGCGATTGTCATGGAAGAAACGGTGGTGCGTGCGCCAGTCGCCCTCGACCAGGGCGTGCCGGATGAACAGGTCCCGGCACGTCTCCGGGTCGATACGCCCGTAGTTGACCTTGCGCTGCGCCACGAGCGGTACCCCGTAGAGCGTCACGCGCTCGTACGCCATCACGGCGGCCTGCTTCTGCTCCCAGTGAGGCTCGCTGTACGTGCGCTTCACCAGGTGCTCCGCGAGCGGCTCGATCCATTCCGGCTCGACCTTGGCGTTGACGCGGGCCCACAGCCGCGACGTCTCCACGAGTTCGGCGGACATCAGCCAGCGGGGCTGCTTCTTGAAGAGCGACGAGCCGGGGAAGACGGCGAACTTCGCGCTGCGGGCGCCCAGATACTCGTTCTTGTCGGTGTCCTTGAGCCCGATGTGGGAGAGGAGGCCGGCCAGCAGGGACTGGTGCACGGCGTCGGCCGACGCCTCCTGGGAGGACGAGGCAGGAAGGATGTCCATCGCCTTGGCCACCTGGCGCAGCTGGGCGTAGATGTCCTGCCACTCCCGTATGCGCAGGTAGTTGAGGAACTCCGCCTTGCACATGCGGCGGAACGCGGACGAGGACAGCTCCTTCTGCCGCTCGCGCACGTAGCGCCACAGATTCAGCAGGGCGAGGAAGTCGCTGCCCTCCTCGCGGAAGCGCGCGTGCTGCTGGTCGGCCTGCTGCTGCTTGTCCGAGGGGCGCTCGCGAGGGTCCTGGATGGACAGGGCCGCGACGATCACGATCACCTCGCGCACGCACCCGTTCCGCTCGGCCTCCAGCACCATGCGCGCGAGCCGCGGGTCGACGGGGAGCTGCGCGAGCTTGCGGCCCGTACCGGTGAGGCGGTTGCCGCCCTTCGAGGTGCGGGACGCGGGGGAGGCGCTGAACGCGTGCAGTTCTTCGAGGAGTTGGACGCCGGCCTTGATGCTTCGGTGGTCGGGCGCGTCGATGAAGGGGAACTTCTCGATGTCCCCGAGGCCGGCCGCGGTCATCTGGAGGATGACGGAGGCGAGGTTCGTGCGCAGGATCTCGGCGTCCGTGAACTCCGGCCTGGAGAGGAAGTCCTCCTCGGAGTAGAGCCGGACGCAGATCCCGTCGGACGTGCGGCCGCAGCGGCCCTTGCGCTGGTTGGCGCTGGCCTGGCTGACCGGCTCGATGGGCAGCCGCTGGACCTTGGTGCGGTGGCTGTAGCGCGAGATGCGGGCGGTGCCCGGGTCCACGACGTATTTGATGCCGGGGACGGTGAGGGAGGTCTCCGCGACGTTCGTGGCGAGGACGACGCGGCGGTTCTGGTGGCTCTGGAAGACGCGGTGCTGCTCGGCGTGGGAGAGGCGGGCGTAGAGGGGGAGGATCTCGGTGTCGCCGCCGGCTCCCGCGCCCGCCTTGCGGCCCTTGCCGGCGATGCGTTTCTCCAGTGCGTCCGCGGTGTCCCGGATCTCACGCTCGCCGGAGAGGAAGACCAGGATGTCGCCGGGGCCCTCGGACTGCAGCTCGTCGACCGCGTCGCAGATCGCCGTCGTCTGGTCGCGGTCCTTCTCCCCGGTGGCACCTCCCTGGCCGTCAGACTCAGGGGCACCCTCTTCGAGGAGGGGCCTGTAGCGCACCTCCACGGGGTACGTACGCCCGCTGACCTCGACGATCGGAGCATCGCCGAAGTGCCGTGAGAAGCGCTCCGGGTCGATCGTCGCGGAGGTGATGACGACCTTCAACTCCGGGCGTCTGGGCAGAAGTTGCGCGAGGTAGCCGAGCAGGAAGTCGATGTTGAGGCTGCGCTCGTGCGCCTCGTCGATGATGATCGTGTCGTACTGCCGCAGCTCGCGGTCCTGCTGGATCTCGGCGAGCAGGATGCCGTCCGTCATCAGCTTGACCAGGGTGTTCTCCCCCACCTGGTCGGTGAAGCGGACCTTCCAGCCGACGGCTTCGCCCAGCGGTGACTTCAGCTCGTGGGCGACGCGCTCAGCGACCGTACGGGCCGCGAGCCGGCGCGGCTGGGTGTGGCCGATGACGCCGTGGATGCCGCGTCCCAGCTCCATGCAGATCTTCGGGATCTGCGTCGTCTTGCCCGAGCCGGTCTCACCCGCGACGATCACGACCTGGTGGTCCCGTATCGCCTCGAGGATCTCGTCCTTCTTGCGGCTGACCGGAAGCTGCTCCGGATACGTGATCGCGGGCCGGGACTCGCGGCGGGATGCGACCTTCAGCTCGGAGTCGTCCATGGCCGCGGAGATCTCCGCCAGCACCGAGTCGCGCGCCTCCGGCTTGCGGATCTTGCGTGCGCCGTCGAGGCGCCGCCCCAGCCGCTGCTGGTCGCGCAGCATCAGCTCGGGCAGGCGCTCGCGCAGAGCGTCGAAGGACGGGGAGGGGGACGTGGATGTCGGCATACCGGATCCAGGATCGCACTTCACCGAATCCACCGGCCAACCAATTCCCCCCGGCGCCCCAGGCGGTCTCCCGGAGCCCTCGCCGAGGGGCCGGTGAGGGCACCGGTGGGCGCCGCACGCGGACACGGGAAGCGAAGCAGCAAAGCCCGTGAACGGTGCAAATCGGACCTAGGGTGGCGCGCATGAGTGAACCGCGCGAGCCGGAGCCGCACGATCCGCGTGATCCGCAGCCGCCGGACGGCTCGACGGCTCCGGACGGCGCGGACGACTCCCATGCTCCGCCGGGGCGGCACGGTGCGCGGGGCGTGCAGCGCCCGCCGATGGGCGCGCGCTCCGGATGGCGGACCTTCAGGCACACGCCGTTCTTCCCCGCGACCGTGCTGGCGCTCATCGTCGCCGCGGCGGCCGGCCTCTTCGCCAGCTCCTACATCTATGCCATGGCCGACCCCACGCCCCGCACCATCCCGGCGGCGGTCGTGGAACGCCCCGCGGGTGAACGCAGTGCCCGCGCCTTCATCGACGGCCTGGAGAAGGCGCTCGGCTCGTCGCTCAAGGTGCACCGCTACCGCACATTCGCCCAGGCCGAGGATGCCGTCGACGACCAGAAGGTGTTCGCGGTGCTGCGGGCGGACGCCCGGGACCGCGTCGAGCTGAACCTCGCGAGCGCCGCCGGCGCCTCGGTGGCCGAGGTGCTGCAGCAGACCGCGCCGAAGGTCGGGAAAGAGGTGGGCGTGAGCGTGACCGTCAAGGATCTCAAGCCGCTCGGCAGGGGCGACCCGCGCGGACTGACGATCTTCTACATGACGCTTGCCGCCGACGTCATCGGCTTCATCGGCGCGATCCAGCTCACCCTCAACGTCCCGGAACTCACCCCGGTCGCCCGGATCTCCTTCATCACCGCCTACGCGCTGATCGGCGGCTTCATCATCGCCGCGATGGTGGGCTGGTTCCTGCAGGCCGTGCATCTGCCGTTCGTGCACTCCTGGACGATCCTCGCGCTCACCATGTTCACCTCGGGCATGGTCTTCGTGATGTTCAACGCCCTCATCGGACGATGGGCGATGATCCCCACCTGGCTGCTGATGGTGCTCCTCGGCAATCCGTCCTCGGGCGGTGCGGTCTCCTGGCCGCTGCTCCCCTCGGCGCTGGGCGCGGTCGGACGCTGGCTCCCCCCGGGGGCGTCCGTCAACGCCCAGCACACGGCCGTCTACTTCGCGGGCCACGAGCACGCGCTGCCTTATCTGGTGCTCGCCGCGTGGGCGCTGGCGGGCATGGGCGTCTTCCTCGCGCTGGACCACCGGCGGCAGGCCGCGGAGCGGTGACGCGGGGACGACAGGAACGTTTGCGTCACTGAGGCCCAGTCGTCGCAAAATCATCTGTCGCACCGGTCCGCTGAGCTGACATCGTGTCACCAGGCAACTCACTGCGGACGAAGGGAGGGCGATGACGATGGAACCACTCGATCTCGTCAATTCGCTCAGTGCCGTCGTCAGCGCCGTGGCCGCCATCGTGAGCGCCGTCGTTTCGCTGAAATCCTCGAACGGCCGGCAGCGGCCCGCGGAAGCGAACGGTGAGGACGAACTGCCGCCGTGGATGATCGTGCCGAGCGGCAAGCTGAGGGCGTCCGAAGCCCTGTGCCCGGTCCCGGCCTGAGACCGGCGCGAAGCCGGCGCAGCACCTGAGACCCGCCTTCCCGGACCCCGCAGACCGATACCGATCCGACGGACCCCCGGCACACTGGGCCGGGGGTCCGTCGCTGCTCATGGGCGCTCTATGAGGCGGGGCCGCCGATCACCGGATAGTGGTCGGAGAGATTCGTGAACGTGCCCTCCGAGGTCTCCCAGGGTGCGCACTCCTCCTTGATGACCTCGTTCTGCCAGCCGGCGGGACGGACGTGGCCGTTGCGGTGCAGCACGTAGTCCAGGTCGGACCGGCCGCCGTCGGGGTCCCTTCCCTTGGCGATCGAGTTCGTCTGGTGGTCCGAGGAGTAGGGGTGTCCGGTGCGGGCGTCGGCGGGGGCGAGGTCGGCGTTGGCGAGCATGGACGCGTACTCGTCGCCCCGCGAGTCGGTGTTGAAGTCGCCCGCGACCATGACCTGTTCGTCCGCGGGGATCTTCTTCTCGTCGAGGAAGGAGTCGATCGCGCGGAACTGCTCGGCTCGTATCTCCTTCGCCTCGCCGTCCCCGCAGGCCGAGTCGCCCGCCTGGACGTGGGTGCCGACGACGTGCACCTTGGTGCCGCCGACGTCGAGCACGGCATACACGAAGCCCTTGTTGGAGAGGTAGTCGGCGCCGCATCCGTGGTCGTAGACGAACTGTTCCTTGTGGACGATCGGCCACTTGCTGAGGATCGTGACGCCGCCGTCCTCTGGTGCGATGTCCGACCACGAACCGCCCGTCGCGTCCCAGCCGCTCTTGCTGCGGCCCAGCACGGGTGTCTGGTGCGGGTACTGGCCCGCGGCCTTCTCCTGGAGCTTGTCGGAGACGGAGTTCTCGAACGCCTCCTGGAGCACGACCACGTCGTTGCCCTGGAAGAAGTCGGCGTCGGGGATCGCATCTCCCCTGTGGTCCTGGCCCCAGTTGGGATAGATCAGCTTGTTGAAGAGGAACGTGTTGTAGCTGAGCACCTTGAGGCCCGGGGCCTCGGCCGCGGCCTTCTCGCCCGGCCGGGCGGTCGCTTCGGGTGCCGCCGTGGCCGATGAACCGGTCGCCACGAGCGCTGTCGCGGCGAGGGCGCCGGCGGCGGCAAGTCCCTTGAGGCCGCGCAGTCTTCCCGGTCTGCGGGGCGGGGGTGCGGGCGTGGGATCGGCGGATGCTGAGGGTGGCATGTTCGTCTCCCGTGGGGGGGTGGGGATACGTACGACTCATATCCAAGCAAGCAAGCTTGATTCCTGTCACCGTGCTCGCGCGCCAAAGTTGCTTCGACGGGGCCGAGTCGGAGCGGAGTCGGGGCGGACCAAGGGCCGGTCAGGCCGGTCAGGGCCGGACATGGCCGGTCGGGCCGCAACTCGGAGGCGGATCGGGAGGGTTGGAACGTTGCTCCTGATTGAGGACGAACCAGTTGGCGCACAACTTTTCGGGCATGGCGCGAGTCTCACTCGTACCGGCGCCACCAGGCGCATCGGGGGGACTTGGAGGGGCAATGCGCGTTCGCACACTGTGTGCAGTCGTGGCAGGGCTCGCCGTCGCGCTCACAGGAGGAGCGGCATCGGCGACCGGCCAGGCGGAGACCGCCGGGGGGAAGGCGGCGATGAAGGCTTCCGTACAGGAGGACTTCAACGGGGACGGATATCAGGACGTGGCCACCGCGGCCCCCGGGGCAACGATCGCCGGGCAGGCCAGGGCCGGATATGTCGTCGTCACCTACGGCTCCGCGTCCGGGCTCCACGCCGGCAACAGCACGTACATCAACCAGAACACCGCGGGCGTCCCGGGCACGGCGGAGGCCGAGGACTACTTCGGCGCCAAGCTGATCGCCCGCGACCTCGACGGCGACGGCCTCACCGACCTCGCCGTGCGGTCGTCGGGCGAACAAGTCACCAACGGCTACGGCTCGGTGACCGTCCTCTGGGGCCGTACGGGCGCGATCAGCGGGCAGGACTCGGCGACCATCGCGGCCCCGGCCACCGAGTACTGGCAGGTCGGGGCCAACCTGACCGCCGGCGACTTCGACGGCGACGGCAGCACCGACCTGTTCATGCAGTACGGCGACGACTGGGAGTTCCGCTCGGTGCTCTCCGGTCCGTTCACCCGCGACGGCGAGGCGGCGGACGAGCAGCAGATCGACATGTTCACCACCGACAACGACATCTACGTCACCACCGCGGGTGACGTGACGGGCGACGGCATCGACGACCTGGCCACGTTCTACGTCTACCAGAACCATGCAGAGGGCGGCCGGTTCTGGCCCGGCACCGCTTCCGGCCTCTCGACGGACGCGAAGCAGCTGAGCTCAGCGGCCGCCGCGGTCGTCGGCGACTTCGACAAGGACGGCAAGGGCGACCTGGCGACCCGCACGGTCCCGAACGGCATCACGGAAGACCTTCCGTACGACGCCGGCACCGTGAAGATCTACTACGGCACGGCGGACGGCCCGAGCACCACCCGCACCCGGACGATCACGCAGAACACCACGGGCGTCCCGGGCAGCAGCGAGAAGGGCGACCAGTTCGGCGCCCGGCTCGACGCGAGCGACGTCAACGGCGACGGCTACGCGGACCTCGCCGCCGGTGTCCCCTTCGAAGCCATCGGCACGAAGAAGGCAGCGGGCGGCGTCGTCCTGCTGAAGGGACGCTCCGGCGGCCTGAGCGGCACCGGCGCGCAGGCCTTCCACCAGGACACGTCCGGGATCCCGGGCGTGGCCGAGGCCGGTGACCGCTTCGGCGGGGCGGTGCGTCTGCTGGACGTCACGAAGGATGCCAAGGCCGAACTGGCCGTCTCCGCACCGGAGGAGAACAAGACGGGGGCGGTCTGGTCGCTGCGCGGCACGTCGAGCGGCCTCACCGCGACCGGCTCGCTCGCCTTCAACCCGGTGGACCTCGGCACCCCGGCCACCGGCGCAGGCTTCGGCTACGCCTTCTCCAACGAGCCGGGCACGTTCCTCTACGCGCCGTAAGCGGCGGCCGCTCCGGCGGCGAAGTGGACAGCACCGGGTCTGCCTCTCGGCGGGCCCGGTGCCGGTCTGTTGAGTTCTCCGGTGCTCAGGATCCGCGGGGGGATCCGCGTCCCGGCCGGAGCCAGGGTGCGTCCCCGGCACTGCGGCTGGGGACGCACCTCGGGAACGGGAGCGTCACACCCGGTCGGCGGCGATCAGCAGGTACTGGAAACTGCCGTTGCGGTACGCGTTCAAGAAGGTGTCCTCGATGCCCGTGGCCAGGTGATCGGCCTCTCGACGCAGTTCCCAGTACGGAATCGTGGCGGCCGTCAGGTCCTGGACGTGTACGGGGACGAGCCGGTTGCGGGCCATGGCGCGGAAGTACGCCGAGCGGGGATGAATGTCGCAGATGTAGTGGGCGTTGATGAGGGAGACCTCTCGGGAAGCCTGCCCGTAGGTGTCGTTGTAGCAGCCGGTGATCACCACGTAGCGCCCGCCGCGACGCAGCAGCCGCGCGTGCTCCGCGAACAGCAGGTCCAGCTCGACGTACATGGTGGACTCGTTGTTCCAGGACGCCGCGTACGCACCCGAGTCGAACCCGGTGTCGAGCATGTTGCGGTGGTGGTAGCGGACCTTGCCGCCGATGCCGCGCGTACGTGCCTGCTCGTTGGCGAAGTCGGCCTGCTTGGTGGAGAGCGTGACCCCGTCGGCGTGGCAGCCGTACCGCAGGTTCGCCACCACGCTGCCTCCCCCACGTCCGCAGCCGGCGTCGAAGACGCGGTCGGCGGGGGAGAGTTCACCGAGATGGGAGGCGAGCAGCTCGGCCTGGGCGTGTTCCAGCCGGTGCAGTTCGTGGGTGATCCGCTCGTTCCGTTTGTCGGGGTCGGGCTCGTCCAGCACCGACCGGTCCGCCTCCCCCACGCCGTAGTGATGGTGGTAGAGGTCGTCGACCTTTCCGAGTTCGAGGTTGACCGGGTTCTCTTCGGCGTTCCAGTAGTCCGCGACACGGGACTGGTACGTGGACTGATTCGGCACCGTCGCGAAGGTGGTGCCGGTGTGAGAGGTGGCCAACGATGGCTCCTTGCCGTAGTGCGTAGAAGTGCGTCCGGTCGGTCAAGTGGGCTCTGATCACCAGTAGTTGGGCAGGCTGTATCGGTCGGTGTTGGTGGCGTGCCATTCGTGGTTGCCGGACACCCAGGCCGCCAGGCTGCGGGCGTACCTCTCGATGAGGGGCGACGTCGCGGAGGCCAGCGCGGACTCCGTCTCGAACGCCTCCATCACCTGGTTGTGGATCTCGACACTCTTCAGATAGGCGGCCTTGAGACCGCGTTTGTCGTTCGCTGCGACCACCTGGGGCAGGTTCAGGTGCGCCGGGTCGCTCGCCAGCTCCTTGGTGAAGGAGTACAGATCGTTGACGATCGTCGTCGCGTTGCAGGCGAGGGCCGTGATCCGCTGGATCTCGGGCCGGGCGTAGAGCGGTTCGGGCAGTTCGTAGCCGTCGACGGCATCGACGATGGACAGGCAAGGACGGAAGTTGTTGAACTGCCGCATCACCAAGTACTCCCAGATCTGCGGAACATGGCGGGTCTCCGCCCAGGAGGCCTCGGCCAGATAGCCCAGGTGCAGCCTGGCGATGTCGTGCACGAACCGGTCGGTCTGGCTCGGTGTGGCGATGGCCGCGTAGTCCTTCACGGCACAGTGGTACGAGCGCAGCGGTCCGTCGGCCCGCACTCCCCGGCGCCACTCCTCCTCCTGTTCGGGCGGGCCGTGGAACGGGTCGAGGGCCGACTGGGCCACGACGAGCCGGCCGCCCAGGCCGCGGTGCGCGCCGCCCCTGCCTTCGTCCTCCTCGCAGTAGCAGCTGTCGACCATGTTCTCGGCCAGCAGCAACTTGCCGGCGACGGTGAGGCGTTCGAGATCCGCCGCCCCGGGATGCTGGAGGACCACGGCCCGGCCGAACCGGAACTGTGTGAAGTCCCCCGTCCATTCCGCTGGGAACAGGTCCAGCTCTCGTGCCCAGTCCTTCAGCCGCCGGTCGATCTCCGCCACCTTCTCCGGGTCGGCCGGTGCGGCGGGCCTGTACGTCAGTCCGGGGACGGCTCCCAGCCGCCGGCTCGGCATGGCACCGGGGGGTCCGGGAGCGCGGGGCGGTGAGAACCCGGCGGTGACGTTGGTGGACGTGCTCATGGTGCGTACTCCACACGGTCGGTCCGCAGCCCGGCCGAGCTGGACGTTCTCCAGGACTCCGGCTGCGTCGGTACGGGGAATGGCAGGCGAGTGGTGATCGGCCGCGCCTCTCGGGGATGCCGGCCCGGCAAGGGCTGCACCCGGGGTTCGGTTCTCGCGGAGTTCGGTCTCGTGGTCGTCGTCAGTTGGGGCGCGGCGTGTGGGCCGAGGGCCGTGGCACGTTGATCGAGGACGGTTCGGGCGGATCGTCGAGGGGCGAACCCGGGCGCGCAGAATGATCTAAACAAGCGAGAAGAGCAGGCCGGTAGGGCGTGACGGGGTGGTCGCACGCGCGGAGCGCATAAACCGGCGTGACGAGTCAGACGGCGCACGCTGCCCCCCCGCCGCACGCCGTCTCGGTGGCACCCGTGGCACGCGGCGAAGGGGGCACGGTTCTGCCGAGGCCGCCCCCGGTCTGCCGAGGCCGTGCCGTCTTCCTGCACCTGTGTGGCCGCGCCCGCCACCTTCCCCCGTACCGCTGTCGAGCTTCCCCGTACCGCTGTCGAGCTTCCCCGTACCGCTGTCGAGTGGGAATCGGCATGGGGGCGTCCGGATTCGGGAACGCAGCCAGGCCGGGCCCCTGCACCACGGGGCGCTCGCGACCCGGACCGGACCCGGAGAGCTGGAGGGCGGACGATGGCCGCGTCTGGCGCCGTGCGCAGCGAGTTCCTGCGTCGTGCTCACCCCGCGGCGTGGCGGCACGCGCGCTGGGTGAGGCCCGTACGGGTGCTGGCATGCGTGGTGGCAGTCGTGTGCGTCGCGGCCCTCGTCGGTGCTGCGACGCTGCGCGCCACGGTGCTGGAGCGCGGTTACTACCAGGGCGTGCTGGACGACGAGCGTGCGTACGACCGGCTGTACGACAAGGTCCTCGTGGACCCTCGCTCGCACCCCGTCACCAAGAGCCTGCTGTCCCGGCTGCCCGTCCCGGAATCCGTGGTGACGGCCAACCTGAAGACCGTGCTGCCCCCGGCCACGGTCCGGCAGCTGACGGACGAGCAGATCGCCGCCCTGGTCGGCTACTTCCGTGGCGACTCCGACACCCTGGGTGTGTCGGTGAACCTGCGACCGGTCCTCGCGAACGTCGGCGAGCTCGCGCAGGTGTACCTGGGCGATCTGGCCTCCGGGCAACGAGCCTCGCCGGAGTCGGACGTGTCGGCAGCGCTCGCCCGCCTGGACAAGGCCCTCGACAGGATCGCGGAGGGCCGCAAACCGGCCGACCTGCCCAAGGTGGAGCTCAGCGACCGCGCGGTGGACACGGTGAGTTCGGCCTTGCTCTCCGGCGTGCCTTCGAAGGAGCGTGCCTCGCTGCGACCGCAGGTCGAGGGGGCGCTCGCGGTGGGTGACGCGGGCACGGCCCTGGCGGCCGCCGGGCCGCATCTGCCCGGCAGCAAGGCCGGCAGCGGGGAGGAGAGCCGGAGGGACCTGCTCCGCATGGCCGACGGCGGCCGCTGGAACGCCGTACGGGACCTGAAAGGCGCGGGCTTCGAGACGGGCGCCCTGGAGTCGGCACGCGACGCCACCCGCTTCATGCAGGGTCCGGCGCAGACGCTGTCCGTCGTCGTCGGAGGTCTCGCCGTCGTCTTCCTCTGGGTGTCCGGACCTCCGGGGCGGCGGACACGCCGGCTGCGTACCGTCGGCTGGATCCTCGCCGTGGGCGGCGCCCTGCCGGCGGCTCTGTTCTGGGCGGTGCGCCGGGGTGCCGACGACCTGCTCTGGCAGGCTCCCGCGACGTGGCCGGCGTCGCTGGCCGGTCTGGTGGAGGACCTGGAGCGCAACGCCCTCGCCACCTTCACCACCGCGGGACTGTCGGCGGCCGTCGTGCCGTTCGCCGCCGGCGCGCTGCTGGTGACCGCGACCTACGTACGGGAGCGCCACCGGGCCCTGCGCCGTGCCCTGGTCGCGATGACCCGGCGTACGCGCACACGTCTGGTGGGCATCTCCTCGGTCGCCCTGGCGGCTTCGGTCGTGCTCGGCGTCGTGTTCGCCCCCAGCGCGGCAGGCGGCCCGGAGAGGACGTACTGCAACGGATCGGCCGAGATGTGCGGCCTCCGCTACGACGAGGCCGCCTATCTGACGACGCACAATTCGATGTCCTCGACCGCCGACCGGTTCATCAGCCCTCTCCAGGACGGCGACATCAGGACCCAGCTGGACGACGGCGCCCGCGCGCTGCTCGTCGACACCCACCTCTGGGAACGCTCCGAACAGGTCGCCGAGCGGCTGAAGGTGTCCGACTTCGCACCCCGCATGCGGGGGAAGGTCGCGGATCTCATCGACAGGACCGGCCCCGCCCGGCCCGGTCCATGGCTGTGCCACGCGGTCTGCCGCGCCGGCGCGGTTCCGCTCGTCGACACGTTGCGTGAGATCCGCACATGGATGGACCAGCACCCGGGGGAGGTGGTCACGCTGATCGTCCAGAGCGGCATCACCGGCGATCAGACGGCCTCCGCGTTCCGCAAGGCGGGTCTGCAGGACCTGCTGTTCACCCCGGACCGCGACCCGAAGACCCCGTGGCCGACGCTGGGCGACATGGTCGCCGACAACAAGCGTCTGGTGGTCTTCTCGGAGGGTTCGGGAGGGCCCGCCGCCTGGTATCGCGGCTTCTACCGGTACGGAATGGAGACCCCGTACGACTTCCGTGATCCCCGGAAGATGAGCTGCGCACCCAACCGCGGTGGTACCGGCAAGCGGCTCTTCCTGCTCAACCACTTCATCACGGACGCGGGCGGCAGCCGCCTCGACGCCGGCCAGGTCAACGCGAAGGACTTCGTGCGGGACCGCGCCCGCCGCTGCGGGGCCGAACGTGGCAGGCCCGTGAACTTCGTCGCCGTCGACTTCGCCAATGTCGGCGACGCCCGCGGAGCGGTGGCCGCCATCAACGCCGCACGCACCCGCTGAGGTCCCCGGGGGGAGTCAGGGAACTGGGAGGGCCCGGAACTGGGAGAACCCGGAACTGGGGCGCGCGCCCTGAACAGGGGGCGCCCGTCTCACCGACGTACGGCCGTCGGGTCCCCGTCGTCAAGCCGGCGGGAATCCGACGCAGTTCGGTGGGGACCCGACGCGAAAACGCGGCGTGCCTGGTTGCCCCAGAAATCGAACATACGATCTACTCGGGGTATGGATGCCAACGCCTTCCCTCGCGATCTTCTGGAGGCCCAGACGGCCTGGTACACCACGTACTGGCGGCTCGCGAACGCCGCGTCCAGCCACGGCACGACCGAACACAGGCGGCGCCTGCAGCAGCTGTCCCGGCGCATCGCCGACCACCCGTACTGGCGGACCACCGCCGGTACGCCAGAGGCCCGGATGGCGCTCAAGGAGATTGCCCGCACCCATGCGCGGCCGTGATGCTCACCGCCCGGCAGGAAACTCGTCCGCCATGCGCATCAGTTGCCGGCTGCGTACGGGCGCGTCGGGGCCGTAAGGACCGCCAGAACCGCAGTTGTCATCACGCAGGTTGGCGTACGAAGAGCTCCAAGTGCCCGCAGTTGGGGCAGCGGTGAGCCTCGATCTGCCAGCGCTGGCGGCCCATGCGCTTGGCGCCGCCGAAAATGCCGCGCTCCAGCGGACCGGCGATCCATCGCGCGTACCCCCGGGAGTGTTCTCCGGAATCCTCGATGAAGCCCGGCTCGAGACCGTCGGTGTCGCACTGGGTGCAGCTCACGTTGTCCATCGAGGGAGTCTAGAAGGGCCGTAGGCAGTCCCACGGATGTCACCCAGCAGTCTCATCCCAGCAGTCCCAGCACCGCTTCAGAGGTGGGCCGGCCCGCCGCCGAAGCCGATCTCGTTGCCGTCCGGGTCGCGGAAGACGGCCTTGCGGACCCCGTTGTCGTAGGTCTCACGCGCGACGGGCTCCAGGCCCCTCTCCGAGATCTGGGCGATGCGGTCGTCGAAGTCGTCGACGAAGACGGTGTGCATGGCATGACCGGCATGCTCGGGCCGCACCTCGATGACCAGGAACCGGTGGTCGGCGAGTTCCCATACCGCCTCGGTGTCGTCGGGCACGAACGAAGGCGGAGTGCCGAGGAGTTGCTCGTACCAGGCCGCTGCCCGGGAGTAGTGACGGACGGGGATGCCGGCGAAGAGGTCCACTGCCACCACGCCATGCTAGTTCTCCCGGCTCAGGCCCAGCCGCCCAGAGTGCAGGTCAACTGGCGCGGACCGGGACCGGGGTCGACCCGGCGACCTTCCGCCTGGACGCCGGTTGCGTCGTCTCGTGGGCCTTCAGCTGATCGACTGCGCACGACTGTTACCGGTTCGGCGAGCGGCCGATGTCAGCAGGTGATGTCACAGGCAGTAAAACGCCCCCTCCGGTGACCGGAGGGGGCGTTCTCGCTGTTCACCGTTGTGGCTGGGGCCGGGGTCGAACCGGCGACCTTCCGCTTTTCAGGCGGACGCTCGTACCAACTGAGCTACCCAGCCCGGGATCCAGGGGCGAAGCCCCCGGTCGGGATGGCCCTCAGGAGGCGAAGCGACCCGAGGGAGCGGTCCTGACGGGATTTGAACCCGCGGCCTCCACCTTGACAGGGTGGCGAGCACTCCAAACTGCTCCACAGGACCAAGCATCGCGCGAGCACCAGTCTCGCACAGGGTGGTGCGTGCCCCCAACGGGATTCGAACCCGTGCTACCGCCTTGAAAGGGCGGCGTCCTGGGCCACTAGACGATGAGGGCTGATGGCCCACCTGAGCGCTTCGCTGAGTCAGCGCGTCGGGGACGTGAGAAGCATATGGGATAGCGGAGCGTTCGCCAAAACGGTTACGGGGAGTTCGCCGGGGACGCCGCCGGCGTGGGCCCGGGGGAGCTGAACGTGGGGCCGGGCGAACCCGAGTCCGGACCGGAGCCCGGCGAGCTGGATCCCGGTGAGGGCGAGGGCGAGCGCCGGGGGTCCACCTTGTCCTCCGCGAGGTGGCGGGTGACCTCCGCGGTGGTCAGGCCCAGCCCGCCGAGGGTGATCTCGTCCCAGGCCTGCAGCTTGCCGTCGTCCCGGCCCAGGTAGAGGACGGAGGCGGAGACCTTCTGCGGTTTCTCCTTCTCCACCGCGCGCAGGCCGCCGCCGCCCGTCGAGCCCTCGATCATCAGCCGGGTGTGCCGCGGCAGCCGCTCCTGGGTGCGCTGGTGGGTGTGTCCGGCGAGAGCGAGCGGCACGAGACCGTCGGTCTGCTTGACCAGGACGGGGTTGTGGGAGACGGCGATGTCGACCGGAGTGTCCGCGGCCTTCTGGGCGCGCAGCGCCAGGGCCAGGCGCCGTCCCTCCTTGCGTTCGCGCGGGTCGCCCTGCGGCTTGACGGAACGGTCCGGCGTGAACTGCGGGTCGCCCCAGCCGGCGAGGCGCAGCCCGGCGACGTTGAGCGGCACACCGTCGTCGAGGACGTGGACGTTGCTGTCCTTCTTCTTCGCGAGCTTCTCGAACGCCTTCTGCGTCTCGGCCGAGTCGTGGTTGCCGCGCACCCAGATGTACGGGGCGCCCAGGTCCGTCACGGGTTCGAGGAAGCCGTTCTCGGCGGAGGTGCCGTGGTCCATCGTGTCGCCCGTGTCGATGATCGCGTCGATCTCGTACTGCTCGACGAGCGACTTGATGATCTGCCAGGCGGCCGGGTTGAGGTGGATGTCCGAGACGTGGAGGACGCGGGTCGTGGAGGGGTCCGGCTCGTAGGCGGGGAGGGTGGAGGTCGCCTCGTAGAGCTTGGTCACATTGGTGACGAGACGCGCCAACTCCCGCTGGTAGATGTCGAAGTCGGTGACGATGCTGCGCGCGTTGCCGACGACGGAGGGCGCGCTGGCCAGCAGCCCGGAGAACTTCGGTTCGAGCACGGACTTCGGGTTCCACGTCGCGTAGGCCGCCGCCCCGGAGACCGCCAGCAGCGCGAGCGCGAGACCGCTCGCCGCGAGGGCACGGCGGGGACGCCGGTAAACGGCGAGCCCCAGCACCCCGGCCCCGACGACCACGGCGACGGCGGAGCGCAGCGCGAGGTCACCCGTGCCCTTCTGCACGTCGGAGGTGATCTCGCTCTCCAGCCCTTCGAGCCGTTCCGGATGGTCGACGAGGGCGGAGGCCCGCTGCTGGTCCAGCTGGTCGACATCGACGTCGAGGCGGAGCGGAGCCGCGTGGCTGCGCAGCTCCAGGGCGCCGAGCGGCGAGACGTTGACCTTGGTGCCGCCCGTGAGGGAGGGCCGCAGCGCCATCTTCGTGTCCATGGGGCCCACGGGCGCGTCGATGCCGCCGACGATGAGCAGTCCCAGCCAGGCGCCGGCGAGGGTGGTCGCGACGAGTCCGAGGGCACGTACGTACGGGCGCGGGGCCGGTCCGAGGCCGAGCGTGTACGGGGACGCGGCACGTGCCGCGCGGGCGCTCCGGGTGCCGCCGGCCTCCCGAGGGCGGAAGAGGCGATTACGCAGGAGGGACACGGGGTTCGGGACGGACGGTTTGCGTACCCATTGCGGCAGAGAGAGCGGTTTACGGGGCTTCCTGGCATCGCGGCCCATGAGGCCCCCTATGCCCGTCGGGCAGCGCACCTATGCGAGCTGCCGGTACCGGCCGTGCACGGCGGAGCTGCGGTGGCCGACAATGGCCGGGTGCTGGAGATGACGCGCGAGGACTTCGAGGAGCTGGTGGCCGAGGCGCTCGACCGCATTCCGCCCGAGCTGACGCGGCTGATGGACAACGTCGCGGTCTTCGTCGAGGACGAGCCACCGGCGGAGGACCCGGAGCTGCTCGGCCTCTACGAGGGCACGCCGCTGACGGAGCGGGGCGAGTGGTACGCGGGCGTGCTGCCGGACCGGATCACGGTCTACAGGGGCCCGACGCTGCGCATGGTGGGCGGTGAGGACGGCGGCCGTGACGGTGTCGTCTCCGAGGTCGAGGTGACCGTCGTCCACGAGATCGCGCACCACTTCGGCATCGACGACGAGCGGCTGCACGAGCTGGGGTACGGGTGAGCGCAGAGGGCGGGCCGGACGGGGACCCGGCGGGAGGACCGCGCGGCCCGGAAGACTGCGGCCGGCCCCTCTCCGCCGGTCCGCCGCCGTGGCAGGAGGCCGTCGATCCCGACGTCGACCTGCACGTACCGGCTCAGCGGGCCGAGGCCGCGGGCCGTCACGGGCTGGTGGTGCTCGCCGTCATCGGCGCGGGGGGCGCTCTGGGCTCCCTCGGCCGTCACGCGCTCGCCCTGTGGCTTCCGGCCCGCGGCGCCACGGGGTTCCCGTGGGGGATCTTCGTCGTCAACCTCTCGGGCTGTGCCCTGATCGGCGTGCTGATGGCCCTGGTCGGCGAGGGCGGTCGCGACGCCCGTGCGCCGGCGCTGCTGAGGCCGTTCCTGGGCGTCGGCGTGCTCGGGGGCTTCACCACCTTCTCGACCTACGCGGTCGACGCCTCGCATCTGCTCCGGGCGGGGCCGCACGCGGTGCCGATCGCCGGCGCGTATCTCGGCGGGACGCTGCTGGGGGCGCTGGCCGCGGTCTGGGCCGGTGCGGCGGCCACGCGTGCGCTGCTGGAGGTGCGTGGGCGGTGACATGGGTGCTGGTGGCCGTGGGCGGCATGGTGGGCGCCCCGCTGCGGTATCTGACGGACCGGGCCGTACAGGCGCGGCGCGAATCGGTCTTCCCCTGGGGCACCTTCACGGTCAACGCCGTCGGTTGTCTGATGCTGGGCCTGCTGACGGGCGCCGTGGCCTCCGGAGCTGCCGGTTCGCGGATCATGGCGTTCCTGGGCACGGGGCTGTGCGGGGCGCTGACGACGTACTCGACGTTCTCCTACGAGACGCTGCGGCTGGCCGAACGGGGCCGCGGGGGGCTGGCATCGGCGAACGCCCTGCTGTCCGTGCTGGTCGGTCTGGGTGCCGTGTTCGCCGGACTCGCCCTGGCACGCGCCGTGTTGGCGTGACCTGTTGCGCACGGCGGCAGTTGAGCAGAGGGCTCGCCGCTCCCGTTTCCGGCGCCTGGAGGTTCCCCCGTGCGCTCGTCCACTTCCCCGTTCCGTTCCCGGGCCGCCCTTTACCGGCCAAGTCCCGTCCGGCTGACGGGAGTTGGCGAGCGTGCCGCTCGTACGGTCGCCGGAGTGCTGCTGCTGGCCCTGCTGCAGGGATGCATGACGGTGCACGGGGACGCGGGTGGAGGCAGCGACGAGCGGCGAGGCGGAGGCTCCTCCTCTGACGCGGGCGCGGGGGGCGAGGTGCCCGAGGGCGGATTCTCGGGCAGCGTGCTGCGGCACGGTGAGGGCGCGCGCGGCGGCGAGGACGCCCGGCGCGCGCACGGCTCCCACCGGGCACGCCACGGCCGCGACGCCGACGGGAAGGACGGCGGCGGCAAGCGCCGGGCGGAGGACGGCGGCAAGCGGCACCGCAAGAACGGGAGCGGCAAGTCCGGTGCGGGGCACGACAGTTCGCGTGACACCCCGAAGGCCCCGGACTCCCCGGCGTCCCCTCGCCCTCCGCGTCCGAAGCCGCCCTCGCCGCCGAAGCCGAGTGTGCCGAAGCCCACTCCCACCCAGTCGCGGCCCCCGTCGGAGGCCCCGACGTCGCCGACCAGCCGATAGTCTCCTCCCGAGCGCCCGCGCAGCCCTCGTGATCTCATTTGCGCAGCGCCCTGCGGGGTGCGTATGCTGGTTGATCGTTTGATCCCATTTGCCCGGCGCCCTTGCAGAGCGCGCCGCGTGGCGCGTTTCTCTCAGCCGTGGCTGACCGCATAGAGGCGGTCGTTTGCGAATTCACGGAGTCTGAGCGCGTGCTGCTGAACTCCGGAAGGTTCGCACTTCGCATGTCTGTTGCCTCGATCGACGCTGTCCTGCCTCAGGACGAGGACACCGTCACCTTCGCCGATCTCGGGCTCCCCGAGCCCGTGGTGCGCAAGCTCGCGCAGAACGGCGTGACCATCCCCTTTCCCATCCAGGCCGCGACCATCCCGGACGCGCTGCGGGGCAAGGACATCCTCGGCCGTGGCCGCACCGGCTCCGGCAAGACCCTCTCCTTCGGGCTGCCGCTGCTGAACCGCCTGGCCGGCGGCCGCACTGAGCGCAAGCGCCCCCGCGCCGTCATCCTCACGCCCACGCGCGAGCTGGCCATGCAGGTCTCCGACGCGCTCCAGCCGTACGGTGACGTGCTCGGCCTGAAGCTCAAGGTCGTCTGCGGTGGCACGTCCATGGCGAACCAGATCACGGCTCTGGAACGCGGCGTGGACATCCTCGTCGCCACCCCCGGCCGCCTGCGCGACCTGATCGGGCGCGGTTCCTGCTCTCTCGAGGACGTCGAGGTGGCCGTGCTCGACGAGGCCGACCAGATGTCCGACCTGGGCTTCATGCCCGAGGTCACCGAGCTGATGGACCAACTGCCCCAGGGCGGGCAGCGGATGCTCTTCTCCGCCACCATGGAGAAGGAGATCGACACGCTCGTCAGGCGGTACCTGGACACGCCCGTGGTGCACGAGGTCGACGCCGCCCAGGGCGCGGTCACGACCATGAGCCACCACGTGCTCGTGGTGAAGCCGCGTGACAAGGCGCCCGTGACCAACGCGATCGCCTCGCGCAAGGGCCGCACGATCATCTTCGTGCGGACGCAGCTCGGCGCCGACCGCGTTGCCGAGCAGCTGCGCGAGGGCGGCGTGGGCGCCGAGGCGCTGCACGGCGGAATGACGCAGGGCGCCCGGACGCGCACCATGGCCGACTTCAAGGACGGCAAGGTCAACGTGCTGGTCGCGACGGACGTGGCGGCCCGCGGCATCCACGTCGACAACATCGACCTGGTGCTGAACGTCGACCCGGCCGGCGACCACAAGGACTACCTGCACCGCTCCGGTCGTACCGCCAGGGCGGGGCTGTCCGGCACCGTCGTCTCGCTGGCGCTGCCGCACCAGCGGCGGCAGATCTTCCGGCTGATGGAGGACGCGGGCGTCGACGCCTCGCGGCACATCATCGGGCGGGGCGACGTCTTCGACGAGGAAGTGACGCGGATCACGGGTGCGCGTTCGCTGACCGAGGTGCAGGCCGACTCGACGGCGAACGCCGCCAAGCAGGCCGAGCGCGAGGTCGCCAAGCTCAGCAGGCAGCTGGAGCGTGCGCAGCGGCGCGCGACCGAACTCCGCGAGGAGTCCGAGCGGTTGACGGCACGCGCGGCGCGCGAGCGCGGGGACGACCCGGAGGCCGCCGTCGCCGAGGCCTCGGCGGCTCTGACCGCGGAGGTCGAGGCCGAGGTGCAGCGAGAGCTGCGCCGGGAGCAGCGCCGCGAGGAGCGCGAGCAGCGCGACCGTGAGCAGCGGGACCAGCGCGAGCAGCGCCGGGACGGGAAGCGCGACGAGCGCGGCGGCGACCGCGACCGGCGTGACGGTGGGCGTCCGGCCTACAACCGCGGACGGGACCGCGACAGGGACCGGGACCGTCCCCGTGACGGCCGCGAGGCCCGCCCCGCGTACAACCGCGAGCGCCGCGACGGCGATCGCAACGGCTTCCGCCGCGACGACCGCCGCCCCTCTTCCTCGTACGGCCGGGACGCCCGTGCCCACGACGACAGGCGCCCGTACGGCCGCCGTGACGATCACCGCGGTGGCGGCCGCCAGTTCGACCGCCGCACCGACAAGCCGCGCTGGAAGCGCAACGGATGACGGCCTTCTGACACCTCCCCAGCACGAAGGCCAATGCCTTCGAAGCCCGGCGGCCTGCCGGGCTATGCTGCGGGGGCGGGCCGTTAGCTCAATTGGCAGAGCAGTGGACTTTTAATCCATTGGTTGAGGGTTCGAGTCCCTCACGGCCTACCGTCTGAAGCCCTTTGTGCGGCTCTGACCTGCGAGAAGCGCCCGGACCGAGTGATCGGTCCGGGCGCTTCGTCGTTTCGGGAGGCTCTGCGTGAGCGATGCGTCCGGTCGCCCTCGTGCGCAACCCCCGGCATCCTGGCCGACGAGGTCTCAGTTGACGCGTTGGATGTCCAGCCAAGCGCGGATCTCGTCCATGAGGGCCGCCGGTTCGTCGTAATGGATGAGATGCCCGGCGTCCGGGACCAGGGCAAGGGTTGATTCCGTGATGAGGGCGTGCAGGCGGTGCGCGATCTCGGGAGGAATCCAGGAGTCTTGGGTTCCCCAGACGACGCGCACCGGAATGGTGAGGTTGTCGAGGCGCTTCTCGTTCTCGTGAAGGAACTGCTCGTCGTATTCGGCGATCTGCCGGTAGAAGGCCGGCTGCCCGACCTCACCCGTCCACGGTTCTGCGAGCTCATCGAGAGTGTCATCGCGTAGACCTTGATGGCTGGCGTTGCTGATGTAGCTGCGGACGATCGCTTCGTGGATGTATGCGGGCAGTTGACCCAGGAGTTCGGGATTGTCGTGCACGAATTGGAAGAAGGGGGAGCCGCTCGGGGGGATGGCGACGACGTCCACCAGCATGAGCGAGGAGTAGTTGAGACGCCCGAAGAGATGAGCGCGCAGTGACACCGCACCTCCGAAATCATGCGCGATCACATGTGGACGGTCCAACTGCCAGTGCGCCATCAGTGCGGCAAACGCCTCAGCTTGAGTCCCGAAGTCGACCGGATGCCCCTCGTGCTTGGACGACTGTCCGTAACCGGGCATGTCCCAGAGATACACCGTGAAGTCACGGCTCAACGCATCCGCGAAGGGCTTCCAGAGCGCCGACGAGAAGGGGGTTCCATGGCAGAACACAACCGCCGGTCCGGAGCCCGCCCGTCCCCACGCAATCCGACGTCCTTCCCATTCGAACCGCTCGCTCAAGTCCATTGGTGCTCCTTCGAGGTTGAATTTCTGCATCCTCGCTCCGAGGCATGCTGATCGTTACCGGATGTAGTGCTTTGTCCGTCGCGCAATGCGCTCTGGTGCGAAGGGCTTCGCGAGCGTCGATTCGCCCAGCGTGAGGAGGTCGGTGATCATGACACCCGTTGAGGGTGCAAGCATCAGTCCCAGCATGTTGTGCCCCGCCGCGATGTAGGTGCGGTCGCGTCCGGGCAGCCGTCCGATCGCGGGTAGTCCGTCGGGCGTCATGGGTCGTGGTCCCACCCATTCATTTTCGAGGTGTTCCCACTTCACGCCTTTGAAGTACGGGCGAGCTGCCGCGGTGATCGCCCGCACGCGACGGGGGTTGAAGCGGTCGTGGTTCCGGTCGAACTCCATCGTTCCCGCAACGCGGATTCTGTCGGGCATCGGGTTGATCATCACGTGGGCGTCCCCGAGGTGCACGAGACGGCGCGGGGTGCGTTCGATGGGCACCGAGAAGCTGTAGCCCTTGCCGGGGAACAGATTCAGATCGATCCCGGTCCGGCGGCAGATCTCCCTGGTCCAGACCCCGGCGGCCACCACGACAGCGTCGCTGGTGATGCTGCCTGCCGAACTGTGGACACGAACCTGCCCGTGCGCTTCCTCAGTTGACGTCACCCGGGCCCCCTCGAGGATCGTCACCCCCGAGTCACGGAGCTGTTGCTCCATGCTGTCGACGAACAGGCCTGGATGGAGGGACCACTGACGCTGGACGAGGAATCCGGCTCGAGCACTCGCCGACAGACTGGGTTCGATCTCGGCCAGTTCACCCGGGCCCAGGATCTCCCGCTCCACCGGTGCTCCCAGTTCGGTGAAGCCCCGCAGCGCCATCTGCGCCGAGGTGCGCGACGCGAATGCATAGAGGAAGCCGTCCTTGTTGACCTGCGTCCGCACTCCGGCACCTTCGAGCCCTTCGAACAGCTCGAAGGCGTTGACGGCCAAGTCGGCGAGGGCCGAGGCGCCGGCTTGGTGCTGGGACCTGGTGGCGTGCCGACGGAACCCGAAAAGGAACCGCATGAGATCGGCGCTCAGCTGAGGGCGAATGTAAAGGGCGCTGTCGGGGCGGTGCAGGCGCCTGACCGCTGAGCCGATCACGCCCGGCGCGGGGAGCGGCTCGACGAGGTCGGGGCAAACGCCCCCTGCGTTGCCCCGCGCCGCGCCGCTGCCCACGCGATCGCGTTCCAGCAATGTCACCTCGAGTCCGGATGCGCGCAGATAGTGGGCGCACAAGAGACCGATCAAGCCTCCCCCGATCACGGTGACATTCTCGATACGGCTCACTGCGTCTCCTCCAGCATCGCCGGTGATTCGGCCGGGGAACGGCCGGTGCGAGGGTGGTGCACAGAGGCGCTTGCCTCGTTGAGCGTCATTCCGTTGGTCTCGGGAGCGAGGAAGAACGACGTGATGCAGCCGAGGATGGCTATTCCCGCTCCGACGAACATCGCCGCACTTGTGCTGTAGGCCAGCAGGATCGGCGCACCGTAGGTGCCGATCATGGCGCCGACCCGGCTGAATGCGGTGGCCACACCGTTTGCGGTCGCCCGCACACCGGTGGGGAACAGCTCGGACGGATAGAGAACTTGCATGCACTGGCTGGACATCGACGCGACCGCGTATACGGCGAAGAGCACGATGACGAGCATTGCCGGTGGGGACGACAGAAGACTCAGAACGAGCAGTGGTATGGCGGATATGCCGAAACTCCACAGCAGCAGTGGCCTCCGACCGCGGTTCACCATGAGCATGCCCGACAGAGAACCGAGTACGAAGAAAATCTGGATGACCATGGATCCGACGTACGTCCCGGAGCCGTGAGAAAGGCCGAACGAACCCAGGATTGCCGGCTCGTAGGTGTTGATCGCGTAGAGGGGAAGGAGCTGGCAGGCCCAGAACAACGCGACGAAGATCGTCCGGCGCAGGTAGGGACCCCTGAAGACGTCCAGGTAGCGCACCGTGACCCCGGGATCTTCGGCAACGTCGGCCAGGTCGGCGTCCGGGCCCAGCATCTGGGTCAGCACCGCCTTGGCTTCGTCCGTGCGCCCCTTCTTCAGCAACCATCGCGGGGACTCAGGTGTGCCGATGCGCAGCAGAAGGATGAGCGCCGCGGGTACAGCGCTGCTGGCGAGCATCCAGCGCCATCCCTCCGGTCCGAGAGAGAGCATGGCCCACCCGACGCCGTATGCTGTGGCAGCACCGAGGGACCACATCGTGACCACCACGACCATCAACGGCCCGCGCGACTTCTGCGGGGCGAACTCCGAGGCGATGGTGCCCGCGATGGCAAAGTCCGCGCCGATGGCGATGCCCATCGCGAACCGGAGCACGATCAACTGCCACGGATCGGTTGCGAAGAACTGCAGGACCGAGAGCACGACAAATGCTGCAAGGTCGGCCAGATAGACCTTCTGCCGCCCGATCTTGTCGGTCACATAGCCGAAGATCAAACCGCCGAATACCATCCCGATCAGCGCCGCTGCTCCCAGAAGTCCGGCTTGGGTCGAGTCCATACCGAACGACACCGTGATGAGGGGAAGGGCGACACCGATGATGCTGAGGATGAATCCGTCGCAGAACTCCCCACCGCCGGCGTACATAGTGATCAGCCAATGGGTTCGTGAAGGCCGGACGTTTTCCAGGGACCTCGCCATAGTCGTCTCCTGATCATTCTTTCGACGACGCCATTACCGAACGGAAAGCTCTTCCATTGCGGACAACAGGCCGCTTCCGCCGGATCGGCCGACGGTTCTTGGAGACGCTAGGCACGTCAAACGAATTCGTCACCGTACGATTCGTCCGAAGCCGGTGCAGGCTTACCCCGGCACATTTGTACTTTCCATCCAACACTGCAAAACGGAGAGTGAGCCGATGGTTGAGCGCAGCAGGACGCCGGTCCTGACGGCCGAACTCGCTCAGGAAATCGCCAGCGAGACGGGCAGCGTCGTCGGCTTCCAGGTCTTGATCACCGACCGCGACGGCACCGTCATCGGAGCTGGAGACCCGTTGCGTGTCGGCAGCGTCCACGAGGCGTCAAAGGAGGTGCTCCGAACCCAGGCGCCGGCATGGCACACCGCCGAGCAAGCCAAGCGCCTGAAGGGTGTCCGACCAGGGATCACTCTTCCGCTCGTCATCGACGGGACCGCCATCGGCACCGTGGCCATCGCCGGATCTCCCCGCCGCGTCCGTCAATTCGGCCTGGTCGTACGGCGCCAGACGGAAATCCTCCTCGAGCAGGCAGTGATCATAAAATCGCGCATGCTCAGGGAGCACGCGATGCAAGATCTGCTCCGCGACATCGTGTTCTTCGATCCCGAGGTGATGGAACCCGAAGCCCTCGAACTGCGCGCAGCAGAACTCGGCTTCGACCCCGACATCAGACGTGCGGTGCTGCTCGCGAAGTTCGATCCAATATCAGAGGCAAGTGCGGAGCTGGGGCCGGTACGCCCGCTGCGCATCGTCAGAGAAGTCTTCGACGCCGTACAGGACGTGACTGTCGAGCTCACCTCCGGCCGCATCGTCATCCTGCACTCCATGCCCCAGGACCGGACACGCAGCGACGCGATCGACTTGCTCACTCAACGCGCAGAGACCCTGTGCGAAAACTTGGAGAACCAGGCGGCACTCACTGCGCAGGTGGGCATCAGTGCGGTCACGTCCGGCTTTCGCGGGCTGCACGACTCCTATCAGGACGCAGCCACCGCACTACGCATCGGCCCCCGCACCGGCAGTGGTGCAGTCTTCCCGATCGAGGAGATGCGTCTCCAACAGCTGCTCACGTCAGAGGGGCACTACCCGCGCAGGCGTTTCCGGGAGATCACGCTGGGCCGCCTGCCCGCCCAGCGGGACTGGCACACGCTCCGCGCCACCCTGATGGCATGGGTCGAGGGCGGATTCAATCTGATCCGTGCCTCGGAACTGCTCCACATCCACCGCAACACGCTCCTCTACCGACTGGACAAGATCACACGCCTGGCCGGCCGGCCGGTTCGAAATCCCTCTGACGCCATCAGCCTCTACCTCGCCTGTCTGACCGATCAGATCGACAGCGTGCGCGAGGAATAGTCACAGTGGATTGGCGTGGCATGTGACTTGCCCCCGCTACTTCGGTTCCTGACTGCTCACGGGCGGTGCGCCATGCGTAAATAAGGATCCCGCTGACCTCCCTATTGGGAGGACGTACTCGCGGCCGTACAGGCGCAACGTGGCTCCGGGGAAGCGGTCCGCCTTCTGTTCAGCAAAGACGGCATGGAAGTCGATGACTGGATTCTTCGGTGGGGCCTGTTCGCCGGGTCGAGGGCGTACTGCCCTTCGACTTCGATCTTCCGTGAAGATCGTTCGCGTGCGGGAGTAGGGGAATGTGAAGACCCGGCCGGACGGGCAGTCCGGGCTGATAGGTAATCATCCCGACGACCGTCATTCTTCGACCCTCGAGGTCCTCGCGCCCCCGAATGGAGCCCACCCCATGCCCAAGCCCCTGTCTTCCCTTGCTACTTGGGGCCTCGCGGCCGCAGCCGCCGGTGCGCTGCTCGTGGGCTGTTCGTCGGAGGAGGCGAAGCTGCCCAAGGACAAGGTGGCGAACACGGTGGCCGAGAAGCTCGCCGCGCAGACGGGTCAGCCGAAGCCGGACGTCACCTGCCCCAAGGATCTCGTCGGAAAGGTCGGCACCACGCTGCGCTGCAAGCTCACCGCGAGCGACGGCAGCAGCCTCGGCGTGACGGTCAAGGTCACCTCCGTCGACGGCGACGACATCAAGTACGACATCAAGGCCGACGGATAGAACTCCGTGAGACAGGCCAGGGCCCCGATCGCCGGACGTTCCGCCGGTGTTCGGGGGGCCTTGGCTACTGCCAGGCGCGCGCCGGTGAGTGGTCGACCACGCGGGACAGGTAGTCGAGCTTGCGCAGCACGTCCCGTGGGCGCAGCCGCTCCTCGTGCCAGGTGAGGACCTCGCCGTTCTCGAACCGCAGCGGCCGGTCCTGCAGCGCGGGCCCGTGCAGGAGGTAGCGGGTCAGCCCCGGTGCCGCGAGCTGCTTCGCCGCCGCCCGGTCCTCGGCGATCACGCGGTTGTCGGCGTCGAACTCCGCGTCCCCGGTCGCGACGATCTTCCCGCCGCCGAACACCGAGTCCAGGAAGCCCTCTTCGCGGAAGACGGTCCGGGGCACCTCCCCAGGTGTCGAGACGGCGAAAACCGCGTAGTACTCCGACGTCTCCCTGCTGTCGGCCCCCGTGCCCGTCGATTCGTCCTCGTACTCGAAGTACCGGAACTCCCGCCCCTTGTACCGGCCGTGCGTGTAGTCCGACACCAGCAGCCCGGTGCTCACATCGGGGAACGGCTCCACGCCCTCCAGCCGGTCCACGACTCCCGACCGGCTCGGCTCGTACGACCATCCGTGCTCGCGGGCCAGTTGGGCCAGACCGGCCTCCTCGCCCGCACTCCGTGCATCCACCTGCTTCCCCCAGTAGATGAGCCCGAGGACGCTGGCGAAGAACCCGCCCATCACCACCACCACTCCGCCCATGACCAGCGCCGCGACCCGTCGCGGGTACCTCTTGTTGCCGACGACCAGCGTGAACTTCTTGCCGTTCGGCCCGTGTTCGGCAAAGGTCCGGCCGCTCGTCCAGTTCCCGCTCACGACATCCCCCTCCGGTGGTGTGGCACCGCACGTCCGCCCGTCCGGCCCCGGCAGGCGGGGGAGTTGGGCTCGGCACAGCGTAGGGAACCCCGGAGCACCGGCGCGACGCGGAGATGGGACGGAGGGAACACGCGTGTGATGGCATGTGAGGCTGAGGTGCAGGTTGTATCGGAGTGCGCGGGGGCTGGGCCCACCGCGGCACAGGGAGGCATGCTGACGTCATGGAAGCCTTGTTGTACGTGCTGTTTTTTGTCGCGCTGGGGGCCCTGATCACCTGGTCCAAGAAGCGCTCCGCTCGGCGTGTGCAGGAGACCGCGGCGGGCCGGGCCGAGCTGAGATCCCTTGCGGAGGGCCGTGGATGGACCTACCAGCCCGGGGTCCCCGGGCTCATCGACGAGTTCTCCGGCGCCGGGCCGCTGCCCGTCGCGAAGGGGGTGGCCGGCGGCAACGTCGTCACCGGAACGCACCGCGGATTCGCCTTCCGCGCCTTCGAGTACCAGAGCACCCTCTCCATCGGGTCCGGGGTGGACAACCACTCGCGGCAGCAGATCCACTACTTTCCCGTGTGGGCACTGAAGTTGACCGCGCCCGTTCCCGACATCCGTATCCTGCACCGGCGTTGGCACAGCAAGCTCACCTCGGGCACTCCGCTCACCACGGGGATTCCCCAGGTCGACGAGCAGTTCCACATCGTCGCCGAGGACGAGGAGCGCGCCCGGGCGTTGCTGCACAGCGGGCTGGCCCAGTTCCTGACCTCCGACCCGCGCGCCGGCGAGTGGCCGCTCGAGGTGCGCTACGGACACCTGCTCACCTGGCGTCGGGAGGAGAAGCTCTCGACCGAGAACCTCGACGTGATGCTGGACTTCCTCACGGACGCCGTCGGGAGGCTTCCGGCCCAGACGTCGTAGCCCGGACGTCGTGACGCAGACGTCCCGGTCACCGTCAGCCGGTTTCCGGGACGCTTTTCTCCCGCCTCCTCGCTCCCCGGATGCCGTCCGGGTGGCTGTCGGCGCGTGCAACGGCCGTCGTGTGAATGTCTCTTGCAGGGACTGTGGTGTTGTGCGCTGCCGATGCCACCGAGTCGCGATGATGCTTGACTGGTCGTCAACCATCGGGGGAGGGACTGACCGCGGTTCACCCCCGGGTACGAGTTGAAACGGGGTGCGCATGACTGACGTGCGCGTGGAACCGGGCGAGCTCCGCTCGGCATCGGGAAAGATCAAGAAGGCTGTGGACAAGGGCGACGACGCCAAGCTCGACGAGATCGCGAACGGCGCCGACTTCGGCCACGGCGACGCGGCCAAGGCCTTCTCGGAGCTGATGGCCACCTGGAACGTGGCCGTCACCAAGACGCTCAAGGATGACGCGGAGTCCGCCGCGGACAAGCTCAACGACAACGCCGCGTCGTACGAGCGTTCCGAGCGGCAGTCGCAGAACCACTTCACGGGACCCGCGGCCGGCGTGCCGGGCCCGATCTACTAACGGGGACACAATGGCGGCACAACTCGGCGAGACCCGCGATCCGCGCGAGCTGATACCGGGCAATCCCGAAGACCTCACTGGCCGGGCCGACAAGCTCCGCGCCAGGTCCAAGACCCTCGAAGGCATCGGGGACGACTTGGGCGCCATCCGCGTTCCCAGCTGGGAGGGCAAGGCCAGCGACGCCTTCTGGAAGGACTTCTCACCCCAGAAGGCGCGCTGGCATCGCGGCTCCGACTCGATGGCCGAGGCCGAGAAGGCCCTGCGCGACTACGCCAGAACCCTCAGCTGGGCCCAGTCCCAGGCGGAGCGGGCCATCCGGCAGCACGACAGCGGGGACGAAGCCGGGGCCGAGACGACGCTCAACTCCGCGCGAACCCAATTGGAGACGGCAGGCAACACCGCGGCGAAGAAGTTCGAGGCCCAGGGCGGCAAGGCCGACGGCGCCCCGGACTGGCTGTTCTTCTCTGCGGAGGCGGCCGAGAGCGACGTGGGCAAGATGTCCATGGCGAACACACCCCGCGAGTTCACCGACCGGATGAACCCGCTGACGTCCCCCAGAGCCTGGGGCGACTACAAGAACCTGACGCCTGAGCAGCGGGAGGCACTGCGCGAGGGAACCTCCGGCAAGGGCCCCGGCATCGTCGTCATGGGTCCCTCCGTCTCCGGAAGCGCGAGCGTGTGGGGGGCGGAGGCCCAGGGCCGCAGCGACTTCGCGGGCGGCGAGGTCTCCGGCAAGGCCGGTGTGAACCTTCTCGGCGTCGAGGGGCGGGCAGGCGTCGGTCTGCAGGACGGCAACGCCACCGCCTCGGCCTCCGGAAAGGCGTACCTGGCCCAGGCCTCGGCCGAAGGCAAGTACACCGCCGGCTACTTCGAGGCATCCGGCAAGGCTTCGGCCTTCGCCGGCGCCCAGGCGGAGGCCAAGGGGTCCGTCGGCATGGACGGCGTCCACGGTCAAGCCGGAGCCTTCGCCGGAGCCAAGGCCGAAGCGGAGGGGCACGCCTCGGTGGCGGGTGTCGGCGTGGGTGGTACCGCCGAGGGCTGGGCCGGAGTCGGTGCCGAGGCCAAGTTCGACGCCGGCTTCAAGGACGACGGAACGTTCGTCATCGGAGGCGAGGCCGGGGTCGGCCTCGGCCTCGGCGGCAAACTCGGCGGTCAGATCGAGATCGACCCGGGCAAGGTCACCGATGCGGCCGGGGACGCGGCGGACGCGGTCGGGGACTGGGGCTCGAGCGCCAAGGACACGGTCGGCGGCTGGTTCGACTGATCCGCGGCGGGGCGGCCCCGCCCGGGGCTCCCCGCCGGCGGCTACTCCCCGTCGTTTCCCGTACCGTCGCAATCCGTACCGCAAGGAGTTGATCCACCATGCCGGGCACACTTCCGGTGCCGCTCAACGTCGAGCTTCCGCAGGGCTGGGAGTCGGCACCCCCGGACAAGGTCGGCGCACCGCATGCCGCCTTCGTCGCGCTGCACAAGACCTCTCAGGGTCAGGGCTTCACGCCCAACATCACGGTCACCGGCCGCACCCTCGAGGGTTCGGGGAGTCTGCACCGCCTCGCGGAGGAGTCGGTGCAGCGGCTGCGCGAGAACCTCGGCGCCGTCGATGTCGTCAAGCGCACCGAGGTGGGCACCTCCACGGCGCCGGGCCTCGTCGACGCCCCGGGAATCGTGCAGAACCTGCGCATCCAGGCCACCGTCAACGAGCAGCCGATGGAGCTCGCGCAGAGCCAGTTCATCCTGCTGCTGGAGAACGAGCAGCAGCGCGGTGAACTCGTCGAGATCGAGGTGGCGTTGACGGCAAAGATGAGCCAGCTCGACGACGTCCTCGAGGACTTCCAGACCTTCCTCTCCGCCCTCCGCCCGGCCGCTCCCACCTCGGAGGGCAACGGGCCGGCCTGACCCCGCGGCAGGAACCAGCCGGGCCGCCGATCTGTGAGTCCGGGCCCCGGCCACCGCCCGTGGCCGGGGCCCGCGGTCGGTTCCGGGGGCTCGCCCGAGGACCGCGCTCGCCCCGCCGCTTGCCTCGCCGTTTGCTCCGTCACCCGCGGGCCGCGGGGACGGCCTGCCGTCCGCGAAGAGGACGTGGACGTGGAAGCCTGCCCGGCGCGCGCACCGCCGGAGCCGCCCGCGCCGGCTCCGCCGGAACGTCGATCGAGTAGCCCCGCAGCGCCCGCGCGAATCGCCAGCCGCCGCAGCCCAGTTGGAGCTGGAGGTCCCAGGTTCCGGGGGCAAGGGGCTTGCCGTTGTCGGCCGTCGAGGGGTCGACGGTGAACTCGGTCTCGAAGCTCAGGGAGCACGCGTCCGGATCCTCCTGGTTCCGGCCGGTTCCCTGGAGACGGGACGTGAGCCCTGCCGGCAGCCCCATCCGGCGCGCTGCCCTGGCCACCGGTTCCGCCGCGGTGCCCTCGTCCCGCACGGGCACTTCGACCACGCGGTGGGTCAGCGGCACGCTGAGCACCGTTCCTCCCTCGCGGTGGCGGAGCAGGCCGCGGACGTTGCTGCGCTGCACGGCCTTGGTGAAGTCGGCCGCCTCCGATGCTCCCGGCACGGCGGCGACGCGGGGCGGCAGCCGCAGCAGACGGCGGCCCCCCGCGCGGGAGAAGACGAGGGGCGAGGAGGTGGCTCCCCTGCCCTTCCTGCGAACGAGCCTGGTCTCGCACCTGACGGTGAGCCGGCCGTCCTTCCAGCCTGCCGAGCGGACGCGGGGCCGGTGGTCCACTCCGGCTTCGAACTCCGCCTGTTCCACGAGGGGTTCGAGCTCGCGGTGCCTGGCGAGTGCTGCGACGATCCGCAGCCGCGTCGTCAGTGCCGCGTCCGCCTTGGGCGGCATGTCGGCGGCCAGGGCGCCGACGGCGTCGAGCCATTCGGCCTTGCGCGGCCCGGACTGGTCGAGGAAGCGCTGTCCGCTGATCCGGGCGAGCGCCTTCTTGCCGTACCAGTTCGCCGCCAGCCGGTAGCGGTGACGGCCGGGGGTGACGCGGGTGTCGGGGGCGTCGAGGATGGCGAGCACCCTTCGGACGCTGTCGACGTAGGGTCCCGGCTCGATCCTCTCGTAGCTGATGTTGTGGTCCTCGCCCTCGTGACGCACCCAGTGGTAGCAGGTGTAGTCGTGGACGGTGGCCACGCGCCCGGTGAGGAGATAGGCGCGAAGCGTGAACATGTGGTCCTCGAGCCGCACTTGGCCCTCCACGAAGCGCAGCTGGTTCTCCTGGAGGAACGAGCGCCGGAAGAGCTTGTGGACGGTCATGGAGGAGAGCAGTTCGGTGTCGGAGCGCAGGTCGGCGGCTGCGATGGGCTTCTCGAACAGGGCGCGGGGGGCCCGCCGCCCGTGTCCGGCCATCCGTCCCGCGACGATGTCGGCGCCGGTCTCCTGCGCCCGCGCGTAGGTGCGCTCAAGGGCTTCGGGGGCGAGCCAGTCGTCGTCGTCGACGAAGTGGACGAACTCGCCACGGGCGGCGTCCATGCCGATGTTGCGCGGCCTGCCGGGCCACCCCGAGTTGGGGATGCGTATGAGCCGGACGACCGATTCGGCTCCCTGGGCGGCGACTTCGGCCTCCAGCAGTGCGACCGTGTCGTCGGTGGAGCCGTCGTCGACGTAGATGACCTCGAAGTCCGGGCGCGGCATGGTCTGGGCGAGGAAGGATCGCAGTCCGGTGAGAACCGTCTTCCCGGTGTTGTGGGTGGGAACGACGACGCTCACCTTCACCGGTGACTCGTGGACCGTGGGCGACGTGTTTTGCACTGCTGCCTTTCGAGTGGATTACGGCTCATTTGTGTGTCTGCCCGCAACGTACGAAGCGAAGGTGAACGGCAGCCCACAGGCCGGAAGTCATGCCGTGACCACCACGTCCGTCCGTGCCTCGGGCAGTCCGGTTCCCACGTCCGCGGCGAGTGATGCCGTGAGGGATCTCACTCGCGACAGGGCCTGACCTCGTCGTTTCCTTCCTTGCGAAGCAGGCCCGTCTCCCGGGCCCCGGTCCTGGAAAGGAGCGCGCCACCGGGACCGCCGTCCCGTCAGGGGAGACGAGGAGCGTTGCCGGAACGGAGGATCGGACCGACGTGCCGCGTGGTCGCCTCGCGCACGGCACGCCGTCCGACTCTCGGTGGATTCAAGGCAGTTGGACCGGTGCCGCCGAGGCGCGGGCCAGTACGCAGTCGAATTCGACGACTCGCCCTGTGGATCCCTCACGCGTGACGGGATACATGCCGGTGATCTCGAAGCCGGCGTCCTCGTAGGCGGCGATGGCCTCGGACATGTGAGGGCTTCCCTCGTACAGCTGCAGCGCGGCAACCTCCGACTGCATCCCGACGAACTCGCCTATGCGCTTCCCGGCGCCGGCGAAGACCTCCATGTCGAAGCCCTGGGTGTCCATCTTCAGATACGGCCGCGGGTCGGCGATGCCCGCCAGGGCGTCGTCCATGATCGCGTCGAGCCGCCGCAGCTGCACCTCGGTCGTGCTGGTGGTGTCGGCGAACCGCTTGTAGCGCTGCTGCCCGTACTCGCTGGGCTCCAGCAGCGAGTTCATCGTCTTCCACCCCAGGTGCATGTTCTCGACCGACTCGCTGCGCCCCAGCGCGAAGGGGTGGACCTGCCAGTCCCGGTCCCGCTCGGCGGCCTTGCGCAACTTGGCCAGGGCGTCCGGAACGGGCTCGAAGGAGACGATCCTGCCCCGGTAGCCGAACTCGCGCAGCTGCTTGCCGTACTGCCCCTTGTTGGCCCCGACGTCGAACACGCAGTTGACCTCGTAGTTGGCCAGCAGATCGGCGACGTGCCGCGAACACAGGCTGCTCGCGGCCGACTTGTGCAAGCCCCATCCGTCGGCGGGGGTGCGGGTACCCGACCCCTTCCCGCCGACCATCCAGGCATCCGCGCTCATCTTCGTGGCGGAGTAGCCGCCGCGCCGGGAGACCACGGCGGCACCGGGGCCGAGATCGAGTACCTGCACTCCCACACGGGGCAGCACACCGAGGGCCTTTCTGAACATAGTTGTCATATCGTGAGGCTATCCGCGCGTCGTCCGACCCTGTCAAACACGAGGCGGGGCGCCCGGGAGCCGGTGGGTCAGGCGGCCGGCGCCGACGGCAGCTGTGGCACCGGTGCGGGCGGCACCGGTCCCGTGTAGCGGGCGGAGGGGCGAATTATCTTCGAATCCCCCGCCTGCTCAAGGATGTTGGCGCTCCAGCCCACCACGCGTGCCGCGCAGAACGTCGGCGTGAACATCGAACGCGGCAGCCCGCACAGCTCCATGACGACGCCCGCGTAGAACTCCACGTTGATGTGCAGCTCACGCCCCGGCTTGAGCTCGGCCAGTACCGCCTCGACACGTTCCTCGACCTGCGTCGCGAAGTCGACCAGGGGGCCGCCGAATTCCTGGGCGATCCCCTTCAGCATGCGTGAACGCGGGTCCTCCGTACGGTAGACGGGGTGCCCGAAGCCCATGATCCGCTCGCCGGACCGCACGCGGTCACGCACCCAGGCGTCCGTGCGGTCCGGGGTGCCGATGGCGTCCAGCGCGTCCAGTGCGCGGCTGGGCGAACCGCCGTGGAGCGGCCCGGAGAGGGCGCCGATCGCGCCGGTCAGGCAGGCGGCGACGTCGGCTCCGGTCGAGGCGATCACACGTCCGGTGAACGTCGAGGCGTTGAAGCCGTGGTCGACGGTGGAGATGAGGTAGCGCTCCACCGCCCGGGCCTCGCGCGGGGCCGGCTCCTCGCCGGTGAGCATGTAGAGGTAGTTGGCCGCGTACGGCAGGTCGTCGCGCGGCTCCACGGGGTCGAGGCCCTGGGCCAGCCGGTGCAGCGCGGTCAGCAGCGTCGGTACGAGCGCGCACGCCGCGAGGGCGTCCTCGCGGCGCTCGCCCGGTGTGAGGTCGTAGACCGGGCGGAATCCCGCTGCCGCACCGGCCAGCGAGAGCGCCGTGCGCAGCCCGGCCAGCGGTCCTGAGGCGGCCGTGGCCCGGGAGACGGCGGGCAGCGCCTCGCGCACGGGTCCGGGCAGGTGGCGCAGCCCGGCGGTGAGTTTGGTGAACTCCACGCGGGCGGCGCGGTCGGGGAGTTCCCCGTGAAACATGAGATGCCAGACATCCTCGAACGTGCGGCGTTCGGCCAGCTCCACGGCCGAGTACTGCCGGTAGTGGTAGAAGCCCTCGCGTCCGCGCACGTCTCCGAGAGTGGTGTCCGTGACGACGACTCCGGACAGTCCGCGCGGGACCTCGATGCCCTGTTGCTCCATGTCGATCTCCGTTTCCCCGTACCCGTACCTCTTACTTGATTTGACTGTCCATGCTTTACTCAATCTCGTCAATATTGATTGAATCAATGCAAGTCTGGTGAGTGCGTGTGAGCGAGCAGGGCGGCAGCGACAGCCCCGGAGAGCGGCCCCGGCTGAGCACCCGGCAGGCCGCCGAGCGGCTCGGGGTGAAGCCCGAGACGGTCTACGCGTACGTGAGCCGCGGCCTTCTGAGCAGCCGCCGCTCGGCCGGCGGCCGCGGCAGCACGTTCGACGCCGTCGAGGTCCAGGCGCTGGCCGACGCCGCCCGCAGGCCCGCCGCCGCGCCACGGCAGGCGGCGCCCGATGCGATGTCCGTACGGACGGGCATCACGCTGATCGAGCCCGACGGATGCTGGTTCCGGGGCGTCGACGCCCGTGAGCTGGCCGCGGCGCACACCTTCGAGGAGGCGGCCGACTGGCTGTGGACGGGCCGGCTCACACCGGGGCTGCGTTTCGCCGCTCCTCCCCCGCTGCTCGACGCCGCTCGTACGGCCGCCGGCGCGCTGCCCGGACACTGCGCCGTCACCGACCGGCTGCGCGCCGCCGTCGTCGCGGCGGCCGTGGCCGACCCGCTGCGCTTCGACCTCGCGGAGGAGGCGGTGATCGCCCGGACCCGCGGCCTGCTGGCCGTCATGGTGGGTGCGCTGCCGCTGCAGGGGAGGGGCCCGGACGGAGACGACGCGGGAGCGGCGGGCGGCGGGCTCGTCCGTGCGCTGTGGCCACGCCTGACCGCTCGCCGTCCCACGGAGGCGTTCGTACGCACCCTCGAGCGCGCGATGATCCTTCTCCTCGACCACGACCTGGCGGCGTCGACGCTCGCGGCGCGCGTCGCCGCGTCCGCACGTGCCCACCCGTACGCGGTCGTCTCCGCGGCGCTCGGTGCGCTCGACGCCCCGCTGCACGGGGCCGCGGGCGCGGGTGCCCACCGCATGCTGGCCGAGGTCGTGGAGCGTGGCAGCGCAACGGCGGTGGTGGCCGAGACCCTCAGGGCCGGGCGCCGCGTGCCGGGCCTCGGGCACCGCATCTATCCCGGTGAGGACCCGCGGGCCCGTGCGCTGTTCACATGGCTCGAGGAGGTGCCCGCCTGCGCCGGCGCGCTCGCGGCGGCGCACGAGATCGCGGCGACGGCCGGGCGGCAGGCCAACATCGACCTCGCCCTGGCGGTGCTCACCCTCGGCGCGGGCATGAGCCCCGAGGCGGGCGAGGCGGTCTTCGCCGTCGCGCGCACGGCGGGCTGGGTCGCCCACGCGCTCGAGGAGTACGGCGAACGTCCGCTGCGTCTGCGGCCCAGTGGCCAATACACCGGGCCACGGCCGCCCCGGCCCCTGCCCGCACCCGGCGAGTAGGGCCGGGCGAGCGGTGCCCGGCAGACGGGCGAGGGCCCTCCTGAGAAATTCGGCTTGCACCTCACGTCACGTGAGGACTCATCGTGAAGTGCGTACGAGAGAGGAGCGCAGATGAGCTACTCCGTTGGGAAGGTCGCCGGAGTCGCCGGAGTGACCGTGCGCACGCTGCACCACTACGACGAGATCGGCCTGCTGGTGCCCAGCGAGCGCAGCCACGCAGGACACCGCCTGTACGGCGATGCCGACCTGGACCGGCTCCAGCAGATCCTTTTCTACCGGGAGCTCGGCTTTCCACTCGAAGAGGTGGCGGCCCTGCTCGACGACCCGGACGCGGATCCGCGGGAACACCTGCGGCGGCAGCACGAACTGCTGCGTTCGAGGATCGAGAAGCTGCAGAAGATGGCCGCCGCCGTCGAACACGCGATGGAGGCACGGAAGATGGGCATCAACCTCACGCCCGAGGAGAAGTTCGAAGTCTTCGGGGACAACGACCCCGACCAGTACGCGGAGGAGACCCAGCAGCGCTGGGGCGACACCGACGCATACCGCGAGTCGCAGCGCAGAACGGCCTCCTACACCAAAGAGGACTGGCTGCGGATCAAGGAGGAAGGCGAGGAGTGGAGCCGCCGCTTCACCGAGCAGATGGACAGCGGTGAAGGCCCCGAGTCCGAGGCGGCGATGGACCTGGCCGAGGAGCACAGGCAGCAGATCTCCCGCAATTTCTACGAGTGCCCGTACGAGATGCACACCTGCCTCGGGGAGATGTACGTCGCGGACGAGCGCTTCACCGCGTACTACGAGGCGATCAAGCCGGGGATGGCCGAGTACCTGCGGGACGCGATCCTCGCGAACGGCGCACGCCGCGTCTGAGTTCCGGGGAACCCGTTCGGTACCGGGTCCTCGTGTGAAGCCCCGCTCCGGGAACCCCGCCGGACCGTCATGCCGGCGGTCCGGCAGCCCGGCGGTCCGACGGGTTCCCGGGGCAGGGGCGATCGGCGTGCGGCCCCGTCCACTCATCCGGGCCCCGCATCCTCACCCGTCCGGGGGCCGGGCCGCTGTCCGCCGTGACGAAGCCGCCACGTCCCACGCGCCCGGGCGGGCCCCTGCCGGGCGCGCCCCGCAGCGGTTCCGGGCCTGGGCCAACTCCGGTCATGCGCTCGCCCGTTCTTAGACCACGTGGGTCAACATCCCCTCCCCAAGTCCCCCCGTCCGGTGCGCCCCGTAGGAGGCGGACCCGCCCCGCACGATGTTGGAGCGGTCATGCCGAGATCGGGGGCGACGAAACACCACGGGCAAGTGAGGGGCTTCGCGATGGCCGAGCTGTACATCGACGGTGAATGGACCGGAGGCGTCTCGGGCCGATCGCGCGACGTGATCAATCCGTTCGACGGCAGGGTCATCACGAGCGTCGCCGAGGGCGACGAGACGGACGTCGATATCGCGGTACGGGCCGCCAAGCGGGCCTTCGAACGTGCCGACTGGGCATGGGCGCCCGCCCGCCGGCGCGCCGACGTCCTCTACCGGGTGCACGAACTGCTCCTGCGCGACCTGGAGCAACTGGCCCGTATGGAAACCCTGGACACCGGAAAGACGCTGACCGAGTCGCGCCTCGACATCGAGGACATCGCGAGCGCCTTCCGCTACTTCTCGGAGATCGTGGGGAAGGAAGCCGGCCGCGTCGTCGACGTCGGCCCGGACGTGCTGAGCAGGGTCGTGTACCAGCCCGTCGGCGTGTGCGCGCTGATCTCGCCGTGGAACTATCCGCTGCTCCAGACCTCGTGGAAGGTCGCGCCCGCGCTCGCCGCGGGAAACACCTTCGTTCTCAAGCCGAGCGAGATCACGCCGCTGACGACGATCGCGCTGATGGGACTACTGGAGGAGGCCGGCACACCGCCGGGCGTCGCCAACCTCGTGCTGGGCGCGGGCCCGACCGTGGGAGCGGCCATGACCTCGCACCCGGAGGTCGACATGGTCTCCTTCACCGGCGGCCTGGCGACCGGCCGGAAGATCATGGAGAACGCGGCGTCCGGCGTGAAGAACATCGCCCTGGAACTGGGCGGCAAGAACCCCAACATCATCTTCGACGACTCCGACTTCGAAGCCGCGCTCGACTACGCCCTGGACGCGGCCTTCCTGCACTCCGGGCAGGTCTGTTCGGCCGGCTCGCGCCTCATCGTCCAGTACGGAGTCCACGACCGCTTCGTGTCCGAACTCGCCTCCAGGGCCGAGGCGATCCGCCTCGGCAACGGTCTGGAGCCGATGACGGAGAGCGGCCCCCTCGTCTCCGCCGAGCACCGCGCGAAGGTGGAGAGCTACCTGGAGATCGCGCGCATGGACGGGGCCCGGCTCGTGACCGGCGGCCGGCGTCCCGACGATCCCGAACTGGCCCGCGGATTCTTCCTGTTGCCCACCGTGTACGCCGACTGCAAGTCGACGATGCGCATCGTGCAGGAGGAGGTCTTCGGGCCCGTCGTGACGGTGGAGCGCTTCTACACCGAGGAGGAGGCGCTGGAGCTGGCCAACGACACGCGTTACGGGCTGGCCGGCGGCGTGTGGACCAACGACGCGGGCCGTGCCCAGCGCGTGGCCAACAGGCTGCGCCACGGAACTGTCTGGATCAACGACTTCCATCCGTACGTCCCCCAGGCCGAGTGGGGCGGCTTCGGCAGATCCGGCATCGGACGTGAACTCGGGCCGACCGGGTTGCGGGAGTACCAGGAGGCCAAGCACATCTACCACAACCTCTCGCCGGCTCCGTCCGGATGGTTCAAGGGCTGAGGCAGGGGACAAGGCCGGTCACCGGCGGAGAAGAGAACGCAGATGGCAGACACGCCGGCAACGGGCGGGTCCGGCAGGGACGAGGACGCCTACGACTACGTGATCGTCGGCGGCGGCACCGCCGGCTGCGTGCTGGCCGCGCGGCTGAGCGAGGACCCCGACTGCCGGGTGTGCGTCATCGAGGGCGGTCCCAGCGACGTCGGCGACGAGAACGTGCTGAGGCTGCGGAACTGGATCAATCTCCTCGACACCGACTACGACTACCGCTATCCCACCGTCGAACAGCCCCGCGGCAACTCGCACATCCTGCACTCGCGGGCACGCGTGCTCGGCGGCTGCTCTTCCCACAACACCCTCATCAGCTTCCTGCCCTTCCCGCACGAACTGGAGGAGTGGGTGCGGGCGGGCGCGGCGGGCTGGGACGCCGGGACGCTGCTTCCGTACCGGCACCGGCTGCGGAACTCGATCCGACCCGTGGCCGAGAAGGACCGCAACCCCGTCGCGCACGACTTCGTCACGGCCGCCGTCGACGCTCTCGACGTTCCCGTCGTCGACGACTTCAACGCCCACCCCTTCACCGAGGGCGCCGGGTTCTTCTCCCTCGCCTACGACCCGGCCACCGGGCACCGCTCGTCGGCGTCCGTCGCCTATCTCCATCCGGTCATGGACCGTCCCAACCTGACGCTGAAGCTGGAGAGTTGGGCGTACCGCCTGCTGCGCGACGGGGACGGCCGCCTCACCCGGGTACGCGTCCGGTACGCCGACGGACCGGACGGCAGCGTGCGCGCCGAACGTGAACTGCTGCTGTGCGCGGGGGCGATCGACACCCCGAGGCTGCTGATGCTCTCCGGCATCGGCCCCGCCGACGAACTGCGCGCGCTGGGGATCGACGTCCTCACCGATCTGCCGGGCGTGGGGGAGAACCTGCTCGACCACCCCGAGTCGGTCATCGTCTGGGAGACGGCGGGCCCGCTGCCGCCCAACTCCGCGATGGACTCCGACGCGGGCCTGTTCGTGCGGCGCGACGCCGCCGAGCCCGGCCCCGACCTGATGTTCCACTTCTACCAGGTGCCGTTCACGCTCAACACCGAGCGCCTCGGCCTGCCGACACCCCCGTACGGGGTGTGCATGACGCCGAACGTGCCCAAGTCCCGCTCCCGGGGCAGGCTTTGGCTGCGAAGCGCCGACCCGGGGCAGAAACCCGCCCTGGACTTCCGCTACTTCACCGACCCGCAGGGCCACGACGAGCGCACCATCGTCGACGGCCTGCGCATCGCACGTGAGGTTGCCGCGACCGGGCCGCTGCGCGACTGGCTGGTGCGGGAGACCGCTCCCGGTCCCGACGTGACCACCGACGCGGAGCTGTCCGAGTACGGGCGACGGGCGGCGCACACCGTCTACCACCCGGCGGGCACGTGCCGGATGGGCGGCGACGGCGACGCGGGCGCGGTCCTCGACCCGCTGCTGCGGCTGCGCGGCGAAGAGGGAGTACGGGTGGTCGACGCGTCCGTCTTCCCGGACCTGCCGATCGTCAACCCGATGGTCACCGTGCTGCTCGTCGCCGAGCGTGCCGTGGACCTGATCACCGGCAGGGCCGGTCCGCCACCGGCGCCGGCCGGTGGAAGCGACGTGCTGGGAGAGGAGCAGCGATGACGGACGCCGGAAGTTCCGCCGCGGCAGGCGGACATGGTGGAGGCGGCGGAAGCGCCGAGCACGGCTCCGAGTTCCGCAAGGAGATGGGGCCCTGGGCGAACTTCGCGCTCGGCTTCACCTACCTCTCCCCCGTGGTGAGCACCTACACCCTCTTCGCGACGGCGCTGGCCACCGGCGGTCCCCCGATGATCTGGGCGTTCGTGCTGGCGGGCGCCGGGCAGTTCCTCGTGGCGCTCGTCTTCGGCGAGACCGTCGCGCAGTACCCCATCGCGGGCGGCGTCTACCCGTGGGCGCGCCGCCTGTGGGGCATCCGCTGGGCGTGGATGACCGGTTGGGTCTACATGTGGGCGCTGCTGGTCACGATCACGGCCGTCGCGTACGGAGCCGGCCCGTTCATCGCGATCCTCTTCGGCTTCGGAGCGTCCGTGCACACCACCGTGTTGTGCACCGTGGCTCTCATCGTCATCGCCGCGCTCATCAACTACGCGGGCACGAAGGCTCTTTCGAAGGCCGCCATCATCGGCTTCAGCGCGGAGCTCATCGGCGCCGTCGTCGTGGGCGTGTGGCTCCTGGCAACGCACCGGTTCCACGGGCTCGGCGTCCTCTTCGACAACTTCGGTGCGACGGAGGGCGGTTCGTATCTGCCGGCGTTCCTCGCCGCGGCCATCATCGGCTTCTACCAGTACTACGGCTTCGAGGCGTGCGGCGACCTAGCCGAGGAGGTCGCACGCCCCGGCTTGGTCATCCCCAAGGCGATGCGCCGCACCGTGTACGTCGGAGGCGCGGCGGCGTCGTTCACCTGCCTGTCGCTGCTTCTTGCCGTCTCCGACTACAAGGCGGTGATCGCGGGCAAGGACACCGACCCGGTCGTGCGCGTGCTCTTCGACGCGCTGGGCGAGTTCGGGGCCCGCATGGTCATGGCCGTCGTGCTGATCTCGTTCCTGTCCTGCACGGTCAGCCTCCAGGCCGCCGCGGGGCGCCTCATCTACTCCTACGCGCGGGACAAGATGGTCGTCGGGCACAAGGTGCTGCGCTCCTTCTCCTACGCCCGCGCCGTTCCGCACAACGCGCTGCTGGTCGCCGCCGTCATCCCCACCGTCATCGCCTTCGGATCGCTGATCTCCGAGGACGCCCTCACCAAGATCGTCTCGTTCGCCATCCTCGGGATCTACGGCTCGTTCCAGATGGTCGTCCTCGCCGCCCTGCGCGCTCGGTTGAAGGGCTGGCGGCCCTCGGGCGAGTTCCAGCTCGGGCGCTGGGGGATGCTCGTCAACGCCGGGGCACTCGCGTACGGCATCTTCGCGATCATCAACATCTCCTGGGCGCGCAACCCGGACCAGCCCTGGTACGAGAACTGGATCGTGCTGCTGTGCGGCGGCATCGTCGTGGGCGCGGGCCTGCTGTACATGTTCACCACGCACCACTACGGGCGCAGCGACGCCCCCGCCGGCGACGCGATTCCGGAGCGCTCCAAGGCGTGAACCGGCGCGCGCAGGGCCGCCGGGGTCGCGCGCGACGGTCGTGCACGGGAGCTCAGGGCGCCAGCCGCGCGGTCATCCGCGCGAGCCTGGCCCGCGCCTCCGGGTCGTACGCCTGGCTGTGAGCAGCGGCCTCGGTGAAGCGGTGGAAGTAGCGCCCGGTGACGCCTTCGAGTTCCGGGTCGTCGATCAGCCGCCGCACCGCCTTCACCCCGTCCTCCACGTCCGACTGCGGTGTCACCGAGATCTGGCGCACCATGTCGGTGTCCATGAGCGAGGCGGGGTGCACGGCGTTGACCGTGACAAGGTCGGCCTTCTCCTCCGAGGCCAGGTCGAACACCGACATGATCAGCGCGACCTTGCTGCGGCAGTACGCGAGGAGCCCGTCGTAGTGCCGTTCCGTCATGAGGTCCTCGAAGTCGAGCGGCTCCTGCCCCGCGGAGGCGACGCCGACGACGCGCGCCGGCGCCGATTCCTCCAGTAGCGGCAGCAGCCGCCGCGTCAGCACGAGCGGCGCGAGGTAGTTCACCGCGAAGCGCAACTCCAGGCCCTGGGCGCTGACTTGGCGCAGCGACCGGTCCGGGCCGCCGCCCACCGCCGCGTTGTTGACCAGCACGTCGAGCCTGCCGCCCTCGTCGAGGAGCGCGTCCGCGAGAGCGCGCACCTGCTCCAGATCGGCGAGGTCGGCGGCCATGCCGCGCACATCCGCTTCCGGCACGGCCCTGCGGAGGTCTGCTACTGCGTGCCCCACTCGTGTACGGTCCCGTCCGTGCAGCAGCAATGTGTCGCCGCCCGCTGCCAGTTCGCGGGCGAGGCGGTGACCCATGCCTCTTGTGCTGCCGGTGACGAGGATCGTTCTGCCTTGCGTCGGGCGCGGATTCATCTGATGCCTCTTCCTCCTCGTCGTCGGACCGCCCGGTCCGGCGGACCAGGAGGAACTGATGTACGGGACGGTCCGGTGCAACCAAACGGCGCGTCGCGTTGTCCTTGGGGCAACGGACCTTTATTCACGGGGTGGCCGCCCGCAAGGACGCGGGTGGCCGTCAACCCCGCGACGGACGATGGAGCTTCGAGTTGATGCGTGTATCCAAGAGGGCCCGCCGGGTCGGCGCTGTGGCGGTGGCGGCCGGAGCCCTGCTGGCCGCGGGACCCTTCGTCTTCCCGGCGCAGGCGGCCGGCCCCTCCGGCATCAAGGCCAAGGGCGCCTTCCTGCTGGACAACGCGTCGGGTGAGGAGATGTGGGGCAAGAGCTCCGACACCAAGCGCCAGATGGCCAGCACCACGAAGGTCATGACGGCCGCCGTCGTGGTCAGTTCCGGCGTCGACCTGGACCGCACCATCACCGTCAAGAAGGCCTACCGCGACTACGTCGCCAAGTGGGGCGGCAGCACGGCGGACCTGAGGACCGGCGACAAGCTGAAGCTGCGGCAGCTCCTGTACGGGATGCTGCTCCCCTCCGGCTGCGACGCCGCGATGGCGCTGGCCGACGCCGTCGGCAAGGGCAGCTCCACGGACGCCCGCGTCAGCTCCTTCATCGGGAAGATGAACGCGAAGGCGAGCCAGCTCAGCATGAAGAACACCCAGTTCGACTCCTTCGACGGCATCTCGAAGAAGGGGCTGAACCAGTCGACGCCGCGCGACATGGCCACGCTGGGCAAGTACGCGCTGGGCAGCAAGAACATCCGCGCCGTCGCGAAGTCCACGTCGACGAAGCAGAAGGCGACCAACGGCCGCACCTACACCTGGTACAACACCAACCAGCTGCTCGGCTCGTACAAGGGCGTCATCGGCATCAAGACCGGCACAGGCACCAAGGCCGGGCCGTGCCTCGTCTTCGCGGCGGAGCGCAACGGCCGCGCGATCGGCGGAGTGATCCTCAACAGCAGCGCCCGCTACACGGACGCGAAGAAGATGCTGGACTGGTCGCTGGAGCAGCAGACCCCGAAGCTCGACCTCCGCTCGCTGCCGGAGGGCGCGGAGCGCGACTGACGCGACCCGGCCGGGTGACGCTCCCCGCGCGGACGGACACGCCGTGCGGGGAGCGGGAGCCCCCGGGCTCCTTCGGTACGAGGACCGGGCCTGGGCGCACCTGGCCCGCACCGCTCCGGCCCGCCGGGCCCGCACCGCTCCGGCCTGCCGGGCCCGCACCGTCCGAGTCATCCGCACCACCCGGGGGCGGCCGTCACCGAACGGCCGCCCCCGGTCCGGTTCCGGCGGTCCGTGCGGGTCACCGCGTGGCGGCCGCGTGCGCGGACGCATCGTGCTGGAGGACGACGATCACCAGGTCGTCGTTGATCGACTCGGCCCATCGCGTGACGTCCTTGTGCACGAAGGAGACGACCTCCGACGGATCGACGGTCTCGGGCTTGCCGCGGATGTGTCCTCCGCCCCCGCTCCTCCCGGCCTTCGAGGCACCCGCGTAGCGCTCCTCGAGCCGCCGCCCCAGCGGGTAGAAGCCGCCGTCGGGGCTCCGCGCCTCCGTGACCCCGTCGGAGTAGGCGATCAGCGCCTCGCCCTCGGCCAGTTCGTACGTCGTCTCCCTCGGTGGCCCGTTCGGTGAGAGGTCGCCGAGCCCCAGCGGCAGGGCGGGCTCGGGATTCACGGGGGCGACGCCCTCCGGGCCACCGAGCCGGAAGACCGGCGGATGCCCGCAGTTGAGGATCCGCACGCGCCCTCCGTCCGAGGGGAACTCCAGCAGCACCGCCGTCGCGAACATCTCCTGGGACCAGCCGCGCGGCGTTCCCCTGACGGGGACGGCCAGCGAGCCGCCCACCTCCATGTCCTCCCGGTCCATGGCCATCGCCGCCTCGATGCGTACGGCCACCTCCGAGAGCGTCGGGCAGGTCATGGCCGCCTCCCGGAACGAGGAGGTGATCGTCGCGACGCCCTCGGTGGCCCCGATGCCCTTGCCCCGTACGTCGCCGATCACGGCCCGCACCCCGTACGGCGTCGGCCGGACGCTGTAGAGGTCGCCGCCGATGAGAGCGGCCTCGTCGGCGGCGCGGTAGATGCCCGCGAGGCGCACATGGCGCAGCCGCTCCGGCAGCGGCCGCAGCAGAGCGCGCTGCGTGGCCTCGGCGACGGCCTGCACCTGTACGAGCTGAAGCGTCGTGCGTTCGAGGATCATCGCCAGCAGCGCGGAGAAGCCGGTGACCAGGACGAGGGTGATGACCGGGCCCGCGATGTTGTCCGGATACACGTCCGTCAGGGCCACGTGCATTCCGGCCAGCAGACCGATCGACAGGGCACCGATGACGAGCGTCGCGGCCGGCCGGGACAGCAGCGCCGCCAGGACGACGGCCGCCGTGAGGAACGAGGCGAACGAGTAGCGCGTCGGGGTCAGCAGCTCCAGGACGAGCGCGAGCACGACCAGCCCGGGCGGGAGGGCCCTCACCCATCTCGGCAGCCAGTCCGTGCGCCTCGCTCCCGCCACACGCCTGGCGAAAACACCGTCCGGAAGCCTCAGGCGTTCCAGGATGCGCGTGGTGCCCGTGCCTCCCGCGTCCACGTCTGTCGTTCCCTTCCGACGGGGGTACGCCGCTGTCGCTTCCGCTCCGGCCTCCTCTCAGTCTCTGCCACGGGTGCCGATCCGGCTCGGCGTCCCGTCCGGGCGGCGGACGGGGTGCAACGGCTCGGGAGACGGTCCGGGTCGGGCCGGTCCGGGCCGAGGGACCACCGTCGGCTCAGGCGAGGCGCGCCTCCACCTGCCCGTCCACGTGCCGAGTCTCGAAGACGGGCTGCGGGGACGTGGCGGGTCCGCTCACGTTCCAGCCGTCCGAGAGCCGGAAGACGCTCCCGTGCCAGGGGCAGCGGACACATCCGTCGACGATCTCTCCCTGCGACAGCGGTCCCGCCATGTGGCTGCACCGGTCCGCGAGTACGTGCACGGCGTTGCCGCTCGCCCGCACGACGAGCACCGGGGTCTCGCCGACGGTCCGCCGCACCGCCTTCCCGACCGGGAGGTCCGTGACCGCGCCGAGCGCGTGCCAGCCGGGCTCCGTGCGCACCGGGATGTCCTCGGCGTGGTTGACGGCCGCCGCCTGCCGGTAGGCGAGGTGACCCCCGAGCGCGCCGCCGATCGAGACGGCCGCGAGCCCGGCGTATCCGAGGGCCCGCCCGCGAACGGAACGGCCGCGCACGCGTGCGCCCAGCGAGGACGCGTACAGGAAGATCGCGGTGGAATTGGCGAGCGCGTGCACCAGACCGACGCGCATCTGCGGCTTGCGCAGCTCGGCCCAGTCGACCCATCCGGTCACCGCGGCGGGCACGGCGGCGACGAGCCCCGTGGCGATCAGCATCGCGGGCGCGTAGTGCCTGCGCTTGCCAGGAATCAGATCCAGGACGGCGGCGGAGAACCATGTGCCGAGCGGGATCTGCACGAGGGCCGGATGCAGCGGGTGGCCGAGCCAGTGGCCGTGCAGTACGTCGCGGTCCTCCTCGCTGAGGGGGAGTGCGTGCACGGCCCGCTGGATTCCCTGGAGGGGAGGGTCCAGCCGTGTGTCGTGCTCGGTCTTCTCGATGGCGGCGAGCACGCGTCCCTGCCGCTCGGAGTCGGGCAGCACGGCGCGCAGCGCGCTGGCGCAGGCAAGCAGCTTCTGTGAGTAGGACATACAGCCCGGTTCCCGTCAGGAACGGGAGCAAACCGCGACAAGGAGGGCATGGCGGGCGGGTGGCCCGGTCCTTGGGCCGGTCGGATGGCGGCTGCGGGGCCGGCCTCGCGCGGTCGCGTGAGGCCGGTCGGCGGACGGGGTGCCCGTGCGGGCCGGGCGGCCCGGCCGCCCTCGGCGGTGGACCGGCTCGTGTGCCTGGTCTCCCCCGCGGGACGAGGACGTGGCTCGTCCGTCCGTGGGTCCGGTGCAGGCGACGTCGGCGGAGTCGCCCCATCGTCGTGCCGCTGAACGACCGTACGCCGCAAGGGTGTTGGCGAGGGGCCGCGGGTGCAGCCGCCGGGGGCCGGTGCAGTTGTCGCGGGTGCGGTCCGTGTCGGCGGGCCGGGGGTGCGTACGAGCCGGACCGAACTGCCGCAGCAAGGCGTCCGTTCGGCGTTCCGGTCGGTGTTCTGCTCCCCGGCGGGACGGGCCGGGAGATGAAGCAGAAGGAACCGCCCTTCACGGACGGTTCACCCGTCACCCACCGCGACCTCACGAGTGGTGGAGGGTGACCGCGTGTCCCAATTGGCCCTTACTGTCCAGGAACCTGCATGTCATGCAGCTACAAATCTCACCGGAACCGCTTGGAATCTCAGCTGCGGCTCTATTAACGTTCCATAACGCAGCGCGGTCGTCACTGCCGTCACGAGAGACGGCTCCGTGCGCCGTCGCCGAATCCTGAAAGTGCACCACCCCGAGCCACAACTCGATATCGCTGCACCAAGGGAACCGGGGAACCACCCCCTGCCACACGGCAGGGATGGGGTGAATCGGCAAGTTCCGCCCACGGGCGGGCAGTTCGTAGGAGACCTTCCTGCTCCGAACCCGTCAGCTAACCCGGTAGGCGAGAAGGAAGGAAAGGAGAACGCCCCCGTGGCGTCCAACAGGCATGCCCCCGAGGGCACGTACGACCCGTACCTCGACGACGAAGAGTCCGACAGATACGGCCAATACGGCTCTTACGGCAACGACGACCCGCACCAGCAGTCCGGCGGCTTCGACTTCTTCGAACAGGCCGACCGGTACAGCCAGTTCGACGCGTCGGGCCAGTACGGCCAGTACGACGCGTACGCCTCGCAGCTGACCGAGACGTACGGCACGGACGGCACCTACGGGTACGGGACCGACGGGGCATACGCCACGCAGGAGTTCGCGGCGCCTTCGCCCGAATTCGGCACGTACGACTTCGGCCAGGGCGAGATGCCCCCCGTGCCGAACGCCTTCGACACCGCCGCGGGCGCCGTCCCCGGCGAGGAGTGGAACCCCACCGAGGAGTCGGTGCGCCCCGTACGCGGGCGGCACAAGCTCGCCAAGCAGCGCGGCGGGAGCATGGCCCGCAGCAGTGCCGTGCTCGGCGTCGGCATGATCGCGGCGGTCGGCGCCGGCGGCATCGCCACCGCGCAGGAGAAGCCCTCAACGGCGATCTCCATGCCGGATGTGGCGGAGAAGGCCAAGGAACTCCCTGGCGTCAAGCTGCTCGCCGGCGGTTCCGACGAGAACGTCGCAGGTCAGCCGCTCACGCAGGCGGCCCTCACGGCAAGTGACGCCAAGGAGGGCCAGACCGACGCGGGCGAGGCGCTGCGTTCCCGCATCCTCCAGCAGGCCCAGTCGCAGCAGTCGCAGGCCGAGGATTCCGCCCGCGACGCGGCCATCGAGGCGGCCCAGGCCAAGGCCGCGAAGGCCCAGAACAAGGCCGAGGCCGAGAAGCGCCAGCAGGCGGAGGAGGCCCGCCTGGCCAAGCTCGCCAAGAGCTTCAAGCTTCCCGTCTCCGGCTACCAGCTCACCTCTCAGTTCGGCGAGGCCGGCAGCCTGTGGTCCAACGGCCACACGGGCACGGACTTCGCGGCCTCCTCCGGTACGCCGATCCGCGCGATCCACTCCGGCACGATCAAGGAGGCGGGCTGGGCCGGCTCGTTCGGCTACCGCACCATCCTCCAGCTGGACGACGGGACGGAACTCTGGTTCGCCCATCAGTCGTCCATGAACGTCTCGGCGGGTCAGAAGGTCCGTACGGGCGAAATGATCGGCCGCGTCGGCTCCACCGGGAACGTCACGGGTGCTCACCTGCACCTTGAGGTCCACCCCGGCGGCGGCGCCGCGATCGACCCGGCCGCGTGGCTGCGGGGCAAGGGCCTCACGCCCTGACACTGCCGCGACAGGAGGGGCGGCCGTCCGCGGGGCTCCCCTCCCGTACGCCACACCGACACCGTCACCGTCACCATTCCCGACACCGCTTCGGCGGCGGTCCGCCGTCAGCGCCAACGTCATACGCACCCCTACACGTACGCACGCGCCTCACGCGCGTAAGGCGTACGCACTGCGGCATACCCGCCTCCGGGCGTACTCCGCATCTCACATCTCCACATGCACGACGACTGCCCGTCGCGATGACCTATCGCGCCGCCGCCGCCTCGCACCGTCGAGGTGCGCTGGACCACGCACGACTCGCCCATGCCCCTCGGCGTACACAAAGGAGGGGACGAGGCGGCGGCGGACGGGGGCCCTCTCCTACGCGAGCACGGCCCCACCCCCAAGTTCCGGCGGCCCTGGTGGACCACCCCCCGACGCCAGGGCCGTCGGTCTTTCCCTGCGCGGGGTGAGGGGGGTGGATGTCGTTGGCGTGAGCGGCGAGGTGCGGGGCCGCGGGTTCGCGGGTTCGCGAGGGGTGCGGGGCCGCGAGGTTCGCGAGGGGTGCGGGGCCGCGAGGTTCGCGCGGGGCGAGCGGCCCGAGGGCTCGGGGTTCGTGATGGGCGCGGGTTGCCGACGCGTCCGCGTGGAAAAAGGCATGGGCGGGTGATCGGGCAGAGCGCTACGGTCGGCACATGTCTGAGCCCAACTCCTCTGATCCGACGGCCCCGACGACCGGCGGACTCGCCTCGCGCCGTCCGCTCGGGCGGCTCTCCGTATCGCCGCTGTGCCTCGGCGGCAACGTCTTCGGCTGGACGGCCGACGAAGCCGCATCCTTCGACGTCCTCGACACCTACACCGCGGCGGGCGGCAATTTCATCGACACCGCCGACGTCTACTCCGGCAGGCGCCACGGCGTCGACGGCGGCATGGACTCCGAGACCGTCATCGGCAACTGGACGGCGGCGCGCGGCAACCGCGACGACGTCGTCATCGCCACCAAGGTGGGTGCGCACCCCGACCGCAGGGGACTCTCCGCCGCCAACATCAAGGCCGCGGCCGACGATTCGCTGCGCCGGCTCCGCACCGACCGCATCGACCTCTACTACACGCACTTCGACGACGAGAGCACCGAGGTCTCCGAGATCGTCTCCGCGCTCGACGATCTCGTACGCGCGGGCAAGGTCCGCGAGATCGGCGCGTCCAACATCTCACCGGAACGCCTCGAAGCGTCCCTCGACTTCAGCGCCGAGGCCGGCGCCGGCACGGCCCGCTACGCCGCGCTCCAGCCGCACTACAACCTCGTCTCGCGCGACACCTACGAAGGCCCCCTGGCGGAGCTCGCCGAGCGCCGGCAGCTCGCGGTCATGCCGTACTTCGCGCTGGCCATGGGGTTCCTCACCGGCAAGTACCGTGCGGAGCAAGGCGGTTCGGCGGGCACGGGAGCAAGCCCGCGCGCCGAGCGTGCCTCGAAGTACCTGGAGACGGAGAGCGGCCCCCGCGTACTCGCCGCCCTCGACCGGATCGCCGAGGCCCGGGGCGTCGCCCACGCGACGATCGCCATCGCCTGGCTGCTGACCCGCCCCACCGTCACCTCCCCGATCGCCAGCGCCCGCTCACGCGAGCAACTCCTGCCGCTGCTGGCGCTCGACGAGGTCCGACTGACCCCGGAGGAGACGAAGCTTCTGACGGAGGCGTCGGAGTAGGGCGGTTGATGGCGGGGAGCCGTGACGCAGGCTTGTAGGAGTCCGGGTCGGGCGGGCCCGGGGCCGGACCCGGAATCACCGGAGTCGGCCGAAGACCTCGCTCAGCGCTGGAGGGGCTGCCCGTACGCGTGGTCGATGCCGAGGCGCACGACCAGGCGCCGGTCGGCGACCATCGCCGCGCGGTACTCGTCCCAGTCGGGATGCTCGCCCTGGACCGCGCGGAAGACCTCGATCAGCTCCTCGACCGTGTCGTCCTGCGGGTCGGTGGCGACGGGCGTCAGCTCCGCGTTGCCCTCGGCCACCGTCCACGCCCAGCCGTCGTCGCTCCTGACGTGGAAGCTCGCGCGCGGATCCCGCAGCAGATTCCGCGTCTTGGCGCGGTCGGCCGTGACGGAGATCCGGATGAGCCGACGGGCCGAGTCGTAGGTGTAGTTGACGTTCGACAACTGCGGCCGTCCGTCCCGCTTGAGAGTCACGAGCACGCCCAACTTGTGCTCGGCGAACAGCGCGAGCAGTTCTTCGTCCACGATCCTCGGCCTGTCCTCTCGGTCTGTCCGGGCCGTCCGCCCGGAGGCGCTGCCGGGTGCGCCCGTCAGAACTGCCGACGCTTGACGGCGTCCACGAACGCGCCCCAACCGCCGGCGGGAAACACCACGACGGCGCCGACGCTACCGGCGCGCTTGCTGTCCCGTACGGGAACGACACCGGGCAGGCCACGCGCGACCTCGACGCAGTTACCCCCGTCCCCGTTGCTGTAGCTGCTCTTGTGCCAGGCGGCACCGCTCAGATCAACGTGAGTCGTCATTTGCGTAGTCCTCTGCAGCAGCCTCAATCATCGTCAGGGACGCCCTGGGAGGTGACGCAGCGGCCCTCAGCAGATCGTACGACTTGGTGTACTTCTTCACGAGCGCCAAGTCATCGATGGTTTGCCCGCTGTGCAGCGACTCCGTATAGGCCAGTGCAGGAGCATCGTCAAAGGTCATCAACATGACCGATCCGATCATGAAGGGGTGCGCCCCGGCGTTCAACGGCAGCACCTGCGTAATGACGCGTCCCCGCCGGGCCAGCGCGGCGATGTGCTCGAACTGCTCGGCCATGGCACCTGACTCCATGATCGGCTGATGCAGCAGCAGCTCGTGCAGAATCACCCAGTATTCGGGCCTCTTCGGCTCGTCGAAGACGACCGCGCGCTCCAGCCGTGCCGCTACCTTCTTGTCGACGTCCTCACTCAGATCCAGCGGATACTGCGCCCGCACGACGGCCCGGGCGTAGGCATCGGTCTGCAACAGCCCCGGAATCAGAGTCGGCGCCCACTCGTCGATGGTGCGTGCGCGCTTCTCCTGCTCCACCACGTCGGCGAAGTACTCGGCGTGGCCGCTCTGCTTCGCCTTCCTCGCATCGTCGCAGCGCCGCTCGAAGAACCCATCGGTGTCCAGGAGTTGATCGGCGTGGCGCGCAAGATCCAGTGGCATCCGCCGGTCACCCATCTCGATCTGGCTCAGGAAAGCGACGCTGTAGAAGCAGCCCTCCGCTAACTCCTGGAGTGTGAGCCCGGCGTTCTCCCGCTTCCAGCGCAACTCGGCCCCGTAGAACGCGGGAACGCTCGCCGCCGCATCGACGTCCTTGCGTGGTGGCATGGTTGATGACCTCCGCATTCAGCACGGGTTGCCGCTGAACCTGAACCCCTGTCACATTACGCAGCGGGCTTCCACTCTGTGAGTGATACGTCACAGAGTGCACCGAAAGGCTGTGGATCGATGACCGGCGGCGAAGAACGCCCCGCCCTCGCGGAGCTCGAACGGCAACACCTGACGCGAAGGTGCTGCGTCACCCTGACGATCCCGCTCCTCGCGGAACCCGAAGCCCTCTCGCCCGTACGCCACCGCATCGGCGCCTACTTCGAGCTGTGGGGCCTGCCCGAACTCGCCGAGGTGGCCCGCCTCTGCGTCAGCGAACTCCTCACCAATGCGATCGTCCACGTCGGTCCTGGCACCCCTGTCACCCTCCACGCCTCCATGGCCAGGCCTCGCCCGCGTCTCAGCCTCACGGACCCGGCCCCGGGTGCGCTTCCGCTCCTCCAACGGGCGGAGGATGATGCGGAGTCCGGCCGGGGGCTGGCACTCCTGGACGCGCTGACACTCAGGTGTGGCGTGGACAGCGGGAAGCACAGCAAGACGGTGTGGTGTGAGCTCGACAGTCGGCCAAACCTCGCTACCTCGGCAAGTAGGCTGCCAACCATGACGGACGAGGCGAACCCCCCGCGCGTGGTGGTCGGCGGCGCGATCTGCGATCAAGGGCGGCTACTCGCCGCCCGACGCACGGCTCCTCCTGCGCTGGCGGGACGTTGGGAGCTGCCCGGCGGCAAGGTCGAGCCAGGTGAGACCCCGGATCAGGCCCTCGTGCGTGAACTACACGAGGAACTGGGTATCGAAATCGAAGCCATTGCGCGAGTACCGGGCGAGTGGCCTTTGAAGCAGGATCTTGTCCTGCACGTTTGGCAGGCACGGCTCCTCAAGGGCGAGCCACAACCACTACAAGATCATGATGAGTTGCGTTGGCTCGCCCCTGACGAAGCCTTCGATGTCGACTGGTTGGACCAAGACCGCCCGGCCGTCGGGGCGGTCATGGAGGCGCTTACGCGCCCAGCGTCCCAGCAACCATAGTCGGCAGCGTTATGTGTGAGTGATAGAAGAATAAGTCAAGACGTCGGCGGGAAGTTCGTGGTTGAGCTTCCAAACAATGGCCATTGGCTTGCTTCCTTCGTGGCGCGCGTACTCTACCGGCCCCAGAAGTGTTGATGGATGTGGCCTTCCGATGTCCGTTGTCTTGTATCGACGTACGAAGAGCAAGACTTGCGACCCTTGCGCCTGATGGTTCTGGTACCGCTTCCCTACCTCAGACGTGGATGACGTGGCGTTCTGGGACTCCCAGTGGAAACGATCCGGGCCCATTGCGTAATCCCTGTATCGGGTCTCTGGTGAGAAGTCCTTATCCTCTTTCTCGAGCGTCACGAACAGTGCATCCGCCTGCTCTGCCTTGCACCATTTCACACCTTCGCGGAAGTTGATCGGGAGGGCGCCACCCAGCTCAACCTCGCCCAGGGCGGGGAGGTACTCCTCGCGGCTGTATGAACAGTGAACCAAGAGTGTTTCTGGAAGTCGGTCATCGCGTATTGGTAGCGTCTCAGTGTGTTCCAGGTTGTACTCCAGAACCTGCCGTACCTCATCGCGAAAGTAGGTCTGCTCCCTTAGCGTTGACAACGCTTCCTCGTAGCTGGAAAACCCGCCACCTCCAGGCCACAAGGAAAAGAACAGCATGCGCGCGAATGACTGGTCCTTTTTACTCATCTGATCGTAGGGTGTGGCATTTTCCGCGAGTATTCGCTTGTATGCGTGCACGCGAAGTGAATCATCCACGTGAAGAAAGGAGAATACGCGCTTGAGGAGTTCTGTCTCGCCTGGCGGGGCGGGTGTGCGCAACAAGCCTGCGCGACGAAGGAGCCCAGTCCACGAAGACTCCCTCCCGCGGTAGAGTTCCTTGAGGTCCCGGCCGCTTTCTCGCAAGTATTCGGCAAGTTCAAGGGTTCCCACCTCCCGAACTTCCTCGGCAAGGCGCTTGACGTTGACGTCGACTTGGGATCGAATATTCTCGACCACTCGTTCCTTTGACTTTTTATCGAGAATCAACCGGCAGCCCGCCGGAAGATTCGGAAAGCCTGCCTCGGCACTTGCGAGCAGTCGCTTGCGGCTGAGACCAGTCAGAGATTTGTACTGCGGCTCAAAATGGTACTCGCGCCTGTGTTGGCCGATGAAGTCCAGGACGGTCAGTACAGGCTTGTTTGCCGTACGGCGGAGCCCGCGTCCGAACTGTTGTAGGAAAACAGTCGGACTTGAGGTAGGCCTCAGCAGTAGAAGGGTGTCGACGTCAGGGATATCGAGTCCCTCATTGAAGAGGTCGACGGAGAAAAGGACTTGAAGCCTTCCAGCCTTGAACTCGTCGATGGCGTGGTCCCTCGCTTCTCTCGACCACGAGCCGTCCAGTGCCACGGCGCGCATTCCTCTATCCTGGAAATACTGTGCCATGTAGTTTGCGTGTTTGACAGTCACACAGAAGCCCAATGCGCGCATCGAGTCGAGATCTGTGACCTTGTCCCTGAGTGAGCTCAAGATTAGCTCTGCCCTGGGGTCATTTCCCGTGAAGAGGTCACTGAGCTGAGTGATATCGTAGCCACCGCCGCGCTTCCACTCGACTGTCGTCAAGTCGGTATCATCGGCAATTCCAAAATAGTGGAATGGACTTAGCAGCTCGTTTTCAAGGGCCTCCCAGAGTCGCATCTCCGCTGCGATACGACCCCCGAAGTACAGCTCGTGAACGTGGTTGCCATCGCCTCGCTCTGGAGTGGCCGTGAGACCGAGAAACTCTTCCTGTGGACGAAAGAAGTCGATGACGCGTTCATATGTCGGAGCGGCACTGTGATGGAATTCGTCGATGACGATGACATCGAAGTGTTCTGCCGCGAATTTTTCGCCCAAAGAGCCGGATTGGAGCGTCTGAATACTGGCAAACACTTGATCATTTTTCTGGGGTGTCGAACCGCCAACGAGTAGCTCACCGAACCTGCTATCAGACAGCACCTTGCGGTACGTGTGCAACGCTTGGTCGAGGATCTCTCTACGATGAGCGATGAAGAGCAGACGGAGATATCGGCCATGCTTTTCACACAAGGACTTGTAGTCGAGTGCAGCCATGACGGTTTTTCCGGTGCCTGTGGCAGCTACGAGCAAGTTCCGGTGCGTACCGTGCACTTCCCGCTCGATCGTGAGTCGATCCAGCATGTCCTTTTGGTGAGGGAAGGGCCGCACTGCCCGGCCAGGAAGGCTGAGCGCCTGGGCTCCGGTCGCTACAGCGCGTCCAGCTTGCCTTAGAGCCTCGGTAAGTCGCTCACCGTCGCGATTGGGATCGTACTCTTCGAATGATGTGTCTCCCCAGTACACATCGAATGTTGCCTCGAACTTACTCATTACCGACGGTGTTGCCACAGACGATGCTCGAACGTTCCACTCCAAGCCCTCCAACAAGGCGCTCTTAGAGAGGTTGGAGCTGCCGACGTAGGCCGTGTCATAACCAGAATTCCTGCGGAACATCCAAGCCTTGGCATGCAGGCGTGTGGAGCGGACCTCGTAGTTGATCTTTACTTCTGCGTCGAATTCGCGAACGAGGCGATCTAGCGCGGCCCTTTCTGTGGCTCCCATGTAGGTGGTAGTAATGACGCGAATTGGTACACCGCGATCCTTCGCCTCCTTGAGAGGCTCTTCTAGGACACGCAAACCACGCCACTTCACGAAGGCACAGAGGAGATCGATCCGGTCGGCGGTGGCGATCTCGAGTTCCAACTCGTTGCCGAGGCTGGGATCTTCTGGAGCGTTGGTGAAGAGGGCAGTTTCCGACAACGGGGTGCTGGGGCGGGTGCTGTAGCGGTCGGGAGCTTCCTCAGGCTCGCTCAGCGCAAGGAGTTGCCGTGCGCCTCCGGTGATGTGAAGAAGATCTTCTTTCGAGAGTTGAGTGTGTGCGCTGAGGTCTTTGAGGATCATGTTCGCAGCCAGCGCCTGTTCAAAAGTCGTGAGCCCCGAGAGCGCCCGTTCCACCATGCGGCCCACATATCGGGCGAGTGCGTGTGGGGCTAATTCCGGGTCAACTGCCTCTTCGATGACGCTCCAACCGCCATCGCGGAGTTGGTCTATGCGCTGCCGCAACTCCTCGGTCACGAGTTGCTCATAGATGCCTGCGGTGGCCCGTGAGTTGTTGAGGGGGTGAGCCAAGGGGACGTCTCCTAGATCAGTGGGTATGGGAGGTCCACCTGTCTAGCATCGACGTCTGACACAAGACGGGACGTCAACTAGTCGTTCATGCAAAGGGTTTGAGATCCCCACGGATGGTGCTCCCAACGGAGAGGATCCCGGCTGCTTCGGCAAACGTCCTCGACGGGAAGATGCCCCCCGTGCCCACCCTCATCGCCCTCCACGCCCACCCCGACGACGAAGTCCTGCTTACCGGCGGGACCTTGGCGAGGGCTGCCGCCGAAGGGCACCGGGTCGTGGTTGTCGTGGCCACGGACGGGCTCATGGGCGAGACGCCCGAGGGCGAGGAGCCGCCGCGGATGGGCGAGTTGAGGGCGAGTGCGGCGGTGCTTGGCGTCGCGCGGGTCGTGCACCTCGGGTACGCGGACAGCGGGCACGGGAGAGAGCTGTACCCAGATCCGCCGGACCGGATCCGATTCGTACGGGCGGACACCGAAGAGGCCGCGCGGCGGTTGGCGGCGGTGCTGCGTGAGGAAGTCGCCGATGTGCTGCTCAGCTACGACGCCAACGGCGGATACGGGCACCGGGACCATGTGAAGGTGCACCACGTCGGGAAGCGGGCTGCCGAACTGGCGGAAACGCCACGCGTGTTGGAGGCCACCATGCCTCGGGAAGTCTTCGGCCGGCTGATGAGGCTCGTGCGGCTGCTGCGGGTCCCCGTGCGTTACGACCCCGAGTGGCTGAGCCGCATCTATTGCTCCCGCTCAGACATCACCCACGCGATCGACGTGCGGCGCTACGCCCGCCAGAAGCAGGCGGCCCTCGCCGCGCACCGCAGCGAGGTGCAGGGGACAGGAAGGATCGCTCCCGCGATGCGGGCGCTGGTGCGGCTGCCGGCACCGGTGTTCGGGCTGCTGCTCGGACGCGAGTGGTTCGTCGAGGCAGGGCGGGAACGCCGCCCTGGTGCGCGCCCGTAGAGGCAGGTCCCGGCGGAGTCGCCAGAGGATGGGCGGATGGGCCCTCAACGGCTCCTGGTGCGGCCTCCGTTGGCCGCGTACGCGTCGGCCGTCGCCCTGTCCGGGACGATGCCCGCCACCGGCGGCAGCACCTTGCCGTCGTCGGTGCCGGCGTCCAGCGCCACGCCGCAGGGCCGGCCGGCCGCGGGCACGACGAAGTCGAGGAGCTTCCAGCCCATCACCTTGCGGTGGTCCCAGATCTGCTTGCCCTCCTCCTCGGAGGTGCCGGGCTGCCGCATGCCGAGGTCGGCGTCGCTGCCGTTCTTCGCGAACGCGGCCATGAGCTTCTCGTCGGAGAAGGCGAGGAGCCAGCGGATTCCGTCGACTTCGGCGGACCAGATGCCGCCCTGGTCATCCATCGGTACGAGCAGGGTGCTGTGGCGGATGCCCTTGAGGAAGGCGGCGAACTCCGGCCCTCCGGCGGCCGCTTCCTCCCGGATCTGCTGCTGGGCAGCCACCAAGTCGGTCAGTTGCACGACCGCCCCCAACCCTCTGCTGCCACTCCCGTACCAATGGGGGGCATGCTGGCAGCGATGCAGGGTCCCCGCAAGTATGTGCTAGTCGATGCAACGGGCACACGGAGTGAGGGAACTTGGGCCGCTTTGCCCGCCGCATGCCGAACTGCACCGGCAGCGGGAGCCGTTCGCATCACCGTCGTTGCGGGGTCGGCCACAAGTACCTTCAACGGACCGGGAACTGCAGAGGCCCGTGCGGTGCCATTCCTCCCCCGCCGGGCGCACCACCTTGCGGACCGCCCGGCCCACCACCGGGCGGGCCTCCCCACCCCGGAGGCCGGGGCGGACGCGGCGGCCGATAGCGGTTGAGGTTGATCGCGGCCGACGCCGTCGGAGGTCCGGCCACACTGTGCCGGTGCCAGAGGTGGTGCAGGAGTTCCTGCTCGCGGGCGTGGAAGTCGGGTGCGGGCGACCCGTGGTGCGCACGGGCACGCAGCAACGCCAGCGACGTCGCGAAGTGCTGGTACTCGGCGACGGTGCGGGCGCCGGTCGGCCCGTGCGTACGGCGGGCGAGCGTACGGGCCATCGCACGCGCCCTCATGGAGGCCAGCCCCCACGGCTCCGGCGTATCGAACCAGCCGGCAGCGGCGTACGCGGGAAGCGTGTCGCGGACCGTACGCAGCTCGAGCCGCCGCGACCAGATCGCCAGCCATGTCAGCGCGGTGAAGACCGGGATCATGAAGAGGGCGTAGACGAACAGGAACGTGAAGTCGGGCAGGGACGCCGAGCCGTTCCAGATCGCGTGCAGCAGTGACGCCGTCAGCAGCCCCAGGATCGGGATGAGGATGCGCAGTGTGCGTCCGAGACTCGGCAGCGCGGCGACGATCCCGAAGGCGATGCCCGTCAGAGTGGTGAAGAGCGGGTGGGCGAACGGCGCCACGATGATGCGGATGAAGAAGGTCATGGCGGTCACCGACTCGTGCAGCGCCTCGGGGCCCAGCAGTTGGTCCTCGCCGAAGGCGGTGCCGAGGTAGAGCACGTTCTCGGTGAAGGCGAATCCTGTGGCGGTGATCCCCGCTAGCGCGATGCCGGAAATGACGCCGTTGAAGTGCCGCCTGCGGAACAGGAAGAGCAGCAGGATGGCCGCGCCCTTCGCCGTCTCCTCGACGACCGGGGCGACGACGGCGGAACCCAGCAGGTCCGCGCGGGGCTGCGCGTCGGCGTCGGCGAAGGACGTCACGAGCCAGCTGGCGGCGAGGCTGTTGGTGAGGAGAGCGACCAGAGTCGCGGCGAACGCACCCCACGCGAAGGCGAAGAGATGGTTGCGCCAGGGTGTCGGCTCGACGCCGTCGATCCAGCGGAAAGTGGATATGAGCAGAGGCACGGGCAGGACGGCCAGGCCGAGGCCGACCAGGAGGCCGAGCGTGCCGGTCTGCTCCCGCACGATGCCGAGGATGACCAGGCCGCAGAGCGCGAGCAGCGCGATGAGGGCCAGGAGGCGGAGCGTGCGACTGTGCCGGCTCCACCAGGAAGGCGTCGTGGGTATGCGGTAGCGCCACTCGGCGGGGGAGGCGGGCATAGCCGGGAACTGGGGCTGCTGGTCCCAGGCCGGGACGGGGTGCGTGTGGGGCTGCGGCTGCGGACCCGGCTGCGTCGGCGGCTGGTACCGGGATTGCGACCCGGATTGCGACCTGGGCGGGTCGTACGGGTGTGTGTACGGGCCAGGCTGCGGCTGCGGGCCGCCGTAGGGCTGGGGTTGCGGCGGCGGACCGCCGTACGGCTGCGGCTGGTGTTGCTGTTGAGGCGTTGGCTGCGGTGTTGCCTGCGGTGCTGGATCCGGTGTTGATTGCGGCGTCTGGTGCTGGGCGGGAGACGGAGCCGTGGCCGGGGGCGGCTGCGGCGGGACAGCACCCGAGGCACCCGACGCCCCCGAGGCGTCAGGGCCAGCGCCGCCTGCCGACCGTGGATCCGTCGCCTCAGCCGCCTCAGCCGTCTCGGCCGGATCCGCAGAGTCCGCCGCGGACGTCGCCGCCGTATCTCTCGCGTCCGCCGCGGACGTCGCGTCCTGGCCCGTCCGGTTGCGGTCCGGCGTGGGCGTGTCCGCACCTGCTGCGTCGTGCCCCTCCTGGGAGGGGCCGTGCCCGTGCGGGGCCGCGTCGCGCGCGCCGGAGGGTTCGTCGTCCACCACTCGACAGTAACGAGGCACGCGACGGCCTGTAGCGGAGTGCCCCGGATTGACGGACGAGGGCTGCGAACAGGGCCGCCATGAGAGATCGCGCGGGGCCGGCCATTCACCCGTTTGGCCTGATTTGCTCACGAATGTTCTGGTACCGGCGTGCGCGCGGATCCAAGCGGCGTTTGCCTGGAAGTGGAGCGATACGCCATTGGGAGTAGGAGGCTCTTCATGATCTCCCAGGAGCAGATCCCCGCAGTGGTGGATCACATGATCTACGACCCCGACGGAAAGAAGATTGGCGAGGCACGTCACGTGTTCCTGGACGAACGTACGGGCGAGCCGGAGTGGGCGACGGTCCGTACGGGACTCTTCGGCACTCAGGAGACGTTCGTACCGATCCATGAAGGCCGAGTCGTCGGGGACAACATCGAGGTGCCCTTCCACAGGACGAAGGTGAAGGAAGCGCCGCACATGGACGTCTCGAGGGGCCGTCTCACGGAGCAGCAGGAGCGCGAGCTCTACAGCTTCTACGGCCTGGCATGGGACGGGTCGCAGGCAGCGCCCGACGCCGCCGGATCAGAGACTCAGGGCACTGCCGCCGGCACCGGCACGCAGACGGCCGAAGGCTCCGAGGCGGGTGCGGCGGGAGCAGCCGGCGCGGCAGGAGCGGCCGGTGCGACCCGAGCAGCGCCCGCCGGCGCGATGCCCTACGGGAGCGATACGGCAGGTGCCGCTGCCGCGCCCGCCTATGCGACCGGGCAGGATGCCATGACGCGTTCCGAGGAGCACCTGCGCGTCGGCACGGAACGGTACGAGACGGGTCGTGCGCGCCTGCTGAAGTACGTGGTCACGGAGGAGGTCGAGCAGACCGTTCCGGTGCGCCACGAAGAGGTGCGTCTCGAGCGTGAGCCGATCACCGACGCCAACAGGGACGCCGCCTTGAGCGGGCCCGAGATCTCCGAGGACACCTACGAGGTCATCCTTCACGACGAGCGTCCGGTCACGGAGACCGAGGCGGTGCCGGTCGAACGGATCCGTCTGGTCACCGAGGAGCACGTCGACCAGGAGACCGTCCGCGGGACGGTCCGCAAGGAGCGCATCGAGGTCGAGGGAATCGACGATTCGACCGCCTACGGCTCCGGTGGAGCAGCCGCCTGACGGACGGCCCGCCAGGACCGGCAGGGCGGACAGACACCGACAACGACCGACAACGAACGACCGACAAGGAACGGTGCAGGGCCGGGTTGATGCCCGGCCCTCGCCGCGTCCCGAAAGGTGCCTGGCCGCGTCCCGTGGCCCTCGTTCAGACGCGGCGGAAGAGCAGGTCGCGCACCTTGTGCCCCTTCTCCAGGCCCTGTTCCTCGAAGCGCGTACGGGGCCGGATCGCCGGCCGGGGCGCGAACCCGCCGTCGAGCTGGGTGTTCTCGTACGCGGGGTGCCCGGAGAAGACGTCGAGCATCTGCTCGGCGTACGGCTCCCAGTCCGTCGCGCAGTGCACGAGCGCGCCCGAACGGAGCGGTCCCGCAGCGAGATCGAGGAACTCGTACTGGATCAGGCGCCGTTTGTGATGCCGCTTCTTGGGCCACGGGTCCGGGAAGTAGACACGGAGGCCGGAGAGGCATTCGGGGGCGAGCATCTCGCGGAGCAGGATGATCGCATCGCCGTTGCCCACGCGGACGTTGGTCAGCCCGCGCTCCTCGGCAAGGCGCAGCAGGTTGCCCTGGCCGGGGGTGTGCACGTCGACGGCGAGGAGGTCGGTCTCCGGTTCGGCGGCGGCCATCTCCGCCGTCGCCTCCCCCATTCCGAAGCCGATCTCCAGGACGACGGGACGCTCCTCCTCCCGCTGCCCGGCCCGCTCGGCGGACTTCTCCACCGTCCCCGGTCGACCGGGGTCCGCGAACAGCTCGGCCAGGTCGATACGGCGCATCCCGTCGATGTCGAAGCCCCACTGTGGCCAGAGCCGGCGCAGCGCGGCCCGCTGCCCCGACGTGACGCGGCTGCGGCGCGGCTGGAAGCTTCGGATGCGGCGCTCGTGATGCGATCCGGCCGGGTCGGCCGACGGGCCGGTGCCGTCCGGGAACATGGCAGGTTTCTCAGGCGTCTCAGGCACAGTACGTCCACTGTACGGGCGCGGCGCAGGGCCTTGAGCTGCTCACCGGATCTTCCGCCGGCGGGCCTCCCGGGCCGCGTGGCCTCACGGCTCACCGGGGCTTGCGGCGCGCTCCCGCCTCCCGGGGCTCCGCGCCTCGTCTCCCCCGCGTCCCGCCGTGCCGGCTCGTCCGCCTGCTCAGCGCGTCACCGACTCCAGCGCGTTCAGGGCACTGAGGGCGCGCGACGCCACCTCCCGGCCGATGGGCAGCGAGGCCGTCGCCGCCGGGGAGGGTGCGTTGAGGACGTGCACGGCGTGCGGGCCTTCGGTGATCAGGAAGTCGTCCACGAGGGTCCCGTCGTGGAGCACCGCCTGCGCGCGCACCCCCGCGGGAGCCCGTACCAGGTCGTTCTCGGAGACCTCGGGGAGCAGTCGCTGCACCGCCCTCGTGAAGGCGCGCCTGGAGAGGGAACGCCGCAACTCCCCCGCCCCGTAACGCCAGTGCCGGCGCGCCATGTGCCACGTGCCGGGGTGGGTGAGGATGCCGGCCAGCTCAGCCGGGCGGACCGTGCTCCAGTCGTATCCCTCCAGCGCCAGGGCGGGGACCGCGTTCGGACCGAGGTGGACGCCGCCGTCCACGCCGCGCGTGAGGTGGACGCCGAGGAAGGGGAACGCCGGGTCGGGCACGGGATACACCAGGCCGCGCACCAGATCCTCGCGGGAACGCTTCAGCTCGAAGTACTCACCGCGGAAGGGCACGATGCGCGCCGCCGGCTCGTCCCCGGTCAGCTGCGCGATCCTCGCGCAGTGCAGGCCCGCGCAGTTGACCATCGCGCGGGCCCGTACGACGGAGGGGCCTGGCGCGGACACCGCCGAGCCGAGTCCCGCCGTGCGGTCCGTCTCGACGCGGAGGGCGACGCCCGCGCCCGGCCGTCGCCGAACGGCCGTGACCTGCGAGCCGAAGCGGATCTCGGCGCCGCCGTCGCGGGCGAGCCGGGCCAGCTGCCCGGCCACCGCGCCGAAGTCGCACACGCCGGTCGTGCCGACGTGGATCGCTGCCAGGCCGCGGACGTGCGGCTCCCGCTCGGCGATCTGCGCGGGGCCCAGCTCCCGTACGGGGATGCCGTGTTGCCTGCCGCGCTGGATCAGGGCGTGAAGCCGGGGCAGCTCCTCGCGCCCCGTGGCGACGATCAGCTTGCCCGTGACCTCGTGCGGAACGCCGTGCTCGGCGCAGAAGGCGACCATCTCCGCCGCGCCCTCCACGGCGAAGCGCGCCTTGAGCGAGCCGGGCCGGTAGTAGATCCCGCTGTGGATGACACCGCTGTTCCGCCCCGTCTGGTGCCGGGCCGGGCCGGGCTCCTTCTCAAGGACGACGACGCTCGTGCCGGGCGAGGCGCGTGTGATCGCGTAGGCCGTGGAGAGCCCGACGATGCCGCCGCCGACGATCACGACGTCGCAGTCGTAGCCGGGACGGGGACGGGCGCGGCGGGAGCCGCCGGGCGTCGCGGGCGCCGGCTTCTGCATGGCCCTCCCCGGGGTGGTGCTGGAGATGCTGGACGGGTCGTGCGGGCGCGGCTCGCTCATCGCGCGAGAGTGGGCGGGGCGGGCGAGCCGGGGGGCACGTCGTCCATCATGAACCGCGCCACTGACAACGTGCTGCGACGCAGGTCACGATGTGATCGTGCCCCCTCGGACGCCGCCCTTGCTCAGGCAGTACCCGCTCAGGCAGTACCCACTCTGAGGGGCAGATTTCACGCGGGTGCGGCCAGCAGCGGCCGTGCCTGCTCCCTCAACTCGGCCACGCGAGGCTCGTCCCCGTACGGCTCGAGCCGGTTGAGCAGATCCCGTACGTACTCGGTGGTGCGTGCCGACGAGATGCGCCCGGCCACCTCGACCGCGCGGGCTCCGGCCGCGCACGCCGCGTCCAGGTTGCCCGACTCCAGCTCGGCGACCGCCGACACGACCAGGCGCAGCCCGTGCGACCGTACGAACTCCTCCGTCGGCTTCGAGAGGGCCTTCTCGGTGAAGCGGCGCACCTGGCGTGGGGCCTTCAGATCGCGGTAGCACTCGGCGGCGTCGGCGGCGAGGCGGTCGTAGGAGTAGAAGTCCAGCCAGGAGGGGTCGGCGTCGCCCTCACGGGCCCGCTCGAGCCAGCTCTCCGCCCCGGACAGAGCGGCGCCGCAGGCATGTGAGTCGCCGGCCTTGGCATGGGCGCGGGCCTCGACGAGGCGGAAGAAGCTCATGGTGCGGGCGGTGGCCAGGCCGCGGTTGCGTTCCACGGCGGCCTGCGCGAGATCGACGCCCTCGTCGGCGAAGCCGCGGTAGGTGGCCTGGAGCGACATGGAGGCCAGTACGTAGCCGCCGAGGGGGACGTCGGCGGCTGCGCGGGCGAGGCGCAGGGCCTGGATGTAGTACCGCTGTGCGGCTTCCTGTTGCCCGGTGTCGAAGGCCATCCAGCCTGCGAGGCGCGTGAGTTCGGAGGTGGCGCCGAAGAGGGAGCGGCCGACCTCGTCGGTGTACGCGCCGAGAAGTAATGGTGCCGCGTCCACGCGCAGACACTCCGGGACCATCGACGAACGCCAGTCGCCACCGCCGTACTTGGAGTCCCAGCGGCGGGCCTCGTCGGCGGCCTCGCGCAGCTTCGCGACATCCGTGTGCCCGACGCGCAGTGGCGATGCGGGCTCCGAATCGCCTGCCCCGTCAGGGCCGTTGCCGGACCCGTCCGCTCCCGCGCCCGTTCCTGAGGCGGCGGCGGTCTCCGGGTCGCGGGCGACGGAGCTGTCGGCCGGAGTTATCAGCCAGCGGGACGCGGGCGTCGCGTACGCGCTGACCGCGAACGACCCCGCGAGCGACTGCCAGATGCCGCCTCCGCCGCGCCGGCCGCCGTGCAGATCGAGACGGTAGAGGTCGGTGGCGGCCTTCACTGCCGCCCGTACGTCGCGTGGGAAGGCGAGGCCGACCTCGGGGGCGGGGTCGGCATCTGCGAGGCCGATCTCGTGCAGCGGCACCGGGCGGCCCAGCTTGCTGCCGATGGCCGCGGCGATGAGGTGCGGCGCGGCACCCTGCGGGACCATGCCCTTGGAGACCCAACGGGCCACGGACGTCTTGTCGTAGCGGAGCGTCAGTCCGCGCTGGGCACCCAAGTCGTTGACTCTTCGGGCGAGTCCGGCGTTGCTGATTCCCGCGAGGGCGAGAACGGTGCCGAGTTTCTCATTCGGCCCGCGTGGCTCCCTGGACATGCGCGCACACCCCTGACACACACCGACGGCCGCCCCGCCGGCCGGTGCGAACCGACGGCAAGGCACCTGCTACCCGCGCGAGAGTCGCGGGATGCATCCCTTGAACGCCGGACCGGTGGAACAGGCACGACGCGGGGACGCACTGAAGACTTAGCGTAGTTCGCCGGATCCCTACCGTTAAGGGGCGCCGGATGGGATGGCGGGATTCGTGTCCGTGCGCAGGGCGGCGCGGCAGGGCATCGGCCGGCGCCCCGCCGTGTACTGCCTGTTGCCGGATCCGGGGGACGTAACTGTCCCCGTGGGCGCGAATGTTCGGTCGCGAGGGGTTCTGAGGGTGGAGCCGTGGAGGGCCGGACGGACCGGGCGCACGCGGTCGCCGTTTCCGTATGAGGTGTCTTCGTGTGGACGGTTGTGTCACCGCTTGTCCCGATGCGCGGACGTGCGCCTGACGTTGGGCGCGTACGTGCGTCCGTCACGTGCCAACGTCCGTACGGCGCACGGGAGTCGGCCGAAATCCATGTGGAGAAGTCGTCGGGCAACGGTGGTTCCGGGGCGCCGCCCGTGCTCCGGGTGTGTGGTCGTGCGCCCGCGCATGCGCCTTTGCCGGTCGGCGGGCGGGAGGTTCCATGAGAGGTGCGTGGGTCGGCCCGCTGAACTGGACCAGCGGGCTGGGGGAACCGCCGCCCCGCTCCCCGCGGGCGACGGTCCGGCCCGGGAAGTTGGAGAAGCCTTCCCGGGCCGGCGAACCCCCGGGATGACTCCTCCGTCCGCGCCTGATGGGTGGTCAGGCGCCGGATGTCCGCGCTTCGTGCCCCTCTTTCGCCGACTTGCTGCGCTGCCCGTGCTTGCGGTGGTGCCGGGCTCCAGGCGCCCCCGCGGCTGCGCGGTTGCCGATCTCGGCCCGTCCACGGAGGAGTTGCCGCGCGCGTTCGGGATGCCGCTCTCCCGCTGCCTTCCTGTCTCCCTCGCGGCCGGCCCACGGGGTCGTGGCGGCCTGGTCACAGAAGGCGCTGTCGTCGTCCGTACGGGCACCAGTGCCGCACGGACGTACGAGCGCGGTGAACACAGGGCGTAGGAATCCGGGACCACCGGATCGCTCGCCGGTGGCCCGTCAACGCGCAGCCGCGCTCCCATACTTGGCCGAATAACATCGGTCAGCCGTGCGGTGCCGCACGCTGACGCCAGAGGTATATGCCGTGCCTTACGGGCGTCCCCGGACATCCCGCCCGCACCCCGTGGGAATCGCCGCACCACCCGGCGCACGAGCCATGCAACCCGCTTTCATGAGCGGCGCGTTGAGGCCAGATATGCGCCCCTTTCACGCCTCTCGTGCACCCTTCTCGTGGCAACATGGCCGCAGGGCAGTACGGGGCACCCCGTCGGAGACAGGGAGCTCTCCCCGGCCGGAGGCAGGGGAAAGCACGCCCCGGACGGCGTCACTCAGGCAGCGGAGGCGGGCGGCGATGCGATGGTTGGTGGGATGGAGCAGCGCCGCTTCTGGACGCGGACGCCATGCACCGGGCTCCCTGGAGCCGGTCGGCGCGCAGCTGCTGTGGAGTGATCCCGACCCTCTGTGGGCCGTGGGGGACTGGCGTCCGGACGAGGTCCGCGTCATCGAGGCCGATGCAGCCAACCGCCTTGCCGTCTTCGGATGTTGCGGCGCCAGCGACGAAGAACTGCGCCTGGGTCTTTCCGCGGCACGCGGCGGCGCCTACCGGCACCTGACCGCCTGGCCCGGCAGTTACACGGCCGTCGCCTGCGTCGGCCGCCGGCTCACCATCGCCGCCGACCTCGCGGGCGCCCGGCCCGTCTTCCATACTCCGTGGGACGGCGGCACCGCCTACGCCACCGCTGCCCTGCCGCTCGCCGACCTCACCGAGGCGCAGCTCGACATCGGCCACCTCGGCGCGCTGCTCGCGTGCCCCGACGCACCCGAGGCGCTCGGCGACGGCACCCCGTACGAAGGCGTGCGCCGCGTACCGCCGGGGCACGCGCTGATCCTGCGCGAGGGCAGCCGCGAGATCACCAGCTACGAACCCGCGTCCTCGCTCGTCGTCTCCGCGCCACCGCCCGTCGACCCGGAGACCGCCGTGGCCCGGGTGCGCGACGCCCTCATCGAAGCGGTACGTGCCCGGCTGGCGGCCCCGCGGCACGCCTCGGAGAGCGACCTGGGATACGGCTCCGGAGCCGACGGCGTCCCGTACGGCAACGGCGGTTCGTACGGGGACGGCAACGAGTACGTGAGGAACGGCGGTGCGTACACGGGTGGTTCCTACCCGGGTGCCGCCTACGGGGACGAGGGGTACGGCGAACGGAGCCACCCCGAGCGGGCGTTCAGCGACGACGTCCATCCCGGCGGTGCCTACGGACACGACGAGTACCTGCACGATGCCTACGAACGCGACGCGCATCCCCAGTTCCATGAAGGTGCCGCGTACGGCAACTCCGGTGCCGGTGCCGGAGGTTCCGCACAAGGCGCCTCGCGGGCGCGCAACGCCCGCTCCGCGAACGGCATGGACGGCCGCGACCCCGGCCCCGTCCCGGGCATGGGTCCGGCCGACAGGCGCGCCGCACGTGGCGGTCCCGCCCCCGGCGTGGGGGCCGACCTCTCCGGCGGACCGGCCTCCGGCACCCTCGCCCTTCTCGCCGCAGGCCTTCCGGGCGTGCCGGGCACGGTGCACGGCACGCTCGACGGATCTGAAGGGGGTGCGCGGCTGCTGGCGGTGACCTTCAACGACCTTGCCACCAGCACCGGTTCGGATGGTTCGGCCGCCGCGGAACTCGAGCGCGCGCGCAGCATCGCCGAGAATCCGCGGCTGCACCATGTCGTCGTCGCGGCGGGCGAAGAGGCCCTTCCCTACGCCGACTTGGACGGGCCGCTCACGGACGAGCCCGGGCCGTCCCTGGTCGTCGCGGACAGGCACCGGCAGCGGCTTGCCGTCGGCAGCTCGGACCACTTCGTCGGGTACGGCGCCCGCCAGGTCATGGACGCCCATCCGGCGCGCCTCGCCGACCTGCTGATGGACCGCCGCCGGCGCCATCTGCTGCGGCCTGTCGCGGCGTTGGCCCGATCGGAGGACGTACCGCCGGGGCGGTCGGTCCTGGTGCCGTGGACGGTCTACAGAGCGGCCCGCAAGCTCGCGCGCACGCAGTACCGGGACGGCGTCACCAGCACCGCCGAGCGTCTGCGGGCCGGCGGATCGGCACGCAACGGAACCGGCCGGAACGGAAACGGGCGCAACGGCGCCGGTCAGGGGCGCGGTGCCGGAAACGGCGCCGGGGCAGGTACCGGCACCGACGCAGACGCGGACATGGGGAAAGGTTTTGCCGACCTCGGCCCATTCGGCGGCGCGGGCGGCTACGGCAGCGAGGGTGCGGTCGGATCTTCCGTCGCCGCTCTCACCTGGTGCCGGCCAGGACCGGCGGCCCGATGGCTGACGGGGGAGGCGCTGGCCGAGGTCTCCGCACGGCTCGAGGCCGCGGCCAGACTCCGGCCGACGGTCGAACGACCCGGCGAGCGCCGCGCACGCGCCGCCCTCGCCCGCCAGGCCGCTGACCATCGCGTGCTCGAGCAGGCCGCCGAGATCCGCAACCAGCGGCTGCACGCGCCCTTCTACGACAACCAGGTCGTACGGGCCTGCCGCGACCTTCCCGAGGCCCTGCGCGTCAAGCCGGGCGCCCGGGCGTCGGTGCTGCGCGCTGTGCTGGCGGGGGCCGGCGTGCACGATCTGCCCGCGGGCTGGGGCGCCCCCTCCTCCGCGTATCAGGCGGCCTCCGCACGAGCGGGCCTGCGCGCCGCCGCCGGCGAACTCATCGACCTCTTCGACTCCCCACTGCTCGCCGACGCGGGACTCGTCGAGGCGAGAGTCGTACGGAAGGCCATCCGTGCCGCATCCAAGGGCGAGCCCTTGCCCCTCGACGGTCTCGCCGACCTGGTCTCCACGGAGCTGTGGCTGCGGCGGCTCATCTCGCGACGCGGCACATGCTGGACGGGCTCCGCCGCGCCACGGCAACGGGCCGTCGCCTCGGGCGTGCTCCCCGCCGCCCAGAAGCGGCCGGCGCTCTGACTTCGGTCCCTACTGCTTCGGTCTCTCCTGCTTAGCCCCCGTCAGAAGGCCGGGGAGACTGCGGTGGGGGTGCGGGTGCGGGTGCCGGTGCCGGTGCGGGTGAGGTTCGTGACACCTGGGGCGCGGTCCGGGACGAAGGCCGTTCGGCGGACTCACCCGCGGCCCGTTCCTGATGGATCGCCACTCCGCCGATGACCAGTGCGACACCGGCAAGTTCGAGCCATGTGGGCACCTGACCGAGCACGGCGAATCCGATCAGTACGGCCGTCGCCGGCAGGAGCGACAGCATGAGCGCGAACGTCGCACGAGGCAGCCGTGACATGGCGAGCTGATCGCAGACGTAGGGGATGACGGACGAGCACACCCCCACCCCGAACGCGCTCGCCAGCAGCACCGGCGATGTGAGCGCGATCGCGGCCTCACCGATGCCGACGGGAGCGACAACGGCCATCGCCACGAGCATCGCCGCACCGAGACGGTCGATGCCCGATGCGCCGCCGTCAGCGGCCAGCCGGTGGCCCAGCACCACATAGAGCACGAACAGCGCACAGTTGCCGAACGCGAAGGCCAGTCCGAGCGGTTCGGCCGAGAAGTGCACGTCCGTGAGCAGCCAGACCCCGCCGACCGCCATGACGAGTGCGCATGCATTGCGCGTCGAGCGGAGCCCGAACGCGGCGAGCAGCACCGGCCCGAGGAACTCGATCGCCCCCACCGTCCCCAACGGCAGCCTGTCCAGGGCCAGATAGAACGAGCTGTTCATCAGCCCCAGCACAGCCCCCAGCGCCAGCAGCAGCCGTCGTTGCCGCCACGAGGACGCCGCCCACACCCGCCACGGCCGACGCCAGAGCGCGAAGACGACCGCAGCCGAGGCGCAGCGGAGCCAGGCGACCCCGAGCACCTCGATGCGGGCGAACAGCAGCACCGCGAACGCCGGCCCGAGGTAGTGGAAGACCGCGCTGGTCACGAAGTACGCGGACGGTGGCAGACGGTCGGCCCGCGCGGCCGCCCCGCCCGCCGCCGACCTGGCCCTGGACCGAGCCGCACTGCGTCCGGCTGCGGAACCAGCACCGGCACCCGAGACACCCCGACGGAAGCGCCAGACCTTGACCATGCCTGACACGATCGCAAGCATGAATGCGCTCAGCCATGCCGAAAGCGCAAGCCTGGACATGAAATGGTTTCGTGTCTGCCCTGAAAATCACTCCTCAACTTGGCGATGGTGAAGATGGACGCTGTGGATCGGGCGATCCTGACCGAACTCGACGCCGACCCACGTCTGCCGACCGCCGAACTGGCCCGACGGATCGAGGTCTCGGTGCCGACCGCTCGGGACCGCCTGCGACGGCTGCACGAGAGCGGCGTCATCCGCGGCTACCACCTGGACGTGGACCCGGCGGCGCTCGGCTACCCCGTGGCCGCCTTCGTGCGCGTACGGCCCGGGCCCGGACAGCTACCGAAGATCGCCGAACTCGCACAGAGCCTGCCGCAGGTCAGCGAGTGCCACCGCATCACCGGCGAGGACTGCTTCCTGATCAAGGTCCACGCGGCGGACGTCGCTTCCTTCGAGGAAGTCCTCGACCGGTTCCTCCTGTTCGGGCAGACCACGACCTCGATCGTTCAGTCCACGCCCGTACAGCCCCGGACACCCGGACTGGGGTGAGCCAGCACGGACGGACGGCATAGGGGCGACGACGGACGAGCCGCCCGCCGAGCGGAGTCGAGGCCCCCGGCGGAGAAGTAGCCGCCCACCGGCCGACGTCGGCTGTGCCGGCCGGCCGGTGAGTGCAGCGCGCACGACGGAGCCCGGCGCGTACGGGCCTGGCGGAGCCCGCCCGTTGAGCTCTACCCGGGCGGGCCCTTCGACGCCGTCGCCTGCGCCGCTGGCGCTCCGTCTCCCGCAGTGGTGCCTACGGCTGCTACGGCCGCGGGCGCAGCCCTTCCAGGAGTATGTCGAGCAACCGCCTCGAGGCCGCCGCCTGTTGCGCCGCATCCGGCAGCGAGGGGGCCGCGGTGGCTATCACCAGCAGCACATCGCCGACCGTCACGTCGTCGCGCAACTCCCCGGCGTCGCGGGTGCGTTGCACCATCTGGCCGACGACGCTGAGCAACTCCGCACAGCCGGAGTCGTCCTCGAAGCCGTCGAGACCGTCACCGCCACGCTCTGCCTGCCCCTGGGCGGCGGAGCTCGTTGACGTGCCGTCCTCGACCAGCCTCAGCCCGGACTGGCCCTCCTGCCCGTACGCGGGCTGCCGCTGCTGCGGCACCCGCGCCGAGGTGCCGTCCGTGACGGAGGCATCGCCTCCCCAGCCGTCGGCGCGCAGTATCTGCGGCGGCAGCAGACGGCCGGCCCCGGAGGCCACCGACGTGCGCAGGAAGCGCGAGAGGGCCGACCACGGTTCGTGCTCCTGGCCCAGAGCCGTCCGCGCCTGCTCGGTGAGGCGGGAGGTCTCCTCCGCCGCTATCCGCCGGACCAGTACTTCCTTGCTCGGGAAGCGCCGGTAGACGGTGCCCACGCCGACACGGGCCCTCCGCGCGACGTCCTCCATCGGCGCGCCGTAGCCCAGCTCACCGAAGACCTCGCGGGCTGCCCGCAGTACGTGTTCCAGATTCCTCTGTGCGTCCACCCTCAGTGGAGTGGGACGCGGAGCGGCCACAGGCTGCGGGGCCCTGCCGGCCCTGTTCGCACTGGTGGTCCCGTCGATGCGGCCGAATCGTTCGCCGCCGTCGCCCGCCCCCTGACTCCCGTTGTCCGGAGCTGCCGACATGGCAGCAGCAACGGAAGAAGAGCCGTGAATACCCTGAATGCGCATCAATGTTCCCCCGGTCATCAAGTCTCCCCCCGGAGACCCTCACGCTGTCGCGGCCGGCGGTGCCAATACCGTGGTCCTCAGGTACCGCACCTCCGACGACCACGAACATAGTTGAGCCGTGGTCAAGAGAGAAGAGGGCGTTCTCGCGGACGTCTTGGAGCGGCAAGAGTGGCGCCCCCGCCCACCCCCTCGCACCCTTCCCGGCCTCTCGTCATCCTGCATCTGACCTGCTCATATCTCGCCGATGACATGCCCTCGAGCGTGGCGGACGCATACCCTCCGTCGGTCACACAATTCTTTGAGCCTGTGGACAAACCCCCGGTCGCGGGTGCGTCATGGACTGGTGACGAAGGCGAAGAACGGAACCGCGCGCATTCTCGTGATCGGCGGCGGATATGTGGGCATGTACACGGCCTTGCGTCTTCAGCAGAAGCTGAAGCACCAGCTCAGGCGAACGGCGAACGGTTCCAGCGGCTCCTCCGCCTCCGGCTCCCGCTCCAATGACACCGGTTCGACCGGCTCGACCGGCTCCGGTGGAGTCGAGGTCGTCGTGGTCGACCCCGAGCCCTACATGACCTACCAGCCGTTCCTCCCCGAAGCGGCAGCCGGCTCGATCTCGCCCCGGCACGTCGTCGTGCCGCTTCGCAGAGTGCTGCGCGACTGCAGGCTCGTCGTCGGCGAGGCACTCTCCATCGACCACGAACAGCGCATCGCGTACGTCAAGACCCTCGCCACGGAGGAGGAATGCACCGGTGCCATCGAGATCCCCTACACCGAACTCGTACTGGCACCCGGGTCCGTGTCGCGCACCCTCCCCGTCCCCGGTCTCGCGGAACACGGCATCGGCTTCAAGACCGTTGAGGAAGCCATCGGCCTCCGCAACCATGTACTCGAACAGCTCGACATCGCCTCGTCCACCCGCAATCCCGAGGTTCGCGACGCCGCGCTCACCTTCGTCTTCGTCGGCGGCGGCTACGCGGGCGTCGAGGCCCTGGGCGAACTGGAGGACATGGCCCGCTACGCCTGCCGCTACTACCACAACGTGCGGGCCGAGGAGATGAAGTTCCTGCTCGTCGAAGCCTCGAGCAAGATCCTCCCCGAGGTCGGCGAGGAGATGGGCACCTACGCCCTGCGCGAGCTGCGCTCCCGCAACATCGACGTACGCCTCGACACGCGCCTCGACTCCTGCGAGAACCGGGTCGCCGTACTCAGCGACGGCTCCCGCCATCCCACGCGCACCCTCGTGTGGACCGCGGGCGTCAAGCCGAACCCCGTCATCGCCGCCGCCGGCATGCCCCTCAACGGACGCGGCAGGCTCAAATGCACGGCTCAACTGCGCATCGACGGCGTCGAGAACGCGTGGGCGGCCGGAGACGCGGCCGCCGTGCCCGACGTCCTGGCCGAGGAGAAGGGCGAGAAGGGCGCCCTGTGCGCTCCCAACGCCCAGCACGCCGTACGTCAGGCGAGACGTCTCGCGGACAACATCGCGGCGACCCTGCGCGGCGCGCCCGCCACCGACTACCGTCACGCGTACGCGGGCTCCGTCGCGTCGCTCGGGCTGCACAAGGGCGTCGCGCACGTCTACGGGCGCAAGTTGAAGGGCTACCCGGCGTGGTTCATGCACCGCGCCTACCACCTCAGCCGCGTTCCGACGATCAACAGAAAGGCACGAGTTCTCGCGGAATGGACCTTGGCGGGACTCTTCAAGCGCGAGATCGTCTCCCTCGGTTCACTCGAACATCCCCGCGCCGAGTTCGAACTCGCTGCGGGCGGCGTACGTCGCCCCGAGGACAGCTGAGGGCGGGAGTCTGCTGCCCCACAACGGCGGGGCAGCCGACTCCCTGAGCGGCGCCGGGTGACCCGACGGGTGGCCGTTGCGTGATCCAATGTCTGCGCCGTGCACCACGCGGAGCGTGTGACCATGAGTGGGCTCGCATCCGCACACAGTGACCAGCACGACGGCCGAGCGGGGGGCCGTCTTCCCGAACTACGCGAGGAATCGGACGACCGTGAATTTCACGCGCTGGAGCGCCCGACTGCCCGGCACACAGCGGCGCAACTCGGCAGCGCAGGCAGCGAGGGCAACAGCAGCGCAGGCGCGCGAGGCGTCCGCCGGGGACGGTGCCGACGGCGACAGCGACACTGCCGCCCCCGCCGATGATGCGGCACCCGCAAGCGCAGGAACTGTCCCCGCGGCGCGGGCCGAGCGCCGCGACGCCACGCCCGTGGACGGAGTGGATGCCGACTGCCCGGCCACCCGGCCGGGCCGGACCGCCCCGTCCCCTGAGTCCACTTCCTCCACCCCGGCCCGTACGAGCAGCGAAGCATCCGGAACCACCGGGGCCTCCAGCGCGCATGTAACCCGCAGCATCGATGCGCTGTCCGTGCACGATCTGCTCGGCCAGGTCCCCGCTCTGGCCGCCGTCGTACATGGCGCCGACCACCGCATCGCCTACATCAATGACGCCTACATCGCTGTCTTCGGTCACCGGACCCAGGGCGACGCCGCCCGCGACGCCCTCCCCGAACTCGTCGAGCTCGGCCTGCTTCCCCTGATGGACCAGGTGCTGCGCAGCGGCAAGCCCCGCACCGTCAAGTCGCGCCGGGTACCCCGCACAGCCGACTCGCGTGACAGCCGGGATGCCTTCTACACCTTCACCTGCACTCCCATCACCGCAGACGGCGAGAACGGCGTGCTGATCTTCGCCGCCGAAGTCACCGACCAGGTCGAAGCCGCCGAGCGGCTGCGCGCCAGCGAACGCCGCCAGCGCGAGGCCGCCGTCACGCTCCAGCGCAGCCTGCTGCCCCAAGAACTGGAGCAGCCTGACGATCTGCGGGTCGCCGCCACATACCAGCCGGGCGGTACGGAAGCGGCCGTCGGTGGCGACTGGTACGACGTCATCACCCTCGGCGCCGGCCGCACGGCGCTCGTCATCGGCGACGTCATGGGCCGCGGCGTACGCGCCGCGGCCGTGATGGGCCAACTCCGCACCGCCGTACGCGCATACGCCCGCCTCGACCTCCCCCCGCACGAGGTCCTGCAGCTGCTGGACGGGCTGGCCGCCGAGATCGACCCCAGCCAGATCGCCACCTGCGTATACGCCGTGCACGACCCCAACGAGGGGCTCCTGCACTACGCCTCCGCAGGCCACCCGCCGATCATCGTGCGCGATGCGGACGGCACGGTCCAGCGTGCCCCCGAACCGACCGGACCCCCGCTGGGCACGGGCGGCTGGGTGCACACCTCCAACTCGCTGCCGCTCCCGCCCGGAGGTTCCGCCGTTCTCTACACCGACGGCCTCGTCGAACGGCGCGACGCCGACATCGACGCCGGAGTCTCCAAGCTTGAACGAGCCTTCGCAGGCGCCACCGGCTCCCCCGACATCGTCTGCGACCGCCTGCTGCGCTCACTCGGCATCACCGCGGAACACGACGACGATGTGGCCGTCCTCGTCCTCCAGCACCCAGCCCGTACCGGCCACGACGCGGAGCTGTTTCACAACGCCGCCCTCGACCTGCTCGGCGGCACCGAAGCAGCCCCTCGCGCCCGTGCGTTCGCCTCCGGAGTGCTCTCGTCCTGGCGATTCCCGAGGGAGCTGCACGACCTCGGCGTACTGGCAGCCAGCGAACTCGTCGCCAACTCCCTCCAGCACGGCACCCCGCCGATGCGCCTGCGCCTGCGCCGTACGGACCGGCGTCTCATCGTCGAGGTCACCGACGGCGACGAGCACCTGCCGCGACGGCGCGCCGCCGATGCCGTGGACGAAGCGGGACGCGGTATCTCCATCGTCGCCACCATCGCCTCGGCATGGGGTTCGAGAAGGACCCCCGGAGGAGGCAAGTCGGTGTGGTGCGAATTCACCCTCCCGACGACCTGACGCGACGGTGAGACCGCGCTGCTGAGGCGTCGGCCTCCTGTTCGCCTCCTCCGGACGTACTTGCCGAATGCGCTGACTGGAGCGCCCTTCAGCCCACGCGGACCGTGGCCCGTGGCGCGCGCTCTTCAGCTATGAGGCCCGCCGACATGTCCTTTCCTGTTTCGGCCGTGTGCTGCTGACCGCTGCTGCCCGCAACCACGAGGGACCGGTACGGCCGGTCCTGCGCGACCGTCAGGCGCCGGCCCAGCCACAGCGCGAGCAGGCTCACCATCAGAGAGCAGCCCACCAGCATCACGATGTAGACCCCGTACGCGCCGACGGCAGCCAGCAGCCCGCCAACAGCCGGACCCACGGCCAGAGCCAGCTGCTTCACCAGCGCGAACGCCGAGTTGTACTGGCCGACGAGCCGCCTCGGGGCCAAGTCGGCCACCAGGGGCGCAACCGTCGGCGACAGCATGGTCTCGCCGACCCCGAAGAGCGCGTACGTCGTGATGAGCAGCGCAGTCGCCGCCGCCTGCGTCCCGTGAACCAGACCGGAGGCACCGGCAGCCACCCAGGCCACGGCCCAAATGACACCGACCAGAGCGATGACCCGGCTTCGCCGCCGGCGCTCAACCAGCCGCAGGACCACGAACTGCGCCAGGACAATCATGGCTGTGTTGGCAGCGAGTGCGATGCCCAGCGTCGCCGTCGATATTCGAGTGACCTCCACCGCGTACGCCGACAACCCCGACTCGAACTGGCCGTAGCAGGCGAAGAACAGCACAAAGCCGAGCACGCACAGCAGCACCATCGGCCGGTCCCGCAGCAGCACCGACCAGTTGCCGCCCGCCGACTCGCGCGCCGCCGCGGCGTGGGCGTCCATCTCACCTGTTCGGGGGAGCGGGAGCCGGACAGTCGCCAGCACCGTCGCGAGCACGACGAACATGGCGGCCTCGATGACGAACAGCAGCGTGAAAGTGGCCGGACGGTGCTCATCGACCATCAGCCCTCCGAGGAGCCCGCCGACACCCAGGCCGAGGTTGTTCAGGAAGAACTGCGTCGCGAACGCGCGCGAACGAGTCACGGTCGTCGAGCACGAAACGATCATGGTTGCGAGTGCGGGCTGCAGAACAGCCACCCCCGCTCCCATGAGCGCCGACGAGGCCAGGGCAGAGGCCGCGCTCTCGGATATGCCGAACCCCAGCGCACCGACCATGCCGAAGGCCGAACCCACGAAGGCCACAGGCATCGGCCCCCGCCGGTCGATCACCCGCCCCGTGAACGGAAGCACCACGAGCGCGACGACGGCGAACACCGCCAGCACAGCGCCGGCAGTGCCGTCGCCCAGGCCTCGCACGCGGGACGCGTACACGAACAGGAACGGCGCGGTGAAGCCGTTGCCGAACGCCGCGAGGGCGTTCCCGAACTGGATCCGGCGCAGCGCAGCGCCCATCGCCCTGGTCACACTCACCTACCTCTGATCAAGTCCTCGATCCACGAGGAGACTTCAAAGCTAAACTTCGAATCTAAAGACTACACAGAGCAAGGCTTCATGTCGAACGACTTCACGTGGGATACTCCGGGGCCATGCCTCCAGTGCCGGACCGACAGCCCACCCTCGACGAGCAGATCGCCATCTACCAGCGCGAGTACCGCGACCTGGACCCGCAGGTGGAGAAGGTCGTCAACGCGCTCAGCCGCCTCGACCGGCGGATGAACGTCGCGTACGGGCGACAGCTCGGGACTTTGGGACTCGGCCACGCCGAGTGGGAGGTCCTCAGGGAACTCGTGATGACGGGCTCGCCGTACCAGCTGTGGCCCGGCACGATCGCCAAGCGCCTCGGACTGACGCCCGCCGCCATGACACACCGGATCGACCGCATGCTCGCTCAGGGCCTCGTGACCAGGGAGCGGGATCCGGAGAACCGCGTTCGGGTCATCATCGGGCTCACCGACGAAGGCCGTGAGAAGTGGATCCAAGTGATGCGCAAGGCCTCGGTCTTCGAGGAGGAGCTGCTCCAGGACCTGACCAAAGTGGAGCGGGTGCTGCTGGGCGAGTTGCTCACACGCCTCCTGCGCCGCGTGGAGGACGCCCAGCCCGATGCCGGCGGCCGTCTGACCGACCTGGACTGAGGGCCGTGGGCCGGCGGCTGGCAGCAAGTTGACACGGCACGCGGCGATCCGTATTGTCCTCCGGGTTGCCACGGAGCCCTAGGGCTTCCGAGGCAACACTCTTGCCTTCCGATGGCAGTCTCTACTGAAGTGTTCTCCCCGTCCCGCGGGGCTGTTTTTCGTGTGCCTGTGTGTGCGGAAATCAGTTCGGTGTGGGTTGTGAGGCGTCTCGATTTTGAGGTGCCGGGGGAGTTCCTCTACTGTGGCGGCCGCGTCGGAAGACGGCCCCCTCCCGGCAGGGGAATCAGAGCAGAAAATTCCGGTCCGTTCGGAGCGGGAATTCAGATCTGATAGTGTCGGGATCACCGAGAGGGAAGCGCCCGGAGTGGCCTGTGACAGGGTTGTGATGGAAGCGTCCGTTCTTTGAGAACTCAACAGCGTGCCAAAAGTCAACGCCAGATATGTTGATACCCCGCATCCCCGGGTTTTTGGGGGTGTGGATTTCTTTGATGACAGCGAGGACGCTGTGCACGACTGGGATTATTCCTCCTGGTTGTGCCGCTCTTACGTGATGTCGAGTATGCATTCACGGAGAGTTTGATCCTGGCTCAGGACGAACGCTGGCGGCGTGCTTAACACATGCAAGTCGAACGATGAAGCCTCTTCGGGGGTGGATTAGTGGCGAACGGGTGAGTAACACGTGGGCAATCTGCCCTGCACTTCGGGACAAGCCCTGGAAACGGGGTCTAATACCGGATACTACTTCCTTGGGCATCCTTGGGGGTGGAAAGCTTCGGCGGTGCAGGATGAGCCCGCGGCCTATCAGCTTGTTGGTGGGGTGATGGCCTACCAAGGCGACGACGGGTAGCCGGCCTGAGAGGGCGACCGGCCACACTGGGACTGAGACACGGCCCAGACTCCTACGGGAGGCAGCAGTGGGGAATATTGCACAATGGGCGGAAGCCTGATGCAGCGACGCCGCGTGAGGGATGACGGCCTTCGGGTTGTAAACCTCTTTCAGCAGGGAAGAAGCGAAAGTGACGGTACCTGCAGAAGAAGCACCGGCTAACTACGTGCCAGCAGCCGCGGTAATACGTAGGGTGCGAGCGTTGTCCGGAATTATTGGGCGTAAAGAGCTCGTAGGCGGCCTGTCACGTCGGATGTGAAAGCCCGGGGCTTAACCCTGGGTCTGCATTCGATACGGGCAGGCTGGAGTTCGGTAGGGGAGATCGGAATTCCTGGTGTAGCGGTGAAATGCGCAGATATCAGGAGGAACACCGGTGGCGAAGGCGGATCTCTGGGCCGATACTGACGCTGAGGAGCGAAAGCATGGGGAGCGAACAGGATTAGATACCCTGGTAGTCCATGCCGTAAACGTTGGGCACTAGGTGTGGGCGACATTCCACGTTGTCCGTGCCGCAGCTAACGCATTAAGTGCCCCGCCTGGGGAGTACGGCCGCAAGGCTAAAACTCAAAGGAATTGACGGGGGCCCGCACAAGCGGCGGAGCATGTGGCTTAATTCGACGCAACGCGAAGAACCTTACCAAGGCTTGACATACACCAGAAAGCTGTGGAGACACAGCCCCCCTTGTGGTTGGTGTACAGGTGGTGCATGGCTGTCGTCAGCTCGTGTCGTGAGATGTTGGGTTAAGTCCCGCAACGAGCGCAACCCTTGTCTCGTGTTGCCAGCAGGCCCTTGTGGTGCTGGGGACTCACGGGAGACTGCCGGGGTCAACTCGGAGGAAGGTGGGGACGACGTCAAGTCATCATGCCCCTTATGTCTTGGGCTGCACACGTGCTACAATGGCCGGTACAATGAGTTGCGATGCCGTGAGGTGGAGCGAATCTCAAAAAGCCGGTCTCAGTTCGGATTGGGGTCTGCAACTCGACCCCATGAAGTCGGAGTCGCTAGTAATCGCAGATCAGCATTGCTGCGGTGAATACGTTCCCGGGCCTTGTACACACCGCCCGTCACGTCACGAAAGTCGGTAACACCCGAAGCCGGTGGCCCAACCCCTCGTGGGAGGGAGCCGTCGAAGGTGGGACTGGCGATTGGGACGAAGTCGTAACAAGGTAGCCGTACCGGAAGGTGCGGCTGGATCACCTCCTTTCTAAGGAGCATGTGGCGTCAGGTTCACCTCCCAACCGGAGGGTCCTGCCGTCCAGAGCCAGTACACCGGCGCACGTCCGGTGCTGGTAGCTCATGGGTGGAACGTTGACTATTCGGCACCGTCCTGTGGGGCGGTTGTGAGTAACTGCTTCGGCGTGGAAAGCAATCGGTCTGTGCGGGGTGGTGTTGGGCGCGCTGTTGGGTGTCTGAGAGTGCGGGCGCCGCCGCTGAGGTGGTGGTGTGTGTCTCTTGGTTGCCGGCCCTGGTGTACTTCGCCCTGTTTGGGGTGGGGGTGGTGGGTGGCTGGTTGTTGTTTGAGAACTGCACAGTGGACGCGAGCATCTGTGGCCAAGTTTTTAAGGGCGCACGGTGGATGCCTTGGCACCAGGAACCGATGAAGGACGTGGGAGGCCGCGATAGGCCCCGGGGAGTTGTCAACCGAGCTGTGATCCGGGGGTGTCCGAATGGGGAAACCCGGCAGTCGTCATGGGCTGTCACCCGCATCTGAATGTATAGGGTGTGTGGAGGGAACGCGGGGAAGTGAAACATCTCAGTACCCGCAGGAAGAGAAAACAACGGTGATTCCGGGAGTAGTGGCGAGCGAAACTGGATGAGGCTAAACCGTATGTGTGTGAGACCCGGCAGGGGTTGCATGTACGGGGTTGTGGGAGTTCTCTTGATCGGTCTGCCGGCCGGTCGGCGAGTCAGAAATTGTTGATGTAGGCGAAGGGTATGCGAAAGGCCCGGCGTAGAGGGTAAGACCCCCGTAGCTGAAATGTCGGCAACTTGTTTGAGGACCACCCGAGTAGCATGGGGCCCGAGAAATCCTGTGTGAATCTGGCGGGACCACCCGTCAAGCCTAAATATTCCCTGGTGACCGATAGCGGATAGTACCGTGAGGGAATGGTGAAAAGTACCGCGGGAGCGGAGTGAAAGAGTACCTGAAACCGTGTGCCTACAAGCCGTGGGAGCGTCGCGTGCCAAGCTTGCTTGGTGCGTCGTGACTGCGTGCCTTTTGAAGAATGAGCCTGCGAGTTTGCGGCATGTTGCGAGGTTAACCCGTGTGGGGGAGCCGTAGCGAAAGCGAGTCCGAAGAGGGCGTTTGAGTAGCGTGTTCAAGACCCGAAGCGGAGTGATCTAGCCATGGGCAGGGTGAAGCGGAGGTAAGACTTCGTGGAGGCCCGAACCCACCAGGGTTGAAAACCTGGGGGATGACCTGTGGTTAGGGGTGAAAGGCCAATCAAACTCCGTGATAGCTGGTTCTCCCCGAAATGCATTTAGGTGCAGCGTCGTGTGTTTCTTGCCGGAGGTAGAGCACTGGATAGGCGATGGGCCCTACCGGGTTACTGACCTTAGCCAAACTCCGAATGCCGGTAAGTGAGAGCGCGGCAGTGAGACTGTGGGGGATAAGCTCCATGGTCGAGAGGGAAACAGCCCAGAGCATCGACTAAGGCCCCTAAGCGTGTGCTAAGTGGGAAAGGATGTGGAGTCGCAGAGACAACCAGGAGGTTGGCTTAGAAGCAGCCATCCTTGAAAGAGTGCGTAATAGCTCACTGGTCAAGTGATTCCGCGCCGACAATGTAGCGGGGCTCAAGCACACCGCCGACGTCGTGTCACTCACATAGGTAGCCCTAACGGGTGTGTGGGTGGGTAGGGGAGCGTCGTGTGCCGGGTGAAGCAGCCGTGTAAGCGAGTTGTGGACGGTATGCGAGTGAGAATGCAGGCATGAGTAGCGATACATACGTGAGAAACGTGTGCGCCGATTGACTAAGGGTTCCTGGGTCAAGCTGATCTGCCCAGGGTAAGTCGGGTCCTAAGGCGAGGCCGACAGGCGTAGTCGATGGATAACCGGTTGATATTCCGGTACCCGTGGCAGTGCGCCAACGCTGAATCAGGTGATGCTAAGCCCGTGAAGCCCCCAGTGGTGTCCTTCGGGATGCTGCTGGTGTGGTGGAGCCGGCGGACCGAGCTTGTAGTAGGTGAGTGATGGGGTGACGCAGGAAGGTAGTCCAGCCCGGGCGGTGGTTGTCCCGGGGTAAGGGTGTAGCTCGGGGAGTAGGCAAATCCGCTCCCTGTTGAGGGTGAGACCTGATGCCGAGCCGATTGTGGTGAAGTGGATGATCCTATGCTGTCGAGAAAAGCCTCTAGCGAGTGCTGTTGCGGCCCGTACCCTAAACCGACTCAGGTGGTCTGGTAGAGAATACCGAGGCGTTCGGGTGAACTATGGTTAAGGAACTCGGCAAAATGCCCCCGTAACTTCGGGAGAAGGGGGGCCACGGCTGGTGATCCCACGTGCTGGGGGAGCTGGTGGTGGCCGCAGAGACCAGCGAGAAGCGACTGTTTACTAAAAACACAGGTCCGTGCGAAGCCGTAAGGCGATGTATACGGACTGACGCCTGCCCGGTGCTGGAACGTTAAGGGGACCGGTTAGTCACATTTCGGTGTGGCGAAGCTGAGAACTTAAGCGCCAGTAAACGGCGGTGGTAACTATAACCATCCTAAGGTAGCGAAATTCCTTGTCGGGTAAGTTCCGACCTGCACGAATGGCGTAACGACTTCTTGACTGTCTCAACCATAGGCCCGGTGAAATTGCACTACGAGTAAAGATGCTCGTTTCGCGCAGCAGGACGGAAAGACCCCGGGACCTTTACTACAGCTTGATATTGGTGTTCGGTTCGGTTTGTGTAGGATAGGTGGGAGACTGTGAAGCATTCGCGCCAGCGGGTGTGGAGTCGTTGTTGAAATACCACTCTGATCGTGCTGGATGTCTAACCTGGGTCCGTGATCCGGATCAGGGACAGTGTCTGGTGGGTAGTTTAACTGGGGCGGTTGCCTCCTAAAATGTAACGGAGGCGCCCAAAGGTTCCCTCAGCCTGGTTGGTCATCAGGTGGTGAGTGTAAGTGCACAAGGGAGCTTGACTGTGAGACTGACGGGTCGAGCAGGGACGAAAGTCGGGACTAGTGATCCGGCGGTGGCTTGTGGAAGCGCCGTCGCTCAACGGATAAAAGGTACCCCGGGGATAACAGGCTGATCTTCCCCAAGAGTCCATATCGACGGGATGGTTTGGCACCTCGATGTCGGCTCGTCGCATCCTGGGGCTGGAGTCGGTCCCAAGGGTTGGGCTGTTCGCCCATTAAAGCGGTACGCGAGCTGGGTTTAGAACGTCGTGAGACAGTTCGGTCCCTATCCGCTGCGCGCGTAGGAGTCTTGAGAAGGGCTGTCCCTAGTACGAGAGGACCGGGACGGACGAACCTCTGGTGTGCCAGTTGTTCCGCCAGGAGCATGGCTGGTTGGCTACGTTCGGGAGGGATAACCGCTGAAAGCATCTAAGCGGGAAGCCTGCTTCGAGATGAGGACTCCCACCCCCGTGTGGGGTTAAGGCTCCCGGGAGATGACCGGGTTGATAGGCCGGATATGGAAGACCCGTGAGGGTTGGAGTTGACCGGTACTAATAAGCCGAGGGCTTGACCACAGATTTGCTCGCGTCCACTGTGCGGTATCTGAAACAACAACCATTGTGCGGATACAACTGAACAGCGATAGTCGCTGACACACATGAGTTTTCCCCGGGCCGGGTTCCGGTATTCCGGGGGTGTGTTTCGGTGGTCATAGCGTGAGGGAAACGCCCGGTTACTTTCCGAACCCGGAAGCTAAGCCTTACAGCGCCGATGGTACTGCATGCGGGAGCGTGTGGGAGAGTAGGTCACCGCCGAACTATCTGTAGGAGAAGCCCCGTTGGAAGGGGTGGGACAACAACCCACACACACCAACGGGGCTTCTTCATGCCCAGACAACCTCGGGTCGACAGCAGTGTGCATGTGCGGGCGTCGTCGGGGAAAGCGGGGGGTCTGGGAGTGCACAAGGCGGGGTCGGCGTGGGGCGCCGGCCCCGCCGCTTCGTACCTCAAGAGCAGCGCAAATCGGTGCTGCGGCTTGTGCTGCTGCGGGAGTATCGGGTCATGGCGTACAAGATCCGGGCGGTGCTGGCCGAGGACTGGGAGTTGCTGCGGGAACTGCGGCTGGCCGCACTTGCCGACCCTGTGGCGTCAGTGGCCTTCAACGAGACGTATGAGCTGGTTGCTCTTCAGGATGACGAGTTCTGGCGTCGTCGTGCGGCGCAGGGGACGCAGGGGTTGCTCGCTGAGACGTTCATCGGGGAGGACGAGGCCAACGGCGGGCGCTGGGCCGGGAGTGCGACCGTGCTGGATGAGGGGGAGAGTGCGCACGTCGTCGGTGTCTATGTGCGGCCCGCGCACAGGGGGACGGGCCTGGCGGAGCAGTTGTTCCAGGCGGCGGAGGACTGGTCTTGTGAACGGCCCTACGTGCAGCGGATGGTGCTGCATGTCCATGAGCACAATCGGAGGGCCGAGGCGTTCTACCGAAGGATCGGGTTCGTGCGCACGGGCGGGTTCGTGAGTGACCCGAAGGCGCCCGTGCTGAAGGAATTCGAGATGATGCGGGAGTTGCCGCGTCGTTCCGCCCCGAGAGCCCTCCCTAGATCGGCAGTTGAAGGATCGTCGTGAGTGGTGGGCCGAGCCGGCCGGAGGATGACCGTGCGGCCATGCGCCGGCCGTGCTCGACCACGCTCTGGGCGAGTGCGTTGAGGATGGGCATCAACTCGGGGTCGTCGCCCACCACATAGAGCGTGCCCGTTTCGTCGATGAACGATTCCAGCGCGATTCGGTCAGCTCGTGCGGCCGTGCACGCGTTGCGGACGTGGAGCTGGGAGAGCGGGGAGAGGGCGCGGCGCACCAGCTCCGTGGCTTCCTTGCGGCGCTCGGGGTGGCCCGTGAGGGTGGCTTCGAGTTCGCCGGCGGCTCCGGGCGCTGCCTTGGGGTGGGTGCGGAGTGTCTGAATGGGATCGGCGGGGGCCGTCTTGGCGAGCGCCCAGCGGGCTACCTCGCGGAACGGCCGGTCGTCGAGGGCTGCCGCGTGGAGCCATGAGCGCAGGAGGGTCTCGGCTGCGGAGTGCATCTCCGCGTCGATGGGACGGGATGAGCGCAGCGGTGCGAGGAGCGCAGTGGCGCGTGCCGCCGCTGTGTTCCGGTCGGCGCAGCCGTGGTGCGGTGACCAGCGCAGGCGGTCAGGGGTGTCGCAGAGCTGGCCCGGGTCGAAGAGGTGCACAGGGCCGATCTTTGCCCTGGAGTCCTTGGTCGCCTCCCACAGAGCGATGTCGGACGTGGCGACGAGGACGGCTCCGGGAGCGTCCTGTACGCGGGTGTGCGTTGCTGCCATGTCGTCGAGGTCGTCAGTGGCGGTGGACCCCGTGTCTTCCTGAATCGGCTGGCTGAGCTTTGCGACGGGTGGGGTGGGAGCGGGTGCCGGCGGCGCGGCCGCCGCCACCGGCACTGCGGACTCGGTTGGCGGGGTCGGTTCCTGGGACGGCTCGGGCCGTACGTCGGTGTCGGGCACGGCGGCTTCCGCGGCGGACTGTGCGCGGCGGGCGGCGCGTACCGCGCGGGCTCGGGTGACGGTGCCGACGGCGAAGACGGTGAGGACGGCCAGTACGAGCAGCTGCCCGATGAACAGGCCCCAGAAGAGCCCGTATCCGGACAGCTGCGAAGGGTTCACGCCCGGCCAGGCGGCGGCCAGGTCCTTCGGGTCGGCTGCCAGGTCGCGCATCGCCATGGGGGTACGGGTGAAGGAGACGCCTTCAGGCCACGAGCCGTGGGCGAGGAGACCCGCGAGCCCGGTGGCGGTCCAGGTGAGGACGGTGGTGCCGAGGAGAAGCGCGAGCGCACCGACCAGGAGGCCGTCGGGGATGCCGCCTCCGCCCGCCCCACCTCGGGACGGACCGCGGCGAGGTAGGCGTGACGGGCCATGCGGATGCCATGACCGGTTGTCGAATCGTCCGCCGCCGGGGCGTCCGCTGCCATAGCCGTGTGCGCGGTCGTGCTCGTAGCCGTAGTCCCGGCCGTAGCCATGGTCGTAGTCGTACGGCATGGCTAGGCCACGGTGGAGTTGGAGGACGACGGAGACTGCTCGATCGCCAGGGCGCGGGCCTCTGCCTCGGCGTCCAGGTCGGCCTCCAGGGAAGCGTCGAAGTTCTCGGGCCCGGACGAGTTCTCCGTCATGGCGCGGTCGGTGAAGACCAGCGGCCGTTCCGCCTCCGTCACCAGGTGCTTGACGACCTGCACGTTGCCGTTGACGTCCCATACGGCGATGCCGGGCGAGAGCGTGGGGATGATCTCGACGGCCCATCGCGGCAGGCCGAGGACCTTGCCCGTTGCACGCGCCTCGTCGGCCTTCTGAGCGTAAATGGTTCGTGTAGAGGCCATCTTGAGGATCGCGGCGGCCTCGCGCGCCGCCGCTCCGTCGACGACGTCGGAGAGATGGTGGACCACCGCAACGAATGAAAGACCCAGCCGCCGGCCGAACTTGAGGAGCCTCTGGAAGAGCTGTGCCACGAACGGGCTGTTGATGATGTGCCAGGCCTCTTCGACCAGGAAGATGCGCTTCCTGCGGTCCGGCCTGATCCAGGTGTGCTCCAGCCATACGCCGACGATGGCCATCAGGATCGGCATGGCGATCGAATTGCGGTCGATGTGGGAGAGGTCGAAGACGATCAGCGGGGCGTCGAGGTCGATGCCGACTGTCGTCGGGCCGTCGAACATGCCGCGCAGGTCGCCGTCGACCAGCCGGTCCAGGACGAGGGCGACGTCGAGGCCCCAGGCCCGCACGTCGTCGAGGGCGACGTTCATCGCTTCCGCCGACTCCGGCTTGGGGTGGCGGAGCCGCTCGACGATGTCGGTGAGGACGGGCTGGCGGCCGGCCGTCGTCTCGTTGACGTAGCTGTGCGCCACCTTCAGCGCGAAACCCGATCGCTCGTCCAGGCCGTGGCCCAGGGCGACTTCGATGATCGTACGGAGAAGGGCCAGCTGCCCGGTGGTGGTGATGGACGGGTCGAGTGGGTTGAGGCGGATGCCCTGGTCGAGGGCTGCCGTCGGGTCGAGGCGGATGGGGGTGATGCCCATCTCCTCGGCGATGAGGTTCCATTCGCCGACGCCGTCCTCGCCCTGCGCGTCGAGCACGACGACCTGGCGGTCGCGGAAGCGGAGCTGACGCAGCACGTACGTCTTCTCCAGGGCCGACTTGCCGTTTCCGGATTCGCCCAGCACCAGCCAGTGAGGGGCGGGGAGTTGCTGTCCGTAGAGCTGGAAGGGGTCGTATATGTATCCCTTACCGCTGTAGACCTCGCGGCCGATGATGACACCGGAGTCGCCCAGGCCGGGAGCGGCCGTGGGCAGATACACGGCCTGGGCCTGGCCGGTGGAGGTACGCACGGGCAGCCTCGTCGTCTCGGTCTTGCCGAAGAGGAAGCTGGTGAAGGCGTCGGTGATTGCTGTGAGCGGGTCGAGCGCGGCCATGGGAGTCCCTCAGCCCCTTCCGCGGCGCATGCCGGTCGGAGACGTCACGGATGCGGCGGGCCGGACGACGTGCGGTGCGCCGGCGGGCGCCCGGTGACCCGGGGTCCGCCGGTGCGGCGAGTGGTCCGGACAACTGCCGTGCGGGCAGCGGCCGTTGGTCATCTTGCGCGTCCTCCTCAGCGCCGGATACCGGTCGCGAACGGCAGCGTGTTGACGAATGCCCGGTGATGCTCCCTGTCGCACCACTCGAGCTTCAAGTAGCTCTTTCCGGCCGAGGCGCGGATCGTCCGCTTGTCACGGGCCAGCGAATCCGCCGAGCGCGAGGAGACCGTGATGTAGCCGACGAGGTTGACTCCCGCCGCGCCCGACGCCAGATCCTCACCGCGCTGGTCGACGCGGCCGTGCGCCGCGACGTCGCGAGGGTCGATGGTGCGGTTCATCTTCGCCTGCCGGCTGGCCTCGGCGTCGTCGTTGGTCTTCTCGGTCAGCATCCGCTCGATTGCCAGCTCCGTCGGCTCCAGGTCCATGGCGACCGACACCGTACGGATCACGTCCGGGGTGTGAACGAGAAGCGGGGCAAGGAAGTTGACGCCCACCGGCGTCATCGGCCACTCCTTCACCCATGCCGTCGAATGGCACCACGGTGCGCGGGTCGAGGACTCCCGCGTCTTGGCCTGAAGGTACGTCGGCTCCATCGCGTCCAGCTCGGCCGGCCAGGCGTTGCGCTTCGACATGGCCTGGAGATGGTCGATGGGGTGGTCCGGGTCGTACATGGAGTGGATCAGCGACGCCAAGCGTGCCTGGCCCAGCGGCTGGCGCACGCGGATGTCCGCCTCCGTCAACCGGGCGCAGATGTCGGTCAGTTCGCGGGCCATGATGATCGCGAGGCCCTCGTCCTTCGTCAGCTTCCTGCCGGAACGACCCGCCGAGCGCTGGGCCGCCTTGGCGATCGTGGCGCCCTCCGCGGCGAGTTCACGCCCGTAGTGCATGCACGCGACGAGATACGCGCGGTGCTGCTCGCTGGAGGTGGAGACCATCGACTGGAGCTGGTCGTAGGAGTCGCGCAGCCAGGGCGCGGAGCGCTCGTCCCCGCGCTGCTCGACGTCCTTGGCGTGTGCGTCCGGGTCGGCGGGCAGCGTACGGGCCAGCATCTGCAGGCGCGTGACGAAGCCGTCGCCGTTGGCGACGTGCTTGAGGAGGGTGCCGAAGCGGTCGACGAGGGCCTCTTGGTCCTCGCTGTCGCGGAGGCCCACGCCCGGCCCCTCGATCTCGATGCAAGCCGTGACCGTACGGCGGTCCGCGTGCAGCAGCACCGCCAGCTCGTCCGGGCCGAAGGGCGCGGTGAGCCAGTTGATGCGCCCGACGCCGGGCGGCGGGCCGACCTCCACCTCGCGCCCGTCCAGGTACGTGCCGGCCTCGGCGGCGTCCGAACGGTACGTGGCCCCTCCGCTGCGCAGCATCCTGCGGTACGAGCGGTTGATCTCGAACCACTTGTAGAAGGTGCGGCCCTTGAACGGCACGTAGATCGCCGCGAGCGACAGCATCGGGAAGCCGAGGAGGGCCGGGATGCGGAACGCGAGCACGGGGATCAGCAGGCCGCTCATCATGCCGAGGAACGCGCCCGCGATGATCAGGCCGATCTCGCCTGTCTCCCGGTTCTTGCCGATCACCGCGTTGGGCCGTGCCCGGCCGATCATGTACGTGCGGCGCGGAGCGGCGGCGGCGTGGGATGCCGTCGTCACCTGCGGTCACCTCCGGTGCGGTTGCCGCCGCCATTCTTGGCCGGGCGGTTCGGTGCGGAACGGTCGTACGTGCGTGGGGCGGGCGGTGCCTGCGGGCGGGGAGCGTCGCCGCTGCCGCCGCGGGAGCTGTGTGCGGCCACGCCGCCGGACACCTGGCCGGCGGGTTGCTGCTTGGCACCGGAGTCGCCTCCGGACCCGGACTGGCCGCCTCCGCCACGGGCGCTGTGCGTGTTGATGCCCTGCCGTACGAGTGCGGCGGGCGAGGACACGACCGCCGCGGCGGAGCGGGATGCCGGATCGCGGGAGGCGTTGCGGTGGTTGACGATCTCGTCGCCGAAGCCGGGGACGAAGCGGTAGATCATGGCGCTCGCGAAGATCGCCAGGAGGATGATGGAGAGGCCGGAGACGATCGCCGAGAAGGCGTCCGGGCCGTCGGACGAGGACAGCGCGCCGGCCAGCCCGAGAACGATCACGATCACCGGCTTGACGAGGATGACCGCGATCATGATGCCCGCCCAGCGGCGGACGTGGCCCCACATGTTCTTGTCGACCAGGCCCGCGTAGACGGCCGTACCGAGCAGTGCACCCACGTACAACAGGGCCGCCCTGACGACCAGTTCGAGATAGAGGACGCCCGCGGCGAGCACGGAGATGAGCGAGACGACGATCAGCATGATCGGACCGCCGCCGATGTCGTTGCCGTCCTTGAGCGCTTCGGAGAACGTTCCGAAGAACTTGTCCGTCTGGTCGGAGGTGCCGGCCGCGACGACGTCGGTGACTGCGTCCGTGGCCGAGACGACGGTGTAGAGGATGAGCGGCGTGAACGCCGACGCGATGACGGTCAGCCAGAGGAAGCCGATCGCCTCGGTGATGGCCTCGACGAAGGGCACGCCGCGGATCGCGCGCTTGGCGACGGCGAGCAGCCAGATGGTGAGCGTGAGGATCGTCGACGCGGCGAAGACGACGGCGTATTGGCGCAGGAACTCGGGGTTGGTGAAGTCGACGTTCGTCGTCTTGTTGACGAGCTCGGAGAGCTGTTCGACGGTCCAGGAGGCGGCTTTGGCGCAGCCCTTGGCGAGGGACGACAGCGGGTCGAGCGTGCTGGCGGGGTCGGGGGCCCCGCCCCCGCCTCCTCCGCCGTTGTCGCCCTTTTCGCAGTACTCCTTGGCGGGGCCTGCCACCAGCTCACACGGGTCATCCTCCGGAGCAGAGGGTGCCGCGGCGGCGCGACCCGCGAACAGCAAGAGGGCAGTAGGCACCCCCGCCACAAGGCTGGCAAGTTGAAGCGCCCGGTGGCTACGACTAGCGCGCATAGGTGAAGCCTCCGAACTCGTCTACCGCCTTGCTGATTTCCTCAGCTCCGGAGATGGGGCTGTCGCCGTTCACCGGGGTCGGTCCGTCCTTCTGCGTGGAGTCAACGACCTTCCAATCCCCGTCCGTCCACTTCAACTTGAAGGTGACGGTGAACCAGCTGTTCTTCACCGGCTTGGTCGAGTCCTCCCCGGCAACGCCGAAGAGTCCTGAGCACCACACTGCAACCGTGGCCGCATCGCTGTCGAAGCTCCGCACGGTCGTACCCGCGGGCATTGTCCGGTTCACGAAGGTCGACCCGGCCGGCGCCTTGCCTTCGTCGTCGATGCCGATCTTCTTGTTCAACTCGTCGCTGTAGTCCGCGTCGAAGCCCTTTTGCAGCTGCTTCAGTGAGCCAGGGGCACTGACCGCTTCGACGATCTGGTGACGGCTGTCCTTGCTGAACATCCCGTCGCCGCCGAGCGCCACCGCGTAGTTCGCCGCCGCGCTCTCCGCGCCCTGTTGCGACTGGGGGAAGCCGGACGCGATGCCGCCCTTCCCGCCCTTGACCGGTTTCTGTCCCGTGGGGGCCGTCGGTTGGGCTTCGCTGCCTTCCTTGGCGCTCGAGTCGTCGCCGCCCCCGCCCCCGCTCTGGTTGGCGAAGGCGATCGCCGCGATCAGCAGGACGACGACGCCGACGATCGTGACGATGCTGCGTCCCGGGCGCGCGGGTGGTCTGCCGCCGCCCTCACTGCCCGGAAGCCGCGTTCGGGTCGTGGTGAGGCCGGCCGGACCGCGGCCGAAACCCCCGGCCGTGCCCTCGTCGCCCGTACGGTCGCGCTCGCCGTACCCCTCGCCGCCGATGCTCATCCCGGACGTGCCCCCTCGAACCTCATACTCAGTCAACTGTCGTCAGTGCATTGTCTCCTCAAACGAAGGTAGCTGTGTCACTGGCCGTACGGGGCACCTGTGGACAACGGGTGACGCAGCGTCTTGCCATGCGGTACGCCTGTTGCCCCATGCGTCTCACTAGGCACGTCCAGCCTCGCCGTCGTCACGGCTGCCGAAGGGGGCGCGCGGGGGCGTACAGGGGCGCCGGGGTCCCCAAAGGCCTGTCAGGAACCGAGTAGCTGCACCCGTGTGCGTCATGTGCGTCCACGGTTCACCGAGCAGGCCCCGTGCGACGCGAACCGGCCCTGACGGTCCGCTAGTCGGCCGGACCGAGGCGTACGCGGCCCGAATCGTCCACGGACCAGCCGGGGTTGTAGCAGATCTCCCAGATCACGCCGTTGGGGTCGGCGACATGACCGTGGTAGCCGTCGAAGACCGGGACGGGCTGCGGGGACTTGATCAGGCGTGCGCCGGCGGCGACGGCCGAGTCCACCACGCTGTCCACGGCTTCGCGGCTGTCGACGTTGTGTGCCAGTGTCACGCCCGAAGTGCTCGTCTCCGGCACGGCGTCGGCGATGTCCTCGCGGAACTTCTCCGCCTCGAAGAAGCCGAGCACGAGGCCGGGGCCCGTCTGGAAGAAGATGATCTCCCCGGGCACGTCGGCGAGCGGTTCCCACCCGAGTCCGTCGCGGTAGAAGCGACGGGCGGCGTCCAGGTCCCGCGTCGCGAGCGTGATGAAGTGGGTGCGCTGATCCATGCGGTGAGTTTGGCATGGTTGCGCGTGTGAGCAGCCGATTTCGCCGTTCGCGCCCGCGCGACGAACGAACTGGCCGATCGCCTCCGCGAGTTCCCCGGCTCCTACGAGCCCGCGCTTCGTCCACAGGCTGTGGATATCGTGGCCGACCGTCCGACGACCCGGCTGTCCACGCCCACGACCAGACACGTCCGCTCCCCGGTGTCAGAAGCCGACGCGCTCCAGCCAGAAGTCCAACAGCTCCCGGTCGCCCAGCACTTCGACGCGTTCATCGGTGGGCGGAAGGCGCCGGGTGAGGACGAGGAGCAGGTCGGCGACCGGACCGCGTACAGCGGTTGTCGCCTTCTCGTGGGCCCGGGTCCAGCCGAACCCCTCCTTCCCGATGCGGATCAGCCACTCCGCCGCGTCGGACTGCGAGGTGTCCGTCGCGTGCAGGTGGAGAGAGTCACCGTCGCGTTCGGCCAGAGTGCGCATTGCGGGCCACCACCTCAACGCCGCTCCGCTGGAGGTGAGTTCGAGGAATTCGTCCATGCCGTCGGCCGCCAGTTCCGGCGAGGCCTCGAACTTGCCGCCCGTGGCCTGGGCCGCGTCCGCCCGGTGGACGAGCGTTTCGAGGGTCCTGCGCCGGGCCCAGAAGAAGGCGCGGTCCTCACCGGTGAGTGTCCACACCGGAGAGTCCTCGCCGGCCAGCCGCAGTTCGTCCGAGACCTGCCGCGCGCATGCGGAGAGCCACTCGCCGAGCAGTTCCGCGTACGTGTCCGTTGCGGCGGCCTCTGCGAGCTCGGCGGGACCGCCGTAGCCGGGAACGGTGTCCGGCCGGACGAACGTGTCTGCCCGCGTCCGTACGAGCTGCGCCGCACGAAGGTGGTCGCTGCCCAGGTGGATGGTCAGATCGCGCAGTGTCCAGCCGGGGCAGGCAGGGACCGGTGCGTCGAGCTGGCCGGGCTTCAGGGTCTCCCGGAAGAGGCGGTTCTGCTCGACGATCTCGGTGCAGTAGCGCTCGAAGACGGTGGCGTCGGTCATGTGTGCAGCCTACGAGCAGCACCCGGCGGCGGGCCGGAAACCGTGATCAAGGCCTCGCGGAGGTGTCGGAGTCCCGGACCCCGCCCGCGTCCGCTCCGGCCGCTGCGGCTTCCGGTCCCGCCGTTACCCGCTTCAGGTCCGGGAGTTGACGCCTCCGGCCCGGGAGTTAACGCTTCCGCGCCAGCGTGACCCCGTCACGCAGCGGGAGCATGACCGACTGGACGCGGCTGTCGGCCGTGATCGTGTCGTTGATCTGGCGGATGGCCCGGTCGGCCTCGTCCTGCGCCGAAGGGTCGACGACGCGGCCACCCCTCAGCACGTTGTCCAGGACGATCAGACCGCCCTGGCGCATCCGCGGGACCAGCTCCTCGTAGTACGTCGGGTAGCCGGTCTTGTCGGCGTCGATGAAGGCGAAGTCGACGGCCTCGTCGCTCGGAAGAGCCCGCAGCGTCCGGTCGGCCGGGGCGAGGCGCAGGTCGATGCGGTCGGCCAGCCCGGCGCGCTCCCAGTACCGGCGTGCCACCGACGTCCACTCCTCGGAGACGTCGCACGCCAGCAGGCGGCCGCCCTCGCTGAGGCCGCGGGCGATGCAGATGGAGGAGTAGCCGGTGAAGACGCCCACCTCAACGGCGAAGGAAGCCTTGGTGAGTTGGACGAGCATCGTGAGGAACTCGCCCTCGTCGTGCGAGATCTGCATCGTCGTGCCCGGTTCCAGCTGGTGCGTCTCCTCGACGAGGTCACGGAGAATGTCGTCGGAGGGGGAGGCGTGGGCGAGCAGGTAGTCCTCGAGGGCGGGATTGACGATGTCCATGCGTCTCCGGAGTTCTCGTCGTGCCGTCAGCCCGGGGGAGGCGCTGAGATGGCGTGGAAGCGGGCGGTGGGCAGCGGCTTGTGAGCCGGCCGGGACTCGAGTTGGCCGGGGCTCAAGTGATGCGGAAGGGACGGCAGTTGCGGGGGCGGCAGGCTGGTTCGGAATCCGGGGTGACCGAAGTCACCGTCAGGAATGGTCGGCGCGGAGGGACGCGGCCCGTCGGCGCCCGCGCACGGCGACCCCGGTGGTGGGGCAGTCAACTCACCCACCCCCAGTGCCGGTTCTGCCGGCACCCGACCGCGGGCCGGGCGCGCTATACGGCCATCCCGTAGACGATCGTGAAGAGAGTGCCGAGCGATCCGATGATGAATACGCCGGTCAGGCCCGCGACGATGAGGCCCTTGCCCTGCTCGGCGCTGAAGGTGTCGCGAAGTGCCGTGGCACCGATCCGCTGTTTCGCCGCGCCCCAGATGGCGATGCCCAGGCAGAGGAGGATGGCTATGGCCATGACCACCTCGACCATCACGCGGGCCTCGTTGCCCAGTGACCCGAACGGACCCCAGTCGGGCGCGATTCCGCCGATGATGGTGGTGATATCGCCCTTGTCGGCCGCCAGAAACATGGTGAACTCACCGCCCCATGTCGGAGATTGAACCTGCAGTCAGGGAATGAAGGTTGAGTGAGGATACGGCGCGCGTGTTCGGCACGCCCAATCGGATTCTGTCATGAGTCGGACGGGATGGGCAGTGAACCACGCTGGCATGAGGGATGGTTGAGTGGTGCGGGTGCGTGGTGCGGGACGTAGGAAGGTCTGGCTGCTGGGTGTCGGCGGCGGGTTAGGGCTGTTCGCCGCCTTCATGACACTCCTGATCGTCGGTACGTATGTGGCGGCGGCTCACCTCGGCGGCGGCGGACGTGTCGTCGGGCTGGCCAAGGGCGCGGTACCGACGGCGTATCAGAGCCTTGTGCAGAAGTGGGGCTCGCTGTGCCCGGCGCTGAATCCGGCGCTGCTGGCCGCGCAGCTCTACCAGGAGAGCGGCTGGCGGGCCGACGCCCGAAGCGGAGCGCAGGCACAGGGCATCGCCCAGTTCATTCCCGGGACTTGGGCCACGCACGGTATCGACGGGGACGGTGACGGCGACCGCGACGTATGGGACCCGAAGGACGCCATCCCCTCCGCGGCCAGCTACGACTGCAAGCTGGCCTCGTACGTGAAGGACGCGGCGGGCGACCCGACGGAGAACATGCTGGCCGCCTACAACGCCGGCGCGTACGCGGTGATCAAGTACGGGGGCGTGCCGCCGTACCGCGAGACGAAGAACTACGTGTCCACCATCCGGAAGATGGAGCAGAGCTTCGCTTCCACCAAGGGACGCGTCGACCCGTCCAGGCGGGCGGCCGGAGCCATCTACTACGCGCAGAAGAAGCTCGGCACGCCCTATCTGTGGGGCGGCAACGGAACACCGGAACAGGGCGGGCGGTTCGACTGCTCGGGTCTGACGCTGGCCGCGTACAGGAGCGTCGGCGTTCAGCTGCCGCGCGTTGCCAACGACCAGTGGAACAGTGGACCGCACCCCAAGCGCGACGAACTGCTCCCCGGCGACCTGGTGTTCTTCGGCTCCGACATGAACAACTCACGCTCCATCGACCACGTCGGCATCTACGTCGGCGGCGGTCACATGATCAACGCGCCCTACACGGGGGCGAAGATCCGCTTCGACCCGATCGACACCCCCAATTACTTCGGGGCGACGAGGCCGAGCGGCGACGGGTGAACCGACAGGGCTGACGACACGTCACACCACCGGACAAGTGTGCTGCGGGTGGCAGCAGGTGGAGCCGGGAGGGTGGTGTGCAGAAACGTGTAATCATTGCGGGACGGTGCGTGAGGAAACCAGCCTGAGCTGGGCAGACCGGTCACCCTTCGATAACCATCGGGTGATCGTTCGGTAGACCCCGGAACGGGGGGCGCGCCAACTGGCGTTCCCTTTACGGCGGAAGGCCACTTCCGCATCTGGGGCCACGGGGGCACGGGGGTCGACGGCGGCACGAGACCACGAGCACAGCAGAGTGAGGTCAGCATCACGATGGCAGTTTGGGACGACCCGGATGTCGATCTGCTCTACGAGATCAACGGTCTGGCCGAGTCCGCCCCCGGCTGGGCGGACCGCACCATGCAGTTCGTCGGTCAGTACGGGGTCTTCGCCGGGCTCGCGCTGCTCGGAATCCTGGCGTGGTGGCGCGTCGGGCGCCGCAAGGAGACGCGGGAAGAGGCGGTCGCCGCTTTCGCCGGCCTGATGTGGACGCCGCTCGCCGCCGGAGTGGCCCTGCTGGTGAACATCCCGATCCGAGGGCTCGTCCAGCGGCCCCGTCCCTTCGTCGAACACAAGGGCCTCGACGTGCTCGTGCGGCGCGTGGACGACTTCTCGTTCGTCAGCGACCACTCCACGCTGGCCATGGCTCTGGCCGTGGGCATCTTCATGGTTCACCGCCGGTACGGGCTGCTGGGGATCCTCCTCGCCGTGCTCGTCGGCTTCAGCCGCGTCTACTTGGGCGTTCACTACCCGACCGATGTGGTCGGCGGGCTCGCTCTCGGCGCGGCGGTGGCACTCCTGCTCGCCCCGGTCGCGATCTGGGTGCTGACCCCGCTCGCGCGGTCGCTCGCCCGCTCGACGCGTGCGGGCGCGATCGTCTGGGTGGGGCCCACGAGGCACGAGGCACGCGAGAAGGTCACCTCGGCACTGCGGGAGGAGCCGGTGGAGCAGGCGTCCGGGGCCTCTGATTCCGGCTCCGGTACCGAGCCGGCGCAGCGCCGCCGCGGCGGTCCCGACGACAGCGATCTGGCCGCGTAGCCGAAACCGGCACCCGGCCTGTGCTCAGGGGCATCTGCCCCCCCCGGGCCGGAATCAGAGGGAGCCGCGCACTCCTTCTTCCCCAGCGCTGTCGTCGTCGGCGACACGCTCGCCTTCGCCGCCTTCGGCCCGCCCGCCGTGCGCCTCCGCGTCGGCGCGGGACACCTCTCTCGCGCGGCGGGCCGGACCGATCCAGCCGCAGGTACAGCGCGCGTGACTGAAGGCGCCCCGCTCGACCGTTGACGTGCGGTGACCGTCCTGGCCAGGGGCCTCGTCCCGCTCGGTTCGCTGTCGCACCTGCCAACCGTATCCGTCCCCCGTGACGGTCGGCCCGGGCCTGTCGTTAAGGGATCGAATCCCGCGAACAGAGCGCTTGTTGGGGGCCGGCAGAACGATGGTTGCGCAGTGGCTGGGGGCACGCCCCCCGGCTCCCCCGGGGGATCCCCTACTCGGGCCGAGAGGTCGTGGGGGTGGGCGCAGGCACGCGTGGATCACTCTCGTCGCGGCTGTTGCCGCAGGAGCTTCGCTGCTCCTGGCCACGGGGTGCACGGACGACGGGACGGCCGCCGCCAGCGACAAGAATCGGCAGGGTTCGTCCGGTGATCCGGGAGCGGGGTCGCGCGCGGCGCACGGAACGGCCGGATCACCCGGCCACCCGGTTCCCTCCGACCCCCGCAAGGCCGTGACGGCGGCGGCCGAGGCCCTGGCCGGGTACGGCACTTCACGTACCCGCACGTCCATGTCGATGGCGAGCGGCGGCACCCGTCTCGCCGTCGAGGGCGAGGGCGGCTTCGACTACGGCAAGGGGGAGGGCAGCCTCACCGTGCGGCTTCCGGAGGGAACTTCGGGTGCGCGGCCCGGTGAGCGCCGTACCGTCACGGAACTCGTCGTCCCCGGCGCGCTCTACATGAAGAACCGGGGCGCGGGAGTGCCCGACGGGAAGTGGGTGCGCGTGGACACGAACGAGCTCGCCGACGGGAATCTGATCACCGCCGGTGCGACCGACCCGGTGAGCGCGGCGGAACTGCTCCGAGGCGCGCGGCAGGTGAGGTACACCGGGAAGGTGCGCGCTGCCGGCGGCGCGGTGCTGCGGCGCTACCGCGGCACCCTCGACCTGGGCGATGCGGCGCGGGCGGCGTCCCCGCACCGGCGGGGTCAACTGAAGGCGGCGGCGCACGGATTCTCGGAGAGAACCGTCCCGTTTGACGCGCAGATCGATGGGCAGGGGCGCCTCCGGAAGGTTCGGCATCTGTTCACCTTTGCGGGCGGTGCGCCGGGCGGCCGGGACGGGACGGAGTCCGGCTCCGGGGCGGACGCCGCCGGCGGCCCCGACGACGGAGTCGCTGTCGCGTCGACCACGTGGTTCCACGGCTACGGTGCGCACGTGAAGGTCGTGATGCCGGAACCGGAGGACATCTACGCGGGAAAGATCGCGCCCTTCTAGGCGTCTTGGACCGGGTTCGCACGGCACGCTGCGGCTGCGGTGACGAGTGCGAAATGGTTCGGAATTGCCATGTGCGGAGGGTGCGTCCATCCCTACTGTGGGGATACACGAGGAGGTGGTGCGTGTGCCTGGAGGCGTTCCCGGTGTGCCCGGACGTGGTCCGCGGGGTTCTGTGGTCCAGGATCACGTGGCCCTCGCCGAGATCGAGCTGTGCGGCGAGCTGATGATCGCGGCTTCCGCGGCGGAGGCCGCCGGCGAGGAGCGGCTGAGTCTCGCGCGCATCGACGAGGTTCTCGGCACCGTGCCCGGTGAGGTGGACGAGGGTGCCTGGAAGGCGGCACCGCGGCCGGGTCCGCGATGCTCGGCGTCCTCCAGACCCGCACAGGCCGGACGGTCCACTCAGCCTTCCGGGCAGCGAAGCTGAACCCGTAGGAACTCCCAGGACCGGTGCGAGCCCGCACTTGAGCGGAAGTTGAGCTCCGCCGCGAATGCTTCCTGTGTGATCCGTCACTGAGAGCGGTGTGCGGACGCGCCTTTATCCACGCCTCGGGTACGCCCCGTACGCCCTCGCACCTTTGGCCCGTTCCGTCAGTATTCCGTCGGCCCTGATGCCTTCTCGCCCCGTTCGCCCGCCCCTCGATCTAGAACTCACGTGCGCAGCAGGCGAGCGATGGCGGCTGTGGCCTCCTCCACCTTCTCGTCCATCTCCGCGCCGCCCTCCTTCGCGGCGTGCGCGACGCAGTGGCGCAGATGCTCCTCGAGCAGCTGCAGGGCGAAGGACTGGAGTGCCTTCGTCGACGCGGAGACCTGCGTGAGGACGTCGATGCAGTAAACGTCCTCGTCGACCATGCGCTGCAGACCGCGCACCTGGCCCTCGATGCGGCGGAGCCGCTTGAGATGGGCGTCCTTGTCCTTGCTGTAGCCGTGTTCGCCGGTGGCCGCGTGTGCCGAGCACTGGTCGTCCGTGCCGGCGCCGCCGTGTGCGTCGGCGGCGCCCGGATCTCCGGAGGTGGCGGGTTTCGTCATGGGTCCTCCGATAGTCGTCGGGCGGCCTCGGAGAGGGGCGTCCGGGAAGAGCCGATGGCCGGAAATGTACGGTCCGGAGGCCCGGGCCGGGTCGGACAACTGGGCCGGTACCTGCGAGGAACATACCCCTCGTGGGTATATCGTAGCGGATTCGGGGAGGGCGCTTCAGGGCACAAGCAGCTATGGGCGACACTGTCTGAGGCCGCCTCGTGTGGCCGGATGATGTGCTTAGCATCAGCCAGACCGTTTCCGATGCACCCCGAGGATCTCCAGTGCGCTTTCGTCTGACCCCCAGGGAGACGAGCTTCTACGACATGTTCGCGGCGTCCGCGGACAACATCGTCACCGGCTCGAAGCTCCTCATGGAACTGCTCGGGGCGGAGTCCTCCGCTCGCGCCGAGATCGCCGAACGTATGCGGGCGGCGGAACACGCTGGCGACGACGCGACGCACGCGATCTTCCACCAGCTCAACTCGTCCTTCATCACGCCGTTCGACCGGGAGGACATCTACAAGCTGGCCTCCTCGCTCGACGACATCATGGACTACATGGAGGAGGCCGTCGATCTTGTCGTGCTCTACGAGATCGAGGATCTCCCCAAGGGCATCGAGCAGCAGATCGAGGTGCTCGCGCGGGCCGCGGAGCTGACCGCCGAAGCGATGCCGCACCTGCGCACGATGGACAACCTCACCGAGTACTGGATCGAGGTCAACCGGCTGGAGAACCAGGCCGACCAGATCCACCGCAAGCTGCTCGCGTACCTCTTCAACGGCAAGTACGACGCGATGGAAGTCATGAAGCTCAAGCAGGTCGTGGACGTGCTCGAGGAGGCCGCCGACGCGTTCGAGCACGTCGCGAACACGGTCGAGACCATCGCGGTCAAGGAGTCCTGACCACCTGTGGACACGTTCGCTCTGGTCGTGACCATCGGGGTCGCGCTCTTCTTCACGTACACCAACGGTTTCCACGACTCGGCGAACGCCATCGCCACGTCCGTCTCCACGCGTGCCCTGACGCCGCGCGCCGCGCTGGCCATGGCCGCCGTGATGAACCTGGCGGGCGCCTTCCTGGGCAGCGGCGTCGCGCAGACGGTGAGCAAGGGTCTGATCGAGACCCCGCACGGCCAGAACGGTATGGCCATCCTCTTCGCGGGGCTCGCGGGCGCGATCGTATGGAACCTGATCACCTGGTACTTCGGGCTGCCGTCCTCGTCCTCGCACGCCCTCTTCGGCGGCCTGGTGGGAGCGGCGCTGGCGGGCGGCACGGCTGTCATCTGGACGGGCGTGGTCGAGAAGGTCGTGCTCCCGATGTTCATCTCGCCGATCGTCGGGATGGTCCTCGGCTATCTGGTGATGGTGGGCATCCTGTGGTTCTTCAGGCGGTCCAACCCGCACCGGGCCAAGCGGGGATTCCGCATAGCGCAGACGGTCTCCGCCGCGGGAATGGCACTCGGGCACGGTCTGCAGGACGCGCAGAAGACCATGGGCGTCGTGGTGATGGCGCTGACCATCGCCGATGTGCAGGAGGGCAAGGGCATCCCGCTGTGGGTCAAGTTCGCCTGCGCGGGGATGCTTTCGCTCGGTACGTACGCCGGCGGCTGGCGCATCATGCGGACGCTGGGGCGCCGGATCATCGAACTCGACCCGCCGCAGGGCTTCGCCGGTGAGACCACGGCGGCGTCCGTGATGTACACGGCGTCCTTCATCTTCGACGCGCCGATCTCCACGACGCACGTCATCACCTCCGCGATCATGGGCGTCGGGGCGACGAAACGTGTCTCCGCGGTGCGTTGGGGCGTGGCGAAGAACATCGTCATGGGCTGGTTCATCACGATGCCCGCGGCGGCGCTCGTGGCGGGGCTCTGTTACGGGATCATCCTGTTGTTCTTCGGCTGAGACAGCCGCGTCCCAGAGACGTTGCTGCAGGCGCGAAACGTGTGCGGGCTCGCCCCCGGTGGTGTCGGGGACGAGCCCGCCGCCTTGCGGTGGCACCGCCATGCAGCACCGCGAGGCCGTATGAGCGCCGGCCGGGACGGACGGGCCCGGCCGGCCGGCGCATTCGGACGGCTCAGCCGAAGCGGCCGGAGATGTAGTCCTCCGTGGCCTGGACCGAGGGGTTGGAGAAGATCCGCTCGGTGTCGTCGATCTCGATGAGCCTGCCCGGCTCCCCGACCGCGGCGAGGTTGAAGAACGCCGTGCGGTCCGAGACGCGCGCCGCCTGCTGCATGTTGTGGGTGACGATGACGATCGTGAACCGGGACTTCAGTTCCGCGATGAGGTCCTCGATCGCCAGCGTCGAGATCGGGTCGAGCGCCGAGCAGGGCTCGTCCATCAGCAGCACCTGCGGCTGCACGGCGATGGCGCGGGCGATGCACAGACGCTGCTGCTGACCGCCCGAGAGGCCCGAGCCCGGCTTGTTGAGGCGGTCCTTGACCTCGTTCCAGAGGTTGGCTCCCTTGAGGGAACGCTCGACCGTCTCGTCCAGGTCACGCTTCTTCTTCTCGCCGTTCAGCCGCAGGCCGGCCGCGACGTTGTCGTAGATGGACATGGTCGGGAACGGGTTGGGGCGCTGGAAGACCATGCCGATGGTGCGGCGTACGGCGACGGGGTCGACCTGCGACCCGTACAGGTCCTCGTCGTCCAGCATCACCTTGCCGTCGACGCGTCCGCCGGGGGTGACCTCGTGCATGCGGTTGAGGGTGCGCAGGAAGGTGGACTTGCCGCAGCCGGAGGGCCCGATGAAGGCCGTGACGGAGCGGGGTTCGACGCTCATGGATATGTCGTCGATGGCCCGGTGGGAGCCGTAGAAGGCTGTCAGGCCGCTGACGTCGATGCGCTTGGCCATGGTGTCAGTCACTTTCTGGGTGCGGGAAGTACGAGGAGTTCGGGGCGTTCGCGCGTACGGGCGCGGACGCGGGCGTGGAGGCGGAAGCGGGAGCGGGCATCAGCGGCCCCCCGCCTTCGGCGCCTTCCAGCGGGCGATGCCTCGGGCCACCAGATTGAGCAGCATCACGAAGGCGATGAGCGTGAGCGCTCCGGCCCAGGCGCGGTCGATGCTCGCCGCGTTGCCGAGCTTGTACTGGTTCCAGACGTAGAGCGGCAGGGACTCCTGCGCGCCCGAGAACGGGTTCGGGTTGATCAGCGTGTTGCCGAAGACGAGCAGCATGACGGGCGCCGTCTCGCCGGTGATTCGGGCGATCGCGAGCATCACGCCGGTGGCGATGCCACCGATCGACGTGGGGAGCACGACCTTGAGGATCGTGCGCCACTTCGGCACGCCCAACGCCAGGGACGCCTCACGCAGTTCGTTCGGTACGAGCTTGAGCATCTCCTCGGTGGAGCGGACCACGACCGGCATCATCAGGATCGCCAGCGCCATGGAGCCGGCGAACCCGGACGGGCCGAAGCCGAGGCCCAGATTCCAGAAGGCGAGGACGAACAGGCCCGCGACGATGGACGGGATGCCCGTCATGACGTCCACGAAGAACGTGACCGCTCGGGCGAGACGGCCCCGCCCGTACTCGACGAGGTAGATCGCGGTGAGCAGGCCGACGGGAGCGGCGATCAGGGTTGCCAGACCGACCTGTTCGAGGGTGCCGAGCAGCGCGTGGTAGACGCCGCCGCCCTCCTCCAGGTTGGTCATGCCGCCCATGGAGTGGGAGAGGAAATATCCGTCGAGGAGCTTCGCGCCGCGGCTGGTCGTCGTCCACGCGAGAGAGACCAGCGGGACGACGGCGAGGACGAAGCAGACCCAGATGACGCTGGTGGCCACCCGGTCGCGTGCCTGACGGCGGTCCTCGACGAGCGTGGTCACGGCGTAGGTGATGACCACGAACAACAGGGCGGCGATCAGGCCCCATTGGACGCGGCTCTCCCAACCGGCGACATTGCCGATGCCGATGCCGAGCCCTGCGGAGACGAGGGCGACGGCGACCGGGGACCACCGCGGCAGGCGGCGGCGCGCCAGGGGTGCGGAGGATGGAGGCGGGTCGGTGATCTGCGGCTTTTCCAGAATCGTGTTGCTCATGCGTTGGCCCCCGAGTACTCCTTGCGGCGCGCGATGATCCAGCGGGCCGCGCCGTTGACCAGCAGTGTGATGACGAAGAGGACGAGGCCGGAGGCGATCAGGGCGTCACGGCCGAAGTCGTCGGCCTCGTTGAACTTCGCGGCGATGTTCTGCGCGAAGGTGCCGCTGCCCGGGTCGAGGATGTGCAGGCTGAAGAGGAAGCCGGGCGAGAGGACCGTGGCCACGGCCATCGTCTCGCCGAGCGCGCGGCCGAGGCCGAGCATCGAGGCGGAGATGATTCCGGAGCGGCCGAAGGGGAGGACCGAGGTCCGGATCGTCTCCCAGCGGGTCGCGCCGAGCGCGAGCGCCGCCTCCTCGTACATCTTCGGTGCCTGCAGGAAGACTTCGCGGGAGACGTTGGTGATGATCGGCAGGATCATGATCGCGAGCAGGATGCCGACCGTGAAGATCGACCGGGCCGGGCTGCCGGGGTTCGACATCTCGAACACCGTTGTCCAGCCGAGGAATTGGTCGAGCCAGCGGGTGAGCCCGTCGAGGTACGGGACAAGGAACAGCGCGCCCCAGAGGCCGTAGATGATCGAGGGCACTGCTGCCAGCAGGTCGATCACGTACGCGAGAGGGGCGGCGAGCCGCCGCGGCGCGTAGTGCGAGATGAAGAGGGCGATGCCCACGGCGATGGGCACGGCGATGATCATCGCGATGAGCGAGCTGACCACGGTGCCGAAGGCGAGGATGCCGATGCCGAACGCAGGCGGGTCGCCCTGCGGGTTCCACTCGAAGGCGGTCAGGAAGTTGACCGAGTCCTTGGAAACGGCGATGGAGGCGCGGTAAGCCAGGAACCCGGCTATCGCGGCCATGATCACGAGCAGTGTGATGCCCGAGCCGCGGGAGAGGCCGAGGAATACCTTGTCGCCCGGGCGTACGGAGGTGCCCTTCACCTGGGCGGCCGTGCCGGGGGCGGCGGTGTCGCCGGCCTTGGGATCGGTGGGCGGCGGTGCTTTCTCGGAAGTGCTGGTGGTGTCCATGGTGTCTCCGGTCTGGTCGGGGATGGGTCCCCTGGCGGCGGTGCACCGGATGGGTCGCAGGTGTCGGTCGGTGGGTTCGGTCTGTCTCGGAGGTGACGTGGCGTGGGGCCGGCCCGGGTCCCGGGCCGGCCGTTCACGCGTCGTGCGCCGTGGCCGTTGCTGTGGCCCGTGCGGCAGTGGCGATCAGGCGAGCTCCGGGATGGCGCTGCGGACCTTCTTCGCGATCTCGTCCGGCAGCGGCGCGTAGCCGAGCTTCGCCAGCTCGCCCTGGCCGTCCTCGCTGGCCGTGTAGGTCAGGAAGGACTTGGCGGCCTTGAGGCTGCTCGGCTTGTTGCCCTTGTCGCACAAGATCTCGTAGGTCACGAGCATCAGCGGGTAGGCACCCTCGGTCTTGGTGGCGTAGTTCAGGTCGAGCGCGAGGTCCTTGTCCTTGCCGACGACCTTGGCGTCCGCGATGGCCTTGGAGGCGTTCTCCGTGGTGGCCTCGACGGGCTCGCTGGCGCCCGTGTCGAGCTTGACGGTGTCGAGGTTGTTCGCGGTGGCGTAGGAGAGCTCGAAGTAGCCGATGGCGCCGTCGGTCTGCTTCACCTGCTGCGCGACGCCGGCGGAACCGGAGGCGGACTGTCCGCCCTTGGCGGGCCAGGACTTCTCGTCCGGGTACTTCCAGTCGTCCTTGGCGGCGGTGCCCAGGTACTTGCCCAGGTTCTGGGTGGTGCCCGACTCGTCGGAGCGGTGGAAGGGCTGGATGTCCGTGCTCGGAAGCTTCGCGTCGGGGTTGAGCTTCTTGATCTCGGGGTCGTTCCACTTCTTGATCTTCGAGTCGAAGATCTTGGCGACTGCGGACGCGTCCAGGACCAGGTTGTCGACGCCGGGCACGTTGTAGGAGACCGCGACGGGGCCACCGACCATGGGCAGGTTCACGCCCTGGCCGCCCTTGCAGATCTTCTTGGACTTGGCGACCTCTTCCGGCTTGAGTGCCGAGTCGGAGCCGGCGAAGGCCGTGGTGCCCTGCAGCCACTCCTGGACGCCGCCGCCGGAGCCGATGTCCTTGTAGTTGATCTGGGTTTCCTTGCAGGCGGTCTGGTAGTTCTTCACCCACGCGTCGACGGCGTTCTTCTGCGCCGTGGAGCCGGAGGCGAGCAACTTGCCCTTGCCGTCGCACTTGATGTTCGCGGCGGCCTTCTTGGCATCCTTGCTGGTGTTGGTGTCCGAGCCGCAGGCGGTGAGTACCAGGGCGCCGGAGACCGCGACGGCGCCGAGAGCGAGGGCGCGCAGTCGAATCGTGCGCTGAAGCATCACTTTCGTTCGGTTCCTTCCTGGAGCCCGCCGTTGGGGGGCGGCGCGCGAGACGTTCAGATCTTTTGGTTTTCGGAGTGCGTACGTTCGCGCTCCGTAAGGCTGAAATTAGACAGATCAGGTGAAGCGGCTCACGAAGGTGAATGAACGCACGGTGAACCTCGGCGGTCGGCCCAGTGGCCCGGTGAGCGGCCGCGCCGGAGGATCGGGCAGGCCGTGTTCCGCCCGGTACGAGTGGTTGCCGTACCGCGCGTGACGTGCGGAGGTACGGACTGGAACCACTGATTCCGCGCCCGGGAAGGGGGGCGTGGACCGGCTGCCGCCCTGTCGGATTCCGCTCGTGCATGGCAACATCCGCTGCATCAGGGGCGGTTGGGCGGAGCCGGCGGTGGAAGACGTAGGCCAGGGGCCCGTCCGCCGGGACGGCGTGAAGCCGGCCTAAGGGGCAGTGGCACAGGGCGCCGCGGTCGACCAGGACCACGAGCACCGAGCACGACCAGGAACGAGGAAGACCCGCAGGGACGGACTACGGCGAGGGGGCCAGGTGAGCGGGACGGGGAAGCGCCGGATACTGGTGGTGGCCTGCACGCTGGGGCTGCTGGCGGGACCCTTGGCGGGAAGCGCCTCTGCAGCCGCGCCGGAGCCGGGCGACGGGGGGCCGCGGAGCCTGGAGGAGATCAGCAAGAAGATCGACCGCCTCCACGCCGCGGCAGAGTCGGCGACGGACGCGTACAACGGCGCACAGGAGCGCGCCGAGAAGCAGCAGAAGGCCGTCGACAGGCTCACCGAGAAGATCGACTCCCTGCGGGAGACGCGCGGGAAGTACAAGAAGACGGCCGGAGCGCTGGCGCGGGCCCAGTACCGGAGCGGCGGAATGCCCGACGAGGCTCATCTGATCCTGCGCAAGACCCCCGAAGAGTTCATGCACGACGCGGTGATCATGCGCAAGGGGCAGCAGGCCGCCAAGGGCGTCATCAGCACCCTCGCCGACACCGAGTCCCGGCTGGACGAGTACGCCGGAGAGGCCTCGAAGAAGCTGCGGAAGCTCGAGGCGGAGAAGAAGCGCAAGGCGGCCGCCAAGAAGAAGATCGAGAAGGATCTGGAGGCGGCCGAGCAGATCGAGTCCCAGCTGGCGGCCAAGGAGCTGGAGCGCCTCATCGAGCTGGAGGACGAGGCGGCGCGGGCGCGGCAGTCGAAGTGGCTCGAATCCGGGGTACTGGACGAGATATCCGGCAAGGCGTCGAAGGCCGGCAAGAAGGCCATCGCCTACGCCACGAACCAGATCGGCAAGGACTACGAGTGGGGCGCCGAGGGCCCCCGTACGTTCGACTGCTCGGGGCTGACGCTGCGTGCGTGGCAGGCGGCGGACAAGGAGATCCCGCGGACCTCGCAGGAGCAGTGGAGGCAGCTGAAGCGCGTGCCGATCAGGAAGATGCGCCCCGGCGACTTGATCATCTACAAGCGTGACGCGAGCCACGTCGGGATGTACGTCGGCGGGGGCGAGATGATCCACGCGCCGCGCACGGGCCGTCAGATCACCGTCGCCGGGGCCGGCTCCCTCGTGATCAAGGGTGTCGTCCGTCCGGACAAATGAGGGCGATTCCATGGCCGCTGGCATATGACAGGGGCGGATTGCCTCCAGCCATTCCGTACCTGCGTACGGGGGCGCTAGGGTCCCCAGGACAGCCCGGTCGTGTGCAGGCGCGCAGGACCCATCGCCGCCGCACCGGGCTTGGTGGTGTGCCGGCTGGCTCACGACCGCGCCCTCGGGGGGAGGGAAAGGAACACGTATGCCCGTAGGCGTGCCACGTGAGGACGCTGTTTCCGCGCCTCCTCGCGCGTCGGTGCCCCAGCAGAGCGACGGATCGCACGAGCGGTCCGGGGCGAGCGTGAAGGGGGCTCTCACGCTCCTCGTCATCGAGGACATGCGCGCCGGCGGCCGGAGCGTGCCCGAGATCCTCGACGCGGCGGGCGGCTACCTGCCCGGTGACGCGCATTCCGAGGCCTCCGGCCGGCGCATCAAGGTACGCACGGCCCGTAACCTCACCGAGGCCGCTCGACTGCTGACGGACGATGTGCAGTGCATCCTTCTCGACCTGGCGCTGACCGGGGCGAGCGGAACGAGGCCCGCGGCGGCTGCCGCCCCCGCCGCGTCCGAATCCCCGTCGGCCCCCGTCGCACAGGACACGGGAGGCACGGAGTGGGCTACTGCCGGGACCGGGACCGGGACCGGGACCGGGACCGCCGGGCCTGCGGCGGACGCCCCGGAGCCTCCCGCCGACGGCGGTCCCGCCGCCGGTGAACTGGAGATCCTTCGCCATGTGCTGCGGCTCGCGCCCCGGCACGCGGTGCTCGCGCTGACGGACGGAACGGACGCGGAGCGTGCCGCCGAGGCCGTACGCGTCGGGGCACAGGACTATCTCTTCCGCGACGAACTCGACGGGCGGCTGCTCATCCGGGCCATCCGCTACGCCGTCGAACGCAAGCGCTCCGACCTCGCCCAGCGCCAGCTGACCGAGTCACGGCTGCGCGCCCAGGAGAACGCCCGTCTGGAGCGCGGACTGCTCCCGACACCCCTGCTGTCCGGCAGCGAACTCCGCTTCGCCGCCCGGTACCGCCCCGGCCGCTCCCGCGCCCTGCTCGGCGGCGACTTCTACGACACGGTCCGCACGGCCGACGGCACCGTCCACGCGATGATCGGTGACGTCTGCGGTCACGGTCCCGACGAGGCGGCCCTGGGCGTCGAGCTCCGCATCGCATGGCGTGCGCTGACCTTCGCCGGCCTGTGCGGCGACGAACTTCTCGGGACACTGCAGAAGGTGCTCGACAACGAGCGGGCCAGCGATGAGATCTTCGCCACACTGTGCACCGTCGACATCGCGCCCGACGGACACCGGGCCGGTGTCTGCCTGGCCGGACACCCCTCGCCGCTCGTCGCCGGAGCGGCCGGTTCGGTGCCGCGGCTGCTCCCGTACGACGACAGCGGTCCGGCGCTCGGTGTGGTCCCGAACGCGCGGTGGCCGCGACGTCAGGTCGAACTGGGCCGCTCCTGGAGCATGTTGATGTACACCGACGGCCTGATCGAGGGCCATATCGGGGAGGGCCGTCAGCGTCTCGGCCAGGACGGAATGATCGACATCGTCGCCGGCCGCATGGCGCAGGGCATCGAGGGCGAGCGTCTGCTGGACGCGACGATGGAGGACGTACGACGCCTCAACGGCGGCGAACTCACCGACGACGTGGCTGTGTTGCTGCTCGACCGGAGGTGACCGGACGCCCGCGCCCGCGGGCAGCCCGGTGCCGATGCGGAGTGCGCCTCAAGGGCGCGCGGCCACGTGTGCGACTGGAAGCGTGCTGCCGCAGCCCGGTGTCCGGCCGGGGAGTCCCGACAGGCTTGCTTTCAGCGGCCGTTGAACGGCCCGTAGGGACCGTCGCTGCTGCTGCCGCCGAATCGCGGACCGCCGCCCATGACCTGCTTGAGCGCGGGACGTACGTCGACGATGTAGACGATCGTGGCGATCAGACCCGCGATCTGCAGAAAGACGATCGGGTAGATGTTCACGGCGATCGTGAGGCCGAGAATGATCAGCCAGAACGGCTTGGTCTGCTTGCCGGCGGCGGGATAGGCGTCGGTCCGGCGCATCGCACCGTCGATGAACGCGAACACCGCCATCGCCAGCAGGACCAGGGAAATCACCCACAGCAGCCCTTGGAATCCCTGCATCATGTCGTTCACTTCCCTGCGAGTCCGTAATCCGTGAGTGGCCTGGCCGGCGGCCTGCTGTGGTGCCGCTCGTCATGCCACCGTACCCGTTCGCCGGACCGGGAACCCGGGCCCGGCGAACGGCTCGGCAGGGAGGAGGCGGGCGTCGGCTCAGGAATCGGACTTCGGGGGCGTCTTCTTGCTCCCGTTGGCCTTAGCCGTGCCCGGCTTCGGGGTGGTCGTCCTGGCCGTGGTGGTCTTCCGGGCGGCTGCGCTCTTCTTGGCCGCGGAGGAGGCAGCGCCGGCGGAGCCCTGGCCGTTCTTCGACGTACCGGTCGTGCCGGTGGTGCCGGCCGTGCTCGTGGTGCTGGTCGCGCCGGGCTTCGTGGTGCCACGCGGCTGGGCCGGCGGCTCGGCGACCTTCACCGGCTCGCGCTCGACGGTCACCTCGGTCGTGCCGGATTCCTCGCCCCGCCAGTTCGCCACGGCGCCCCGGCCCCGGTCCGCCAGTTCGTCGTACGCCTCGCGGGCCTTGACCGCGTACTCCGCGGCGATGCCCACGCTCTGCAGGGCCAGGTGCTGTGCCTGCTCGCGCAGCTTCTTGATGTCGGTGTCGATGCTGCCCAGGGTCTGACTGACCTTCGCCTGCGTCTCCTTGGCCTGCTTCGTGAACCGCGCCTGGACTTCCTTGGGGTCGGTCGCGCGTACGGCCGCGATGCGCTCGGGAGCCTCCTCGCGGATCTTGTCGATCACACCGGCGGCGAAGTAGAGGGGCTTGGGGTCGGTGAGGGTGTTGCGAATGTCGTTCGTGCTGGGCATGAGAGGTCTCTCCCTGTGGACTGACTGCTATCGGGCGTCGGCCCCTGTGGCCTCGGCTTCGTCTTCCCCGGCGTTCTCGGCGTTCTCCGCGTTCTCCGAGCCTTCGTTGTCCTTGCCGCGCCTGCGGCCGGCGTGCTCGCCGCGTCTGTCCTCCCCGGCATCCCGGCCGGCGCCGTTCTGCTGCGCGGACCCGTTCTCCTTGCGGAAGGACTCGTAGATCTGCAGCAGCGCCTGCTTCTGACCCTCGTTGATCGACGGATCGGCGAGGATCGCTGCCGGTACCTGCAGCAGATCGTCCCGCTCCCGCTCGTCGAGGATTCCGGCCTGCACGTACAGCGTCTCGGCCGAGATCCGCAGGGCCTTGGCCAGCTGCTGCAGGATGTCGGCGCTCGGCTTGCGCAGGCCGCGCTCGATCTGGCTCAGGTACGGGTTGGACACCCCGGCGGCGTCGGCGAGCTGCCGCAGCGAGAGCTTGGCGTTGCGCCGCTGCTCACGCAGGAACTCGCCCACATTGCCGACGTTCAGGGAAGCCATGGCCACCACCATGCCTGGCTTTGCTAACTTTTGCAAGCGCCCTGCTTGCAAGTGTGTCTGTCGGGCAGGACGTGCACACGGCTGTCGCGGAGGACTCCCTGAGGTTCGTGAGGTGCCGGTTGCCGACCTTGAACCTCTGACGTGTGCGGAAGTCACGCCGATTCCGGACCGGCCGCCGCAACCTCGGCCGAGGGGCGCCGGGTTGGAGGTCTGCGAGGGGCTGAGGCCGTTCGGCGGCGGGCCAGGTGAGGCTGCCGTCACCTGCGGTTACGGATGAGACGTCATCTCAGCACCCCGGTTCGACCAGCATTGCCGCTGGCTGCCGGTGACGTGCCGTTTCACTCTCCAGCGTCGAGGGAGTCGTAGCGATGAAGATCATCTTGCGGTCCGGTGCCGTGGCGGCCGCGTTCGGTGTGGGGCTGTCCCTTGCGGTCCTGCCGGCCGTCCCGGCCGGCGCGGCAGCGGCGATCCGCGTGCCGTGCAACGACATCACCGCCCTGAAGAACGCGATCAACCGGGCCAACGCCAGCGCCAATGCCGGCCGCATCGTCCTTGCGTCCCACTGCACCTACAACCTGACCGCACCCGACAATGCCGACGACGGGCTTCCGGAGATCACCGGGAACGTGACGATCTCCGGCCGGGACACCACCATCCGCCGCGCCCCGAGCGCGACGCAGGACTTCCGCATCTTCCATGTGCAGGTGGGGGGAAACCTCACTCTCGATTCCCTGGCGGTCAGCGGCGGCAGCCTTGCCAGCGGCTTTGGCGGCGGCATCCTGAACTTCGGGGGGACGCTGAACCTGAATCGCACGGTCCTCAAGGGCAATTCAGCCCGGGAGGGCGGTGGCATCGGCAACACCGGTGGACGGGTCGACCTCGACCGCACCACCGTCGAGCGCAACACCGCGAGCAGCTTCGGCGGCGGAATCGTCAACGGCGGCAACGGCACACTGACGATGGAGGGCGGGGCCCTGCTCAAGAACCGGGCCGCCACCGACAACGGAGGCGGGCTCGAGAACATCCTCGGTACCGCGACTCTGCGGTCCGTCTCGGTGCGGGGCAACACCGCCATCGTGGGTGGCGGCATCCGCAACACGAATGGCTCGACCCTGCGCATGGAGTCGAGCACTGTCCGGGACAACATCGCTGTGTTCGGCGCTGGAATCTCGAACAACGCCAGCCCCGCCACGCTGGTCCGAAGCCTGGTCACGCGGAATACGGCGATCACCGCGGGTGGCGGCATCCTCAACCAGGGTGGCGGTCAGGTCACGCTCACCGACAGCAGGGTCGTCCGTAACACTCCGGACAACTGCAGCCCCGCGGGCAGCGTTCCCGGATGCACCAACCCTGCGGCCACCGTCGCACCTCCGGCCTCGCAGCTGCCCCCGCCCTCCAAGGACAGCAAGGTCCGCAAGTAGGCCGCCGGGAACGGAATACGGCCATGCGCCTCTGACCGGCTCCGGTACGGCTGATGGCTCGTAGCACGCACCGGTGCGCGGCGCAGAAGGGCGGGGCCCACTCTGGGTCCCGCCCTTGCGTCGGTTCGAAGGGCCTGCGCAGCCGGGCCCGTTCGGCGGTAGGCCAAGTGAGGCCGCTGCGTCTGCGGTTACCGACGACACGTCAACTCGATCCGGCCCGCCCGCGTGGCCGATGGGTGCCGGTGCCGATTCACTCCCGACCGATGAGGAAGGCGTAGCGATGAAGATCATTCTGCGATCCGGTGCCGTGACCGCGGCCATCGGTGTGGGGCTGTCCCTCGCTGTCCTGCCGGCCGTCCCGGCCGGCGCAGCGGCGGCGATCCGCGTGCCGTGCAACGACATCACCGCCCTGAAGAACGCGATCAACCGGGCCAATGCCAGCGCCAATGCCGGGCGCATCGTCCTCGCGTCCCACTGCACCTACACGCTCACCACAGCCGACAACCCCGACGACGGGCTCCCCGAGATCACCGGGAACGTGACGATCACCGGCCGCGACACCACCATCCGCCGCTCCCCGAGCGCGACGCAGGACTTCCGGATCTTCCACGTACCGGCCGCCGGCGGCCCACGCACTCTCACCCTCGACTCGCTCACGGTCAGCGGTGGCAGTCTGCCGAATTTCGCCGGTGGGGGCCTGTGGAACAACGGCACGCTGAACCTGAACCGGACAACCGTCAGGGACAACCGCGCTGAGACGAGCGCAGGCATCCACAACACCGGCGGACGGCTCAACCTCGACCACAGCACCGTCGAGCGCAACACCGCGACCCGGAACGGCGGCGGAATCCTCAACGGACGCAACCAACTCCTCGACCAACCCGGCACGCTGACGATGAAGGGCGGGGCGCTGCTCAACAACAGGGCACTCAACGACGGCGGTGGCGGCCTGGAGAACCTCAGAAGCACCGCGAACCTGGACTCCGTCGCGGTCAAGGGAAACACGGCTCCCCGGGGCGGCGGCATCAACCAGTTCGTCGGCACCCTCCACCTGAAGTCGGCCACCCTCAGCAACAACATCGCGGTGACCGGAGCGGGCCTCAGAAACTCCTTCAGCACGGCGACGCTGGTCCGAAGCCTGGTGACGCGCAACACGGCGATCACCGCGGGCGGAGGCATCTTCAACGAGAACTCCAGCTCGGTCATGCTCAGGGACAGCAGGGTCGTCCGCAACAGGCCGGACAACTGCAGCCCCGCGGGCAGCGTCTCCGGATGCACCGACCCCACGCGCACGGTGACTCCGCTGAGCTCGCAGGTCTCCCCGCCTGCCAAAGGCAGCAAGGCCCGCAAGTAGGCCGTCGGGAGCGACAGCGCGGCCAGGACGGTGTCGCGGGCCGGAGGTGCGAGGGCCGGAGGCCGTTCGGCGGTAGGCCAGGTGAAGTTGCGCGCGGCAGCGGTTACGGATGGAACGTCGTCTGATCATTCCGATTGCCCAGCAAGCCGCCGGGCGCCGGTGACGTGCCGTTCACTCTCGACCGCTGAGGAAGGCGTAGCGATGAAGATCATCTTGCGGTCCGGTGCCGCGACCGCCGCGATCGGTGTGGGGCTGTCCCTCGCTGTCCTGCCGGCCGTGCCGGCCGGTGCAGCGGCGGCGATCCGTGTGCCGTGCAACGACATCACCGCGCTGAAGAACGCGATCAACCGGGCCAACGCCAGCGCCAATGCCGGCCGCATCGTCCTCGCGTCCCACTGCACCTACAGCCTGACCGCGCCCGACAACGCGGACGACGGGCTTCCGGAGATCACCGGGGACGTGACGATCACCGGCCGCGACACCACCATCCGGCGTGCCCCGAGTGCGACGCAGGACTTCCGGATCTTCCACGTCGTCTCCGGCGGCACCCTCACCCTGAACTCGATCACGGTCAGCGGGGGACGCCTCTCCCTTGCCGACACCATGGGCGGGGGCATCGCGAACACCAACGGCACGCTGAACCTGAACCGCTCGATCATCAGGGGCAACGAGGCTTCGCAGGGTGGCGGCGTCCACAACTTCGGCGGACGCCTCAACCTCGACCGCACCACCGTCGAGCGCAACACCAACACCACCGTCGGCGCCACCGCCGGTGGCGGCGTCTTCAACACCGACAGCGGCACGATGAAGATGAGGGGCGGGTCCCTGATCAACAACCGGTCCCCGATCGGCAACGGCGGCGGTTTGGAGAACATCCGCCAGGCCACCGCTCACCTGAACTCGGTATCCGTGAGGGGGAACACGGCCCTTCTGGGTGGCGGCATCCGTCAGACACAGAGGGGCGTACTGCGCCTCACGTCCAGCACCGTCAGCAACAACGTCGCTGTGTCAGGCGCGGGCCTCTCGAACCTCGACTCCACAGCCACTCTGATGCGAAGCCTGGTCACGCGGAACACGGCCATCAACAACGGCGGCGGCATCGACAACCCGCCCCCCAGCCGGGTCACCCTCATCGACAGCAAGGTCATCCGCAACACACCGGACAACTGCAGCCCCGCAGGGAGTGTGCCGGGGTGCACCAACCCCGACCCCGCGAACGCCGTCACGCTTCCGGCCCCGCAGCTGCCCGCGCCGGCCACGGAGAGCAAGTCCCGAAGGTAGGAATCCGAGAACGGAACACGCTTCGCGTCAGGACGGGCCGAGGACGGCGCGTCAGGACGGGCCGAGGACGCAGAACTCGTGGCCCTCCGGGTCGGTCAGGCACGTCCATGGGACGTCACCCTGGCCGACGTCGAGGTCGGCGGCGCCGAGGGCGCGCAGCCGGGCCGCCTCCGCTGCCTTGTCGTCACCGGGGTACGGCAGCAGGTCGAGGTGGACGCGGTCCGGCACGGTCTTCACGCCGGGCGTGCGAAGGAACTCGAGGTACGGGCCGACACCCTTTGCGGAGCGGAACACTGCCTGATCGTCAGTCACCTCATGCAGGGTCCAGTCCGTCGCCTGACCCCAGAACCGGGCCATGGCCCGCGGATCCTCGCAGTCGACCACCACCGCGGCGATCGGACCGGTGTCCTGGTAGATCTCCCGAGGCTCCAGCACGCAGAACTCGTTGCCCTCCGGGTCTGCGAGGACCGTCCACGGCACTTCGCCCTGGCCCACGTGGGCGGGCGTCCCACCGAGAGCCTGCAGACGCGCGACCAGCTCCGCCTGATGGACCTCGGAGGTGGTGGCGAGGTCGAGGTGCACCCGGTTCTTTGTCGTCGTCTTGGGCTCCGGGACGGTGATGAAGTCGATGCCGAGCGCGACCGGGTCGGGCCAAGCGAAGTCGCCGGCGGGTCCGACGTAGGTCGTCATGCCGGATTCCCCGCCGCGAACACTCCAGCCGAGCGCCTCCGCCCAGAACCGGCCGACCGCCGAGTGATCGAGGGCCTTGATGTTCACCTGAACAGGTCGCAGTGCCATGCCGGCGATCCTATGTGCCCGCTCTGCGACGACATCAGCGGAACCATCGGCAAAAACGGGGTCAACTCTCAAGCCGACGTCTCCAGTCGGCTGTTGAGGGCCGTCGGCGCCCAGGTTCGTGGAGCCCGGTTGCCGCCCTCGGACTCTGACGTGTGCGGAAGCCACGCGATTTCGGACCGGCCGCCGCAACCTCGGCCGAGGGGCGCCGGGTTGGAGGTCTGCGAGGGGGCTGGGGCCGTTCGGCGGTGGGCCAGGTGAGGCTGCCGTCACCTGGGGCTACGGATGAGACGTCATCTCAGCACCCCGGCTCCTCCAGCATTGCCGCTGGCTGCCGGTGACGTGCCGTTTCACTCTCCAGTCTCGAGGGAGTCGTAGCGATGAAGAACGTCTTGCGGTCCGGTGCCGTGGCGGCCGCGTTCGGTGTGGGGCTGTCCCTTGCGGTCCTGCCGACCGGGTCGGCGAAAGCAGCGGCCGGTGCTCATGTGCGGTGCAACGACATCACCGGCCTGGTGAACGCGATCAACCGGGCCAACGCCAGCCCCAATGCCGGCCGCATCACGCTCGCACCCCACTGCACCTACAACCTGACCACCCCCGACAATGCCGACGACGGGCTTCCGGAGATCACCGGGAACGTGACGATCACCGGCCGGGACACCACCATCCGGCGTGCCCCGAGTGCGACGCAGGACTTCCGCATCCTGCACGTCGTCTCCGGCGGCACCCTCACCCTGAACTCGCTCACCGTCAGCAACGGCCGCGTGGGCGCCACCCTCTCCGGCGGCGGCATCGCGAACACCAACGGCACGCTGAACCTGAACCGCACGGTCGTCAGGAACAACCTTGCCGGCACGGGTGGCGGCATCGGCAACAGCGGTGGACGGATCGACCTCGACCGCAGCACCGTCGAGCGCAACACCGCAAGCAGCTTCGGCGGTGGAATCGTCAACGGCGGCAACGGCACGATGACGATGAAGGGCGGGGCCCTGCTCAGGAACCGTGCAGTCACCGGTCCTGGCGGCGGTCTGGAAAACATCGGGGGCACCGCGTCCCTGGACTCCGTATCGGTCAGGGGGAACACGGCCACGATCGGTGGCGGCCTCCGCAACACGAATGCCTCGACCCTGCACCTGAGGTCGACCACTGTCCGCGACAACATCGCCGTGTCGGGCGCGGGTATCTCGAACAACTCCGTGCTCGGCACCAGTACCGTCACGCTGGTACGGAGCCTGGTCACGCGCAACACGGCGATCACCGCCGGTGGCGGCATCCTCAATGAACCGGGCGGTCAGGTCACGCTCACCGACAGCAGGGTCGTCCGCAACAGGCCGGACAACTGCAGCCCCGCGGGCAGCGTGCCCGGATGCACCAACCCCGCGACCGTCGTCACACCTCCCGCCTCGCAACTCGCGCCGCCTGCCAAGGACAACAAGGTCCGCAAGTAGGTCGCCGGGAACGGGACGGACACGGCCACCAGCCTTTGACCAACTCCCGTACGGCCGGGGCCCGATGGACCTCGCGGCAACACAGGTGAACGGCAAGAGCGGCAACTCCGGTGAACGACAAGGAGGGTGGGACCCACTCGCTGGGTCCCACCCTTTCTCTGCGCGCGCTGGTCATTCGCGTGATCTCACTGCACGCAGCACCCCTGCCAGGCGGGCGGGGAGGCGCAGATCCCGAAATCCCGGACCGGTCCCGGGAACCACCGCTCTCTCCTACGATGACGCTTCGCAACCCGCGCCGACGGAAAGGCAGTTGTCATGACCGAGGCCTCTTCCGAAGTGGATCAGTCGAAGCCGAGTATCGCCCGGGTCTACGACTATCTCCTCGGCGGCAAGGACAACTACGAGGCGGACCGTGCCATCGGGGACAAGTTCAAGAACGATCTGCCCGGGTCGGTGGCCATCGCGCACGCCAACCGGCAGAACCTGATACGCGCCGTGCGGGAGATCGCGCTCGCGGGGATCGACCAGTTCATCGACATCGGCAGCGGGCTGCCGACCGCGGACAACGTCCACCAGGTCGCGCAACGCCACGCCCCCGACGCCCGCGTCGTCTACATCGACAGCGACCCCATCGTCCTCGCCCACGGCCGCGCCCTGCTCGAGGACAACCCGGGCACCCGCGTCGTCCCAGCCGATGGCCGGGACCCCCGGAGCATCCGAGAGCATCCGGACACCACCGGCCTGATCGACTTCGAGCGTCCCGTGGCCGTGATCCACAGCGCCGTCCTGCACCACTTCAACGACGACGAGGGCCCCGGCGCGATCGTCCGCTACTGGCAGGAGCAGGTCCTCTCGGGCAGCTACTTCTTCATCTCCCACTTCCGCAGCGGCGACAACCCGGAGACCCTCGAGGCCGAGGCGGTGCTCCAAGCCACCTTCGGCCGCGGGCGATGGCGGACCGACGAGGAGATCCGTTCCCTCTTCGACGGCCTGGAGATCCTTGAGCCGGGCATCGTGCCCTGCTCCCTGTGGCGGCCCGACTCGGCAGGGGAGTTGACCAGCATCAGCTCGTCAGAACACGAGCTGTCCGTCTGGGAGCGGCTCATCGTGGGAGGCCTGGCACGCAAGCCCTGAGGTCGCGCACGCCCTGAGGCCGCGCACGCCCTGAGACCGCGGCTCGGCGGTGTCGGGCGCCGTTCGGTGACGCGGTGACGTGGCGACGCGGGAGCCCGGACAGGCACCAATTACCGCTGCGTGCCGACGAGTTGCGGCAGGCGCACGTCAGTCGCCGTGCAACCCGGGCAGGAGAACCAGCAGCGCGTCGACGAGTTCCTCGGCGGGTGATCCGGTTGCCAGGCGGCGCAGTTGCTGGCCGAAGACGAGGGCCACACAGGTACGTGCGAGCCGTTCGGCATCCGGCACGCCGAGCCCGGTCAGGATCTGGGCGGCGAGCTGGTCGTACGCGTCGAAACAGTCGGTTGCCGCGGCCCGCAGCCGCTCGTCGCGGCCTGCCTGGATGTACAGCTCGAAGGGTGCGATGTGCCTGCTGTCGAACTCGGTGCCGCCCGCGACCTGGGCGACCATCGCTGCGGCGCCGTCGAGGTCGATCACTTGCGCCTGGCACTGATCGGCGAGCTCGGCGAGACGCCGGGTCTCCTCCGCGACGAAGTGCAACAGGCTCTCGCGCAGCAACTCGTGCTGCGTCTCGAAGTGGTACGTGACGGAGCCGAGGGAGATCGCGGCCTCCGTGGCGATCCGCCGGTTGGTGACGCCTGCGATGCCGTCCTGTCCGATGATGCGCAGGACCGCGTCGATGATTCGCTGGCGGGTCTCGGAGGCCTTGGGCACGCGGATCATTGTTCCATTCGAGTCCCTGCCGCATGAGCGGCAGCTGTCGGCTCACCGATAGGCAGCGTCCGATGGCGAGTTGGGTGGCCCGGAGGCGGCCTCGTCGACTCCGGCTTCGTCGGACGTGCCGCCCGTCCGAGCTCCGATCCGAGCTCCGAGCCGAGCCGTTCAAAGGCCCGCCGTGGCCGTGCCGTTCCCCATATATTGTTCGTTCGAACGAACAATATATGGGAGGCCTGAACCATGCGCATCACCGGATCAACCGTTCTGCTCACCGGCGCCACGGGCGGTATCGGCCACGCCCTCGCGCGTGAACTCACAGCCAGGGGAGCCAAGTTGGTTGTCTCCGGGCGCCGTGCCGATGCCCTGGAGTCGATCGCGGACGAGTTCGGCGCCCGCGCCGTCGTCGCAGATCTCGCCGACCCGGCCGACGTCGACCGTCTCGCCGAAAGCTGTGCCGACACCGACATCCTCATAGCCAACGCCGCCCTCCCCTCCAGCGGCGATCTCCTCGACTACACACCCGAGCAGATCGACCGGGCCCTGACCGTCAATCTCCGCGCCCCGATCGTCCTGGCCCGGCTCCTCGCCCCGCGCATGGTCGGGGCGGGGCGGGGCCACATCGCCATGATCGGCTCCATCTCCGGCAAGGCGGCCACCAAGTCCTCGTCCCTCTACAACGCGACCAAGTTCGGTCTGCGCGGCTTCGCGGCCGGCTTCCGGCAGGACCTGCACGGAACAGGAGTGGGAGTCTCCGTCGTTCAGCCCGGCTTCGTACGTGATGCGGGCATGTTCGCGGCGACGGGCGCCACACCGCCCGGCGGCATGCGCACGGTCTCTCCCGCACAGGTCGCGGCGGGCGTTACGCGTGCCGTCGAACGGGATCTGTGCGAACTCAACGTCGCCCCGCCGGAGATGAGGCTGCTCAGCGCCATCGCGGGGCAGTTCCCCGGCTTCGCGGAGAAGGTCCAGCGCCGCTCCGGCGCCGAAGGCACGATCAGGCAGATCGTGGCCGCCCAGCGCAGTAAGCGGTGACAGGGGGCCGACCACGACGCTCGCCGGTGCTGTCCCGGTGGCCGGTCCGATCGGCCGTCGTCGTGGTCAACTCCCGGTCCTGGCACGGCTGATCACCCGGTTCATCCTCACGCGGACCCCGGTGTCCTGTCGTCCGCACGTCCTTCCGCTTCGTCACTTTTTCTCACCCTCACAACTGTCTTGTCAGAAAACAGCACTACAGAAGGGGTTAGATCAGTCAAAACATGAATCACAACGGACAAGCCTCTTGTCTTTCGGTTCGGGGGCACCAAATACTCCCTCTCGGCGCTTGTCATGGGCACGAGAGCCACAGCTCCGCCGTGCCCATGACTGCGCCGTACGGGCCCGTGAAACGGGTCCCCGATTCCCCTCCTGGAGGCATTAGTGAGGATCAGGCGCATCACCCCCACCACGGGCACCCAGAGACGCATCCGGCTGATCGCCATCGCGTCCGGACTGGTCGCCGCTGCAGCGCTCACCACGCCTGCCGTTGCTGCCGACGCCCCCACCCCCCGGTTCAGCGCCTCCCAGCTGTCCGCGGCGAGTGACGCGGTGCTCGACGCCGACGTCGCCGGCACCGCGTGGCACGTGGACAAGAAGACCGACACCCTCGTCGTCACGGCGGACAGCACCGTCTCCCGCGCCGAGATAGCCAAGATCAAGAAGGCGACCGGCTCCGAGGCCGCGGCCCTGAAGATCGAGCGCACTCCTGGCAAGATCCGCAAGCTGCTCCAGGGCGGCGACGCCATCTACGCCAGCAGCTGGCGCTGCTCGGCGGGCTTCAACGTCCGCAGCGGCACCACGTACTACATCGTCACCGCCGGGCACTGCACGGACGGCGCCGGCACGTGGTGGTCCAACTCGGCCCGCACCTCCACGATCGGCCCGACCGTCGGGTCGAGCTTCCCGGTCAACGACTACGGCCTCATCCGCTACAGCTCCGCGTCCGCCAGCCACCCTGGCACCGCGGGAGGCGCCGACATCACCAGCGCGGCCAACGCCACAGTCGGGATGTCCGTCACCCGGCACGGCAGCACGACAGGCACCCACAGCGGCACCGTCACCGGCCTGAACGCCACCGTGAACTACGGAGGCGGCGACATCGTCTACGGCATGATCCAGACGAACGTCTGTGCCGAGCCGGGCGACAGCGGCGGCTCGCTGCGTTCGGGGAGCAGGGCCATCGGCCTGACCTCGGGCGGCAGTGGCAACTGCTCCTCGGGCGGTACGACGTTCTTCCAGCCCGTCACCGAAGCGCTCAACGCCTATGGCGTCAGCGTGTACTGATGTGAACTGACGGCACTGTCACCGTCGGCACGAGCCCGGGTCGAGCATCGACCCGGGCTCTGTCGGTTCCACCCGGCGAAGCCGGGGCCCCTGGCCCGCTGTACCGGCCGCGGTCGATCAGACCAACCTGGGGCGCTCGTGGGTGAAGCCGTGACGAGCGCACAACGCCCGGGACGCCCGTCGGCGGCTGGGTCAACGCGAGAGCCCCCCGCCACGTCACCGACGTATCGGTGGCCTCCAACACCCGGGACGTCGCCGGCGGGCCGGTGTTCATCTCCGTGCTGACCAAGAACGGACGGGCCTGGGAGGGCTCGTGCGCCGCCACCGCCGGCCAGCCGCTCGGGCCGTGCACGTTCACGCAACTGCCCAGGCCGCCCCACTGACCGGAGGCGAGCACCCCAACTCCCATGAGCGGTCACCTCATCGCGTCGCTCGCGTGCGATGACGCAGCTGGTCTTCTCTTGCCGTCGAACCCCGGTGCCAGTGGTCGCGCCGGGGTTCGGCGATTTCCGAACGGCTGGTGGCCCGGCTCGCTCGGGGCCGGGCGGGACCGAGGTGACGCGGCCGAGCGCATCGATCGTGGGTCGGTTCGCGTGGCCGCCTGCCCGGGACGCTCCCGTGCCGCAGCGGATGGGCGCGTGGCCGGGCCGGGGGCGGCGGAGGGGCGGATCTTGATCGTCCCTACACTGGCACGAGCTGCTCGTTGTGGGGCTTGACCGGGGGAGGGCCCTTCCGTTGGAGGTCATGGAGACCATCGATCGCATGACCGCGGCTCGGGCGGTCCGGTCATGACGGGCCTCGACGACATTGCGCTGCTGGCCGCCGCAGGGGTCATCGCCGGGCTTGTCGGGTCGGCGGGCGGCATCACTTCGTTGCTCTCCTATCCCGCCCTGCTGGCCGTGGGCCTTCCCGCTCTGTCGGCGAACGTGACCAACCTCGTGGCGGGCGTGGCCTGCTGGCCCGGCGCGGCTCTCGCCTCCCAGCCCGAGCTGGCGGGACGGGGACGGTGGCTGCGCCGCTGGGTGCTGCTGTCGGCCCTCGGCGGAGCGATGGGTTCGGTGCTGTTGCTGTCCACGCCGCCGGGGACGTTCGCTCGCGTGGTGCCGTTCCTGGTGGCCGCCGGTTCGCTTGCTCTGCTCGTACAGCCCTGGCTCGTCGGCGACGCGTCGAGGCGCCGGCACGGTCACACCTCGGGGGTGCGGGGTGCGGTTCTTCCCGTGGGGCTGATCGCGGTGTCCGTGTACGGCGGCTATTTCGGCGCCGGGTCCGGCGTGATGACCCTCGCTCTCCTGCTGATCACGGCCGAGCCACACATGGCCACCGCCAACGCCCTGAAGAACATGCTCATCGGCGCCCTGACACTCGTCTCGGCCCTCGTCTTCGCTGTCTTCGGACCCGTCGACTGGGTGGCGGTGCTGCCGCTGGGCCTCGGCATGTTCATCGGCTCCACGCTCGGCCCGAGGGTTGCCCGCCGACTGCCGGCCACGCTGCTGCGCTGGCTGGTCGCACTGATCGGTATCGGCCTCGCCATCCAGCTGTGGATCAACCCGGGCGAATAGGATCCGATCCGCATCCCGCTGATGCGGCCCCTTCGGGTGACGTTCGACAGGCGCCGGACAGGCCGGCGTCGCTCTCCTGACGAGCAACTGGGCCGCTCGGAGCCGAGCCCCGGCAGGGGCGCGGAGCCGCGGCTCAGTAGAGTGCGACTCGGTCCCCCCGTTCAGAGCCCCTAGGAATCAGGCAGTGACCAGTGCATCCCCGGCAGCGCCGGACGTGACCGTCGTCGGGATCGGGGCGGACGGCTGGGACGGACTTCCCGGAGCATCGCGCGCCGCGCTCAGCGGGGCCGACGTGCTCATCGGTGGCGGGCGCCAGCTGGCGTTGCTGCCGCCGGAGTGCGAGGGGGAGCGGGTCAGCTGGCCTTCGCCTCTGCGCCCCGCAGTGCCCGGCCTGATCGCGGAACACGCCGGCCGACGCATCGCCGTCCTCGCCAGCGGCGATCCCTCCTTCTACGGGATCGGAAAGCTGCTGGGCGAGGAGCTCGGCCGGGAGCGGCTGCGAATCCTGCCGCACCCGTCGTCCGTCTCCTACGCGTGCGCCCGGCTCGGCTGGCCGCTGGAGGACACCGAGGTCGTCACCCTCGTCGGCCGTCCCGCCGCACGGCTCACGGCCGCCCTGCACGAGGGGCGGCGGCTGCTGGTGCTCAGTGCAGGCACCGGAACCCCCGGCGAGGTGGCCGAGTTGCTGCGTGACCGCGGGTTCGGTCCGAGCCGGATGCGTGTGCTCGAACAGCTCGGCAGCGAGCGAGAGCGCGTCACGTCGGTGACCACGGCCGAGGAGTGGCCCGGTACATCCGTCGACGCCCTGAACATCGTCGCCGTCGAGTGCCGCCGCGCCCCGGACGCGCTGCGGCTCGGTGCCGTTCCCGGGCTGCCGGACGACGCGTACGAGCACGACGGGCAGCTCACCAAGCGGTACGTGCGCGCCGCCACGCTCGGCGCGCTGGCTCCCGCCCCCGGCGAACTGCTCTGGGACGTCGGCGCGGGCTCCGGCTCGATCTGCGTCGAGTGGATGCGCACGCACCCGTCGTGCGCGGCCGTGGCGGTCGAGCGTGATCCCGTACGCGCGGAGCGCATCCAACGCAACGCGGACCGCCTCGGCGTGCCCGGCCTGCGCGTCGTGACCGGTACCGCACCGGAGAGCCTGACCCAACTGCCCACTCCCGACGCGGTGTTCATCGGAGGCGGACTCACCGCGCCCGGTCTGCTCGAAGCATGCTGGGACCGGCTGCCGGGCGGCGGGCGGCTCGTCGTCAACACCGTGACACTGGAGTCGGAGGCGTTGCTGGCCCAGTGGCACAAGCGGCTCGGCGGGGACCTGGTGCGGCTGTCGGTGGCACACGCCGCGCCCGTCGGCGGTTTCACCGGGTGGCGGCAGGCGATGCCCATCACCCAGTGGGCCGTCGAGAGGGCGCCCTGACCCCAAGCCGCTGCCCCTTTCGGAAACCCCTGACAGGCCCGACCGATCCAGGCCACCACGCACACGCACACCACAGCACCAGGAGCAGACAAGTGACCGTGTACTTCATCGGCGCCGGACCCGGCGCCGCGGACCTGATCACCGTGCGCGGCGCCCGTACGCTCGCGGCCTGCCAGGTCTGCCTGTACGCAGGCAGCCTGGTGCCGCCGGAACTGCTCGCCGAATGCCCGCCGGACGCAAGGCTGGTGGACACCGCGCAGCTCAACCTGGACGAGATCACGCAGGAGTTGACCGGCGCCCACAAGGACGGTCACGACGTGGCGAGGCTGCACTCGGGCGATCCGTCCGTCTTCAGCGCCGTCGCCGAGCAGATGCGCAGGCTCGACGCGGCGGGCGTGCCCTACGAGATCGTCCCCGGGGTGCCTGCCTTCGCCGCGGCCGCCGCCGCCCTGAAGCGGGAGCTCACGGTGCCGACGGTGGGCCAGACCGTCATCCTGACCCGGATCGCGAACCGCGCCACCGCGATGCCCGAGAAGGAGGACCTGGCGACCCTCGGCCGCAGCGGGGCGCTGATCGTGCTGCATCTCGCCGCCAAGTACGTGGACCGTGTGGTCGACGAGCTGCTGCCGCACTACGGTGCCGACTGCCCCGCCGCCGTCGTCGCGTACGCCAGCCGCCCCGACGAGCAGGTGCTGCGCGGCACGCTCGGGGAGATCGCGGAGTCGGTGAAGGCGGCGGGCATCGTCCGTACCGCCGTCATCATGGTCGGACGCACACTCGCCGCCGAGCAGTTCGGCGACAGCCATCTGTACTCGCCGGAACGGGAGCGGCACGTCTGCTGAGCGTTCCGCCCGACTACGCGCGGCTGCTGCGGCCGACGACCGTGCCGGCACGGTCGATGCAGATCACATCCACGTCGATCGGTGCCTCGCGCAGCACGGACAGGGCCTGATCGCGGGCGGCCACCGCCACCAGATCCCCCAGCGGCACCCCCGCCGCGGCGCACAACTCCAGTGCCGCCAGGCCGGTGTTGGCGTCGGCGACCTCGCGGCACAGCGCGTCGTCCCCGCCGCCGTCGCGGGCGAGCCGGGCGAGGAACGCCTTGTCGACCTGGGAGCGTCCCGAGTGCAGGTCCAGATGCCCGGCCGCGAGCTTCGACAGCTTGGCGAAACCGCCGCAGAGCGTGAGCCGGTCCACGGGGTGGCGCCGCAGGTACTTCAGCACCGCCCCCGCGAAGTCGCCCATGTCGAGCAGGGCGTCCTCGGGCAGGTGGTACTCGGAGACGACGGTCTTCTCCGAGGTGGAGCCCGTGCACCCGGCGACGTGGGTGCGTCCGGCGGCACGTGCCACGTCCACCCCCCGCCGGATCGAGTCGATCCACGCCGAGCAGGAGTAGGGCACGACCACGCCGGTGGTGCCGAGTATCGACAGCCCGCCGAGGATTCCGAGCCGGGGGTTCCAGGTGGAGCGGGCGATCTCCTCACCATGGTCCACGGAGAGGGTGACTTCGACATCGCCGCCCGCTCCGTGCGTGTCAGCGACGAGCGCGACGTGGTCGCGGATCAGCTGCCGCGGTACGGGATTGATCGCTGGTTCCCCGACGGGCAGGGGCAGTCCGGGACGGGTGACCGTCCCGACCCCCGGACCCGCCTTGAAGATCACACCCTGGCCGTCCGGCAGCCGCCGCACCGTGGCCCGCACCAGCGCGCCGTGCGTGACGTCCGGATCGTCCCCCGCGTCCTTCACGATCCCCGCCATGGCGTGCGCATCGGTCAGCTCCTCCGCCGCCAGCGCGAACGACGGCGTGTGCCCCTTGGGCAGCGTGATCGTGACCGGGTCGGGGAAGTCGCCCGTCAGCAGCGCGGTGTAGGCGGCGGTGGCAGCGGCGGTCGCGCAGGCACCGGTCGTCCAGCCGGGCCGAAGCCCGGTGTGCTTGAGTTGGGCACCGCGCCCACCCTTCGCCTCACTCATGAATGGACCCGGACTCCGTGCACGTGCTCCTTCTCGGGGGAACGACCGAGGCCCGGCGCCTGGCCGAGATGCTGAACGCCCAGGCGCCGCACCTGCGGGTGACGTCCTCGCTGGCCGGCAGGGTCGCCTCTCCGCGCAGCCTGCCGGGGCAGGTGCGTATCGGCGGCTTCGGCGGCGCGGACGGGCTCGCCAGGTGGCTGCGCGAGCACGATGTGGATGCACTCATCGACGCCACCCACCCCTTCGCCGGGACGATCAGTTTCAACGCGGCGCACGCGGCCGCCGTCACCCATACTCCGCTGCTGGCTCTGCGCCGCCCAGGCTGGGTCCCCGTCGAGGGGGACGACTGGCATCCGGCCGGTTCCCTGGAGGAAGCCGCAGCCGTGCTGCCCACGCTCGGCAGCCGGGTCTTCCTCACCACCGGACGCATGGGTCTCGCCGCCTTCGCGGCACTGGACGAGCTGTGGTTCCTCGTGCGGTCGGTCGACCCGCCCGAGGCGCCTCACCCGCGCAGCATGGAAGCGCTGCTGGAACGGGGACCCTTCGACCTCGACGGCGAGCGCGAACTGCTGCGCCGCTTCCGCATCGACGTCGTCGTCACCAAGGACAGCGGCGGCTCGGGCACCGCGCCGAAGCTCGTCGCGGCGCGCGAGGCGGGCGTCCCGGTGGTCGTGGTGCGCAGGCCGCCCGTGCCCGAGGAGGTCCCCGTCACGGCCGAGCCCGAGCAGGCCCTCGAGTGGCTGATTGGGCACCTCGACGGCACCGACGGCATTGTGGCGTAAGGCAGTTGAGAAACCCGGCACTCCCGAGCCGTCACAGGAACATCCGCCCGTCGCTCAGTTGCATCCGTCCTTCGGCCGGACGGCGGGGTTCCTGACGTTCACGCCGACATGGCCCGGCCACCGCTGTCGGCTTCCTTCGCGCAGGCTGCCGCCAGGTCGTCGAGCGACAGGTCCAGCGCGTGGGCCAGGGCCGCCACGGTGAAGAAGGCCGGGGTCGGGGCCCGGCCGGTCTCGATCTTGCGGAGGGTCTCCGCGGACACCCCGGCCGCCGCTGCCACGTCCACCATGCTGCGGTCGCCACGGGCCTCGCGGAGCAGGGTGCCGAACCGCTCTCCGCGTAGCCGCTCCTGCGGGCTCAAGGGAACTCTCACCATGCCCGTGATACTAATACCGGTATAAGAATTGGGTAGCGTCGCATCGCGGGGAGTCACGGCACATGGTGGAGATCAAGACCGGCACGGCACTGGAGGCGATGCGTGAAGCCGGACGCGTCGTGGCCGACGCCCTCGCGGCAGCCCGCCGATCGGCAGCCGTGGGGGTCCGCCTGCGCGAGCTCGACGAGGCCGCACGCACCGTCCTGGCCAAGGCCGGGGCGCGCTCCCCGTTCCTCGGCTACCGGCCCTCCTTCGCACCCACCCCCTTCCCCGCGGTGATCTGCGCGTCCGTCAACGACGCCCTCGTGCACGGCATCCCCGGCGACCACCGCCTGCGCGACGGCGACCTGGTCAGCATCGACTGCGGAGCCGAGCTCGACGGCTGGACCGGCGACGCCGCGATCAGCTTCACCGTCGGCACCGCCCGTCCGGCCGACCTGGAACTCATCGACGCCACCCAGCGGGCACTGGATGCCGGCATCGCCGCCGCCACCGTCGGCAACCGCATCGGAGACATCTCCCACGCCATCGGCGCCGTCGCCCGCACGGCTGAATGCGGCATGCCGACGGACTTCGGCGGTCACGGCATCGGCCGCCGGATGCACGAGGATCCCCACGTCCCCAACCACGGAAGGCCCGGGCGCGGCTTCCCCCTGCGTCACGGCCTCACCCTCGCCATCGAGCCCATGCTCATGGCCGGAGGGCGCAACGAGTACCGCACCGACCCCGACGGCTGGACCCTGCGGACGATCGACGGCAGCCGCGCCGCCCACATCGAGCACACCATCGCCGTCACCGAGGACGGCCCCCGCATTCTCACGCTGCCCTGACCTCGAACCCGCTCGCGCGCGGCAGCGCGCGGCGCCGGACGACGCCGGCCGCCGGCCGAACTCACCGCGCCCGCAGGAGACTTCGGGAGCCGGAGACTAAACTGCCGACGTGCACGAAACCCCACATGACATACGAATCCGACCGGGCGGCATCGCCGACGCACCGGCCGTGCTGGACATGCTCGACTCCGCGGTGGTCTGGATGAACGAACGCGGAAACACCGAGCAGTGGGGCACCACACCGTGGTCGGAGAGGCCCGGGCGAGTTGAGCGGGTCGAGCGGTACACGTCCGAGATGACCCCGTACATCGCGGAGTTGGACGGAACACCCGCCGGAGTCCTGGTGCTGGACTCCGGCCCCAGCTCACAGATGCCGATCGAGCCGGCCGGTGAACCGGAGCAGTACGTACGGCTGTTGGTCTCCCACCGGCGGTTCGCCGGACTGGGCATCGGTGCGGCGCTGCTCGTCCATGCCGCCGAGGAGGCCCGGCGTACGGGAGTGGATCTGCTGCGGGTCGACTGCTGGGCAGGCGGCGGGGGCGAGTTGGTGAGGTTCTACGAGCGCAACGGCTTCACTCCGACCGATCGCTTCCTGCACGGGACCTGGCCCGGACAGGTGCTGGCCCGACGGGTCGGCGTCCGCGCCGCTCGGTCCGGTACGGCCTGAGCAGTTCCGTTCGGATCAATGGCGGACCGGAGGAGATCCCGGCGATGGGGGCCGGCGAAGTAGTCGCGTGTGGTTGGTCCGTAGCGGGTGGCGAGACCGCGCGCCGCTGGACGGTGTTGCGCTGCCGCTTACCCTGCGCTCGACGGCGGCGGGTGGTCTGCCCCCCGGCTGCCGCGCCGCAGGCGGTGCACTGTTTCGCCGGTCAGTCGCTGAGCCCCGCCGCCTCGACGCGCTGGACGAGGTCGGTGATCAGCGAGATGATCTCGGGCCACAGTGCGCGGGGCATGTCGTGGCCCATGCCGTCGACGACCACCAGCTCGGCGCCGGTGACTTTCCGAGGCATGATCGTCCGGCTCGCCCGCCGGGCCCCTTCTCGCGGGCCCGGGCCAGATCAGATGATCCGAACGAAACGGCCTAGGCGAGTTGCCCGGCCAGGCCGGCCAGGTCATCCGCGTGCAGGTCGAACCGGTCCGAGGATGCGGGCGGGTCACCGATGGGGCGGGCGACGTAGGCGGTGCGCAGGCCGAGTTCCTGCGCACCACGCAGGTCCCATGCGTGGGTGGCGACCATCAGCAGCCGCTCGGGCGGTAGTCCGGAGGCGGTGACGGCCAGCTCGTAGACCGCCGGGTGCGGCTTGTAGGTCCGGGCGTCCTCGGCTGACAGGGCCTGGTGCCAGCGCAGTCCCGCGTGGGCGTTGATTCCCAGCAGCGCGGTCCGGCTCGCGTTGGAGAGTCCGATCAGCGGGAACCGTTCGGCGAGCCGGGCGAGCCCTGACACGGTGTCCGGCCATGCCGGGAGCCGGCGCCCTGACAGGGCCAGCGTCTCCACGGCGGCCGGGTCCTCGACTCCGGCGGCGTCGGCAACGAGCCGGGCGGCTTCCCGGTCGAGCGCGTCGCTGGTGGCGTAGGGCCGCGAGCCGTCGAGAATGCGGCGCTGCTCCCGGTCGATGTGCTGCTGCCAGAGCGACAGGAGCTGCTTGGTCCTCGCATCGTCGAGCGACGGGCCGAGTTCGCTGATGCCGGCGCGGATACCGGCGGGTTCGTCGACGAGGGTGCCCAGCACGTCGAACACGAGGACGTCGATCTTCAGCTCTGACATGGGCGAGGTCTCCTCGACGTAGCAGAAGCAGATGCGTGGGCGGCAGCCGTCACCCCTCACCCACGCAGCCAGTCCGGAGCGAGCCGGCCACACAAATGTAAGGGGTAAAGTGACAGTTAGCCGAGGGGCTGAGCATGGAGAGTTGGAGGCTCGCAAACGGATGCACGTGGCGCTGGACGACTACGCCTGGGCGGCGGGAGTCGCGACCGAGCTGGTCAACACCACCGCAGAGGTCTGGCGCGGCGAGGACCGCCTGCCCGACCCGGCCGCTCTCGTCGCCTTCTGCGACCTGCACGCCCAGCGGTCCGGAAGCGATGACGTCCCGGGCGCGCTGTCCGCCCTCGCCCGCCGCGGACGCGCAGCCGGCCTGCAGGCGGTCCACGCACTCCGGACGACCGTGCGCGACCTGATCGATCACCCCGACCGGGACCACCTCGTCCCCGGCGCGACCACGCTCACCTCATCCGCGCAGGGCCTCACCCTGCTTCCCGACCCCGCACACGAGAACCGCGCACGCTGGGCCGCCCCGCTCCGCGACGGAGCAACCGTCGCCGACGCCCTCTCACTGGTCTGCGGGATCGGCATCCTCGGCGTCCTGCACACCCTGGGCGAGCAGCGGTTCCGCGCGTGCTCCGCGCCCACCTGCCGGGGAGCGTTCATCGACACCACCCGGCCCGGTCGCCGCCGTTACTGCATGCCGGGTCTGTGCGGCAACCGCGTCAACGTCGCCAACCACCGCGCCCGTCGAGCCGCAACGCGCGATGGGCGCACCGGCTCCGAGCGGGGCTCATGAGTGAGCGACCGGCGCTCCCGACTACCTCAACGTCTGACGCGGCGCATCACCATCCGCCTTTGAAGAAGCCCAGGAGCGCCGGTGCCGGGTCGGCTGTGACGGTGACGTTCGCCCAAGCGACAACGATGACGGCCGGCGCCAACAAGGCGGAGAGAAGACCGAACGACCTGAACACGCGCCGCGTTCGCCTGTCGGACGCCCCTGTCCTCGCGATCCTCCTGAACGACACCACACTCATGCCGATGAGGACGGCCGCCAAGATCGTGGCGGTCACGACTCTCACCGCGTGGAATCGGGAAAAGTCGCCGACCATCACCTTGAGGGCAGGCGGAGTTCGGGCACCGGTGTCCGGATAGTCGGCCAGGTGCTGCCTGACTTGATGGAGCGTATCGGCGAGCTCCCCGTGGGACGCGTGGACCGGCAGCATCGACATCACTGAGGAGAAAGGCGCCATCGCATCCTGGAAGTTGCCCTCTACCGTCACCAGCGAGAACAGCGCGAGCGCCGTGACGATGGCCCCGGCCGACGCGAGAGTTGCCCTGCTTCCCGCACCGAGCCCGCCGGCCCGCAGAAATGCCTTCCAGAGAAGAACGCCGAGCGCAATGAGCACGATCAGCAAGATCGCGGCGATCACGGCCTTGACCAGGTGGTAGTAGAACCAGTATTCGACAAGCCTCTTCAAGCCCGGGGGGAGGTTCCGGTCGCCGGAACTCCAGTAGTCGACGAACGACTCGGAGAGGCTGTCGATGAAGTTGCGCTGATCGCCGAAGCCGCCGCCCGACATGCTCGCCGCCACTGGGCGGGGCGCGAAGATGAAGGCGGGGACGAGGGCCACGGCGAGAGCGACGAGCACAATGAGTGCGCGACCGGAGATACCTGCGGATCGAAACGGTCCGTGCGCGCCGGTGGGTCGTGACGTCGTTGACATGTCGTTGACCATTTCGCGCGGGCGCTGCCCGGTCACTGCGGTTTGCCTCCCGCTCGGGGTATGGCAGGCCACCCCCCGGCCATGATCCGCCGGACAGGCCCCTAGTCCGCCTCACCCGGCGAATACCGGCGCGGTGTCCAGACGATCGTCTCGCCGTTCCCGCGCCGTACGGTCCGGCTCTGGGAGGAGCCGACGATGAGGATCGTGCGCATGCCCACCTCCTCCGGTTCCAGATCGGCGAGGTGCACGATCCGTACCGTCTCGTCCGGTCCGCCGACGTCCGTGGCCACGACGACCGGCGTGTCCGGCGCCCGGTGTTGCAGCAGCAGTTCCCGGGCCTTGCCCACCTGCCAAGTGCGGCTCTGCGACCCGGGGTTGTAGAGAGCGAGCACCAGGTCAGCGGCTGCGGCGGCGTGCAGGCGCTGGGCGATGACGTCCCAGGGCTTGAGCCGGTCGGAGAGCGAGATGCTGGCGTAGTCGTGTCCGAGGGGCGCGCCCGCGCGGGCCGCGGCGGCGTTGGCGGCGGTCACGCCCGGCAGGACCCGCACCGGGACATGCGCGTACCGGTCCTGCGACGCCGCTTCCAGCACCGCGGTGGCCATCGCGAACACCCCCGGGTCGCCTCCCGAGACGACGGCCACGCGCCGGCCGCGTCGCGCCAGGTCCAGGGCGAATTCGGCGCGTTCGGACTCCACGCGGTTGCCCGTGCTGTGGCGGCCCTGACCGGGACGTACCGGAACGCGGTCCAGATAGGTCGTGTAGCCGACGAGCTCGTCGGCCGCGGCCAGGGTGCCGCGAGTCTCCGGGGTGAGCCACAAGGGGCCAGCCGGACCGGTGCCCACGACGGCGACCTCGCCCGGCTCCCGCTTCTGTTCCGGCTCCGGCTCCGGCGGTTTCGCGCCGGCCCGGCTCGGCAGCACGGCCACCGAGAAGTACGGCACCGAACCCGCCTCCACGTCGGCCAGGTTGCCGGTGCGCTCCCCGGCCATCGTCGCCCGCTCCACATACCGGGCCTCTGCCAGGCGTCCCGAATTCTCCAGCGCCTGGCGGGTCTTGGCGAACGTACGGCCGAGCTTCATCACCACGGCCGGATCGGCGGAGGCCATGCGTGCCGTGAGCTCCTCCTCCGGCAGGGTTCCGGGGAGGATCGTCAGCACCTCCTCGCCCTCGGCCAGCGGCGTGCCCAGCCGGGCCGCCGCGGCGCTTACGGAGGTGACGCCAGGAATGACCTCGGTGGGGTAGCGGTCGGCGAGCCGCTTGTGCATGTGCATGTACGAGCCGTAGAAGAGCGGATCCCCCTCCGCGAGCACCGCGACGCTGCGGCCCGCGTCGAGGTGCGCGGCAAGGCGGCCCGACGCCTCGGTGTAGAACTCCTCCAACGCGCCCCGGTAGCCGCCGGGATGGTCGGTGCCCTCGGTGGTCACCGGGTAGACGAGGGCCTCTTCGATGTGGTCGTCGCGGATGTGCCGGGCTGCGATCGAGCGGGCGATGGACCTCTTGTGCCGGGCGCTGTGGTAGGCGATCACGTCCGCCTCGGCGATGACTTCGATGGCACGTACGGTCATCAGCGACGGGTCGCCGGGACCGAGCCCGACACCGTAGAGCCTGCCGGCGGTCTGCGTGGTCTCGGTCACCGGATTCCTCCGAGGATGCCGCGGCCTTCGGGCCAGGGAAGAATCGGACTCCTGTGGTGCAGGGCAGAGGCAGCCGTATCGCCGCCCGGGCGATACGGCGTCCACTCCGCACGGAAGTGAGCGAGCCCGCCTTGATCACGAACTCTCATCTGTCAGTCCTCCCGGATAGTTTGAGGATCATGACGACAGCGATGCAGACGGTGGAGGGTGCCGAGCACGCCCGGTACACCTACCGCCTGCGGGTGTCGTCCACTGCGCAGGCCGCCCTGGAGGCGGAGTGGGCTCGCTGCCGGTGGCTGTGGAATGAGTGTGTTGCGAAGTCGAAGGCCGTGCACGCACGCAACAAGGCCCATCCCGAGGGGAAGTTGACCTGTGGTCCTGGCCAGCTCGACAGGATGCTGACCGAGACCCGCGGTCGCACGTCGTGGCTTTCGGCGGGTGCGTCGGTTCCTCAGCAGCAGGTCATACGCGACTTCGCGAAGTCGCGGGCCAAGGCCTTGAAGGACATCAAAGCCCGGCTGCCGATGCGGCAGCGCGCAGGGATGCCGACGTTCAAGAAGAAGCGCGAGGCCGACCTCAGCCTGAACTACACCCGCCGCGGCTTCCGGCTGAAGGAGGGCCGCCTGCACCTGGCCGGCGGGATCGTGGTCAGGCCCGTGTGGTCCCGGGAGCTGCCCGAGCCGCCGTCCAGCGCGCGGGTGTACCGAGACAGCCTCGGCCACTGGTACGTGAGCTTCGTGGCCGCCGCCACCACCGAGCAATTGCCCGAAATCGGCGCCGTGATCGGTATCGACTGGGGCGTGGCCCAGACCGCCACCACCACCTCCCACGCGCACGACCTGCCCCACCCGCAGTACGGCAAGACCGCGCCGCAGAAGCTCGCGAAGTACCAGCGGATGATGGCGAGGCGTAAGCCGAAGAAGGGGCAGACCGCGTCGAAGGGCTACCGGGAGGCGAAGCGGCAGGCGGCGAAGCTGCACAAGAAGCTCGCACGCCAGCGGCAGGACACTGGACGCAAGTGGGCCAAGCAGGTCGTGCGTGACCACGACGCGATCGCGGTGGAGGACTTCCGGCCGAAATTCCTCGCGAAGACCACCATGGCCCGCAAGGCCGCCGACGCCGCGATCAGGGCGACCAAGTGCTCGCTGGTCGAGATGGGCCGCAAGCACGGCCGGGCCGTGCACCTGGTCAATCCCGCGCACACCACCATGGACTGCGCGCACTGCATGACGAGAGCCAAGCATGCATTGCCGCTGGGTGAGCGCACTTATACCTGCACCGCGTGCGGAGCTGTCCTTGAGAGAGACAAGAATTCCGCGTATGTGATGCTGATCCGGGCGGGTCTGAGCCCGGCAGGTGTTGAGGGTGTAAGACCTCCGGGGCCGCCGGCCCCGGAGGCTGCCTGAGCCTGGAATCCGGCAGACGCTTGACGGCACCCCGCAAGGGGCGCACGTCCGCAAGGACGAGCGGGAATCCCCCGACTTCAGGCGGATCGGAGCAGTCAATCTTCCTCGCTCGATATCGCGTTGAGCGCTGCGGCGGCGATGGCGCTGCCTCCGCGCCGCCCGCGCACGACCAGGTGTTCAAGACGGGACGGGTGGGAGGCGAGCGCGTCCTTGGACTCGGCGGCGCCGACGAAGCCGACGGGGACGCCGATGACGGCGGCCGGCCTGGGGGCGCCCTGCTCGATCATCTCCAGGAGCCGGAAGAGAGCGGTGGGCGCGTTGCCGAAGGCGACGACCGCTCCCTCCATGCGGTCCCGCCACAGTTCGAGAGCGGCGGCGGTGCGGGTGGTGCCCATCTCCGCGGCGAGTCCGGGCACGGACGGGTCGGAAAGGGCGCACACCACCTCGTTGTCCGCGGGCAGCCTCCTGCGCGTGACGCCGCTGGCGACCATGGAGGTGTCGCAGAGGATGGGCGCACCCGCCCGCAGGGCTTCGCGGCCGCGGGCCACGACCGCCGGGGTGTGGACGATGTCGCGTACGAGATCGACCATTCCGCAGGCGTGGATCATGCGGACGACGACCTGGCTGACGTCCGGAGGCAGCGCTTCGAGATCCGCCTCGGCCCGGATGGTGGCGAAGGACTGCCGGTAGATGGCGGCGCCGTCCTTCTCGTAGTCGAACACTGTGCTCCCACTCATCGCTTCACGGGTGTCGGGGCTTTCGGGCCGCTCTTGCGTGCTTCAGCGACGTCGGCGGCGACTCGGGCACGGCTGGTCGTGGTCGCGGAACGGACGCGGCCGTCGCACACGACCGAGACCCGGTAGCCCTCCGGGACCGCCACCACCTCCACGCGGTCGCCGCGCGGGTGGCCGCAGCGGCGCTCGCACCCCGACCAGTACACGGGCAGCTGTCCGGAGCCCGTGAGTGCTGCCGCGTCGGAGCGGACGTCGGCCAGCGACTTGGCGCAGCCCGGCCGTCCGATGCAGGAGCCCACTCCGACCCGGGGCGAGTCGGGGTCGGTGATCAGGCCGGCGTTCGCGAGCGTGCGCATCAGCTCATCGGCACCGGCACCGGCCCCGGGGACGACGGGCACGACGAGGCCGCGCCACGGTGTCAGCCGCAGCTCCCGGTGCCCTGCCCGCGCGGCGACGGAGACGACTGCATCCCACTGGGCGGCGTCGATCCGGCCCATCGGGGCGAGCACCGACAGCGCCGCCTCACCGTGAGGACCGGTGACCACGCCGGGAAGGGGTGCGGACGCGCGGGTCCCGGGCGGCTCCACGGAGGTCGTCGCGGCTACGCCCCTCTCGTCGAGGCGGCGGACGACCGCGTCCGTCAACTCCCTGGGCCCGTCCGGTAGTTCACCGATCCGCCAGGCCTCTCCGCGCATCGCTGCCGACGTCTGAAGAAACGCTTCGGCTGCGAGGAGCGCGGCCAGAGGCCCATCGGACGACGGGACTTGGACGGCGGGCGAGTGCCACGAGCCGATGCGCAGCCGCGCCGAGCCGTTCCCGCCGGAGGTCAGCGTGAGGTCGGCCGCCAGCTCCGCCGTGTCTCCGCGGCCGTCGTCGAGAGCGAAGAGGAACCGCCCGGACAGGGCGTGAGCAGACTCACTCGCGCACAGCGTGCCGTCCAACGCGCGCAGCCAGGGCCGGAGATCGCCGTGCCCGTGGCCGTCGAGACCGGCCAGCGGCGAGGCGACGATGTTGCGGACGCGTTCGTGGCGGTGCGACGGAAGCAGACCGGCGTCGCCGAGAAGCTGCGCCAACTCCCGTCCACAGCCCGGCCCGAGACCCCGCAGCTGCACATTGCCACGGGAGGTGAGGTGCAGATCCCCGTCGCCGAACCGCCGTGAAACAGCCGCCAGCGCCTCTGCCCGGCGGACGTCGAGAATCCCGCCGGGCACGCGTACGCGGGCGAGCGCGCCGTCGTCCGCCTCGTGGAGTCGCAAGGCCCCCGGGCATGCGTCGCCGCGGTCCCGAATCGGCTTCGTGTCCTGGGCAAATGCCCGGACCGGGGCGGTACACATGGCGGCGAGCATACCCACCGCCGTACCGGGCCGTATGTCCCGCATTCCGACTGTGACCCTTACTATGCCTCTCGGTGGGCCGGCAGGTCCGCCACCGCCACAGACGGCGACATGGGAGGAAGCCCGGTGCGAATCCGGCGCGGTCCCGCCACTGTGACCCTGGCCATGGAGGCCGGGCGAGCCAGGAACTCCCGCCGTCAAACACCACCCGGGGCGCGGACACCCCGAGGAAGGCCAGACGCCGCGTGATTCTTCTGCTGTCGACGTCCGACACCGATCTGCTCAGTGCCCGCGCCTCGGACGGGCCGGTCTCCTACCGGTTCGCGAACCCGTCCCGGCTGCCCCTCGACGAACTGCCCGCCCTGCTCGACGGCGTGGACCTCGTCGTCATACGGCTCCTCGGCGGCATCCGCGCCTGGGAGGACGGCCTCGACCAACTCCTCGGTGACGGGCGCCCCGTTGTCGTCCTCACCGGTGAACAGGCCCCCGACGCACAGCTCATGGCCGCCTCGACGGTCCCCGTGGGCATCGCCGCTGAGGCCCACGCCTATCTGGCCCACGGTGGGCCCGCCAACCTCGAACAGCTCGGCCGCTTCCTCTCCGACACCGTGCTCCTGACGGGCCACGGCTTCGAACCCCCCTCGCCCGCCCCCAGTTGGGGACCACTGGTCCGGGAGGCGAAGGACACGGACGGCCCGACCGTCGCCGTGCTCTACTACCGCGCACACCACATGAGCGGCAACACCGGCTTCGTCGAGGCCCTTTGCGGCGCCATCGAGCAGGCCGGTGCCCGTCCGCTGCCGCTCTACGTGGCCTCGCTCCGCGCGCCGGAGCCCGAACTCATCGACGAACTGCGCGCCGCGGATGCCATCGTCACCACCGTCCTCGCCGCCGGCGGCACCCGGCCCGCCGAGGCCTCCGCCGGTGAGGACGACGAGTCCTGGGACGCGGGTGCCCTCACGGGCCTGGACGTGCCGATCCTCCAGGCCCTGTGCCTGACGGGATCGAGGAGCGCCTGGGAGGACAACGACGAGGGCGTCTCCCCGATGGATGCCGCGAGCCAGATCGCCGTGCCGGAGTTCGACGGACGGCTCATCACCGTGCCGTTCTCCTTCAAGGAGGTCGACGAGGACGGGCTGCCCTCCTACGTCGCCGACCCCGAACGCGCCGCCCGGGCCGCGGGAATCGCCGTGCGTCACGCCCGGCTGGGCCGAATACCCGCCGCAGGCAAGCGTCTTGCGCTGGTGCTCTCCGCGTACCCCACCAAGCACTCCAGGATCGGAAACGCCGTCGGGCTGGACACACCCGCGAGCGCCGTGGCCCTGCTGCGACGGCTGCGCGAGGAGGGATACGACTTCGGCCCCGAGGAGGAGATCCCCGGCCTGGTCTCCGGCGACGGCGACGAACTGATCCGGGCCCTGATCGACGCCGGCGGCCACGACCAGGAATGGCTCACCGAGGAGCAGTTGGCGCGGAACCCCGTGCGCATCCCGGCAGCCGACTACCGGCGCTGGTACGCCACACTGCCCGAAGAACTGCGCAGTTCCGTCGAGGAGCACTGGGGACCGCCGCCCGGCGAGATGTTCGTCGACCGCAGCCGGAACCCCGACGGCGACATCGTCCTCGCCGCCCTGCGCCGGGGCAATCTGCTCATCCTCATCCAGCCGCCCCGCGGCTTCGGGGAGAACCCGATCGCGATCTACCACGATCCCGATCTGCCGCCCTCGCACCACTACTTGGCCGCCTACCGCTGGATCGCCGCCCCCACGGACGAGGGGGGATTCGGTGCCGACGCGATGATCCACCTCGGCAAGCACGGCAACCTGGAGTGGCTGCCCGGTAAGAACGCCGGGCTGTCCCCGGCCTGCGCCCCCGACGCCGCGCTCGGTGACGTCCCCCTGATCTACCCGTTCCTCGTCAACGACCCCGGCGAGGGCACCCAGGCCAAGCGCCGCGTCCATGCCACGCTCGTCGACCATCTCGTACCGCCCATGGCGCGCGCCGACTCCTACGGCGACATCGCGCGACTGGAGCAACTCCTCGACGAATACGCGCAGATCGCCTCGATGGACCCGCCGAAGCTCCCCGCGATCCGCGCACAGATCTGGACCCTCATCCAGGCGGCGAGGCTCGACCACGACCTCGGCCTCGAGGAGCGCCCCGACGACGACGGCTTCGACGACTTCCTGCTCCACGTCGACGGCTGGCTGTGCGAGGTCAAGGACGCCCAGATCCGCGACGGCCTGCACGTCCTGGGACAGGCACCCTCGGGCTCCGTACGCGTCGACCTCGTCCTGGCGGTGCTGCGCGCACGCCAGATCTGGGGCGGCTCGACGACGCTGCCCGGCCTGCGTGAGGCGCTCGGCCTCGACGAGTCCGCCGCCACCCGTACCACCGCCGACGAGGCGGAGGAGACCGCACGCGCCCTCGTCCAGGCGATGGAGGACGCCGGCTGGGACCCGGCCGCCGTACCCGACGGCCACGGTGAACAGGTCGCGCGGATCCTCTCGTTCGCCGCCCGCGAGGTCGTTCCGCGGCTGGCCGCCACCACCGACGAGCTCGACAACTGCCTGCACGCCCTGGGCGGCGGGTTCGTCCCCGCGGGACCGTCCGGATCACCCCTGCGCGGCCTCGTCAACGTCCTGCCGACCGGCCGCAACTTCTACTCCGTCGACCCCAAGGCCGTCCCGTCGCGCCTCGCTTGGGAGACCGGGCAGGCCCTGGCCGACTCGCTCCTGACGCGGTACCGCGACGACAACTGGGGGTCCCCCCGGCCGGAGGCTGGGGGAGGCTGGCCGACGTCCGTGGGGCTCTCCCTGTGGGGCACGAGCGCCATGCGCACCGCCGGCGACGACATCGCCGAGGCCCTGGCCCTGCTGGGCATCCGACCCGTATGGGACGACGCCTCCCGACGCGTCACCGGCCTGGAGCCGATACCGCTCGACGAGCTCGGCCGTCCCCGCATCGACGTCACGCTCCGCATCTCGGGCTTCTTCCGCGACGCGTTCCCGCACGCCGTCGCCCTGCTCGACGACGCCGTGCGACTGGCCGCCTCGCTCGACGAACCGCACGAGGACAACCACGTACGTGCCCACACGCAGGAGGAGTTGGCCGACCACGGCGACGAACGGCGCGCCACCACCCGCATCTTCGGCTCCCGCCCGGGTACGTACGGAGCCGGCCTGCTCCAGCTGATCGACTCCCGCGACTGGCGCACCGACGCCGACCTCGCGGAGGTCTACACGGCGTGGGGCGGTTACGCCTACGGACGGGACCTCGACGGCCGCCCGGCGCGTGCGGAGATGGAGACGGCTTACGGGCGCATCGCCGTGGCCGCCAAGAACACCGACACCCGCGAACACGACATCGCCGACTCCGACGACTACTTCCAGTACCACGGCGGCATGGTCGCGACGGTACGGGCGCTGCGCGGCACCGCACCCGAGGCGTACATCGGCGACTCCACCCGCCCCGAGACCGTGCGCACGCGCAGCCTCCTCGAAGAGACCTCACGCGTCTTCCGCTCCCGGGTGGTCAACCCCAAGTGGATCGAAGCCATGCGCCGCCACGGCTACAAGGGCGCCTTCGAACTCGCCGCCACCGTCGACTACCTCTTCGGCTACGACGCCACCACCGACGTCGTCGCCGACTGGATGTACGACAAGCTCACCGAGACCTACGTGCTGGATCCGGTCAACCGCGAATTCCTCGAACAGGCCAATCCCTGGGCGCTGCACGGCATCGCGGAACGTCTCCTGGAAGCGCAGTCGCGCGGCATGTGGGCCAAGCCCGACCCCGCGATGCTCGAGGCGCTGCGCGAGGTCTATCTGGAGGCCGAGGGAAATCTGGAGGGCGACGACTGAGCCCGTGGTGAACCGGGCCGGGGCGGCCGGGCTCCCTCGCCGGGATGCCGGGCCGCTCCGGAGGGATCCAGCGCCGGCCGGCTGCGCGAGGTCAGTCGGGCCACTCGGGGTGGCGCTTCTCCAGGAACGCCGCCATGCCCTCGCGGGCGCCGGGAAGCTGCGAGGCCGAGGCCATCACCTCGAGGGCCACCTGGTAGGCGTCGGCCTCGGGCCGGTCCAGCTGGGCGTAGAGGGTCTGCTTGCCGAGCGACTTGCTCGCCCGGCTGCCGCGGGTCGCCCGCGCCAGCAGCTCGGCGACGGCGTCGTCGAGTTCGTCGTCGGGCACGACCCGGTTCACCAGGCCCCAGCGCTCCGCGGTCGCCGCGTCGACGGCGTCGCCGGTCAGGGCCATCTCCATCAGCCGCTTCCTGCCGATGGAGCGTGCGACGGGCACGGCCGGTGTGTGGCAGAACCACCCGCCCTTGCCGCCGGGCAGCGCGAAACCGGCGGACTCCGCGGCCACCGCCAGGTCGCACGATGCGACGAGCTGGCAGCCGGCGGCGGTCGCCAGCCCGTGCACCCGGGCGACGACGATCTGCGGCACCGACTGGACCGTCCGCATCAGGTCGGTGCACAGCTGGAGCAGCTCGCGGACCCCGGTCAGGTCCCGTGACGAGACGTCGCCGAAGTCGTGGCCCGCGGAGAACACCGGGCCGTCCGCGGCCAGCACGATGCCGGTCGCATCGCTTTCGCCGGCCTCGGCGAATGCGTCGCGCAGCTCCGTGAGGTGGTCCGCGGTCAGCGAGTTCCTGCGCGCCGCGCGGTTCATCGTGATCGTCACGGTGTCGCCGTCGCGCTTCACCAGGATGTGCTCGTAATCCGCCACGGCCCCACGGTAACTCGCGGTGCCCCGGCAGCGGGCGGGCTGCGGCCGGGGTGCGGGCGGGCGTCCTCTCCGCCGACACCGGTTCGGTGATGACCTCCTCGGCGAAGTGGGCGTACTACGGACCCGGCAACCTGGGCATCTGCGTGGCCTTCGGCAGCCTGCGCGAATGCGTCGAGTCGGCCGTGACCGGGCGGGTGGAACGGGACGAAGGGCTGTGGGCCGGTGTCCGGTAGCGGGACCGTGCGCGGCCCGGCCTTGGTGCTGGACGAGCCGCTCAGCTTCTGGGGCGGCCTCGACCCCGCCACGGGGCGCATCGTCGATGTGCACCATCCCCAGCACGGGCGGTCCGTCGCCGGAACGGTGCTCGTCGCGGCCGCCGCCCGCGGGTCCACGTCCAGCCCGAGTGTCCTGGCGGAGAGCGTGCGTGCCGGCGTGGGGCCCGCCGCCGTCGTCCTGACGGAGGCCGACGCGGGGGTCGCGGCCGCGGCGACGGTGGTCGAGGAGCTGTACGGCCGGCCGCTCCCGGTCGTGCTGTGCGCTCCCGGGACGCTGACGGCGCTGCGGACCGCAGACCCGCTCGCGATCAGCGACGGCGTGCTGGAGCGACTGGCGCCGGGCGGCTGAGGCGGGCACCACCCCGCGACCTCCGCCTCGTGCCCCGGGCCCGGTATCTCCCGGAGGGCGCCCGGGAGTTCACTCGGCCGGGGCGGCGTCCCGGCCGTGTGTGGCCTTGCGGTCGTGGATGTACAGCTTGCGCCGGTCGCCGACGTCGAGCCGCCGCGGCAGCGGCAGTTCGTACTGGACGGGCCGGTAGTGGTCGGTGAGCTGGCGCTCGGGGTTGTAGACGGTGTTGAAGCGCCACAGCATGCGCGCGAAGTTGGTCTGGCCGCGCATCAGGTTGCCGCTCAGCACGCGCAGTGCCCCGAACGCGGTGCGCAGACCGAGGTGTTTGCGGTTGATGACGGCCTGCGTGCGGACGAGTTCGCGGTAGAAGACGTCGAGCGGCAGGGTGGTCGGGACGACGGCGTGCTGGATGTCGAAGAGCCGGTAGTCCCGCGTGGTCAGCCGCCGCGACTCCGTGTGCCACACCTCGGTGCCGGGGTACGGGGTCATGACCGTGAGGTGCACGATCTCGGGCACCGACAGGGCGAAATCCCGTACGACACGGAACCTTTCCTCGTCCCATCCGGGGTCGACGATCAGGTTGATGGCCACGTTGATGCCCATCTTCCGGGCCAGTTCGAGGGCCTTGAAGTTGTCGTCGGGGGTGACGCGCTTGCGGTACAGGTCCAGCCCCTCGGCGTCGATCGCCTCCATTCCCAGGAACATGTACTGAAGCCCCAGCCGCGTCCACCGCTCGAAGATCTCCGGGTGGCGCAGCAGTACGTCGGCGCGCGTCTCCAGGTAGTAGCGCTTGCGGATGCGGCGGCGCTCGATCTCGGCGGCGATGGCGTCACCGTGCTCGGGGCGGATGAAGGCCACGTCGTCGACGATGAAGACGCTGCTCTCACGGATGCTCGCCATCTCCTCGCCGGCCGCCTCGGGGGACGCCTTGCGGTAGCTGCGCCCGTAGAAGGTCCAGGCCGAGCAGAAGGAGCAGTCCCAGGGGCAGCCCCGTGTGAACTCGATGGACGCGCAGGGGTCGAGCTCGCCGATGAAGTAGCGGCGGCGGTGGGCGAGCAGATCGCGGGCCGGGCGCGGGGTGTCGATGCTGTGCAGCATCTGCGGGCCGGGACCGCGGCCGTCGGCGGTGACGATGCCGGGGACGCCGTCGACGCCGCCCTGTGCCAGTCCCTCCAGCAGCGGGCCGACGGCGGGTTCGCCCTCGCCGCGGATCACCGAGTCCACGGCGCCCTCCGCCTGCTCGAGCACTTCCTGGGCCACGAAGGACACGCTGTGCCCGCCGAAGAAGACATGCGCGGACGGAACGAGCTGCTTGGCGCGGTGTGCGAGCTCGATCGCCTCGGGCACGTTCGCCAGGTAGTTGAGGGAGAAGCCGATCGCCTGGGGTTCGAACTCGATCATCGTCCGTTCCAGGTCGGAGTGCTTGGAGACCTGGAGGTCGATCACGCGCACCTCGTGTCCGGCCTCCCGCGCGGCGCCCGCGACGCGCTCCAGACCGAGGGGTTCGAGCCGGAGGAAGATCTCCGAGTACATCAGGGCACTGGGGTGGACGAGAAGCAGACGCACCGTTGCCTCCGGGAGTCGCGGGCCGGTGCGTCCACCCGTTGTCCGGGAGCGGGGGCGTCAAACGGCGCACGGACCGGCGTCCCCCGTTCGGCGGTGTCCCTCCGGCCCGGGGTGATCTCACGTACTGGATACGGTCTGTGCTGGTGCGGACGGGTGAGCCATCATGGGCGGCTGGCCACGATGAGCGGGAACCATTGATGACCACGTGCCAGGAACGGCAGGATCCGCCCGAGACGCAGCACCTCACCGGGCCCCCGCGGGCTCTGTCGGTCGCGACGTTCGTCAGCAGCTTCGACCGGTTCGTGATCAGTCCCATGCTGGTGCTGATCGCATCCGGACTGGGAGTGCCGCTCTCGACGGCGGTCGTCACCGCCAGCGGCTACTTCCTCGCGTACGGGCTGTCGCAGCCCTTGTGGGGGTTGCTCTCCGACCGCTTCGGGCGCGTGCGGATCATGCGCGCGACGCTGCTGGCCGCGGCGGCGGCCGGAGTGGTCTCCGCCGTGGCACCCGGGATGGCGGTGCTGGCCGTGGCGCGGATCGCGGCCGGTGCCTTCTTCGGGGCGGTGGTGCCGACGTCCCTCACGTACGTGGGCGACACGGTGAGCACCACATGGCGCCAGCGGGCGCTGTCGGACCTGATGGCCGCGATGGCCCTGGGCACCGCGCTGGCCACGGCGTTCGGTGGCGTGCTGGGTCATCTCCTGCACTGGCGTGCGGTGTTCGCCACGTCAGCGGCGTGCGCGCTGCTGTGCTCCTTCGCCCTGCGCAAGCTGCCCGAGCCGGCGCGCGCACCGGTCGCCGGGGTGGGCGAGCCGCTGCGTGCGGTGCTGCGCAACGGCTGGGCACTGCTGGTGTTCGGGCTGGCGTTCGTCGAGGGCGCCGTGCTGCTCGGGACGATGACCCTGCTCGCGGCGGCACTGCAGGCGAACGGTGTGAGCGCGGCAGTCGCGGGTCTCGCCACGGCGGCCTTCGGCGTCGGCGTGCTGGGGTTCTCGCGCCTGGTGAAGGCGCTGTCCGGACGGATGCCGGTGTGGGCGCTGATGGCCGTGGGCGGCGCGCAGATCTGCCTCGGCTACGGCATGGTCGCCGCACGCATCGATCTGGTTGTCGTCATCATCACGGCCCTGCTCCTCGGCGGCGGATGGTCGTTCATGCACTCGTCGCTGCAGACCTGGGCGACATCGGTTGTGCCGGAGGCGCGGGGCACGGCGGTCGCCTTCTTCGCCGCCTCGTTGTTCATCGGCAGCTCGGTCGCTGTGAGTGCCGCCGGACCTTTGGCACAACACGGGCAGTACGCGCTGCTGTTCGGCATCGCGTGCGTGACGTCGGTCCCGTTGACCGTCACGGCCGTCCTGTGCCGGCGGCGGCGGTCGGCGGGGTGACGAGCACATGGCGGGAGCGGGCCGGAGCCCGCGTCTGGCATCGGGTCCGCCGGGGCGTACGGATGCCCGGCCTGCTTCGATGGGTGACGTGAACACTCAGCACGCGGGCACCACGGTCGTCGTCGAGGCGCTGACGGAGGCGCACGCAGACGAGGTCCTGGCCATCTACCAGGCCGGGATCGACGAGGGGAACGCCACCTTCGAGACGGCCGCGCCCACGTGGGAGGCGTTCGACGCCGCCAAGCTTCCCGAGCACAGGTTCGTTGCCGTCGAGCGGGAGGCCGGCGATGTGCGGAGCGGGGCCGGCAGTGACGGCGAGGGCGGCACCGGCACTGACACCGGCACCGGCAGCGGTGGCAGGGTGCTGGGCTGGATCGCCGTCGCGCCCACCTCGGCCCGTACCGTCTACGCGGGTGTGGTCGAGCACTCGGTGTATGTGCACCCAGGGGCACGCGGCCGTGGAGTGGCCCGAGTGCTGCTGGACGCGCTGATCGCCTCCACCGAGGCCGCCGGGATCTGGACGATCCAGGCGGGCATCTTCCCCGAGAACACGACCAGCATCGCGCTGCACCTGCGCGCGGGCTTCCGCGTCGTCGGCACCAGCGAACGCCTGGCCCGCCACCACGGCGTCTGGCGCGACGTCCAGCTTCTCGAACGGCGCAGCCCCGTCGTCGACTGATCAGTCGACCGATCCCTCGACCGATCCCACGACCGATATGACGGGCGGGCGCCGCCGGTTCAGTAGGGCCGCGCGTCGATGGTCATGCCGGCCGCACGCAGCCGTCCGACGAGCGCGTCGCCGAGGGCGGTTGCCGGTGTGAGTACGCCGCCGTCGCCCTCCGGCAGGGCGTCCCGGTCCAGGACGAGGGCCAGCGCGGATTCGCCGAGCATGACCGCGGTCGCCTTGTAGCCCGGGTCGCCCTGTGCCCTGAACCGTGCGGTGTAGCGGGCGCCGGTGGTGGTGACGGCGAAGGTGTCCAGGGTGAAGTGGCCCTTCTCGCGCGAGCGCGCATCGGGCCCGTCGCCGGGATTCGGCAGGACCTTGTCCAGCAGCGGCCGCGTGGGCCGCAGCGCCAGCCCGGTGACGAGCCCGCCCATGGCACCGGTCACCGCCGCCGCGACGAGTGGCGAGAGCAGCGGCGGGCCGAGGCGCATGGCCTCGCGGTAGCGGAAGCGGGCGCCGTACGCGTGATCGCGCAACGCCGCGCTGCGGCGGACGATGCGGGTGTTGAACGGCGCCATGAAGAAGGGCGCGAGGACCCCGCGCAGCGGCGTGCCCGCCTTGGAGCCGCGGGCCATGAACAGGTCGCTCTGGCGGCCCAGTTCGGGCTCGGCGGCGCGGTCGGGGCTGAGGGTGTAAGGGTCGGCGGCGAGCCGCCGGGCCTTGCGGTCCTTCTTCATCATGTCGATCTGCTGGCGCACCGAATCGATGGTGCCGCCGCTGACACCGCCGCTGACCGAGGTGAGAACCGCGGTGGTGTCGGCGAGTTCGCCGCTGCCGTCGGCGCGGACCTTCTCGTGGAGGAGGTGCACGTTGATGTCGGAGGGGATCGAGTCGAAACCGCAGGCATGGACGATGCGGGCGCCGGTGGAGGCGGCGGTCCCGTGGTGGGCGTCGATGGTTTCGCGTACGAAGAGGGCCTCACCGCACAGATCGACGTAGTCGGTGCCGGCCTGCGCGCAGGCACCGACCAGGTCGCGCCCGTACTTCGCGTACGGACCGACGGTGGTGATGACCACATGCGTCGCGCCGGCCATCTGCTCCAGGGCGGGACGGTCGCCGGCGTCGGCGACGAACAGGGGCCAGTCACGGGCCCGTTCGCCCAGGTCCTTCCGTATCGCGGTCAGCTTCTCCTCGCTGCGTCCGGCCAGAGCGATCCGGGTGCCCTCGGGGGCGGCCTGAGCCAGGTGACGTGCGACGAGGGCGCCGACGAAGCCGGTCGCACCGTAGACGGTGATGTCGATGTCGCGTGCGCCGCGCTTCGGGCTGGTGCCGGTCATGGTCGGGTCCTTCCGGTCCGGGCGATGGTCGAGCGCTGGTGAAGGCTTTCGAGCGTGCCGGTGCGCAGGTGGGGCCCGCTCACGGGCGGAGCGGTGCCGGCGGCACCTCGCCCATGGCCCCGGGTGCTCCCGCGTGCCAACGTATCCGGAGCGTGGTCGGGCCCGGCCACCGGCCGTCCCCCACCGGACCGGAGGACCGCATGCATGGTCGGGCCGCACGGGCGCGCCCGCCTCGCCCCGGTACAGCCTCGTGTGCCCGCCTTCGCTCGGTGCAGGCCCTCGCGCCCGCCCCGTCTCAGTACAGCCGCGTCGGGTCGACCTGGTTCAGAAGGGGGCGGCCGTCGAGGTAGCGGCGAAGGTTGTCGCAGAAGATCCCGGTGAGGCGCTCGTTGGCGAGGCCACCGTTCGTCATCGCCGTGGCGTGGTAACCGAGGAGGACGTTCGGCAGGTCCCACAACGGGCTTTCCTGCGGCAGAGGTTCGGTCTCCGTGACGTCCAGCGCCGCGCCGGAGAGGTGACCGGACCTCAGCGCCTCTATCAGCGCCGCTTCGTCGGCCACCGCTCCGCGGCCGACGTTGACCACGTACGCGCCAGGCTTCATGGCCTTGATCATCTGGTCGTCGATGAGGTGGTGCGTCTCCGGCGTCGAGGGCAGCGTGACGACGACGTAGTCGGCGTCGGCCACCGCCTCCGCGAGCCCGTCCACCGGGTGGACGCGGCCCACGATCCAGGTGTCCTCGCGGCCCCGGCCCGTCACGGAGCGGCGGACGCCGGTGAGCCGGCAGCCGAACGGATGCAGACGCCGGGCGACTTCCTTGCCGATGCTGCCCATTCCGACGATGCAGACGGTCCTGTCCTCGAGCGTGCCGCTCGCGGCGGTGTGCCAGTTCCGCTCGCGGCGTTGCCGGTGGAGCCGGTCCAGGTCCTTCACGTGCGAGAGGATCGCGGCGGCGGTGAATTCGGCGAGCGGCGCGGAGAAGATGCCGCTGCCCGTCGTGACGGTGACGCCCGACTCCAGAAGTCCCGTGCCCGCGACGGCTTCACCCGCACCGGCGGCGCCCGCCTGGAACCAGCGCAGCCGGGGAGCCGCCTCCGGCAGGCTGTGGAGGTCGTCCATGTGGAGGTCCAGGATCACCTCCGCGCGCGCCAGCTGCTCCTCCCACGCCTGCTCCTGCTCGGGAGTGCGGCTGAAGCCGCCTTCGTCCGGCTCGGGGAGGCTTCCCGGACGGTAGAGCAGCCGCCGGCGCCCCTGCGGCGGAGGCACGAGAGCGGTGTCGTAAAGGACCCGTACGCGCGAGTCCGACTCCCGGATGCGCTCGACGTGTTCGGGCTCCAGCCAGCTCTTGATCAGAACGTCGACCATGGTGCGATTCCTTGCTCGTCCTGCGACCTCGTGCGGATGGTGTCAGGCTGCGGCGGGTTGCGCGATGGGTCGGCGCACACCGAACCAGTAACAGACCCCGCGAGCGCGGCGATGACACCGGCCGAGCAGAACGTGAGCGACCAGGAGCCTGCCGTGCCGACGATCAGGCACAGGCGATCAGTGCTTGCTGACGGGAGTTCGCGCTTCGTCGCCGTCAGTTGCCGCGGCCATGGCGGAAGGAGAGACGCTCGTTCCGCGGAGCGTGAGCGCGACGAGGGCCGAGGCACCGCATCCCGCCGCGAGATAGGCCGCGACCCAGTACCAACTGCCGCCGCCGAACGCCACGAGCGCCGTCGCGATGAACGGCGTGAAGCCACCGCCCACGGCACTGGCGACCTGGTATCCCACCCCGGCGCCGCTGTAGCGGTACTCGGCGCCGAACAGCTCGGTGAACAGCGGCTGCTGGACGCTGACGATCATGTCGTGCGCGATGTTGACGAGCAGGACGGACGTGACCGCCAGGAGGATCGCGGACCCGGACTCCATCGACAGGAAGTACGGAACGCTGCCCAGCACCCCGATCACTGCTCCGGTCATGAAGACCGGCTTGCGTCCGTACCGGTCCGAGAGCCACGCGAACGCGGGGATGGTGACGATGCCGACGGCGCCGACGAGCAGCCCGATGTTCAGCATCAGGCCGGAGTCGAAGCCGTGCTCGTCGACGGCGTAGGAGAGCGCGAACGTCGTGACGACGTACATCGTCACGAGCTCACCGAGGCGCATGCCGATGATCTGGAAGAAGGCGGCCGGGTGCTTGCGCAGCGCGGTCACCACGGGGAGCTTCGTGCGCTTCTGCGCCTGCCGCGCCTCGACCTCCTCCTTGAACACCTCGCTCTCGGGGACCCCCGCCCGTATCCACAGGGCCAGCGCGACGAGCAGTGCGCTGACCAGGAACGGAACGCGCCAGCCCCACTCCTGGAACTCCCGCTCCCCGAGGCCGTTCTCCATCAGCGCGACAGCACCGGTGGCGAGGATCAGGCCCACCGAGTAACCGACCTGCACGCCGGAGCTGTAGAGGGCCTTGAGCCTGGACGGCGCGGACTCGACCGCCATCAGCGCGGCCCCGCCCCACTCGCCGCCGACGGCGAAGCCCTGGAGAGCGCGGAGGATCACCAGGAACAGCGGTGCCCACCAGCCGATGCTCCCGTACGTCGGCAGCGCCCCGATGAGTGCGGTGGAGATCCCCATCAGCAGGACCGTCCACACCAGCATCCGCTTGCGGCCGAGCTTGTCCCCGAAGTGCCCGAAGACGAGACCGCCCAGCGGGCGGCACACGAAGCCGATGCCGAACGTGGCGAAGGCGGCGAGCGTGCCGGCGAGGGGGCTGACGCCGGGGAAGAAGGCCTTGTTGAAGACGATGGCGGCGACGATCCCGTAGAGGAGGAAGTCGTACCACTCGACGACGGCCCCGATGGAGCCGCCGAGCGCAGCACGAGTCTGCTTGCGGGGCGTTGACTGCTCTGAAGCGAATGACATGGCAACCTCTGTGCGCTTGGTGCACATCTGTGCGTGACTTGCACGGCATCGTGTACTGGCCGGATTGCCCGGGTCAAGGGTCTGTTCCGGATCGATGCGCCGCGGACAAGGTCCCATGCAGGGCGGCCGCCGGGTCGATCCGCCGCCCTTTCCTGCTCTGTCCGCTGCTGGCCCGGCCCGTGCGCCGTCTCTCCCGTAGCCGTCGGCGTCTCTTCCGTTACGCTGTCACGATGCGTACGTTGGTGCGTATAGCGCACAGCATGAGAGAGGTGTCGACCCCATGAAGGCAGCAGCACTCACCGCTCCCGGACGTGTCGAGACGATCCGCATCCCCACTCCCGGATACGGACGGCACGACGTGCTCGTTCGCATGACGGCCGTCGGCCTGTGCGGCACGGACCTCGCCGTGGTCGGGGGTGCACGCCCGGCGCCGCGGCTGCCATGGGTGCTGGGGCACGAAGGCATCGGGGAGATCGCCGCAGTGGGCAGCGCCGTCCGTCACCTCTTCGAGGGCGAGACCGTGGCCATCGAGCCGAACTATTGCTGCGGGCGGTGCGCGCAATGCGCGGCCGGGTTCACCTCGGGGTGCACGAAGCGGGTGGCCGTCGGGCTGGACACCCCGGGGGTTCTCGCGGAGTACGTGAGCGTGCCGGCCGAGTTCGTGCACGCGGCGACCAGGGAGGTCGACCCGCGCGATCTCGTGTGCGCTGAGCCGCTGGCCGTGGCGCGCACGGCCGTCCACCGCTCGGGAGTGCGAGCGGGCGAGACATCCCTGGTCGTGGGGGCGGGCTCCCAGGGACTGCTGGTCTGTCTCTGCCTGATCGACGCGGGGATCACCCCGTACGTGCGCGAACCGCACGAAGGTCGCCGGGCCCTCGCGGTCTCACTGGGTGCAGTGCCCGCGGAGGTCACTTCGGGGGCGCCCGGCGAGGGGTCGGACACCGGGGCCCCGCCCGCCGATCATGTCTTCGAGACCGCGGGGGTGGCGGAGGCCGCCGCCTGGGCACTGCGGCATGCCGCGCCCGGCGGCACCGTGACGTTCATAGGGATGAGCGGTGCACCGCTGGAGCTGACGGCGCACGAACTGGTCCGGCGGCAGCTGTCGTTGAAGGGTTCGCTGATCTACGACCATCCGCGGGACTTCGCGGAGACCGTCGCCCTGATCGAGAAGGGCACGTTGGCCCCCCACCGCGTGCTGCGGGCCGAGTTCGGCCTGGCGGACGCGGCCGCGGCGTTCGACGCGGTGGGGTCGACGCCGGGCAAGTGCTGGATCAACCTCGCCGGTACGGGCGGCACGGGATGACGTCGACCGTGCAGCCACCGGGCGGCGTTGGCGGTGGTTCTGCGCGTGACCGCCGCGGCGCCCCCGTGTGTCACCGCTCAGCGGGTGACCGCGCTGACCAGGTCCGCTTCGACGAGGCGGACGGTGCGCAGGATCGCCGGGATGTAATCGCGTTCGACGAGTTCCGGTGTCGTACGCCCCGCGTGCACCGAGACGTTCGCCGCGGCGACCACCTGTCCCGCGCGGTCGCGCACGGGTGCCGCCGCGCCCCGCAGCCCTTCCTCCAGCTCCGAGTCGACGAGCGACCAGCCCTGCTTGCGTACCTTGTCGATCTCCTCGCGGAGGGTCTGCGGGCTGCGGATCGTGTGGTCGGTCTTCTTCTCCAGCTTCAGCCGCGCGAAGCGCTCGTCCAGTTCGGCGTCCGGGAGTCCGGCCAGCAGCACCCGGCCCATCGAGGTCGTGTAGGCGTCGAAGCGGGTACCGATGCCGATCTTCACCGCCATCAGCCGGGTGCTCTGCACGAGCGCGATGTAGACGATCTCGTCGCCGTCCAGCACCGCGAGCGCCGCCGTCTCGTTCAGCTCGCGGGCCAGCGACTGAAGATGCGGCTGGGCGATCTCGGGCAGCGACATGCTGGAGAGATAGGCGTAGCCCAACTCCAGGGTGCGCGGGGTGAGTTCGAAGGAGCGGCCGTCGCTGGTGACGTAGCCGAGGTCGGCGAGGGTGAGCAGCAGCCGGCGGGCCGTCGCCCGGTCCAGGCCGGTCTCGCGCGCCACCTGGGTGAGCGTCTGGGAGCGGCGGTCCGCGGTGAACGAACGCATCACCGACAGGGCTCGCGCGACGGACTGCACGAAGTGCGGACCGTACTCCTCGCGCCCCTTCGTCACCGGTTCCGACAACGCCTCACTACCTCCCGTACGGGGTCTGACCTGCCATGCCGCGCAGCTGTGCGCATCACGCACAGCCTACAGCGTGGCCTGGGCCGAGGGCCAAACGGTCCGGAGACCGGGTGGCGAGCTCGAACTCCTGGCGGCGGCCCGTTCCTCCGCGCACCGATTGACGTCCGAGGGAGCGCGCTCCTAGTGTGCGCGATGTGCATTTGAGTGCGGCATACGAACAATCCCGCCCGACCGGAGGTTCGAACCACGCGTCGGTGCAGCAGGCAGGCGCCGGCATCAAGGAGCACGCATGAAGCCGTCCACGTCCTCTTCGCCCGTCTCTTCGCCCGTCACGTCGCCCGTCACGTCGCCCGGTACCTCGTCCGGGCCGTCACCGCAGGCGGCACGGCCCCGCGCACGCAAGGGCGTCGCGACCGTCTGCCTCTCCGGAATGCTGGAGGACAAGCTGCGTGCGGCTGCCGCGGCGGGTTTCGACGGTGTCGAGATCTTCGAGAACGACCTCGTCGTCTCGGCGATGTCACCGGAGAGCGTCGGCGCCCTCTGCGCGGACCTCGGTCTGAGCGTCGACCTCTACCAGCCGTTCCGCGACTTCGAAGCCGTGCCGGACGCCCTGCATGCCGCCAACCTCCGCCGCGCTGAACGGAAGTTCGACCTGATGGAGCGGCTGGGCGCCGACACGGTGCTCGTGTGCTCCACGCTCTCGCCGCACGCCACCGACGACGACGGCCTCGCCGCCGGGCAACTGCGCGCGCTGGCCGAGCGTGCCGCGGCACGCGGGATACGCGTCGCCTACGAAGCCCTCGCCTGGGGGCGCTTCGTCAACAGCTGGGAGCACTCCTGGCAGATCGTTCGCAGGGGGGACCACCCGAACCTCGGGCTGTGCCTGGACAGCTTCCACGTGCTCTCCCGCGATCCCGCTCCCACGGGCATCGACACCGTCGACGCCGACAAGCTCTTCTTCCTCCAGCTCGCCGACGCGCCGCGTCTCGACATGGACGTACTGCAGTGGAGCAGGCACCACCGGCTCTTCCCGGGGCAGGGCTCCTTCGACCTGCCGGGCTTCCTCGCGCAGGTGCTCGCCGCCGGGTACGAGGGACCGCTGTCGCTGGAGGTGTTCAACGACATCTTCCGGCAGACCGACCCGGGGCCCGCGGCCGTGGACGGGATGCGGTCGCTGGTCGCGCTCGAAGAGGCCGTCGCCGGGATCGAGTACGAGCCCTCGGACGGCCGGGCGCGGCCACGCATCGAACTCGCGGCGCCGCCGCCCGCACCGGAACTACTCGGGCACGCGTTCGTCGAACTGACCGTGGACGACGAGTCCGCTCCGCAGGTCTCCGGTGCGCTCACGGCACTCGGCTTCGTCCACACCGGGCGTCACCGCTCCAAGCCCGTCGAACTGTGGCAGCAGGGTGGCAGCAACGTCGTGCTCAACCGGGACGACCGGGGCGGGGGCTCCACGGGCACGGACGGGCAGGGAGCAGCCGGAGGCGTATCTGCCGGGGCCGGAACCCGGACCGGAACCGGCAGGGCCGAAGTCGTGGCTCTCGCTGTCGAGAGCCGCGACCCCGAGCAGTCCGCACGCCGGGCCGAAGCTCTCCTCGCCACGCCCCTGCCGCGCAGGCGGGGCCCCGAGGAGGCCGAACTCACCGCCGTCGCCGCCCCGGACGGCACCCAGCTGTTCTTCTGCCCCGGCGGAGACGCGTCCGGCCCTGACTGGCGGGCGGACTTCGTACCCACGGGGACAGGCACCGGGACCGACCACGGCACCGAGGGCGCCGTCGCCGGAGTCCTCGGCCGCATCGACCACGTCGCGCTCGCGCAGCCCAACGACCAGTTCGCCGGTTCGATGACCTTCTACCAGTCCGTACTCGACCTGCGGGAGCGGGACTTCGCCGAGTACGCGGCACCCTTCGGCCTGGTCCGCAGCCGCACCGTCGGCAACGCCTCCGGCGAGGTGCGCATAGCCATGCACGGGGCGCTGCTGCGCCGCGGGGGCTGGGCGCCCTCGGTGCCCGACCCGGAGCACGTGGCTTTCGCCACCGACGACGTCTTCGCCGCCGCGCGGAACGCCCGCGGGCGGGGCCTGGAGATCCTGCCCGTCACCGACAACTACTACGACGACCTGGACGCCCGCTACGCGCCGGAGCCCGCGCTGCTGCGCGACATGCGCGAGCTGAACATCCTCTACGACCGCGACGAGCACGGGGCGTTCTTCCACTTCTGCACCGGCATCCTCGGCTCGCGGGTCTTCTTCGAGGTGGTCCAGCGGGTGGGCGACTACCGCGGCGACGGGGCCGTCAACGCGCCCGTACGGATGGCAGCGCACCGTCAGGCGCGCAACCGGACGGACTGAGCACGCCGGGTGAGCCGCCGGAGTGCCCACCGGAGCCGCCGCCGGAGCGCCCGCCGCGGGGGCGCCGGCGACAGTCCCCCTCGCCTCCTTACGGTCCGCCCGCAGCGAAGTGGCACTTCCGCACAGGCCGAAGCGGGCTCAGTCTTGAGAAATGCAGAGCATCCGGAACGCCGGCGATCCGGCGGACAGGTCCGAGGGGCAGTCCCGTCTCGCGCTCGCACAGACGGAGTTCGACCCCGACGTCGTCTACCTCAACACCGCTTCCATCGGCTTGCCGCCACGCAGCGCCCTGAACACGCTGCGCGAGGCGGAAGAAGAGTGGCGCAAGGGGACCGCCGAACCGGCGGCCTACGATCTTCCGGTCGCCGCCGCCCGTGCGGCCTATGCCTCGCTCGTCGGCGTCGATCCGTCGTGGGTGGCGGTGGGCAGCCAGGTCAGCGCCTTCGTCGGGCTCGTCGCTGCGTCCCTGCCGGAGGGCAGCGAAGTACTCACCGCCGCAGGGGAGTTCACCAGCGTCGTCTTCCCGTTCCACGCACAGGCGCCGCGCGGTGTGGACGTACGTGAGGTGCCGCTGGAGTCCATCGCCGAGGCGGTGACGCCCCGCACGTCGCTCGTGGCCGTGGCCGCCGTGCAGTCCGCGGACGGACGCCTCGCGGACCTCGACGCGCTCACCGCGGCCTGCGACGCCGTCGGCGCGCGCGTGCTGCTGGACACGACCCAGGCCGCCGGATGGCTGCCCGTCGACGCGGGCCGCTACGACTACACCGTCGGCGGCGGCTACAAGTGGCTGCTGGCCCCGAGGGGCACCTGCTTCTTCACCGTCCGGCCCGAGCACATCGACGGACTCATCCCGCACTCCGCCGGGTGGTTCGCAGGCGAGGAGCGCTGGGAGAGCCTCTACGGCGCGCCCCTGCGGCTCGCGAAGGACGCCCGGCGCTTCGACGTCTCCCCGGTGTGGCACGCATGGGTCGGCCAGGAGAAGAGCCTCGACCTGCTCAACGGCATCGGTACGGACGTGCTCCACGAGCACGCCCTCGGACTCGCGAACCGCTTCCGCGCCGCCGTGGGGCTCCCGGAGGGCGACTCCGCGATAGTCAGCGCGGCCGTCGACGCGGGCACCCCCGCCGAGCTGCGGCGTGCGGGAATCGTCGGAAGCACCCGGGCCGGACGGATGCGACTCGCCTTCCACCTCTACAACACGGAGGCCGACGCCGACCGCGCCGCCGAGGTCGTCGACGGGCGGCTGGCCGAGCGGTGAGTCAGCCCGCCTTCTTGACGGTGATGGAGCCGTTGGTCGTCGACAGGTCGAGGGTGTGGTCGCCGGACGGGTCGTTGCGCAGACCGAGGTGCTTCCCGCCGTTGCTCGTCCTCGCCGACACCTTGTAGCGGTTGTCCGGTGCGGTCACGGAGATCGCACCGTTGGACGCCTTCGCCCGGACGTCCTGCGGCGTGCTCAGTCTGATGTCGATCGCGCCGTTGGACGTCTCGGCCCGGACGCCGTCGCCCTTCAGGCCGTGGCCGTTGATGCGGCCGTTGGTCGTGCGCACCGCCACCGTGCCGTCGACGTCGTTGAGGTCGACCGCGCCGGAGTGGGTGGTCACGTCCACCTTGCCGACGCCGGAGAGACTGATCCCGCCGGACGAGGTGCTGCCGCTCACCCGGACCCTCGGCGGCAGATCGACCGTGTAGCTCACCCGGCAGTCGTCGCCGCAGCCGCGCAGCACGAGTGTGCCGTCCTCGACGTGGTACGTGCGCTTCTTCCTGCTGTCCCCGTCGAACTCGACGGTCCGGTGGACGGTGACCTTCGTGACGGTCTGCCTGCTGCGGAGCCTGATGGCACCCGAGCTGCTGTCCAGGCGCACGGAGCGGACCTTCTGCGACAGCGTCGCGCTGTCCTCCGACGTCTCCCCGGGGATCAGCCCGCATGCCCCGAGCGTGCTCACTCCGACCGCGGCCGCCGCGACCGCGCCGAGGAGGCGGATGTGCCTGCGCATGATGTTCTCCCCGTTTCCGTGGAAGGTGGAGGCTGCTGCTGTCAGCCTTTCCCGCTCCCATCGCCCGACGAGGCTATGGCACCCGCCCGGGCGCGCCGATGAGGCAAACCCCCGTATCGCTCACGGGGTTGACCCCAGTGCGAGTGCGACCCACGGCAGGGGACCCGCCCCGGCTTCTGCCCGCAGCAGATCCGCGGCTGCCGGGTCCGGGCCCGGGGCAGGGTCCGCGCATGGAGCTCGGATTCGGTGGTGACGTCGCGAGGTACTACGCGGAGTTCCGGCGCGGCTATCCGCCCCAGGTGTTCGAGGCACTGGGCCGCAGCTTCGCGCTGTCCCCGGAGGAGACCGTCCTCGACCTGGGATGCGGCACGGGGCAGCTCACCGTTCCGCTCGCCCGCCGGGTCCGTGCCGTGATCGGCATGGACCCGGAACCCGACATGCTCCGCGAGGCCAGGAAGACCGCCCGTACCGGCGGCGTCACCAACGTCACCTGGGTGCTGGGGGCCGACACGGACGTCCCCGCCCTGGGTGAGCTGCTCGGCGAACGGCACCTGGCAATGACGGTGATCGGGCAGGCTCTGCACTGGATGCGGTACGACGACCTCTTCGCCGCGCTCCGCCCGCTCATCCGTCCGGGCGGCGGAGTCGCCGTCCTCGCCAACGGGACGCCGGCCTGGCTGCAGGACAGTGACTGGTCGCGTGCCCTGAGGGGCTGCCTGGGGGAGTATTTCGGCACGGAACTGAAGGACTCGTGCGGCACGGCCCGGAAGGACCGCGAACGCTACGCGCCGGCCCTGGAGGCCGCCGGGTTCACCGAGGTCCGGCACAGCGCCGTCTCCTACACGGAGGAGGTGACATGCGAAGAACTCATCGGCGGGATCTACTCCGCCGTCCCCGAGCAGCAGCTGCCGGCGCCCGCGGACCGTCCGGCCTTCGCAGAGCGCATCCTGCGGGCGCTGCCGCGCAGGGACAGCTTCACGGAGCACGTCGAGGTCTCCGTGCTGACCGGCAAAGTGCCTGGTGGGACGGCGCCGCGCGACCGTCCTTGACCTTGTCCTTGGGGGAAGCCGCAGCATCGGCGTGCCGGGCGAGGGGCCCGGCGGGGGAGGAGCGGCATGGGTGAGAGCGCTGGCACTCCGGGGAGCGAGAGCACGGGTGAGGGCGCGGGGCTGCTGACGATCGGGGCGTTCGCTAAGGCGTCCCGGTTGTCTCCGAAGGCACTGCGTCTCTACGACGAACTCGGTCTCCTGCCACCCGCCCGGGTCGACCCGGTCACCGGCTACCGCCTCTACGCGCCCGGCCAGCTGGAGCAGGCCCGGCTCGTGGCGTGGCTGCGCCGGCTCGGGATGCCGCTGGCCCGTATCCGTGAGCTGAACGGGCTGGACGGGCCCGCCGCCGCGCGTGAGGTGCGGGCCTACTGGGCCCAGGTCGAGAACGACCTCGCCGTCCGGCGCGACATGGCCGCCTTCCTCATCGACCATCTGTCACGGAAGGACACCGAGATGCCGAACACCGAGAGACCACTGGCCATTCGGTACGCCGCACTGACCGACGCCGGCCTCGAACGGGAGAGCAACAAGGACGCGGCGTACGCCGGTTCGCGACTGCTGGCCGTCGCCGACGGCTGCGGCGGCAGCGGAGGCCCCGCGGGCGCCGCCGCCATCGACACGCTCAGGCAGCTGGAGGAGGGCAACTTCCCGGCGGCGGACCTGCTCAACGTCCTCGACGAGACCGTCACGTCCGTCGGCAGGGCCGTCGGCGAGGTCGTGGCCTCGGGCCCGGACGCCGACGAGGAGGCCGGTACCACGCTCACCGCGATGCTGTGGACGGGTTCGCAGCTCGCGCTCGTACACATCGGTGACAGCCGTGCGTATCTGCTGCGCGACGGCGACTTCTTCCAGATCACCCACGACCACACCCTCGTACGGTCCATGGTCGACGAGGGCCGCATCGGCGAGGAGGAGGCGGCCTCTCACCCGCAGCGTGCGCTGCTGACGAGGGCGCTCACCGGGCGGCCCGGTGACCGTCCGGACGTACGCCTCCAGGAGGTTCGGCCCGGCGACCGCTACCTGCTGTGCTCGGACGGGCTGACGTCCGTCGTACCGGAGGAGCAGGTGCGGCGGACCGTCGCCGCCACGGCGGACCCGGAGGCGACCGTCCGCGAACTGGTCGCTCTGGCGAACCGTTCGGGCGGACCCGACAACGTCAGCTGCGTCGTCGCGGATGTGGTGGAGGCGGCGCGGTAGGCGCCCTGGCAACGGACATGTTCCGGACCGGCAGCCCGCCCTCGGGCGCCGGTCCGGTCTGTCGTCAGGCGCTCTCGCCGAAGAGCTCCAGCAGCTCCTTCTTCTCGAACATCCGCGCGGTCTCCACCGCGGACGGCTCGCCCGCGCGCGGGTCCGCGCCGCCCTCCAGGAGCACGCGAACGACCTCGTCCTCGCCCTTGAAGACGGCCCCTGCGATCGGCATCTGGCCCTTGTCGTTGGGCCTGTCCGGGTCGGCGCCCCGGTCCAGGAGAGCGCGGACGACGGCGGTGTGGCCGTGGTAGGCCGCGAGCATGAGAAGGGAATCGCCCTTGTCGTTGGTGAGGTTCGCCGGGACGCCCGCGTCGACGTAGGCGGCAACCGTGTCCGTGTCGCCGTGCCGCGCCAGCCCGAAGATCCTCTGGGCGAGCTCCAGCACCTCGGGGTCGTGCGCCGGCTCGTTGCTCTGGGGCATGGGGGCGTCGGTCATCGCGTCCAGTCCTCCTCGTGCGCTGCGCCGGTGCCGACCGGGTCGGCGGACCCGGCAGGCCGGGTGCCCGGGGAGCCTGGGCCGTGCGCCCGGCACAGCCTCTGCTTCCCTTACGTACGGTTCACCGCGTGCCCACTTCCTGGCAGCCCACCCTCCCGCGGGGGCCCGCGTGCGCGCGGGTCGGACGTGCGCGGGGGTGAGACGTGCCCGAGGGTCGGACGTGCGCGAGGGTCGGGCGTGCGAGGGTCAGACGTGCGCGCGGGGGTCCACGATCAGGAGGACGTCCCGCAGCGAGTCGACCACGTGCTCGGCACCGGCACCCCGCAGCTCCTCCTCCTTGCGCTCGTTGCGCGCATAGCCGAGGAAGGCCACCCCTGCGGCACGCGCCGCCTCCAGATCCCGCGGCGCGTCCCCGATCATGAGGGCGTCCTGCGCCGGTGTCTTAGTGGACTCCAGTGCCCGCAGCAGACAGTCCGGGTCGGGCTTGAGACGCAGCTCGCCCTCGCTGCTCCGTCCGTGGATCCGGCCGGTGAACAGCTCGTGCGTCGTCCGGCTCTCCAGATAACGCTCCACCGCCTGCTGCGAGTTGTTCGTCGTGACGGCCAGCTCCCGGCCGGTGGCGACGAGGGTGCGGATGAGGGCGTCGGCGTACGCGGTGGGGAAGGCGCCGGGTGCCGCCTCGACCTCCTCCTCGGTCAGCGCCCGCTCGATGTCCCGTGCGACGCCGCTGCGGACGAGCGCGGGCTGCTCGAAGGCGGCGCGCAGTATCTCCAGCGGATCACCCGTGTCCGGCAGCCAGCCGGCGGTGCCTTCTGCGTCGCTGTGGCGTTCAAGGACGGCCTTTCGCAACCGGTCCGCGATGGAGGAGGAAGGCCGCTGACGGAAGAGGTGGCAAATGGGCCCGTCGAAGTCGAAGAGAACAGCTTTCGCGGCTTCGATGAGTTCGCGCATTTCACTCCTCGTACCAGGTCCGCAGCGGTGATGGCCCCCAACTATCTCCCGTACGGGGCGTGAGGTACAGCGGTGATCTGGTTCTGTACGCCTGGCCTGGTCAGGGCCGGCGGACCTGTCGCACCGGTGGTCAGCCGGTCGAGCAGAACCTCCTGTAGACATCCTCGATCGAACCGCTCCCGGGCACTGCCCGCAGATTCAGATCGTCCCTGGCACGTACGAGCGTGTCCTCGATGACCTTGGCGGTGTGCTGCAACCGCTCGTCGCGCCGGCGGGGAGTCTCTGACGTACGGACCGCGATGGCGTGGCGTACGACGTCGGTATGGACCGACTGGACGCGCTTGAAGGCCAGGTAGCGGTCAAGGTCCGCGTCGAAGGCTTCCAGGGCACCGGGGAGCACCTCGGACATCGTGTCCTTCCACTGTCTTCTGACAGTCCGCTCCTGGTCGGTCGGGTAGCGCATCAGGTGCAGATGGGTTGCCAGGTCGTAGAGCGGGTCACCTACGGTCGCCAACTCCCAGTCGATGGTCCAGAGCTGACCCTGGGGGTCCACGATGAAGTTGGCGCGATGCAGGTCTCCGTGGAGCAGGCGGAACGGACGAGAGGTCAGTTCCGATGCCTCGGCCGCAAGCCGCGATTCCGGCGAGAAGGCCCCGGAAGGGATGCCGAGCTGCTCGAAGAGAACGCCGAAGTCCGCCAGCCTCTTCTCGTGCACCTCGTCATGGGAGAAGCGGATCAGGTCCTGCAAGAAGTTGGCGTCGCGCCTTGGAGCTTGGTCTCCGCAGGTCCCGATGTTCCATCCGGCGACGGTCTTGGGACGTACGCGGGCCAGCCTGCGGAAGAGCGTCATGATCTGGCGCAGGTGGACCGGTTTCACAGCGGTTCCGGCAGGTGCGATCTCGTTGAGCGGCTTCCCCTCGACGAAGCCGTGGATCAACGGTCCGTCCGCGCCCGCGGACCGCACCGGCGGGATGCGTGGCATGCCCAGCCGGTCCAGCTGTACCAGCACCTCGTCCTCGGAAGTGAAGTACCGCCGGTCGAACCACAGGACGTCCTCACGGGGTTCGCCGACCTTGACCCTGCCCATGTCCGCGAGCTCCCCGCCGGGACGCACCACGTACCACTCGCGGTGGTACCCCAGAAGCGGACCGTCGATGGTCCCGGTACGTTCGGCCTGTTGATACGCGTGGGACGTCATCGGCTGCGCGACTCTCCTGAGCGGGCACTGACCAGCTTGAGTGGAGGAACCTTACCGTCCCCTTCGTGGCCGGAACGCGTTTCTACGGCCGAGGCAACCGATCACCACAGTGTCATCACTCCGGGGTGGCCTGTTCAGTCGGAATCGAGCGGCGTGGCGATGGTCTTCCACAGCGAGTCGAACCAGGCCTGGGAGTGGCCCACGAAGGCGACGTCCTGCTTGTCGTGACTGCCCGGGCTGTCATGGAAGCGGAACAGCGAGCTCTCGAATCCGAGGACGTCGAATATCTCCAGCGTCTCTCCCTGGTAGGTCACCTCATCGGGCACCACCTGGTAGTAGCCCATCAGCGCCTCGGTCCGGTTGAGGATGTAGAGCTTGTGGAGCGGCGTCGCGGCCACTGTCCGTATCTCGCAGGAGACTTCGGGCACCTCGTACCTGTTCCGGAAAGTACCGAGAGTGTTGCGCAGCGCCGTGGACCAGGTCCGTTGGATCTCGTGCAGGCGGTCCAGGGGGCGACGGTCGTTCGGGTCGTCGATGAGGCGGGGCAGAGCGAGGTACGCCTCGGGGCTCGGAGTGATGGCGCGCAGGGTGATCGAGCGGGGGGAGATCGTCCCGTCGACGATCGAACGGTGCGGTCGCGCGAGGGCGTTGTTCAGGGTCTCCGTCGTCAGCGAGTAGGTGTCGATCGTGACGTGCTCGGCGCGGAAGGCCTCATAGAGGCGCTCGGCCAGTTCGGTGCCGGCCGGCTTGGGTTCCTCGTGGGACGGGTCCGGCCGGGCGACGGTCGGCGGGGCGCCGCGGCCCGGGTCCGTGAGGAGGCCCTGGCGCTGGAGGTCCTGGATGGCCTGGCGGACCGCGGTGCGGTTCACGCCGAACTCTTCGGCCAGCTTGTTCTGCGTGGGGATGCGGGCTTCCGGGGGGAGCTCGCCGGAGTCGATTCGCTCACGTAGGGCTGCGGCGACCACTTCGTGTGAAGGTCTGGCGCCTTTCGCGGGGCTCGTCCTGTTCACACCAAGACGGTACAACTTCACGCCAAGCCACGGGAGTTGTTGGTCAACTGTTTTCAATCTCCCGCCAAGTGGGCAGACTTCGAATAAGTTGGTGGACAACTTCGTAGGGATGGTTGCCAAGTCTGATCAGGTATCACCAAGTAGGCGCAGGTGCCCGCCAACACAGAGCTCTCCGGTTCCCGCCTGTCCAACGACGTACGGGCCCGTGCTCGAACGAAGGGGGATGCCATGCCTGTGTTCGCTCTTGCTCTCGCGGCCGCCGTGATCGGATTCGAGCAACTCGTGGAATGGCAGTTCGGTGCCGTCGGGGTCATCGGCTTCGTACTGCTGACCGTAGGTGTGAAGGCGAAGAACATCACTTGCAGCTGTATCGGCGCCGTCGTGCTGACGATGCTGATCGTTTGACCACGCGGCGCGCGGTTACCAACCCACGCCTTCCGCGCGCCGCGTGTCCATGTGGGGTGATGCCATCCCGGGAGGTGCTCCTCCGGGGTGGCGGATACGGGATGAGGGCCGAGCCAGGCGAGGCCCGCCGCGTCAGAAGATGTCCGGGCACCAGGCTCGCCGCGGCGTACGGAAGAGGGTGTCTGCCGACAAGGCGGCACCCTCGCGGCACTCCTCGACGCGACCCAGCACCGCCAGCCGCACGGCCGACTCGTCGCCGAGGTAGAGGGTGCCCAACTCGGCGATGTCCAGGGCGAGATCGGGGCTCTCGTCCGTGGTCTTGCAGGTGGCGCCGTCCCGTCCGGCCTCCAGGCGGTAGCGGCCGCCGGCGAGTCCCGCCGCGTCGTGCAGCTCCAGGACGAGCCTGCCCTCGACGGGGTAGCTGCGCGACTCCAGCATGCGCGGCACGTCGAGCGGCCGCAGCCACAGGAAGTCGGCATGGGTGTCCAGCCGGGCCGCCCGAGGGTCGGGCAGGAGCAGCGGAAGTACGTCGTCGGGGGCGCGGTAGCCGGAGCGCACGCGCGTGATCCAGTCGATCGAGAGCACGAAGAGCCACAGCGCGCGCTCCGCGGCAGGGGTGAGGGCGGTGAGGCACTGCACTTCGGCGGTGTTGTGCGGGAGCTTGTTGTCCCAGCGCTCGCGCACGGTCCAGGAGACGAAGCCCTGCGGTTCGCCCTGCGCGTCACGGTGCACGGCGTGGAAGGGCGGCGTGAAGTCGTCGCCGGAGAAACGGATTTGGCCCGTGTGCCGACGCCACCAGCGCTCGGGTCGGTCGATCACGCCCTGGCGGTGCTCCTGGGCGCGGAAGCGGTCCTGCAGTGCGGGCCCGAGGCGGCGGAACTCCTCGTCGTCGGCGAGGTCCAGGCGGCCGCCGTCGTCCGGGCCGGAGTGACGGGGGTCGAGGCCCGTGCGGGGGACGTCGACCTCCCACTCGGAGGTCCACGAGGCCGGGCCGAAGCCGTACCGGCCGTAGATCGGGTACTCCGCGGAGATGAGTGAGGCGAACGCGTCGCCGCGCTCCTTCGCGGCGTCCAGCGCACTGCCCATCATGCGCGTGAGCAGGCCGCGGCGCCTGTGGGTGGGGGAGACGGTGACGTTCGTGACGGCGCATGACGGCAGGGCCGTGCCGCCGGGGACCGTCAACTCCTGGGGGAACGTACGGAAGGTGCCCACGCACCGGCCTCCGTCGAACGCGCCCTGCGTACGGTCCGGATCCACGTTCTGCCCGAGGGCCGCCGCCTCCTCCTTCGGCACCGCGCCGGCGCGCAGAAAGCCCACGGCGACTGCGCGGTACCACTCGGGCAGTTCGTCACGGGAGGCGAGAGTGCGGATCTCCAAGGTCATGCGGCTCACGGTATGGCGGGACGGCGACGGTCCGCACCTGGATTAAGACGTCATCTCGCGTGGTGAGTTTGCTGAGCTTATTGCAGCAAATCAGAGTGGCTGCGAGGGCGAGGAAGGCGGCGAAGTGCCGGCTCTTGCGTTCGTAACGCACGGTCAGGCGGCGGTAGTTCAACAGCCAGGACAGGGAGCGCTCGACCTTCCAGCGGTAGCGGCCGAGGCGTTCGCTGGAGTCGATGCCACGGCGGGCGATCTCGGGAGTGATGTTCCGCTGCCGTAGCCATGTGCGGAGGTGGCCGTAGTCGTGGCCCTTGTCCGCGCGGAGCTTGGCGGGCCTGCGGCGGCGTGGTCCCCGCCCGGAGCGGATCGGTGGGATGGCCTTCACCAACGGTATGAAGGCGAGGCTGTCGTGTGCGTTGGCGGCGGAGACCGCGGTGACCAGCGGCAGCCTTCACGTCTGAGACGGCTCGTCGAACCATCGTGCTGCCATCAATGCCAGCTGTGTACGGTTGTCGCGCTCAAAGCGCCGCATGAGCTTGGACACGTACTGCTTGACGGTCGCCTCGCTCAGATACAGAGCGCGTCCTATGGCCGCGTTCGACGCGCCGGTGGCCACGAGACGGAGAATCTCACGTTCGCGATCCGGCAGCTCTGGCAGGCGCGAGGCGGTTTGCTTGAGGCGCTGGGTGTCGGTCCGTTGAGGAATTGCAGCCGTGTGCAGTTCGATGCGAGCGATGGAGTTCTGGGTCGTGCTCTCACCGGTGAGCGCGCGGCGTGCGACGTCTCGTAGGTCTGCTGCCCCGCGGCGCACGGAGACGTCGCCGGTGGAGGCGACGAGTTCGTCGCTGCGCAGGGCGACGATGGCCAGTGCTCGCCTGGCCGCGTCGAGCGTGCCGGTCGCGGCGCTGGAGGTCTCCTGGCCGTCCGTGATCCCCACCGACAGTTCGGGACGGCGAACGCGGTCTTCTCGTGCGTCCCGCAGATGCAGCGTCAAGGCGAGGAGCACGCCGATCAGATACGGCACGGTGGCGGCGAGTACTGCCGGAGTGGGTGGGGTCCCCGCCCGTACGCTCACTGCCACGACACCGACGGAGCCGAGAGCCAGGGCTGCGGTCCCCGACGTGATCGCCAGCCAGTCGGTGCCGTGACGGTACAGGTTCAGCGCGCTCACGGCGATCGCCAGGGCGATCCACGGGACCGCGCCGCTGTAGGCGAGTTCGGCGAGACGGGAGTCCGTGACCGTCGAGCCCAGGATCACCAGGGCGACGGCAACCGCCCACAGCACGGGTCTGCGTGAAGCCAGGAAGCCCAGCGCGCCGACGCCGAGTTGCACGCCGCTCATTGCCACGATGACCAGCGTCGCCGAGGGGATCGCAGCGATGCCGATCACCACACCCAGCAGCGCGGCCACGGCAAGTCCGATCACCGGCCACGCCACTTCCCGGTCAATCTGCTCGCCCACAGCGCCTGTCTCCTCAGTCATGGTGACGCCCCGTTCACCTACGCTCGTCAAAGGGCCGCAGCCGCCAGGTCCTCACGCACCGCTTTGACCAATTTGCGAAACCGTGAAGAGAGCCGTACGTATGTCAGCCCCCCGCCATTGGCCGCATAGGCAGCACCGAGCGTCTCCTGGCTCAGCACCAAACGGTGGGCTTCGGAGTCGATGCGCAGGGCCACCCGCAGCCGCTGGGAGACACCAACGGCAAGACTCTTCACCGGTTTCCCGCCCTCGCTCGCTGTCGCCGTCAAACGGCCGGTCTGCTCCCAGAGGTAATCCCGGCTCTCGAAGGTCTCTCGAACCTTGGCCATCACGTGCTCGGCTTGAGCATCGGCCTCCAGTCGTATGCGCGCCATGAGCGTTCGTTCCTCTCCTGCTTCTTCTGTCTTCTGCTTCTTCTGGCTTCCAGCGAATGTCCTTCCGCGGCAGACGAGCGCAGCGATCAGGCAGAGCACCGCGAACGGTCCAGCCCGACCACCATGCGCATCGTGGACGAATTGCCCGACCCGTTGGGACCGACAAAGCCCGTCACGTTCCCGTCCGGGGCGGTGAACGAGACGTCATCGACAGCGGTGATCACTCGATGCTGTTTCGTGAGATGGAAGGCTTCGATCACGCCGACAACAGCACCACCGCCTGCGTCCGGCCCACTAGCAACCTTCGTCTGCGACACCATCACGAACGTCAGTAGAGGCCACTGAAGCGCCTGTTCGACATCTGATCGAAGCTCGCCGAACTCACCACGTGAGATGACGTCTGAGGGCCGCGCGGAGGGACGCGCTGCGGCCCCCGGCTCGGGGCCTTAGCGTCCGCGCCTCCACACATCCGCCTCCCGCCGCGGGCCCATCGGCTCCGCGCCCCGCGCCCACCCGTCAGCCCCCGGCTCCCCGCCGCCGGCCTCAGCTCCTCGGGTGAGACCAGCTCCTCGGGTGAGACCCTCAGAACGCCGCGCGCACCTCGCCCACCCTCCGGCCGCCGCCCATCAGCGGGGAGTCGGCGATCCGCTCCAGCACGGGGGAGTTCACGCCGAGCAGTGCGAGCGTACGGGCCAGAACGGGGCCGACCGCGCGGTTCCCGCCGTCGTAGATCTTGAAGGCCAGGGCCCGTCCGTCGGGCAGCGCCGCTGCCTGGACGGACTCCGCCCCCACCTTCGCGACGGCCCCGGGCACCTCGCTCATCAGCCAGGTGTCGATGCGCTGCGTGCCCGCGACGTATTCGGGGTGCGCGCGCATCGCTTCGGCGACCCGGCCCTCCGGGCTGCCGGCGGGTGCGAGCGCGAGGTTGCGGAAGACTCGCGCCAGCCCGGCCGGTGTGATGGCCATCAGGGGCGCACCGCAGCCGTCGGTGCCGACGTGCGAGACGCGGTCGCCGGAGAGGGACTCGAGCGTCTCCGCGATCAACTTCTGGAGCGGGTGGTCCGGTTCGAGGTACGTCTCCAGGGGCCAGCCCGCCGCCGCGCAGGTGGCGAGCATCGCGGCGTGCTTGCCGGAGCAGTTCATGGCGACGCGGCTGCGCGCCGCTTCGCCGGAGCCCGCGGAGATGGTGGCGCGCGTCGCCTCGCCCTGGTCGAGGGGGAGTTCGGGCGGGCACTGCAGCAGGTCTTCGGTCAGGCCGTGCTCGGCGAGCATCTTGCGCACGAGCTCCTGATGGAACGGTTCGCCGGAGTGGCTGGCGCTCGCGATCGCCAGCCGGGGCCCGGACAGTTCGAGCCCGGCCCGCAGCATCGCGGCGGCCTGCACCGGCTTGTTGGACGAGCGCGGGAAGAAGGGGGCGTCGGGATCGCCCATGGACAGCTCGACGCTGCCGTCGGCCGCGAGCACGATCAGCGAGCCGCGGTGGTGTCCCTCGACGAAACCGGAGCGTACGACTTCGGCGAGCACCGGAGGTATCTCGGACGGCATGTGCGGGAGCCTTTCTGGTTCACAGACCCGCTCCCGGGCTCAGCCCTCCGGCTTCTCCGCCCCGGCTCGCCCGCAGGCACCCCGCGCGGGTGCTCCGGGGGCGGCCTCCCCGAGCGTGCGGGCCCGTGCGGGGCCGTGAGCCGGGAGTCAGGGGAGCAGGTCATCCACTTGCGCTTCGCCCTCACGGTACCTGCGTGCGATCTCCTTGCTGCACCCGTCCGCCGTGCGCTGCATCACCTGCCGCCGCTGCGAGACGTGCTGCTCGTAGCCGACGAGACGGGCCATCGCGTCCTGCAGCTCCTCGTCGGTGCGCGCGCTGAGGTTGCTCAGCTCGACCTGCGCCAGCATCTCCTCGGCCAGGGAGCGGTATTCGTCGCTCTGCGGTGTGCTCAGCGTCACGTGCCGCGCGGAGCTGCGGTGGCTGGACGGGCCGTCCGCCAGGATCTGCGGGAGCAGGTCGAGCAGCGGCGAGCCGGGGGCGCTGCGCCGGGTGAGTTCGGCACGGAGGATGTCGATGCGCCCCTGCAGGAGCCGTCGCACGTAACTGAGCTCGCCTTCCTCCTGCTTGGAGTCGCGAAGCAGCGTGCGCAGTTCGGGCAGCCGCAGCCCGTGCACGTCGGGGACCTCGGCCGGGGCGTCCGAACCGGTGGTGGAATCCGGGCCGGTACGGGCGGCCGGCAGATCACCGGGGGTACCTCCCGGGCCGAGAGGCCCCGGGGGAGTACGGGCGGCGCCGGTTGCGCTCATGGACGATGTCCCCTTCATCCTTAATTGCCTCAATGGCGATGAGAGAAGCGGTACGTACCGCGTGTACGCATCGTGCCATTGCGGGGTGCTTCGGCGCAGCGGAGTCACACCCATCCGGCCCATACGAACAGAACGCCGAGCCGCACGGCATCATGGCTCCCATGCGAGCTGTGGTGCAGAGAGTGGACGGCGCGAGCGTCGTGGTGGAGGGACGGACGACCGGGGAGGTCGCCGGCGAGGGACTGTGCGTGCTGGTCGGTGTCACCCACGACGACACGCCGGCGAAGGCGGCCCAACTGGCGCGGAAACTCTGGTCGTTGCGGATCCTCGAGGGCGAGAAGTCCTGCTCGGACGTGGGCGCACCGCTGCTCGTCATCAGCCAGTTCACGCTCTACGGCGACGCGCGGAAGGGCCGCCGCCCCACGTGGAACGCGGCGGCCCCCGGGCCCGTCGCGGAGCCCCTCGTGGACGAAGTGGTCGCGCAGCTGCGCGAGTTGGGCGCCGAGGTGGCGACCGGCAGCTTCGGCGCCAAGATGAGGGTTTCGCTGACGAACGACGGCCCGTTCACCGTCCTGCTCGAGGTCTGATCGGGGACGGGGACGGGGACGCGACGAGGGCGAGCCCCGGCCCGCCTCAGGGGCTCGGCTCGCCGCGGTAGTGGCCGAAGCACCAGAGGTTGCCCTCCGGGTCGCTGATCGTGAAGTCGCGGTTCCCGTAGTCCTCGTCGGCCAGGTCCCGCACGAACGTCACGCCCGCCGCCTTCACCCGCTCGTACAGCCCGTCGACGTCACTCGTGACGACGTAGCAGCCGAAGGTGCCGGGAGGTCTGTTCCAGTCGCCGCCCGGCTTGTGCGACCCGAGCATCACGCCGCCGCCCTCCGGCCAGTCGAGCTGGCAGTGGGCCACCTGGTCGCTGTCCGCGTATACGGCCGTCCGGACGAAGCCGATCTTCTCCACGAGGAAGTCGATCAGCGCATGGGCGTCGTGCGCCTGGAAGGTCGGCCAGACGGTCGGTGCGGGTGCGGCGGCACCGGATGCCCCGTCGGCCTTCGTGTGCGCGGAGGACTGGGCCTGCGGCGCCGTCCCGCTCGTGGTGTTCGTCTGCGAGTTCGTCATGCGTCCCACTCTTCGCCGTTGCGATGACCTCCGGCTTGGATATTCCGGCGCTCCTCGGCGATCCACCCGCTCGGGCTCAGGCCCGTGTACTGGCGGAAGTCCCGCACCAGGTGGGAGTGGTCGTAGAATCCGCAACGCGCGGCGATCTCCGACAGGTCCGGTGCTGCTTCCCCTGCCACCGAGAACGTCACCTCTGCACGGGCCCGCTCGAAACGCATCAGCCGGTTGATCTGTTTCGGTCCCGCACCGACCTCGCGCTGAAACAGAGTGGTCAACTGCCGTCGGCTCATTGCCACATGACGCGCCATGTCGTCCAGCGACCCGGCACCCCGGCGGCGGGCCATCCACCTCCACGCCTCGGCCACCTCGGGGCGCACCTCCGCGCGGTGCCCCCGGTCCAGGGCTCTGCGGCGGAGGTACTCCGTGAGGATCGCGAAGCGCTCTTCCCAACTCGTCCGCTCCAGCATCCGCTGGTGGACGTCCACCGCCGACCGCCCGAGGACGGACGCGCCCTGCGTGGCCGCCTGTGTCAACTCGGCCGCCGGCATGCCGAACAACGCCCGTGCCGCCAGCGGGTGCACGGCCACCTGCACCCCGGCCTCGCGCGAGGGCTGGAGGATGTACACGGGCCGCTGGTGGAGCCCGCCGACGATGATCTCCTCGCGGTAGGCGTGCTCTCCGCGTGCGTGCTCCGGGGTATCGCCGCCGACGACCGGACCTTCCAGGGAGAAGATCAACGTGAGGTACGGAGCGGGCAGGCCGCGGTGCAGCTGGGGGTCGGCGCCGTCCGAGCGGTAGCCGACTGTCGAGGCCACCATGGCACCCAGCGTCCGCGGCGCCCGCACGAACTCGTACGAAGCCGCTTCCGGCGGTGCGGACGCCTGCTCGCCGCCTCCTCGGAGGGCCATGCCGCAAGTTTACGCAGGTCGGCCCACGTCGTACCCGGGCGTGCGGCCGGTCGTCGTCAGGGTTCGACCACGACTTCCGTCAGGGCGCGACCACGACCTCCTGGGCCGCCGCCGTCGCGTCCTCGCCGACCGTCAGCGCGGCGTCCACGGGCACGTTGCGCTTGACCAGCGCCAAGGCGATCGGCCCGAGTTCGTGGTGCCGGGCGGAGGTCGTGACGAAGCCGAGCTTGCGCCCGTCGGGCCCGTCGTCGGCCAGCCGAACGGCGTCGCCGTGCACGGGCAGGCGCACCTCGCTGCCGTCGAGGTGGAGGAAGACGAGCCGGCGCGGGGGCTTGCCCAGGTTGTTCACGCGGGCGACGGTCTCCTGGCCGCGGTAGCAGCCCTTCTCGAGGTGCACGGCCGTGGCGAGCCAGCCCAGCTCGTGCGGGATCGTGCGGTGATCGGTCTCCATGCCCAGCCTCGGGCGGCGGCCCTCGACGCGCAGCGCCTCGTATGCGAGCAGGCCGATCGCCGGAGGCCCGGACTCCGCGAAGGACTTCAGGGAGGAGCGCGACAGGAAGAGGTCACGGCCGTGCGCCGTCTCCCGTACGACGGTCCCCTCCGGTGCCTCGACGATGGAGCCCGCCGGCAGATGCACGACGGCGAACTCCTCCGTCCGGTCGGCGATTTCGACGCGGTAGAAGAACCGCATGCTCTCCAGGTAGGCGATCAGCGCGCCCTGAGTGCCCGGCTCGGTGTGCATCCACACCGTCTCACCGTCGTCGACGAGGTAGAGCGCGTGCTCGATGTGCCCGTGCGCCGAGAGGATCAGGGCCTCCGTGGCGTGCCCCGCGGGGAGTTCGCTGACGTGCTGCGTCAGCAGCAGATGCAGCCAGGAGAGCCGGTCCGCGCCGGAGACGGTGACGACTCCGCGGTGGGACAGGTCGACGAAGCCGTCGCCCTCGGCCAGGGACCGCTGCTCCCGGAAGAGATCACCGTAGTGCGCGGCCACACCTTCGTCCTGGCCCTCGGCGGCGACGGCACCGGGCAGCGACAGCAGGGGGGAGTTCATGCGGCATCACCGGACAGCACGGGAAAGCGGCGGCTGGGGGTACTCCCAGGGCCGCAAGGCCCAAGGGGGAGGTTGAAGGACATACGACCAGACTACGACGGCCCCCGGCCGCCCTTGAAGGAGCGTTCCCCTGGCTCAGGGGCCGGGGACTCCGGCGCCGGTCCTGCTCCCGGCCGGGACCCGGAATCAGCCGGTTCCCGGGTCCGGGCGGTCTGTGCCGAGCACTTAGCGCAGCGGCCGAAGATGGCGAAGTGCTTCATGTCGGTGTCGAAGCCGAAGGTGGCGAGGAGCTGCTCCGCGAACGGCTCGGCCACCGACAGATCCGCCTCGATCACTTCGGTGCAGTCCCGGCAGACCAGATGCATGTGATGGTGCCGGTCGGCGAGGTGGTACGTCGGGGCGCCGTGGCCGAGGTGTGCGTGCGAGACGAGACCGAGCTCCTCGAGCAGCTCCAGCGTCCGGTAGACCGTGGAGATGTTCACGCTGCCCGCGGTACGCCGCACCTCGGCCAGGATGTCGTCCGGCGTGGAGTGCTCAAGCTTGTCGACGGCTTCCAGCACGAGCTGGCGCTGCGGAGTGAGGCGGTATCCGCGCGCCCTCAGGTCGCTCTGCCAGTCGGTCGTCACCACATCGACAGTGTAGAACCGCCGCTCACTTGAAGAAGGCGATGCCGTCGTCGGGCAGATCGCCCAGGTCCTTCGCCCACTCGCGCAGGTCGACGGCCTTCTTCAGCTGTGCGGACATGTACGGCTGCAGCGGCACTCCGGGTGCGGCCCGCTCGCCGACCCACATCAGGTCGCCGTTCACGTAGCCGTAGAGGCGCTTGCCTCCGCTGTACTCGGCGGAGGAGGCAGTGCGGGCGATCGCGTCGGTGGCGAGGTCGATCTGGGGCTTCTGGTCGGCCAGCTCCCCGTACCAGACCTCCGCGACGCCCTGGTCGCGGATCATCACGACCTCGACCTTGCGCTCGGAGTCGATGCGCCAGTAGCCGCTCTCGGTCTCCAGGGGGCGGACCTTCTCGCCCTCGTCGTCGAGCTGCCAGCTGTGCGAGACGTACTCCAGGAAGTCACGGCCGTCGTGGCTGAAGCTGACCTCCTGCCCGAAGTTGCACTTGTCGCTGCCGGGGCCGTCCTCGCCGTCGAGGGCGGCGACGCCCGCGCCCTGCCAGTTGCCGAGCAGGAAGGCGAGGGGGACGAGGTCCGGGTGCAGGTCGGACGGGATCTCGATCATGGGAACTCAGACGGTCGGTGCGGACGGTGGCCGGTGGGTTGACACCCGGGCCGCGAGGCCCGGGGGAAGGGCGGCTGCGCTGGGCGACTAGCGCTGGCCCTGGTAGAGCTTCTTGAACGCGAGACCGGCGAAGGCCGCGGTGCCGACGCAGACCAGGACCATCAGCGCGGTGAAGAATGCCTCAAGCACGGGGTGTGCTCCTCGGATCGTTCGTCGTGGGTGTCTCTCTGCGTACGGACCATCCCGCCGGGATGCCGCACGGACCGATTCTAGTCGTCGTCGCGGCAGCCCCCGTACACGGCCTGTGCGGCACGCGCCCGGCCCGTGCCGGACCGGCAGCCCCACGGGTCCGCAGCGGCGGGTACAGCGGCTGGGCGGCGCCTCAGTAGACGAGCGCCTGCACGCCCTCAGGCATGATCTCGCTGACGAAGACCTGAGCGCCCGCGATGCGGACACCCTCCAGCACGTCCTTCTCCTCGATGCCGCGCCGGGCGGCGCACTGCGTGCACAGCGTGATCAGTCCTCCCGCCTGCACGCCGGAGATCAGCTCCGGCAGCGGCGCCGCGTGCGGCAGTTCGAACTCTTCGGCCCTTCCCGGCAGTGCGAACCACGCCGACTCCCCGGTGAGCCAGAGCGACACCTCGACGCCGCTGGCGGCCGCGACCGCCGCGACGGTGAAGGCCTGCGAGCAGCGCTCCGGCGCGTCCGCGCCCGCCGTCACCTTGATCACGAGCTTCTTGCCTGCTGCTGCTGCCATGCGGCAAGCCTATGCCGCGCACGGGCGAGGGCCGCACGCGCGCGAAAGCCGCGGACGGGCGAGGGCCGCACGCGCGCGAAGGGCCGCGCACCGGGCGTACCCGGGGCGCGACCCTTGAGGCTCGTCGGCGGACCGCCCGGCGGGGCGGACCGGCCGGCGGTCACACGGCGATGGCGACCTCCGACAGACCGCCGTCCTGCGCGACGACCGTACGGTCCGCGGTGCCGCCGGGCACCAGCGCGCGGACCGTCCAGGTGCCCTCGGCCGCGTAGAAGCGGAACTGGCCGGTGGCGGACGTGGGAACCTCCGCCGTGAACTCGCCGCCCGCGTCGAGCAGTCGCACGTATCCGGTGACGGGCTCGCCGTCGCGCGTCACGCTGCCCTGGATCGTGGTCTCACCGGGCTTGATGGTGGAGGCGTCGGGACCGCCTGCCTTGGCTCCGCACATGGAAGTTCCCTTCGGTTCTGATCAGGTCGGGTACGGCCCGGGTGGGTGTCCCCCCTCGCTTCGCTGGGGGCCCTCACCCGGGCCGCTAGGCCCAGGTGGGGGTACCTCCCGGGCCGCTAGGCCCAGGGGGAGGTCAGTCTTCGGTGCCGACGGCGACGGGGACGCCGACCAGCGAGCCGTACTCGGTCCAGGAGCCGTCGTAGTTCTTGACGTTCTGCTGGCCCAGCAGCTCGTGCAGGACGAACCAGCTGTGAGCGGAACGCTCACCGATGCGGCAGTAGGCGATGGTGTCCTTGCCCAGGTCGACGCCCTCGCCCTCGTACAGCTCCTTCAGCTCCTCGTCGGACTTGAAGGTGCCGTCGTCGTTGGCCGACTTCGACCACGGGATGTTGCGCGCGCTCGGGACGTGGCCCGGGCGCTGGGACTGCTCCTGCGGCAGGTGTGCCGGGGCGAGCAGCTTGCCGGTGAACTCGTCGGGCGAGCGCACGTCGACCAGGTTCTTGGTGCCGATCGCGTCGACGACCTCGTCCCGGAAGGCGCGGATGGAGGTGTCCTGCGGCTTGGCCTTGTACTCGGTCTTCGCGCGGGTGGGCACCTCGGCGACCAGGTCGCGGGAGTCCAGCTCCCACTTCTTGCGGCCCCCGTCGAGCAGCTTCACGTCCTGGTGGCCGTAGAGCTTGAAGTACCAGTAGGCGTAGGCGGCGAACCAGTTGTTGTTGCCGCCGTAGAGCACGACCGTGTCGTCGTTGGAGATGCCCTTCTCGGAGAGGAGCTTCTCGAAGCCCTCCTGGTCGACGAAGTCGCGGCGGACCGGGTCCTGGAGGTCCTGCTTCCAGTCGATGCGCACGGCGTTCTGGATGTGGTTCTTGTCGTAGGCCGAGGTGTCCTCGTCGACCTCGACGATGACCGTCTTCGGGTCGTCGATGTGGTCCTGGACCCAGTCGGCGTCTACGAGGACGTCACTGCGGCTCATGGTTTCTCCTCCGGGGCAGATAGCGGATGAGGCAGGCGAACAGGTGCGGAATCGGGGCGGGGAGTGCGAATGCGCACGTACGTCGGGGTCGTCGGCCGCACGGAACCGGACGCCGTGCGGGGGCCGGGGCACCGGCGGGGGCGGGACGAACGGCTGGGGTGCCACCCGGACCGCATCGGCCCACGGGGCGGGCAGCGCACTCGCGCTCGGCCTCGACCGGATTCAGGTGAGGTCTGGCGGGCCGGCAGCCGTCAGGAGGGAATGCGACAGAGCATGGCGGCGACGCGGCAGAGGTCGACTGCACGCCGTTTCGTGAGGTCCGCCTGTCGCTTCATGGGGTCGATCGTAAGGACGGCAAAGGCCCCGTGTCACCGCGAATCCACATTGTGAGACGTGATCGACCGTGATTTGGGACGTCTGCTCGATTCCCCGTACCCGGGGGGCGGTCCGCGCTCGCGTTCCGGGGACAGGAAGCCTGTCCGTCGGACGCGACCGTCTCGTGCAGTGGGACGAATTTCGCGGCCGGGCGGCCGCCGCAGCGATTGCGGCAGCAGCCCTCCGGCCCTGGTCGGTCCTGGTCAATCGCGGCAGCCGTGGTCAGCCGCCGAGTTTCACGCCCTTGCCGCGGACGGTCAGCTCGATGCCCTCGACGGTGGGCTCGACCTTCTCGAGTTCGAGCCCGTCGGGGAGTCCCGCTATCTTCCGCTCGAAGTCGATCCTGCCGCGGATCGCCTCCTCCAGACCCGGGATGTCGGCGCCGGGCACCTTGTCGGCCCGCAGCTTCACCGTGTCACCGCCGGAGACGCTGACGGTGCTGGTCACGCTGCGCTTGAGGGTCTGGCCGAGCCCCGGCACCGTGACGCCGGCGCTCACCTTGACCCTGCCCTGGCCGCTGCTGTCCTTGCCGCCCCAGCCCACGTCCACGCCTTCGAGAGCGGCCTTGGTCAGTTCTCCGTACGAGACGAGCGCCGTGCCGGTGGCCCGGTCGGCCTCGGCGGAGGAGAAGTCGCCGCTGAAGCGGACGTCCTGCAGCTTCGCGTCGATGCGGTTGACCTTCAGCTGTCCGCCGGAGGCCTCGGCCTTCAGCCCGCTCATCTCGGCGTCGACCTCGCCGAGCTCCTGCGCGGCGATCTGGGTGAGGAAGGGGAAGCCCTTGATGTCGATGGAGGTCTTTCCGGCGGAGGCGATGCCCGGCGAGCTCTTGATCTTCTCGGCGGCCTTGTCCTCGGCCAGCTTGACCGCCAGCCGGTCGGCGGCCACGAACAGCACCGCGAGGACGAAGAGGACGATGAGCCCTCTGCGTAGTGCGCGCATCTGCGTTCTCTCCCATGCTCCCGTGCGGCATGCCGTGGTCGGTGGCCCGCCCGGGCCCGAGGGCCGGGTCGGCGGGCTGTCGGCCCGGAGGGACGGACGCGGCCTCACGGCCTCCGGGACTTCAGCGAGCCTATCCCGGCAGCACTCAGACGAAGGCTCTGCCGAACAGATAGACGACGGGTGCCGCCAGCGTCAGTGGCAGTGCCACACCTGCCGTCATGTGTACGAAGCGCGACGGGTAGTCGTAGCTCGCCACCCGCAGTCCCAGCAGCGCGCACCCGCCCGTCACCAGGCCCAGGACGCCGCCGGCGGCGGCGGGGGCGGTCGCCGCCCCGTCACCGCCGAGCACGGTCAGCTGCCCCACGGCAACTCCCGCCCCGGCCGCCGCCAGCAGGGCGACGGCGGGTGAGACGAGCGGCGGCAGTGGCAGCGCGCGGGCCAGGGCGGCGACTGCCACGGCGGCAGCGCCGGCTGTCACCGCGTCTGCGGACGCCGCGTCGAGAGAGGCGAGGTAGCCGGCCGCGACCACGGTCAGAGCGGTGGAGGTGAACGCGGCCGTCAGCGCGTAGAGCCGCTCGTCGGGGCCGGACTGGTTGCGCAGATGGAGCACGACGGTCAGCACGCACCACAGGCCGAGCGTGCCGATGATCACGGATGGCGCGTGGCCGCTGTCGGCCAGCAGCAGGGAGGCGTCCGTCGCCACCCCCGCGAGGAAGGCGAGCGCGATGCCCTGACGCGCGGGCCACATCCCGTTCAGACGGAACCACCCCGCCGCCGTCACCGCCTGGAGCAGCGCGACGGCGACGGCCAGCGCGGCCTCGCCGATCTGGGCGGCTCCTGCCACCAGGAGGGCGAGCGCCGTGGTCACGGCCGCGGGCAGCAGCCCGGGAGCGATGAGCGGCGACCCCTTGGAGCGGGTCGCGGGGGCGCCCGTGCGGGCGGCGGCACCTGTGGCGGTGGCCGTGGCGGCGACGGCGGACGGCAGCGGCTGGGACTGCGACCGGGGCTGCGGCTGTGCCTGCGACCGGGACTGGGACCGAAATTGGGGCTGGGACTGGGAGTACGAGCCGGGACGCGGGTGGGGCTGCGGGTGCGGGCGGCCTTGCGGCTGCTGGTGCTGCGCGCCCGTGCGGGAGTGGGAGTTGTCGCTCACGCGGCACCCCCGGCGAACGGCGGGAGCACCTCGACGGTGCCGCCGTCGCTCAGCACCACCGCGTCGTGTGCGCGCTTGCCGACGGACCGGCCGTCCACGAGAAAGGAGCAGCGCAGCAGTACGCGGGCGAAGTCCGGGCTCTCGGTGTGACGTTCGCGGGCGCTGTCCAGCGCGTCGGCGAGCGTCCCCGCCTCGTAGTGCTCCTCGGCCGTACCGGCCGCGGCTTTCGCCGCCGCCCAGTAACGGATCGTGCCACTCGCCATCGTGGGTCCTGCCCTCTCAGCCTGTCCGTCCCGCGGGACCGCGCCGTGCTGCCGTCCCGTCCGTCCCTGCCGGACCGCGTCCTGCCGTCGGCCGAACGGGACGGTCGGACGGTCCGTTCGTACGGATCGCGCGTTGTTGCGCGACCCATCATGCCGGGCCGGCGGAGGGATCCGGCCACCGATGGCCGACCCAGCTGCCGATCCGGTGCAGGAGTTCGGGCTCCGCGGCGTTCTCGGCGTGACCGAAGCCCTCGACGAGCCACAGCTCGGTGCACTCCGGATCGCCCGCCGCGGCAAGGGAGTTGGGGTGGTCGACGGGGAAGTACGGGTCCTGGTCGCCATGGACGACGAGCAGGGGGGTCGGCGCGAGCAGCGGTGCGGCGGCCACGGGGGAGAGCGGCACCGGGTCCCAGTCGCGGGGGTGGATGCGCGTGCGAAGCCCGTAGCGGGAGACGAGCCGCCCCACGGGCCTCTGGATCACCCAGTGCAGCCGCCGCATCGGAGCGGTCCCCTTGTAGTACCAGCGTGCCGGTGCGCTCACGGCCACCACCGCGTCGGAGTGCTCGGCCGCACCGGGCCGCCCGGCGCCGGCGGGCTCCGTGCCGGATCGTGCGCCTGTGCGCCCCTCGTGCTCCTCGGGACGGTGGAGCGCCCCGTGCCGGACGACGACGGAGCCGCCCATCGAGAAGCCGACCGTCGCCACCCGGGCGTGACCGAGGGAGCGGGCCCAGGCCACCGCCGCCGCAAGATCGAGGACCTCGAGATCGCCGACCGTCGAGTGACCGCCGGAGCCGCCGTGCCCGCGGAACGAGAAGGTGATCACCGCTGCGTACTGCGTGAACACCTGGACGGCCCGGCGGACGGCCGGCCGGTCGACCGAACCGCTGAAGCCGTGCGCCAGCACGATCGCACCCGGGGCCTGTGCGCTTCCGCCGGGGCCCGCGCCGCCTGCGTACGGGTCGTACGCGGCCTCGATCCGCACCCCGTCGGAGGTCCGCAGCACGGCGTGCCGGCGTACGTCCGGAACGCCGACGGCGTCACCCACGGTGCGGGCATCGGCACCGGAGCGAGCGAACTCACACTCCGCATCGTCACCCATGTCCGCTATTCTGCTTGGAGTGAAGGATCCGGGCAGCGCCGCCCCCGGGTCCTTTTGTGCTTTCCGGAGCGCCAGTGGCTTCAGGAGCGCATACGTACGAAGCAGTGCCGAGCCGTACCGAAGTCCCTCCGGGACCGAGGAAGGATCTGACTGACGTGAGTTCGCTACTCCTGCTGACGAACGCCCTCCAGCCCTCCACCGAAGTGCTCCCCGCGCTCGGTCTGCTGCTGCACAACGTGCGCGTGGCACCCGCCGAGGGACCGACTCTCGTGAACACCCCCGGCGCCGACGCCATCCTCATCGACGGCCGCCGCGACCTGCCGCAGGTGCGCTCGCTGTGCCAGCTGCTGCAGCAGACGGGCCCCGGCTGTCCGCTGATCCTCATCGTCACCGAGGGCGGTCTCGCCGCCGTGACCGCGGACTGGGGCGTCGACGACGTGCTCCTGGAGAGCGCCGGCCCCGCCGAGGTCGAGGCAAGGCTGCGTCTGGGCATCGGCCGCTTGCAGGGCAGCGCGGACGACGAGCCGACCGAGATCCGCAACGGCGACCTCTCCGTCGACGAGGCCACCTACAGCGCGAAGCTGAAGGGACGGGTCCTGGACCTGACCTTCAAGGAGTTCGAGCTGCTGAAGTACCTGGCGCAGCACCCGGGCCGCGTCTTCACCCGTGCCCAGCTGCTCCAGGAGGTGTGGGGCTACGACTACTTCGGCGGCACCCGCACCGTGGACGTCCACGTACGGAGGCTGCGCGCGAAGCTCGGCCCCGAGCACGAGTCGCTGATCGGCACCGTCCGCAACGTCGGCTACCGCTTCGTCTCCCCGGAGAAGGACGCGAAGAAGACGCCGCAGGAGAAGCAGGCGAAGGCCGACGCACGCGCCGTCACCGACGAGGCCACCCGTCTCGTGCGCGAGGCCGCGGGGGACGGTGCCGGCTGACGGGCGGCTGAGCCCGCCGGGGGGAGCGGGCGGAGTGCCCGTGTGCCGGCCCCGCCGAGGACCTGCGGGCGCACCTGCGAAGCAGCCGGTGGGCGGGCTCCCGGGGCGGCCGGGGCCGGAACCATGAGGCCCCTGAAGCGCCAAATGCTTCCCGCGTAGACTGCCCGGGTGGCCAGGGTGACGCGGGACGATGTGGCAAGGCTTGCGGGTACGTCGACCGCGGTTGTCAGCTATGTGATCAACAACGGGCCGAGACCCGTCGCACCGGCCACGCGTGAGCGCGTGCTGGCAGCCATCAAGGAGCTCGGCTACCGGCCGGACAGGGTCGCGCAGGCGATGGCCTCGCGCCGCACCGACCTCATAGGTCTCATCGTCCCCGACGCCCGGCAGCCCTTCTTCGCCGAGCTCGCACACGCCGTCGAGCAGGCCGCCGCCGAGCGCGGAAAGATGGTCCTCGTCGGCAACTCCGACTACCTCGACGAGCGCGAGGTGCACTACCTGCGGGCCTTCCTGGGGATGCGCGTCTCCGGCCTGATCCTCATCAGCCAGGGTCCCAGCGAGCACGCCGCGGTGGAGATCGACGCCTGGGACGCCCGCGTCGTGCTGCTGCACCGCCGCCCCGAGGCCATCGACGACGTGGCGGTCGTGCTCGACGACGTCGGCGGTGCGCAGCTCGCCACCCGCCATCTGCTGGAACACGGCCACGAGTACGTGGCCTGTCTGGGCGGCATCGACTCGACGCCCGAATCCGGCGACCCGGTCACCGACCACGTCGAGGGCTGGTCCCGTGCCATGGAGGAGGCCGGCCGTTCCGTCGAGGGCCGCCTCTTCCAGGCCCCGTACAACCGCTACGACACCTACCGGCTGGCGCTGGAGCTGCTGGGCCGCCCCGACCGTCCCACCGCCGTCTTCTGCGCCACCGACGACCAGGCGTTCGGCGTGCTGCGCGCGGCGCGCGAACTCGGCCTGGACGTTCCGCAGGACCTGGCGGTCGCCGGCTTCGACGACGTGAAGGAGGCGGGTCTGACGGACCCACCCCTCACCACTGTCGGCTCCGACCGCGAGGGCATGGCGAAGGCCGCCGTCGACCTGGTGCTGGACGACGGGCTGCGAGTCGCCGGATCCCAGCGGCAGCGGGTTCGGCAGTTCCCGGCCGGGCTCGTCGTGCGGCGCTCGTGCGGGTGCGGGGAACCCCCGCGCCGCTGACAGCTCCCTCACCGCTTCCCCGGCTCTCCGCTTCCCCGCGCCACTTCCGCGCACCGCTCCTTCAGCCCTCCGGCCCGCACGCCTGCCCTGTGACACGACTGACACGGCTTCCGCGCTCGCACAGTGCGAGGCTTGAGCGCATGGTGGCCATGAAGGTGCTGATCGTCGACGACGAGCCGGCCGTCCGGGACGCGCTGCGCCGCAGCCTCACCTTCGAGGGCTACGGGACCGAACTCGCCGGGGACGGACTCGAGGCCCTGGAGAAGACGGCGTCCTACGAACCGGACCTGATCCTGCTCGACGTGCTGATGCCGCGCATGGACGGGCTGACCGTCGCCCGCCGACTGCGCGACGGGGGCAGGCGCACGCCGATCCTGATGCTGACGGCCAGGGACACGGTCGGCGACCGCGTCACGGGCCTCGACGCCGGAGCGGACGACTATCTCGTCAAGCCCTTCGAGCTGGACGAGCTGCTGGCGCGCATACGGGCGCTGCTGCGGCGCACCTCGTACGCGCAGCAGCAGGCCGGTGCGGGCACCGGGGCCGACGGAGGACCGGGCGCGAGCGGTGCTTCCCCCGGCCGTGCCGGCACCGAGTCCCTGGCCTTCGGCGATCTGCGCATGGACCTCGGAACGATGGAGGTGACGAGGGGCCCGCGCACGGTCGAGCTGAGCCGCACCGAGTACACGCTGCTGGAGATGTTCCTCGCTCACCCGCGCCAGGTGCTCACGCGCGAACAGATCCTGAAGTCGGTCTGGGGCTTCGACTTCGAACCGTCGTCCAACTCCCTGGACGTGTACGTGATGTATCTGCGCCGCAAGACCGAGGCCGGGGGTGAGTCCCGCCTCGTGCACACGGTGCGCGGCGTCGGCTACGTCCTCAAGGACGACGCGGCGTGAGGCAGCCGCGTGCGGCGGGAGCGAAACGCAGGCCCCGGCTCCCGGCTCCGGCGCTGCGCTCCCGGCTGGCCATGCTCGCGGCGGTCACGGTGGCGCTCGCCGTGGCGGCGTGCGCGACGGCCTGCTGGTTCCTCGTACGGGCGCAGCTGGTCGGTTCGCTGGACGAGTCGCTGCGCAGCAACAGCCGCGTCGACCCCAGCTTCGTCGTCGGCCAGCTCAGCTCCGGGCAGTGCTCCCCGGCCGACGAGCGTGCCCCGAACCCCTTCGACGCGACGGTCCAGGTCGTCGACCGGCACGGGAAGAGCTGCGTCATCGTGGGCAGCAGGGTCGAGGTCTCGCGGGGCGACGAACGCGTGGCGGAGCACCGGCAGGACGAGTCGGTGCACACCGCCCGCAGCGAGGACGGCTCCGGGCCCGACTACCGGGTGCTGACCACGCCCGTCGAGGGCACCGACGTGGCCGTCTCGGTGGCGCGGCCGCTGACGGAGACCGACAGGTCGCTTCGGAACCTCGCCCTGATCCTCGCGCTGGTCGGCGGCACCGGCGTGCTCGCGGCCGCGGGTGCGGGCGTCGTGCTGGCGCGGGCGGGGCTGCGGCCCGTGGACCGGCTCACGGGTGCCGTCGAGCACATCGCCCGCACGGAGGACCTCGGCGTGAGCATCCCCGCCGAGGGCGACGACGAGATCGCCCGGCTGTCCCGCTCGTTCAACTCGATGACCGAGGCGCTGGCCTCCTCGCGCGAGCTCCAGCAGCAGCTGATCGCCGACGCGGGGCACGAACTGCGCACGCCGCTGACCTCGCTGCGTACCAACATCGAACTGCTCGTACGGAGCGAGGAGACGGGCCGCTCGCTGCCCGGGGAGGACCGCCGGGCGCTGCTGGAGTCCGTCAGGGCGCAGATGAGTGAACTGGCCGCGCTCGTCGGTGACTTGCAGGAACTCTCGCGTGAGATGCCGCCCTTCGGCGGCCCCGTCGCGGGCATCGCGCTGCACGACATCACCGAACGGGCCGCGGAACGCGTGCGGCTGCGCAGCGCCGGCATCACCGTCACGGTGCGCACGGAGCCCTGGTACGTGCGCGGCGAGCCGGCGGCGCTGGAGCGTTCCGTGGTCAACCTGCTCGACAACGCGGTGAAGTTCAGCCCGGAGGGCGGCAGCGTCGAGGCCGTACTGAGCGGGGGCAGGCTGTGGGTGCGCGATCACGGTCCGGGCGTCGCGGACGACGAACTCCCTTATGTCTTCGACCGGTTCTGGCGCTCGCCGTCGGCGCGGAGCCTGCCCGGGTCTGGGCTCGGGCTGTCCATCGTGGCGCGTACGGCGAGGCAGTCGGGCGGTGAGGTCGCGCTGGAGCCGGCGGAGGGCGGCGGCACGGTGGCCGTGCTGGACCTGCCCGGATCGCCGGAGCCGGAATCCGAGGACGAGGCCGATCAGGAGGACGGTGGCGGCACGGGACCGCCCGGAGGGTCAAGCTTGACTTCAACTTAACTTCATGTCTGAGCCTGGGTCTGTCACTCGCGGCAGCCGCACGTCACGGCGTGCGCGTCCGGAGCCGCGTCCGAGAAGAGGGAGCAGACCCATGCCAGGCACAGCAGCAAATGCGGCGAGCGCGGCAAAGACGGCGAGCACGGCAATGACGGCGAGCACGGCCGACGCGTCGGGCGGGACGGAAACCGAGGAAGGAACGGTAGGCACCCCCGGCGGGCCGGAGCGGACCGGCGGACCGCTGCGCCTGGCCGTCATCGTCGGCAGCGTCAGGGCCGGCCGGTTCGGACCGGTGGTCTCGGCATGGTTCGCCGAGGAGGCGCGCAAGTACGGCGCCTACGACGTCGACGTCATCGACCTCGCCGAGGCGGAACACGAACTGCCCGTCGCCTTCCCGGAGTTCGGCGAACCGCTGCCGCCCGCGGTGAAGGCCGTGCACAGCGGGCTGTCCCGCAGGCTCGCAGCCGCGGACGTCTTCGTGATCGTCACTCCCGAGTACAACCACAGCTTCCCGGCCCCGCTGAAGAACACCATCGACTGGTTCCGCGACGAGTGGCAGGCCAAGCCGGCCGGGTTCGTCTCGTACGGCGGAATGGCGGGCGGCCAGCGTGCAGTGGAGCATCTGCGGCCGGTCTTCGCCGAACTGCACGCCGTCACCGTCCGCGAGACGCTCAGCTTCCACATGGCCTGGGAACGATTCGACAAGGACGGCCGCCCCCGCGACGAGGAGGGCAGCACGGCCGCCGCCAAGGGGATGCTGCGGCAGCTGGAGTGGTGGGGGAGCGCGTTGCGTGAGGCCCGCGCCAAGTTCCCCTACGGATCCGCTGCTTGACGTCGGCCGCGGCCCCTTCACCTCCCGCCCGTCACGGACCGGACATCGATCCGGACACGGTTCCGGCGTTACCGCCGAGTTCGTGACGGGCGGGAGGTGAAGCGCCGCTCGCGTCTCGTAGGGTCGTGTCCCATGAGCGACGTGGTGGTAGTGGACGAGGCGTCGGCGGAGCTCGTGCGGGACGCGCAGTCGCTGATCGACGAGTCGGCCCGTACGGACGGTCAGTCCCCTCTCTCCGAGCAGGGCAGGCTCCAGCTGCGCGGCGGACGGCGCGCCGGCGTGCGGCATCTTCTGCTGCGACAGGACGGCGAACTCGTCGGCTACGCACAGCTCGAGGACACCGACCCCGTCGAGCCGCCCACCGGAGAGTTCGCGGTGCACCCCTCGCACCGCGGCCGCGGCTACGGGCGTCAGCTCGGGCAGGCGCTGCTGAAGGAGTCCGGCAAGCGGCTGCGCGTGTGGGCGCACGGCGGCCACCCCGCCGCACGCCATCTGGCGCAGGTGCTCGGGCTCAGCCTCTTCCGCGAACTGCGCCAGATGCGGCGGCCGTTGAGCGCGGGCGTCGACGAAGCCGCTGCTCCCGAGCTGCCGGAGCCGGTGCTCCCTCGGGGGGTCACGCTGCGCACCTTCCGTCCCGGCGAGGACGACGCGGCGTGGCTGGCGCTGAACGCCTCGTCCTTCGCGCACCACCCCGAGCAGGGCAGCCTCACCCAGCGCGACCTGGACGACAGGAAGGCCGAGCCCTGGTTCGACCCGTACGGGTTCTTCCTGGCGGAGCGGGAGGGTGCGCTGGTCGGCTTCCACTGGACGAAGGTGCACAGCGCGGAGCAGCTCGGCGAGGTCTACGTGCTGGGCGTGGCCCCCGAGGCCCAGGGCACCGGGCTGGGCAAGGCGCTCACCGCCGTCGGTCTGCGCCATCTGGAGCGTGACAGGGGGCTGCCCACGGCGATGCTCTACGTGGACGCGGACAATTTCGCGGCGGTCAGCGTCTACGAACGGCTGGGGTTCACGACGTACGAGACGGATCTGATGTACCGCACGGAGAGCTGAGCGCTTCCCCTGGCCCCGGTGGCGGCCGGGAGCCCCTTCGCGGCTGTCCCGGCGCCGCGTTCCCGGCGCCGCGGTGACCTGCCGGATCCCGGTGCGGGAGCCGCGACGCCCCGCGGATTGTGCCGGTGGTGTGCCGCTCGCCCAGCGGCCATGTGCGCGTAACCGCTGATTAAGACTGGCTTGTGAGCATCACGGAATGCAGCTCCCCGGCCGTCGCTTCCGCGCCCCTACCGCAGTCGCCGGTGCGGGGAACAATGGAGTGATGAGCGAGCCCACCTCGCACGCCGCATCCGAATCCCCCGCCTCGTTCGAGCATCGTCCCGAGGTTCTCCCGGACGGCGACGACGACGCCCGCCACGACGTCGCGTACGCCGTCACGCCCACCGTGCCCGCAGGCCGCACCGGCGGCACGCTCCCCGACCTCGGTCCGGACCTCGACTCCGACCCGGACGTCTACCCGGCGGACGCCTCGTCCGGGCAGGCGGACGGCGGGGCGGACGATCTGCCCCACGACCGGTTCCTCGACCGCGAGCGCAGCTGGCTCGCCTTCAACGAACGCGTGCTGGAGCTCGCCGAGGACGAGGAAGTGCCGCTCCTGGAGCGTGCCAACTTCCTCGCGATCTTCGCCAGCAATCTGGACGAGTTCTTCATGGTCCGCGTCGCCGGTCTCAAGCGCCGCATCGCGACCGGGGTCGCCACCCGCTCCGCCTCCGGACTGCAGCCGCGCGAGGTCCTGGACCAGATCTGGACGCGCTCGCGCGAGCTGATGGCCCGGCACGCAGGCTGCTACCAGCAGGTCATCGCCCCGGCGCTCGCCGAGGAGGACCTGCACCTGATCCGCTGGGACGGGCTCACCGAGAAGGAGCAGGCCCGCCTCTTCACCCTCTTCCGGCAGCGGATCTACCCGGTGCTCACTCCGCTGGCTGTCGACCCCGCCCACCCCTTCCCGTACATCTCCGGGCTCTCACTCAACCTCGCCGTCGTCGTGCGCAACCCGGTCACCGGGCACCAGCACTTCGCACGCGTGAAGGTTCCCCCGCTGCTCTCGCGCTTCCTGGAGGCCTCGCCGCACCGGTACGTACCCGTCGAGGACGTCATCGCCGCGCACCTCGAGGAGCTCTTCCCCGGCATGGAGGTGCTGGGGCACCACATGTTCCGCGTGACGCGCAACGAGGACCTGGAGGTCGAGGAGGACGACGTCGAGAACCTCCTCCAGGCGCTGGAGAAGGAACTGCTGCGCCGCCGCTTCGGGCCTCCGGTGCGCCTGGAGGTCGAGGAGTCCATCGACCCGTACGTGCTGGACCTGCTCGTGCGGGAGCTGAACGTCTCCGACGCCGAGGTGTGCCCGCTGCCGGGGCCGCTGGACCTGACGGGGCTGTCCGGGATCGTGGACGCCATGGACCGGCCGGACCTGAAGTACCCGAAGTTCGTCGCCGGCACGCAGCGCGATCTGGCCCAGGTGGAGTCGGCACAGCCGCCGGACATCTTCGCCGCGCTGCGCGAGCGCGACGTGCTGCTGCACCACCCCTACGACTCCTTCTCCACCTCCGTGCAGGCGTTCCTGGAGCAGGCCGCCACCGATCCGGACGTACTGGCGATCAAGCAGACGCTGTACCGCACCTCCGGTGACTCCCCGATCGTGGACGCCTTGATAGACGCGGCCGAGTCCGGCAAGCAGGTGCTGGTGCTCGTCGAGATCAAGGCGCGCTTCGACGAGCAGGCCAACATCAAGTGGGCGCGGAAGCTGGAGGAGTCGGGTTGCCACGTCGTGCACGGGCTGGTCGGGCTCAAGACGCACGGCAAGTTCTCGCTGGTGGTGCGGCAGGAGGGGGAGACGCTGCGGCGCTACGCACATGTCGGCACCGGCAACTACCACCCCAAGACGGCACGCCTCTACGAGGACCTGGGGCTGCTGACCGCGGACCAGAACGTCGCCGCGGATCTGTCCGACCTGTTCAACCGGCTGTCCGGTTACTCGCGACGCGAGTCCTACCGGAGGCTGCTCGTGGCGCCCACCTCGCTGCGGGACGGGCTGATCTCACGCATCCAGCGGGAGATCCACCGGCACGAGGCGGGAGAGCCGGCGTACGTGCGTTTCAAGGTCAACTCCATCGTCGACGAAGCCGTGGTCGACGCGCTCTACCGGGCCTCGCGTGCGGGCGTCCCCGTGGACCTGTGGGTGCGCGGGATCTGCACGCTGCGTCCCGGCGTTCCGGGCCTGAGCGAGACGGTGCGGGTGCGCAGCGTCCTCGGACGGTTCCTGGAGCACTCGCGGATCTTCGCTTTCGGGAACGGCGGCGACCCCGAAGTGTGGCTCGGCAGCGCCGACATGATGCACCGCAACCTCGACCGCCGTATCGAGGCGATCGTGCGCGTACCCGATCCGGCGCACCGGGCGACGCTGGCGAAGCTGCTGGAGACCGGAATGTCCGACGACACCACTTCGTGGCACTTGGGCCCGGACGGCGAGTGGACGCGGCACGCACACGACGCGGAGGGCCGTCCGTTGCGCAACATCCAGGAATCGACGATCGAGCGCCGAAGGCGCCGGCGCGGACCGGCGCCCGGCTGACGGACCACGGAGTTTCGGAACGACGGGGTGAGGGGGTGACGCAACCGTGACGGGACAGGTGGGCGGGCTCGCCGTGTCCGCGGCGCTGGAGAGCGCGGACCCGGCCGAGGTGCTCAGCCGGAGTCTGCACGCCCGGGCGGCCGACTTCCTGCGCAGCCTGCGCATGCACCAGGAGAGCGCGGGCAGCGCGCAGACGGCCGCCGCGGCGGAAGAAGCGGTTCGCCAGCTGCGGCGTGCGTCCCGGCGGATCGGCTCCGCCCTCCTCACCTACCGGCCGCTCGTCGACGCCGCCTGGGCGGACGAGCTGAGCGGTGAGCTGCGGCATCTGTCGGGCACGCTCGCCCGCGAGTACAGGTGCTCGGCACGCCAGGCCCGGCTGCTCGCCGCGCTGCACCGGCTGGCGGTGGAGGGGGTCGGCGGGGACCGGGCGGCGGCGCTGTTGGAGCGGCAGCACACCCTGGCCCGCAGCCGCGCGCACTCGGCCGCGCTGGAGACCCTGGTGTCCTCCCGCTTCCACGCTGTCGCGGACGCCGTGGCGGTGCTGGCCTACGAGGTGCCGCTGGCGCCGGGCGCCGAACAGGGCAGTGCGGCTGCCGTGCTCGTACCGCTGGCGGAACGCGCGAGGGAGCGTCTCGTCCGCGCGGTCGAGGCACTGCCGCCGCCCGCACGGGTGGCTGCGCGGCCGCAGGACGGACAGGAAGGTCACGAGGTTCCGCAGGCGCGGGGCGGCCACGACCTGCAGAACAGGCAGGACACCGCATGGTTCGAGGTGCGGATCCTGCTGCGGCACCACCGCTACGCGCAGGAGGTGCTGTACGCGGCCGGTGCCCCATCGGAAGACGTCCGTCCCGGCGGAGAGCAGCAGGGGGCCACGGGCACGCACGGCCCGGACCAGCTGCTCCGGGCGGCGAGCGCTGCGCTCGACCGGTACCGCGACTCGGTGGAGGCGGCCGAAGCGGCTGCCGCCGCCGCCCGCACACCCCGCATCGCGCCCGCCACGGCGTACGCGCTCGGCGTGCTCCACGCCGGCCAGCGTCAGGAGGCCGAGGTGGCCCGGCGCGAGTTCGGCACGTTGTGGCAGCAGGTGATCAAGGACGAGCGGACGGCCGGGCAGAAGCGGGAAGCCGCACAGCAGGCCGTCTGACCTGGTCAGGGGACTACTTGAGTCTGCGGTTGTCAACTTTCCTCGGGTTGGTGTATATAACAAAGCACATGGCATCGCACGTAGTGCAATCCACGGAAGGAGATGACCGTGATGCTCATGCGTACCGACCCGTTCCGGGAGCTCGACCGCCTCACCCAGCAGGCCTTCGGAACCCCGTCACGCCCGGCAGGGATGCCGATGGAGGCGTACCGCTCCGGCGACGAGTTCGTGATCCACTTCGACCTCCCGGGCGTCGCCCCCGAGACCATCGATCTCGACGTCGAGCGGAACGTGCTCACCGTCCATGCCGAGCGCCGCTCACCGGCACCGGAGGACGCGGAACTGATCGCCGGCGAGCGTCCCGTGGGCAAGTTCAGCCGCCAGGTCTTTCTCGGGGACACCCTGGACTCCGAGCGGATCGACGCGACCTACGACGCCGGCGTGCTGACCCTGCGCATCCCGGTCGCCGAGCAGGCGAAGCCCCGCAAGATCGAGATCAGCGGCGGCAGTTCGACCCCCCGGCAGCTCTCCGGCTGAGACCTGACTCTCATGTGATCTCCGACTCTGTCGCACATTCCCGGCCGCTCTCCTGGGCACAACGGAGAGCGGCCGCCCAGGTCAGCCGAACGAGAAGGGAAAGGGACGGACAGGTATGCAGTGGAACGAACTCGTGGCCCGGATCCGTGAGCACGGCCGGTACACGACGGACGCGGAGAGCAAGCAGGTCGCCCGGCTGGTTCTCTCGGCTCTCGGTGGCCACCTGAGCGACGACGTGCGTGAGCGGGTCGCGGAACAGCTGCCCGCGACCGCCGCCGAGTCGCTGAGGTACCAGCTGCCCGCGACGAAGCCGCTCACCGGCCCGGAGTTCGTGGACACGGTCGCACGGCGCCTGCAGGACGCGACGTCCGCGACGGCCCGCTGGGACGTCAGCTCGGTGCTGGCGGTACTGGCGGAGGTGTGCGGCGACGACCTCACCGATCAGGTGATAGCCGATCTGCCGCCGGGCTACGCCCTGCTCTTCGGGCGCGCCGAGCTGCTGAGCGTCGCCTGAAGGGCGGCACCCCCGGATCCCTCGGTGAAGCGCTGGGCTGCCGTCAGCCGCCGCGCGGGGCGAGGGCCCGCCAGCCGACGGTGACCTCGCCCTGCCGCCAGCGGTGCGGCCCGTCCCTCACCGGCCACTCCCCGGCCAGCGCCCGCACCGCACGTATCCAGCGCTGCCGGGCGCTCAGCGCACCGTAGGGGGCAGCGGTCGCCCAGGCGCGGTCGAAGTCGCGCAGGAAGGCGTGGACGGGTTCCCCTGGAACGTTGCGGTGGATGAGCGCCTTCGGCAGACGCTCCGCCAGATCGGACGGCACCGTCAGTGACGCCAGCCGCGTGGCGAAGGTGACCGTGCGCGCGCCCTCAGGCCCCAGCGCCACCCATACATGACGACGTCCGATCTCGTCGCAGGTGCCGTCGATGAGAAGGCCGTCCGGCGTCGCCAGCCGCTCGCACAGCCTGGCCCACACCGGGGCGACCTCGGCCTCCTCGTACTGGCGCAGCACGTTCGCGGCCCGGATCAGTACGGGGCGCGCGCCGCCCGGCAGCGGCACCTCGAAGCCGCCGCGAACGAAGCTCAGCCCGTCGCGCTCGTACGGGCGCGCGTTGGCGACCCGCTCCGGATCGATCTCGACCCCCACGACGCGCACGTCCGCGCGGACCTTGCGCAGCCGCTGCATCAGCTCGACCGCCGTCCACGGAGCGGACCCGAATCCCAGGTCGACCGCGACGGGCGGCCGGTGACCGCTCCCGGGCCGCGAGCCGTCCGGGACGGAGCGCCGAAGCACCGGGGCGTGGACGGCGGCGATCCACCTGTCCATGCGGCGCAGCCGGTTGGGGCTGGTGGTCCCGCGCGTCACGTTCCCGACGGAACGGGGCGTGGGGCGGGCTGTCATGCCATGAGCGTACGGGGCGGTGAACGGGCGGCAGGGCGGCGGTGACCGCTCGTCCGGCGCTCCGGAGCAGGTCGCTCGGGCGGCCCCCGAGGCCGGGCACGGGGCCGATGCGGCGCCTCGGTGAACGGGCTCGCCGTGCGGTGACCTCCCGCGTCGCGTTCGGGCGGAATTGCGATCTCACGATTCGGAACGGACGCGTTGTCACGATTCGGCAAAGCCGAAATGGGAACCAGCCCCTCCGGTGTTCTCGCTGAGAGGGCCTAAGGCTCTGCGTACGCATGCCCGCCGCACGGGTGTGCCGCAGCGTCCCCGGCACCGGGCTGCACCTGCAGCGGCAGGCACGCATACGAGGAGGCATTCGTCCGTGAGCCAGTACATGGCGCGGCTCGGCCAGCTCCGCACAAGGCTGCCCCAACAGCAGCGGCCGCGGCTGCGGCTCGGTGCGGCACGGCGGCCCCGCCGGGTCGCCATGCTGAGCGTGCACACCTCCCCGCTGCACCAGCCGGGCACGGGGGACGCGGGCGGCATGAACGTCTACATCGTCGAACTCGCCAAGCAGCTCGCCGCGCACGGCACCCAGGTGGAGATCTTCACGCGCTCGACGGCCGCAGCCCTGCCGCCCAGCGTCGAACTGGCCCCCGGCGTCCTCGTCCGGCACATCGACGCGGGCCCGTACGAGGGCCTGGCGAAGGAGGAACTGCCCGCGCAGCTCTGCGCCTTCACGCACGGCGTGATGCAGGCGTGGGCGGGACACAGGCCCGGCCACTACGACCTGGTGCACTCCCACTACTGGCTTTCCGGGCACGTGGGCTGGCTCGCCGCCCAGCGCTGGGGCGTTCCGCTCGTCAACGCCATGCACACCATGGCGAAGGTGAAGAACGCCGCCCTCGCCGAGGGCGACACCCCGGAGCCGTCCGCCCGCGTCATCGGTGAGACGCAGATCGTGCGCGCCGCCGACAGGCTCATCGCCAACACCGCCGAGGAGGCCGACGAGCTGCTCCGGCACTACGAGGCCGACCCTGCCCGTACCGCTGTCGTGCACCCGGGCGTCAACCTGGAACGCTTCCGGCCCGCCGACGGACGCACCGCGGCCCGCGCCCGTCTGGGGCTGCCGCAGGACGCCGTCATCCCGCTCTTCGCGGGACGCATTCAGCCGCTGAAGGCCCCCGAGATCCTGCTGCGCGCCGCCGCGCTGCTCGTACGGGACGAGCCTTCGCTGCGCCGCCGGCTGCTGGTCCCGGTCGTGGGCGGTCCGAGCGGCAGCGGACTGGCCAAGCCGGAGCGGCTGCACAAGCTCGCCGCGAAGCTCGGCATCTCGGACATCGTGCGCTTCCATCCGCCGGTGGGGCAGGAGGAGTTGGCGGACTGGTACCGGGCCGCCAGCGTCCTCGTCATGCCGTCCTACAGCGAGTCCTTCGGGCTCGTGGCCGTCGAGGCGCAGGCCTGCGGGACGCCCGTGATCGCAGCGGCGGTCGGAGGGCTGCCGGTCGCGGTGCGGGACGGGGTGAGCGGCTTCCTCGTGGACGGCCACGATCCCCGGGCGTACGCGCGGGCCCTGCGGCACTTCGTCACGGACGCGGCGGACGGGCCCGCCGAGCGTATGGGCGAGGCCGCGGCGCGGCACGCGGCGGGGTTCGGCTGGGACACGGCCGCGGCAGGCACCCTCGAGGTCTATGCAGACGCGATGCACGATCAGCGGCGTCGCCTACGATCGGCCCATGGCTGACGCCGACTCTGATGCGAAGGGCGCCCGTGGCACCGGGGGCGCCGGATCTGCCGAGGGCACGGACGGTGCGGATACCGGGCGGGACGAGGGCGCGCTGAGCCGTGCCCGCGGCATTGTCGAACAGGCTTTGAGCGAGGCCGAGTTGGAGTGGGAGAGCCCCGGGGAGGGCACGTACGTCGTCACGCTTCCCGGCACGCGCAAGCTCTCGACGACCTGCTCGCTCGCCGTCGGAAGGCATTCGCTGTCCGTCAACGCCTTCGTCGTGCGACGCCCGGACGAGAACCACGCGGCCGTGCACCGCTGGCTGCTGGAGCGCAACACCCGCCTCTTCGGGGTGAGTTACGCCCTGGACAAGCTCGGCGACATCTATCTGACGGGCCGGCTGCCGCTGAGCGCGGTCACGCCGGAAGAGGTGGACCGGCTGCTGGGGGCGGTGCTGGAGAACGCCGACGGTGCCTTCAACACCCTTCTGGAGATGGGTTTCGCGTCGGCCATCCGCCGCGAGTACGACTGGCGCACCTCGCGCGGCGAGTCGACGCGCAACCTCGACGCCTTCACGCATCTGACGGGAGGCACGCCGGACGGCGGCAAACGCGGCTGACGGCCGGCGGGGCGCGCCCGGTCCGTCATGCGTCGCCCGGCGTGCGACCCGGGGTCGATTCGGGAGGATCGAGGGTTCGGGGGAGAGGGTCGGGGACGTTCAGGAGACAGGGGCCGGGGCGTTCAGGAGACCTCGCCCGTGTCCTGCTCCGAACCCTCCACCTCGAAGGTGACGTCGCCCTTGTTCTGCTCTGCGTTCAGGTCCCCGGTCGTGATCGGCTCGTTCTGGGTCTGCATGTCGATCGCGCCGGAGTTGCTGCCCACCTCGTGGGCCGAGGAGTCGCCAGGACCTTGCTCGCTGATGACCCGGCCGTCGTGGAGCACGTAGTAGATGTTCACGGTGACGGGGCGATTGGAGGCCAGAGCATCCTTGACGGCCTTGGATCCGGCCGATGCCGAGGCCTTCTTGGCGGGCGCCGAGGACTGGGCCGCCGCGGCGGTCTTCCCGGCTTCCCTGACCACGGCCGAGGCCGAGGGTACGGCGACGAGTGAGACCGCGAGTGCGACACCGGCAGTGGTTATCGCGCGTGCGAGGTTGATCATCTGCTTCCCTTCCGAGGTTGCCTGCACGTGGATGACGTCCGCACGGCGCGGGCGCCGGTTCCATCGTGTGAGGCGCAACTCCGCAATGCCTCCGCGGAAAGCTCCGCCGCCCTTCCCCGCACCCGGCATCGGGCGCGTGGAGAGGCGTGAACAGGGGCTTACGGACTCGGAGATGCGTGCTCCCCCAGAGGTGTGAGCGGGCCGGTGCGCACGGGCGCCGGGTGCCGGAGCGCACCGGCTCACCTCCGGGGGAACACCGGGAACGGGGAGGGACCTGACGTCAGCCTCCCAGCCCCCAGTCAGCGGTGATGTGCTTGGTCGAGCAGATCGTGTCGAGGAAGTTCTTACCGGCCTTTCCGCAGTCCTCGTCCGGTTTCACGGGGGTGCCGTGCGGCATGCCGTCCACCATGTAGCCGCGCACCACGACGTCGCCGTCCGCGTTCTGGTAGTCGGAACGGGTGGTGCCGCCCTGCAACTTCTCGGTGGCGTCGGCCTTCTGGTCGGCGCCCAGTACGTCCGTCCACTGCTTGACGGACTCCTCGGCGTTCATCGGTGCCACGGTCGTGTCACCCGTGCCGTGCCAGACCGACACCTTCGGGCGGGGCCCGGAGTGGTCGGGGGCGCCCTTCCTGACCAGGTCGCCCCACGCCGAGGCCGACTTGGAGACACCCGGGTTCATGCAGGTGAAGGCCTCGGCGACGCTGTTCGCGCATCCGTGCGGCAGGCCCGCGACGACCGCTCCGCCCTTGAAGACGTCGGGGTAGGCGGCGAGCATCGACGCCGTCATGGCGCCGCCCGCCGACAGGCCGGTGACGAAGACCCGCGAGGGGTCGGCGTCCAGATCGGCCACCGTCCGGTCCACCATCTGCTTGATCGACAGCGCCTCTCCCTTGCCGCGGTCGGTGTCGCCGGCCTGGAACCAGTTGAAGCACTTGTTGCTGTTGTTGGACTGTTCCTGCTGGGGCGCGACGACGGAGAAACCCCCGGCGTCGGCGGACTTCTGCCAGCCGGCACCCTCGAAGTATGTCGCCGCGTCCTGGGTGCAGCCGTGCAGCACGAGGACCACGGGCGCCTTCGCGGGCAGCCCGTCCGGGGTGTAGCGGTACATGCTGAGCGCTCCGGGGTTGGAGCCGAAGTCGTCGACCTTCTCCAGGCCGGCGGCCGCGGCTCTCTCCTCGGCCGGGCCCGCCGAGCGCGAGGCGTCGGCGGGGTCCGCGGCGAAGGAGGTGCCTACGCCGGCCGTCGCGGCGAGCCCCGCGGTGGCGAGTGCGGTCAGTGCGGTCAGCAGCAGAGCGGCTTTCGAGCGAATTGCTTTCATGGCGCTCCTTCCGTGGGGGGTGTCCCCTGAGGGACCTGTCGACCGTAGGGGCGCCGCGACCGGCACCCGAACGTGTCGTACGTCCAGCGGTGAGCGGGCGTGAATGTGGCGCCACCACATTGGGCGGCCGCCGCACGCGGACCTAGCGTTGCCGCATGACCGAGCAGCTGACACCCGGCCCGCACTCCGTCGCCCTCGACTTGACCGGCCACACCGTGCTGGTCACCGGTGCCGCGAGCGGCATCGGACGGGCCTGCGCCCTGAGACTGGCCGCGGCGGGCGCCAAGGTCCGGGTGGTCGACCGCGACGCCGACGGTCTGCGTGCCCTGCAGGACGAGGACGCGGGCGGCTCGGTCCAGCCCCACCCCCTCGACCTCACCGACCCGGAAGGGCTCGACGCCGCCGAGAGCCTCGCGGCGGGCACCGACATCCTCGTCAACAACGCGGGCGCCCAACTGGTCCGCCCCATCGAGGAGTTCCCGCCCGAGGACTTCCGCAGGCTGCTCACGCTGATGCTGGAGGCCCCCTTCCGGCTCGTGCGGGGCGCGCTCCCGCAGATGTACGAGCAGGGCTGGGGCCGCATCGTGAACATCTCCTCCGTGCACGGGCTGCGCGCCTCGGCGTACAAGTCGGCCTACGTCTCGGCCAAGCACGGTCTGGAGGGCCTGTCGAAGGTCACCGCGCTGGAGGGCGCCGAGCGCGGCGTCACGTCCAACTGCGTCAATCCGGCCTACGTCCGTACGCCGCTGGTGGAGCGGCAGATCGCCGACCAGGCTGCGGCGCACGGCATCTCGGCCGATCGGGTCGTCTCGGAGATCCTGCTGGCCGACTCCGCACTCAAGCGGCTGCTCGAACCCGAGGAGGTCGCCGAATCCGTCGCCTACCTGTGCACCCCGCAGGCGTCCTTCATCACAGGAGCCTCGCTGCCCCTCGACGGCGGATGGACCGCACACTGACGACGGGGCCGTATCAACGGCCGGGCAGCGCCGGGGGCCGCCCGCCCGGCGGTGCTCCGGCCCCCCTGCGGACCGTCCGCCCCTGGCGTCACGACACCCACCCCGGGTAAGCCTGTGACCATGCCCGAAGCCCGGCCTTCCGACGCCGCCTACCTGGAACTCCTCTCGCGCCGTGCGCCCGCCGAGGCGTACGACGAACCGCTGGCGCGCGCCCGCGAGGCCGGCGCACCGTCCGGTGAGCTCGCCGCCCTCGAGAGCGGCAAGCTGCTGGCGCTGCGCATCCGCGCGGAACTGGAGGGGCGGCGCCGCCGTGAGGCCGAGCTGACCGCGCTCATCGAGACCGTGCACGACCTCGCGGGGCTGCGCGACCTGGACGACGTGCTCCGCGCGATCGTGCAGCGTGCCCGCTCGCTGCTGGGCACCGAGGTCGCGTACATGACCCTCACGGACCACGAGCGCGGCGACACCTACATGCGGGTCACCGAGGGCTCGGTCTCCGCCCGCTTCCAGCAGGTGCGCCTCGGCATGGGCGAGGGCCTCGGCGGGCTCGTGGCGCAGACCGCACGCCCCTACGTCACCGACAACTACCCGACGGACGCGCGCTTCCGGCACACCGGCCCCATCGACGCCGCGGTCGGCGAGGAGGGCCTGATCGCCATCCTCGGGGTGCCGCTGCTGCTCGGCGGACGCGACGTCATCGGCGTCCTCTACGCCGCCGACCGCCGCGCGCGCGTCTTCGAACGTGAACAGATCGCGCTGCTCGGCTCGTTCGCGGCCCACGCGGCCGTGGCGATCGACACCGCACGCCTGCTCTCCGAGACCCGCGACGCGATGGCCGAGCTGGAGAGCGCCAACGAGACGATGAAGCGCGCCAGCGACGTGCACGACAGGCTCACCGAACTCGTGCTGCGCGGCGGCGACGTGACGGACGTGGCCGCCGCCGTCTCCGAAGTGCTCGCGGGGCGCGTCGAGTTCGTCGAACCGTCCGCCGCGTCCGCGCGTCCCGCGGTGGAACGCTCACGCAGCGCCGGCCACGCGATGCGGGACCGCGACACCTGGGTCACCGCCGTCTCCGCGAGCGGCGAACTCCTGGGCGCGCTCGCGCTGCACGGTCATCCCGTGCTCGACCCCGTCGACCAGCGCACCTTCGAGCGCGCCGCCATGGTCACGTCCCTGCTGCTGCTCGCACGCCGCTCCGCCGGCGAGGCCGAGCAGCGCGTACGCGGCGAACTCCTCGACGACCTCCTGGACTCCACGAGCCACGACCCGCGCCTGCTGCGCGACCGCGCGGCACGGCTGCACGCCGACCTCGACGCACCGCACGTACTGCTCAGCGCCCGGCTCGAAGGCCATGGGGACCCCGCGGAGAAGGAGGAGAGCCCCGGCAGGCAGCGCCTGTGGGCCGCCGCCTCCCACCTGGCCGTCACCCGGCACGGGATGGCCGCCGCCAGGGACGGCGGGATCGTGCTGCTGCTGCCGCTGCGCTCCGACAGCACGCCCTCCCGCATCGCCTGCGAGATCGCCGCCGAACTCGGGCACTCGGCGGGCGCGCCCGTCACCGTCGGCGCATCGGCGCCCGTGGCCGCGCCCGCCGCCGAGTCCGGAGCCGTCGCCGCGGCCTACCCGGAGGCGCGGCGCTGCGTGGACGCTCTGCGGCTGCTCGGGCGCTCCGGTCAGGGCGCGGCGGCCGAGGACTTCGGCTTCATCGGCATGCTGCTGACCGACAGCCGCGACGTGGGCAGCTTCGTACGCCGCACGCTCGGGCCCGTACTGGACTACGACGCACGACGCGGCACCGACCTGGTGGCCACCATGGACGCCTACTTCGCGTGCGGGATGAGCCCCGCACGCGCGAAGGACGAACTGCACGTGCACGTCAACACCGTCGCCCAGCGCCTGGAGCGTGTGGCCAGGCTGCTGGGCGACGACTGGCAGTCCCCGGAACGTGCCCTCGAGACGCAGCTCGCGCTACGGCTGCACCGACTCGCGGGAGCGGTCGGACGGTGAACTCGGCGTCCGCGGGCCGGCCTTGGGGGAGCCCGCCCGCTTGCCGTCGACGCTGTCGTCCTCGCCGATCTGCGTCAGGTCGCGCTTGCTGGTCTCCTTCGCACACGCGATTGCGAGGATGGTCAGCAGAGCGGCGCCGATGACGTACAGCGCGATCGGTGTCGAGCTGCCGTAGTCCGCCAGCAGCGCCGTGGCGATCAGCGGCGCCGGCGCACCCGCCGCCACGGACGAGAACTGCGCACCGATGGACGCACCGGAGTAGCGCAGCCTCGTGGCGAACAGCTCGGAGAAGAAGGCCGCCTGAGGCGCGTACATCGCACCGTGCAGGATCAGGCCGACCATCACCGCGAGCACCATCGCACCGAAGCTCTTGGTGTTCAGCAGCTCGAAGAACGGGAAGACCCACAGGCCGGTCCCGATGGCGCCCAGCATGTAGACCGGACGGCGTCCGAGCCGGTCGGAGAGCGCACCCCACGCGGGGATCACCGCGAAGTGCACCGCGGAGGAGATGAGCACCGCGTTGAGAGCCGTCTGCTGCGAGAGGCCCAGCTCCTTGGTGACGTAGACGAGGATGAACGCGGTGATGACGTAGAAGGCGATGTTCTCCGCCATGCGCGCGCCCATCGCGATGAGCACGTCCTTCCAGTGGAAGCGCAGCACGGCGATCAGCGGCATCCGCTCCACCTGCGCGTCCCCGCCGCTCATCGCGGCCTCCGCCTTGCGGGCCTCGGCGCGTTCGCGGGCCTCCTTGAAGACCGGCGTCTCGTCGACCGCGAGCCGGATCCACATGCCGACGCCGACCAGCACGGCCGAGAGCAGGAACGGCACCCGCCAGCCCCAGCTCAGGAAGGCCTCCTCCGACAGCAGCGCCGTCAGCACCGCCAGCACGGCCACGCCCAGCAACTGCCCCGCGGGCGCGCCCGTCTGCGGCCAGGAGGCCCAGAACCCGCGGCGCTTCGCGTCCCCGTGCTCGGAGACCAGCAGCACCGCGCCGCCCCACTCGCCGCCGAGCGCGAAGCCCTGGATGAGGCGCAGGACCGTCAGCAGCACGGGTGCGAGCGAGCCGACAGCGGCATGCGTGGGCAGCAGCCCGATCGCGAACGTCGCCCCGCCCATCATCAGCAGGCTCAGCACGAGCAGCTTCTTGCGGCCGATCCGGTCGCCGTAGTGCCCGAAGACGAGCGCCCCGATGGGACGGGCGGCGAAGCCGACGGCGAGGGTGAGGAAGGCCAGCAGCGTGCCGACCAGCGGGTCGGAGCTCGGGAAGAAGAGCTTGTCGAAGACGAGGGCTGCGGCCGAACCGTAGAGGAAGAAGTCGTACCACTCGATCGTCGTGCCGACGAGGCTGGCGGCGACGATGCGCTTCAGCGACGACGACGCGGGCGAGGAGGACGACGGTGCCGGGGAGGCCGGCTTCGGCGACGCGGGATCAGGCGTCGGGCTCTTGTCAGCTGCGGGATTCTCGGGGGTCATGGCGTGACCGTAGGGACGAACCGGCCGCCGACACATGTGCGCGGGAGCCACACCGCCGTGAGCGGATATCGCCTCCGAACACACCGCCGGACACACCCAGTAGGGTGCTCCGCATGGCCGACGCACCGTACAAGCTGATCCTCCTCCGGCACGGAGAGAGCGATTGGAACGCTAAGAACCTGTTCACCGGCTGGGTGGACGTGAACCTCACCGAGAAGGGCGAGAAGGAGGCGGTCCGCGGCGGCGAGTTGATCAAGGACGCCGGACTGCTCCCCGACGTGCTGCACACCTCCGTGCAGAAGCGGGCGATCCGCACCGCGCAGCTCGCACTGGAGTCCGCCGACCGGCTCTGGATCCCGGTCCGCCGCTCCTGGCGGCTCAACGAGCGGCACTACGGAGCCCTGCAGGGCAAGGACAAGGCGCAGATCCGTGAGGAGTTCGGCGAGGAGCAGTTCATGCTCTGGCGCCGCTCGTACGACACCCCGCCGCCCGAACTGCCCGACGGCGCCGAGTACTCGCAGAGCGACGACCCGCGCTACGCCGGAGTTCCGAGCGAGCTGCGCCCGCGCACCGAGTGCCTCAAGGACGTCGTGGGAAGGATGCTGCCGTACTGGTTCGACGGCATCATCCCGGACCTTCTCGCGGGGCGCACCGTCCTGGTCGCCGCGCACGGCAACTCCCTGCGGGCCCTCGTGAAGCACCTCGACGGCGTCTCCGACGAGGACATCGCGGGCCTGAACATCCCTACCGGTATCCCGCTCAGCTACGAACTGGACGCCGATTTCCACCCGGTGGTCCGCGGCGGCACCTACCTCGACCCCGAGGCGGCGAAGGCCGCGATCGAGGCCGTGAAGAACCAGGGCAAGAAGTAGCACCACGACTCGAAGAAGCCCCCTGCCTGCGGTTGTCCCGCGAGCAGGGGGCTTGCTTCTGACGGCGGCCACCGCCTCCCGGGTGTCCCGCCGGCCGACCCCCGTGGGTGGTCGGTGGTCTGCGCGACGAGGACGATGCAGCGGATGCCGCCCCCGGCACCGGCCTGTCCGCCGGTGATGCTCATCCGGGTCAGGTCGAGACTGCCGAGGCCTCTCGATTTCGACAATGCGGAAACTGCCGGTGACGGCGAGGCGCCCACCGCTCTTCACGGCCCCTGTCGGCGGTTTCGCCAGGTGGGGAGCGTCGCCGTGCCCGCCGCCGTCCGGCCGCCGAAATGTTGCCGGAGCGGTGCGCGCGCCGGAGGCTGAGCGCAACCTCCGCAACCCCGCCTCCCCCACAAGGAGTCAGCGCAATGAGGATGATGCTCAGAGCCCTCATGGACACCGAGAAGTCGAACAAGGCGATTGAGAACGGCCAGATGCAGAAGATGATGGACGCGCTCACGGACCAGCTCAAACCGGAAGCGGCGTACTACAGCCCGCACGCCGGCAAGCGCTCCTGCATCATGATCTTCGACATGAAGGAGAGCTCTCAGCTGCCGCCCATCGTCGAGATGCTGTTCCAGACGATGGGTGCGGAGGTCGAGATCCAGCCCGTGATGAACCGTGAGGAGCTGCACAAGGGCCTGGCGGCAATCGCCTGAGCGGACTCCAGGCACGAACTGCCTCCAGGCACGAACTGAGGGCCCTGCCTCGTCGAACCGGGCAGGGCCCTCAGCGGCAGTACCCCGTCAGCCGCAGCAACCGCCGCACTGACACGGGCCGCCGGACTGGCATCCGCACCCGCATCCCGGGCCGCACCCGCACGCCCCCAGTACGTGCAGGGACGGCCTCTCCTCCGACCGCGCGGGGGACAGGGCCGGATCGTTGTGATCAGCCATGAGTTCCCTCCTTCTCCTCCCCGGTCCACTCCCACCCTCCGGCCCGCCCCCACGGGCGCGCAAAGAGCGCGTAGGTGCACGAAAAGGCCGGGCGTGCCCCCGACGCCGTGCGGCCGCAGGCGCTCAGGAGCTCTCGACCGGTGCGGTGCCGTCGCCGGCCGCCGCGGCCGCCGGGTCCAGCTCGTCCGCGTAGTCGCCGGTGACCAGATAGACGACGCGACGGGCCACGGAGACCGCGTGGTCCGCGAAGCGCTCGTAGTAGCGCCCGAGCAGCGTCACGTCGACAGCCGTCTCGATGCCGTGGTGCCAGCGGTCGTCCATCAGGTGCTGGAAGAGCGTGCGGTGCAGGTCGTCCATCGCGTCGTCGTCCTGCTCCAGCTGCATCGCCAGATCGACGTCCTTGGTGATGATCACCTCTGCGGCCTTCGCCATCAGCCGCTGCGCCAGCTGCCCCATCTCCAGCAGCGTCGCCTGCAGATCACTCGGTACGGCCGAGTTGGGGAAACGCAGCCGCGCCACCTTCGCGACGTGCTGCGCCAGGTCGCCGGAGCGCTCCAGATCGGCGCTCATCCGCAGCGAGGTGACGACTATCCGCAGATCGGTCGCGACGGGCTGCTGGCGCGCGAGCAGCTGGATGGCTCGGCTCTCCAGATCGCGCTGGATGTCGTCGACCTTCTCGTCCGCGGCGATGACGCTCTCGGCCAGCTTCAGGTCCGCGTCCAGCATCGCCGTCGTGGCGCGGCCGATCGCAGAGCCGACGAACCGGGCCATGTCGACCAGGCTGTCGCTGATCGAGTCCAGCTCCTCGTGGTACGCGTCACGCATGGCTGTCCTTCCCTCGCATGTTCTCTCGACAGAGGGGCCCCGGAGGACCGGCCTCAGGTTCCCACGCTCCGTCCGGAATGCGTCTGTCGCCGACCCCCCGGATGAATCGACCGCGACCTCAAGGTGAACTCTGGGAGACGAGTGTTCGAGGTCCCCTTCTTCCCCTGGGGCGGTACCGACGAGCACGCATAGCCTTGAGGCATGAACGTGAACGCGGCGGTCGCCGCAGCGGCGGCGATCGCCGGAGTACTGACCGGCGTGATCGCGATGCTGGCGTTCCGCTGGAGCGAGCGCGACCAGGCCCGTCCCACGCGCTCCTCGCTGCACACCGAGGCCGTTCTGCCGCCCGGTGTGGACACCGTGCTGTCCGTGCTGCGCTCCTCCGCCGTCGTCCTGGACGAGGCGGACGAGGTGGTCAAGGCGAGCTCCGCCGCGTACGCCCTGGGGCTGGTGCGTGGCGGCCGGCTGGCCGTCGAGCCGATGCTGAAGATGGCCCGCGAGACGAGGCGGGACGGAGAGATACGGCAGGTCGACCTGGATCTCCCGCGGCGCGGTACGGGCCGGGGCGACGCCCTCGCCGTGTCCGCCCGCGTGGCACCGCTCGGCTCCCGTCTCGTACTGCTGCTCGTCGAGGACATGACGGAGGCCCGCCGCATAGAGGCCGTGCGCCGTGACTTCGTGGCGAACGTCAGCCATGAGCTGAAGACCCCGGTCGGCGCGCTGTCCCTGCTCTCCGAGGCGGTACTGGACGCGGCGGACGACCCCGAGGCGGTCGAGCGCTTCGCCGGGCGCATGCAGTACGAGGCGACGCGGCTGACAAGCCTCGTCCAGGAGCTGATCGACCTCTCGCGCGTGCAGAACGACGACCCGCTGGGCGATTCCGAGCAGGTCGGCGTGGACGAGCTGATGGGCGAGGCGATCGACCGCTGCCGCCAGTCCGCGGGCAGCAAGCAGATCACGCTCGTCGCGGGCCGTACGAGCGTCGGCGGCACGTCCACGAGCGGCACCGCCGACGGCGGGCTCCATGTGTGGGGCAACCGCAGCCAGCTCGCGGCCGCCCTCGGCAACCTCGTCGAGAACGCCGTGAACTACTCGCCCGCCCGCACCCGCGTCGGCATCGCCGGGCGCCGGGTGGCGGCCCCCGGCGGGGACTTCATCGAGATATCGGTCAGCGACCAGGGCATCGGCATCTCCGAGCGGGACAAGGAGCGGGTCTTCGAGCGGTTCTACCGTGTGGACCCGGCCCGCTCCCGTGCCACCGGCGGCACCGGCCTGGGACTGGCCATCGTCAAGCATGTGGCAGCGTCGCACGGCGGCGAGGTCACCGTGTGGAGCGCCGAAGGACAGGGCTCCACGTTCACGCTCCGGCTGCCGGAGGGCGGACCCGGACGGAGCGGCGCGGAGTCGCAGGAGCGCCGCGGCGGAAGCCCGTCCGAGGACGTCGACGAGGAGCTGGAGGACTTCGAGGAGGCGGCGGACTCCCTGGACGAGGCCGGCGAGGCCGACCCGGCCGATCACGCCGCTCAGGCCGGCCCGGGCGAACCCACCGGCCCGGCGGAGCCCGCGGATCCGGACCAGCACCGGCACCGCCGCGGCTCCTCCGAGCCCGGGGACTCCGCTTCCGCGACCCGCTCGGGCGAACCCCCACCGGCTTCCCGTGCCACCCCCGCTACCCCTTCCTCCCTTTCCCCTTCTTCTCCCTCTCCCACTTCCTTTTCCAGTCCCTCCCCATCTCCGTTCACAACGCCGCGCGGTCTGCTGCGCGCCCCTGAAACCGCCCCGGAGGTCCTCCCGTGACCCGAGTGCTCGTCGTCGAGGACGAAGAATCGTTCAGCGACGCACTGTCGTACATGCTGCGCAAGGAAGGCTTCGAGGTAGCCGTCGCATCCACCGGCCCCGACGGGCTGGACGAGTTCGAACGCAACGGCGCCGACCTGGTGCTGCTCGACCTGATGCTGCCGGGGCTGCCCGGCACCGAGGTGTGCCGCCAGCTGCGCGGCCGCTCCAACGTTCCGGTGATCATGGTCACCGCCAAGGACAGCGAGATCGACAAGGTCGTCGGCCTGGAGATAGGAGCCGACGACTACGTGACCAAGCCCTTCTCCTCGCGCGAACTGGTCGCGCGTGTCCGGGCCGTGCTGCGCCGTCAGGGCGAGCCGGAAGAGGTCACCCCGGCGGCCCTGGAGGCCGGCCCCGTCCGCATGGACGTGGACAGGCACGTCGTCACCGTGGCCGGCAGCAAGATCGACCTCCCGCTGAAGGAGTTCGACCTGCTGGAGATGCTGCTGCGCAACGCGGGCCGGGTGCTCACGCGGATGCAGCTGATCGACCGGGTCTGGGGCGCCGACTACGTGGGCGACACCAAGACCCTCGACGTCCACGTCAAGCGCCTCCGCGCCAAGATCGAGCCCGACCCGGGCGCCCCGCGTTACCTGGTGACGGTGCGGGGCCTGGGCTACAAGTTCGAGCCCTAGAGAGCGCAGGCACGAAACGCCTGAGGCCCCGCCCGTACGAGCTGTACGGCGGGGCCTCAGGTGTGTGTGCTGCGGGTGTAGCGGGCGGCTCAGTGCCCCGCGGCGTGGCCCTCGGCCTCGTGCTCGGCCTCCTCCTCCGCGGCGTCTTCATCGGGGGCCGGCGACCCGGACTGCTTGGCGTCCTCCGACGGGCTCTCGGACGAGGATTCCGACGGCGAGGCCGACTCCGAACCGGGCGAAGGCGAGCCGGACGGCGTGCCCGAGGAAGTGCTGGGCGACGGGGCGACCGTCGGGCCGAACTTCGCGTAGTCGCCGTGCGCGGGCACGACCGTCGCCCGCAGCGAGATCTTGCCGGTGCGGCTCAGGTCGAACGAGACGGGCTGGGCGTTGCCGTCCCGCATGGTGCCCGACGTGGACTCGGGCAGCACGGCCGAGGCGTTGCCCTTGCCGCCCAGCGCGAGCGAACCGCCGGCCGGCACCGTGAGGTCCTTCTCGCCCTTCGCCGGGCGGAGCTTCACGCGGGCACCGGCACCCTTGACGGTGATCTCCGCCAGGGTCTCGTCCTTGGAGCCCTGGTTGAAGATGCGGCCCGTCACCGCAGAGGGGCCCTGCCCGCTGTCCGGTGTGACGATGGCGACATTCTGGACCTTGATGGAGCCTTCGGAGGTCGCGGCATTGTCCGGCTTGACCTCCAGCGTCTGAGCGTCGTGCCCCGCGGCGCACGCGGACAGTGTGACGACGGCGAGCGCGAGGGCTGTGGCGGCAAGGGTGCCGCGTCGAATGCTGCTGCTCACGGCGGCGGCAACTCCTGGGCGAGCTCTGGCGGCCGAACTACGGGACGGCTGCGGGCGGATACTTTGATCTGTGGCGCGGCCAGATTACCGAGCGCTTCGCGGACCCCCGCACCCGGCCCTCCTGCCGCGCGCCGTACGGGCCGGTGCGTACGCGGGAGCGCGCGTGGGCTGCGCGCCGGGTGAGGACGTTTCCGGGGAAAGAATGCGAACGGCTTGTGAATTGATCAGCGGAACTGCTGATCAATTCTTGGGAAAGTCCGTGAAGCGGTGAAGAGGGCCGAACGGGCGACGACTTACAGCAGGACAAAACGGACGGCTGATGCTTTCTGAAGCACCCTCTTCAGACGTGTCCGTTGTGTTTCGATGCCCGTTCAGAAGTGCCCCGACCTGCGAATACCTGTTCCAGATGACTGGCCGCAGCACGTAACAGGGCCGCTTGTCAAGCCCCGAGATGCGGCCTGACCTGCGAAAACGCCATTCAGAAGAGCCCGATTCCGTGTTACTCTGGATAGCCACGGAAGGGGTACCTGACACATGACGTTCAAGGTTGGCGACACCGTGGTCTATCCCCATCACGGGGCCGCGCTGATCGAGGCTATCGAAACTCGCCAGATCAAAGGCGTGGACAAGACCTACTTGGTTCTGAAGGTTGCGCAGGGCGACTTGACGGTTCGTGTGCCAGCGGACAATGCGGAGTTCGTGGGCGTACGAGATGTGGTCGGTTCGGACGGGCTGGACAGGGTCTTCGAGGTGCTCCGCGCACCGTATGCCGAGGAGCCGACCAACTGGTCCCGGCGCTACAAGGCGAATCTCGAGAAGCTGGCGTCCGGCGACGTGATCAAGGTGGCGGAGGTCGTGCGCGACCTGTGGCGCCGTGAGCGTGAGCGCGGACTCTCCGCCGGCGAGAAGAGGATGCTCGCCAAGGCCCGCCAGATTCTGGTGAGCGAGCTGGCTCTCGCGGAGAACACGAACGAGGACAAGGCAGAGGCACTGCTCGACGAAGTTCTCGCGTCCTGACCGCGCGAGCGACGAAGAGGGACGGCGCGCAGCCGGCCTCCCAGCACGAGTGAGCAAGCCCAGTAGTCAGTAAGTCTGAGCAGCAGTAGAGCAAGGCTGTGCCGCAGTGCCCGAGTGACGACGTCAGTCGCCGGGCGCTGCGGCATGTCTACGCTATGCAAGCGGCCCCCGACAGCGTTCAGTAACCTCACTACTGCTCGCCGTGCCGGACGCCCGGCACGGTCTCGACGCCTGTCAAAGGCGTGCCGGGCCCGGGCAATCGCCTCGACCGGAAATCACGGAAGGGCCGGTCAAGGCTTCGCGCCCGGCACGCCCCCGACCTGCGTCGGGGGGTACGCCCAGGCCATACCCACACCGGCTGAGGACACAAACCTGAACGTGCAACCGATGTCAATCCAATCCGCGGGCGAGTCGCGTTCCGGCCGCCCGGACGGAGCAAGCCACGACTCAGAGCAGGCAGCGCAGGCCGAACAGCCCGGCAGGACTCCGGCCGCCCGGCCCGCGTCCGACCGCGCCGCCGACCGCGCCGCCGACCCCGCGACCGACCCCGCTGCCGGGCGGCCAGGGCACCGCACCGCCGCCGTCATCCCGGCCGCCGGGCGCGGGCTCCGCCTCGGCCCGGGCGCCCCGAAGGCACTGCGTGCGCTGAGTGGGACGCCGATGCTGGTGCACGCCGTGCGTGCCATGGCCCGCTCGCGTGCCGTCTCCCTCGTCGTCGTGGTCGCACCGCCCGACGGCGCCGACGAGGTCCGGCGCCTCCTGGACGAGCACAACGCCGCAGGGGAGACCGCGACCGATGTCGTGGTCGTCCCCGGCGGTGAGACCCGTCAGGACTCGGTGCGCCTGGGCCTCGCGGCTCTCCCCGATGGCGTCGATTCCGTGCTCGTGCACGACGCTGCCCGTCCGCTGGTGCCGGTCGAGACCGTGGAGGCCGTGGCGGCGGCCGTGCGGGAGGGGGCGCCCGCCGTCGTGCCCGCGCTGCCCGTCCCTGACACGGTCAAGGAGGTCCAGGTCCGCACCGGCGGCGAACCCGAGCCGGTGACGGGCACTCCCGAGCGTTCGCGGCTGAGGGCCGTACAGACCCCGCAGGGCTTCGAGCTGAAGGTGCTCGCCGCGGCGCACGCCCAGGTGGCCCGCGAGGGCGACGGCGCGACGGACGACGCCGGCATGGTCGAGCGCCTCGGCGTCGAGGTCGTGGTGGTTCCGGGTCACGACGAGGCGTTCAAGGTGACGCGGCCGCTGGACCTGGTGCTCGCCGAGGCCGTCCTGGCGAGGAGGCGTGCGACCGATGGCTTCTGAGCGACAGGCACCCGCCCTCCCACTGGTCGGCATCGGCACGGATGTGCACGCCTTCGAGGAGGGGCGCGAACTGTGGTGCGCCGGTCTGCTCTGGGAGGGGGAGCGTTACGGCCTCGCCGGGCACTCCGACGGCGACGTCGCCGCGCACGCGGCATGCGACGCCCTCTTCTCCGCGGCCGGCCTCGGTGACCTCGGTGCCCACTTCGGCACCGGCCGCCCGGAGTGGGCCGGTGCGTCAGGCGTCAGTCTGCTCACGGAGGCCGCGCGGATCGTGCGTGCGGAGGGCTTCACCATCGGCAACGTGGCGATCCAGGTCATCGGCGTGCGGCCCAAGATCGGCAAGCGGCGCGACGAGGCCCGGCGTGCCCTGTCCGCCGCGGTCGGCGCCCCGGTCTCCGTCTCCGGTACGACGACGGACGGGCTGGGCCTGACCGGTCGCGGCGAGGGTCTCGCGGCCCTGGCGACCGCCCTGGTGCTGCCGCCTCCCGCAGCCGACTGAGGCCCAGGCCCACAGGAGTGACGCTGAGCGGGGCCCGGAACACCGGGCCCCGGATGCCCGTTGCAGGTGACACGGACGTGGCACGCCTTGTACGTGACACGGCACATGCCGCAGACAGCGACGATCCTCCGAGAGAAGGCGACCCCAGTGGCAGCAGCACAGATCTCCGACGGCCTCAAGCAGGTTCTGGACTCTCCCGTCTTCGTCGACCTGGCGACGATCCAGCCCGACGGAAGCCCGCAGGTGTCACCGGTATGGGTGAAGCGCGACGGGGACGAATTGCTGATCTCCACCACGACCGACCGCCGCAAGACCCTGAACCTCCGGCGGGACCCCCGGGTCAGCGTCATGGTGCAGCCCGCTGACAACCCGTACACGTACGCGGAGATCCGCGGCACCGCCACTGTCACCACCGAGGGCGGCCCGGAGCTGATCGACGAACTGGCCCAGAAGTACACGGGGAAGAACTACGCCGATTTCAACCCGCGTTGGACGCAGGACGCCGAGAGGGTCGTCGTGCGCGTCACGCCCAGGAAGATCACCGGACGCCTCTGACAGACCTGACACCCGGCTCCCGGCATTCCCTCACGTATGCCAGGGGTCTGCCGCGAGCCCGGTGTGCGGGACGGCCGCCCTCACGGGCCCACTACCCTGGTCGCGTGAGTATTCGCCTGTACGACACCAGCAGCCGGCAGATCCGCGACTTCGTCCCCCAGACGCCGGGCCATGTCTCGATCTACCTGTGTGGTGCCACCGTGCAGGCTGCCCCGCACATCGGGCACATCAGGTCGGGGCTCAACTTCGACATCATGCGCCGCTGGTTCGCCCACCGCGGCTACGACGTCACGTTCGTGCGGAACGTGACCGACATCGACGACAAGATCATCGTGAAGGCCGTCGAGCAGAACCGTCCCTGGTGGGCGATCGGCTACGACAACGAGCGCGCGTTCACCGCCGCGTACGACGCGCTCGGCTGCCTGCCGCCCACGTACGAGCCGCGGGCAACGGGCCACGTCCCCGAGATGATCGAGATGATGCGCGCCCTCATCGACAAGGGCCACGCCTACGCGGCGGACGGGAACGTGTACTTCGACGTCCGCTCGTACGCGGACTATCTCCGGCTGTCCAACCAGGATCTGGACAGCCTGCTCCAGCCCGAGGGCGAGGGCGAGACCGGCAAGCGGGACCCCCGCGACTTCGCCATGTGGAAGGCCGCCAAGCCCGGCGAGCCGAGCTGGGAGACGCCGTGGGGCCGCGGCCGTCCCGGCTGGCACCTGGAGTGCTCGGCCATGGCGCACAAGTACCTCGGCTCGTCCTTCGACCTGCACGGCGGGGGAGTCGACCTGGTCTTCCCGCACCACGAGAACGAGATCGCGCAGTCGAAGGCGTTCGGCGACGAATTCGCGCGCTACTGGGCGCACAACGCCTGGGTCACCATGAGCGGCGAGAAGATGAGCAAGTCGCTGGGCAACTCGGTGCTCGTCAGCGAGATGGTCAAGCACTGGCGCCCCATCGTGCTGCGCTACTACCTGGCTTCGCCCCACTACCGCTCCACGATCGAGTACAGCGAGGAGTCGCTGCGCGAGGCGGAGGCCGCCTTCGGCCGCATCGAGGGCTTCCTGCAGCGCGCGGGCGAGGCGGTCGGCGATGTTGCTCCCGCGTCCGAGGTCCCGGCGGCCTTCGCGGAGGCGATGGACGACGACTTCGGGGTCCCGCAGGCGCTGGCCGTCGTGCACACGACCGTCCGGCACGGGAACGCCGCCATGAGCGGGGACGAGAAGGACGCCACCGTCAAGGCGTTCGCGGACGTGCGGGCGATGCTCGGCGTCCTCGGCCTCGACCCGCTCGACCCGCGCTGGCAGTCCACGGCGACGGGCGCCGGGCGGGGCGGCGAGCTGCGCGACGTCGTGGACTCGCTGGTCCGCCTCGTGCTCGACCAGCGGCAGGCCGCGCGCCAGCGCAAGGACTACGCCACGGCGGACGCCATCCGTGACGAGCTGAAGCAGGCGGGGCTGGTCATCGAGGACACCCCGTCGGGGCCGCGCTGGGAACTCGGCGGCAGCGGCAGCCACTGAAACCGTGATCGCGGCCGCCGAACCGCGGCCGTGAGAGGGGAGCCCACCGTTGATCCACTTCTTCGGTGGGCCCTGTCCTCCTGAATAATGGCGGGAGGCGGCGGCCTCCGCGCCCCGCGAGCGTGCGTTGCCCGCCGCCACGGCAGACGGCCGGCAGCAGCCGCCGGGAATCCGGCAGACGAATCAGCAGCAGACCAGCAGAGAAGCAGGTGCCCGATGGCCGGGAACAGCCAGCGCCCCAACCGGCGTACGTCCAACAAGAAGGGCGCGCAGGTCGGCAGCGGCGGCCAGCGGCGCCGCGGGCTCGAAGGCAAGGGCCCCACGCCGCCCGCCGAGATGCGCAAGGGGCACGCCAAGCAGCGCGCGGCGCAGGCCAAGGCCCGGCGCGCGCAGGGCCGTCCGCGCAAGGCCAGCGGCAAGAGCGCCTCGGAACTGGTCGTCGGCCGCAACTCGGTGGTCGAGGCGCTGCGCGAGCACGTACCGGCGTCGACGCTGTACGTGCAGCAGTTCATCGACAACGACGAACGGGTCCGCGAGGCGGTGCGGCTGGCCGGCGAGGACGGCGGCATCAACCTCATGGAGGCGCCCAGGCCCGAACTGGACCGCATGACAAGGGGCCTGCACCACCAGGGACTTGTGCTCCAGGTGCCGGAGTACGAGTACGCGCACCCGGACGATCTGGCGGCCGCCGCCTACGACGAGGGCGAGGACCCGCTGATCGTCGCGCTGGACGGGATCACCGATCCGCGCAATCTCGGCGCGGTCGTGCGCTCCGCCTCGGCCTTCGGCGGGCACGGCGTCGTCGTGCCGGAGCGCCGGGCCGCCGGGATGACGGCCGGGGCGTGGAAGACCTCCGCGGGCACGGCGGCGCACACTCCGGTCGCGCGCGCCGCCAACCTCACGCGTGCGCTGGAGAGTTACCAGAAGGCCGGAATGATGGTGGTGGGCCTCGCGGCGGACGGCGACGTCGAACTCCCGGAACTGGACGTGCTGGAGGGGCCGGTCGTGGTCGTCGTCGGGAGCGAGGGCAAGGGCCTGTCCCGGCTGGTCGGCGAGACCTGTGACGTACGCGTGCGGATCCCGATGCCGGGCGGCGCCGAGTCGCTGAACGCAGGCGTCGCCGCGGGCGTGGTGCTCTACGAGGCGGCGCGGCGCAGGGGTTGACGACGGCGGGACCCGAACCGGCCGCCTGGGGACGGGAGTCGGGGCCGAGCCTCCCGCTCGAAGGCGCCACGGGCTCGCGGTCGCGGCAGCTCGACGGCCTTGACGGGCCTCGGACAGATCGGGGCGGTCAAGGCAGTGTCTTAAGCGTCCGTCACTCGGTTAGTGGAGTGTGGACACCAGAACACCCCGCACGCCCGACCCCTCGGGCCGGCGTCCTGGGGACACCCAACAGGGCGGCCCGAGCGGTTTCTTCGACGACGACACCGGCCTGAGCACGGTCAAGGTCCCCTCCGATCCGGCAGAGGTCGTCGTCACTCACGCGAGCTTCCGGGTGCAGCTCGCGCCGCCCGCCGCCGACCCCGTCACCACCGGCTCCGTCCCTGCCGTGTCCGGAATTCACGCCTCCGGAACGGTCCCGGGCGCGGTTCCGGGATCGTTCTCCGCCAACGGGCCCGGGACGGCGGGCGCGTCGCCGGGCACGTCCGGAACGTCCGTCGTCTGGGGCGTGCACACGGACGCCGACGACACCGCCGCGACCCGGCTGTCCCACGTCGCGCGCCCCGGCCACCGCGGGCCCGCGGAGACCGCCGCCTCCACGACCCAGGTGCTGCCGCGGATCGACGAGGACGCCATCGCCCCGCCGGCGGTCATCGGCCAGCGCGGGGCGCGCCCGCCCGAGACGACACAGCCGCAGTCCCTGCTGCACGGAGTACGCCCCACACGCGGAGCCTTCGACGGTCCGGAACCCGGCGCCTACGACCCGTACGTCGAATACGACGAGAGCGGCGAGAACGGGGACTTCGGCGAGTACGCCGGGTTCTCCGAGTACGGGGAGAGCGGCGCGTACAACCGCCGGGGCAGGCAGCCCCTCGCGCACGCAGACCCCGAGGACGCCGACCGCACCGGCTCCCAGGCCCCGGCAGCCGCCGGAGCACGCCGCCAGGCGTACTATCCCGGCCGCCGCATGAACCTCGGCGTCGTGCTGCTGCCCATGCGGATCTTCCTCGGCTTCATCTCGGTCTACGCCGGCATGGGCAAGCTGTGCGACCCGGTCTACTTCGACGGCGACGCCCGCGGCTCCATGGTGACGTGGCTGCGGTCGCTCGAACCCTGGGCCATCGCCTCCCCGCTGCGGGACTTCGCGCTGGCACACCCCGTCGGCTCCGGGCTGACGGTCGCCTTCCTCCAGATCATCATCGGCGTGCTGACGGTGTGCGGGCTCTGGCAGCGCCTCGCCGCGGCGCTCGGCGCGCTGCTGTCCGCGGCGCTGCTGATGACGGTGAGCTGGAGCTCGGGACCCGCGTACGAGGCGCCGGACATCATTCTCCTCGCCGCGTGGAGCCCGCTGCTCATCGCGGGCGCGCCCGTCTACTCCGTCGACGGCAGGCTCGCCGCCGACGCGTGGCGGAAGCTCGGCCCGCGCGCCGAACTGCGCGACCTGCGCATGAGAGTGCTGCGCCGTGGCGCCGTGATCGCGTCCGTCGTCGCCGGGATCGCGATGCTGACCGGCTCGATGCTGGGCGGTGCCGTACGTTCCGCGCACACGGCCAAGGTGCCCGAGCCCGGCGGCCCGCCCGTCAACCAGCTGCCCGGCTCGCCCCTCCCCACGGACCCGGACGACCGGACCGACAGCGGGCGTCCCGCCGGCGGGCACTCACGGGGCGCCGATGCGGACAGCGGCCGTTCCGGCAGCCCGTCCTCCTCGGCCTCGGCCGACGACCGGCGCGGGGACACGTCCAGTCCCAGCCAGCGCGAGACCGTGCAGGTGCCGAGGGAGACCGTCCCCGGTGCGCAGCCACCGCGGCAGTCGGCGCCCGGCGCACAAGCCACGCAGGGCGGCAGCTCGACTTCGGGCGGCGGCACCGGCGGCGGTGCGCAGGGCGGATCCAACTCCGGTGGCGGCGGCGGGGGTTCGTCGTCCGGCGGCGGTGGCGGATCGTCCTCCGGCGGTAGCGGGGGAGGCCTGGGCGGCCTCCTGGGCTGACCGCGCGCCCGGGCCGGCGTACGAGGCACCTGGCCCGGGCCGACGGGAACACGGCAAAACGGCCCGCCGCGACGAGCGCGAACAACGCAGGGAGCCCTCACTGCTTCTGGGGGGCTCCCTGCGCGTTCCTCAACTCCTTTGCTGCTTCTTCCAGATCCTTGGCGGTGTCGATGGCCCGCCAGTAGGCACCTTGCGGCAACTGGAAGCCCGCGAGCAGGCGTTCGCGGGCGAGCCGAGGGAACGTCGTACGTTCATGGTCGCCGCGCTCCGGCAGCAGCCCGGCGAAGGACGAAGAGAACACGTACACACCGGCGTTGACGAGGTACGGCGACGGGGGAGCTTCGATGAAGTCGAGGACATGGCCGAAGGGATCCGTCTCCACCGCTCCCCACGGGATGCGCGGACGGGCCAGGGCGAGCGTCGCGGCGGCGTCCCGCTCCCCGTGGAACGCGGCCATCTCCCGCAGCGCGAAGCGTGTCCAGATGTCCCCGTTGGTGGCGTACCAGGGCTCGTCGGGCCGGGGCAGCGAGGCGGCCGCGTATTTGAGTCCGCCTCCGCGGCCCAGCGGCTTGTCCTCCACAACGACCGTCGTCCGGAGGGGACTTCGTCCCGAGGGCACCGGAATCTCGGCCTTCGCCAGCCAGTCGTCCAGCACATCGGCCAAGTGGCCGCAGGAGACGACGACATCGGTGACGCCCTCGGTCGCCAGCCAGGCCAACTGGTGCCCGATGATGGGGATTCCGGTGCCGGGGATCTCGACCATCGGCTTGGGACGGTCGTCGGTGTACGGACGAAGCCGCGTCCCCTGGCCACCGGCCAGGATCACGGCTTGCGTGGGGAGCTGCATCATGCAGCGCACCCTATGCGGGGCGCCCGCTCTGCCGTCGTCGGCAGGCGGGCGGTCAGCACATCGGTTGTTCCGCGCCTCAGCGCATTGCTTGTTCCGCGCCTCAGCGCATCCGGGACGCGCCGGTGGCGAAGGACGTGTCGCAGACGGGACGCGAGTAGCGGCTGGCGCGCTGCACGCTGCCGTACTTCTGCACGGCCGCACGCCCGAGCGCCCTGGCGATCGACGTGCAGTGCCTGGCCAGCGACGGGCGCTGCGCCATCTCCTGCTGGAGGCCGGTCAGCGCCACTCCCGGGTCCTTCTCCTGCAGCTCGGCGACGAGGCGGTCGCGCAGCACGTCCTGGGGGGCACGGGAGGTCGCCTTCGTGGACGCCCTGTGCTCGGAAGCCGTGAGCATCTGCGTGCCGGAGGACGAACTCCACGGGACGCGGGCGACGGCGAGTGTCCCGGACAGGACGAGTACGACAGGAAGAACGAGAGCTAGAGATCGGCCGATTCGGCGGGCTGCGTGGTTCACGCCAGCGATCGTAGCGAAGAGTGGTGATTTGGCGACATTCGGTCACTCTGCTGAGCGACGGCGCACAGGCGCGTTATCAACGGGTGTTGACGCACGGAGCGGTATCGCCCGGAAAGAGCCGAAAAGAGGCCGCACGCCCGGCTGTTGCCGAGGCGTGCGGCCCCCTTGGTTGCGCTGAGGTGCGTGCGGGTGCGCGCGGGTGCGTGCGTCAGTCGCTGAGACGCTCACCGCTGGAGGTCGAGAAGACGTGCGTCTCGCCACCGCGCGGCACCACGTTCACGACGGCGCCCTTCTCGGGCACCTGCCGACCGGAGACACGCACCACGAGGTCGCAGTCGTCGGCGCCGACCTTGGCCGTGCCGTAGATGTAGCCGTCCGCGCCGAGCTCCTCGACGACGTTGACGGTGACCGCCACACCCGCCGGCTCGTCCTTGGACAGGGCCTTGTCGGAGCCGTCGCCGTTCACCACGTCGAAGTGCTCGGGGCGCACGCCGACCGTCACCGTCTTGTCGCCCTTCTCGACGGCCGCGGACAGCGCCTCGCGCTCGACCGGAACGACGCTGTTGCCGAACTTCACACCGCCGTCGGTGATCGGCACCTCGACCAGGTTCATGGCGGGGGAGCCGATGAAGCCGGCGACGAAGAGGTTCGCGGGGCGGTCGTACATGTGACGCGGGGTGTCGACCTGCTGCAGCAGCCCGTCCTTCAGGACGGCCACCCGGTCACCCATGGTCATGGCCTCGACCTGGTCGTGGGTGACGTACACGGTCGTGATGCCCAGGCGGCGCTGGAGGCCGGCGATCTGCGTACGGGTCTGCACGCGGAGCTTCGCGTCGAGGTTCGACAGCGGCTCGTCCATGAGGAACACCTGCGGCTCACGCACGATCGCGCGGCCCATCGCCACACGCTGGCGCTGACCACCGGAGAGCGCCTTGGGCTTGCGGTGCAGGTAGTCCGTGAGGTCGAGGATCTTCGCCGCGTCCTCGACCTTCTTGCGGATCTCGGACTTGTTCACACCCGCGATCTTGAGCGCGAAGCCCATGTTGTCCGCGACGGACATGTGCGGGTAGAGCGCGTAGTTCTGGAACACCATGGCGATGTCCCGGTCCTTGGGCGGCAGGTGCGTGACGTCGCGGTCGCCGATGCGTATGGAACCTTCGTTGACGTCCTCGAGACCCGCGAGCATGCGCAGGGAGGTGGACTTGCCGCAACCGGAGGGGCCGACCAGTACGAGGAACTCGCCGTCCTCGATGCCGATGTCGAGCTTGTCGACGGCGGGCTTGTCTCCGCCGGGGTAGATCCGCGTAGCGGAGTCGTACGTGACCGTAGCCATGATGCTGTCTCCTTCACCGGCAGGTACGTGCCGGACGATCCGTCGTAAAGGGAGTACGTTTCACTGCTGTGAACGTGCGGTGACGCTAACCCGCCGGTGTGTGTCTTGTCAGCCCTCGAGCAGCAACGAAACCGCATCGCGGACGGCCGTCACGGGGTGGGTACACTGCACGGGCACGCCAGCCCGCCGCCTTAGCTCAGCTGGTTAGAGCATCTGTCTTGTAAACAGAAGGTCGTCGGTTCGAATCCGACAGGCGGCTCCAGAGAAATACAAGTTCAGAGGCCGGTTCCGATCTTGGAACCGGCCTCTTTGACCTTTCCTCACGTGCCGTCGGCCGCCCACCTGCGCAGACGGATGCGAATGCCCTTCCAGGAGCCGAACTTCTCGGGCAGGTCCATCCATGCGCATCCGGTGCGGTACTTGAAGGCGATCGCGTCGAATCACCTGTCGGTGATCACGCCACCGTCCACCCCGCCTCGGCGAACGGGCGGGCAGCAACGGCCCAATTCCCGCCCACTGCACGTCAGTTGACGGCACACCCGCCCAGACCATCGATCAGATTATCCGGAGAAACGGCCTAGACTTCGCGGCCGGCGATGGGGGCTGACTGAGGGGTGGGGGGCGGATGTGGCCGGTTCTGTGAGCGTGATCATGGGGGAACTCTCAGCGGCCTTAGGGCGGTTGAAGCGGCTGGGGTCGAGCGGGGCAGCGTCCTGGCTGGTGTCCTGCCTGGCGTGCTGGGGCGTCTTCCTGCCGTTTCTGGGGCCCTGGCTGGCGCTGTGCGGGCTGCTGATCCCCATCACCGTCTTCTTTCCCTTCCCCTCGACCGCGGTCCTGTGGGGTTGGAGGAAGATCCGCGTCACCTACGGGTGGTCGTGGGGGCGGCTGCTGCGCGTGGAGACGGTCGCGCTTCCTGTGGCGCTGGTGGCCCTCGGCGGCGTGGCGCTCCTGGCGACGTCGTCGCGGTGGCCGGTTCTCTGGTGGCTCATGGCCGTGCTGCTGCCCATGGGGATCGCCGCCTGCCTCGTGGCCGCCGCCGTCGAGGTCCGTCCCGCCGCCGTCGAGATCCGTCCCGCGGACGTCCCCGACGGGCCGGGGGAGGCGGGCACGGCGGCGGGCACGGTGCCGGGCGGGACGGCGCTGCGCGGGCGGGTGCTGTCGGTGCCGGCGCTTGCCGCCAGGGCGGCGCTCATCGCCGTCCTGTCCGGGCTGTACGTGTGGGCGCTGGGCTGGGCGGCGCGCGGTGTGGGCACCGGGAACCGGCAGCCGGCCACGGCTCGGATCGAGAAGGGCGTGCGGTGGGCCGACGCGCAGCTCGCCTCCAGCCTGTTCGGCCCCACGTACGACCGGCAGTGGTATTGGGCCTTCCTCGTCGGCGCCGCCGCGCTGCTGGCCGCCGGCTGCGCCCTTCTGATGCGGAACGCGCTGCGGCGTACCGCGGCGGCGACGGACCCGTTCGAGGCCGCCGCAGGTACGTACGAGGCGCCCGCCGGGCCCACCGGCAAGGTCTTCCTCAGCTACTCCCGCAAGGACACCGACTTCGCCCGCAGGCTCTCCCCGGGCCTTCAGGAGCGGCTGGGCGAGCTGTGGGTGGACTGGCAGGCGATCAACCCGTCGGAGGAGTGGCGCGAATCCATCGCGCGGGCCGTCCGCACCTCCGACGCGTTCGTCGTACTGCTGAGCCGGGAGGCCCTGTCGTCCACGCACTGCTGGGACGAGTGCCGACAGGCGATGGAGCTGCGCAAGCGCATCCTCCCCGTGGTGATCGACCCGGAGCTGGAGCGCAGCAGCACCAGCGGACTGATGCGGGAGCGCGGCTGGGGCGAGCTGACGGCGTACCAGAAGCTGCCGCTGGTGGAGCCCGACGAGGAGGAACTCGCCCAGGGCGTCGCCGACATCGCCGACTTCGTACACCAGCAACACCGGTGGGTGGCCTTCCACTCGCGGCTGACGAACCTGGCGCACCAGTGGTGGGAGAGCGGCCGCGCCGAGGGGCTGCTGCTGCGGTCCGAGGAGCTGTCCGTCGCCGAGGCGTGGCAGCAGCACGCCCCGGACGAGGCGGACTTCCACACCGGGCTCACCGAGAAGCAGCGGCGTTATCTGGACGAGAGCCGCCGGTCCGTGAGGCGTCGGACGCTGCGTGCCCGGTCGCTTCTGGCGGCGGGCACGGCGGTGGTCGTCGCCCTGTCCGGGCTCGTTGCCGCAGGGCAGGCGGGTGCGGAGAACCAGTACCGGACGGCGCTGTCCCGGAAGCTGGCGGCCCTCTCCGGGGACGTTGCCGGGACCGACCCGGAGAAGTCGCTCCAGTACGCGCTGGCCGCCCGCGGCCAGGCGGACACCGCCGAGGCGCGGAGCGCGATAGCCGAGCGGCTGGACGCGTACGACGCGGTGCGCACCGTCATCGCACCGCGCGGCGCACCGGTGCAGGACGTGGCCCTCAGCAGGAAGGGAGACCTCCTCATCATCGACCGGGGAGAGACCACCGAGGTCTGGGACGTGAAGCGGGCGCGGAGCCGGGGGCTGCTGGAGGGCAGCCTGCTCCACTCCGGGGACGGAGGCCACACCGCTCTGTCGGGGGACGGCCGGACGGTGGCGCTGCAGTCGAACGACAGGCGGCGCGTCGACCTGGTCGACACCGCGAAGCTGACCGTCAAGGACCGCTTCTCGACAGCGGAGGCGGGCGTCTCCTTCGGGCAGATCACGGACGGACAGCTGAGTCCCGACGGCAAGCGCCTGCTGCTCAGCGGATGGTCCAGCTCCGCGAACGAGTCCGACGAGGTCGTCTGGGACGTGCGCCGCCACCGCCTCGCCGATCAGTCCGGCTGCTTCGGGACCATGTCGCCCTCGGGGCGCAGCGTCCTGTGCGAGGACGGCGATGACTTCGTGCTTCGGCATCTCACCGACTCCGGCGCCGAAGAGGAGGGCGGCAGCACCGAATTGGACGCCGATGCCGACAGCGCCAGCTTCGTGGCCTTCACCACCCGGGACGGAGCGCTCTTCAACGTCGACGGCGAGGCCCGCGTCTACGAGCCGGGCGAGGCGAAGCCACGCGTGCCGGTGCCCGGCAAGGCCGTGGCGTCCTGGCAGCGGGCGGGCGGCCCCGCCGTGTTCGACGGGCGCTACGCGGTGCTCGCCGAGGACGGCAAGGAGCCCTTCGAGATGTGGGACCTGCTGGAGAACCGCCGTATCGCGTCCGCGAGCAACGTCGAGAAGGCGATAGAGGAGGGCAGGGACGGGAGGGCACCGAAGTTCGAACCGGCCTGGTCCAACGCCCGGTCGGCGACCCCGGACGGCTCGCTGCACGCGTCGGCGGCCGCCGACGGATCCGTGGTGCTCTGGGGCGAGGACGGTCCTGGCCGGGTCAGCAGAAAGCTGCCGGTCCCGGGGAAGGACGACCCCTACGCGATCAGTCCCGACGCTCGCACCGTCGCTTCGGCCACCGGCGAGTCCGTGAGCACTTGGGACACGCGTGCAGGCCGCCGCACCGGCTCGTTCCAGCTCGACGGCATCAAGGGCGCGCTCGCGTTCGACCGGAGCGGCTCGCTGCTCGCGGTGGCCGTGATGCACGCGCCGGCAGACCGGGACCACGATGAGCCGTCGGAGCTCAGCGTCGAGGTCTTCCGCACACGGGACGGCAAGCGAGTCGCCCGGCTCGACGCGGGCGAGGATTCCAGGAACCACGTCGGGGATCTGATGTTCTCCCCCGGGGGCAAGAAGCTCTACGGTGCGCTCACCGGCGCGTACAAGGTCGTCGAGTGGGACCTGGCCGACTCCGGCGAGAAGCCCCGTACGGTCGCGAAGACCGACGGCTACGCCGACCACGCCGTGCTCAGCGAGGACGGCACGAAGCTCGCCACCGTGAGCCGCCAGGGCACGGTCGGCGTGTGGGACACGGACTCCGGCGACCGGCTGCGCACCTTCCACGAGGCGTACGGCGCGGCCTTCAGCCCGGACGGCAGGACGCTGGCCACGACGCACGGAGGCCGTTCCGTCTCCCTGTGGAACCTGCGCAGCGGCAAGAGGAGCGGGAGCGAGTTCGTGCCCGAAGGAGGCGCGGGCGACGTGCAGTTCAGCCCCGACGGGCGACGGCTCGCGGTCGTGGGCAGTCCCGACGGCGGGCTCGCCGGCGAGCTGCCCGTGACGCTGTGGGATCTGAGCAGCCGCAGGCCGGTCGGCCCCCGACTCGCCACTGTGCACAACCGGGGAGCCGTACGCATCGCGCCGGACGGCGACACCCTCGTGACGGCCGGGCGCTTCGGCACCTCCGTCGTCGACGTCACGCCGGGCGGACGGGTCGCCTCGCTGTGCGGCATGGTCACGCGCAAGATCAGCGAGCGGGACTGGCAGGAGGTCGCGCCGGGGGAGCGGCTGCGCTGGCCGTGCTGAGTGGGCCGCGCTGTGCGCGAGAGGGCCTCAGCTGACCGTCCAGCGGATCATCCAGGCCTCGTTCTGCACCGAGATCACGTGCTCGCACTCCGCGACGAACCGGTCGGCGGCCTCCGGCTCCGCCTCCGGGCCGTCCTGCCATCGCGCCAGCAGCCGCTCCAGTTCCTCCGCGGTGCGTGTGAACTCCAGCTGCTGGTAGGCGTACCGCTGTGCCAGCGCGTGCGCCGTCACCGCCACCCCGACCGACGCCGCGACCGCGACCCATGCCGCGATCTCCTCCACGCTCCACGTCGCCGCGACCGCCGCCAGCACCGCCCCGAACCCTCCCAGCGCGAATTCGGTCCGCTCGTGCAGTCGCACCTTGCGCTGCATGTACGCGGCCCGCGGCCGGTAGTACCCCTCCAACTGCCGCCGCAGCCGCAGCTCCACGTACGACCGCGTGTCCCGCACCTCGGGCAGCGGGCGGCGCACGGGCGTGATGCCGGTGGTGTGCCGCAGCAGGTCGCCGCCGTCCGCGACGAACCTCTGGGCGCGCTCGCGCAGCAGCCGGCCGCCCTCGCCGTTGTCCCGGTACGCGCCGGCTCCGGCGAGCGCGACGTACGACTCGGCCTTGAGCGCCTCGGAGACGGCACGCAGCCTCGTCCAGTCGCTGACCTTGTCCGGTCCGCCGTGCCTTGCCGTCAGCGGCGCGCATCCGGCGGCGAAGGCCGAGGCGAAGGCCAGCGCCCTGCCGCCCGCCTCGCTCTCCCCCATCACCTGCGACGCCGCCGTCCCCAGTGCCGCGGCCACCAGCCCGAGCACCAGCGCGGCCACCCTTGCCCGCGACACCTGCTCCTTGAGCTGCCCGGCAGCCTGGGACCACACGCTCTGCTGATCCCATACGGCGACCACCGCCGCATGCTCCAAGACCCCCGCCATAGGAGGATCATGACAGGGGGCGACGGCACCGCCAAGGCGGGAGTCACAGGGGACTCAGCAGCGTGAGAACGGTCTTGTTGCGGGGCCGGCGGCCGGTGCGATGCTGGCCGGGCGTGCCATAGGTCGGGACCGGCGGAGGTGTGTCAAGGAGCGGTTCGTCACCGAGCACACTCCATACGTTTCGAAGAGATCTGTGATCTCTACGGAGCCGGCCCCGGCCAAGTGCGCGCATACACAGAGAGTGACTGGAAAGAGTCGGTCAGCCTCACGGCAGGGGAGCGGGGGGCCTGGGGAGTCGTGCTGGATGCCTTCGCGAGCGCCGTGCTGAACGAGGAGCCTGACAAGGGCGAGAAGGGCGAAGAGGATCAGCAGATCAGCCTCATCGCGGGCGAAGTGCCGGTGCGGACACCGGCGGTCGAAGGCGAACTCCGACGGACCACTCGACGGACTCATCGAGGTCCGAAGCGGGTTGACCGAGGTTCACGAACCCATGTGGTCGACCTGACAGGGATGAGGCTCGAACCTGTTCCAGGCGGGGGCGCCGCCCAATCGGTGGGCGACGCCCCGTCGTCGGCTTGACTCGGCCATTGAGATTCCAGCCAAAGCCGCTGCAATGACCTCGTGCGCGGGGCCTGCTCGGTTGTCGGCCGATTCAAAAGGCCGCGATTGCCTGGGCTTTCGCCATGGCCTTTCAGCTGTCGCAGGCCACCGCCTCACGCAGCGGCGATGGCCGCGTCGCCGCCGTTGGCGTCACCGGAGCTCTGCTCGTTGCCGCTGATGCCGGCGCCGCAGTTGTTCTGCAGGTTGCGGGAGTCAGCGTTGCCGCCGCCGCCGGTGAGTGCGGGGAGGGCCCCCAGGCCGGTGTCGCCTTCGGTGTCACCGTTCGACTGGGTGCAGGTGATGTTCGGGAGTTGCGTGTCCTCCCAGCTGCCGGCGGACGCGACCCCGGCACCGACCATGCCGACGCCACCGAGAATGGCGGCTACTACGGCAGCTCCGCGAAACTTGCGCATGACTTCTCCACTTCATGATGCAGTGAACACGATCCGTAGGACCGCGAAGGAATAGCAGTAGCTATTTCATGAAAAGGGCGTCATTTCAGCCCCAACACGCCACCGTTACCTGAGTGGCCGTCAGGCAGCGGTTCCGGCGCGTTCGCAGCGAGACGGTCCTCCGTGCCACACGCGTGTCTGACAAGGCGGGGAGGAACTGCGTGGAATCGGTCGGCGGGAGCCCCTCACGGAGGTGACGGTCCCATGAGGGGCTCTCGTCACGGCCAAGCCACCAACGCGCAAAGTAGCAGGGTGGACCCTTCGATCGAGCACACCGCAGTTCCGCGTTCTCTTCAACCGTGCCTGTCACCCAAGCGGTTAGGACCAAAGGGCCGTGCTCAGGTCGCTCGCACAGCCGCAGATTGCTGAGGTGCTCGCGGCCTGCTCCCGATTCGGCGCCGCTCTGCCTCCGGAAGGTGTGTCAGATCTTTCGGAGTTCGGCGGTCTGCGGATGTCGAGAAGGGGCCACCGGCTCCGTCCCAGGGACATCAGCGGCCACCACCGGCTGCACGAGGAAGAAGGAGAAACCGGCATGGCGATTCAGCGGATGGACAACGTCGGCATCGTCGTCGAGGACATGGACGCAGCCATCGCGTTCTTCGTGGAACTCGGCATGGAGCTGGAGGGCAGGGCGGAGGTCGGGGGCCTCGTCGCCGATCAGTGCACCGGACTCGACGGCGTCCGCTGTGACATCGCGATGGTCCGGACCCCGGACGGTCACAGCCGGCTCGAGCTGGCGAAGTACCGCAGCCCCGCGGTGATCAGCGCCGGGCCGCGCAACCGGCCGCACAACATTCTGGGCACGCACCGCGTCATGTTCGCCGTCGACGACCTCGAGGACACCGTTGCCCGCCTGCGCCCCTACGGCGCCGAACTCGTCGGCGAGATCGCGCGGTTCGAGGACAGCTATCTGCTCTGCTACGTCCGCGGCCCGGAGGGCATCATCGTCGGGCTGGCCGAGCAACTGCGCTGAGAATGAGGAGACCGCAGCTCGTCCCCGCCAAGAGATCACGGCAATGAGCGGGCCAGTGGACGGTTCAGTCCTGCCACGGTTTCGGCCCGATGCCGGTGAGGACGAATTCGTACGAGCCGTCGGCCGTGGCCCTGATATCGGACACCACGACAGCGGCGTCCACGTCACCGTCGATCGAGAGCCGGAGTGTCTGATAGCGGGGCGGGGCGCCCTCGAACATGACGAGAAGCTCGGCCCCGGCGTATTTGGCCACTCCGGTCCAGCCGGACATCAGGGCGTGTGACCGGTCGCCCGGGAGGTCTACTTCCCATGCGATGAGCACTACCTCGCTCACTGGGAATTCGCCGCCGTGGTGAACAAGCGTGGCCCGCTCGGCGTGGTAGCTACTGCTCATGATGTCGGGAGCTTAATTCACTCGTGACCATCGACGGCGGACCCGCGAGGCCGGTGAGCAGCGACCAAGCCCTTCCAGCGCCTCCTGCGTGCCGCTCCGACCGTGGATGTCCGAGCTGTCCGCAGCTTGCGAACAGAGGGTCGTCGGTTTCGAATCCGACGGCTCCCAGGTTGATCTCGGTTGCTGATCAGTTGCTCATGCGAGGCTCCGGTCACGACGCTCCGCCAGCCGTGCTGGGCCGAGCGCCAGGGTTACCCGGCCGGCGGGGCCGCCCGCATCGCCGCTACGGCGGCGGCCGGGTCGTAGTTCTCGGCCTGACAGGTAAGCCGGTCCCGGGAGAGATCTGTTTCGGCGGTGGTGGGTTCGTTTACGCTGTCGCTCGCTCGAACGGTGAGCGGCTCCCGACGGGGGTAGCTGGGGGGCGGGGGAGAAGGCTTGTGACCGTCCGGGGCACCCCTGTGTCGGGCAGTGGACGGTGCGTCATGGGTTGCAGACCCGGCAAGGGGGAGAGTCGGCATGTCCCGACCGGACTTTGGTCGACCCGAAGTCCCGCCGACGGGTGGGGGACAAGAAGCGGAGTTGCCCGCAACTCCTCCGCCGCATCGCGCACTTGGGCCTGGCGATCCTTCCCGGGTGGGCCCGTACCGGCTGGAGGCGGTTCTCGGCGCGGGCGGAATGGGCCGCGTCTATCTGGGACGTACGCCCGCCGGAAGCGCGGTCGCGGTCAAAGTCGTGCACCGCGAGTACGCGGGCGATGTGTCCTTCCGCAAGCGCTTCGAGCAGGAAGTGGCCGCAGCCAGGCGAGTTCAAGGCCTCTACACCGTGCCCGTCGTTGACGCGGACCTTCAGGCCGATGAGCCGTGGCTGGCCACGGCGTACATTCCCGGACCCTCCCTTCAGCACGCGGTGAGCGAAGGCGGACCGTTGCCGGTCGAGGCGGCGTTGGCACTGGTCGCCAGGGTGGCTGAGGCCTTGCAGTCCATCCACGCCGCGGACGTGATCCACCGCGACCTCAAACCGTCCAACATCCTCCTCACCGGCGACGGCCCCAAGGTCATCGACTTCGGCATCGCCCGCGCAGCGGACGTCACGTCGGTGACCGGTACCGGGATGCGTACGGGAACGCCTGCCTACATGGCGCCCGAATACATCAGGGGGCAGAGCGTCACCGAAGCCGGCGATGTCTTCGCGCTGGGAGTGGTGGCCCACTTCGCCGCCACCGGACGGCTCGCTTTCGGCGGCGGCAGTCACTACAGCGTGACCTACCGCGTCCTGGAGCAGGCTCCCGAACTCGACGGCTGCCCCGAACCCGTGCGCGCCATCGCCGCAGCCTGTCTGGAGAAGGACCCCGACCAGCGGCCGACCCCTGCCGAAGTCATCGAGCAGTGCCTCCGGACCTCCACCACGGGCGTCGCCGACGACGACACACTCACCGCCGCCTCCACGCCGACGTCCCAACCCGTCTCCGAACCCGTCCCCGCACCCGGACCACCCGCCGCACCGGGCCCACCGGCGGCACCGGGCCCAGCCGCCGCACCGGGCTCGCCCGATGCCGCCACAGCGCCGGCACCGTCGCCGACAGCACTGCGGACCGTGCGGGACCCGGCACGGGCCACCGCCCCTGAGACGCCCGCGACCCCACCGGGCCCGAACACGCCGCCGGACTCCACGAGTACGTACGCCGATACCTCCCTCGCTGTGCCACTACCCGTACTGATGGCCGGACTTGGGATCGGCGTCCTCGTCCTCGTCACCGTCCTGATCGCCGTCTACCTGCCGTCCACGTCCTCCCGCCGACCCGGCATTCCCTACCCGTCGTTCAAGCCCGAGGCTTCTCTCACCACCAAGGGCTCATCCAACTCGTCCACAGACGTGGCGTTCAGCCCGGACGGCGAGGTCCTTGCCACCAGCGGGTCCGACGGCAGTGTGCAGCTCTGGGACGTTTCCCGCCGCAAGCCGGCCACCACCCTCACCACACCCGAGGGCCTCTCACACGTGCCCGCCGTCGCCAGCCTGGCGTTCAGCCCCGACGGCAAGTTCCTCGCCACCGGGGGCGACGGCAAGGTGGGACTGTGGGACGTGGCCAAGCGCCGGCAGGTCCGCGTCTTCGACGAACTGGGTGCGGTCAGGAGCGTGGCGTTCAGTCCGGACGGCAAGACACTCGCCACCGGCAATGAGTTCGGCGAGGCGAAGCTGTGGGACACCGACAGCGGCAAGGACGAGGAACTCGCCGTCCTCGACCACAAGACGGACATCGTCAACGCGGTGGCGTTCAGTCCGGACGGCAGGACACTCGCCTCCGCGGGCAGCAATTCCCGAGGCAACACCGATGGCACGGCGAGGCTTTGGGATGTGAAGAGCCGCAAATCACGCGCCACTCTCCGCCCCGGCGGATCACTCTCGACCGTGGCGTTCAGTCCGGACGGCAAGACACTCGCCACCGCCGGCATCGCGGAAAAGGTGAGGCTGTGGAATGTGGCAAGCGGCCGCCAGAAGGCCTCACTTGACGACGCCTACGCCGGATCGTCGGGTGAAGACATGGCGTTCAGCCCGGACGGCAAGACGCTCGCCACGCCCGCCTACAACGGAGTGTGGCTCTGGAACGTGGCCGGTCGCGAACCACGCGCCCGCCTGTCGAGCAGGACGGACTCGACCAAGACGAACGGCGCAGAAGACGTCGCCTTCAGCCCTGGCGGCCGGCTCATCGCAGGCACCGGCATCAAACGCCCGGTACAGCTGTGGAAAACCCCCTGAGACGATGTCGCTGCGGCTAGGTGTATTGACCTGATGCCCGCTCGGTGATGTCCGAGGCGGCCGACGAGCCGGCGGCGATCGCCCCGCACGCCAGCACGCGGCCCGTCACGTCTCGGTCTTGAACCGGCCCGTCACGTCGCACTCTTGAACCGGCCCGTGGTGAGGTCACTTGGGGGTGGGGTCGGGGAAGGACCTGTCGCCGAAGAGGACCCGGCTTGCCGCGGCCTTTCCGAACGGGGTGCGTAGCAGTGTGAACGCCGCTGCCGCTGTGGTCGGCGTCCGGACCTGGGCCAACCCCCGGCGCAGCATGAGCCGTCCGCGGAACCGGGTGCGGAGTGCGGCTCCGTCGTAGTTGGCCAAGGTGTCTGAATCTCCGCTGCGCAGAGCGTCGTTGAGCACGTCGGCTGCGAGTTCCGACTGCCGCAGGCACGGGTCCAGGCCGCCGGCGGTGAGTGGGGAGACCGCGCCTGCCGCGTCGCCCACCAGAAGCCCGTCGGCGCAGCTGATCCGGCGCAGCAGGCCGCCGACCGGGATGGGACCTCCCCGTCGTTCCACCGTTCCGGGACGTTCGACGCCGCTCAGCCCGGGGGCCGAGCCGCTGAAACGCTCCACGGCCCGGCGGAGACCGTCCGGATAGCGGTCGGCATAGCCCGCGACACCGACATGGGCGTGCTGCCCGTCGTTGACCACCCAGGCCAGGTAGCCGGGGGCCAGCGAGGGATCGAGTACGCAGTGGAAGGTCGGTGGCTCGTGGCTTCCCGCCAGTTCGAAGACCTCTTCGGCGCCGACGATCAGATGGCGGTTCCGGTCGAGAGCGAGGTCGCGGGCCACTCGTGAGCGGGCGCCGTCCGCGCCGACGACGAAGCGGGCACGGACCGCGGTCGGCTCGTCTCGACCTGCCAGGTGGAACGTGTTGCCCTGCCGGCCGGCATAGCGAGTGCCCAGTGCTATGCGTACGCCGGCGGCGGCCGCGGCGGCGGCCGACGCTTCGTAGAGCGGCGCCATGTCGCCCACCCGGTACTCGTCGCGGGGGCTGGTGAGGCTGACCGGGCGGCGCAGGTCAGGGGGATAGAGGACCACGCGCCGGATCGGTGGTCCGAGGCAGTCGGGGGGCAGAGGGAAGTCGTCGAGTGTCTTCCGTACGAAGATTCCAGTGGTGCGGATCGCGGCGGCGAGATTGGTCCGGCGTTCGACCACGAGCACGTCGTGGCCTTGCCGGGCGAGGAGCGTGGCGGTGTTCAAACCGGCCAGTCCCGCCCCGACGACCAATACGTCGGCACTGTCTGCGGCCCCGAGACGGTAGGAGCGGTCGGCTGTCGTCATGGTGTGCCCTGTTCCTGTTGGGGTCCGTCATCGGAGCGCGGCAGGCCCCGGCCGGCTGCGGGCGGTGCGGCGACGGCCAGAGTCGCGAGGGTGAGTCGTGCGGACGTCACGGGCCGGTGTCCTGACCGGTGATCGTGTGCAGGGGCCGGCAACCGCGGCCGCGGTCACCAGGGCGAGGATCCGGTCGGGACGGATTCCCCGGATTCGTGCGTGGCCCGGTGGTTGCCCTCGGGGCCCCCGGCGTCCTCGGGCTCCCAGCGCAGCAGGTCTCCGGGCTGACACTCGAGCGCTTCGCACAGCGCGGCGAGCGTGGTGAAGCGCACCGCCTTGGCGCGGCCGTTCTTGAGCACCGCCAGGTTGGCGGGCGTGATCCCCACCCGGTCCGCCAGTTCGCCCACGGACATCTTCCGCTTGGCCATCATCACGTCGATGTCGACGATGATCGGCATCAGATCACCTCGGCCAGCTCGGCCCCCAGCCGCGACGCTTCGACGTCGCGTGCGAGGGCCTGTGCGAGCAGCATCCGCAGTACGAGCACGATGAGCGCGATCCCGAAGATCGCCAGGGAAACCCCGCCCAGCAGGGCCACGACACCCGGAGGTACGGCCTCGCCCGGCGCCAGGACCACCCCGAGGGCGAACACCAGGAGCGCGGCCGCCACGAACGCGCCGATCACGAGGTGGACGTAGCGGAACGCGGCGTGGGAGAAGACCGTGCCGCGTCGCACCATCGTCACCAGCCGCCACACGCCGAACAGGACGATCTGAACCGTGACGACGACCAGGATCGTGATCACGAGGGCCGGAGTGCGGTGGTCCGACAGAACGCTCTCCTCCACGGCGCCGCCCAGCATCGCCACCATCACCGCCTGGACGAACAGCGATCCGGCGAGCAGCGCCACCATCACGGCGCGCAGCGCAAGCACCGTCAGCTTCCCCATCGCCCCTCCCTTGGTCGACTAGCAATAGAAATCTATTGATTATCGATAGGAATGGCAAGTGCGGGTTCACTGAGGGGACATGACTGCTCGTCCTCGGCCCTGTGGGAAGGACCCGTGGGTGGAGGCGCTGGGGCTCGCGCCGCCGGGCCGACTCTGCTGCCTCCGGTCCGCTCCCGGCCGGGCGGTGGCGCCGAATGGCGACGCCCGAGTTGCGCCGCCGTCGCATCAAGGTGCGGCCGGGCGTCGACCGCTTGAACGAGCCACCTCCCCCGTCCGAGGGAGCAACAACGTGGAGCCCCGCGAATGCCTCGCGGAACGTGCCCGGGGTGCTGCGGGGGCAGGTACGAGCTGGGCTCTGGGCTGCTCAAGTCGGCCGGCCAGATCCGACGGCCACCCGCACCTCCTCAGCGGCAGTCGGTGGTGACAGCAGCACCTTCGGGCGACGGCGGTGGGCCCAGAGCTTGCAGGGGCGGGGCCGTTCGGCGGTAGGCCAGGTGAGGCCGCTGTGGCTGCGGTTACGGATGATTTGTCATCTCATCAGTCCGACCGGCCGGCAGGCCGCTTGGTGCCGTGCAGATGACGTGCCGTTTCACTCTCAGCGCTGAGGAAGGCGTAGCCATGAAGATCATCTTGCGGTCCGGTGCCGTCGCGGCCGCGTTCGGTGTGGGACTCTCCCTTGCGGTCCTGCCGACCGGGCCTGCCAGTGCCGCCGGGGGGACTCATGTGCGGTGCAACGACATCACCGGCCTGGTGAACGCGATCAACCGGGCCAACGCCAGCGCCAATGCTGGCCGCATCACGCTCGCGTCCCACTGCACCTACAACCTGACCACCCCCAACAATGCGGACGACGGGCTTCCGGAGATCACCGGGAACGTGACGATCTCCGGCCGTGACACGACCATCCGGCGTGCCCCGAGTGCGACGCAGGACTTCCGTATCTTCCACGTCGCGACCGGCGGCACCCTCAACCTGAACTCGCTCACCGTCAGCAACGGCCGCGTGGGCAACGCCCTGTCCGGCGGCGGCATCGCGAACAGCAGCGGAACGCTGAACCTGAACCGCACGATCGTGAGGAACAATCTCGCCGGTGACGGTGGTGGCATCGCCAACACCGGTGGACGGACCAACCTCGACCGCAGCACCGTCGAGCGCAACACCGCAAACGGCTTCGGCGGCGGGATCATCAACGCGGGCAACGGCACGTTGAGGATGGAGGGCGGGTCCCTGCTCAGGAACCGCGCGCTCGAAATCGGCGGGGGTCTGGAGAACATCGGGGGCACCGCGTCTCTGGAGTCCGTATCGGTCAGGGGCAACACCGCCCAGCTGGGTGGCGGCCTCCGCAACGTGAACGGTTCCACCCTGCGCCTGAGGTCGACCACTGTCAGGGACAACATCGCTGTGAACGGTGCGGGCATCTCGAACGGGGGGACCGGAAGTACCGTCACGCTGTTCCGGAGCCTGGTCACGCGCAACACGGCGATCACCGCCGGGGGCGGGATCCTCAATCAAGGAGGCCAAGTCACGCTCACCGAGAGCAGGGTCATCCGCAACACCCCGGACAACTGCAGCCCCGAAGGCAGCGTCCCCGGATGCACCAACCCCGGAAGCACGGTGGCCCCGCCGACCGCGAAGCTTCCCCCGGCTGCCGACGTCAAGAAATCCCGCAAGTGAGTCGCGCGAGCTGAACCGTGGTCACGCGCCTGTGACTTCGGTACGGGCTGAGGGCTGAGGCTCGTCGCGCACAGTGGTGAACGACGACGCATGGCGGGACCCACTCGCTGGGTCCCGCCATGCGAGTACTCGTCATGCGAGCACCTGCGGGGAGCGCACGGGCCGGTAAGACCTTGTGGCCGGAGTGGACGGTTCAGACCCCTCTCGGCAGGCCCTCAGCGGGGCTGTGAGTCAGGCGGAACACACTCAGAGCGTGGCGGTGGCAGTGACTGCCTGGGATCTGCCGTCGTCCCACGGCACGCTCGTCGGCCTGATGCCCCCGGCCGTTCTGCCAACGTCCCTGTCGAGGGTGGGATTGCCCCGACCGGCGGGTTCCGCCGTGATCCGGACGGGGGGACGCGGTCCTGGCAGGATGGCGGCATGGAACGTGTGCTTGGAATCGGTGGGTACTTCATGCGTGCCGCCGACCCGAAGGCCCTGAGCGCCTGGTACCGCGACTGTCTCGGCCTGGACGCCGATGAGCACGGCCTTTGGCATCAGGACGTCGGGCCCACGGTGTTCGCGACGTTCGAGTCCGAGACCGACTACTTCGGGTCCCGCGCCCAGCAGTCCATGCTCAACTTCCGGGTCCGCGACCTGGACGCGATACTCGCGCAGTTGCGCGCCAAGGGAGCGGACGTGGACGAGGAAACGCAGGACATGGAGGGGGTCGGCCGGTTCGGCTGGGTCACCGATCCCGAGGGCAACCGGGTCGAACTGTGGCAGCCTGCCTGACCGTTGAGGAAGCGTCGGCATCGGGTTCGTAGCGTTGCCACCCTCAGTGGCGACGGGCCACGTGCCCGCCTCGACGCCGAGCTGCGGCTGCCGAAAACAGGTTGAGGGCTGCTGACCGGACGGCGAATCTGGCGCACATGCCATACGCCGCCGTCCATCGCCGTAGTCGGCGCGATCACTCTTTCTCCCCGGACGGCATGCCGTTCTTTGGCGTGAGCGGGCACACCCTCATCGCCCATCCGAGGATGCCTGCCGGACGAGCCGTGGCCGTTCGCACCCCGCGCAGAGCGCCCCGCCGACTCGCCCCGTACGCGCGGCTGTTCGCTGTTCCGGGAACTCGCGCCTTCACCGCGGGGAACCTGCTTGCCCGGCTCCCCATGGGGATGTTCGGTGTTTCCGCGGTCATCATGATCGCGAGCGCGCGCGACTCGTATGCGCTGGCAGGTGCCGTGACAGCAACGGGACTGGCTGCCACGGGTGTTGTGGGTCCGTTGACGGCCCGGCTGATCGACCGGCACGGGCAGGCGCGGGTCGCGCTGCCCGCGACACTCGTCGCAGTGGCGGGAGCGGTGTCGCTGACCGCATGCATGCGGTTCGGTGCGCCGGACTGGACGCTCTTCGCCTCGTACGCGGCAACTGCCACCACACCGAACACCGGTGGCATGTCGCGGGCCCGTTGGGCGCATCTCTTCCGTCGGGATCCCGCCGCCCGGCACACCGCGAACTCCTTCGAGCAGGCCGCCGACGAGCTGTGCTTCATGTCGGGCCCACCCCTTGCCGCACTGCTGTGCACCCAGCTCTTCCCGGAATCAGGAACGTTGGCCGGAGCGGTACTTCTGCTCCTGGGGATGCTCATCTTCACAGGGCAACGCGGCACCGAGCCCCCGGTGGCGCCCCGGAAACCCGGCCTCGCCGCTTCGCCTCTGCGACTGCGCGCACTGACACCGTTGCTGGTGACATTTCTGTGCACCGGAGCCGTGTTCGGCGCGTTGGAGGTCGCGACGATCGCATTCGCCGACGAGCGCGGGCAGCAAGCGGCAGCGGGGGCGGTGCTCGCCTGCCAGGCACTGGGGTCGGCCGCGGCCGGCCTGCTCGTCGGCACACTCAGGGTGCCCACCACACCGCTCATCCGCCGCTTCACGCTGTGCGTCGCTGTGATGGCAGTCCTGGCATGGCTGCCACTCACCGCCGCGGCGACCGGGAGCCTGCCGCTCCTCGCAGTGGCGCTGCTCGTCGCCGGCATGGGCACCGCGCCGACGATGGTGACGGGCATGACGCTGATCCAGGAGACCGTCCCGGCAGCACGGTTGAACGAGGGCATGACGTATGCCGTGACCGCCCTTCTGACCGGCGTCGCCACCGGGTCGGCAGCCGGGGGCCGGGTGGCCGACCACGCCCGGCACCTCGACTGGCCCGTCACGTTCACAGTGCCGACCGCGGCCGCGCTGCTCGCCGCGGCCGCGGCCTCTTCGACGTTCGTCCTGTCCATGTGGCGGGGGCGGACGCGGCTCAGCGGTCAGGTACAGCAACGCCGCGGGCCGTGACCTCCGCCGCGCCTCGGCCCTCCGAGGGGCTTGAACGCGGCCCAGGCCCGCGCCACTTCTCGCCGGAGAAGTGCTCCCACGCCGACTGGCGGGTGGTTCCGAGAGCTTCGCCGGTCCTGGCTCAGGAGACGCCGCGGCGGCGCAGTTCCTGAACCCACGAGTGGAGGTCCGCCTCCGCCTGGTCGATGTGTGCGGCGACGCGCGGGATGTGGCTGAGCATCTCCCCGTCCGTCAGGGCGTGCCAATTACAAGGGCTGCCTCCGGTCGTTGTCCGACTTCTGCTTCTTCTCCGTCAGGTCGTAGAGGGTGGTCCGGCCGGACTTCTCCTTGGCGAAGTGCTTCTCGACCCAGTCAGAGATCTCGGTGGAGTTGCCCTGCCGGCCGCCCGGACCGCCCGGACCGCCGCTGATGAAGTAGTGGATCTCGCCTGCTTCCACGTACTTCTTGAACTGGGCCAGTGTGGGAGCCGGGTCGGTGCCGTTGAAGCCTCCGATGGACATCACCGGCTGTTCGGCGGCCAGTTGGTAACTCGCACCGTTCATCGCGCCGATGGTGGCGGCCACCCAGGTGTAGTCGGCGGCGTCCTCGGTGAGCTTCGCCTTGGTGGCCCTGCCGACCTGCTGCCCGTCGAGCAGTCCGCCCATGCCGCCCCGGGGCATCCGCTCCGGGTTCCTGCCATCGAGGGTCCGGCCGGGCAGGCCGTCGTCCGGCTTGCCACCCTGCCCGGGACGGCCGGATCCGCCGACGGCACCGGGCGGGAACTGCTCGATGGGGCCTGCCTGTTGGCCTCCGCCGGCCGCCGGACCGGGGAAGCTCCCGCGACCCTCCCCGCCCCCCGGCCCGGCGACGCGGGCTCCGCCGGGTCCGCCGAGGCGTGCCGACGCGGGCCCGGCCGTCACGATGGCTCCGGAGTGCGGGGTGTGGACGGTGCTCAGCGTGTACGCCAGGGGCCCTGCAAGCGACGCCGCCAGGCCCAGCCCGGCGATGACTGCCACGACGGTCTTCCCCGCGACCCGCTTCGGCAGCACCGCCGTTGCCAGGATGCCGAGCGCGGCTGCCGTTCCCCCGGCGAGGACCGCCCACTTGAGCCACGGCAGCCAGTCAGCAGCCCGGTCGAGCAGGACGTACGACCACGCAGCTGTCACTGCCACCGCGCCTGCCAGTGTCACGGTGGCGGCACGCCGCGCACGGCTCTGCCACAGCATGACCGTCCCGATGGCCACGACTGCGGCGACGTACGGGGCGAGCGCAACGGTGTAGTACTCGTGGAAGATCCCCGACATCAGGCTGAAGACCGCAACGGTCATCAGGAGCGAGCCGCCCCATGCCAGAAGTGCCGCACGCCGCATGTCGGTTCGTGCGGCCCGGCGAGTCAGCACCAGCCCCGCGACGAGGAGGAGAAGGGCCGCGGGCAGCAGCCAGGAGATCTGCCCCCCGACCGTCTGGTTGAACATCCGTCCGACGCCGCTCTCGCCGAACATGCCGCCGCCCGGACCACCACCCGGACCGCCGGATCCTCCGCCGCGTCCCGCCCCCGGCCCGACGCTTCCGACCTCGTTGCCGGTGATACGGCCCAACCCGTTGTAGCCGAGAGTCAGTTCGAGAAAGCTGTTGTTCTGCGAGCCCCCCACGTACGGGCGGGAGCCTGCCGGCCACAGCTCGACGAGGGCGACCCACCAGCCGCAGCTCGCCAGCATCGCCAGCCCGGCGAGCAGCAGCCGCCCGGCGCGGCGCGGCAGCGACGGCTGTGCGCAGACCAGATAGACCAGGGCCAGCGGCGGAACGATCAGCCAGGCCTGAAGTGTCTTGACGAGAAATCCCAGTCCCAGAGCGGCGCCGCACAGGAGCAGCCACCTCATGCGGGTGTCCTCGACGGCACGCAGCAGGCAGTACACCGCGCACACCGACAGCAAACACAGCAGGGCGTCCGGGTTGTTGAACCGGAACATCAGCGCCGCGACGGGTGTCAGTGCCGTCAGTCCGCCCGTCAGCAGGCCCGCCGCCGGCCCGAACCAGCGCCGTACGGACGCGTGGAGGACGGCGACGGTGGCGACGCCTGCCAGCGCTTGCGGTACCAGGATCTGCCAGGTGCCCAGCCCGAACAGCCGCACGGACAGCGCCATCGGCCACAGTGCGGCGGGCGGCTTGTCGACCGTGATCACGTTGCCGGAGTCGAGCGAGCCGAAGAGGAACGCCTTCCAGCTCTCGCTGCCCGCCTGGGCGGCCGCGGAGTAAAAGGAGTTGGCGTAGCCCGAGGCGCCCAGCCCGTACAGGAAGAGGACCGCCGTGACGGCGAGCAGCGCCCAGTAGGCGGGTCGTTCCCATCGGGGACGTGCGGCGCGGGCGTTCGTTCGCGCGGCGAGGCGGGTGGTGGGGACGAGGGAGCGGGCGAGGCCGGTCATGCGGAGGTCCGTTCCGTGAAGGTGTCGTGGTCGCCGCGGGTGTCGCCGTGCGCGCCCCAGGCGTTCAGGGCGGCTTCACCGGCTTCACCGGCTTCACCGGCTTCACCGGCTCCACCGGCTCCACCGGCTTCTCCGGGTTGTCCGGCTCGACCGGCTTCAACTGGCCGGTCGTCGTGGGCTCTTCCGCCGTCCTCCTCGGCTCTGACCTCCGGGGACTCACCGGCGAAGACCCAGGTGCGGAAGAGCAGGAAGCGCAGCAGTGTCGCGGCCAGGTTGGCGACGATCAGGACCGTGAGCTCCGTGCTGCGCGACGGGTGCGCGTCCGCGGTCTCCAGCGCGGCGAGCGAGCCGCTGGTGAGCGCCAGTCCGATCCCGAAGACCAGCAGGCCCTGCGCGTGGCTGCGTACGAGGCCCGCCCGTCCGCGGACCCGGAAGGTGTGACGGCGGTTGGCGGCCGTGTTGCCGAGCGCGGTGAGCAGCAGCGCAAGGGCGTTGGCGTACTGCGGTCCCACTCCGAGGCGCAGCAGCGAGTAGAGCGCCAGATAGGCGAGGGTGCTGACGGCGCCGACGACGCAGAAGCTCGCCAGTTGGCGGACGAGTCCGTTCGGGACTCCTCGCAGCGCGCGGTCCCGCGGATCGTCCCCGAAGGGGCGCCGGAGGCGTCCGAGCGGCAGTGCGCCGGTGGCCAGTCCGCGTCCCACGCGCCATACGCCACGCATGTCGGCGAGGGCCGTGCGGAAGAGCTCGACCCGGCTGTCCGGGTCGTCGACCCAGTCGACCGGCACCTCGTGGATCCGCAGTCCGGCACGCTCGGCGAGCACGAGCAGCTCGGTGTCGAAGAACCAGCCCGTGTCCTGAACGAGCGGCAGCAGCCGGTCCGCCACATCTCCGCGGACGGCCTTGAAGCCGCACTGCGCGTCGGAGAAGCGGGCCGAGAGCGAGCCGCGGAGGATCAGGTTGTACGCGCGGGAGATCAGCTCCCTCTTCGGGCCGCGCACCACCCGGGCGCCCCCTGCCAGCCGGGTCCCTATGGCGATGTCGGAGTGTCCCGAGATCAGCGGCGCGACGAGGGGGAGGAGGGCGTTGAGGTCGGTGGAGAGATCCACGTCCAGGTATGTGCGCACCGGCGCGTCCGAACGGCTCCACACCACGTGCAGGGCGCGGCCGCGTCCCTTCTCCTCCAGGCGTACGGCGACGACACCGCTCAGTTCGAGCGCGAGCCGGGTGGCGATCCGCTGTGTCCCGTCGGTGCTGGCGTTGTCGGCGATGGTGATGCGGAAGCCGTACGGGAAGTGGCTGTCGAGGTAGCCGTGCAGGCGCCGGACCGAACTCTCAAGGGTGCGCTCCTCGTTGTGCACGGGCACGACCACGTCGAGCACCGTCGGGGCGGTCTCGTTCCGTGGCTCCGGCAGCGCCAGCGGGCTACGGACGGGCAGGCGCTCTGTGGAGGGCTCTGCCGCTGGGGTGTGTGTTCGCATGCCCGGAACAGTCGTCGGCCGCCCTGTCAGGACCGTGTGCCGAGCCTGTGCGCCGGCTGTGAATCGGAAGGTGTGCAGGCCGGAGGCGGTCCGGCCGTCCTGAACGCTGCCTCAGTGCCGTCCTGAACGCTGCCTCAGGGAAGGAAGCGCTGCATCCACAGCGAGCTGATGTACTGCCCGTGCTTCACCGCGTACTCGCGGAAGACGCCCACGTCCGTGAAGCCGAACTTACGGTGCAGTGCGATCGATGCGTCATTGGGCAGGGCGATGCCTGAGACGACGACGTGGACCGGCTCGCCGGCGAGACTGTCGAACAGCGCGCTGTAGAGCATGGTTCCGATGCCCCGGCTCCGGGCGGCGGCGTTGAGCGCGATGCTCACCTCGACGGTCTCCCGGAAGGCTTCGTGGGCCCTGTACGGCTGGGTGCAGGCGTAGCCCAGGACCTTGTCGCCGTCTCTCGCGACGAACGCGCGGTAGGGGCCCGTCGGGGCGAAGTGCCGGAACCAGTCCCGCCGTTCGGCCACGGTGATCGGGCGGGTGTCGAAGGTGGCGATCGAATTCTCGGCCGTGAAGTTCATGATGCCGACGATGGTGGGAAGGTCGTCCTCCGTCGCCGGCCGGATCACGATGCCGCCGAAGGACGACGAGCCGGCGTCACTTCTGCGGCCCATGACCGGACTCCTTCGTCTCCTGGTCAGGAAGACCCGCCCACGGCACGGGAGTTGGTGCGGGTCGTGCTGTTTCCGCTGCCAGGGTAGGCGCAGCCGCGTGGCCGTTGTCTCCGGCCGCCGAGGCGGAAGCCGGGGCTGCCGCGTCGTCGCCGGCGCCCTCGTCGTCCACGTCGTCCACGTCGTCCACGTCGTCCACGTCGTCCACGTCGTCAGTGGTGGGCCGGGGGCCCGGCACGCCGTCCGTGGCCTCGTCGCTGCCCGCGCGATCCGCAGGTGGTGTCCGGTACGCCATGGCCGCCGCGGGGAGCCGTACGGCGAAGACCGTACGTCCCGGCCCGCTCGCCACGGTCACCCGGCCGTGGTGCGCGGTGACGACGGCTTCCACGATGGCCAGACCGAGTCCTGTGCTTCCGTGGGCACGCGAGCGCGTGGCGTCGCCGCGCGCGAACCGCTCGAAGATGTGCGGCAGTACGTCCGGCGCAATGCCCGGTCCGTCGTCCTCGACCTCCACGACGACCTCGCCGCGGGCGGGCACGGGCCGCACGCGCGCGGTGACCGTCGAACCGGCGGGCGTGTGCGTACGGGCGTTGGCGAGCAGGTTGATCAGGACCTGCTGCAACCGCTCGGCGTCGCCGTGCACTTCGACGGGTTCGGCGGGCAGTTCGAGCCGCCACACGTGGTGCGGCCCGGCCACGCGTGCGTCGCTGACCGCGTCGACGACGAGCGAGGACAGGCCCACGCCCGTGCGCTCCAGCGGTCTCCCCGCGTCCAGCCGGGCGAGCAGGAGCAGGTCCTCCACGAGGTCCGACATCCGTGTCGCCTCCGACTCGATCCGCTCGAGTGCGTGCCGGGTGCTCGGCAGGCCGTCGGCGGCCGGCGGGCCCGACCCGGCAGGCAGGGCGCCGGCTTGGGGCCGGTCCCCGCTGCTGCTTCCGTGCGAGCCTGCACGTTCTTGCCCGTCGGCGTCCGGGGCGGCGGTGCTGTCCGTGCCCGCGGAGACCCGCCGGGTCAGCTCCGCGTAGCCGCGGATGGAGGCCAGCGGAGTGCGCAGTTCGTGGCTGGCGTCCGCGACGAACCTGCGGAGCCGCATCTCGCTCTGCTGCCGGGCCTCCAGGGCCGAACTGACGTGTCCGAGCAGCTTGTTGAGCGCGGCGCCGACCTGCCCCGCCTCGGTGCGGGAGTCCGTGTCGCGCTCCGAGACCCGGTGCGGCAGCGTCACGACGCCGCTGTGCAGGGGCAGTTCGGTGACGTGGGTCGCGGTGGCGGCGACGCGGCGCAGAGGGCGCAGCGCGATGCGCACCATCGCCGCGCCCGCGAGGCCCGCGGCGATCAGGCCGGCGGCCGATACGCAGATCTCGACCACGACGAGGGTCCTCAGCGTCGACTGGACGCCGCTCATCGGCAGGCCTAGCAGCAGTCCGTCCACCTGGCCGCCCAGCTCTTCCGGCAGCCCGCCGGACTGGACGCGGTAGTCGCCCAGGCCCGGCAGTGACACCGTGTGCGGACGGCCGTCGCGCGGCACATCGTCGAGCGCCGCGCGCTGGTCGGCCGTCAGCCTGGTGAGCCGGTCCAACTGGTCGGTGCCGGGGCCGCCGCCGGGGTCCGTGCTTCGCGCGGCGCTGGTGAGCCGGCCGTCGTCGCTCGTGCGAGCCCCGACGGTGCCGATGGGCTGTCCGGGGATGGCGACGAACCGTACGTCGTCAGGTTGCGGGAGGGCGGCGCCCGGGGGCCCGTACGAACGCTGCACCGAAGCACGCAGTTCGTCGTCAAGACGCGATTCGAGCGAGGAGTTGACGGCGACGGCGGTGACCGTGCCGATCACCGCGCACACGACGGCGATCAGCGTCACGGCGGCGACGACGAGCTGAGTGCGCAGCGACCAGCGCCCGGACGTCCCGGCCGGACGTCGCGACGGCTGCCGCCGTATCACGGCCGTTCGCCTCCGCCGGAGCGGCCGGAGGCACCGGAGCCCCCGAAGCCGGAGCCGCCGCAGCCGACGATGTGCCGGGCGGACGCGTCCGGTTCGCCGCCGACGGGGGCTTGCGGGGCGGCACCCGGGGACTGCTCGTCGGACGGGGGCTTGATGAGATACCCCGCGCCCCGGCGGGTGTGGATCAGCGGCGTCCGTCCGGCGTCGATCTTCCGTCGCAGATACGAGATGTAGAGCTCGACGACGTTGGCCCGGCCGCCGAAGTCGTAGCTCCACACCCGGTCGAGTATCTGCGCCTTGCTCAGCACCCGGCGCGGGTTCCGCATGAGGTAGCGCAGCAGCTCGAACTCCGTCGCGGTGAGCTGGACCTCGGTGTCTCCCCGGGTCACTTCGTGGCTCTCCTCGTCGAGCGTGAGGTCGCCGACCTGGAGCACCGACTCCGGGCGTCCCGTGAGCGCCCCCGATCTGCGCAGCAGCCCGCGCAGCCGTGCCACGAGCTCCTCGAGCGAGAACGGTTTGGTGACGTAGTCGTCGCCGCCGGCCGTCAGTCCGGCGATGCGGTCCTCCACGGCGTCCTTGGCCGTGAGGAACAGCACCGGGACCTCGGGCAGTTCGCGCCGCAGTCCGCCGAGCACGGTCAGTCCGTCCATGTCGGGCAGCATCACGTCGAGGACGACGGCGTCCGGCCGCCATGCCCGAGCGGTGCGCAGCGCCGAGGTGCCGTCGCCCTCCGCGCGGGTCTCCCAGCCCTCGTAGCGAAGGGCCATGGAGAGCAGATCGGCGAGCGCGTCCTCGTCGTCGACCACGAGGACCCGGGACGGGCGGCCGCAGGACGCGGCGTTGTCGTTCATCGGCACAGCATGTGGCTCTTTCCTGAGTACTGCCTGTGAGTTCGCTGTGAGAACGCTGAGAGCGCCCGCTTCGCGCCGGGGCGCCCGACCGGGTACGAGGCCCGCGTACGCGGTGGCCCTACGGGAGGTCTGGCCGTTCACCGGGACGAGGGGGCGCGGCAGCGGCCACGGTCGCGCACCGGCACCCCTTGTGGAACAGACGGCGGTCACGAGAGGTTCCGGAGGTTCCCGGTCTCTGACGTCCCTCCGGCCGGTGGGCCGAGGTCCGGAGCCCTCGCCACACAGCCCTGCGCCCCGCGGCCGGGTTCCGGCCGCGGGGCGCAGGGTTCAAGCGGTGCTACCGGTCAGCGGCGGCCGTAGCGGCCCCACGCCTTGGTGTCGATCCAGCGGCCGTCGTCGTCGCGGAGGGTGGCGGCGTCGCGGCTGTCCCACACCGAGGTCCTGCGGTCCTGGTAGACGTGGCGGCCGTTGTCGTGGCCGACGCCGGTGTGGACGATGACCGAGGAGTGGCCACGCAGCCACACGTGACGGAAGCGGTAGCGGTTGCCGTCGCGGTCGGTGAGGGTCCAGCCGTTCAGCCGCACCGTGTGGTGGCCGGTGTTGCGCACCTCGACCCATTCCGAGTTCAGGCCGCGGTCGTAGCGGCTGTTCCAGCCGGTGTCGTGCTGCACCTGTCCGATCTTCACCGCCGAGCGCGGGGCGTGCGAGTGGTCGGAGGCCGTCGCCGGGAGCGCTGCCGCACCCAGCAGGGCTCCCGAGGCCAGAAGTGTTGCCGCGAGGCGGAGCGGACGAGAAGCAGACATGTGGTGTCTCCTCGAAGTCGTGCACACACGGCCGGACTTGGCCGGCCGGTGCGATCGGATTCCCGGCCGAGTGCCGAGGGCAACCAATGTGATCGGACATCTTCGTGCAGAAGCCGCATACAGGGCTCTATTGCAGAACACGGACAAATCCGGGACGGACTTGTGAAGTGAGAACCGCCCGGCCCGCGCCTGCGCCGTCCCGACGTGGCGCCGGGGGCATGTCGGCCGCTCGGCCGTGGCATGCCCCCTGGACAGCGGGACCGGACCGGTTCACATGCGCTTCAGCCCGATGTACTGGAGCCCCGCGAACAGGCCGACCACGAGTGCCTGGAGGACGATCCAGACCTCGCCGGCAAGGGTCGGGGAGAGGAAGGAGAACAGCGTCACAATGCTGGCGACGGCCCACAGGAAATTCACGGCGATCACGGCGCCCAGGGCGTTCTTGTTCATGCTCGGGCGCGTTCCGGCCGCCAGAACGCCGATTGCGTAGACGAGAAGGAAAGCGCCGATCGGATACTGCACCGATGTCTCGATTCCCAAAAGGGAGTCGAGAACTGTGGCGAGCGCCAGATAGCCGATTCCATTGAGTCCGGTGACGACCCCGTCCAGCTTGAGTGCGAGGCGGGCGAGACCGTCGGATGCAGGCACTCCCGCTGTCGCGGCGGCCCCGGAGTACTGTGTCGATGCCACTGGCGTTCGTCCTCTCGTGAGTCACGGTCAAGAATTGATCGCGAACAGATGCCGTCATCACGGCGGAGGTGAGCGCGCGCGTATTCGTCCCTTGTCCGGGTCCGTTCCCGGGCCGGGAATTCTCGGCCGCTGCCCCGTGCGGGACGATAGCCAGGGCCGGAAAGGCACAACAATTACCTCCCGGGTAATGCCGGGGATGCCGGGCGCCCGGAGTCTCCGGTCGAGGAGGGACGTCAGAACTCGGGGCCGTGGGCTCCCTGGGACCGGCGGCCGGTTCCTTCGCCTCCTCCGGCGTCGCGAACAGTGTCGTGCAGAAGGCCGCATGAGGTCGTTGTGCGTGAGCGTCACCCGGCTGTCCAGGATCAGCGGCGTGGACGGGCTCAGCGCTCCGCCGTGCCCATGGCCGTCGCGATCGCCGTGGACAGGAGCGCGGTGTCGATCCCGATCGCGGCGAAGTCGTACGGTCCGCTGTCCGCCGACTCGTACGCCTCGCGAGTGCCGAAGAACTGCCCCACCGGCACACCGCCTCGCGGCAGCGGCCGACGACGTGCCGCACCGCCTGCCGCACGGAGGCGGCTTCGGCCTGCCCGGGCACGCCCATGCTGCCCGACAGGTCGTACGGCCCGATGAAGATGCCGCCGACACCCGGCACGGCGAGGATCTCGTCGATGTTGCGCACACCCTCCGCGCTCTCGATCTGCAGCACGACACGAGTGGCGTCGTTCGCCTCCGCGAGATGACCGGTGAAGTTCCGCCCGTAGCCGTGGGCCCTTCCGATCCCGACCGACCGGCGGCCGAGCGGTGGGTACTTGGCGAAGGCGACGAGCCGGCGGGCGGTCGCCGCGTCGTCGACCTGGGGACAGATGATCCCCTCACAGCCGGCGTCCAGCGCCTGGGTGACGTACTGCTGGTCGGCGGCCGGAACGCGAACGAGGACGGGTGTCCGACCCTTTCCGGCGAGCAGCGCCCCGAGCTGCGTCGGGGCGATGGCTCCGTGCTCGCAGTCGAGGAAGAGCCAGTCGCAGCCCGCGAGGACGCTGATCTCCACGATGCGCGGATCGGGCAGGGTCACGATGGTCCCCAGCCGCGTGGGGTGCTCCGGCCGGACGGGGGCGGGGAACGGCTCTGGCACGGAACCTCCTCGGGCTGCGGACGGTGGGCGCCGAACCGCGGTGTACGCGGTCGCCGGCTGCCTGACCAGGCAGCCTAGGCGCGGGCGTTCCCGTGCCGGCCCATCGGGCGCGCCCGGCCGCCGGTATGCAGCCCAGCTAGGGCAGTTTCGGGTCGCAGGCGTCGCAGGGTTCCACGCGGCGCCCCTCTCTTCGGCGTTGGGCCTGGACGGCTCGGGCGTCCAGGGGTTCGCCGGTGGCGAGCATGCAGTCCGCACGGTGCAGGATGCCGACCCGGATCTCGCCGACGCGGGCGCGGCGCCACTGGATCGACCAGCCGGCGCGAGGGAGGGACGGTTCGGGGGTGCCGTTCTCCGCTCGTTCGATGGCACGCTGCACGGCAGCGAGCTGGACGAGCAGGTACCGCTCGATGGTGCGGAGGCGTGGCACATCGCGCGGGTACTCGGACATGCGTTCGATCGTAACGGGGTCGATGTGCCGGGCCCACCACCCCTTTCCGGACGGCGCCCGGGCATGCGGCGAGTTGATTGCCGGGACGCCCGTCCGCGCTCCCCGGCTTGCTGATTGGATCGACGGCAGCGGCAGGCAGGCGTTACGGCGTCGGCGGCCGCTGAGGAGAGGGCGCTGCTTCTGCGGAGTCGACGGGGAGTCCGCGGGGGTGCTTCATCTTGGACCCGTGCACGGGTGGTCGATCCCGGTAGCGCGCCCGCTGGCAACGAAAGAGGCATGGCCGTGACACTGCACGATCCACAGCAGCAACTCGACGCGACCGACAGCAGGGAGCCCGCCGCAGCGGTGCGGGTGAGAGGGCTGTGGAAGCAGTTCGGCGGACAGGTCGCCGTCGGGGGGATCGATCTCGACATCCCTGCCGGGAAGTTCGTGGGCCTGGTCGGTCCGAACGGGGCCGGCAAGACCACCACCCTCTCCATGATCACCGGCCTGCTGCGCCCCGACTCCGGCACCGTCGAGGTGAGCGGGCGCGACGTGTGGCGCGACCCGGTCGACGTCAAGTCCCGTATCGGGGTGCTGCCCGAGGGGCTGCGCCTGTTCGAGAGGCTCTCCGGGCGCGAGTTGCTGAGCCATCTCGGCGCTCTGCGTGGCTTCCCCCGCGAGGAGGCGGACCGGCGCACGACGCAGCTGCTCGAGACGCTCGACCTCGTCGGCGCGCAGCACAAGCTGATCGTCGACTACTCCACGGGCATGCGGAAGAAGATCGGCCTGGCCGCGGCGCTGCTGCACAACCCCGAAGTGCTGTTCCTGGACGAGCCGTTCGAGGGTGTGGACCCGGTCTCCGCGACGACGATCCGCGGTGTGCTCGAGCGCTACACGACCTCCGGTGCGACGGTCGTCTTCTCCAGTCATGTCATGGAACTGGTGGAGTCGCTGTGCGACTGGGTCGCCGTGATGGCCGTGGGCAGCATCCGCGCGCACGGCCCTCTCGCGGACGTCAGGGGCTCGGCCGGCTCCCTGCACGAGGCGTTCCTCCACCTCGTCGGGGCGCACGAGCGTGCGGCCGCCGGTGACAGCCTCGACTGGCTGGGCGGTGGCAGCAGCCGTCGGGACGGTGCCGAGTGAGCGCGGCCCCGTCCGTCACCTGGACGTTCACGCGTCTGAAGCTGTCCCTGCTGCGCAACGGACTGCGCCGGTCCTCGGGCCGGACCGCCGCCTTCGTCGTCTCCGTCGTGCTCGTTCTGCTGCTCGGCACGGGCCAGCTCCTGGGGATGCTCCTGCTGCGCGGCAACGAGTACGCCGCCGCCGGTGTCGTGCCGCTCGCCGCTCTGATGGCGCTCGGCTGGGCCGTGATGCCGGTCTTCTTCCCCGGAGGCGACGAGACGCTCGACCCGACGCGGCTCGTGATGCTTCCGCTGCGGGCCCGCCAGCTCATGCCGGGTCTGCTGATCGCCTCCCTCGTCGGGATCGGCCCGCTGTTCACGGTGCTCGTCGGGGCCGGTACGGTGCTCGCCCTCGCGCAGGGCGTCGCGGGGGCGGCGGCCGCGGTGATCGCCCTTCCGCTGCTGGTCCTCGTGTGCCTGGCGTTGGCGCGGGCGGTGGCCGCGGTCAACGTCCGCCTGCTCACCAGCCGCCGAGGCCGTGATCTGGCGCTGCTGAGCGGCCTGGTCATCGCCGTCGGGATCCAGCTGCTCAACCTCGGTTTCCAACGGCTGAGCGAGTCCGGGGGGCTCGCGCCGCTCGAACCCGTGGCAGACGCACTCGCCTGGGTTCCGCCCGCCTCCGCCGTGGCAGCCGTGCAGTCGGCGGGTGAGGGCGCGTACGGCTCCGCCCTGGCTCAAGTCGCCCTGTCCGGCGCCGCGTTGGCGGTGCTCCTGTGGTGGTGGTACCGCAGCCTGGACCGGTTGATGACCTCGCCGGACGCCTCGACGGTCCAGGCCACCACGGGGCCGGAGAGGGCCCGGGGCCGCGCCGGCGGCAAGGGACTCACCCGGCTCCTGCCCGAGGGCCGCACCGGTGCGGTGATGCTGCGCAGCCTGCGCTACGTCTGGCGCGATCCCAAGACGAAGGTGGGGTGGGCGTCGTCGCTCGGTGTGGGTGTGCTGCTGCCGGTGGTGTTCGCCGCTCAGGGCAACGGCAGTGCGTACAACGCCTGTTGGGTTGCGGGGCTGCTCGGCATCCAGATGTACAACCAGTTCGGGCAGGACTACTCGGCCTTCTGGCTGGTGGCCTCGACGATCTCCGACCCGCGCGACGCGTACGTCGAGATGCGCGCCCGGATGCTGGCCATCGCGCTCATCGCGGTGCCCTACGTCGCGGCGGTCGTGGTGGTCTGCGCCGTGCTCCTCGGGGAGTGGCAGAAGATCCCCGAAGTGCTGGGGCTGGCACTGGGGTTGCTCGGTGTGCTGCTGGCGACCGGAGTCTTCACCTCGTACCGCTTCCCGTACTCCATCCCGCAGGACAACGGCTACAAGAACGTCGCCCCCGGTCAGGGTTCCCTCGCCTACCTCAGCATCTTCGGCGGCATCATCATCGGTGCCCTGATGTGCTCTCCGCTGGCCGCGCTGACGATCTGGCTGCACCTCTCCGGAGGGCACGCGTGGCTGTGGGCCGTGCTGCCGATCGGACTCCTCTACGGGGTCTCCGCGCCCGCCCTCGCGCTGCGGGTCGCGGCACCGCGGGTCGCGGCGCGGCTTCCGGAGATCCTCACGGCCGTCAGCCGGGGCTGAGGCCGGTTTGCCACCGGGCCCGGGCGCCGCGAACGGTCCCCGGGCCCGGTGGACCCGGCCGGGCGGGCGCGTCGGCCCCCGCCCGGCGGTGACGCGTCAGCGCAGGAAGCTGCCGAAGAGCGCCTTGGTGACAGGGCCGCCGACATCGCCCGGGCCGAACGCCGCCGCACCCTGGGTCGTCAGGCCGTCGCCGGTGCCGCGCAGCGACCAGTCGGCTCCGGCGGAGGCGTTCTCCTTCGTCGAGGAGGCGTTCAGGTCGCGGTGACCGTCGCCGTCGACGTCGCTGAGCGCGCACGCCGCCCCGAACTCGTCGCCGGTCTCGGCGACTCCGGGCACGTTCGCCGTGTCCTGGTGCACGACCTGGCTTCCGGTGCCGGTGGCACCCGAGGGGCTGCCGTGCAGCAGCGCGACCGAGCCGGCGTCCTTCAGCCCGCCGAAGTCCTCGCCGCCGATGCCGAGTGCCACCTCCGCACGGCCGTCGCCGGTGACGTCGGCGACCGAGACGCAGGAGCCGACCCGGTCCCCGTCCTCCTGCGCGCCCGGGAACCCGGGCAGGCTCTGGTCGATGGACTGCTCGCGGTCGCCGGACGGACCGGAGGCCGAGCCGAAGACGACGGTGGCCTTGTTCGCGACGGCGCTGCCGAGCACGAGGTCGTCGAATCCGTCGCCGTCCACGTCACCCATGTCGCTGTCACCCTCGTCACCGGTGGACCCGATGTCGCTGATGGTGCCCGACGTCGTGAATCCGGCCTTGCCGCCGAGCAGGACGTGGTTCCCCCACACGCCGTCGCCCTCGTACTGCCAGACAGCGATGTCCTGGCGCTCGTCGCCGTTGACGTCGCCGACGGCCTGGGCCGTGACGGGGCCGCTGATGGAGGAGGGCCCGTCGATGCACGAGTCGTCCTCCGCGCAGCCCGGGCCCTCGTCGCCGTAGCCCCACCACTCGGACTTGTCCATGAAGGATTGCCGCTCGGCGGGGGAGCCGTCGCGCGATATCGGGCCCTTGAACAGCGCGCCCGGGTGGGCAACGGGGTCGTCGCCCTCGACCTCGGCGTCACCGAACAGCGCCAGGTCGGCCTTGCCGTCGCCGTCGAAGTCGCCGACCTGCGGCGTGTGTCCGTACCCGCCGAGCGCGGTGCCGCCGGTCGGGCCGGACGGCGAGCCCCAGAGGATCACGCTGCCGGAGGGCGCGTCGTCGGAGCCGATGACGAGGTCGCCGTAGCCGTCGCCGTCCAGGTCGCCCCTGGCGACGGTCTTGCCGAACTGCTGCTTGGCGGAGGCCGACCCGGGCACGCCGCTCGTGGAACGGCTCACCAGCTTCTTGCGGGACGGGTCGAGCCCCTCCGCCGAGCCGTACGTCACCGCCACGTAGCCGGCCTGCGCCTTGCCGGAGATCGTGCCGCCCGGGGCGCTGGAGACCAGGTCGGCGAAGCCGTCGCCGTTGAGGTCGTCGGCGGGGGCCGCGGCCTCGGCCGGCGCCGCGTGCGCTTCCTCCGGGGTGAGCGTCCAGGCCGACAGGCCGCCCGCCGCCAGCAGCGCGGCGGCCAGCGGCACAGCGGCTCGCGCCGCCCGTCCCCCACGGGCATTGCGGGCATCCGGGCGTCTTAAGGGTGTCATTGCGGATTCCTCCGGTTGTCCAGACCTTTCGCATCAGGAGACACAACTGGCACCGAGTCGGTTGCACCTGCCGGCGGTCCGGCATCCCGCGTCCGGGTCCGAGCCCGGGTCCGAGCCCGGGTCCGAGCCCGGGTCCGGTCGGGCTCCTGACGTCCGGGGCGCGGGCGGTGCCGCGGCGGAACCGAAAGCTCTACGAAAGGTTTCCGTCCGCTCGGCTAGGGTGGCCGCGAGCACAAGCACCGGGGTCACAGGAGGGCCGTAACGTGGCCGCACCGCACACGGCAGGCGAGCGCGCGGGACGCGGGGGAAGTCGCGGCGAACGCGTCACCATCAGCGACATCGCCCGCGAAGCCGGCGTCTCCGTCCCCACCGTCTCCAAGGTGCTCAACGGGCACGCGCACGTTGCCGCCGGGACGCGCAGCAAGGTCGAACGGCTGCTGGCCAAGCACCAGTACGCGCGCCGCGCCAAGCGCCGCGAGGGTCAGGCGCGGCTCGTCGACCTCGTCTTCAACAACCTCGACAGCGAGTGGTCCGTGGAGATCATCCGTGGCGTCGAGGGCGTCGCGCACGAGTCGGGACTCGGCACCGTCGTCTCCGCCATCCACGGGGAGACGACCGAGGAACGGCGGTGGCTGGACAACCTCACCGCGCGCTGGTCGGACGGAATCATCCTCGCCGTCACCGAACTCAGGCCCGCACACGCGGAACAGATCCGTGCGCTCGGCATCCCCATGGTCATCATCGACCCGGTCGGCCAGCCCGACCCCCACGTCGCCTCCGTCGGTGCGACCAACTGGAACGGCGCGCTCACCGCCACCGAGCATCTGATCTCGCTGGGGCACGAGCGCATCGGTCTCATCGGCGGCCGGCCCGAGTTGCAGTGCAGCCGGGCACGGCTGGACGGCTACCGCTCGGCGATGCAGTCGGCGGGCCTGCCGGTCGACGACGCGCTCATCGCCGAGGGCGACTTCTACGCACCGCGCGGCGAGCAGGCGGCACGCGAACTGCTCTCCCTGCCGCACCCGCCCACCGCGATCTTCGCGGGCAACGACCAGCAGGCTCTGGGCGTGTACCGGACGGCCGGGCAGCTCGGGCTGCGCGTCCCGGACGACCTGAGCGTGGTCGGGTTCGACGACCTGCCCGCCGCGGGCCTGTCCTCACCGCCGCTGACCACCATCCGGCAGCCCGTGGCGCAGATGGCGGCGCAGGCGATGCGGATGCTGCTGCGCTATCTGGAGACCGGCTCCTTCGAGACGCGCCGGCTGGAGCTGTCCACGGAACTGGTCGTACGTGACAGCACGGCTCCTCCGCGACGGCGCTGACCGGACGCCGGGGGCACCCGTACCCCGCCGGCCGGGCCACGGTCACCGGGGGCCGGTCAACTCGACCCCGTTCAACGGGACTTCGTCACTCGCACCGGAGTCCGCAGCACCCGGTCGTGTCCGGCCGCGCGCGGTGCCGTACCGGTGATGCGGAACGCGCCCTCCAGCGGAGTGTCCGTGCTCGACCGTCCGATCCGTACCTCGATCACCCCCGGCTCCACCACGCGCCGCCCGTCCCGGCCGGTGAAGGCGGTGCGGTCCGTGTGCAGGAGGAAGGTGACCCGGCGTCGCTCGCCCGGAGCGAGCTCCAGACGTGCGAACCCGGCCAACTCGCGCCAGGGCCGCGTCACTTGGGCGACAGGGTCGGTGAGATAGAGCTGCACGACCTCGGTGCCGGTCCGCTCGCCGGTGTTGGTGACCGTGCAGGAAATCTCCAACTCGCCGTCGGCAGGCACCTCCTCGCCGCTCAACGTCAACTCCTCGTAGGCGAACCGCGTGTAGGACAGCCCGTGCCCGAAGGGGAACAGCGGCGTCGGGTCCTGTGCGCTCACCTCGCTGGCGAGCCCCAGCGGCGCTGTCAGATAGGTGGAGGGCTGTCCGCCCGGCGAGCGCGGCACGCCGACCGGGAGCCGGCCCGACGGGTCCGCGCGGCCGGTCAGCACATCCGTCAGCGCCGCCGCGCCCTCCTCGCCGGGGAAGAAGGTCTGCACGATCGCCGCCGCGCGCCCGGCCGCCGCACCCAGCGCGTACGGACGTCCGCTGACGACGATCAGCACCACCGGGGTGCCGGTATCGAGCAGCTCCTCCAGCAGTTCGGACTGCACCCCGGGCAGCGACAGGTCGGGCACGTCGCATCCCTCACCTGAGGTGCCGCGTCCGAAGAGCCCTGCCCTGTCGCCCAGCACCGCCAGACAGACGTCGGCCTCCCGTGCGGCAGCCACCGCCCCGGCGAACCCCGACCGGTCCGCCTCCTGGACGGGGCAGCCCCGCTCGTGGGTGAGCCGGCGCGCGCCCAGCCCTTCCCGCAAGCCTTCAAGCACGCTCGGCACGGCGACGCCCATGTCCCACTCCGGGTGACGCACGCCCACATGCGCGGGGAACGAATAGCAGCCCTGCAACCCGAGGGCGTCATCGGCGAGCGGCCCGACCACCGCAACCCTTCCGGGGGCGTCGAGGGGCAGCAACTCGGCGTCGTCGGCCAGCAGCACGACGGACTCACGGGCCAACTGCCGTGCCAGCTCCCGGTGTTCGGGCGGGTCGAGATCCGGCTCGCGCACCGGCGGCTCGGGGCTCCACTCCGGGTCGAGCAGGCCCAGTTCGCACTTCTGCCGCAGTACGCGCGTCAACGCACGGTCCACCAGAGCCTCGTGCACCTTGCCCTCGCGCACCTGCTCGGCGAGCGGCCGCCGGTAGCAGCGTGCCGTGGGGAGCTCGACATCCACACCGGCCGTCAGCGCCTGGACGGCGGCCTCGCCCGGACTGCCCGCGGTGCGGTGCAGCAGTTCGAGGAACGAGACCCCGAAGTAGTCGGCGACGACGGTCCCTTCGAAACCCCACTCGTCGCGCAGCACCCCGGTCAGGAGCCGCTCGTCCGCAGCCGCGGGGACGCCGTCGGTGTCCGTGTAGGCGTGCATCACCGAGCGGGCGCCCGCCTCGCGTAGCGCGGTCTCGAACGGCGGCAGCATCACGTCGGCCAGTTCACGCGGCCCCATGCTCACCGGCGCCAGATTGCGCCCCGCCCGCCCGGCCGAGTAGCCCGCGAAGTGCTTGAGCGTGGCGATGATCCCCGTCGACTCGAGCCCCGCCACATACGCGGAGCCGATCTCGGCGACGAGATACGGGTCCTCCCCGATGGTCTCCTCCACCCGGCCCCAGCGCGCGTCCCGTACGACGTCCAGCACCGGCGCCAGGCCCTGGTGCACGCCGACCGCGCGCATGCTCAACCCGATGGCCTCGGCCGTCCGCCGCACCAGTGCCGTGTCGAAGGTGGCTCCCCAGGCGAGCGGTACGGGGAAGACGGTCGCGCCCCAAGTGGTGAACCCGGCGAGGCATTCCTCGTGAGCGACGGCGGGGATGCCGAACCGGTTGGCCGCCATGATCTCCCGCTGACTCGCGGCAAGTGCCTTCGCACCGGCCGCCGGTGTGACGGGGCGCGTGCCGAAGACGCGGGTGAGCTGGCCGAGGCCGTCCCTGATCAGCTCCTCCCAGGACGGGGATTCACCGGCGAGGTCGTCCTGGTGCGGGGCGACTCCCCGGCCGTCGTGGGTGGCGCCCACCCACACCCCGACCAGCTGGGCGAGCTTCTCGTCGAGGGTCATCCGGGAGATCAGATCGGCGACGCGCACGTCGGGCGTCAGCCGTCCGTCGCGCCACGGCGCGGCGCCGTCGCTGCCGTCCGTGCGGTCCGAGTGATGCGCGTCCTGTTGCATCGTCACCTCGTCGAGTGGAGCGGGATGGGCGGGATGCTACTCGATGATTTCGGAAACTTTCTATGGGTCTGGCCTCTACGCTGCCACAGGTCAATGGTCGTACAGCTCAACTCTGCACGGCTATTGACGGCCCTACGACTCTCGCTCTAGGTTCCACGCCAACCTCTTGATTTCGGGTTTCGCCGAAAGTTTCTGGAGTGGAGGTGTCATGGTATCCACCGCGATGCGGACGGCCCCCAGCCGGCGTCGCTTCCTGACCGGCCTCACCGGTATCGGAGCCGCCGGCATGGGAGCCGCCCTCACCGGCTGTTCGGCCGTCGGGTTCGCAGCGGGCAGAGACAGCCGCGGCCTGGACGTGTGGACCCTCACCGACCCCGTGCAGAACAAGATCCAGCGCGCCGCCCTCGCCCGCCTCAAGCGCAGCCACGCCTCGCGTGCCAAGCTCACGCCGTTCCCCAACACCGGCTACACGCAGAAGCTCCGCATCGCCATGGGCACTTCGGACGGGCCGGATGTGTTCTGGAGCTGGGGCGGTGAGTCGCTGCGCCCGTACCAGGAGGCCGGGCTGGTGGTCGACCTGGCGGACCGCTTCGGCGGCGACACCCGGTGGCGCGACGCGTTCCTGCCCGCGGCCCTCCAGGCCGCCCGCGTCGACGGCCGCGAACCTCTCGGGCTGCCCGTGCGCGGTATGCAGCCGGTCATCCTCTTCTGCAACCAGACCCTCTTCGACGAGCACGACCTTCGCCCGCCCCGTACCTGGGACGAACTGCTCGACGTCGTCGACGCCTTCGTCGACGCGGACGTCCTACCCGTCGCGCTCGCCGGGGCGGAAAGCTGGTGCGAGCTGATGTGGCTGGAATGCATCACCGGGCGGCTCACCGGCACCGGACCCCTGCGGAAGATCTTCGCGGGGGAGCGTGGCGGCTGGCGGCACCCTGCCATCGAGGAAGCCCTGGTCCGGATACAGAAGCTGGTCCGCCGCGGCGCCTTCGGCCGGGCATTCGGATCCGTCAGCTACGGCTCGGGCGCGGCCAGCGCACTCTTCGCCAAGGGCCGTGCCGCCATGCACCTCATGGGTTCCTGGGAGTACTCCAACCTGCGCAACGACCACAGGCGTTTCACCGAGGACGGTCTGAGCTGGGTGTCCTTTCCGGAGATCCCCGGCGGCACGGGCGATCCCCGCGCCCTGGTCGGAAACAACACCAACTACCTGTCCGTCAACACCAGAAGCTCCGACATCGACGCGGGTATCGACCTGGTCGGCACCCAACTCGCCGCGCGCCCCTTCATCGACGCCCTCATCAAGGCGGGTGACGTTCCCGCCGCCGTCGGCATCGAGGACCGCTTGCGCGACCTCGCCCCCGACCCGGACTTCGCGCTGTACGTCTACCGAATCGTCTCCGGCGCCCCCGACTTCACCCTCTCCTGGGACCAGGCGATGCTCCCCGCCGTGAAGGAGGCCATGCTCTCCAGCCTCCAGCAGATCTTCCTGGAGAAGCTCTCGCCGAGGCAGTTCGTCGACGCCATGGAGGTCATCCAGTGACCGCCCCCGCACCGGCGCCCGCCCGCCCCGCGCTCCGCGGCCGCATGCGCGCCGCCCCGCACTCCGACAACGCCGCACGCCCCGGCGCGCTCTACGCCGTTCCGGCCGTGCTCGTCTTCGGTGTGTTCGCGCTCGTACCGCTCGTCCTCGTCTGCTGGCTCTCCTTCACGACGTGGAACGGCCTCGGCGATCCCCGCTGGACGGGACTCGCCAACTGGCGTGACCTGATCACCGATCCGGGCCTGCTCCACTCCCTGCGGATCACCGCCGTCCTCACCGTCGCCGGGTGGGCCGTGCAGACGCCGCTCGCGATGCTCCTCGGAGTGTGGGCCGCGGGCGCGCAGCGCGGACGTGCACTGGCCTCGGCGCTCATCTTCCTGCCGCTGCTGCTCTCGGGCGCGGCGACCGCTCTGGTCTGGAAGGCGCTGCTCGACCCCAACTTCGGCGTCGCCCGCGTCATCGGCCCGTGGATCGGCGTGCCCAGCGGCAACGTGCTCGGCACTTCCGGCGGCGCCCTGCTGGCCATCATCGCCGTCGGTGCCTGGCAGTACGTGCCCTTCCACATGCTGATGTACCAGGCGGCGGCCCGTAACGTCCCCGCACACCTCTACGAGGCCGCCACCATCGACGGCGCCGGCCGCGTACGCCAGTTCTGGTCGGTCACGCTTCCCCAGCTGCGGAACACCGTCGTCACGTCCTCCACCCTGATGATCGTCGGCTCGATGACCACCTTCGAGACGATCCTGATCCTCACCGACGGCGGGCCCGGCGCGGCCACGCAGTCCATGCCGTTCCGGATGTACCAACAGGCCTTCAAGAGCTTCGAGATGGGGCCCGCCTCCGCGCTGGCCACCGTGCTCGTACTGTTCGGCACCGCGCTGTCCCTGCTGATCGTCCGGTTCAGCGGCTTCAGCAGGATGCGCTCCACCCTGGAGGGGATCTGATGGCCACCGCCCCGGCTGCCGCAGCAGGACAGACCCGCACTCCGTCGTCCGGGCCGGGGCCCGGGCCCGCGGGCGGTCGCGGGGGCAGGCAACGGGCCGCCGTGCGCCGCCCGTTGTTCTCCCGCGCCAACATCCCGGGCGGCGCTGCCTCCCTGATCTGGCTGGCGATCGTCCTCGTCCCGCTGTGGTGCATGCTCAGCTGGAGCGTGCAGAGCCGCGACGGCTTCCTCGACAGCGGGCCGCTGAGCCTGCCCCGCGAGCTGACGTCGGTCAATCTGCAGACGGTGCTGGAGGGCGGATTCACCAGGGCGTTCGTCAACACCGCGATCGTCACGGTCGTGAGCGTCGCCCTGACCCTCGTGTGCGCCGTACCCGCCGCGTACGCGGTCGTGCGCTCCACGAGCCGCTTCGTCGCCGGTGCCTTCTCCGTTTTTCTGCTGGGGCTCGCCATCCCGGCTCAGGCGGTCATCATCCCCGTCTACTTGATGATCGTCCGGATGGGTCTGTACGACACCAAGGCCGCGATCATCCTGCCCACGGTCGCCTTCGGGCTGCCCTTCGCCGTCCTCATCCTGGCCGGTTCGCTGCGCGACGTGCCCGCCGAGAACTACGAGGCCATGACGCTCGACGGCGCCGGCCCGATGCGCACGCTGTGGTCCCTCGTCGTACCCATGTCGCGCGGCAGCATCGTCGCCGTCGGCATCTACGCGGCGCTCCAGGCGTGGAACGGCTTCCTGTTCCCGCTGATCCTCACCCAGTCCGAGGAGCAGCAGATCCTCACCCTCAACCTCTGGAACTTCCAGACCGAGTTCGGCGTGAACATCCCCGGACTGATGATGGCTGTCCTGCTCTCCGCCGCCCCGGTCTTCATCGCGTACGTCCTCGCCCGCCGCTGGATCGTCGCGGGCCTTGCCGGACTGGGCGGCAAGTGACGCACCCGGCGCTCTCGGTGCTGCCGGGCGCCGCGCCGGCCGCCGTTCAGCTGCCGGGCGTGCGCCGTCAGCCGCCGACGTACGCCGCGAGGTGCTCGCCGGTGAGGGTGGAGCGGTCGGCGACGAGGTCGGCGGGCGTCCCCTCGAAGACGATCCGGCCGCCGTCGTGGCCCGCGCCGGGACCGAGGTCGATGATCCAGTCGGCGTGCGCCATGACGGCCTGGTGGTGCTCGATGACGATGACCGACTTGCCGGAGTCGACGAGCCGGTCGAGCAGCCCGAGCAGCTGCTCGACGTCGGCGAGATGGAGGCCCGTGGTCGGCTCGTCGAGGATGTAGACCCCGCCCTTCTCTCCCATGTGTGTGGCCAGCTTGAGCCGCTGCCGCTCGCCGCCGGAGAGCGTGGTGAGCGGCTGGCCCAGGGTGAGGTAGCCGAGTCCGACGTCGGCGAGCCGCTCAAGGATCTTGTGCGCGGCGGGGGTCTTCGCGTCGCCGGCGGCGAAGAACTCCTCGGCCTCGGCCACCGACATCGTGAGCACCTCGCTGATGTCGCGGCCGCCGAACTCGTAGTCGAGCACCGCGGCCTGGAACCGCTTCCCGTCACACACCTCGCAGGGGACGGCGACGCCGGCCATCATCGCCAGGTCCGTGTAGATGACGCCCGCACCCTTGCAGTTGGGACAGGCGCCCTCCGAATTGGCGCTGAACAGCCCGGGCTTGACGCCGTTGGCCTTCGCGAAGGCCTTGCGGATCGGGTCGAGCAGCCCCGTGTACGTCGCCGGGTTGCTGCGCCGCGAGCCGCGGATCGCGGTCTGGTCGACGGCCACCACTCCCTCGCGTCCGGCCACCGAACCGTGGATCAGCGAGCTCTTGCCTGAGCCCGCCACCCCGGTCACCACGACCAGCGCGCCGAGCGGGATGTCGACGTCCACGTCCCGCAGGTTGTGCGTGCCGGCGCCGCGGACCTCCAGCTTTCCGGACGGCTTGCGTACCGAAGGCTTGAGCGTGGCCCGGTCGTCCAGGTGCCGCCCGGTGAGGGTGTCGCTGCTCCGCAGCCCCTCGACCGTTCCCTCGAACACGACCTGCCCGCCCTCGGTGCCGGCGCCCGGGCCGAGGTCGACGACGTGGTCGGCGACCGCGATCGCCTCGGGCTTGTGCTCGACGACCAGCACCGTGTTGCCCTTGTCCCGCAGCTGCCGCAACAGGTCGTTCATGCGCTGGATGTCGTGGGGGTGCAGGCCGATCGTCGGTTCGTCGAAGACGTAGGTGACGTCGGTGAGCGACGACCCGAGGTGGCGGATCATCTTCGTGCGCTGGGCCTCGCCGCCCGAGAGCGTGCCCGACGGCCTGTCCAGCGAGAGGTAGCCGAGCCCGATCTCGACGAACGAGTCGAGGGTGCGTCCCAGCGCCGTCAGCAGCGGCGCTACGGAAGGTTCGTCCAGGCCCCTCACCCACTGCGCGAGGTCGCTGATCTGCATGGCGCAGGCGTCGCCGATGCTCACCCCGTCGATCTTCGACGACCGGGCCTCCGGGCTCAGCCGCGTGCCGTCGCACTCGGGGCAGGTGGTGAAGGTGACCGCCCGCTCCACGAAGGCCCGGATGTGCGGCTGCATCGCCTCCTTGTCCTTGGACAGGAACGACTTCTGGATCTTGGGGATCAGCCCCTCGTAGGTGAGATTGACGCCGTTGACCTTCACCTTGGTCGGCTCGCGGTAGAGGAAGTCCTGCATCTCCTTCTTGGTGAACTTGCGGATCGGCTTGTTCGGGTCGAGGAAGCCCGACTCGGCGTAGATCCCCACGGTCCACCAGCTGTCCGACTTCCAGCCCGGGATGGTGAACGCGCCCTCGGCGATCGACTTGGAGTCGTCGTAGAGCTGCGTCAGGTCGATGTCGTTGACCGAGCCCCGCCCCTCGCAGCGCGGGCACATGCCGCCGGTGATGCTGAAGCTGCGGCGCTCCTTCACCTTCTGCCCGGCACGCTCCATGGTGACGGCGCCCGCGCCGCTGATCGACGCGACGTTGAACGAGAACGCCTGCGGCGAGCCGATGTGCGGCTTGCCGAGGCGGCTGAAGAGGATGCGCAGCATCGCGTTGGCGTCGGTGGCGGTGCCGACCGTGGAGCGGGGGTCGGCGCCCATCCGCTCCTGGTCGACGATGATCGCGGTGGTCAGCCCGTCCAGGACGTCGACCTCGGGCCGGGCCAGCGTCGGCATGAAGCCCTGCACGAACGCGCTGTAGGTCTCGTTGATCAGCCGCTGGGATTCGGCCGCGACGGTGCCGAACACGAGTGAGCTCTTGCCCGAGCCGGAGACTCCGGTGAACACCGTCAGCCGGCGCTTGGGGAGTTCGACGCTGACGTCCTTGAGGTTGTTCACGCGTGCGCCGTGCACGCGGATCAGGTCGTGGGCGTCGGCGGCGTGCGACGCGGGCGACTGCGAGTCCGTCCTCGAGTCCATGGTCATCGTGTCTCCATCTGTGAGGCGGGCCGTCTTCCTCGCGGTCGCCGAGCATCGCTTGCCCGATCCGATCGGTTTCGGGCAGTACGTCTTGTTACTCCGTATGGTTGTACTTCGTCCAGCCCCGCCGCGGCAACGGCCGGGTCTCCATCCGTCCGGCAGGCGGGGGTCGCAGGGTGTCCGTGCGCTGCCGAGTGTGCATGGTGCCGTGTACGCACGGAGCCCCTTCCGCATGGTGCCGTGTACGCACGGTGCCGAGTGTGCGGGTCAGGCCGTGGTGGCCGGACGGCTCAGCGCACTTCCTGGACGCGGAGCATGTTGCCCGCGGGGTCGCGTACGGCGCAGTCGCGGACGCCGTACGGCTGGTCGGTCGGCTCCTGGACGACCTCGGCGCCGCTCGCCTGGAGCCGGTCGAAGGTGGCGGTGAGGTCCTTGGTGGCCAGAACGATCATGGCGTAGGTGCCCTTGGCCATCATTTCGGCGACGGTGCGGCGCTCGTCGTCGGTGACGCCCGTGTCGGCGGCCGGCGGATACAGGACGACGGACGTGCTCGGCTGGTCGGGAGGGCCGACCGTGATCCAGCGCATCCCGTTGTATCCGACGTCGTTGCGCACCTCGAAGCCGAGGGTGTCGCGGTAGAAGGCCAGGGCCGCGTCCGGGTCGTCCTGGGGGAGGAAACTCGCATGAATGGTGATGTCCATGCCGGTCAGGCTAGATGTGGCTTCGTCACCCGCGCTTCTCGATTCCTGACCGGTCTGGTCACCTGTTTCGCCACGCACGACGGCATCCCCGCCGTCGCACGTGCCGCCTCGCGCCGGTAGACGCTGGGCGGCACCCCGACCAGTTCGGTGAAGCGGGTGCTGAAGGTGCCCAGCGACGAGCAGCCCACGGTGAAACAGACCTCGGTGACGCTCATGTCGCCACGGCGGAGCAGAGCCATCGCCCGCTCGATGCGCCTCGTCATCAGATAGCCGTACGGGGACTCGCCGTAGGCACGGCGGAACTCGCGGCTGAGATGCCCCGCCGACATGTGCGCGCCTCGGGCGAGTGCCTCGACGTCCAGCGGCTGCGCGTACTCCCGGTCGATCCGGTCGCGGACGCGGCGCAGCCGCGCGAGGTCGCGCAGGTGCTGTGCCGTCGCGGGCGTGCTGGTCACGTGCGAAATCGTGCCACCTCGCGGACCGGCGGTCGAGTGCTCGACGTGTGAGCGTGGGCGGGGCAGTACGTGACAGCGAATACACGCCATCTCCCGGTCACGGAGGCTTGATCCCGTCAGTGCGTGGCCCATACATTCGCCCGCACGTGCGACCAGCGGGGCCGCGCGTCTGGACGTCGAAGGGCCCGCCATGAGCACTCCCGATGCGACCCCGCCCAAGAACCGCACCGGTGACGAGGCTCCTCCCGAGGCACGGCACTTCAAGCGGTCCCTCGGCCTCTTCCCCGCGATCTCGGTCAACATGACGCAGATGTGCGGTATCGGGCCGTTCATCACGATCCCCGTCATGGTGGCCACGATGGGCGGCCCCCAGGCACTGCTCGGCTGGGTCGTCGGCGCGCTGCTGGCGATGGCCGACGGCCTGGTGTGGGCGGAACTCGGCGCCGCCATGCCGGGCGCGGGCGGCACCTACGTCTATCTGCGCGAGGCCTTCCAGTACCGCACGGGCCGGCTCATGCCGTTCCTGTTCATCTGGACCGCGATGCTGAGCATTCCGCTCATCATGTCCACGGGCGCGATCGGCATCGTCGAGTACCTGGGCTACTACTTCCCGCACTGAGCTGGGCCGTCCAGCACCTGGTCGGTGTCGGCGTCGTCGTTCTGGTGGTCGCCGCCCTCTACCGGCGCATCGAGTCGATCGCGCGGCTCACCGCCGTGCTCTGGGGCGTGATGCTGATCTGCGTCGGCACGATCATCGTCGCGACGCTGACCAACTTCGACCCGGCGCTCGCCTTCGACTTCCCCTCCGGCGCCTTCGAGCTGAACGGCGCCTTCTTCGCGGGGCTCGGCGGCGGCCTGCTGATCGCGGTGTACGACTACCTCGGCTACTTCACCGTCGCCTACATGGGAGAGGAACTGCGCGAGCCGGGGCGGGTCATGCCGCGGGCGATCGTCTGGTCGATCACCGGCATCATGGTGATCTACCTGGCCCTGAACATCGGCGTCATGGGTGTGCTGCCGTGGAAGGAAGTCGCCGAGTCCGAGTCCATAGCCTCCCTGGTGATGGAGCACACCTGGGGCAAGGGCGCCGCCCAGGTCATCACCGCTCTCGTCGTCGTGACGGCCTTCGCCTCGGTGTTCGCCGGACTCCTCGGGGGTTCACGTGTGCCCTTCAACGCGGCCCGCGACCGCCTGTTCCTGCCGGTGTTCGGGCGCCTGCACCCCAGGCTGAACTTCCCCCACGTCGCCCTGCTGGTCATGGGTGCGATCACGGCGGCCGGTTCGTTCTTCGAGCTGGAGACCGTGCTCCAGATGTTCACGGCGGTCGCTGTACTCGTGCAGTCCCTGGCGCAGGTCGCCGCGCTGACCGTGCTGCGCCGCCGCCAGCCCGGCCTGAAGCGTCCGTACCGGCAGTGGCTGTATCCCGTGCCGAGCCTGCTCGCGGTGGCCGGCTGGGTCTATGTCTACTACGCCGCCGGTGCCTCGGCGATCTGGCTGTCGCTTGCCTGGATCGCCTTCGGCGTACTGGCGTTCCTCGTCTGGGCGCGCGTCGAGCGGACCTGGCCGTTCGGGCCGAAGGAGATCCGCGAGAAGTACCTGGCGGAGCAGGGCGCCGAAGCGTCACCGTCCTCATGACGGCGGACGGCGCCTCGGACGGCACCGCGGACGGCACAGCCGCCGGCCACGTGCTGGCCATCGACTTCGGCGCCACCAAGGTCGCACTGGCGACGGCGGACGCCGACGGCCGCGTCCTCGATCAACTCAGGCTCGACACAAGGGCGGTGGACGGGGCCCGGGAGGTCGTCCGCCGGGCCGTGGCGGCCGGACGCGACCTCGCGGACCGAACCGCCGGGGCGACCGGCGGGAAGCTCACCGCCGTCGGGGTGGCGAGTTTCGGCGTGACGCTCGCCGACCGTGTCCTGCTCGCCCCGAACGTGCCCGGCTGGCACGAGCTGGCCCTGCCGACGCTGCTGCGGGAGGGCCTGGCCGAGCCGGCCGGTCTGGCCGAGGGGTCGGTACGGGTGGCCAACGACGTGAAGGCCGCGACGGCGGCGGAGCTTCGCTGGGGAGAGCTCGCCGGTGCGGACACCGGCATCTACGTCAACCTCGGCACCGGGCTGGCCTGCGGGCTGGTCGTCGGTGGCCGCGTCCTGGACGGCGCGCACGGGACGGCGGGCGAGATCGGCTACAACGTGCGGAGCTTCGGCGAGCCGGCCGTGGCGGCGGGACACGCGCCCCTGGAGGAGCACGTCTCCGGACGGGCACTGGCGGACCGGGGCGGGAAGCTGCTCGGCCGTCCCGTCACGGCGGCCGATCTCTTCGCCCGCCAAGACGACGAGAGGGTGCGCTCGTTCGTCCGCGACGCCCTGGAGCAGCTGGCCGTGCACGTCACCAACCTCGCCGTGGCTATCGATCCGGAACGCGTCGTGGTCGGGGGCGGGATGATGCACGCCGCCGACGTGATCCTGCCGGTCCTGCGTACGCAGCTCGCGGACGCGGCCCCCTTCCCCGTGGACCTGCGGCAGGCCCGCTACAGCCACGACGCGGCGCTGCGCGGCGCCGTGGCGCTCGCCCTCGCGTGACGTGCGTGAGCGCGAGTGACCTCGCGTGAAGTTGCCTTCTTCCCGGTGGTCCGCCCTTGCCCCGGTCGGGGCACGGTCAGGGCACGGCCCGGGCCGGCGGCGGGCGGGCGTGGCGGGTCCGGTAGGCGCGCGGGCTGACGCCGTAGCAGCCCCTGAAGCTGCGGCTGAAGTGCGACGCGTCCTTGAAGCCCACGGCGAAGGCGATGTCCGTGATGCTCAGGTGCCCCTGGAAGGGGTCGGCGAGCAGCCGGGCCGACTGCTCCAGCCGCTGAGCGACGATCCAGCGCAACGGTGACGCCCCCTCCGCGCGGAAGAGGGAGTGGAGATAGCGGACGGACAGCCCCAGCCCCTCCGCCACGTCCGCCGGCGTCAGCAGCGGATCGTCGAGATGGTCGGCGATGTAGCGCCGCGCGCGGGCCAGTTGGGAGGCCCGGGTGAGTGCGGGCGGCCGGGTGCGCGTGCCGGCGTCGTCCGACAGCGCGGTGGTCAGCAGCCCGAGCGCGTTGATCGCGATCCGGTGCGCCGTCCGCGGCGTCAGTGCCGCGCCGCGGTCAGCGAGCGCCCGGAGGAAGGGTGAGACCAGGCCGCCCACGCCGCGGTCGCCGCGTACGGCGGTCGCGGTCGCCCCGGCGGCGGGCCGGGGCAGACCGTTCTCGGCGAAGGCGTCCCGGGGGATCTGGAGGACGACCATCCGGAACGGGTCGGGGCAGGCGATCCGGCAGGGCCGCGCGCTGTCGTAGAGCGTGAAGTCACCGGCGAGGAGATCGGCACGGCGTCCGTCCTGCTCCACCGCGACCCGTCCTCGCACCACGACGTTCACCAGCAGGTCGTCCTCGAGGGACCGGCGGATCAGCTCCCGGGACCGGGAGACGGCGTGCGGGTCCGAGGTCACCGTTGCCACGCGCATGACGTCGAGACCGGCTGCCGCGGCGAGTTCCCCGTGGAAGCCGGCGGCCGGCCGGGCCGGGCGCTCGAATTCGAGTTGGAGGAAGGTGTCGCAGACGAGCCGCTGCCAGTAGTCGAGCTGGGAATCCTCGTCGACGGCACTGGTGGAATAGCTCATGTCCATGGCTGCCGCCTCGATACGCGTTGCGTGGAGTCCGGCGGTGGAGTGCGCTCACAGTCAAGTATCCGTGCAGCCGGTGTCAAGCGGTCCGGTGCTCCCGTCCCTAGCGTGCGTGCCAGACCCTGCGGGCCTGGGAGCACCTCCCGGACGGAGTCCGGGGGAGGGACTTTCCGGACACGCCCCAGCGCCTGGCAGCGAGGCCGACGAAGGGAGAAGACCGTGAGCGTCACCGAGCAGTCCGAGCCGGCATATCTGGCGACGGAGCGGCGACTCGACCGGGTGCGCGACGAGTTCGCGCTCCAGGAGGGGTACGTGGGCTCGTCCGAGGACGTCTCGCCGTGGGTCCCGTTCGTGGAGAACGTCTGGATCCGCCATCTGACCTTCGACATCCGCAACAACTCCGCGGCGAACGTGCTGTGGGTCGAGTCCGGCGGCACCCTGGGCCGTCACCGCCACCGTGGACCGGTGTCCGGCTATGTGATCGAGGGCAGTTGGCGCTATCTGGAGTACGACTGGATCGCGGGCCCCGGCGACTTCGTACGGGAGAGCCCCGGCCGCTGCCACACGCTCGTGTCCGACGAGGGCATGAAGACGATGTTCTGGCTCAACGGCGCCCTCGAATTCCTCGACGAGGACGACCACATCATGGAGACGGTCGACGTCTTCTGGTTCATCGACCACTACAAGAGCCACTGCAAGGCGAAGGGACTCCCCGTCAACGAGCGGCTGTTCCTGTGAACACCGCCGCATCCGGCCTGCCGCAGGCTCCCGGGGACAGGTTGCCCGGGACCGGGGCCTCGCAACTGCGGGAGCGCCGGGCCCGGTTGGTCGAGCGGCACGTCGCCGTCGAGAACGACCACGACGTGCAGGGCATCATCGACACATTCCACCGGCCCCACTACGAGCTCGTCGCGCTGGGCGAACCGACCGACAGCGAACAGGCGGTCCGCGATCTGTGGCACGAACAGTTCGCGGCCTTCCCGGACTTCCACGTCGAGGTCCTCTCCACGCACCACGCCGACGACGTCGTCTTCCTCGAGGTCGAGATCACCGGGACGCACGAGGGTCCGTTCATGGGCGTACCGGCGACGGGCAGACGGGTGCGGTTCCGTGCTGCCTGCGTCTTCGAATTCGAGGGGGACCGGCTCATGAACGAGCGGGTGTACTTCGACGCCGCGACGCAGCTCCAGCAGCTCGGCGTGATGCCGCGGCCCGGCGCCCCGGACTGACGACCGGGCCTGCCACCGGCGATCCCCCCGCTGTGCCGAGGGTGCGGCGACCGGCCGACGACCGGACCGGTGGCGAAATCGTTCCGAAACGGGTCGGCACTTCACTGATTGCACGTCAACTCCCTTCCATATCAACGCTGTTCGCCCGAAGAATGGGTTGATGTTCCACTGACGTGCCTGGAACATCGATCACCAGTCACCCGCTACCGGGCGGAGAGCACTCCACGGGGGGAGTTCGTGCATGAAGACCTTGGGTTCGAGAAGCTGCTCAAGGATGAGGGCTTCTTCGCGCATCTCTTAGGGCGGTCACCGTCCGGTGCCGGCCGGGAGCCGCTGTACGGCCCCGACCTCCCGGTGGTGCTGCTCACCGGCGGCCCCGGCATGGGCAAGGGCCGGCTGCTGCGCGCGGTGCGGGACAGCTTCGCCAGCAAGGTGCCGGTGATCCATCTGGACTGCGCCTCACCGGTGTACGAGGCACGGGCGGCTCGTCAGCCGGACGCCCGCTCAGCGGTGACTGAGGCGCTGCTCGAGGTTGCCGAGCGTTTGTGCACGTGGCAGGGGCCCGGCGGCTCTTTCGCGTTTCCCCGGCTCTTCGCGGGTCTCGCAGTCATCGCGACCGGAGCCACGGACGGCACCCCCGCGGCGGTCGCGACCGAGGTCGAACGGTACGCGGAACTGCCCCAGAGGGGGCGTCTGCGCAGCCTGGGTACGGGTGACTTCTGGAAGGGCGTGACCCGCGGAGTCGCACGGAACCTGCTGACGGCCCTGGCCGGCCAGCAGCTCGACCCGTACTCCGCTGCCGTGACCAGCGCGCTGCTCGACGCCCTCTTCGAGCCGCTTGCTCCGCGGGGCAGGGTGGAGCTGGCGCGGATCTACGGCTCCTACACCGGCGCCGCCGGCCAGCCCAGGCACGGGCTGAGGGATCTCGCGGCCGATTTCCGGGCCGGCGGACAGACGCGGAAGCTTGCGGAGGGCTTTCTCTTCCGGGCTCTGCGCGAGGACTTGGAGGGTGCCTACCCGACTGCGTCCGGCTGGCTGCGCCGGGTCGGGCGCCCGGCGCTGCTGCTGGACCACTCCGAGTCGCCGCTCGGGGAGCTCCTGCTGAGATCCGTGCTCACCGACCGCCGGGACGGGCAGCGCGACCGGGTGGTGATCGTGGGCACGGCGCGCAGAGCGGACGGCGGCACCTTCCTGCACGGCGGCCTGCCACCGGACTCCGTGCGGCCACCGGCGAGCTTCCGTCCCGCCGACGGCCCTCCGGAGCAATGGGTCCGTAAGGACAGAGGGTCCGCCACGGCGCCTCTGGCCGACGGCGTGCTGCTGCTGCGAATGCCCTTCCTCACGGGGGACGAGCAACGCCGGGAGACCGAGAGCCGGCAAGCGCCCTCCGAGCCGGAAGGCAGCGCGAACCGCCTCCGCATCGACAGCGCCGTGGAGCGGCTGAGCGGTGGACGGCCCCACACGGTGATCCGGCTGGCTGCCGCTGCCGCCGCCTTCCGCATGCCCGCGGACGCCAACGACCGGGACCTGCTGGACGCCCCGTTCCGGCTTCCCGGCGACGACGCCTCCGATCGGCCCGTCGCCGACGTACTGCTCAAGGAGCTGGTCCAGGACCAGCTGCCGGTGAGGCTGCGGAGTGAGCACCTCCCACACTGGCTCGATCTGCTCACCCACCTGTCGGTCGCGCACGACGAGGAGTGCGCGGACGTCCTGCTCCGCCACCATCAGGCGGGCCACGTACACGACTTGACGGCGCATGACGTGTCGGCGCTGCTCGTGGACACCGGCTGGTCCAGCTGCGAACGCCATTTCATCGGGGACTTCGGTCTGCGTCAGCTGCTGGTGCACCGGCTGTACGGTCTGCGTCCCGGCGGAGCCGCCTGGTACGCCGACCACCACTTGCTGCGGGACCACTACGCGGGACGGGCGGCGGCGGACGAGGAGGCACGGGACGAACGGGCGCCGGAGGAGCGGGCGTTCCGTACGGTCACGGCGCATCGGATGAACCACCACCTGGTGTCCGGCGGTGTGGACGACGTGGTCGGCCATCTGGCCGACACGCTTCCCGGACGTCCACGTGAGTGGTGCGCGGAGCTGCTGGACATCGCCCAGGCGCCGTACCCGGGCGGCACGGACAACCGGCGGGAGCGCGCCCTGGGCCTTGCCGACATGGGCGGACCGGCGCTGCGCCGCACCGTCGACGAGCTGCTGCACGCGGTGTGGCTCTGCGAGGAGCGGACCAGGCCGACCGGACCGGAGACGGCCCGCACGCTGACCGAGCTCTTCTCCAGCCTCTCGCGCATGGACTTCGAGGGCGCGGGACAGCTCCGCAAGACGGCCACGCACTGGAGTGAACTGGCCGCGAACGAGCAGCCGTTGCTGCGCTGCACCTGTACCGAACAGCTGGGGCGAAGGAGATGACGGGGGATGCCCAACTGGAAGAAGATCCTCTACGCGCTGCTGGGCGTGGGGGCGGCGACGGTGTTGGTCTGGTTCGGTCTGTCCTTCCTCCAGAAGCCGGAGATGTGCTTCGAGGGCGTCGAGCGGATCGGCGACGAGTGCGTCGGCGTCAACGGCGAGGGATACGACTTCGGCACGCCTGAGATACGCGAGGTGTCCCGGGCCATCGCACGCGAGAACAAGAAGATCGACGGCCAGCCGCACGTCACGGTCGCGGTGATGCTGCCGCTCCAGTCGGACCAGGCGACGCTGCGCCGGCAGATGCGCAGCGATCTCCAGGGCGCGTATCTGGGCCAGCGGGAGGCCAACGAGGGCGAGGGGGAGCCGCCGAAGATCCGGCTGGTTCTGGCCAACCCCGGGCTGTACTACGGGCACCAGGACAAGGTCGTGGGCACCCTGCTGCGGATGGCCGACTCGGAGAAGGACCGGCTGCGCGCCGTCACGGGGTTCAACCTCAGCCTCGACGAGACCGAGGCGGCCATCGAGCGTCTGACGAAGCACAAGGTCCCGGTGCTCGCCTCCCGGATCAGCGGGGACCGTATCGCCAACGAGGACCGGAAGGACGGGACGGCGAAGCTGCGGTTCCCCGGCCTCGCGCGGATCATCCCCACCAACCACGACGCCGCTCAGGCCCTTGCCAACTTCAACGGCGAACGGGGCCGGGAGGACCGCAAGACGGTCCTGGTCTACGACAAGCGCAGCGACGGCTACAACGAGTCGCTGGCGAAGGCGTTCAGCGGGATCGACGAGAAGGGCCCGCCCGGCCCCGCCGCGATGCCCTTCGAGTCCCCGGCCATCGACGAGCCGGGCTCGACCGGCAACCAGTTCACGCAGACCGCCAACAACATCTGCGACTCCGGCGCCGACACCGTCTACTTCGCGGGGCGCACCCTGCATCTGCGGATCTTCGCGCTGAAGCTCGCCCAAGTGGAGTGCAAGCACCGGCACTACACCATCGTCAGCGGCTCCGACGCCGCGTCGCTGCGGCTGGGCATGACGGAGGAGAAGTGGGCGCGGCTGCGGGGCGAGGACGGGAAGCCGAAGGTGACGGTGCAGTACGCCGCTCCCGCGCACCCGGACGCCTGGCGTTCCGAGATGGCCGACTGGAAGAAGAAGTGGGACGAGGACCACGACCGGCAGCCCGCCAAGGACGAGCTGCCCCAGTACCTCACCGAGCCCGGAGCGGCCCTGGAAGACCTTGAGCAGCGGATACGCAGCACGCGCGACGAGGGCGTCCGGATCGGCTCCGTCCCGGACCTGGAGGACTCCCGGACGATGCTCGTCTACGACGGGCTCGTCACCATCGGCAAGGCGCTGCACCAGGCGCAGAAGGGCGGCGCCGAGGCGGTGCCCGGGCGTGAGGACGTCGGCGGGCAGTGGTCGCTGTTCCACTCCCGGCACCGGGTGCCGGGCACGAGCGGCCTGATCTGCCTCACCAGCGGCGGCAATTCGTACGACAAGCCGGCCGCGGTGGTCGAGCTGGACCCGGGCCGGGAGGGCCGCGGCAAGCTGAAGTTCGTCGGCCTCGGCTGGCCGGCCGGCAAGGAGCAGCCGAAGAACTGCGTGATCCCCAGCGGACAGTCGGGCGCTCGCTAGGCCGGAGGGCTCGGGTCGAGGGCTCAGGACGAGGGCTCAGGACGAGCGATCCGGGCCCTCGTCCTGGTCACCCGTGTCGGCCGGGTCCAGCAAGTGGGGATTGTTGTTGCGGACGTTGTTGACCGCCGTGGACACCGGGCGGGCGTCCAGTTCGCCCCCGGCGGGGGAGGTCAGGAGTCCGCGGAGCTCGTCCGGGTCCTCGTGCGCGGGGTCGAGCCAGGCGGCCTGGTCGGCGGGGTCGATGGCCAGGGGCATCCTCGGATGGACCCTGCCTGCCGCGTCGGTGGCCTCGGTGGTGATGATCGTGCAGGTCCTCCACCAGGCCTGTGGGTCGTCCTTGTCGCGATCGGGGTCCCGCCAGATCTCGTACAGCCCCGCCAGCGCCATCACCTGCCCGTCGTGGGGGTGGATGAAGTAGGGCTGCTTGTACGCCTTGTGGGTCTCGGTCGCCGGGACGGACTGCCACTCGTAGAAGCCGTCGGCGGGCAGCAGACAGCGGCGCTTGGCGAACGCGCGGCGGTAGGCCCGCTTCTCGTGGACGGTCTCCATCCGGGCGTTGATCATCTTCGCGCCGACGGCCGGGTTCTTCGCCCAGAACGGCACCAGGCCCCAGCGCAGCGGACGCAGTTGCCGCTCCACCGCCCCCGTCTCACGGTCGGCCTTCTCCAGGACGGCCCACACGTGGTCGGTGGGAGCGACGTTGTAGTTCGGATCCAGGGCCGACTCGCGGTCCCACTGGTCGACGTCGAAGAGACCGGCCAGGTCTTCCGGACTGCGGGTCGAGGCGTATCTGCCGCACATGCGTCCACCCTGCCACGCCGGTACGACATGTGACCGCCCGTTGCCCGCTGCGGTCACCGCGCACACCCGGCGGCGCACATCGCGCTCCGGCTCCCGGCCCGTTCAGGCCGAGGCGTCCACGACCTGCCAGATCCTGGTCGCGACGTGGAGGTTGAGGCGTGTGTCGGGCTCAGAGAGGTCGTGGCCGCTGACCTCCCGTATGCGGCCGAGCCGGTAGCGCAGGGTGCTGCGGTGGATCATCAGCACGGCGGCGGCGGTGTCGTAGTTGCCGCCGCAGTCGAAGTAGAGGGACAGGGTCCTCACCAGGTCGGTGTGGTGCTCCGCGTCGTAGTCCTGCAGCGGGCCGAGCCATTCGCGTACGAACTCCTCGGCCTTCCGCTGATCCTCACCGGAGGCGAGGATGCGGTAGAACCCCAGCTCGTCGTATGCGGTGGCGCCCTCGGGGGTGCTGGAGTGACGCCGGAACTCCGACGCGCGCACCGCTTCCTCGTAGGAGCGGGGGAAGGCCGCCGGAGAGTCGGCCCGCCCGCCGATGCCGACGCTTCCGGCCCCGGAGTCCAGTGCCTCCGCCACGGCTTCGTGCAGGGCGTGCGGCGCAGCCGCGCCCTGTACGGCCAGCACCGTGGTCCCCGAGCGGCGGCCGAGCAGGAATTTCAGGCCGAGGCCGGTGGCCGAGCGCCCGACGGCGTCGGCGACGGCGTCCGTCGGCTTGTCCTCCCACTGCACGACCACGACGCGGTGCGGTCCGTGCAGGTCGTGCCCGACGGCTTCGGAGCGTGCGTAAGCCCCGGCGTCGTCCGTCCCGATGATCAGGTCCTCGACGAGCTCGCGGCGCAGCCGCAGCTCCGTCTCCGCCAGACGCCGCTGGTGGGACATCTCCAGGGCCAGCGCGACGCAGGCGTGGTCGAGCACGAACTCCTCGTGTGCCCCGGCGGTCCTGCCGGGGTCGATGAGCGAGATCGTTCCGAACACCTTGCCGCGGTGCTGGGCGATGCAGGTGAGGCGGCTTCCCGCACGTACGGGGCCGGCGCGCCGCATGCCGCTGTGCACTTCCTGCTCGTGCCGCACGAGCCCGGGCTCCGGGTACGGGTCCGGGCGGCCGGGGCCCGACCAGACCCGCAGGTTCCCGAAGGGGTCCTCGATGGCCACGGGGAGGCCGGTGAAGGCGCGGACCATGTCCGCGATGCCTTCCTCGCTCTCGGCTGAGGCCTGGCTGAGGCCTTCGTGGACGGACTTCTGGAACTCCAGCTCCGCCACCGACTCGCGCAGCTGGGCGATCGCCTTGCCGCGGTCGTGGTGGGCGCGGCGCAGCGCCGAGGCGTGCTCCCGCTCCGCCCTGCGGCCCGCGGCGTTGCCGAGGGCCGCCGAGGTCTGCTGCGCCAGTGCCCGGATCAGGAAATGCTCCTCGTCGGAGATCCGGGTGGCCGCGCTGACCACGAGATATCCGATCGTGGTCCCCGCCGGGCGCAGCGCGATGGCTTCGCACCAGTTGCGGCCCGGCACCCGCACGATCCCGTCTTCGGCGCCGAGAGCAGCCACCTGGTCGTCCAGGTCCGTGCCGGGCGCTCCGTCCCGTTCGTCAGGAGCGCGCACCCACCCGTCCTCGCCGCGCAGATAGCCGGCTTCAGCGGTGCATGGTGCGAGGGAGGCCACGGCGGCCATGGCCAGGTGCAGGACGTCCTCCTCGTCGCGTCCCTCGAACATCGCGATCGAGAGCAGGATGAGGTCCCGAAGACCGTTCGGGCCCTCCGTGCCCCACGTGGCGGGGGCGGGAAGGCTCTGCCGCTGCTTCGTGGGGTCGACGCTCATGGGTGGCCCCCATGTCTCCTCGTGCCGCTTCGCCCCTTCCCGCCTTTCAGGCTAGTCAAGGCGCGAGCCGTCCGCCTGTTCGTGGCAGCGGCGGCGCTGCCCCCGCCAGGGCGACCCGCCGGCCGTCTCTTTGCCCGGGGAGGCCCAAGCGCCGCCTTTTCCCGTCCCGCACCGTTGATGGCGAGCGCCGGCATCGCGCGGGCCGAAGGCGGTGGCGGCGGGCCCGCCTGGGAGGACCAGGGGAGCCCTCGCAGATGCCGCCGCGTGAGTGACGGCTTCCGGCCGGTAAATGACCGCTGGAGGAGGAGGCACCTCATGGGCAGGGCAGTGGGCATAGACCTCGGCACCACGAACTCGGTCATCGCCTATTGGGAGGGCGGGGAAGCGTCGGTCGTCCCGAACGCGGAGGGGACCCGTACGACGCCGTCCGTGGTCGCCTACACCGACACAGGGGAGCGGCTGGTCGGGCAGCTGGCGCGACGTCAGGCGATTCTCAACCCCAAGGGCACGATCTACTCGGCCAAGCGCTTCATCGGCCGCAACTACGAAGAGGTCCCGGACGAGGCCAAGGCCGTCGCGTACGACGTCGTCGAGGGCGAAGGCGGTGTCGCGCGCTTCGAGGTACGGGGGAAGCAGTACGCGCCGGAGGAGATCAGCGCGCAGGTCCTGCGCAAGCTCGCGGACGACGCGGGGAAGGCCTTCGGCGAGAAGGTGACCGAAGCGGTGATCACCGTCCCGGCGTACTTCAACGACTCGCAGCGCACGGCCACGAAGGACGCGGGCCGCATCGCCGGGCTGGAAGTCCTGCGGATCATCAACGAACCCACCGCCGCCGCCCTCGCCTACGGCATGGACAAGAAGGAGCACGAGAGCGTGCTCGTCTTCGACCTCGGCGGCGGAACGTTCGACGTCAGCATCCTGGACGTCGGCGACGGCGTCGTGGAGGTCCGGTCGACCGCCGGAGACGGCCACCTCGGAGGCGACGACTTCGACCGGCGGCTCGTCGATCACCTCGCGGACGCGTTCCAGCGGGACAACGGCATCGACCTGCGCAACGACCCGCAGGCGCTCCAGCGGCTCTTCGAGGCGGCGGAGAAGGCCAAGACGGAGCTCAGCTCGGTCACGCAGACGCAGGTCAGCCTGCCCTTCATCACGGCGGACGCCGCAGGCCCGAAGCATCTGACGGAGACGGTGATGCGCTCCACGTTCGAGCAGATCACCGCCGACCTCGTCGAGCGCTGCCTGGATCCCGTGAAGCAGGCCATGGCCGACGCGAAGATCACCGACAGCGACATCGACGAGGTCATCCTCGTGGGCGGCTCCACGCGGATGCCCGCGGTGCAGGCGCTCGTCCGCCGCCTCACCGGCGGCATGGACCCGAACATGAGCGTCAACCCCGACGAGGTCGTCGCCGTGGGTGCCGGCATCCAGGCAGGTGTGCTGAAGGGCGAGGTCAAGGACGTCCTGCTGCTGGACGTCACTCCGCTCTCGCTCGGCGTGGAGACGCGCGGCGGCGTGATGACGAAGATCATCGAGCGGAACACCACCATTCCCGTCCGGCGCTCCGAGACCTTCTCGACGGCCGAGGACAACCAGCCGGCCGTGGACGTCGTGGTGCTCCAGGGCGAACGGGAGAACGCCGCCGACAACCGGGTGCTGGGCCGGTTCCAGCTCACCGACATCCGGCCCGCGCCACGTGGCGAGCCCCAGATCGAGGTCATCTTCGACATCGACGCCAACGGCATCCTCAACGTCACCGCGCGCGACCGGGACACCGGCGCCGAGCAGGGCATCACCATCAGCGAGAGCTCGAATCTCGACCGCGGCGAGGTCGAGAAGATGGTCACCGAGGCCGAGCGCAACCGCAGCGAGGACCAGGCTCTCCGCCAGGCCGTGGACGCCCGCAACGAGTTGGACACCGTCGCGTACCAGGTGGAACGCCGCCTTGCGGAGCTGGGCGACGACGCACCCCAGCACGAGAAGGCCCGTGCGGAGATGCTCGTCGCCGACGCCCGGAGGGCCGTTGAGCAGGGGGAGGAGATCGAGGGCGTCCGTTCGCTCACCTCGGAGCTGCAGCAGCTCTTCCACGCGCTGGGAGCCCGTGGAGCGGCGCCCGCATCCGGAGCGGCCTCGACCGACGGATCGTCCCCGGAGGGCAGGCCCGGCGAGGGCACCTCGGGCGACGACGACGTCGTGGACGCCGAGTTCGACAAGGGCTGAGGCGGTGCCATGCCGAAGGACAACGACCCCACGGAAGCGGAGTTCCCGCTGGACGAAGGGGACAGGGCCCACGAGCCCGACGTTCCCCGCGAGGGCGACGGCGGCGCGCAGCAGGCCGCCGGGGAGCCCGAGGCACGGACCGAGCCGGAGGCACGGGCCGAGCCGGGAACCGAGGCCGAGGCCGAGCCACAGGCGGAGATCGTGGAGGAGCTCCGCGACCGCTGGCACAGGGCCCTGGCCGACGCGGACAACCTGCGCAAGCGCCACGTCCGCGAACTCGAGCGCGAACGTGCTGCGGAGCGTGCCCGTACGGCGGCCGCGCTGCTGCCCGTCATCGACCACCTGGAGATGGCCCTCGAACACGCCGAGTCCGAGCCGTCGTCCGTGATCGAAGGTGTCAGGGCCGTACGGGACCAGGCCGTCGGCACCTTCGAGAAGCTGGGATTCGTCCGCCACGAGGAGACCGGCGTGCCCTTCGACCCGGCCCGTCACGAGGCGGTGAGCACCGTCGAGGACGACGGGTCCGGGCCCGGTGTCGTCAGCGAGGTCCTGCGCCCCGGATACGGCGACGGCCCGAGCCAGCTGCGTCCCGCGGCCGTCACCGTCACCGCGCGGCAGGAGTGACCTGCCATGGCTCAGGACTACTACGACGTGCTCGGCGTGTCCCGCGACGCGAGCGCCGACGAGATCCAGCAGGCCTACCGGCAACTGGCCAGGAACTACCACCCCGACGTCAACACGGAGCCGGCGGCGGAGGAGCGCTTCAAGGAGCTCAACGAGGCCTACAGCGTTCTCTCCGACCCCAAGAGCCGCACGCGGTACGACCGTTACGGACCGGCGTTCCGTCAGATCCCCGAGGACTACGACGAGCGTGTGGCCGCGGGAGCCGGCGCGGGCGCGGGTGCAGGCGCGGGAGCCGGGGCCGGCTGGGCCGGTGGACGGCGGGGCCGCGGCCCGCGTGTGCGGGTCTCGGAGGACCTCGGCGACGGTTTCGGGCCGTTCCAGGACGTCGGGGTCGACTTCGAGGACCTCTTCGGTTCGATGTTCGGCGCGGGCGGCGCCCGCGGACCCGTTCGAGGCGCGGACCAGGAGGCGGAGATACCGCTGAGCGTCGAGGACGCCTACCGAGGGGGACGCCGGAGCATCACCCTCAGCGGGGTGGAAGGAGCCCGCACCTACGAGGTGAACATCCCCCGCGGCGTCGTCGAAGGTCAGCGCATCCGGCTCGCGGGCGAGGGCGGCAGGGGCAGTCAGGACGCCCCGGCCGGCGACCTGTTTCTGCGGGTGCGGATCACCCCGGACCGCCGCTTCCGGCTCGATGGCCGCGACATCCACGTCCAGCTGCCCGTCACGCCATGGGAGGCGGCGCTCGGCGCGACCGTCCCGGTGCCCACTCCCGACGGGCCGGCGAAGGTCACCGTCCCCGGCGGATCCTCCAGCGGCAGACGTCTCCGGTTGCGCGGCGAAGGCATGCCCGACCCCGGCGGGACCCCCGGCGACCTCTACGCCGAGCTGCGCGTCATGGTGCCGCCCGAACCGGACCGCCGCGAACGCGAGCTGTTCGAAGAGCTCGCCGCCACCTCCGACTTCGACCCGAGGAGGCAGTCATGACGACGCCACGGTCGAGGTTCACCGCGCCCCGCGCCGGCAGCGGTGCCGAACGGCCGTCCTACGTACTGGCCCCCGTGCACCGGCTCAGCCTGGAGACCGTCGCGCGCCGCTCGGGGCTGCACCCGGAACTTGTGCGGCGGTTCGTCGCGCTCGGCCTGCTCGACGACGTGCACCGCGACGCCGAGGGCCGTCTGTGGTTCCCCGCGTCGGCGCCCCTGATTCTTGCCCGCATCCAGCGGCTGCGAGCCGGTTTCTGTCTGAACTACGCCTCGCTGGGGCTGGTCCTGGAACTGCTCGACCGCATCGCCGAGCTCGAGGCCCGGCTGCGCCGCAGCGGCGTGAGGAGTGATGACTCGCCATGGACATGAATCGCCTGACCCAGAAGTCACAGGAAGCGCTCCAGGAAGCCCAGTCGACGGCGACACGGCTGGGGCAGAGCGAGGTCGACGGCGAGCACCTGCTGTCGGCCCTCCTCGGTGCGGGCGACGGCCTCATACCGCGCCTCCTGGAACAGGCCGGCGTCGACGTCCCGGCGCTGAGGGAGGACGTGGAGAGCGAACTGGCCCGCAAACCCAGCCAGACCGGTGCCGGCGCCGGAGCCGCCTCCGGCCAGGTGTATGTGACGCGCGGACTGGCGAACCTGCTGGAGGCCGCCGACCAGGAGGCCCGCAGGCTCAAGGACGAGTACGTCTCGGTCGAGCATCTGCTGCTCGCGATGACGGACGAGGGCTCCGCGACCGGAGCGGGACGGACCCTCAAGGAACACGGCGTCACCCGTGACGCCTTCCTCGACAGCCTCACCCGGGTCCGCGGCAACCAGCGCGTCACATCCGCGACCCCCGAAGGGGCGTACGAGGCGCTGGAGAAGTACGGCCGCGACCTCGTCGACGAGGCACGGGGCGGGACCCTCGACCCGGTCATCGGCCGGGACGCGGAGATCCGCCGCGTGACCCAGATCCTCAGCCGGAAGACGAAGAACAACCCGGTGCTGATCGGGGACCCGGGCGTCGGCAAGACCGCCGTCGTCGAAGGTCTGGCGCAGCGCATCGTCAGCGGGGACGTTCCCGAGGGTCTGCGGGACAAGACGATCTTCTCCCTGGACATCAGCGCGCTCGTCGCCGGAGCCAAGTACCGCGGCGAGTTCGAGGAACGGCTCCAGGCCGTGCTCGCCGAGGTGAAGGCCGCCGAGGGCAGCATCCTGCTCTTCGTCGACGAGCTGCACAACGTCGTCGGTGCGGGCGGATCGGAGGGCGCGGTGGACGCGGGCAACATGTTCAAGCCGATGCTCGCGCGCGGCGAGCTGCACATGATCGGTGCGACGACGCTGGCCGAGTACCGCAAGCGCGTCGAGTCGGACGCCGCACTGGAGCGCAGGTTCCAGCAGGTCGTGGTGGACGAGCCGTCGGTCGAGGACACCGTCTCGATCCTGCGCGGGCTGCGCGAACGGCTGGAGATCTTCCACGGCGTCAGCATCCAGGACACAGCACTGGTCGCCGCGGCCACGCTCAGCCACCGGTACATCTCCGACAGGTTCCTCCCCGACAAGGCCATCGACCTCGTCGACGAGGCGTGTGCCCGCCTGCGTACGGAGATGGACTCGATGCCCGCTGAGCTGGACGGGCTGACCCGCCGCGTCACACGCCTGGAGATCGAAGAGGCCGCGCTCTCCAAGGAGTCGGACCCGGCCAGCACCGCGAGGCTGGAGGAGCTGCGGCGGGAGCTGGCCGATCTGCGGGCCGAGGCGGACGCCGGGCAGGCCCAGTGGGAGGCCGAACGCCAGGCGATCCGCAGGGTGCAGGAGCTGCGCGAGGAACTGGAACGGATGCGCCAGGAGGCGGAAGAGGCCGAGCGCTCCTACGACCTGAACCGGGCGGCCGAACTGCGTTACGGCAAGCTCACCGAGCTCGAACGCAAGCTGGGCACGGAGGAGGAGCAACTGGAAGCCAAGCAGGGCGAGTCGCGGCTGCTGCGCGAGGTGGTCACCGAGGACGAGATCGCCGAGATCGTCGCGGCCTGGACCGGTATCCCGGTGACACGTCTCCAGGAGGGCGAGCGGGAGAAGCTGTTGCGGCTCGACGACATCCTGCGGGAGCGGGTCGTCGGGCAGGACGAGGCCGTGAGCCTGGTCGCCGATGCCGTCATCCGGTCCCGGTCGGGCATCCGCGACCCCCGGCGGCCCATCGGGTCCTTCATCTTCCTCGGGCCCACGGGCGTCGGGAAGACGGAGCTGGCGAAGGCCCTCGCGGCCGCGCTCTTCGACTCCGAGGAGAGCATCGTGCGGCTCGACATGAGCGAGTACCAGGAGCGGCACACCGTCAGCCGTCTCGTCGGCGCACCTCCTGGATACATCGGCTACGAGGAGGGCGGTCAGCTGACCGAGGCGGTGCGGCGCAAGCCCTACTCCGTCGTGCTCTTCGACGAGATCGAGAAGGCGCACGCCGACGTCTTCAACACCCTCCTCCAGATCCTCGACGACGGAAGGATCACGGACGCGCAGGGGCGCACCGTCAACTTCCGCAACACCGTCGTCATCCTGACGTCCAACATCGGCTCGGTGCACCTGCTCGACGGCGTCACCGCCGAGGGGCAGATCAAGGCGGATGCCCGCAGCCGCGTCATGGACGAGCTGCGCGGCCACTTCCGGCCCGAGTTCCTCAACCGCGTCGACGACGTCGTGCTCTTCAGCCCGCTCGGCCAGGAGCAGATCGAGCAGATCGTCGAGCTCCAGTTCGACGAACTGCGCTCCCGTCTTGCGGAACGCAGGATCAGCGTCGAACTGACCGAGGAGGCACGCCGGCTGATCGCACGCCAGGGGTACGACCCCGTGTACGGGGCCCGGCCGCTGCGCCGCTACATCTCGCACGAGGTCGAGACGATCGTCGGCCGCGCCCTGCTGCGGGGCGCCGTCGAGGACGGCGCGTCGGTCCTCGTCGACGCGGCCGACGGGGAACTGTCCGTCACCTACGAGTCGCCGGAGGCCGGGGCCCGGGGCGGCGACGACTCCCTCGCCAGGGCGGCGTGAGTGCGATGGGCACGGACGGAGTTGCCACCGGGCGCCGGCACTGACGGGAGCTCTCACGAGCTGTGTGATCGGGAAGAGAGAGGGGTCCGTGATGAAACGCGACGCATTCCTTGCCCGGGTCCGCGAGCGCGGCGAGTACCACGACCACGCAGAGGCTCTGCGGATCAGCGAAGCGGTCCTCGGCGTGCTCAGCTCCCGGATCACCGGGGGAGAGGCGAAGGACCTGGCGTCCCAGCTGCCCGCGCCACTGGACGCGGCACTACTGAAGGGGACCACCGAGGCGGCCGAGTCGTTCGGCGTCAACGAGTTCCTCCGCCGGGTCGCCGAGCTGACGGGAGCCCGGCCCAGGACGGCCGAATGGGACGCCGGTGCTGTCCTCTCCACACTCGCCGAAGCGGTTTCGGGAGGGGAGTTCAACCAGCTCCTCACCCAGCTGCCCTCCGGCTACGCGGCGATGTTCGGGGAGCCCGAACTGAGCGGCTGAGCCGGGCGGTCCCCCGCGGGCCGTTCCCAGGGCGCCGGGGCGTCCACCGGCGGGCGTCTCCTGGTGGGTGGCGGTGGCGGCGCCCCGTACGAGCCGTGCGCCCGAGGCGAGGCACGCCACGCCTCACAGCCGGTCGTACACGAGAAGACCGTCGTCGCGCAGCCGCGCGCCCTGGGCCGGGGGGTGCTCGGTGAGCCGCCCGTCGTGCGCCAGGTGCAGCACGGGCGTGCCGCGTGCCAGGACCGCGAAGTCCGCGATGATCCGCCTGTGGCAGCGCCACCACAGCGACTCCGCGCACATCACCGCCGTGCGTTCCGTCCGGGAAGCCTGCCGCAGCAACTCGTCCATGGCCGCGAGGAATCCCGGGTCCCGCGTGTAGCCGGCGTAGCCGCGGAACTGGGCGTGCTCCCAGAAGATGTCCTCGGAGCCCGGCGCCGCTTTGCGGAAGCCGCCCAGCCGCTTCTCCCACCGGTACTCCAGCCCCGCGGCCGGCATCCACTGCGCCATCAGCTCCCGCCGGGCGTCGGGGTTGCGGCGGCTTCCCGGCGCCGTACGCACATCGACGACGGCGGCGACGCCCGCTCCCCGGAGAAGAGCGGTGATCTCATCGCGGGTGGCGAGGCCGTGGCCGAAGGTCACCAGCGGGGCGGCCTCGGTCACCGGATCCGGTTGGGCATCGGCAGCACGGCGGGCATGGCGGTGTCACGCTCGAGGAGTTCCCGTGGGCGCGTGTCCGACGAGAGCATTCGCATGGGACCGAGTGTGCCAGCGAGCCGCGGACCTCCGCCCGACGGAGAGCCGAAGGACCGGCGAAGGCCGGTCGAAGACCGGTCGAGGAGCCGGTCGAATACGACCAGACCGGTCAAGGCCCGGCCGATGAGACCCGCTGAGAACCGGGCCACAGAGACCAGCCGACGAGCCCGGACGAGGAGGACGAGGAGGACGTGGTGCCGGCGTCGTCAGCTTCCGCACGGCCCGAGGAGGCCCCCGGCTTCCCCGCGGCCACCGCCCCTCGCGCGGTGAGCACCGCCGAACTCGACGCGGCGGTGCCCACCTGCCGTGCCTGCCCGCGGCTGGTGGCCTGGCGCGAGGAGGCGGCCCGTACGAAGCGGAAGGCTTTCCTCGACTGGGAGTACTGGGCCCGCCCGGTCCCCGGATTCGGCCCGCCGGACGCCCCGCTGGCGATCGTCGGACTCGCACCGGCCGCACACGGTGGCAACCGCACCGGCCGTGTCTTCACCGGTGACCCCTCCGGCGACGCGCTCTTCGCCGCCCTGCACGACGTCGGTCTCGCCTCGCAGTCCACCGCCACTCACCGCGGCGACGGCATGGAGCTGTACGGCGTACGGATCACCATGCCCGTGCACTGCGCACCGCCCGACAACCGGCCCAGCACCACCGAGCGCGACACGTGCCGCCCCTGGCTCGCCCGCGAGCTGGAGCTTCTGCGCCCCACTCTGCGCACCGTCGTCGTGCTCGGCGGCTTCGGCTGGCAGGCGCTGCTTCCCGTGCTCGCCGACGCGGGCTGGCGGTTGCCACGCCCCCGCCCGGCGTTCGGGCACGGCACAGAGGTGCTGCTCGGCGACGAGCGGGGCGAGGGCGAGCTGCGGCTGGTCGGCTGCTACCACCCGAGCCGGCGCAACATGTCCACGCGCACGGTGACCCCCGAGATGCTCCGCGACGCCCTGCGCCGCGGAGCGGAGACGGCGGGGCTGCCGAGGCCGTGACCTGCCCGGGGTGCGGACGCGATCACCGTGGCCGCTTTCACCGCCCGGGCTGCCCTTGTAGCGCTTGATGCGTACCTGGTGACGTCCGTGCACGTCCTCGTCGCCGAGCAGGGCGCCCTCCATGCCCGCGAACAGATACTTGCCGTCAGGTGGGGTGTGCGCCTTGCGCCAGGTCGCGATCGCCACAGCGAGGGTGCCGTACTGCGCCACGGTCTCGAAGACGAACCGGACGACCTCTAAAGCCCCGCCCATCTCGTCCGGCCCCGGCGGCGATCCGTGCCGCGCCCCCGGTCCACTCTCGCCGTCGGCTGTCCGTGCGCGATCCCGTCGCGAGGCTCCACGCTCGGCGAGCCAACCATTTAATACGTTTTTGTCCCGATACATTCGAGACTGCTGCTCCGCGACTCATCGACATCTACGGAGGCACGCATGCCCCTGCCCAGGTCCGGCCCGTCACGCCGTGCCGCCACCGGCTCGGTGAGGACGCCCGCCGTTCTCCTCACCGCCCTCACTTTGCTGTTCGTACTGCCCGGGATCGCCGAGGCCCAAGGTGACGATGAACGACTGGCTCACCCAGAGAAGGACTGGATGGGCTCCACCCTCAAGGCCCACGAAGGACGTGCACCGGCCTCACCGGCCTCGTCACGGACCCTCGCCGCGTCCGTCGAAGGCGTGGACGTCTCCAGCCACAACGGCAACGTCGCGTGGTCCACGCTCAAGAAGGCCGGGTCCCGCTTCGCGTACGTGAAGGCCACGGAGGGCACCAGCTACCGCAACCCCAACTTCGCGCAGCAATACAACGGCTCGTACAAGAGCGGCATGATCCGGGGCTCCTACCACTTCGCCCTGCCCTCGAACTCCAGCGGCGCCGCTCAGGCGAACTACTTCGCCTCGCACGGCGGGGGCTGGAGCAAGGACGGCAAGACGCTGCCGGGCGCCCTCGACGTGGAGTACAACCCGTACGGCTCGGCCTGCTACGGCAAGTCACAGAAGGGCATGGTCGACTGGATCAGCGACTTCGTGCGGACGTACAAGACGCGTACCGGCCGTGACGCCGTCATCTACACCTCCGCCACCTGGTGGAAGACGTGCACCGGGAACTCCACGAAGTTCAGCAAGACCAACCCGCTGTGGATCCCCAGCTGGGGCAAGTCGGTCGGCCGCCTCCCGGGCGGGTGGCCGTTCCACACGTTCTGGCAGTACACGTCGACCGGTAAGACCGTCGGCGACCACGACCGCTTCAACGGCTCGTACGAGCGGCTCAAGGTGCTCGCCACGGGGTGAGTGTCCACTCACCTCTGCCGGCGGCCCCCCGGAGCACCACCGGGGGGCCGCCTTTCCTTTGTTTGCGCCGGTCCGCCGGGATCCCGCGGGGCTCACGAAGGCTGCCGGGAAATTGCCGCTCGGGACGTTCGCCGCTCTCGCTGCCGCCGACGCACCATGGAATGAGCAGGGGGTTGATTGGAGGGAAACCTCATGATCGAAGTCAAGACGGTCGACAAGGCAGACGAACGGCGCGACTTCCCACGCGGGCACATAGAAGCCCTGCATCTCACGGGCCTGGATTTCGCAGTGGCCACTTTCGAGCCCGGCTGGCGCTGGACGGAATCGCTGCGTCCGATAGCGGGCACCGATACCTGCCAGGTGCACCACAACGGATTCATGGTGCAGGGGCGAATGCGAGTGAGGATGGACGACGGCACCGAGACCGAGGTCGGCCCCGGGGACGTGTTCGTCGCACCGCCCGGCCATGACGCATGGGTCGTCAGCGACGAGCCGGTCATCATGTACGACTTCGCAGGTCAGATGGCCACCGAGTACGCGAAGGGCTGACGCGACCGGAAGTCCAGCGCGTTCCGGGATGCCGGTGACCGTCCCGGGAACGACGGCAGGAACCACCAGAACGGGGTCGCGGGCGGCGTGCAAGCCGGGACATGGCGTCGTCCGCGGCCCTCGTGTGCGGCGGTGATGCGCGGGCCTGTCAGTGGCCCGGTGCACGATGTCGTGATGGCGAGCATGAGATCGAGGTCGACGAAGAAGCCGGGGGGAGCGGTCAGAGCCCCGCGCAGGCCGGAGGTGAACCTTCCGGAGCTGCGGGCCAGTGCTGAGGCGCCGGCCCCGGACGGGGACTACGACGGCGTGGAGTTCGAGGGCGCGGACCTGAGCCGCACCGACGCCTCGGGGGCCCGCTTCCTGGAGTGCGGCATCCGCAACTGCTCGCTGGACGAGGCGAGATGGGAACGCGCACGGCTGCTCGACAGCGTGCTGGAGGCCGTGACGGGAGCGGGTACGGACCTTGCCGGAGCGGAGTTGCGTGACGTCGAGCTGCTGGACGCCCGGCTGGGCGGCGTGCAGGTGCACGGGGCGCGGCTGTCCAGGGTGCTGGTGCGCGGAGGGAAGATCGACTTCCTCAATCTCCGCCAGAGCCGGCTGCTGGACGTCACCTTCGAGAACTGCGTGCTCGTGGAGCCGGACTTCGGCGGGGCCACGCTCGAACGGGTCGCGTTCCCCGGATGTGTGCTGCGCGGCGTCGAGTTCAGCGGCGCGCAGCTCACGGACGTCGATCTGCGGGACGCGGCGGAGCTGGACATCGCAGGCGGCATCGGGCAGTTGGGAGGGTCGGCGATCAACTCCGCCCAACTGATGGATCTGGCACCGGCGTTCGCGGCGGAACTGGGAGTGCGGGTCGTGGGCTGAGCTCTTCCGGCTGCGCGACGGCGGCGGTCCCTGGACCCGGGTCACCTCACACGCGGGGAAAGCGGGCGCGCAGCGTCCACACCGTCGGGTTGTCCGCCAGGCCCTCGTGCATGTCCGTCAGGTCCGCGAGGAGATCGTGGAGGAAGTCGCGGGCCTCCCGGCGCAGCACCGTGTGCTGGAAGGTGAGCGGAGGGGTGCCGGCCTCGGACCAGTCGGCGGTGATGTCCACCCAGCCGAACCGCCGCTCGAAGCGCATCCGTTCGGTGCTCTCGGTGAAGTCCACCTCTGCGTGCTGCGGTCCCGCGGCGCGGCTGCCTGGGGGCACTCCCCCTGGCTCCGCTGGGGGGACCCCCACCCGGCCGGAGGTCGGGGGAGGATCGGCGTCGATCAGCTCGACCGTGTCGCACAGCGCCCAGGCGAAGTCCAGGACGGGCAACCATCCCCAGGCTGTGGACAGTTCGCGGTCCGTATCCGTGTCGGCGAGATATACGTCCCCGCAGAACAGGTCGTGGCGCAGAGCCCGTACGTCCGCGGTGCGGTAGTCCGTCTGCGGTGGGTCGGGGAAGCGCCGGGAGAGGGAGTAGCCGATGTCGAGCACGGGGGCGATCGTGTCACGGGCCGGGCGTCGCGCTCGCGCCGCGGGCAGGCGCCCGGGGACACGGCGAGGTCGGTGACGTGCCCGCAGGCACGGCGAGGGCGGTACCCCCCGGCGGGGAAGCACCGCCCTCGCTCCGTACTCCCGGGAAGGGACGCACGCACGCGGGAATCGCGTCAGACGTTGACGCCGAAGTCCTGCGCGATCCCGACCAGACCGGAGGCGTAGCCCTGGCCGACCGCGCGGAACTTCCACTCCGCGCCGTTGCGGTACAGCTCGCCGAAGACCATGGCGGTCTCGGTGGCCGCGTCCTCGCTCAGGTCGTAGCGAGCGATCTCGGACTGGTTGGCCTGGTTGACGATGCGGATGAAGGCGTTCCGTACCTGGCCGAAGTTCTGGCTGCGGCTCTCGGCGTCGTAGATCGAGACCGGGAAGACGATCTTCTCTACATCGCCGGGCAGGCCGGCCAGGTTGACGTTGATCTGCTCGTCGTCGCCCTCGCCCTCACCGGTGACGTTGTCACCGGTGTGCACGATGCTCTGGTCCGGCGTCGACTTGTTGTTGAAGAAGACGAAGTGCTGGTCGGAGTAGACCTTGCCGGTCGTGTTCACCGCGATGGCGCTGGCGTCCAGGTCGAAGTCGGTACCCGTGGTGGTGCGGACGTCCCAGCCGAGGCCGACCGTGACGGCGGTCAGGCCCGGTGCCTCCTTGGTGAGGGAGACGTTGCCGCCCTTGGACAGGCTTACAGCCATGGGGATGCCCTTCCGTTTGGTGAGATCCGATGTGGAACCGGCCGGTCGGCCGGTCGGCGGAAGTCGCTCGGGAGCTCATTCCTTACCCCTGCACAACGCAACCCGTACGTGACCGGGTTCCAGGTCCAGGGTGGAAAAAGGCGGTGACTCGGATATGGGCGGGGAGCGACCATGGGAGACATGTCCACGCCCCCTTATGTCATCCGCGGATCGGTTTCGTTGCCCGAGGCCGAGCTGGTGTGGCGTTTCACGCGCTCCTCGGGGCCGGGCGGGCAGCACGTCAACACGAGCGACACCCAGGTCGAGCTGCGGTTCGACCTCGCGGGCAGTGACGCGCTGCCCGAGGTGTGGAAGGAGCGCGCCCTGGAACGGCTGGCGGGCACGGGCAGACTCGTCGGCGAGGGCGTCGTGGTCGTACGGGCGAGCGAGCACCGGTCCCAGTGGCGGAACCGTGAGGCGGCCGGCAGGCGGATGGCGGCCCTGCTCGCGGAGGCGACGGCACCCCCGCCGCGGATGCGCCGCAAGAAGAAGGTGCCGCGCGGGGTGAACGAGCGGCGGCTCCGCCAGAAGAAGCAGCGCGGTGACATCAAGCGCGGGCGCTCGGGACGCGACTGGTCGTGACGTTCCGCGGACCGCACGGCTCCACCGCGGCCCCGGCGCGCGGCCGGGCCGCCGGTCAGGAACCGCCCTTGGTCAGCGAGTGGTAGCGCCCCCTGAAGTAGAGGAGGGGTCCCGCGTCCGGGGCGTGCGGCAGCCTTGTGCTCAGCACCCGCCCGATGACGAGGGTGTGGTCGCCCGCCCGTACGCGCTGCTCGGTGCAGCACTCGACGGTGGCCAGCGAACCGTCCACCAGCGGCGCCTCGGAGGCCTCGCCACGGGTGTGGGGGAGCTCGCGGAAGAGGAGCCTGTCGCTGAGACGTCCCTTCATCGCGAAGCGGCCGGCCGTCTGGCGCTGGCTCTCGGTGAGCAGGGACGCGGCCCAGAGGGGCCGGCGCTCCAGCAGTTCGTCCATGCGTGACCCGTCGCGGACGCTGACCATGACGAGCGGCGGTTCGAGCGAGACGGACATGAAGGCGGTGGCGGTCATGCCGACGTCCGCGCCTTCCGGGCCGTCATCGGGGTCGAAGGCCGTCACCAGCACCACGCCGGCTGCCAGTCTCGCCATGGCCGCCCGGAACTCGTCCTCGCTCACCCCATCAGCATGGGGCATCGGGTGGTCCGGCGCCGGGCTCGTCTGCTGCTGCACTGCGTGTGACACGTCAAAAACGCTAACTGCTGGCCTGCGCCGGACGCATCGGACCCCGGGACCAGGACCTCAGACCCATGATCCATAACGGCACCCGGGCGGCTCTGTGACCGAATTGTGTTCCTTGTGTGTACGCAACAAGGCTTCGCGGTAACGGGGACGTGACCAGGGCGGGAGCCTGCCGGGAGGTCAGAGTCCGTTGCGGACACGGAAGTTGGGGCGCGCGAAGGTTGCAAAGAGGGGGCGTGAAAAGGGGCGCATTCCACGCTCTACGCTCCGGTAAGGCCGTACTGTCACTGGACCGGTCATTCGGTCGAGAGCATCGGCCGAGGCCCCGATGCATGGCAGCCTCATACGGAGAGGAGTCAACAGGCTGCGTACAGTTGTGACTTGAGTCACAGCGGGCAATAATTGTTGACCCTGTGTACCTGGAGCACAGCTCGCTGTGATTCAGTGGCCGTGGCAGTCGGACAATGACGTCCCGCGGACACCTGGAGTTGACGAACGAGGCTCAGGGGGAGGGCGATGGATACCGAGTCGGAGCCCTACGTCCGCCTTGCCAGCCTGCGTCAGCTGCACCTCGTCGTGGCGCAGCTGAGTACCGCCCGCAGCCTTGCCGACACCCTGCAGACCATCGCCGACGGAGTGGTCGACGGACTGGGATTCGAGATAGCCGCGGTCAATCTCGTACGTCCGGAGGGCGACCTCGTGGTCGCCGCCGTGGCCGGCAGCCAGGGAGCCGAGGCGATGATGGCGGGCCGGGTCGGCTCGCGCGCCTCCTGGGACCGCCGGCTGTCGATGGGGGAGGCCTGGGGCAACCTGCGGTTCGTCCCCTACACGGAGGGCTGGGTCCTCGACGACGACGATGTCCCGCAGTGGCACTCCACCGGCCCCGCACCCCAGTCGCCCGACGACTGGCACCCCATGGACCGCCTCTTCGCCCCGCTGTACGCCTCGGACAGCGAACTGCTCGGCGTCCTGTCCGTCGACAGACCCCGCAACGGGCGGCGGCCCGGCGCCTGGGGCCGCGAGGCGCTTCAGCTCTACTCGTCACAGGCCGCGATCGCCCTCAGCAACGCACGGCTGCGCTCCAACATGCAGCGCGCGCTCGTCCGCCTGGAGCGGGAGCAGTCGGCGCTGCGCGCCAGCGAGGAGAGCTTCCGGCAGGCCTTCGAGTACGCACCGAGCGGGATGGCCGTCGCCGAGATGGGCGGCGACCAGCACGGCCGTCTCATCCGCATCAACGACGCGCTGTGCAGGCTCCTCGGTCGGCCCGCCTCCGCGATGCGCCGCTACTCCTTCTCCGACATCGTCCACCCCGAGGACATCGGCACCCTGCTGCGCACGTCCGCGGAGGGCGGCCGGGCCGAGCTGCGCCTGGCCCGGCGTGACGGCTCGTACGTGTGGGTCTCGCTGCGCAACTCCGTGGTCGCCGACACCGCCGACGGGCCGCGCTTCCTGCTGACCCACGTCGAGGACATCGAGGACCGCAAGCGGCACGAGCTGCAGCTGGCCCACCGCGCGAGCCACGACTCCCTCACCGGCCTGCCCAACAGCGCCGAGCTGCGCACCCGCCTGAACGGGCGGCTCTGTGCCCGCCCGGCACCGTCGATCTCCGGCGTCATGCAGCCGGACCTCAACGGGAACGGCAGCAGCGGGCTGGCCTCCGGGATGCAGTTCGAGGACGCGGGCTCGGGCGTTCTGGCGTCCACGGGCATGTACGACCCGCACCACACGCACGCCGTGCCGCCGACCGGGACCGTGCAGGGTGAGAAGGGTCTCGCAGTCCTCTTCTGCGATCTGGACGGTTTCAAGTCGATCAACGACCGCTTCGGGCACAACTGCGGCGACGCCGTCCTCGTCGAGGTCGCCCGCCGGCTCTCCGCCGGTGTGCGTGACAACGACACGGTGGCCCGCATGGGCGGCGACGAATTCGTGGTGCTCACGGACGGTGTGGGCCCGGCGGAGGCGCAGGACCTGGCCGTCCGGCTGCGCAACGCGATCATCCCCCCGATCCGCGTCGACGGCAGAGCGGTGCGTGTGGGAGCCAGCTTCGGCATCGGCTGGGCGGGCTGCGGGATGACCGCGGAAGAGGTCCTGCAGTCGGCTGATCAGCGGATGTACGTCGAGAAGCGCTCCCGCTCGAAGGGGCAGCGCCGGGCCGGCTGACCGCGTGCGGAAGCCGGCGGGGAGGGCGGAGATGATTCACCCCTCCCGTCCATTGCGCGATCATTCAGCGTTGGCGTAGCCATCACCCTGTAGAGGTAGGCTCGGCCGGATACGTGACGCAGTTGGGAGTGACAGGGGATGACCGCCGAGAACGACGGCACCGGTGCGACGCCGGAAGGCGACGACCCGTTCGCCTACCTGTACCGCCAGGAAGGCGGTGAGGGCTCTCCGGCGCCTCAGAGCGGTGCTCCCAGGCGCTCGTACAACCAGGTCCGCGCGGTCGGCGAGCGCCAGTACGGCGGATACGGCAGCCAGTACGGCAGTCAGTACGGCGGTGCTCCCGGCGCCCAGCAGACCGCTGCTTACGGCCAGCAGCCCAACGCGCACTACGCCGCCCCCGAGACGATGCCCGGCGGGCGGGCGGTCACTCAGCAGTTCCCCGGCGGCCCCGGCGGGGGCAACGGACACGGCGGCCCGGGCGGGCGCAGCCGCAACGGCCTGCTCATCGGGGCACTTTCCGTCGTCGCCGCCGTCGTGATCGGCATCAGCGCGGCCATCTACTTCAACTCCGGCAGCGAAGAGGGCCAGAACGCCGGCGCCACCGCCGGTGCCGGCGGGGGCAAGGGCCAGGAGCAGAAGCCCGGCGCCGGCAAGCCGCGCAAGGGCAAGGCGATCGGCGAGAAGCAGGACGCCTCCGGGTTCCAGCTCGCGGGCGGGGCGGCCGCGGCCAGCGACATCCCGGGCGCCGAGAGCAAGGACGGCTCGTACGTCGGGTCCATGAACGTCACCGGTGCCTCGGCGACGTGGTCCGCGGACGTGCCCAAGGGCGGCGCCTACACCCTCTACGTCCGGTACGGCGTGCCGGGCAAGGACGCGAACGCGACGCTGTCGGTCAACGGGCAGCCGGCCTCGCAGCCGCTGAACATGTCGAACTTCGGCAATGCCAAGCCGGGCGACTGGGAGAAGGGCTGGACCCGGACCTACGCCTACGTCGTACTGAAGCCGGGCAGCAACAACTTCAAGATCTCCTGCGAGCAGGGCAACAACTGCGACTTCAACCTCGACCAGGTCTGGCTGAGGGCCGGCAAGGTGGGCTGAGGTCCCCGTCCGCCTGCCCGCCCGCCGGGCCCCGGCCTCATCCGGGTGCGGCTTCGCTGCTCTCCTCGACCGTCACCTGTGACAGCAGGTCCGCGTGGACCTGCTCGTCGAACTCCCCTGCTGTGGGCGCCCGTACGGTCGCCGCCGACAGTGCGACGGCGCGTGCCAGTCTCTCCGGCCACGGCAGCCCCTCGACCATCCCCGACAGCAGGCCCGCCACCGCGGAGTCACCCGCCCCGGTGGGGTTGCCCGCGAGGGAGCGGGGCGGCCCCGCTTGCCATGTGCCGTCCGGCGTCACCAGCAGCATCCCCTCGGGGCCGAGCGAGGCGGCCACCGAGTGCGCTCCGCGCCGCTGCGCCGCCCGCGCTGCGCGCAGCGGCTCGGTCGTACCGGTGATCCCGGCGAGCTCCACGGCGTTGGGCTTGACGAGGTCGGGGCGTGCGGCGAGCCCCCGGCGCAGCGGTTCGCCGCTGGTGTCGAGCACGACGGGCACGCCGGCGGCGTGCGCCTCCCTCGTCAACTGCGCGTACGCGCCCACCGGAACCCCCGGCGGGAGGCTCCCGCACAGCGCGACAGCCTCGACGCGGCCGTTGCCGAGCAGCCGTGCGTATCTCTCCTGGAACGCGGACCACTCGTCCGGGGAGATGTGCGGTCCGGGCTCGTTGAACTGCGTGGAGCTGCCCCCCGACTCGTCGACGACGCCCACGGTGCGCCGCGTGCTGCCCGCCGTCGGTACGAGCTCGTCCGTGATGTTCCGTTCCCCGGCCAGCAGTTCGCGCAGCTCCGAGCCGGTGAGTCCGCCGGCGAAGCCGGTGACGACGGACGCGTGGCCGAGCGCGGCGAGCACGCGTGCCACGTTGAGACCCTTGCCGCCCGGGCGCTGCACCACCTCCCGCACCTGGTGCGAGTCGTGCACGTGGAAACGCGGCACCCGGTAGGTGAGGTCGAGTGCGGTGTTGAGCGTGACCGAAAGGATCACGGGGGACCACTCCTGGGGGGAAGAGGCGGGGACGCGTACGCGCGCAGGCGTTGGGGACGGCAACCGCCCGAGCGATCATGCCATTTGGCCCCCGGCGTCGCGACCCCTGCGGGCCGGGCGGGACGGCATGTGACGGCTCGCCGGACGTACCGGAAGTCACCGCACGTCAGGCCGTACCGCCCACTCTCCCTGGCGCATCACGCCCGCCACCTCGAACGCGTCGTCGAGTACGACCAGGTCCGCGTACTTGCCCTCCTCCAGGGAGCCCGTGCGGTCCGCCACGCTGAGCAGCCGCGCGGGATTGAGCGACAGGGCGCGCACCGCGTCCTCCACCGGGAGCCCGTCGACCCTGACGGCCCGTCGGAACGCCTCGTCCAGGGTGAGCGTCGAGCCCGCGATCGAGCCGCCCTCCGTCAGGCGTGCCACTCCGTCCCGCACCTCCACCTCGAGCGGCCCGAGGGGGTAGCGACCGTCGCCCATCCCCGCGGCTCCCATCGCGTCGGTGATGAAGGCGACGCGGCCCGCGCCCGCACGGTGGAAGGCCAACTCCAGGGCGGCGGGGTGCAGATGAGTGCCGTCGTTGATCAGCTCGACGGTGACCCGCTCGTCCTCCAGCAGCGCGGCGACGGGTCCGGGGGCGCGGTGGCCGAGGGCGGGCATGGCGTTGAAGAGGTGGGTCGCGACACTGGCGCCCGCCTCGACGGCTTCCACGGTGGCTTCGTATGTCGAGTCGGTGTGGCCGACTGCGGCGATGACGCCGCTGTCCGCGAGGATCCTCACCGAGTCCATTCCGCCCGGGAGTTCGGGCGCGAGGGTCATCATCCTCGCCGTGCCGCGCGCGGCGTCGACGAGCTTGCGCACCTCCGTCGGGTCGGGGTCGCGCAGCAGCGCCGGGTCGTGCGCGCCGCAGCGCCCGGGGGAGATGAACGGGCCCTCGAAGTGGACGCCGGCCAGGTCGCCCTGCTCGACCAACTCGCTGAGCGCGCCCGCCTGTTGGGCCAGATCGGCGAGTTCGCCGGTGACGGTGGAGGCGACCATGGTGGTCGTGCCGTGCCGCCTGTGGGTGCCGATGACGGTCAGGGCCTCCTCGGCCGTTCCCGCGGAGAACGACGCGCCGCCGCCGCCGTGCACGTGCATGTCGACGAACCCGGGCACGATCCAGTGGCCGCTCAGATCGAGCGTGGGCATCTCCCCGTGCACGTTCGCGGCGACCAGCCGTCCCTCGACGGTCAGAGTGGCGCCCTCTGCCACGCCGTCCGGCAGCACAACCCGGGCACCGGTCAGCACTGTGCGCTCACTCTTCGGGCTCGTGGGGCTCATCGGCTCGCAACCTCCGCGGAGAGTAGGTCCCGGGCGAGAAGTCCCGCGCCCAGGCAGCCCGCGGCGTCCCCCAGCGCCGCCGGGACGATGGTGGGCAGCTGCTGGAAGGTGACGCGTGCGCGCACCGCGTCCCGCAGCGGTACGAAGAGGATGTCGCCCGCCTCGGCCAGCCCGCCGCCGATGATCACCGTGCGGGGGTCGAGGAGCGTGACGGCGGTGACGAGGCCCGCGGCGAGGGCGTCCACGGCGTCCCGCCAGACGGCGATAGCGCGCTCGTCCCCGGACTCGACCGCCTTGGCGGCGTCCGCCGCCGTGGCCGAGGTGTCGCCGCTCGCCGCGGCCCAGGCCCGTCCCACGGCGGACGCCGAGGCGAGCGCCTCCAGGCAGCCGCGCTGTCCGCACCCGCACTCCGGCCCGTCGGGCCGCACCACGACGTGCCCGATCTCGCCCGCGCCGCCGTGTGCGCCGGGCTCCACTCTTCCGTCCGCTCCGACGGCGCCCGCGATGCCCGTGCCGAGCGCGACGAAGAAGAATCTGTCGACGCCTTCCCCGGCGCCGATGCGTCCTTCTGCGAGGCCTCCCGTACGGACGTCGTGCCCGAGCGCGACGGGGATTCCGCCGAGCCGCTCGGTGAGCAGCGCGCGCAGCGGCACGTCGCGCCAGCCGAGGTTGGCGGCGTACACGGCCGTGCCGGCGGCCTCGTCGAGGATGCCGGGCACCGCGACGCCGGCGGCCAGCGGCTCCGTGCCGAACTGCTCGACGCCGTGGGCCCGCAGAGCACTCGCGAGGTCGAGGATGTTCCCGACGACGGCGTCCGGTCCGTCCTCGCGGCCGGTGCCGCGGCGCGTCTGGTACAGCAGCTCGCTGCCGCCGCCCGCTGGGCCGATGAGGGCTGCCTTCATGCCGGTGCCGCCCACGTCGAGGGCGACGACGTACTCCGGTTTCCGTGGGCTCGTACTCACGGGCCCAGTCTCCCGTGCCACCCCGCAACAGGTCTAGTCCACTCTTGCCATCCGTTCGGGTTTCCCGCCGTGGAGCGGCGGCGGAGTGTCCGGGTCTGGTACGGAAATCTGCCGCGTCCTCGCACTTCGCCCCATGTACCGGATGAAACGGGAGAGGCTGTTGCGAAAGTGATATCACCGGTGGCCTAGACCTTAGACGGCTGCCCGTGGAGACTCTCGTTCCGTACACGTCCGGCCGGGCCGGACGCCGGGGGTGGGAGGGGAGCACGGCGCGTGCCGTGCCCGTGGGTTGAGGGGTAGAAGCTGTGGAGCGTCGCAAGTTCCTCGGTCTGGCAGCGGCGACCGGTGCGGCGGCAGGCGGGGCCTTCACGGCCGCCGGATGCGGCACCGGGACGGGAACACAGAGCGCGGCATTGAAGGTGGTGGCGGCGGACTACGGCGAACCGGGCCGTGGCGACAGCTCCCAGGGGTACTGGGACAGTCTCGTCCGCTCCTTTCACAACAGGCATCCCGGCATCGCCGTGGACGTCGAGGTGTACGGCTGGAAGGACGTCGACAGGAAGGTCGCCGCGATGGTGGCCGCGGGCCGCCCGCCGGACATCGCGCAGATCGGCGCGTACGCCGACTTCGCCGCGAAGGGCCTGCTCTACAGGGCGGGTGAGCTGCTCTCCATACCCGTGCAGGCCGACTTCCTGCCGCCGCTCGCGGAGGCCGGCGAGGTCCGGCGGGTGCAGTACGGGATGCCGTTCGTCGCCAGCACCCGGCTGCTCTTCTACAACCGGACCCTCTTCGCACGTGCCGGGCTCGACCCGGACGCGCCGCCCAGGACCTGGGACCAACTGGCGCGCGCCGCCGAGCGGTTGAAGGCCAAGGGGGTGAAGATCCCGTACGGGCTGCCGCTCGGCCCCGAGGAGGCGCCCGCCGAGGCCCTGATGTGGATGCTCAGCGGCGGCGGCGCGTACACCGACAAGGTCGGCAACTACACGATCGACGCCGCGGCGAACATCAAGACCTTCAACTGGCTGCGGGACAGGCTCGTACGGCCGAAGCTGACCAACCACGATCCCGGCGGCACCGACCGCAAGGAGCTCTTCGACGCCTTCGCGCGCGGCGAGGTGGGCATGCTCAACGGCCATCCGACGCTGATGAAGCAGGTGCGGCGCAGCGGTGTGAAGTACGGCACCGCGGTGCCGCCGGGAGCCGACGGCCCCTCGGGCTCCACCCTCGGCGTGGCGGACTGGGTGATGGCCTTCAAGGAGAACGGCAGACGCGAAGAGGCGGGCCGCTTCCTCGACTTCCTCTTCGGAGAGAGGAACCACTACGGATTCGCCGACCGCTACGACCTGCTCCCGGTGACGACCTCCGCGAACGACAGGATGCGCGAGGGCCGCGAGCACAAGCCGATGCGGCGCTTCCAGGACGAGCTCATGAACGCCGAGTTCTATCCCGTCGGCAAGGTCTCCTGGGCGAAGGTGAGCGCAGACGTCAAGAGGAGCATCGGCAAGGCCGTGGCCCCGGACACCGGCCCGGTCGGCGTGCTCGGCGCCATCCAGCGCCGCGCGGAGGCGCGGGATTCGGAGGCTCGGGCGCGCTGAGTGTCGGACACCGGCGTTAGGTTGGACGCATGAGCCACGAGGCCGGGGACGGCGAGGCCGAGGACCAGGAGCGGGCCGGGGCCGGCCCGCACGTTCCGGCGCAGAGGGACGGCGGGCCGCGGCAGTCCGGCCTCTCCGAGCGCGATCTGTCCGTACTCGCCGTGGAACGCCGCGGCTGGTCCGGGCCCGGCATGAAGGAACGGGCCATACGCGAGCAGCTGGAGATGTCGCCCACGCGCTACTACCAGCTCCTCAACGCGCTCCTCGACGACCCGCGTGCCCTCGCCCACGACCCGGTGACGGTCAACCGGCTGCGCCGCCGCCGCGAGGCCCAACGGGCCCGCCGATGAGGGGAGTCGGCGTCGTCACCGGAGCACGCCTGCAGCGGGGGCCGGAGCGGTGACGGCTTCGGAACCGACCATTCTGGCCACCTCCGGCGGGCACCGCACCGGCGACCGCAGCCGGGTGCTCTTCGACGCGCTGGTGCACCACGCGGTCGACCTGTCCGGCGTGCACGGCCGCCGTCCCCGCGTCATGTACATCGGAACGGCGATCGGCGACGCCGAGCACTTCGCCGCGCGAATGGCCGAGGCCGCACGGGTGGCCGGATTCGACCTGACCCCGCTGAACCTCTTCCCCATGCCCAACGTCGAGGACGTCGAGGGCACGGTCCTCGGGCAGGACGTCGTATGGGTCATGGGCGGCTCGGTCGCGAACCTGCTGGCCGTCTGGCGCGTGCACGGCCTCGGTCAGGTGCTGCGCCGCGCATGGGAGGCGGGCGTGGTGCTCAGCGGCGTCAGCGCCGGGTCGATCTGCTGGTTCCAGGGCGGCGTCACCGACTCGTTCGGCCCCGAACTGCGCCCGCTCACCGACGCGTTGGGCTTCCTTCCGTACGGCAACGGAGTCCACTACGACAGCGACCCGGGCCGCCGTCCCCTCGTGCACCGGCTGGTCGCGTGGGGGCACCTCCCAGGCCGGAGGCTCTGGGGGAGGGACCCTCCCCACCTCGCACTGCACCGACGACGGGGTGGGGCTCGTCTACCGCGGCACCCGGCTGGCCGAGGCCGTCACGGAGGTCCCGGGCAAGGCCGCGTACACCGTCGTCCGGGAGGGCGATTCGGCCGTCGAGGAGCGCATCGAGCCGCGCGAGCTGCCGCCGGTCGGCGGGTAGGGTCGCGGCATGGCCGACGTTCCCACCCCCCGTACCGAAGCAGGCCGGGAAGCGCTCGCCGCGATCGTCTCGGAGCCCCGACGCGCCGTCGTGGCCCTCGACTTCGACGGCACGCTCGCCCCGATCGTCGCCGACCCCGCAGACGCCCGCGCGGACCCTGGCGCCGTGCCGGTGCTCTCCCGCCTCGCTCCGCGCCTGTGCGCGGTGGCCGTGGTGACGGGGCGCCCGGCCGAGGCCGCCGTCCGGCAGAGCGGCCTCGGAGGGGCCGAGGGCCCCCCTGGCTCCGCCGGGTGGGGGTCCCCCCAGCGCAGCGAGGGGGAGCACTTTCTGGGAAACCTCACCGTGCTCGGCGCGTACGGCGCGGAGCGCTGGGACGCCGCCACGGGCCGGCTGAGCACCGCGCCGCCGCCCCCCGGCGTCGAGGCCGTGCGGGCCGAACTGCCCGCGATCCTGGACGACTTGGGCGTTCCGCCCGGCACCTGGACGGAGGACAAGGGGCGCGCCGTCGCGGTGCACACGCGGCGTACGGACGATCCGGCAGCTGCCTTCGAGCTGCTGCGCGCCCCGCTCCACGAACTCGCCGACCGGCACGGCCTCGTCGTCGAACCGGGGCGCATGGTCCTGGAGTTGCGCGCACCCGGCGTCGACAAGGGCGCGGCGCTGACCGAGTACCTGCGGGAGGTGGGCGCCGGATCCGTGCTGTACGCGGGCGACGACCTGGGCGACCTGGCCGCGTTCGCGGCCGTGGAGAAGCTCCGCGGCGAGGGCGTGCCCGGTCTCCTCGTGTGCAGCGGAGGCGGCGACACCGGCGAGTCGGTGCCGGAGATCGCCGACCGGGCGGACGTCGTCGTCGACGGACCGGCCGGAGTCGTCCGGCTGCTGCGCGGCCTCGCCGACTCCCTCGAAGAGCCGGGCCGCTAGGTGTATTGACCTGATGCGTTGTTCACGCGGCTGATGGGTGGCTGGCTTCCGAGAGCGGTGTGGCAGCGGTGGTAGTTGTAGCTATGGAGGAAGTCTGTCAGGGCTGCGGTGCGTTGGGCGTTGCTGGTGTAGGGCCGCAGGTAGGCCCATTCGTCGAGCAGGGTGCGGTTGAAGCGCTCTACTTTCCCGTTGGTCTGCGGCCGGTAGGGGCGGGTGCGTTTGCCGGTGGCGCCCAGATGGCTGAGGGCTTGCTTCCAGGCGGTGCTGTGGCGGTAGGCGAAGGCGTTGTCGGTGATGACGCGTTCGATGCGGTCGATGCCCAGGCGGGCGAAGTGGACTGCTGCTCGGCGGAGGAAGTCGGCGCAGGTGGTGGCCTTCTCATCGGGGTGGATCTCGCTGTAGGCGAGGCGAGTGTGATCATCGACGGCGGAGTGGATGTAGTCGTAGCCGACTCCGGTCTTGGTCGCACGGGAAGCTTGGCGACCGAGGACTTTGTGGCCTCCCCCGTCGGGGATACGGCCGAGTTTCTTCACATCGACGTGGAGGAGTTCGCCGGGTCGGTCACGTTCGTAGCGGCGGATGACTTGGCCGGTGGGCCGGTCAAGGAAGCACAGACGGTTCAGCCGGTTGCGGGTCAGGACACGGTGGACCGTGGAGGGCGGCAGGCCCAGGATCGGTCCGATCCGGGCCGGCCCGAGTTTGTGTTCGGTGCGAAGAACGCAAACGCGCATCTCCACGTCCGGCGGAGTGCGGTTCGGCAGCCGGTGCGGGCGGCTGGAACGATCGGCCAGACCGGTATCGCCTTCTGCAGCGAATCGCCGCATCCACTTGTGTGCGGTGGTGCGAGAAACGCCCATCTGGGCAGCCACATGCGCTACCGGAAACCCCGAGCGGACACGTTCGACCAGCAACCGCCTGCCGTGCACGGTCAGCCGGGCATTACGGTGGGACACGAAGACCTCCGTTGTGCGGTGAAGCCTAGACACCTCCACCACACCGGAGGTCTTCGCCATGATCAAGACCCACGAACGTCAACAACGCTCGTGATCAATACAGCTAGGCCCGGAGCGGGTGCTACTCGCCCCGCAGCGCGTGCAGTTGGTCGAGGAACCAGCGGGTCGGTGGCGTCGCTGTCGCCGCCGCCGCGAGCCGCTTGGTGCGCTCCGCCCGCCGGCCGTGGTCCAGCGTCAGCGCCTCGTGCAGCGCGCGGGCCGTGTCCGCGATGTCGTACGGATTGACGACGAAGGAGTCCTCGCCGAGCTCCGCGTACGCGCCCGCCTCGCGCGAGAGGACCAGGGCGCATCCGTCGTCGGAGACGACCGGCACCTCCTTGGCGACCAGGTTCATGCCGTCGCGGATCGGGTTGACCAGGGCGACGTCGGCCAGCCGGTACGCCGCCAGCGAGCGCGCGAAGTCGTCCTTGAGGAAGAGCACGACCGGCGTCCAGCCCGGCGTCCCGTACGTGGAGTTGATCTCGTCCGCGACGCGCGAGACCTCGCTCATGTAGTCGCGGTAGACGGCCAGGTCCTGACGCGACGGGTAGGCCAGAGCGAGGTGCACGACGCGCCCGTGCCACTCGGGACGGTCCGCGAGCAGACGGCCGTAGGCGTGCAGTCCGCGCACGATGTTCTTGGACAGCTCGGTGCGGTCGACCCGTACGATCGCGCGGCGCGGCCGCCCGTCCTCGTCGCTGCCGATCTCCTCGCGCAGCATGGCGATCCGTTCCTCGACGTCGTCCCGCCCCGCGCGCGCCCGCAGGAACTCCGCGTCCGCGCCGAGCCCGTGCACCCCGAGGCGGGTGGTCCGGCCGTCGCAGACGACCTCGAGCTCGCCCGTCGACTCGTCCTCCCCGACCGCCGCGCCCAGCACGTCCACGCAGCAGTCGGCGAATCCGCGCGCCCACCGCCGTGTGAGGAACGCGGCGCGGTCGGTGCCCAGGATTCCGCGCAGGACCTGCCGCGCGACGGCGTCGGGCAGCATCCGGTAGTAGTCCGGCGGCGCCCACGGCGTGTGCGAGAAGTGCCCGATGCGCAGATCGGGGCGGCGCTCGCGGAGCAGCCCGGGCACCAGCGTCAGGTGGTAGTCCTGCACCAGCACCGTCGCGCCCTCCGCCGCCTCCTCCGCAAGGGCGTCGGCGAAGGCCGCGTTGTAGCGCTCGTACGACGCCCACTGCCGCTCGAACTCCGCGCCGAAGGACGGCTCCAGAGGCGTCTGGTAGAGCATGTGGTGGACGAACCAGAGCACGGAGTTGGCGATGCCGTTGTAGGCGTCGGTGAAGGTGTCCTCGGGGATGTCCAGCATCCGTACGGTCTGACCACCGGTGTCGGCCGGGTCGGGCCTGCCGCCCGAGCGGCGCACCGCCTCCCTGTCGCCCTCACCGAGAGCGGCGCACACCCAGACGGCGTTGCCGCCTGAGCCGCCGGCGCCTTCCGTCGCGATGGCCGAGAGTCCCGAGACGAGTCCGCCTCCGCCGCGCTTCGCGGAGAGCACTCCTCCCCCAGAGCCTCCGGCCTGGGTGGTGCCCCCGGTGACGGAATATGAGACGGGACCCCTGTTCGACGCGACCAGTACGTCCGCCAGGGCCTGCTGGGGTGCGCGTTCGACGACCATGGCCCGAGCCTAGCCGCGGCCGGATCCACGCAAACGTGACGCGCTGCGCGCTCCCGGCGGCCCCGCCTACGCGGCCCGCCGCTCCGTGTACTCCGCGATCTCACGCATCGGTGGACGCTCCACCGTGTCGACCGCGTGGCTGCGCGGGGCGAACCCGCCGGGGCCCGCTTCGCCCCGCTCGAACTGCGTCAGCGTCGGCCTGACGAGGTGGCTGCCACGCGCCAGACGGAGCTGTGCGGTGTGGTGGATCGCGGCGGCCATGCGGCCGAGCGCCTGCCCGTCCTGGTTCCGGTGCCGCCGCACGCCGACGTCGACCTGCGCGAGTGCGTCGAGGCCCACCGTGTGCAACGAATCGATGAGCAGGCCCAGTTCGACGCCGTAGCCGACGGGGAAGGGCAGCTGTTCCAGCAGCGTGCGCCGCGCCGCGTACTCTCCGCCGAGCGGCTGCACGAACCCCGCGAGCCGCGGCCAGTGGAGATTCAGCAGCGGGCGTGCGACGAGCTCGGTGACCCGTCCGCCACCCGCCGGGTCGTCGCCGAGCGGCCGGTCGTACATCGCCTTGACCAGCCGCAGCCGGGGGTCGGTGAGCAGCGGCCCCACGACGCCGGAGACGAAGTCGGCGGAGAAGTTCTCCAGGTCGGCGTCCGCGAAGCAGACGATGTCGCCGCTCGTCACCAGCAGCGAACGCCACAGCACCTCACCCTTGCCGGGCAGCGCGGGCAGCCTCGGGAGCACCTCGTCCCTGTGCACGACCCGCGCGCCGGCGTCGGCGGCGACCTCTGCCGTACGGTCCGTGGAACCGGAGTCCAGCACCACCAGCTCGTCCACGAGCGACGGGGCCCCGGCCATCAGCTCGCGCCGGATCACCGACACGATGCGGCCGACGGTCCGCTCCTCGTTCAGCGCGGGCAGCACGACGCTCACCCGCGAGCCGGTGGCCCGCTTCGCCGCCAGCAGCTCCGTCATGGGACGGTCGGCGCACGAGTACGACCGGCGCGCCAGCCACTGTTCGACTTCCTCCAGCACGCGGCCACTCCCTGTGATCCATCTCGCGGTACGGACGCCTGTCTCAACCACCAGGCCTGTCGGTTACAGTCTTGAACAACGCGGACGGCGATCGCATGCCGGGTCCCGGCCCGGCGCTCTCGGCCACCGCCGACAACTTCACACCGCTCATCCAGAGGGGCAGAGGGAACGGCCCGTTGAAGCCCCGGCAACCCTCCAGCCGGTCTCGCAGCACGAGTAATGACATCGCGAGGCTCCCGGCTCGGGAAGGTGCCAATTCCGTCTCGTGGCGAGATACGTCACGGGGAAGATGAGGAGAAAGGGCCTCGCCGAATCATGGCTGTTCAAGCTGCCGCCAGCACGACCGCCGACAAGGCCGGAGCCGGCGCCTCGCTCGGCCCCGCAGCTGCACTTTCCTGCCGCGAGTGCGGGGAGCGCATCCCGCTCGGTCCGGTCTTCGCCTGTGAGGCGTGTTTCGGGCCGCTGGAGATCGCATACGAGTTCCCCGGCGGCGACCCAGCGGCGCTTCGTGAACGCATCGAGGCCGGTCCGGACAACATCTGGCGGTACGCGCCGCTGCTGCCGGTGCCCGCCGACGTCGCCACGAAGCCCAACATCAACCCCGGCTTCACCAAGCTCGTCAAGGCCGACAGGCTCGCCCGCGAGCTCGGCGTCACGGGCTCCCTGCACATCAAGGACGACTCCGGCAACCCGACGCACTCGTTCAAGGACCGCGTCGTGGCCATCGCCGTGGAGGCCGCCCGTGCCTTCGGCTTCACCACCCTCTCCTGCTCCTCGACCGGCAACCTCGCGGGCGCCGTCGGTGCCGCGGCAGCCCGTGCGGGCCTTCGCTCGTGCGTGTTCATCCCGCACGACCTGGAGCAGGGGAAGGTCGTCATGGCGGCGGTCTACGGTGGCGAACTGGTCGGCATCGAGGGCAACTACGACGACGTGAACCGTTTCTGCTCCGAGCTGATCGGCGACCCCGCGGGCGAGGGCTGGGGCTTCGTCAACGTCAATCTGCGCCCGTACTACGCCGAGGGCTCCAAGACCCTCGCGTACGAGATCTGCGAGCAGCTGGGCTGGCGGCTGCCGGACCAGCTCGTGGTTCCCATCGCCTCCGGCTCGCAGCTCACGAAGATCGACAAGGGCCTCAAGGAGCTGATCGCCCTCGGCCTCGTCGAGGACAAGCCGTACAAGATCTTCGGTGCGCAGGCGGAGGGCTGCTCCCCGGTCTCCCGCGCGTTCAAGGACGGGCACGACGTCGTGCGCCCGGTCCGCCCGGAGACGATCGCCAAGTCGCTGGCCATCGGCAACCCCGCCGACGGCCCCTACGTGCTGGACATCGCGCGCCGTACCGGCGGTGCGGTGGAGGACGTCGACGACCAGCGGATCGTCGACGCGATCAAGCTCCTCGCGCGGACCGAGGGGATCTTCGCCGAGACCGCGGGCGGCGTAACCGTCGGCGTCACGAGGAAACTGATCGAGGAGGGCCGGCTCGACCCGTCCCTCACCACCGTCGTCCTCAACACGGGCGACGGCCTGAAGACCCTGGATGCGGTGGCTCCCACCACCGGGCCGACCGCCGTCATCCGTCCCAACCTGGATTCCTTCCGAGAGGCTGGTCTCGCATCATGAGCGTGAACGTCCGTATCCCGACCATCCTGCGCACTTACACCGGCGGGCAGGCGGAGGTGAGCGCCGAGGGTGCGACCCTCTCCGAGGTGCTGACCGATCTTGAGAACAACCACACCGGCATCGGTGCGCGGGTGCTCGACGACTCGGGCAACCTGCGCCGATTCGTCAACGTCTACGTGAACGACGACGACGTCCGCTTCGAGCAGGGCCTTCAGACGCCGACGCCGGACGGTGCCGGTGTGTCCATCATTCCCGCGGTTGCGGGGGGCTGCTGAGGTCTCGTGAGAGGTCGGTGAAGGCCCCCTGAGCCGGGCTCCGATTCCCCTACTGTCGAACCGCCTTCTCCGGGAACGCCGAACGAAACGGAGGGGGCGGTTCCGCGTGTGGGGACGCGATAGGGTTGCGCCCAATCCCACCCCAGAGACTCACCCGGCATGTGCCGGGAGCATGTGAGAACGCGACAAGTTGTGCCCGAATTCGGGGCGGCAATTGTCGTGTTGGCACGCTATGCCCGGCCATGCTTGCCCCGCTTCTCCGCATATTGCGGGCTTTTGGGCCCTCGGTCGGTGCTCAGATTTCTCGTCTTCGCGACCTGTTGCAGAGGGCGTCCGTGCAGATACATTCAGCCGCGGTCGACGCCTTCCGGTGTAAGCCTCCGCACATCTGCGGGGCCGTACCGGAGGTGAGGTCTGACCCGGGTCCGCGAAGTGCGGGCTCGTGCAAGGGCCAGTAATAGGGGAGTTAGGGATGGCTCAGGGCACCGTCAAGTGGTTCAACGCGGAGAAGGGATACGGCTTCATCGCGGTCGACGGTGGTGCGGACGTGTTCGTGCACTACAGCGCGATCCAGATGGACGGCTACCGCACCCTGGACGAAGGACAGCGGGTCGAGTTCGAGATCTCGCAGGGTCAGAAGGGGCCGCAGGCGGACATGGTCCGTGTGACTGCCTGAGCACCCGCAACACTGCGCAGAGCTGCAACAGCCGTAGCAACAGCCGTAAGAGGGGCCGTACCTCGTGAAGAGGTGCGGCCCCTCTTCGCTGTTCGGACTTCTCCTCCCGCGGCCGGCCCGGCCGGGCGCGTGCCCGGCGGTGCACCGCGGGACGTTCCCGGACCGATCGGTTGCGTCGGCCCCGGCCCGGTGTGATGTCCTGGGGGCGCTTGCACTCGCAGGGGTCGAGTGCTAATCATTGCGTTAGCACTCTCCGAGTGAGAGTGACAGACAAGGACCGGGTCGGTGAGGCTCGTTCGCCGGGTGGAGCAAGGAACCACGCGGCCGAAGGGCCGTCCGTCGCGGGCGCCAGCGCGGTCCGGTATACCCGTCCCCTGGTTGTGCAGGGGGATCCCCAGTCCGGGAGGGACCACTTCACATGGCCAAGATCATCGCGTTCGACGAGGAGGCACGGCGCGGCCTCGAGCGCGGGATGAACCAGCTCGCCGACGCCGTCAAGGTCACGCTCGGCCCCAAGGGCCGGAACGTCGTGCTGGAGAAGAAGTGGGGCGCCCCCACGATCACCAACGACGGTGTCTCCATCGCCAAGGAGATCGAGCTCGAGGACTCCTACGAGAAGATCGGCGCCGAGCTGGTCAAGGAGGTCGCGAAGAAGACGGACGACGTCGCCGGTGACGGCACGACGACCGCGACCGTCCTCGCCCAGGCGCTCGTCAAGGAAGGCCTGCGCAACGTCGCCGCCGGTGCCAACCCGATGGCGCTCAAGCGCGGCATCGAGCGTGCCACCGAGGCCGTCTCCGCCGCCCTGCTCGAGCAGGCGAAGGACGTGGAGACCAAGGAGCAGATCGCCTCCACGGCCTCCATCTCCGCCGGCGACCCGCAGATCGGCGAGCTCATCGCCGAGGCGATGGACAAGGTCGGCAAGGAAGGCGTCATCACCGTCGAGGAGTCGCAGACCTTCGGGCTCGAGCTGGAGCTCACCGAGGGCATGCGCTTCGACAAGGGCTACATCTCCGCGTACTTCGCCACCGACATGGAGCGCATGGAGGCGGAGCTCGAGGACCCCTACATCCTCATCGTCAACTCCAAGATCGGCAGCGTGAAGGACCTCCTTCCGCTGCTCGAGAAGGTCATGCAGTCGGGCAAGCCGCTGCTGATCATCGCCGAGGACGTCGAGGGCGAGGCCCTGTCCACGCTCGTCGTGAACAAGATCCGCGGCACCTTCAAGTCCGTCGCCGTCAAGGCTCCGGGCTTCGGCGACCGCCGCAAGGCGATGCTCGGTGACATCGCCATCCTCACCGGCGGCACCGTCATCTCCGAAGAGGTCGGCCTCAAGCTGGAGAACGCCGGTCTGGAGCTGCTGGGCCGCGCTCGCAAGGTCGTCATCACCAAGGACGAGACCACGATCGTCGACGGTGCGGGCGACAGCGACCAGGTCGCCGGCCGCGTCTCGCAGATCCGCGCCGAGATCGAGAACTCGGACTCGGACTACGACCGCGAGAAGCTCCAGGAGCGTCTGGCCAAGCTCGCCGGCGGCGTCGCCGTCATCAAGGCGGGTGCCGCCACCGAGGTGGAGCTGAAGGAGCGCAAGCACCGCATCGAGGACGCGGTGCGCAACGCCAAGGCCGCCGTCGAGGAGGGCATCGTCGCCGGTGGTGGCGTGGCTCTGCTCCAGGCGTCCAGCGTCTTCGAGAAGCTGGAGCTGGAAGGCGACGAGGCGACGGGCGCCCAGGCCGTCAAGCTCGCGCTGGAGGCACCGCTCAAGCAGATCGCGATCAACGCCGGTCTCGAGGGCGGCGTCGTGACGGAGAAGGTGCGCAACCTGAAGCCGGGTCACGGCCTCAACGCCGCCACCGGGGAGTACGTGGACATGCTCGCCGAGGGCATCAACGACCCGGCGAAGGTGACCCGTTCCGCTCTGCAGAACGCCGCCTCCATCGCGGCGCTCTTCCTGACGACGGAAGCCGTCATCGCCGACAAGCCGGAGAAGGCCGCCGCAGGTGGCGGCGACCCGACCGGTGGCATGGGCGGTGGCATGGACTTCTGATCGCGCAGCGATCGGAAGCCGTGGCCTCCCGGCACGGAACGGACCGAGGGCGGCATCCCGGTTGGGGTGCCGCCCTCGGCGTGCGTCCGGCACCGGTCCGGCACCGGTTCGGCGCCGTGGGGGCGCTTCCTCAGACGCGCGCTCCGTTGTCGTGCGGCGCACGGCGCGCCCTGGCCGCCGCGGGCTTCGGCCCGCCTCCCGGGCGGGCCGAACCGTGTGTACGGGCCTCGAGTTCGACGGCGAGCGGCGCACCGACGAACAGCGACGAGTACGAGCCCACCGCGATGCCGATCAGCAGTGCCAGGGCGAAGTCCCCGAGCGAGTCGCCGCCCAGCACCGCGAGCGCGGCGATGATGAACAGCGCGCCCATCCCGGTGTTGAGGGTGCGCGGCACCGTCTGGACGACCGCGCTGTTGACCACGCTCCGGAACGATTTCCTCCGTCCGCCGTCTCCACGAGCCAGCACCTGTTCCTGCCCCTGCCCCTCTCTCGCACCGGGCGCCTGCCCCTGCCATTCCGAGCGGACCCTGTCGAAGATGACGACGGAGTCGTTCACCGAGTAGCCGATGACGGTCAGCAGTGCGGCCAGGAACACCCCGTCGACGGGTTTCCCGAGCCAGGCGAAGGCACCGACGAGGATCACCGCGTCATGAGCGAGCGCGAGCACCGCCGACGCACCGAACGTCCACCTGAACCGGAAGGCCAGGTAGAGCAACTGGGCGCTGAGCGCGATCCCGAGGGCGATCAGCGCGTGCCGCCGCAGCTCGTCGCCGAGGCTCGGCCCGAACAGTTCGTCGCGTACCTTCTCGGCGTCACCGCCGAGGCCGTCCAGGGTGGAGCGGACCGTGTCCTCCTGGCCCGCGGTGAGCTGCTCCGACCGGATGGTGATCTCGTGACCCCCGCCGCCGCTCCCGGACCCGGAACTCTGCACGACGGTCTCCGGCAGGCCCGCGTCGGCGAGCGCCGTGCGGGCGGCCTCCGGATCGACGGCTCGGCTCGTCGAGTACTCCACCAGGCGACCGCCGGTGAATTCGACGCCGAAGTCCAGCCCGCGCAGGGCCAGTCCGCCCACCGCGAGGAGGACCGCCGCGGCCGAGACCGCGAGCAGCCTCCTGCCGTGGCGCATCCAGTCCGGATTCCGCTTCGTCAGCCGGGTCCGTACGCGGCCCAGGTCCGCGAGACCGGTGATCCGCGGTCGGGCGCGCACGGTACGGCGTTCCACGGCGAAGTCCACCAGCACCCTCGTGACGACCAGCGCGCTGACCATCGAGGCCAGCACACCGATGGAGAGCGTCACGCCGAAGCCGCGCACCGGCCCCGAGGCGAGCGTGAACAGCAGCAGGGCGGCGAGAAGGGTCGTGACGTTGGAGTCCACGATGGCGCCGAACGCGCCGCGGAAGCCCTTGGCCGAGGCGGTGCGCAGGCTTTTTCCGCGCCCGTACGCGTATTCCTCGCGGGCCCGTTCGAAGACGAGGACGTTCGCGTCGACGGCCATGCCGATGGCGAGGACGAAGCCCGCGAGCCCCGGCAGCGTGAGCGTGGCTCCGAACGCCAGCAGAGCGGAGTAGGCGATCAGTCCGTAGCAGAGCAGGCCGACGGCGGTGAGCGCGCCGAGGAGCCGGTAGACGCAGACGATGAAACCGGAGGTGAGCAGCACTCCGATCGCGGCGGCCCAGGCGCTGGCCTCGATCGCCTCGGCGCCCAGCGTGGGACCGACCGTATGGTGCTCGATCACCTCGACCGGGACGGGGAGGGCTCCGCCCTCGACCAGCGTGGCCAGCTCCTTCGCCTCGGCCTCGCTGAAGTCCCCTGTGATCTGGGTGTTTCCGCCGGCGATGCCGTGACCGCAGGAGACGGACGGATCCACCTGCGGCGACGAGATGACCTTCTTGTCGAGCACGATCGCGACGCGGCGCTGAGGGTCGCCGGCCGGATGGCACGCGGCCTTGCCGGTCAGGTCCGCCCAGCGCTCCTTGCCCTTGTCGCGGAAGCCGAGGTCGACGAACCAGCCTGAGCCGCGCTGCGGGTCGACGGCTGCTTCCGCGGACTTGACCTCGTCACCCGTCATGGCGGTGCCGCCGAGCCGCACCGGGCGGCCCGATTCGTCGGTGGGTGTGTCACCGCCGCCGGCCGCGGAGCTCTCGTCCCGGGGAGCGCCCGTGACGGGGCGGAAGGTGAGCTGGGCGGTGCGGCCGAGGACCTCGGTGGCTTCCTCCGCGTCCTGAAGGCCGGGGAGTTCGACGATGATGCGGTTGTCGCCGGAGCGTACGAGGCCGGGTTCGGCGACTCCGAGCGCGTCTACGCGCCGCCGCAGCACCTCCATCGTGTCGTCGGTGCGGGTCGGTGTCGCTTTCGCTGTCGCGGAGTCGCGGGACTCCAGGACGATCTGTGTTCCGCCACGCAGATCGATGCCGAGGCGGGGTTGCTGGGTCATGGCGAGGACCGCGGCGAGAGCCATCACGGCAAGCGCGATCACCGCCCGCACCCTGTTGGCGCGAGTCATGGTTTGCCTCCTGCACAGGCACACCGGGCCCCTTCAGGGACCGCGGTGGTGAGGATGACGGCACCGGAGCGCGGCGGCCGGATGCCGGTTCGGTCGGAACTCAGATGCCTGTGCGGGCCGGGGGAGCGCGTCCTTGGCGCGGCGAGTGGTGCGTGAGGTGTGCGGCCGAGAGCTGCGGCCGCTCTGGCAGCATGTGGCCGCGCTGCTCCTGCGAAGCGTGCCGATCGACGGCGGGAAGCAGCGGCAGGGGAGCCTGCGTGGCGGCGTGCGCCGGGTGCGCAATCGCTTTCTGGAGGTGCTGCGCGGGGTCCTGGTGATGCGCACCGGCGGACTGGCCACCGGAACGCATGTCATGGAGGCCCGGCTGGTGCTGCACGGCCGCGGAGCCGCCGAACAGGGCGAGCAGCACGGCGAGGAGGACACCCGGCAGACCCGGCCGCAGTCCGCTCCCGCGCGGCGCGCAGGACGGCGCATCGGCCGGTGAGGGCGGTGAGGGCAGTGAGGCGCGGCGTGTGGGGGCCGGGCGGTGCACGCGGTCCGTGCTACGTGACACCTCGACCTCCTCGCCTCGCTCGACGTCCGGAGCCGGGAGGCGCGGACCCGTCACAGCCTGCCCGAGAAGCGGCCCGGCTTCAACGGCGGCCCGGGCGGACCGTGCTGCTCCGTGGAGCCGGTCTCCGCGGGGGAGGGTCACGCGGGCGGAGGATACGTCGCCGGACCCGTGGGGTCTCTCCACCAGACGAACACCTCGGTGCTCGGCTGCCGTTCGGAGAACCGGTCCGCCGGCGAGACCGCACGCAGCAGCCGGCGCAGGTCGGCCTCGAACTCGTCCCGGCGCGTGCCGAACAGGTGCGGAGCCGAGAACGACATGGAGAACACCCCCGCGACGACGTCGTCGGAGGTGCGTTCCAGTGCCTGGCCGCCGGGAACGACGTGGCGCTCAGGGCCGGCGAATCCCGTCCGGGTGAACACCGCGGCCTCGTTGCCGGCCGTTCCGTGCGGCAGCAGGGCCCGGCCGGCTCGCCGGACCGGTCCCAGATGGTCCCTGACCAGTTCCCCGATGGCCGTTTCGGGCACCGCCGGGTACGGAAGGCCCTCGACGCTCCGGGTCTCCGCCTTCAGGTCGGAGACGTGCACCAGCGCCCCGCCGGGCCGGAGCATGCCCTTCACGGTGGCCGCCACCGCGTCGCGGTCCATCCAGTGGAAGGACTGGGCGAAGGTCGCGACGCTGAACGTGCCCAGACCCGCGGGCAGTTCCTCGGCCCGAGCCCGCACCCACCGCGTCTTCGCGGACACTCCGCGCTCGGCGGCTTCCCGGGCGGCCTCAGCGATCATCCCCTCGTCCGGGTCGACGCCGACGATCTCGCCGAACCGGTGAGCCAGGATCAGAGCGACAGTGCCCGGTCCGCACCCGACGTCGAGGAGCCGTCCTCGTCCGTCCAGCCCGAGCACCTCGGCGAGCACGTCCGCCAGCCCGGGCGCATAAGGCAGCCTTCCCCGCCGGTAGTAGGCGGCCGTCCCCGAGAACAGCATCTCGTCCCACTGGTGCTCAGCAGCCACCACGCCCACCGCTCGTCTCGGATTTCATATGCCCTCGCATGGGCACCCCGGTCCGTCAGCTTCGCCGTGGAGCGAGCCCGGTCCGGTGCGGCGGTGCGCCCAGCGTCAGCGAGAAGCGCTTCGCGGCAGCGGCAACGGCCCTTCCGCAGCGGGCGATCGAGGCCTCGTCGGTGAAGTTGCTCAGCGTGACCGCGCTCATTCCGCCGACGGCCTGGCCCGAGTGGTCGAAGACGGGAGCGCCCACGGCGACGACGCCGGATTCGTTCTCCTCGCGGTCCTCCGCGTATCCGCGCTCCCGTACGGCGGCCAACTCGCCCAGCAGCTCCGCCGGTTCGGTGTGCGTGCGTTCCGTGCGGGCCGGCATCCCGGTGCGCTTGAGCAGGGCGAGCACCGATTCGTCGGGCAGCGTGGCCAGTAGGGACTTGCCGACGGAAGTGGAGTGCAGCGCGAGGCTCATGCCGACGCGTGAGGCCAGCCGGTAGGGCTTGTCGGCCTCCAACTTGGCCGCGTAGACGGCCTCGTCGCCGCTGAGCAGCGCGAAGTGGACGGTCCAGTCCGTCTCCTCGCGCAGCGCCTCCAGCACCGGCCGGGCCTGGTCGGGCAGATCGCCCTCGCGCTGGTGGCTGCCGACGAGGGTCAGTACGCGGGGGCCGCTCGCGTAGCTGCCGCGGCCGAGGGAGCGGGCGAAGCCGCGCTCGACGAGGGTCTGCAGGATCCGGTGCACGGTGGGCTTGGGCAGCGATGTGACCTCGGAGATCTCCGCGACGCTGCGGTGCTCGGCCAGCGCCTCCAGCACGTCGAGTGTCTTGTCCGCCGCCGTGCGGTGCCGATCGCTGGCCATCGGCCCAGTCTAAGCAGCGGGGTCGGCGCGCTGTTCCGCCTCGCGGAGCCGGTCCGGTGCTGCCGCGCGGGTTCACAGCCGTGCAGGGCTGTGGCAGCATCCCGTAACCCCGGGCCGGTTTCCGGAACACAATTCCGTCAGGCAAAACGCTGTCGGTGGTGGTCCTCCGGTATGCCGGTCCGCGGCGGCCAAGGCGGCAGGGACGGATGAATCGAGACGGCCATGTCCGAGGAACCACCACCCCCCACGACCACGAACCCCACCTCACCCGCGTCCGGTTCCACCACCGGCTCCACGCCGGTGCCCGCGCCCAGGAACATGCGCACCGACCGTGAACTGCGGCGCGTCGTCACCGCGTCGGTCGTCGGCACCGCGCTCGAGTGGTACGACTTCTTCATCTACGGCACGGCCGTCGTGCTGGTCTTCAACGATCTCTTCTTCGTCCAGGACGACCCGGCGGCCGGCACCCTGATCGGTCTCGCGACATTCGGCGTCGGCTTCATCTTCCGACCGGTCGGCGGCTTCCTCTTCGGAGCCCTCGGCGACCGCATCGGAAGGCGCTCCACGCTGGTACTGACGACGCTGGTCATGGGCCTGTCCACCGGAATCATCGGACTCCTGCCCCCGTACGCCTCCATCGGCGTGGCCGCCCCCGTGCTGCTCACCTTGATGCGCGTGTGCCAAGGGCTGGGCGCGGGCGCCGAGTTCGGCGGTGCGTCGACGCTGCTCGCCGAGCACGCACCCGCCGAGAAGCGGGGGTTCTACGCCTCGTTCGCGCAGATGGGCGTGCAGGCGGGGCTCGTACTGGGAATGGTCGTCTTCCTCTTCGTGGGGATGCTTCCGCAGGCGAGCCAGCAGAGCTGGGGATGGCGGCTGCCGTTCCTGTTCAGCTTCGTGCTGATCGGCGTCTCGCTCTACTTGCGGCTGCGGGTCTCCGAATCCCCCGTCTTCCAGCGGATGAAGGACGACCGCAGCGTCGTGAAACTGCCCGTGCGGGAGGCGCTGCGCCGCTACCCGCGCAGCTTCCTGGTCGGCATCGGCGCACACATCTGCGACACCTCGGTCGTGTACATCTACGCGACGTTCTCCGTGTCCTATCTGACGGTCCAGGTCGACCAGCCCAAGTGGGTCGCCCTCACGGGCGTGATCTCCTTCGGGCTCGTCGTGATCGCGCTTCAGCCGGTGTACGGGGCGCTGTCGGACCGGATCGGGCGCAGGCCGCTGAACCTGTTCAGCGTCGTCTTCACGGGGCTGTTCGCGTATCCGTTCTTCCTGCTGCTCGACACGGGTGTGCCCGCGGTGATCTGGCTGGCGATGATCGTGGCGACCTCGCTCGGGCTGGCCCCGATGATCGCCGTCCAACCCGTCTTCTACGCCGAGCTGTTCGGGGCCCGCGTGCGCTACACGGGGTTCGCGGCGTCACGTGAGACGGGCGCAGCGCTCGCCGGCTTCTCGCCGTTCATCGCGGCGGCGCTCCTCGGCTACGCGGACGGCGACCCGTGGCTCGTCGCGCTCTTCATGGCGACGACGGCGGCGATCTCCCTCGTGGCGTTCCTGTACTCGAAGGAGTCGCGCCAGACGGACGTCACGCTGGCGGAGCACGCCCCCGCGAGCCCGGGCGGCGCGCAGCCGACCGCACCTCCGTCCTGAACGGGAGGACGTCCTCCGGAGAGTCGCTGAGGGGGCGTCATGAGACGCGAGTGCGCCGGCCGGCGCGCAGCAGCGCCGCCAGCACGGAACCCGCGAGAACCGCGACGAGCACGCTGAACGCGATGCCCGCTGCCCGAAGCCCGACCAGATCGGCCGCGAGACCGACGCCGATCACGGGCAGCGACAGCGCCACATAGAGCACGACGAAGTACGTCGACGCCACATTGGCGCGCCGCGCCACGGGAGCCTCGGCGTTCACGGCGGCCAGCCCGGCGCGGAAGCTCATTCCCTGACCGACCCCCGCGACCACGCCTCCGGCCACGAGGAGCGCGAACGACCGCACGCCGAATCCGGCCGTCAGCAGCCCCATTCCCACGACCAGTCCCGCACAGCCCACCGGCAGGGACGCGTCGCCGAACCGCGGCACGAGCGCGATCTGGCCGACGGCGGACGCCGCGAAAACGGCGAAGATCACACCGCCTTCCAGCGCGAAGTCGCTCATCCCCAGCAGCTTCCCCATGAACGACGGGGACACGGCCGTGAAGAGCCCCAGCACCGCGAACCCCGCGAACCCGGCGATGCCCGCCCGTACGAAGGTGCCGCGCATCGCCTGCGGAACCCCGGGCTTCGTCACCCTCATCCGGGGACGCCGAACGGCATCCTCGACCGGCTCCGGCATGAACCACACCCCTGCGGCGACCAGCAGGAGCAGCACCAGGTGGACGGCGTACGGAAGTTGCAGCGGCGCCGGTGCGAACTCGGCGAGCACGCCGGCCAGCAGCGGTCCGCTGCCCAGACCGCCCATCTGCACGACGGTGGCCACCAGGCTGCCCCGCGCGGTGTTCCTGCTGTCGGCCAGGTCGACGAGGGCCGCGGTGGCCGTGCCGGTGAAGATGCCCGCCGACAGGCCGGACAGGAGCCGTCCCACGAAGAGGAGGCCCAGGCCGTCGGCGGCGAGGAAGACGACGGCGCTGAGCATCGCGAGCACCAGTCCCGGCAGCAGCGTCCGGCGGCGCCCGATCTCGTCCGACACATGGCCGACGAGCAGCAGGGCGGCCAGCACGCCCGCCGCGTATGTCGCGAAGACGACGGTGACCATCAGCGTGGAGAAGTGGATTTCCTGCTGATAGATGACGTACAGCGGGGTCGGCAGGGTCGTGCCCAGCATCGTCACCGTGAAGGCCGCCGCCACCAGCCAGAACGCCACGGCGCGCGGTGCCGTGGGACGTTCGCGTGCGCCGCGGCCGTCGGTCTGCGCATCCATTTCACCCATGTGCCCATGCCACCATGCCCGAGTCCGTGATCCGCCCCGGCACGGCAGGGCACGGCGTTTGCGACGGGACGGTGCGGCTACCCGGGTGCGAACTGTCCGCCACAACACGAAAACTCGGGGTGGGAGACCTTGTCCACAGTTGTGATCATTGTTCTGGCAGTCATCCTCGTAGTCCTCGTGGCTCGCCTGGTCTTCACGGAAGCACGCAAGCGCGGGCGCGGCGGCGGCATGAGGAGCCGCTTCGGGCCCGAGTACGACCGCGTGCTCGCGCGCCACAACGGTGACACCCGGGCCACGGACCGCGAGCTGGGCCAACGCGTCCGCGAATACGGCTCGTTCGTCCCTCAGCCGCTCCCGGCCGAGGTGCGTGAGCACTACGTCGGCCGCTGGTCGGCAGCGCAGGAACGCTTCGTGGAGTCGCCGCAGCATGCCCTCGCCGAGGTGCACGAGCTGCTGGGCGGGCTGGCTCACGCCCGCGGATTCCCCGGCCCGGAAAACCGTGACGCGCACGTCGACGCGCTGTCCGTGCACCACGCGTCCCACCTCGACGGCTACCGGCGGCTGAGCGCCGCGGCGACGAGCGGCACCGCAGGCACGGAGGAGATGCGGGAGGCGATGCTGCAAGCCCGCGCCTTCTTCGACGCGTTGATGACGGACCAGCCCGTCCACGCGAGGCGCGGGGCGCGCCCCGGGCGAGCGCGGCGTCCGCTGATGCCCAAGCGTGCAGCCCACGGTGCGCCGGGTGCGCCTGGCACTCCGGGAGCACCGGGCACTCCGGGACCCAGGGGTTCTCGGGCGCCGCTGTTCTCCGCCCGTCGGCACGCCAAGGGGAGTGAGGCGTCGTGACGTCCCGCGAGTTCGAATTCGCCGACCCGGGTTCGCGGCAGGCCACCCCCGCAGCCGCGAATCCGCCCCCGGCACCGCCCGTCCCGTCGGACGCACCCGCCGACCCGGCGGCCACCGGCACCGGTCCGGGCCACGGCCTCGTACCGCCGATGGCGTCGGAGCGCCGGCACCAGGCGCCTCCCGAGGACCGGTGGGAGGCGGAGGACGGCACCGCCCCGCTGCTGGACCGTGACGAGCGCGACCGTCTGACCGCCCGTCTGCACCACGCGGTCAGCGGGTTCGTCGACGGGCCGCGCCGTGCCGTGGAGGAGGCGGACGGCATCTTCGAGGAGGCGGCCCGCCACCTCGAGGACGCCCTGACCCACCGGCGTCGCGTGCTGCGCGAGCCGTGGCAGGGCGCGCGCCACGCGCCCGGCACACCCGGCACGGACTCCGGCGCGCCTTCCGGCGGACCCGGCTCCGCCTCCGCCGCGGAGACGGAGGAACTGCGCCTCGCCCTGCGTCAGTACAAGGAGGCGACGGAGCGTCTGCTGAGGCTGTGAACGAGGTTCCGAGGTCCTCGACCGGGGCACCTGCTGAACCCCGCCGTGTGCGGGGTCAGTTGGGGCCCCGGAGCCGCGCCGGGCTCACCGTCTCGCGGGGGACTCACCGGCGTGGACTCGCCGGTGTGCTGCCCGCCCCGGTCGCCGGTCTCCGCCCCCGGCGCCGCGTGATCCGCGAACCGCGACCCGGCGCAACCGGGTCCGCCGCGTCAGCTGTTCGGCGCCCGCACCTCTGACAGATCGATGTCGACGGGGAACGGGACCGAGACCTTCAGCTCGTCGTGATACACGCCGGTCGGCGCGTAGGTGAGGGTCGCCGGCTCCAGTTCGAAGGTGTAGACGACGGCGTGGCCGCCGTCGTTCTCCACCCGCCAGAAGTGACGGATGCCGGCAGCGGCGTACTTGCGGTGCTTCGTGTCGCGGTCCCGGTCCACCGAGTCCGGGGAGACGACCTCGGCGGCCAGGATCACATCCTCGGGCCGGTAGGAAGTCTGGGCAGGACCGGTCACGGCTTCTGCGTGTACGAGCATGATGTCCGGCTCGGGACGATTGGCACGGCCCAGGGTCACCGTCATCTCGCGGATCACTTCCACCTCCGGCGGGGCGCAGCGGAGAGAGTGCTTCTCCAGCACTCGGATCGCACGCATGTGAAAGTAAGCTTGCGGACTCGCGAAAACGAGGCTCCCGTCGATCAGCTCCGTGTGAGGAGGCAGATTCGGCAGCCGGTCCAGATCGTCGGCCGTGTATCCCCCCTGCGGAGGGCGGGGCCACTCGTACTCGGGCTCGACACTCATCACTGCTGCCATGAGCCGCATCGTCGTCGACGTCTCCAGAGTTCTCGCACGTATCCGTCGTCCTTCATACGAACAGGTGACGTCATCGCTGGTCGGAGACCGTGACCCGGGCCAGTGCGCCCGACTCCAGGGCCGTCCAGATCGCGCCGTCGGGCCCGACCGTCAGGCCGTGCGGTTCGCCGGCGGGCGTCGGGAGCGCGGCTTCGGTGAGGGTGCCGTCGGGTGTGATGCGGCCGATGCGGTTCGCGCCCCACTCCGTGAACCAGCATGCTCCCGCCGCGTCGACCGTCACCGCGTGCGGGCGTGAGGAGGCGTCGGGCAACGGGAGTTCGGTGATCCCGCCCGAGACCGTGATCCGGCCGATCGCGCCCGCGCCGATCTCCGCGAACCACAGCGCGCCGCGCCGCATGTCCGCGGCGATCCCCACGGGGGCCGCACCCTTCGTCGGCAGCCGGAACGACGTGATCTCGCCTGCCGTGGTGATACGGGCGACGGCGTCCGTCTGGTTCTGCGTGAACCAGAGCGCGCCGTCCGGACCCGCGGTGATGGCGGACGGGAAGGCACCCGGCGTCGGCAGCGGGAACCCCGTCACCTCGCCGTCGACGGTGATGCGGCCGATCCGGTTCGCCGCCGTCTCGGTGAACCACAGTGCGCCGTCGGGGCCGGCGGTGATGCCGTACGGGCCCGACTCCCGCTCGGGCAGGGCGAATTCACGCAGGTCACCGTGCGTGCCGACGCGGCCGATGCGGTGGTCCTGCGTTCGGCAGAACCACAGTGCGCCGTCCGGGCCGGGGGTGATGACGGTCGGACCGCTGTCGGGGGAACCGAGCGCATGGAAGCTGAACTTCCGTGCGGGCAGCTCCAGTCGGCCGATCGAGCCGGCGTGGACGAGGGTGAACCAGAGCGCGCCGTCGGGGCCGGTCGTGATGCCGTACGGGCCCGCCCCCGGGTCCGCGAGGTGGGTTCCGATGCCGATCTCTTCGATGACGAGCGCGTCCCTCATGCCCGTTCCCCCCGTTCGTCGACGACCTCGCGGACGGTGCGCGTGCCGGGCGGCACCGGCATCTGCCCGAGGTGGCGGATGCCGACGTGGGCGCCGGCGGAGACGGTCACTGTGCCCTCGTCCGGGGGTTCCTGATGGGCGATCGGCCGAAGTGGCGTGGACTTTCCGGAGCCGTTGTCACCGACGACGGCCACCTGTTCGCCGGGGCTCGCCGTCAGCGGGATGCCGTCGAGGACGGGGCTTGAGGGACAGGACTTCGTGACGTCCTTGAGTGTGAGCTGAGCGGTCAAGGCGGTGGACCTCCGGGGCGCAAAACGGGTGGCGGGCGAGTGCGTCGGTGCGGTCTGCGGCGCCCGTGCCTGGACTCGGTCCATGTCTGCTGCGCTCCCTCGGAGTTCTGCCGTGTGGCCGCGCCGCCCGCGGGATTGCGGTGCGGCCCCGTACGGTCTTCGGCGAACCATAAATGCGACTGTGTTGCGTTAGTGTGGAGCGTGACACAGGGGGTCTGACGGTGCAACGGAATTTCAGGGGCCGCACTTGACGCGCGACGCCGGCGCCGAGGAAGAACACCCACCGGTGCCGGGGAGCACGCGCCCGGGCGGCCGCACGGCCCGCACCCGTGAGGCCGTACGCGAAGCGACGCTCGCCGAGATCGCGGAGCGGGGCTACGACGGTCTGACGGTCGACGGCGTGGCCGCCCGTGCCGGAGTGCACAGGGCAACTGTCCACCGCCGCTGGAGGAACGCCGCGGGGCTCGCGGCCGACGTCCTCGACCTTGCCTCGGGGGAGCGCTGGCCCGTCCCCGACACGGGCGGCATCCAGGGCGATCTGCGGGAGCTCACGTCGCTCGTCGTCACCCACTTCGAGGACCCCCACGCCGGAGCCGTCTCGCGCGCCCTCGTCTCGGCGGCGGTGCACGATCCGGTGACGGCCCGGGCGCTGCACGGCTTCCTGGCGGGCCGTCACCGCCAGGCGGCGCCCCTCGTCGCGCGTGCTGTGGAGCGCGGCGAGCTGCCCGAGGGGACGGACGGGGAAGAGGTCGTGCGCGCGGCGGTCGCTCCTGTCTACTACCGCCTGTTCATCTCGGGCGAGGCGGCCGACGCGGGGACGGCGGAGCGGTCCGCGGACGCCGCGCTGGCGGCGGCACGCTCCGGGGTGTTCGTGCGGGGCGTGCGCAACTCCCCTGATCGGAGCGGGAGTTGACCGCCGCCTCCGGCCCTCGGCGGTCCGGAGCTCACCGGCCGGAACCGCCCTGGGCCGTGGGCCGTACCGTCGCGGGCAGATAGACCTCGTAGCCGTGGAAGCGGGAGGCCGAGGAACTCGGTGCGAGCGACTCCCGCCGCCACTCCTGCGCGACGGGGTGCGGCCTGCCGCCCGGCGGCACCACCACTGTCACCGCCGAGGTGCGGGACGCGGCCAGCACCCCCGCCCCGGTGATGCTGGCGTCGGGACCGCCGGTCTGCCGCGACGTACAGCCGGTGTAGAAGGACAGCTGCACGGAGTGGTCCCCGGAGATCACACACGGCGGACGCACACCCAGCTGCTGCAGACGAGCCGCCGCGCTCGTGAAGTCCCTGTGGGACGTGCGGACTTCGGCCGTGTTGTTGGCCAGCACGGCGTACTGGACGGCCAGATGCCCCGCCAGGCCCAGCGCCACGAGGCTCGTCGCGCCCATGCGCAGCCGTCCGTGCCTGTCGGCCGCCACCCACCACAGCAACCGGGCGACGGGCAGTGCGAGAAGGGCGTAGCTGGGCAGCAGGAAGCGCGGCGCCGCGTAGTCGATCAGGAAGAGATAGGGCACGGCGACGACCACGGCGGTGACGGCCGGCACCACGGCGGTGGCACGGCGCCGGCCCCACGGCGTCACGAGGGTGCCTGCCAGTGCCAGCAGTGGCAGGGCGAACCACCACAGCGCGGTGGCAGGGTGCTGCCAGGGAATGTCACAGGGACGGCAGAGCGTGCGGCCTGCCAGGCTGCGTATCTGGTCGTCCGCCGCCATGTGCCAGCCCATGCCGCCCTGTATCTCGCCGGCACGGTGCAGCCGCTCGAACAGGCCGCCGTACCGGACGTACGCCTCCACGATCCACTCCGCGGACCCCAGCGCGAATCCGGCGGCGAGGAGCGCCAGCAGCCCGGGCCTGCGCCAGCGCCGTACGCAGACGGCCACGGCGCCGAGGGCGAGGACGAGCCAGAACCCGTCGGGCGGCCGCATGAGCGCCACGACCGCGACGGAGACGACCAGCCCGGTACGTGCACGGCGGTCCTCACGGTTGCGGGCGAGGCGTACGAAGCAGCCGGTCGCCGCCAGGGCGCCGAAGGCGGTCCACAGGTTGGGCATCACCGAGGGCCCGTAGTACAGAGTGATCCACAGGCTCGCGAACAGGGCGCCCGCGGTGGCCAGGACGCGGGCCGGGAGCATGCCCCGCCACACCCACAGCGACGCGAACAGCCCCGCCCCGGAGAGCAGCGCCAGATAGACCCGCAGGGCGGTGATGGAGGAGGTCAGCGCCGCCACCGGCGCCGCGAGGAACGAGATCCCGCGGGCACGGGGGGCGCTGAAGAACGCCGCCGGCGCGTGCCCGCTGACCTGGCTGGTGTAGACGGACTCGTCCCATCCCATGCCGGACCCGGGCACCACGAGGAGCAGCTGGGCGAGCACGAACGCCGCGGCGACACCGGCGAGCCATGGCAGGGGTCGTCCGTCGTGCGCCCGCCTTCGCAGGGGGATCGGGGCGGTACGGGGAGCAAGGGCTTCGTGCATGTGAGACCTCGCGATCGAGCCGAGTCCCCCCTGCTGGCACCGGCCGTCCCTGCGGACGCCCCCGCTTCGGCCGGTCCCGGGCCCGGGAGCTGCGTCACGGTCCGTGCGTACGGCACGCGCTCGATTCGCTCCCGGACCGGGGCCGGCCGGTGAGAAGGAAGGGCCCTACACGCCGACCGGCTGCTTCGGATCCCCGCCGCCTCCGCCGTGGCCGCCCTCGCCCTCGGCGCCGTCATCGTCGTCGTCCTCGCCGCGGCTGCGGGTGTCCTGCGGGACGCGGGGCGCGGCCGCGGGCGTGCCCGTGGCGATCACGGTGCTCGCCGCGCCGGCGGCCTCGGGCGCGACGTTCAGCTCCGCCAGCATCTGCTTGCTGAAGCCGAAGAAGTACGTGGCGATGAAGCCGGCCAGATACCCCGTCCCCATCCCGAGCGCGTAGACGGCCGCGATGGCGCCCAGCCCCTGGTTGCCCTTGAGCAGAGGGAAGAGGGCCCAGCCGGACGGGCCGATGGCCGTGGACCCGACGGACGTGCCGAGCTGGTGGAAGAGCCCCACGGCACCGCCGCCGACGGCGCCGCCGATGCAGGCGGTGATGAACGGCCGCCCGAGCGGCAGCGAGACACCGTAGATCAGCGGCTCGCCGACGCCCATCACACCGGCGGGAAGCGCGGACTTGATGGTCTTGCGGATCGAGGTGTTGCGGCGCAGCCTCACGTAGACGGCGATCGCGGCGCCGACCTGACCCGCGCCGGCCATGGCCAGGACGGGCAGCAGGACCGTGAAGCCGTCCTGCTCGATGAGCGTCGTGTGGATCGGGATGAGGGCCTGGTGCAGGCCGAGCATCACCAGCGGCAGGAAGAGCCCGCCGAGCACGAAGCCGGCGACGCCTCCGCCGTGCAGGAGCAGCCAGTTGGCGAAGTGGCCGATGCCGGTGGAGACCAGGCCGCACACGTACATCAGCCCGAAGAGCGTGACCATGCCGGAGACGAGGACGGTGACGGTCGGTGTGACCAGCACGTCGACGGCCTCCGGCACGCGGCGCCGGCACCACTTCTCGACGTACACCGCGATCAGTGCCGCGAACAGCGCGCCCAGCACCCCGCCCTGCCCCGGCGCGAGCTTCGCCCCGAACACCGAGACCTTGGAGACGCCCGCGAAGACGATGACGGCCGCGGCCGCGCCGCCGAGTACGGGTGTCCCGCCGAACTCCGCGGCGGTGTTGATGCCGACGAAGATCGCGATGAGTGACATGAAGCCGGTCGAGATCGCGGTCAGCGCGGGGACGATGCCCGCCGCCCACTGGGCGCTGCCGCTGCTGACCAGGTTCGTCAGGATGCCGTTGATGCCCGCGACGATGCCGCAGCCGATGAGCGCCGGGATCAGCGGGACGAAGATGTTGGCGACCCGGCGCAGCATCTGCTTCACCGGTGTCGAGTTCTTCCGCCTGCGTGCGGCACGGATGGCGGCGCCACGCTCGGCGAGCTCATCGGCAGTGACAGCGGACTGTCCGCCTGCTGCCGCGGCGGCAGGGCCGCCGGCACTCGCGTCGGCCGCCGAAGCGGCGGCAGTGGCAGTCTCCTGTCGGGCGATGGCCTGGAACTCGGTGGTGACCCGGGCGACCTTCCCCGGGCCGAGCACGATCTGGTACGTGTCGTCGTCCTCGACGACCCCCACCACGTCCGGCAGCGCGCGCAGTGCGGCGTCCTGGACCAGTGAGCGGTCGGCCAGGCCGAGACGCATCCGGGTCATGCAGTGGGTGACGGAGACGACGTTCTGCGAGCCGCCCACGAGGGGCAGCAGCGCTTCGGCGATCTGGCGGTTCTTGTCTGTGCTCATTGGCGCGGTCGCTCTCTGGCTGTCCGGAGGCCCGGAACGCGGTGCGGTCCAGCGATCCGGCCACAGCCGGCGGCGGCCGGCCGCTTGGCACCACTGTCAGCCTTCGTCGCCCGCCGCGCGGAGCGCCGCTCGCAGGTGGCCACCCGCTTCATCGAGCAACCGCGCCGCCGTACGGCCGTCGACGCCCGCGAGGATGATGAGAATCGCGTTCTTGACCTCGTCGCCCGCTTGGGTGAGAGCGGCCTCGATGGTCTCGTCACCGGCACCCGTCGCGAGGGAGACGATGCGCCGGGACCGGGCGCGCAGCTTCTCGTTGGAGGCGCGCAGGTCGACCATCAGGTTCCCGTAGGTCTTGCCCAGACGGATCATGGTGATCGTCGACAGCATGTTGAGGACGAATTTCTGAGCCGTGCCGGCCTTCAGCCGGGTCGAGCCCGTCAGCAGCTCCGGGCCCACCACGACCTCGATGCGCAGATCGGCCGCGTCCCCGAGAGGCGAGTCCGCGTTGCAGGAGAAGCCGACCGTGAGCGCGCCGTGCTTTGCGCGCGCGTGCTCGACGGCGCCCACCGCGTAAGGGGTGCGCCCGGACGCCGAGATGCCGACCACCGTGTCGTCGGCCGTGAGCCGCAGCGCGTCGAGGTCGGCGGCGGCCAGTTCCTTGCTGTCCTCGGCTCCTTCGACCGACCTGTTCATCGCGCCGGGACCGCCGGCGATCAGCCCGACCACGTCGGACGGATCGGTGTTGAAGGTGGGCGGGCACTCGCTGGCGTCCAGTACGCCCATACGGCCCGCGGTGCCGGCGCCCGCGTAGATGAGGCGGCCGCCCCGGGCCATTCGTTCGGCGGTCGCATCGATGGCGGCCGCGATCCTCGGCAGCTGCTCGGCGACGGCACCGGGCACGGTGGCGTCCTCACCCTGCATGATCCGGGCGATCTCCAGGGTGGGCAGCTGATCGATTTCGGACAGATCGCTCCGGAACGCCTCCGTGGTCAGCGTCTCCAGCTGCGCGCGCAGCTCGCTGTAGGAGGGGGGATTGTCAGCGGTGGAGGTCATGGGGAGGTGGCGCTCTCTCTGGCTCGCGCGGACACGGATTCGGATGCGGACTCGGGTTCCGGCTGGGGCCGGGATGCAGATAACGGGAACCGATGAGCTTCGGACACGGAATCGGACCCGGACGGCGGGACCGTCACGAGCCCGTATGGCCGCGCGTCCTCGCCGCTCGCGGCCGCTTCTGCGGGTGGGCCCTGTGGGGCCGGCCCCGCCCATCAGGACGTGTACGCCTGGCCCGTGCGGGGACGGAACCAGCCCGGGCCGGGATCCGGGACTGGAACACACGTGCCGTGTGCCGTACGGGAGCTGCGCACATGCCCTCGCTGGAACAGGTCAGCGCGGCCGCGGGGAGTGCCGGTGTGCCAGCGCCTCGTACGAGGCGGAGAGCGCGGGGGCCGCGCTTTCGTACGTACGTTGCGCCACGCCGATGAACAAACAGTCAACGACGAGGAGTTGGCTCGTGCGGCTCGACATCGCGGCCGGACGCAGTTCGCTCTCGCGAGCGGTCGACGTGGTGAGAACGTGGTCCGCGTACTGCGCGATCTCGCCGTCCGAACGCCCTGTGATGGCGATCGTCGTCGCACCCTGGTCGAACGCCGCGCGGAGCGGTTCGATGACGTCGACCGTGCGGCCCGAATGCGTGATGGCTATCGCCACGTCACCGGCCCCCAGCTGCACGGCGGTTGTCACCGCCAGGTGTGGGTCGGCCTCCGCGTGCGCGACGTGACCGATGCGCAGCAGCTTCTGCGCGAGGTCCTTGCTGACGAGCCCCGAGGCGCCCACCCCGTACACGTCGACACGGCGTGCGGCGACGAGGGCGTTGACGGCCGCTTCCAGCTGCACGGTGTCGAGGCCGGCCGCGGTGTCGGCCAGGGTCTGCCGCTCGTCGTGGGCGAGCTTGGCCACGACGTCGGCGATCGGATCGTCCACCGCGATGTCGGCGGTCACGGACGGGGCGGCTCCGGACTCCTGCTGTGCGGCCAGACCCGCGAGCGCGAGACGCAGATCGCGGTATCCGGGGAAGCCGAGCAGACGGGAGGTCCGTACGACGGTGGCCTCGCTCGTGCCGGTGCGTTCGGCGAGGCCGGTGACGGTGAGCTGCGCGCAGCCCGCGGGGTCCGCCGCGACGGTCTCCGCCACGCGCTGCATGGAGCGCGTCATGGACGGGGCCATCGTGCGGACCTTGGCTGCGAGAGCGCCCGGTCCGGGGGGGCCGGGCCTTCCGGCGGGGGCAGGGCGGGCGGCGGGCTGCACCGTTGCGCCGGAACCGGCCCCCCGCGGGCCGGCTGCGTGGTGGTCGGCTCCCGCGGGGCTGCTGCCGCCGCCTCTGCCGTGCGGTCTGCCGCCTCTGGAGAAACTTTCCTTCAAATAAGTGGTCATCGGTGGAAGGTATTTTCCCGTCATGGCCCAGTCAAGAGTTGCGCACATCGAACCACCACGCCTCCGTTGCGGGATCTTCGCGCGTTCTTCGCCCGGCCCTTCGTGATCTTCGGAGGAGCGTGAAAGAAGCGGGCCCGGGCCCCACGGGCCGCTCCGGGACTGGCTGAGACCGCCGCATGTGCCTCGGCGTCTTTGGTGCAATGGAGACATGGACCAGCTCGAGCAGACACTTCACACCGCCCGTGCTCTCGTACTCGCCGACCTCGAGGCGGGCAAGGTCGCGGAGGCGGACGTGGTCTCGCTCGTCGAGGAAGCGGTCTCGCACCGGAGGTGGTGGGTCGAGCAGTGGCCGGACGGCATCGGGTTCGTCCACGGGCTGATAGCCCAGGACGTGCAGGACGCGTTGCTCGACCGGTACGGGCGCTGGCCACTGTGCCCCGTATGCCTCGGCTCCGATCCGCACGCGCTGGAGGTCGAACCGCCGCTGGGAGAGGACCCTCACTGGGTCTGCGGCAAGACCACGACCTCCGTCGCGCGTGTGGGAGCGCTGAACAAGTGCCTCTGAGCGCACGGGCGCCCCTGGACGACGCATCTGCTGTGTGTGAACCGGCGACTTCGCGGCGTGGACCGCGGCACCGGCCCGCGCCCCGAGGCGCGGGCGGGCGGTGACGCGGTGACCGTCTACATCGATCCGCCCGACTGGCCGGGCAACGGACGGCTGTGGTCGCACCTGGTCAGCGACGTCTCCTACGACGAGCTGCACGCCTTCGCGGCCGGTATCGGCTGTTCCCGGCGGGCCTTCGACCGCGACCACTACGACGTGCCGAGCGCCCGCTACATGGCGGCCGTGGAGGCGGGAGCCGTCGAGGTCGGCAGCAAGGAACTGGTGCGCCGGCTCACGGACGCGGGCCTCAGGCGCCCCAAGAGGCGGGGGCCGCCGAGGGGCACGTGACGCCGAGCCGCCGGCGGGCCCGCCGGCGGCTGGTGAGCGAGGCGAGAGCCGTGGTGACGACGGCAGCCGCCGCGAGAGCCGCGCCCGTCAAGGCCACCGACTCGTAGCCCCAGCCGGCGCTGATGACCAGGCCGCCCAGCCACGGGCCGAGGGTGTTGCCGATGTTGAAGGACGACGTCGTGGTGGCGCCCGCGAGCGTCGGTGCGGCGTCGGCGACTTCGAACATGCGGGCGTTCAGCGCGGGAGCGGCCGTGAACGCCGCCACCCCCAGCAGCAGCGACAGCGCGATCGCCGCCACCGGGCTGCGGGCCAGAAACGCGAGCAGCCCCAGCGTGACGGCCGAGGCGGCGATGCCGCCGTACATCGTGCCGAACAGATGCCCGTCCGCGATCCGCCCGCCGAGGGCGGTGCCTATGAGCCCACCGAGCCCGAACAGCGCCAGCACGGTGGGGAGCCGGTTCTCCGCCAGGCCGGACACGTCGGTCAGGAGCGGGCCGAGGTAGGAGAAGACGGCGAAGACGGCGGCGGCGTTCAGCGCGATGGTGACGACATTGAGCCATACCTGCTTGTCCGCGTAGATGCGCAGCTCGCGGCGGAGCCGCGGCTTGTCCGCGCCCGTCGCCGGATCCGTCCGCGGAACCAGCGCGATCACCCCGGCCAGTGCGATCGCCGACATCAGCGCGACCGCCCAGAACGCCGAGCGCCACCCCGCGTGCTGCCCGAGCAGCGAACCGGCGGGCACACCCAGGATGTTGGCGATGCTCAGCCCGCCGACCAGGATCGCCATGGCGCGGGCCCTGGCATCCACCGGCACCAGCGACATCGCGACCGCCGCGCCCACCGCCCAGAAGCCCGCGCACGCGAGGGCACTGACCACCCGGGAGACGAAGAGCACCCCGTACGTGGGCGCGAGCGCTCCGGCGACCTGGCCGAGCCCGAAGGCGGCCAGCAGCGCGACCAGGGTCACGCGGCGCGGCAGCCGCAGAGTGGCCGCCGCGAGGAGCGGTGCGCCCACGACCATGCCGATCGCGAACGCGGACACCAGGAGCCCGGCCCGCGGAATGGAGACGTTCAGATCGCGGGCCAGCGGCTGCAGGAGCCCGGAGAGCATGAATTCGGAGGTGCCCAGCGCGAAGACCGACAGCCCCAGAACGTAGACACCCAGCGGCATCCGGCCGCGTGCCGGGCGGCGGCCGGGCCGAGCGGGCGCGGAACGGGACGCACCGGGGCCCGACGGGCCGGACGGAGCAGTGCCTGAAGGGCCGTTGTCGCCCGGACCGGAACCGGTGTCCGTCACGTGCCGGGCCTCCGGCCCTGCTTGGGCGCCGGCTGATTCGGGTGGCATGTCATGCACCAACCACCGCGCGGCGCCCCGCATTCCGTGCCCACGGGGGCGGGCCGGTGCGCTCCGGATGCTTCGCCCTCTTCGGATGCCCCGGACTCATCGGCACGTGTCAGACGCCCCGTGGCGACTCAGGGGTGCCGTCCGAGCAGCGCCACCAGCCGGTCCTGCGGCACCGCGTCGTCCGGCACCGGCACCGGCGGGTCGAAGATCCCGCTCTCGTGCCAGCTTCCGGCCTGCGGTGCGATGTGGTCGTGGACCGCGTCGGCGAGTTCGTCCGGCATCCGCGACCGCACGCCGATGCCCTGTGCCAGGTCCCATCCGTGCACGGCGAGGTCCGTCGTCATCTGCCAGCCGTACTCCGACGCCGGCGTCTTCCCTCCGGTGACGTGCACGCTCCCGCGCAGCGCCCCCTTCCGGTGGAACGCCGAGTGCGACGCGCTGCCCGCCTCCTCCCACGCCGCGACCGGGGCGTCGCCGACCACGTCGCCGTCGAAGCGGTCGCCGACTTCGGCGAGCGTCTCGCCGTTCAGCAGGTGCGGCGCCCAAAGGTGCTCGCCGACCAGGTGGTTGACCAGGTCCCGCACGTTCCAGTCGCTGCACGGGGTGGGGTCGTCCCACTGCCGCTCACCGACCTCGTGGACGAGCCGGTCCCATTCCTTGAAGGCTGTCTCGAAGGCGTCGATCAGTTCCATGCGTCAATCGTGCGCCCGCTGCCGGACTCGGCATCCCGGGTCACCCGTACGGGGCGCGACGGGGTGACGGGCGTTCCCGTGACGGGCAGGGCCGGCGGCCTGCCGAGAATCGATGTGACGCAGATCACACTGACAAGTGTCATACGGGAGCGCCTCCCCGCGCGTGTAGCGGGTGTCCTGCTCCACCGTGGCAGGCACAACGCGCGGTCCACGAGCCGCGCGTACTCGGGGGAGTGCCGGGGCGCCCGCGGTGGGTGACATGGCCTGCTGGTCATGCCGGCCGCGTGGCTGTCGGTCACGACGGCCACGCGTCACCCACCCGGCGTCCCGACACCGCGTCGTGGTGAAGGGGCGTGGCGCACACAGCCCCCAAGGACCTCATCGCTCCGCGCCTCCGCCCGGGCCCGGGTCAACCGCCCGCTTGCCCGGGCTTCTCGGCGCCCGAACAGAGCCGTACGTCGGTGGAGTTCCTGGTGCGCACGCCCGGCAGCCAGCCCTCGAACCGCTTGCCTCCGGCGTCCCCGGCGGCCTTCTCGACCCGGTACCACCGCGTGGAGGAGAGGCCCTTCTCGTCGGTCACCAGCCGGCCGTCGGTGACCACGCACGTAGCGGTGAGCTCGTCGCCGTGCCAGACCCGGCCCGCAGCGTTGCCGGGGTTCGCATAGGGCTCGTACGGGTTCTTCGCGACCCGCAGCGCGCACTCCAGGGTGCGCAGCTCGCGGCACGCCTTCTCGACGTTGTGGACCCGCAGCGTGATGGGCTCCGAGCGGCCGGGCGCGGGCGCCTCGGACGAGGGCTGATCCGCGGAGGACCCTTGGACGGAACCGGATCCCGAGGGCGAGACGAGCCACCACGTACCGGAGAGGACGAAGGCCACGGCCGCGGCGGCCACGGCGATCACGGTCATGGGCAGGGGACGTCGCCGAGCGGCGCGGCCCGCCGAAGCCACTGGGGTGACGTCCTCACGCGCGACGCGGACCCGCTCCCAGAGCCCGTCCGGCGTCTCGATCTCCGCGTCAGCGGCCCGCAGTTGCTCGCGCAGGGCCGCGGCCGTCTCCTCGCGTCGCTCAGCACGCATGGCGCTCCCCTCCCGCCCGGTCCTTGCGGCCGGCCCGGCCGGGCCGTTCCGCGCGGCCGGGCCGTGGGTGCAGTGCACCCCGCAGCTTGTCCAGCGCACGCCTCCGGGTCAGCGCGACCGTGCCGCGGTGCAGACCGAGGATCTTCGCCGCCTGGTCGATGGTGTAGCCGTCGAGGTCCACCAGCACGACGACGCCTGCCTGCCGCACGGTCAACTGCCGCAGCAGACGCACCGTTTCGAGCTCCGAGGTCCGCCGCTCCAGTCCGCCGTCGTCCCATTGGGCGCCGGGCGGAGGCGCACCCGCCGTCGCGGCGCCGTCCCTGCCGTGGGCCCCGCCGCTCTCGCCGATGAACTCGACGTCCGCGACGAGCACTTGGCGCTTCTCCTTGCGCCAGCCGTCGCGGACCACGCTGAGGAGGGCGGAGAACGCATACGCGTAGGGCTCGGGGTGCGCGAGGAACTTCTCCGGTCGCGCGGCCAGTTTCAGGTACACCTCGTGCACGGCGTCCTCCGCCGACTGCCGGGACCCGGCGAGCATGGCCGCCCGTCGGTAGAGCCGGTGCAGCAGCTCGCAGAAGACGTCGTCGAACGAGGGGTCGGGAGAGCCGGCGTCCTTACCGGTGGCGGTGGAAGAAGTGACCACGTGGCCTGCGATCCTCTGTGAGTGGCCTCTTGGCTGGTGTGGAGTCCGAAGACGTGGAGTGCCGAGCGGTTCGACGCGTGCGCTGCGCGTGGGCGTCCCGCCCGACGCGCGTGGAACGTCAGGTACACGGATGTGCCGCGTTCGCGCCCGTACGTCCCTGCACCGTCGTCCGCCGTGGGGGATCGGCATCGACCGGGCGGCAGTTCAGGGTGCTGGCAACCTCGTCCTGCCGCAAGTCGGTCTTGAGTCAATCCCCCTTGACGAGCAACTCCATCTCCGTCCGCAGGTTGCGGCGCGCCACATGTTCCCATCGTTCCTGTGCGTACGGAGTGCGGAACAGGTGTGGCAGGCCGAGGAGTTGACCCAGCACCTCCGCCCGCCCCTTCATGAAGGCGTCGTCCGGCACGAAGGCGTACTCCTTGCGCACCGCCGCCGCGTACCCCGCGTACTCGTCAGGTGGTCCGGCCAGCACCGCGAGGTCGGCGTCGCACAGCAACTCCCCGTCGATGTCGTCCGGTTCCGGGTCGTGGCTCACCGTCAGCCGCACCAGCCGGGCGACTTCGTCCGTACGGGCCTGCGACACCCCGGCCTCGGGGAGTGCACGTGCCGCGAGGGAGGCGCTGCGTTCCTCGTTCTCGCTGCGGTCGGGGCGGTAGACGGCGTCGTGGAACCACGCCGCGAGCAGCACTGTGTCGACGTCCGCCCCCCGTGCGTGCGGGGCGAGTTCGTCGATGCGGTTGAGGACGTCCAGCAGGTGATCGGCCGTGTGGTAGTGGCGCTGGGGTTCCGACCAGCGCTCGATCAGGTTCCGGCCGTAGGGGGCGGGGTCCGGCTCCTCCCGGCCGTCGCGGGCGCTGACGAGCAGTGCGTTCCAGCGCGAGAGCAGGCGGTCGTGGGTCGTGCGGCCGGAAGCATCGGACGTCTCGGGCGTCGGGCGGGCGGGTCGGCGTGCGGGTGAGGGGCCGGCGGCCCCGGATCCGGGATCGTCGTTTGTCGCCATGGGGGCGATTGTGCCCGTCGGGCTCGATGTCGACTTCCGGCGGAGTCGCGGCTGTGACAGAGTGCACACATGTCTAGACCAATTTCAGAGTCGGTTTCCCACGCAGCCTCCGCGCCGGTTCTCGAGGTGATCGCGCTCGACGCGGAGGACGCACTGGCGGCGTGCGCGGGAGGTGCCGACCGTCTCGAACTGGTCACCGGCATGGCCGCCGACGGACTGACGCCCTCGACCGAGACCTTCGCCCGCGTCCGCGCCGCCGTCGCCCTCCCCGTCCGGGTCATGCTGCGCGGCGGCGCCGGATTCGCGGCCGGCGGCGACGCGGCCCTGGAGGCGCTCTGCGGACATGCGCAGCGGCTGCTGGCCGAGGGCGCCGACGAGTTCGTGCTGGGGTTCCTCGACGAGGCGGGCGCGCCCGACCTGGGCGCGATCTCCCTGCTCGACGACGTGGTCGACGGCCGCCCGTGGACCTTCCACCGCGCCGTCGACCACACCCCGGACCGCGAGGGCCTGCGCAAGGCGCTCGCGGTGTGGGCGGACGGCGGGGATCGGGCAGGACAGGGCGGGGGCGCGGGGCGGAAGAGGCGAGGTCCGGACGCCTTCCTCACGGCCGGCTCTCCGCTGGGAGTCGACGAGGGTCTGGACGTGCTGCGCTCGGAGGCGGCGCGAACTGCCGCCCGCGAACCGGGATTCGAGCCGGACAACATCGCCGGCGGCGGGCTCCGCCTGGAGCACGTGGCCGAACTCGCGGCCGCGGGCATCACCGCCTTCCACATCGGGGGCGCGGCCCGGCGGAGCGGCTGGTCCGGCCCGGTCGACGCCGGACTCGTCAGGCAGTGGCGCGAGGCCCTGGACGCGTGACGAGGCAAGGGCGGGGAAGGGGCGGCCGCCCGGGAGACGGACGGGCGGCGGCGCTCAGCGCGGTGATGGGGTAGGGCTCATCCGGGGGACGTGATCGCCCAGCGGTCGTGATCGCGCCACTCGCCGTCGATGAGCTGGAAGGCCGGTGAGTGACCTTCCCGCCGGAAGCCCAGTCGCTCCACGAGCCTGGACGAACGGACGTTCCCCGGCTGGATGTTGGCCTCCAGGCGGTGGAGGCCCATCTCGTCGAAGGCGTGGCGGATCACGAGACCCAGCCCCTCCGTCATATAGCCGCGGCCGGTGGTGGACGCGTACGAGACGTAGCCCAGCGCCCCGCACTGCAGCGTGCCCCGCACGATGTTGTTGATGTTGACGGCGCCGACGATCCGGTGCGCGTGACCGGAACAGCCCGCGGCGCCGGTGTCTTCCGCGGTGCCGCCGCCGGTGTCGCAGAGGCAGATCACGAAGCCCTCGTGCGTGGGCCCGCCGCACCGGGCGATGTACTCGGCGAACGTCTCGGGAGTCGCCTCCCGTTGAGGAATCCAGGGCCGGTACATCTCGGCGCTCTCCCGTGTACGGGCGGTGAGTTCCGCGTAGTCGTCGTGCGTGACGTGTCTGACCGCCACTCGTGGTCCGCGGAGGAGGCTCGGTGCTGGTGGAGGTGTCATCGCTCGAAGTCGTCCGTAGGGCAAGGGAGTCGGAAGCGTAATGGCCGGTCACTGTGGGCGACCACCGGGCCGCACGACTGCCGGTCCGGCCCTGAACTCCCTTCGTACGGGGCTGAGTCGGGGTCCGGAGCCCCTCACGTGCGGACCACCCCCGGTGGCGGCCGGGGGTGGTCACATCGGGCGGTTCGTTCACATGGAGGGCTTGAGGACGACGAAGTCCGCGCCGAAGGGGTCGAGGCAGACGGCCATGCGGCCGACGCCCTCGGCGTCCTCCGGGCCCATGACGATGTTCCCGCCGAGCTCGGTGACCTTCGCGATCGTCGCGTCGCAGTCGACGGTGTGGAAGACCGGGTGCCAGAACGGGTTGCCGCCGGCCAGGGCGAGGGCCTCCTGCGGGACCTCCATCAGGCCGCCGTGCATCCGCTCCTGCGGTGCGCCGGAGGGACCGATGATCGTGTACGTGCCGGACTCGTCACCGGGCATCGGCATGTCCGTGAAGTCCCAGCCGTACAGGCCCTTGTAGAACTCCTTCGCCGCCGAGGCGTCGGTCGTGTACAGCTCGACCCACATCAGCGAGTTGGGCTCGTCCACCATCTCCACGCCGGCCGTCTTGCCCGGCTGCCAGGCGGCGAACTGCGCGCCCTGCGGATCGGTGAACTGGGCCATCCGGCCTTGGTCGTTGACGTCGAACGGATCGACCCGGACCGTGCCTCCGGCCTGGCGGACCTTCGACACCGCCGCATCCACGTCAGGCGTGTTGAAGTAGATCATCCACGCCGATCGTGCGCCCTCGTCGAGCGGGCCGAGAGCGGCGACGTTCCTCCCCTCGGACTTGAAGAGGCCGAACTCCTCCTCGCCCGACCCGAACGGCTGGAAAGTCCAGCCGAAGACCCCGCCGTAGAACGTCTTCGCGGCGGCGGAATCCCTCACACCGAGATCGAGCCAGCACGGGGAGCCAACGGAAAAGTCAGTGGTGATCATGGCGATTCCCTTCGGGAGGTCCCTGACACGAATCAGGCTCCCATCGCCCACTGAGGCTCGCTCGGCGAGCGGATGCCCGGGCACCGGTTCTCGGTGCAAAACCGCTGCTCACAGGGCCGGAGTGGCATCGAGGGCTCCTCGATGCCGCAAGGGCGGGGACGGCCGCCTACCGCACTCCGTCGTCCGCCGCGAGTCGTGGGGCGCCGCCCTGGCCGGTCTCAGCTCCGCGCGCCCGGTCCCATCGTGCTCTCCCGTGGCTGGAGGACCGTGCGCAGGACGACGGTCTGGAGCGGCTTGTCCGAGCCCGCCAGCCTGTCCTGGAGCAGGGCGGCGGCGGACGCTCCCATGTCGTACGCGGGTAGTTGGACGGTGGTCAGCGGCGGCCTGACCAGGGACGCCCACGGCACGTCGCCGAAGGAGAGGATGCCGAACCCGGGCGGCTCGACCCCCGCTTCGCGCAGGGCCTGCAGGGCACCGACCGTCATCAGGTTGTTGGCGACGAAGACCGCGTCCGGCGGCGTACGGAGAGCGAGCAGCTCGCGCATGGCCGCGTAGCCCCCGTCCACGCGGAAGTCGGCGTGCCGGGTGTGGGCGCGCGTCCACTCGTCGGGGAAACCGGCCTCGTGCATCGCGGCCCGGTAGCCGGCGAGGCGGTCCTCGGAGGTGGAGGCGCCGGCAGGGCCGGTGATGCAGGCGACCCTCGCGTAACCGCGTTCGAGGAGATGGGCGGTGGCGTCCTCGCCGCCGTGCTGGTTGTCGACCATGACCGCGTCGACCTCGGCCGCGCGCGGGCGCCGGTCGACGGCGACGACGGGCATGCCCCGTGTGGCGAGCGCGGACAGGTCGGTGCGCCTGCGGGAGGCGGCGGCCACGATCACGCCCGCCATCTGCTCGGCGAGGGCGATGTCGAGATAGCGGTGCTCCTTCTCGACGTCCTCATCGGTGTTGCAGAGCACGACGGAGAGGTTCGTGCGCTGGGCCGCGTCCTCGACGCCGCGCGCGAGCGAGGTGAAGAACGGGTTCTCGATGTCCGGGATCAGCAGGCCGATGACGCTGGCGCGCTGCATGCGCAGCGAGCGGGCGACCCGGTTCGGCGAGAATCCGAGGTCGGCGGCGGCCTTGCGGACACGCTCGGCGCGTTCGGCGGTGACGCGACCGCCGTTGAAGACCCGGGAGACGGTCGCGGGCGAGACCCCGGCGGTCCGTGCCACGTCGCTGATGGTTGCCACCGGGGACTCCTTCATGTGCTGCGCACGGGCTGGGGGGGGAGGAGCCGCGCCCGAGCTCTTGACACCTTCTGCGGTGAACCCTACGTTCGCGTGAAATGGATTTCAACAAGGTCTCCGGTGCTGGTCGTGGGCCGATGTCCGGCCCGGCACGCCTCGCCTCCCTCTCGCCCGTCCATGCGTTCCCGGCGTCTCGAGACAGTGTAAGAAATCGATTTCTTCGGGGCTGTGCTGGCGACCCCTGCGCGGGCGTCCACGGAGTGTTCACGCTCCTCCCGCTTTACCAGCAGACGGTCGGGCCCGTCAGGACGTCCGGCCTGAAGTAGCGTCCGCACAACCACCGGAGGATTTCCATGGCACGCATGGAGGACGGCGCGAGGGAGCTGCCATGACACTGCTGCTCGGGATCGACATCGGCACCTCGAGCTCCAAGGGTGTCCTCACGGACGCCGAGGGCCGGATCGTGGCTCAGGCCGTGCGCGAGCACCGCACATCGAGCCCGCGGCCCGGCTGGGTCGAGCACGACGCGCAGCAGATCTGGTGGCGGGACTTCACGGAACTCGCCGCCGAACTCCTCGCCGGGGCCCTGCCGGGCGACCATCTCGCGGGCATCGGCGTCAGCGGCATCGGGCCGTGCCTGCTGCCCGCCGACGCCGGCGATTCGCCCCTGCGCCCGGCGATCCTCTACGGCGTCGACACCCGCTCCGGCGACCAGGTCGCCGAACTGACCGCCCGTTACGGCCAGGACGAGATCATGCGGCGCTGCGGCTCCGCCCTGACCAGCCAGGCCCTCGGTCCGAAGTTCGCGTGGGTGCGGCAGCGCGAGCCGGACGTGTACGCGCGGATGCGCCGCTGGTACATGGCGAGTTCGTATCTCGTACGCCGCCTCACCGGTGCGTACGTGCTCGACCACCACTCCGCCAGCCAGTGCGACCCGCTCCACGACCTGCTTGGCGGCGGCTGGATCGAGGAGTGGTGCGAGGAGGTGGCGCCCGGCCTGGAGTGGCCCGAACTCGTGGCGCCCTCACAGGTGGTGGGCGAGGTGACCGCAGAGGCGGCCGCCGCCACCGGCATCCCCGCCGGTACGCCCGTCGTCGCCGGCACCATCGACGCGTGGGCGGAGTCGGCCGCGGTCGGCGCCACAGGCCCCGGCGATCTCATGCTCATGTACGGGACGACGATGTTCCTGGTCAACGTCGTCGGCGAACCGGTGCCGGACGTACGGCTGTGGTCCACCGCGGGGACCTATGAGGACACGTACTGCCTCGCGGCCGGCATGGCCACGTCCGGGGCGATCACCGCCTGGCTGCGCGATCTGACCGGCGCGGACTACACGACGCTCACCCAGGAGGCCGCCGAACTGCCGCCGGGCGCCGAAGGGTTGCTGATGCTGCCCTATTTCGCGGGTGAGCGAACGCCGGTCTTCGACCCCGACGCCCGCGGCGTCGTCGCCGGGCTGACCCTCCGCCACGGACGCGCGCATCTCTACCGTGCCGCCCTGGAGGCCACGGCTTTCGGCGTACGGCACAACCTGGGTGCGATGCGCGAGGCGGGCGGCGACCTGCGGCGGCTCGTGGCGGTCGGCGGCGGGGCGCGGGATCTGTGGACGCAGATCGTCACCGACGTCACCGGCCTGGAGCAGACCGTGCCGCGCCACACCATCGGCGCCGCACACGGCGACGCCTTCCTCGCGGCGGTCGGCACGGGGCTGGCCCGCAAGGCGGACATCGCGGAGTGGAACCCCGCGGAGTCGCTCGTCCGTCCCGAACCCGCCCGCCGCGCGGTCTACGACCAGCTGTACGAGCACTATCTGAGCCTGTATCCCTCCACGCGCGAGGTGATGCACGCGCTCGCTGCCCGCCAACTCGCGGACGGGTAGGCCCACTTCGGAGGCCGCTTGATCGCTGGCCGCCCGGCGGGTCGGGAGGGCTCGCACGACAACCACATGCCGTGGCAGTCCGGGCACTGCCAGGCTCGTCAGCCATGACCACTTACGAACTGTTGCTCATCGGCGGCGGTGCGGGCGTCGGGAAGACGACGGTCGCATGGGAGGTGTCCGCGGTGCTGCAGGCGGAGGGAACGGCGCACTGTCTGATCGAGGGCGACTACATGGACCAGATTCACCCCGCCCCCGACGACGACCCTCACCGTGCGGCGATCACCGAGCGGAACACGGCCGCGGTCTGGGCGAATTACGCGGCTCTCGGCCAGCGTCGCCTCATCTACACGAACACGGTGAGCGTCCTGGAGGAGCCGATGATCCGACGGGCCATGGGCGGCGGCGGGATCAGGTCCACCTGTGTCCTGCTCACAGCCGATGAGGCCACCGTGAGGGAGCGGCTCGCCCAACGGGAGATCGGCTCCCAGTTCGCCGCTCACGTCGAGCGGAGCCTCCGCATGGCACGACATCTGAGTGAGCGCGCTCCTGCGGACACCGTCCGGATACCGACGGACGCCCGGTCGGTGCGGGACATCGCCCTCGATGTGCTCCACGCAGCCGCCTGGTAGGGCCGGCCGCCCCGTCACTCGCGGCGCTTGATGCGGTCCTCCGCGACGAGCGCGTCCACGGCCTCCTCGATCGCTTCGAGCGCGGTGTAGCGGGGCCGGTGGCCGAGCAGCCTGCTCGCCTTCTCCATGCTCCGGTGCGGGCTGTGCGCGATGTGGCTGTACGTCGCCTCGGCGTCCCCTTCGTCGACCGTGGTGCGCCACTGCTCCCAGGGCAGGAACGCCAGCCGCGGCTCGTGCCCGAACCATCCGGAGACGGCCTCGGCGTAACCGCGCAGGGTCAGGGCCGTGGGCGCCACCGCGTGGAAGCTTTCCCCGACGGCCGCTGACCGGTTGGCCATCGCCGCCGTGAACACCTGCGCGACATCGTCGGCGTGGACGTGGTGCAGGGTCTCCATCCCGAAGTTGGGGAGCGTGACCTCCGCCCCGTCGGCGAGGGCCTGGAACACGCTCAGGTTGAGGTGGCCGGCCGGGTTGATCGGCACCCATCCCGGCCCGGTGATGTGACCGGGGTGAATCACGGTGGCGGGGAAGCCGTTCCGGCGTGCCTGGTCCAGCAGATACGCCTCGATCTCCGCCTTGCCCCGGCCGTACTCCTCCAGCGGGCGCCTCGGCTCGGACTCGACGGCGGGGACCTGCCCGCTCGGCCCGTACACCCAGATCGTCCCGCAGTGCAGGAAGTGCTGTACGCGGCCGGCGAGCGCCTCGACCAGCTGACGTGCGCTTTCCTCGCGGAAGCAGATCATGTCGATGACGACGTCCGCGCCGAGGTCGGCGATCGCGGGCCCGAACGAGCCGTCGGCCTCCGACTCCTCGCGGTCGATCACCACCGTCGTCACGCGCCGCCAGGCACCGTGCGGACGGTACGGCTTGCGCCGCCCGCGGCTCACCACGACGACGTCGTGGCCCTCCTCGACCAGGCGTGGGACGAGGAAGGAGCCGACATGTCCGCTGCCACCGAGCACCGCGATCTTCATGCGCCCGATCGTAGGGCCAGGCCGCGCCCCGTCCCAGATGTGTGAGGGCACCACCACGGCTCGCCGCGTACCAACGGATGCCTCGACCGCCCGGAGCGGGCATCTCTCAGCAGGCGCTCCGGGTCGCGGCGCGACGCGGCGAACCTGCCGCTCGCCGACCAGCCGGACCCCTGCGAGACGATCGTGTCCTCGCCCCTGCCGATGTGGACGAACTCGCCGCCGACGACGGCCAGTACGTACGAGTCGAAGTCTTCCAGCAGCAGCTCCGAGCCGCTGTCGCACGCGTCGCACCCCACGGGTGCGGGTCCGGCCACGGGTGCGTCGCCGCGCCTGTCGTTGCGAACGCCTTGTCCACGGCGTCACGAAGCGTCGTCGCATCCATCCACCGAAGCCACGACGGCCGCCGCGGTCCGATCACCCGGTTTCGCCGCGCGAAGGGGCCGGGGCGGCATGGGGCTTTCGCAGTCTCAGCCCTGCCGCACCAGGGCCCACGCCAGGCAGGCGAAGGCCGCCGTGTTCACGACCGCACGGGCCAGGTTCCAGCGGACCCAGGCCGGCTCGAAGGCGGTGCGCACGGCGGCGAGTTCGCCAAGGGCGCCCGGCAGATCGCCCGCGTCGAGCGCGTTGTTGAGCGGGATGTTGACGCGTGCCGTGATGACCAGCACGGCCACGTACAGGACGAGCGCCGCGACCGTCCAGGGCAGCGGCGTCGCCCAGCCCCCGCGCGGCACCTGGAGCGCCGCGGCGGCGACGCACAGCACCAGCGATCCGAGGAAGAGGAGCATGAACCAGCCGTTGATGATGGCCGTGTTGATGCGCTGCATCGTCTCGACGAAGGTCCGGTCCTCCGCACGGGCCAGGCCCGGCATGACCGCGCAGGCGAAGCCGTAATAGAGCCCCGCGCTGAGGCCGGTGGTGAGGGTCGCGGCGATGAGGCTCGCTGTCTGCAGGCACCACAGCATCAGGACCTCCGAGGTCGGGATCTCAGGATGCCAGCGCGGGCGGCAGCGGTGCCGCGTGCAGAACCGCGAGTCCCGATACCGCGCGGGTGAGGGAGACATAGAGGCGGCGCAGCCCCGTGCGGATGTCCGGTTCGGCGTCGATGATCGCGGCGGGCTCGTCCAGGACGACGTAGTCGTACTCCAGGCCCTTGGCCAGCGTCGCCGGGACCAGCGTCAGCCGGGAGCCCTCCCCGGTCTCCGTGCCCGGAGCGAGATGCGGCAGCCCCGCGGCATCCAGGGCGACCGCCAGCGCGGGCACCCGCGCGTCCGCGGCGATCAGGCCCACCGAGCCCTCGTGCAGCAGCGCCTCGCGGCACGCCTCGACGACCGCCGCGTCCAACTCCGGTGCGGGACAGGCCCGTACGGAGAAGTCCCCCGGCGACTCCCGGACCGAGGTCGCCTCGCGCAGCTCCGGCGCGATCTCCGGCAGCAGCCTGGACGCGTACGCGATGACCTGGCGCGGCACACGGAAGCCGAGCGTCAACTCCTCGACGGCGGCGGCCGGTTTGCCCAGATGACGCAGCGCCTCCTCCCAACTCGCCGTCGCCCACGGGGTCGTGCCCTGTGCGATGTCGCCGAGCACGGTCATGGAGCCCGTGGAGCAGCGGCGGCCGACGGCCCTGTACTGCATGGGGGACAGGTCCTGCGCCTCGTCGAGGACGACATGCCCCAGTGAAGGGGTGCGCCGCACCAGGTCGTCGACCTCGTCGACGAGTACGGCGTCCGCCGCCGACCAGGGTGCCGACTTGACCCCGCGGGCCGGCTTCGCCCACAGGATCGCCTGCTGCTCTGCCTCCGTGAGGATGCCCTCGGCCTGCTCGGCGAGGAACTCCGGGTCCGACAGCAGGCGGAGCACCAGCTTCGCCGGGTCAACGGCGGGCCAGCACGTCTTCACGACGGCCTTGACGGCCGCGTTCCGCGCCACCGCGTCCTGCACGCGGTCGTCCGGAGCCTCGCCGGCCTGCTCCATGCGCACCAGCACCGCGTGGGCGATGCGCTGCGGCAGGGCCTCCCGTGCCGCCCCGTACCGCATGTCGCGGCTCAGCAACTCCTCGACCAGGGAAGCCAGTTCGTCCGCGGGGACCCGCCAGCGCCGCGACCCCCGCACCACCACGCACGGCTCCTGCGGCATGCTCACCCCGGAGCGCACCGCCCGGCGCAGCACCTGTGCCATGCGTGCGTCGCCCTTGATGCCCGCTGCCTCGGCCCCGTCCTCGCCGCGCACCGGGACGTGGGCGACCAGGTCCGTGACCGTCGCCTGCCGCACCGACATCTCGCCGAGCGCCGGGAGCACCTGCTCGATGTAGTGCAGGAAGGAGGAGTTGGGACCGACGACGAGCGTGCCGGCGCGGGAGAGCCGTTCGCGGTGCGTGTAGAGCAGATACGCGACGCGGTGCAGGCCCACCGCCGTCTTTCCGGTGCCGGGGGCGCCCTGCACGCACAGGGAGCCCTCGATCCCGGCCCGCACGATCTCGTCCTGCTCGGGCTGGATCGTCGCGACGATGTCCCGCATCGGGCCGACGCGCGGACGCTCGATCTCCGCCTGGAGCAGCCGTGAGCCGGTCTCCGCGTCGCTCGGATCGGTCAGGTGCTCGTCCTCGTACGCGGTGAGCTCACCGGCCGCGTAGCCGAACCTGCGGCGCAGCGCGATGTCCTGGGGGTCCTTCTTCGACGCCCGGTAGAAGGGCTGCGACACGGGCGCACGCCAGTCGATCACCATCGGATCGCCCTCGGCGTCGTGGACGTGGCGGCGGCCGATGTAGAAGGTCCGGGCGGGCACGTAGTCGAGGCGGCCGAAGAACAGCGGTGTGTGGGCGAGGTCGGCGAGCGATCTGATGCGCGCGTCGAGACCGGCACGCAGCACCTCGGCGTTGACCCAGTTCGCCGTGACGTCGGTGATGTCCAGCGATTCCGCGTCCTCGCGCATGGCGCGCAGCGCGGCGCGGGAGGCCGCCAGATGGGCCCGTTCGTCGTCGAGGGGGTTGCGGGCGTGACCGGGGACGGAATGGGCAGGGGCGGACACGGGTTTGCCTCCGGGCGAATGCGCGGTGTGCGTACGGAACGGAAGGCCGACCGGTTTCCGAGCGGTCGGGGGTCCTCCCCGGACCGGGAGGCGGCAGACGCGGAAGCCTAGCCCCGCCGCGGTGGGCCGGGCCAACGGTTTTCCCCGTACGGGCCGGCCACCGACGGAAGGAGAGGCGGCGCACGTGACACGGCGGCCGGACACATACGGCGGTAGCACCACCGAGGACGGCAGCGCGGCGCTGATCGCGGCCGCCGTGCTGCTCGTGCTGTCGCTGGGCGCGCTAGCTGTGCTGTGCGTGGTGCAGCGCTTCCCCATGGCGGACCTGCTGGTCTACCGCGCTGAAGGTGCCGCCGTCGTGAACGGCGGGGACCTGTACGGCTTCACGGTCACCGGGTGGGACCTGCCCGCGACCTACCCGCCGTTCGCGGCCCTGCTGTTCGTGCCCACCGTGTGGCTCTCACCGGCCGTCACGAAGGTCGCCTTCGTGGCGGGCAACGCCGCCCTCGTCGCGCTCCTCCTCCACCTCTCCCTGCGGCTGGCGGACTCACTTCCCGGCGGAAGCGGGGTCCGTAGGGGGCGGTGGAGCCGTCGGGCCGTGGTGCTCGCGGCGACGGGCGCCGCGCTGTGGCTGGAGCCCGTCTTCCAGACGCTCGTCTTCGGCCAGATCAATCTGCTGCTCGTCTGCCTCGTCCTGTGGGATCTGGGGCGTCCCGACGGCGCGCGCGGCAAGGGCCTGGCTATCGGCATCGCCACGGGCATCAAGCTCACGCCGGCGGTCTTCGTCGTCCATCTGCTGCTGACGGGGCGCGTACGTGCGGGGCTCACGGCTCTGGCGGGCTTCGCCGCCACGGTCGTGGCCGGTGCCCTTGTACTGCCCTCCGCCAGCTGGGAGTTCTTCACGCGCCGGGTCTTCGAGACCGCCCGGGTCGGCAAGGTGTGGATCGTCGACAACCAGTCACTGCAGGGGCTTGTCGCCCGCATCGCGCACACGGTGGAGCCGGGCCTGCTGTGGCTGCTGCCCGCGGCCGTGATCGCGGTGGCCGGGCTGACGCTGGCCCGCCATCTGCATGTGCGGCGAGGGCAGTCCGCGTGGGGCGTCATGGCAGCCGCGTTCACCGCGCTGCTGGTGTCGCCGATCAGCTGGTCGCACCACTGGGTGTGGTGCGTGCCGCTGCTCGTCCTCCTCGCCGCGGAGCGGGCGCGGACCGGCGCGGGGCACGGCGTGGTGGCAGCGGTCGCCGCGGTCTTCGCGGTGCGCACGCTGTGGCTCGTGCCGAAGCACGGCGCCGAGGACTTGAGGTTGGAGTGGTGGCTGCAGCCGCTCGCCTCGCCGTACGCGCTGCTGGCGCTGGCACTGCTCTCGGCGGTCGCCGTGCGCTGCTATTCGCTCTCGCTCTCGGGTGCGGCCTCCGGCTGGGCCGTCAGGAGGTCCTGGGAGTCGACGATGCGGTAGGCGTAGCCCTGCTCCGCCAGGAAGCGCTGGCGGTGTGCGGCGAAGTCCTGGTCGATGGTGTCGCGCGCGACCACCGAGTAGAAGCGCGCCTCGTGGCCGTCGGCCTTCGGGCGCAGGATCCGTCCCAGCCGCTGTGCCTCCTCCTGACGTGAGCCGAAGGTGCCGGAGACCTGGATGGCGACGGTCGCCTCCGGCAGGTCGACGGAGAAGTTGGCGACCTTGGAGACGACCAGCGTGCTCAACTCGCCCTCGCGGAAGGCGTTGAAGAGCTTCTCCCGCTGCTTGTTGGTGGTGTCGCCCTTGATGACGGGCGCGCCGATGTGTTCGCCGAGTTCGTCGAGCTGGTCGATGTACTGGCCGATCACGAGCGTCTGGTCACCCTCGTGCCGCTTCACCAGTGCCTCCGTCACGCGGCGCTTGCTGTCGGTGGTCGCGCAGAAGCGGTACTTCTCCTCCGTCTCGGCGGTCGCGTACGCGAGGCGTTCGGAGTCGGTGAGGCTCACACGCACCTCGACGCAGTCGGCGGGCGCGATGTAGCCCTGCGCCTCGATCTCCTTCCACGGCGCGTCGAACCGCTTGGGCCCGATGAGGGAGAAGACATCCGACTCGCGGCCGTCCTCCCGCACCAGCGTCGCGGTCAGGCCGAGGCGGCGGCGGGCCTGGAGGTCCGCGGTGAACTTGAAGACGGGCGCGGGCAGAAGATGCACCTCGTCGTAGATGATCAGGCCCCAGTCGCGGGAGTCGAAGAGCTCCAGGTGCGGATAGATGCCCTTCCGCTTCACCGTCACCACCTGGTACGTGGCGATCGTGACCGGCCGGATCTCCTTCCGCGTCCCGCTGTACTCGCCGATCTCGTCCTCCGTGAGCGACGTACGGCGCACCAGCTCGTGCTTCCACTGACGGGCGGCAACGGTGTTGGTGACGAGGATCAGCGTCGTCGCCCGCGCCTGTGCCATCGCACCTGCACCCACGAGCGTCTTCCCCGCGCCGCAGGGCAGCACGACGACGCCGGAGCCCCCGTGCCAGAAGCCCTCGACGGCGTGCTGCTGGTACGGGCGCATCGACCACTCGTCCTCCACCAGATCGATGGGGTGCGCCTCGCCGTCCACGTAACCCGCCAGGTCCTCAGCGGGCCACCCCAGCTTCAGCAGCACCTGCTTGATCTGGCCGCGCTCGGAGGGGTGCACGACGACGGTGTCCGCGTCGATGCGCTCACCGGTGAGCGGCTGGATCTTCTTCGACCTCAGGATCTCCTCCAGCACGGGCCGGTCGGTGGTCTCCAGGACCAGACCGTGCGTGGGGTGCTTGAGCAGCCGGAGCCGGCCGTAGCGGGCCATCGTCTCGGCCACGTCGACGAGGAGGGCGTGCGGCACGGGGTAGCGGGCGTGCTCGACGAGCGCGTCGACGACCTGCTCGGCGTCGTGCCCGGCGGCACGGGCGTTCCACAGGCCGAGCGGCGTGAGGCGGTAGGTGTGGATGTGCTCCGGCGCCCGCTCCAGCTCGGCGAAGGGAGCGATGGCACGGCGGCACTCGTCCGCCTGTTCGTGGTCGACCTCCAGCAACAGCGTCTTGTCGCTCTGGACGATCAGGGGGCCACCGTTCACGCGTGCTTCCTCCGTCTCGCGGTGCGGTCCGGCTGTTCTCCGGTTGCGCGCTTCGGACGCCTCCGGTCAAAACTCCAGTGTGCCGCATGGCTCGCTTCGCGAGCTGTGGAGCGGTTGTGGAGGGGGTGCGCATCACGGATGCCCGCGCCCGGCGGCGGACCGCGGGGCCCCGTCCGAAGACCGCTCCACCTCACTTCGTCCATGGGGTCGGGCACGGCAGGTGCACAGCTCTGGCCCGGCAGCTGCACGGGCACGGGCCGTGTCCTTCCGAAGCCCGGCGCCTCGTACGATCACCGCGCCTTTTGAGACCTGGAGCGCCCCATCGACCTGCGGAGGAAGACCTCGACCGGACGATCCGCGACGTCGACCGCGGCTTTCGGACCGCGGTCCTCTTCGCCGCGGTCCTGTTCCCGGAACGGATGGGCCAGGGACGCGACCGTTGGTCTGCGAACGACGGACCGCGGCAGCCGCTCCGGAGATCAGGTCCACACGGAGTGAGGGGCCACACGGGCGCCTGCCGTGCGTGTGGCCACGAATCAGGGCCAAGCGCCTATACGGTAATACGTCCGGACACAAGGTGTAGTGGTCCGTATGAGATGCGTGACCGTATCCGAGGGCGCGTTGAACGGAACTGACGAAGGAGAGCGACCGGGATGGCGACGAAAGTTGCGGTAACCGGGCACATGGAGCTGTCCGAGGACACGGTGCCGCTCGTACGGGCGGAACTGGAGCGGCTGCTGCGCATGTTCGAGCCCTCCGGGCTCGTGGGTCTGTCGTGCGTGGCGGCGGGCGCCGACTCACTCTTCGCGGAGTCGGTGCTCGCGGCGGGCGGACGGCTGGTGGCTGTCCTCCCCAGCCGCGACTACCGGCAGGCCACCGTGAAACCGGAGCACGCCGAGACCTACGACCGGCTCACCGCCGCCGCCGACGAGGTGCTGGTGCTGCCGTACGCGAACGCGGACCGCAAGGCGTACGAGGCGGCCAACGCGGTGCTGCTGGAGCGCGCCGACCGGCTGGTCGCCATCTGGGACGGTCAGCCGGGATCGGCGGAGAAGGGCGGGACGACCGCGGACATCGTCGCGGACGCGCGCAGCGCCGGTCTCGCGGTCGACGTGGTGTGGCCGGCGGGCGCTTCCCGCGGCTGACGAGGTGAGGCCGAACCCGGCGGCGCTCCCGCCGGGTTCAGCCCGCGTCCGCGAGTTCCGCGATCACCTGCGCGTGGCAGGGTTCCGGAACGCACCAGCACCCGAGCCTGCGGCCGCGCAGGTCGGGCAGCATGGCGAGAAGGTCGGGGCGGCCCAGCAGGTGTTCGCGGTACTGCCGGAGGACCTCCTCCCGGGTGCCGTCGCGGCCGGGGCGGAACGGACTCGCCAGCGGGGACCCCTCCAGATGCCATCCGCCCCGGTGCATCGGGCGCCCGACGTAGACCACGTCGGCGTAGTCGGGGTCGTCGCGGTGGCCCTTCAGATTGACGACCGTCGTCGCTGCCGTACCGCTCATGAGCTTCCTCCGCTTCCTGGTCGGGCTCAGCCCGACTGGGGCAGGGCGAAGACGGCACAGGTGGTCGTGCCGTGTGCGTACAGCCTGCCGTCGGCGGCGCCCGTCACGCGTGCCTCGGCCGTCGCGGTCGTGCGGCCCACGTGGAGGGTGGTGCCCTCGCACCGCAGCGTCGGGGTGTCACCGAAGACGGGGCGCACCAGATTCACGCCGAGCTGGACGGTCGTGTAGGCGCGGCCCGCGGGCAGGGTGGTCATCACCGCGGTGCCCAGTGCGGAGTCCAGGAGCGTGGCCAGGAAACCGCCGTGCACCGTCCCCATCGGGTTGAACAGGTGCTCACCGGGCTCGCCTTCGAAGACGGCCCTGCCCTCCTCGGCTTCGACGAGCCTGAAGCCGAGGGTGCCGCAGATCGGGGCCTGGGGCAGGTGCCCTTCGAGACCCAGCCGGACCAGTTCGAGACCGGGGCGTCCGCCCGCGTCCAGGTATGTCGTCGGGGCCGCCCAGGTGTGGGTGCGCGAGCGCGTGGTGTCGCTTCCGGCGGGCCGGGCGGTGGACTGGGACGTCGACTGGGACATTGTGTGGTTCCTCGCTGTCGGGCTGTCGTACGCAGCGAACCTACGAGCTGCCGGCGATCTTCGGCAGTGTCGCTTCCGACGCGTTCCATATGGTTTCCGACGCCGCTCGGGTGCCGCGAGCAGTGGCCTCCTACGAGGCGGGAGCCCCGGGCGGCGTGGATCGCGCCCGGGACTCCCGCGGCCGGCGGACGGTCAGGGAAGCTTGACCGCCAGCACGTCGACGGGCCGGATGTCCGGTGCCGAGGCGAGCATGGCCGGGGCGGCCTCCGCCAGCGCCGCCGCGATTCTGCCCTCGAGGTGAGCGGTGCGCCCTTCCTCGTTCTCGAACGTGTCGAAGACGCCGAAGGTGGTCGTGTCCTGGCGGAACGCGAACCAGGTGACCGTGGTGCCCTCCTGCTCGGCGAGCTGCCGTGCCTCGCGCAGCAGCTCCCCGACCTTCTCCGCGTGCTCAGGCTTCGCCTCGATGCGGGCCAGTAGTCCGAGCTTCGTCATGTGATCCCTCCCGGTGTCGTGCCGATGACGAACACCTGTGAATCTATGGAGCCGAACGACCGTTCCCCAGTGTCGTGAACGACACTTCCGATACCGTTTCCGCCATGGACATCGCCGTACTCGCATACGACGGGGTCTTCGACTCCGGGCTGGCCGCGATCCTCGACGTGCTGAGCACCGCCGACGCCATGCGGGACGACCTGCCGCACCCCCCGCCCGCGCGGGAGGTCGCGACGGTCGGCTTCCGCCGCAGGATCCGCACCGGCGCCGGGCACCTGGTGACGACCCGTCCCGTCGCCGAGGCCGCGGACGCCGGACTGCTGCTCGTGCCGGCGCTTGCCGAGCGGCGGCCGGAGAAGCTGATCGACCACGTCTCGGGCCCGGCGTCGGCCGCCGCACGCCGGCTGGTCCGGGAGACGCGCAGCAGGGATGTGCCGGTCGCCTCGGCGTGCACCGGCACCTTCCTGCTGGCCGAGTCGGGTGTGCTCGACGGCCGCCGTGCGACGACGAGTTGGTGGCTGGCGCCCGTCTTCCGCAAGCGCTACCCGGACGTCGGCCTGGAGGAGACGCGGATGGTGACGACCTCCCGCGGGGTGACGACGGCGGGCGCGGCCTTCGGACATGTCGACCTCGCGCTGGCCGTCGTCCGCATGGCCAGCCCCGCGCTCGCCGACCTCGTCGCCCGCTGCCTCGTCGTCGACGAGCGCCCCTCGCAGTCCGCGTACACGATCCCCAGCGCCCTGGCGAAGAACGACCCGACGGTTGCGGCCTTCGAGCGCTGGGCGCGGCTGCACCTGGGCGAACCGGTCAGCATCAAGGAGGGGGCGCAGGCGGTGGGCGTCAGCGAACGCACCCTTCAGCGTGCCGTCCACCGCACGCTGGGGACCTCTCCCGTCCGCTTCGTCCAGGATCTGCGCGTCGAGCAGGCGTCCCACCTGCTGCGTACGACCGGCCTCTCGCTGGAGACCATCGCCAGGAGGGTGGGCTACGAACACCCCAACACCCTGCGGATACTGCTGCGCGAGCGCACCGGTGTGACCGCGGGGGCGCTGCGGCGGCAGCGGACGTGAGTGCGCCGTGCCGGGTCAGGGCCCGGCGAGTTCGGCCGCGCCCGTGATGCGGTGCAGCGGATAGGTGCGGACCTCGTCCGCGGTGTGGTCGTAGGCGGTCACGAATCCGCCCTCCACGCGCACCGGCGCGATGACCCGCTGGCTGGCGGCCCCGTCGGCGTTGACGTAGCCGATCCAGACCGCGTCCCCCGACTGCGCGGCCGACCGCATCATGGCGATGGTGTCCGCGGACGTCGTACGCGGCAGGGCAGCGGCCCCGGAGGCCGGGGGCTTCGGCACGCGTCCGGACGGCTTGGGCGTCTTGTGCTTCGACGTCGCCGCGTGGTCGCCCGCCCGGATCGCGCGCACGGCGGCGGTGAGCAGCGCCCCGTCCGGCACTGGCGGGCCGTCGGGCACCGGCTCGGGCGCGGTGCGCGGCGGTGTGCGGTGGGCGTCGGCGCGGGCGATCAGCACATCGCCCTCGGCTCCCTCCGCGGCCGGCGCGTAACCCATCTCCCGCAGTTTCGCGAGCAGTTGGTCCGGCGGCAGGGGAGAGGCGAGCACCGTCGGTGCGAGCAGCCGCAGTTGGAGCGTCGCGGAACGCCTGTCCGCGGTGATCTCGGTCAGGAGCGCGTCGTCGTCGCAGCGTACGTACGAGGACGCGGCACCCACGCGAAGCCTGCCGTGCTTGCGGGCCACGTCGTCGACGAGGTAGCTCAGCGGCTGCGGGACGGGGGTCCGGGAGTGGGACGCCAGGAAGGCGTGGATGTCGCTCGCCGTGCGCCCGGCGTCCAGGGCCCGCCGGACGGACGTCGGGGTGAAGCGGTAGACGGTGGCCCCGCCCTTGGACTCGACGTCGGCGAGGACGCCGAGCATGGCGGCGAGCGGCCGCTGAAGCGGGCCGGGTGCCACCGCCGTGAGGTCGGCCTGGAGCAGGATGTGGTCCACCGGCTCGGGCAGGAGCGGGGCCAGCCGTCCCGCGGCCTGCGCAGCCGCGCTCTCCAGTTCGCTCGCGGTGCGGGTGCTTGCCCCAGCTACCGCTGGGGGTGCCCCCAGGTCGGGCAGGACCAGCCCACGCGCGTACGAGGCGAGGGCGCCGCGCCCCGTGAGACCGAGCAACTCGGCTTCGTGCAGGGCCCATTCGGCCAGCTGCGTCCGCAGGTCGCCCGGGCTGTCGCCGACGGCGCGCCCGGCGCCGCGCAGCGGGCGCTCCCAGCGCAGCCGTGCCAGGACGGAGTGTTGCGTGGGCGCCGAACCCGGTTCGAGGGCGGAGAGCAGTTCGAGGGTCCGGCGGCGCACCTCGGCCGACAGGCCGCGGTCCAGGCCCTGGCCCAGCGCGGCGAGGACGCGTCCCTTGGCGTCGCGGGTGCCGACAAGGCCCGGTACGCGGGTGCCGGTGAGCCAGCGCAGCACGACGTGGGACCAGCGCTCGTGCGTGGGGCGGCGCAGCCACTCGTCGTACGCGGGCGTGGGTGCGTAGGCCTCGTCGGGTTCGTTGTCGGAGGCCAGCAGGCCTGCCGCGTAGGCGAGTTCGATCCAGAACGCGGCCGTCGGCTCGGGCACGTCGAGGAGGGTGGCGGTGCGCTTGAGGTCGCGCACGCCGAGGCCGCCGGCGCGCAGTACGGACGGCGGGTCGGTCTCCCAGTCGGAGAGGAGCTCCTCCAGGGTGCCCAGCGCGGCGAGGGCCTGGCCCGCCGCCGCCTCGTCGGTGGCCTGCTCCGGATACTCGCGCCGGACCTCCAGCCGGGGCGCCAGCGGCTCGACGTCCTGGTGCGCGCGGCCCGCCCGAAGATGCAGCGCCACCTCGCGGGGGAGGACGACCGTGCGGGGTGCGGTCCTCACCAGCAGGGCCCGGTCCAGCAGCCAAGTCACGGGCGACGAGAGCGAGTCGGTGTGCACGGAGCCGTACGGCGGGCCCCATCGCAGCTTGTCGAGCATCGCCAGCGACTCGGGCGGTGCGCCGCCCAGGAGCGCGTCGGTGCGCTCGCGGTCCGCGAAGAGCGAGGTGAGCTCGGCGAGCGCGCTCACCGGATCGTGCGTCGCGGGGAGCCCGGCCGTGGCGAGGATGTCCTGAAGGCGCCCCGGCGACATCCCGGCCGTCGCCTCCGCGAGCGTCGGGCCGAGGCCGGTCGGCGACGGAGCCGACGGGGAGGGGCTGAGCAACTCCCATACGGTGCGCACGAGATGGAGCCGGTCGTCGCCGCCCCACAGCAGGGCCTGCTCGCGCAGTGAGCGCAGGGCGCGGGGCAGCTCGGCTGCGACGTCGTCCGACATGGCGGCCGCCTCGTCCGACGCCTCGGGGTCTCCCGTGAGGAGGGCTTCGAGAGTGGCGTACGAGCAGGGGTCGGGGGCGACGGCGATGGCCTCGGCGGTCTGCAGGGCGAAGCGGTCCAGCCGCTCCACCGCCCGCACGACGGACGCCCGGGTGCCCGCACGGGTCGCGAGCTGGGTGAGGTCGTTGGGGACGGGGGAGAGCAGATCCGGGCGGGTGCGGAGCAGCCCGGCGAGGGCCGCGTCGTCGCGGCCTCGCAGATCGTCGGCGAGCGTGCGGGGTGCGGCGCTGCTGCTGCCGCTGTGCTCGGTGCTCATCCGGACCACGTTTCGGTGCTCATCCAAACCACGTTAGCGCGGGCGGCGCAGGGTACCGTCGTGGGCAAGCCTGGCAAATGGCAGGGCAGGCGCCAAGGGCAAGCAGTCGTTGGGGAATTGGTGGGGATCGAGAGCGACAAGCTCGTATTCGACTATCTGAGCCGGATCGGCGACCTCGCGCACAGCACGTCGATGACGGCCGCCGAACGGGCGCGCCTCGTCAGCGGCCTGCGTGGCCAGATCGACCGTCTGCGGGCCGAGGAGGGCGGCGCCGAGAGCAAGGCAGCCGTGAAGAAGATCCTCGCGCGGCTCGGGCGGCCGGAGGAGGTCGTCGCGGCGCGCGGCTCGGCGGCGGACGGCTCGGCGGGCTCTTCCACCTGGGGCGGCGACGACGAGGGCCCGAAGGTGTCGCTCGGCAAGGGGACTTCGGGTACCTCGGGGCCGGCGGCTCCCACTGCCTCGCAAGGAGCCTCCGCGCCCCACCTGGCCGGCATGGACGAGCTGGGGCCGGAGGAGTCCGACCCGGACTGGTGGCGGGTCGACCCGAGTCCCTACGGCGACGGCGGCGGCAGCCGCACGTTCGGCGAGCCCGTGCCCGGCTTCATCGGCGGTATCGAGCTGCCCGAGCTGCTCAACCCGCCGCCCGGCGGCGGCGAGGAGGGCGATGCCCGTCCGGGGAGCGCCCGCCCGAAGATCCCCGTACCGGCCGCCCGCAAGGCCCCCGACGACGAGGTGACGGACGTCGCCGACCCCGAGGCCGACGTGGCCCTGGGGGGTGCCGGCCGCCGGCTGTGGCCGCGGCGTTCGCGCCTCGCGGCGGCCGGGCCCCGCGCGGGCGGCATCGTGGAGTGGGCGGCGGCCGCGCTGCTGGTGGCGGGGGCGCTCGTCGGCTCGCTGATCACGCTCGGCGTGGGCTGGCTGGCCGCCTGGTGGTCGCCGCGCCTGAGCCGCACGGAGGCCAAGTGGGCCGCGGGCGGCATGCCCGGGCTGGTCGCGGGCGGCATGCTGGTGTGGCTGTGGGGACGCGTCGACGGACGGTGGGGCGAGCCGATAAAGGAAGGCGGCAAGGAGCTCGGTCAGGCCATCATGGACTCGGGCCCGGTGGTGCTGCGAGCCGCTGCGGTCGCCAGCGCGCTGTTCCTCGTCTGGCGTGCCCGGCGGCCCCGGGTGTGAGCACGGGGACGCGAGAGCGGGGGAGGACGGCCCATGGCCAGGCTGACCGTGGCGACCTGCCAGTTCCCCGTTGACGCCGGCATCGAGCGCAACTGCCGTTACGTCATGCGCCAGATGAGGTCCGCGAAGGACCGGGGCGCGGACATCGCGCACTTCCCCGAGGCGTGCCTGTCGGGTTACGCGGGCGCCGACTTCGAGGACCACAGCGAATTCGACTGGGAGTTGCTCGAATCCGCGATGCTTCGCGTGATGGGGCTCGCCGCCGAACTGCGGCTGTGGGTGGTGCTCGGTTCGGCGCACCGCCTCACCGGCCAACACAAGCCGCACAACAGCCTGTACGTCATCGACGACACCGGCACCCTCGTTGACCGCTACGACAAGCGCTTCTGCTCCGGCGACCCCGGCGGGCGCACCGGCGACCTCGCCCACTACACACCGGGCGACCACCCCGTCGTCTTCACCGTGGGCGGCGTCCGGTGCGGCACGCTGATCTGCTACGACTTCCGCTTCCCCGAGCTGTACCGCGAATACAAGCGGCTGGGCGTGCAGTTGGTGCTGCACTCCTTCCACGCGGGGCACGCTCCGCCGGCCAAGATCGCCGCCATCCGGGAGGCCATCGGCGAGGACGTGCTGCACCTCAACACGGCCGACACCTACCCCGGCATCCTCATGCCGGCGACGATGACGGCCCAGGCCGGGGCCAACCATGTCTGGATCAGCTGCCCCAACTCCTCGGCCAGGGAAAGCCTTTGGGGCGCCTTCTTCGTCCGTGCGGACGGCATCACCACCGGTCGGCTGCCCCGCAACCGTGCGGCGGTGCTCATCTCGACCGTCGACACGGAACAGCCGCTGTACGACTCCACCGCGCACTGGCGCGCCAGGGCGATGGACGGAGTCCTCAACTCCGGTACTCCCGTGCCGGATCCACGCTCGGCCGACCGCACGTCACTGTGACCGTCCGGGCCTTCTCGATCCGGCGGCCCGCACCGCGGCCGTCCCACCTGGGGTGAGCGGACCGCCGCAGGGCAGGATGACCGGCATGGCAACGCACGACCAGGACACCCCCGCGGCCGGACCGGGCCCCACCGTCGGGTTCGACCTCGACATGACGCTCATCGACTCCCGCCCCGGCATCCTGGCGACCTACGTGGCCCTGTCCGAGGAGACGGGCGTCCACATCGACGCGCAGCTGACCGTGACGCGCCTCGGGCCGCCGCTGGAGCAGGAGTTGGCCCACTGGTTCCCCGACGAGCGGATCCCCGGGGCCGCCGAGCGCTACCGCGAGCTGTATCCGCGGTACGCGATCGCGTCGTCGTCCGCGATGCCGGGCGCACGCGAGGCGGTCGCGGCCGTACGGGCGGCGGGCGGCAGCGCCGTCGTCGTCACCGCCAAGCACGAGCCCAACGCCAAGCTGCACCTGGAACACCTCGGCATCGAACCGGACGCGGTGGCCGGATGGCTGTGGGCGGAGGCGAAGGCCGAGGCGCTGCGCGAGTTCGGGGCGAGCGTGTACGTGGGCGATCACGTCGGGGACGTACGCGGAGCGGCGACGGCCGGCGCTCTCTCCGTGGCCGTGCCGACCGGTCCCTGTGATGCGGAGGAACTGCGGGGAGCCGGTGCGGATGTCGTACTGACCGGAGGACTGGGCGAGTTCCCGGGCTGGTTCGCCGACTACTGCTCGCGGCGCTGACCCAGGGCCGACCTCACCAGGCCCGCGGCGGCCATCGCGAAGCCCACACCCATGAGCATGCAGACGAAGTAGGCGGGCGCCGGGAAGGGCTCGGTGCCGAGGAAGAGCGGGGCCACAGTGACCAGTGTGGCCAGGGCGCCGATGAGGAAGACGACGCCGCCGGATCGTACGAGAAGATCCCCGGGCTGGGACGTTTCAGTGTTCACGCGGCCAGGGTAGATCGGTTGGCAACTGTACGGAGAACCGCTCGGTGGCTCTCCCTGGCCCCTGAGGGGTCCGGGAGGACCTCCAGCCACCGGGCACCGGGGGTTAGCCTTGGTGATGAGCGGGTCATTCGGCCCGCTCAACTTGCTCTCCGGAGCAAGGTTCAGCACGAGATCACAGCTTTCAGGACGCAGCCGAGGCTGCCCGGCAGTACGAGGACGAGGACAGACGTGCCTACCGGCAAGGTCAAGTGGTTCAACAGCGAGAAGGGCTTCGGCTTCCTCTCCCGCGACGACGGCGGCGATGTCTTCGTGCATTCCTCCGTGCTGCCCAGCGGAGTGGACGCCCTGAAGCCGGGCCAGAAGGTCGAGTTCGGCGTCGTCGCCGGGCAACGCGGCGACCAGGCCCTCTCGGTGAGCGTGCTGGACCCGGCCCCGTCGGTCGCCGCGGCGCAGCGGCGCAAGCCCGACGAACTGGCCTCCATCGTCCAGGACCTCACCACGCTCCTCGACGGCGTGGCGCAGGGACTCGAGCGCGGCCGGTACCCGGACAGGCAGCACGGCCACAAGATCGCCGGCATGCTCCGTGCCGTAGCCGACCAGCTCGACGTCTAGACGTACGGCCGGCTTGACGTCCAGGCGATACGCGCGGGCGGCGGCGGGTGGGGGCACTCCCCCACGCTGCTCCCCCAGAGCCTCCGGCCTGGGAGGTGCCCCCAGGGGCCCCACCCGGGCCGTCAGGCCCAGGGGGAGAGAGCCTCGTCGCGGATGGGCGGCACAAGGCCCTCCGCGGCGGCGCGGGTCAGCAGCCCGCGTACCGCCGCGATGCCGTCCTCACCGAGGTCCGCGGTGAACTCATTGACGTAGAGCCCGATGTGCTGGTCCACCACGGCCGGGTCCATCTCCTGCGCGTGCTCCAGCACATACGGGCGTGACGCCTCCGGGTCCTCCCACGCCATCCGCACGGACCGGCGTGCCGACTCCGCGAGCCGCACCAGTGTCTGCGTGCCCAGCGAGCGGCGGGCGATGATGGCGCCGAGCGGGATGGGCAGACCCGTCGTGTGCTCCCAGTGCTCGCCCATGTCGGCGAGCTTGTGCAGCCCGTACTCCTGGTACGTGAAGCGCGCCTCGTGGATCACCAGGCCGGCGTCGACGGCGCCGTCCCGCACGGCCGGCATGATCTCGTGGAACGGCAGCACGACCACCTCGCCGACTCCGCCCGGCACTTCCTCCGCCGCCCAGAGACGGAAGAGCAGATACGCCGTCGACCGCTCGCTCGGCACGGCCACGGTCCTGCCCTTCAGCGAGCCCGGGTCCACCGGCTCACGGGTGAGGACCAGCGGTCCGCAGCCGCGGCCGAGCGCACCTCCGCAGGGCAGCAGCGCGTACTCGTCCAGCACCCACGGCAGCATCGCGTACGAGACCTTCAGCAGATCGCCCTCGCCGCGCTCCGCCATGCCGTTGGTGATGTCGATGTCCGCGAACGTGACGTCGAGCGGGGGCGCATCCGGCACGCGGCCGTGCGCCCAGGCGTCGAAGACGAAGGTGTCGTTCGGACACGGTGAGAAGGCGATGCTCAGCGCGGAGGCCGCGCCGCCGGTGCCGCCGTTGCCGTCGGTGCTCATGGCTCCCATGCTCGCAGCACCGGAAGCATCGCCGCGCATCCGGTCCCGAGGGCGGCCAGAGCCTCGGGGATCCGCCACGCCGCGCGGTCGCGGGGGCCGACGGCGTTGGAGACGGTGCGCAGCTCCAGCGCCGGTACGCCGTGTGCGGCAGCCGCCTCGGCGACGCCGAATCCCTCCATCGCCTCGGCCACCGCTCCGGGGTGCCGGGTGGCCAACTCCCGGGCGCGGGCGTCCGTTCCGGTCACCGTCGAGACCGTGAGCACCGGTCCCTGTGCCGCGTCCGCGGCCTGTGCCACGGCCCGTACGAGAGCGGGGGGCGGGCGGTGCTCGGCGTTGCCGAAGCCCAGGTCGGCGACGGAGGCGAAGCCGTCCGGGGTGTCGGCACCCAGGTCGGCGGCGACGATCGACGTCGCGACGACCGCGCCGCCGAGCGGCTGCCCGAAGCCGCCGGCGATGCCCGCGGAGACGACCAGGCAGAACGGCACTTCGCGGGAGGCGGCGGAGGTGAGCGCGGTGGCGGTCGCGGCAGCCGCCGCGGCGGGACCGACGCCGGCGGCGAGCACCTCGACCCCGTCCGCCCCGTCGCCCCGCTCCAGACCCGCGAGCACCGCGTCCCGCTCAGCTGTGACGGCTGTGACGATCAGAATCCGCGGTGGTGGCATGGCCGCAGGCTAGCGGTGCGTGCCTGCCGTCAGGCCACCCGCGGGTGCGGGGTGCCGTGTCTGGCGGCGCGCAGCAGACTCCGTACGGAGAACACGGCGCCCGCGGCGATCACGACGGCCCCGACGCCCATCCCCAGCGGTCCGATCAGCGGCAGCGAGATGCCGAGCCCGCCGCCCACGACCCACGACATCTGCATCAGGGTCTCGGAGCGCGCGAACGCGGACGTGCGGACCTCCTCGGGCATGTCCCGCTGGATCAGCGCGTCCAGCGACAGCTTGCCGAGGGCCTGGGAGATCCCGGCGGTCATCGCGACCGCGGCGACCGTGACCGTCCCGTAGACCGCCGCTGCCGTGACGACGGCGGCCAGCGCGCAGGCCAGAACCCCAGCGATGATCACCTCGGGGGCCCTGGCCTTGAGCCACGCGCCGATGGCCGTGCCCAGCGCGTTGCCCCCGCCCGCGGCGACGGCAACGAGACCCAGCGAGAAGGCGCCGGAGAGACCGGTCAGCGGCTGGTCGCGCAGGAGGAATGCGAGGAAGAAGGTGAGGAAGCCGGACAGGCCGCGCAGCGAGGAGTTGGCCACCAGCGCACTGCGGACGGAGGCACCCACCGTCCGCAGTCCCGGGCGTCTCTCGCCCCGGCCGTTGCGCTCGTCCCGGCCGTCCCTGTCCGTCCGGCCGTCCAGGATCCGTGCGGTCGCGAGCCGTGCGGGGGCGAGCCGCGCCTTCCGCTCGCCCTTCGCCGAGTCGACCTTCCCGGGCAGGGAGAAGGACAGGACGGTGCCCAGTACGAAGACGGCGAACGCCCCGTAGAGCGGCAGCGCCGAACCGAACTGGTGCAGCCCCACCCCGAGCGGGGCCGCCGCACCCGTCGCCACGAGCCCGGCGAGTGTGACCCGCGAATTCGCCTTCACCAGCGAGAACGTCTGCGGCAGCAGCCTCGGCACCACCGCCGAGCGCACGACTCCGTACGCCTTGGACGAGACGAGCACGGCCAGCGCCGCCGGATACAGATCCAGACGCCCCGTCTCCACCGCACCCGACATCGCCAGCGCGAGCAGCGCACGTACCAGCATCGACGCGGCCATCGCGGCCCGCCGCCCGTGCGGCACCTTGTCCAGGAGCGGCCCGATCACCGGAGCGAGAAGCGCGAACGGAGCCATGGTGACGAGGAGATAGAGCGCGACGCGGCCACGCGCCTCCCCGGTGGGGACGGAGAAGAAGATCGTGGAGGCGAGGGCGACCGTGATCAGCATGTCGCCCGCGGAGTTGACCGCGTGGAGTTCGATGAGTTTGCCGAGTCCGGACTCGCCCGCGCCGCCCCCGTGAGTGAAACGGCGGAGGCGACGGGCCACCGCCGCGGGTGGCCGTCGCACGGCACGCGCGGCCCCACGAAGCAGACGACGTCCGCGCCCAGGCTCGGCAGCCACGAGCTTCAGTCTGCCCCACCGGCGGTGACGGATGCGGACACTCCACGCCGGACGGACATTCGTGCGCCCCGGGCAACCGAATCCCTCCGGAACGGCTCACCGATTCCGTGGGGTAGCGTGGTCGGCGGTGCGCTCCGCACGGCTCCGAGAGGGGCGCGGACGTTCGCAGCGGCTCCCCGGTTCCGCTCCGTCCGCAAACCAAGGGGCCTCCCCGCCGCGGGGAGGGGAAACCGTCGGTCGCGGCCGCCGTACGGGAGTGCACGCCGATACCGGCGCTATGGCGTAGGAGAGACGATTCTTGTGAGTGCTGCATGACCGCCGCCACGCGAAGCGGCCGTACCCGTCGCGCCCCGGTCCCCGACCGGCTCTGCGCCGAAGCCGTCGCGCTCGCGCGCGAGGCGGCGGAGGCCGCCGCGGGGCCCGAGCAGGTCGGCGATCACATCGAGGTCGTGTCCGACGGGGACCGCGTCGTCACCCACTTCTTCGAGTGCCGGGAGTGGGCGTACCGCGGCTGGCGCTGGGCGGTGACGCTGACCCGGGCATCCCGGGCGAAGGCGGTCACACTGGACGAAACCGTTCTCCTTCCCGGTCCGGACGCGCTGCTGGCCCCCGAGTGGGTCCCGTGGAGCGAGCGGCTGCGGCCCGGGGACCTCGGGCCGGGCGACCTGCTGCCCACGGAGGCGGACGACCTGCGCCTGGTGCCGGGCCACGCGGCGGGCACGAGTGACGCGGCGGCCACCGGTGATGTGACGGGCGCCGCGGACGAGGGCGCGGGTGCCGAAGGTGCGGACGCCCGTACCGCCGAGGCCGACGCCGTCTCCGCCGCTGCCACGGACGTCGCGGCTGCCACGGACGTCGCGGCGGGAACGGAGGAAGCGCCCGCCGAAGAAGCTCCTGCCGGCGAGACAGCCGCCGTTGAGGCACCTGCCGAAGAGGCGGGCCCCGAGGGCGAAGAGGCGGGCCCCGAGGGCGAAGAGGCGGCGCCGCGGCCCGAGATCGTCCCGCCACCCGAGCGCGCCAGGATCGCGGCGGTCGCCGAGGAGCTGGGCATGGGCCGCCCCCGCGTCCTGTCCCGCTACGGGCTGGAGACGGCGTCCGACCGCTGGGAGGACGAGTACGGCCCGGACACCGCCATGGCACAGTCCGCGCCGGCGAGCTGCGTGACGTGCGGCTTCCTCATGCCGCTCGCGGGCTCGCTGCGCCAGGCGTTCGGGGTCTGCGCGAACGAGTACAGCCCGGCGGACGGCCATGTGGTCTCCCTGGCGTACGGATGCGGCGGCCACTCGGAGGCGGCCCTCATGCCGAGGGCTGCCCAGCCGCCGCTACCGGTGATCGACGAGACGCAGGCGGACGAACTCTCCTGAACGGCGCGGGAGTCGCCTCCGGTGCGCGGCGCGTACCGGAGGCGGGGCCGGCCCCGCCTCTAGCCGCTGAAGGCACCGGCGGCCGCCCCGCCGAGCGCCGCGATGTGCTCTCGGCGGAGGGCGGCCGAGGCATCTCCCGGCAGTCCGATTCACGCTCCGGTGCCTGGACGCGTTCGCTGAGGGCACCCCTTCCGTACCGCGCACCCGCGCACGGCATCCCGGTGGACGAGAACCGGCGGAGGATGAGCCGCCTGCGGGATGCCGTACCGTCACCGGCGGGGCGAGGGTGCCGGTTGCGCGACGAAGGAGACGGCGATGGGGCAGCAAGAACCGCAGGCGGACACGTTCGGAACGGCGCGGCTGCGCCGCGGTGTGCTGGACGCCTGGACGGCCTCTCCCGCGCGCTTCCGTGAGGACGCCAACGCCGAGCAGCAACTGGCGCTCGGCGGCTACCGGGACCGCCTCGTCATCGAGTTGGCTCAGAACGCCTCAGACGCCGCCGCCCGCGCGCACGCACAGGGACGGCTCAGGCTCACCCTCCGCGACGACGTGCTCGTCGTCGCCAACAGTGGTGCACCGCTGGACGCCGAAGGCGTCGAGTCGCTCTCGACGCTGCGCGCCTCGGCGAAGCGCGACGACGAAGACGCGGCGGCAGTCGGCCGGTTCGGCGTCGGCTTCTCCGCGGTGCTCGCGGTCAGCGACGAACCCGCCGTCGTCGGCGCCACGGGCGGCGTGCGGTGGTCGCTGGAAGAGGCGCGGGAGATGGTGCGCGAGGCGGCACACGAAAAGCCCGCGCTCGGGAAGGAGTTGCGCCGCCGGGAGGGCCACGTGCCGCTGCTGCGGCTGCCGTTGCCCGCCGAGGGCACCGCACCGGAGGGCTACGACACCGCAGTGGTGCTGCCCCTGCGGGACGCGGGCGCACGGGAGTTGACGGAGCGGCTGCTCGCGGAGATCGACGACGCGCTGCTGCTGACACTGCCCGGCCTGGACGAGGTCGTCGTCGAGACCGGCGAGGGAGTGCGCACGCTGACGCGGCACGTGGACGGGCCGTTCGTCGAGGTGCGCCGCGACGACGGCGGGGCGCGGCGCTGGCGCGTGGCGCACGAGAGCGGCATCGCGCGGGACGCCCTGCTGGAGGACCGTCCCGTCGAGGAACGGATGCGTCCCGCTTGGTCGGTGACGTGGGCGGTGCCGGTGGAGGACGGCAGTCCCGCACGGCCTCCCACGGCACCCTGCGTGCACGCTCCGACGCCGACGGACGAACCGCTGGGCCTGCCCGCGCTGTTGGTCGCGAGCTTCCCGCTGGAACCGACCCGCCGCCACGTCGCCCCCGGCCCGCTCACGGAGTTCCTGCTGGAGCGTGCCGCCGACGTCTACGTACAGCTGCTCCGCGAGTGGCGACCCGTGACGGCTGACGTGGTGAACCTGGTGCCGGGACCGCTGGGCAAGGGTGAACTCGACGGTGAGCTGCGGCAGTTGCTGCTGTCGAAGCTGCCGGGAGTGCCGTTCCTCGCGGGCGCCGGGAAGGACGAGGAAGGCGAGGCGGTCGTGCTGCGGCCGCGCGAGGCGGAGATCGCGGAGGGCGCGGGCGCCGCCACCGTCGGCGTGCTGGCGGAGCTGTTCCCCAGCCTGCTGCCCGCCGGGATGGAGCGGCGGGTGGAGCTGCGCGCGCTGGACGTCGCGCGGGTGCCGCTCGGCGAGGTGATCGACCGGCTCGCGGGCGTGGTGCGGCCCCCCGAGTGGTGGCGCCGGCTGTACGACTCGCTGGCCGGTGTGGACCCGGACCGGCTGACGGGGCTTCCCGTGCCGCTGGCAGGAGGGACGCCGCGGACGACGATCGGTCCCCGGCAGGTGCTGCTGCCGCTGCCCGGTGCGCCTGAGGAGGCCGACAGGGCAGGGCAGCTGGCGCGGCTCGGCCTGAAGGTCGCGCACGAGGACGCGGTGCATCCTCTGCTGGAGAAGCTCGGTGCGACGAGTGCGACACCGCGCGCCGTGCTGACCACCCCGCAGGTGCGGGCGGCCGTCGCCGCGTCGCTGGACGAGGGCGACGCGTGGGACGCGGGCCTGGGCGAGGAGGGTGAAGGGCCCCTGGACGCCGAGGAGTTGGCGGAGCTCGTGCTGGGCCTCGTACGCGACGCGCAGCTCGGGCCCGGCGACGAGCCGTGGCTCGGCGCGCTGGCGCTGCCCGACGAGGACGGCGAGATCGCACCGGCCGGCGAGCTCGTCTTCCCCGGCAGCGCCTTCGAGCGCGTGATCCGCGAGGGCGAACTCGCCGCCTGCGACGGTGAGCTGGCGGAGCGATGGGGCGAGCAGCCGCTCACCGCGGTCGGTGTGCAGGCGGACTTCGCGCTCGTTCGGGCCACGGACGTCGTCCTCGACCCGGACGAACTGGAGCCCCGCGAGGGCGACTTCGCGGAACCCGACGACGTGGGCCTGCTGGACGCGGTCGACGTCTGGTGCGAGGACGTGCTGGACCAGCTTCCCGAGTCGACGGTGGCTGTGCCGCCGGTCGCCTCCGAGCTGGTGGCGGTGCGCGATCTGGACCTGGTCGACGACGACAGCTGGCCCGAGGCCCTGGCGATGCTGGCCCGGCCGCCGCTGCGTGACGCCCTGACCGCGCCGGTGCGCGTGCTGCTCCCCGGTGGCGTCACGGAGACGGTCCGCCCGTACACCGCCTGGTGGCTGCGCGGCCACCCCGTGCTGGACGGGCGGCGCCCCGCGGGGCTGCGCGCGGCAGGCGGGGATCCGCTGCTGGACGGGCTCTACGAGGAGGCCGACGCCTCCGGCTTCGCCGACGCCCAGGTGCTGCGGGCGCTCGGCATCCGTACGTCCGCGGCGGCGCTGCTGGAGGAACCCGGAGGCGCCGCCGAGCTGCTGCAGAGGCTCGCGGACCCGGACTCCGAGGTCGGCCCCGCCCAACTGCACGGACTGTACGGGCTGCTGGCCGAGATGGACCCCGAAGAGGTCACGCTGCCCGAGGAGTTGTGCACCGTGCGCGGCGGGCAGGGTGGCGTGGGGATCACCCCGAGAAGCGAGGCGCTGATCGCGGACGCGCCCGATCTCGTGCCGCTGGCGGACGGCCGGGCACTGCTGCCGGTGGACCCCCGGAACGCCGCGGGTCTGGCGGCCGTCCTGGAGGTACCGCGGCTGAGCGAGCGGGTGCAGGGCCGGATCGACACGGCCGCCTCCGGAGAGGGTACGGAGCGCGAGGTACCGCAGGCGGTGCGTGTGCTGCTCCCCGGGGCGCCCCTCACGTACCGCGAGCACGACGAGCTGATCGTCGACGGCACCGACGTGGAATGGCGCCGTACCCCCGACGGTGTGCTGCACGCGGCCACGCTGGAGGGCGTGGCGGCGGGGCTGGCCTGGGCGGCGGGGCGCTGGGCGCGCCGTTTCGAGGTGGCCGCGCTGCTGGAGGACCCGCAGCGGGTGGCCGAACTGGAGAGGGCACGCTGGTTCGACTGAGGGGCGTGCGGCGCGAGGCGAGTGACGTGCGCCGCGTGGCAGGACCCACACCGGGGGGGGCGCGGTGCGGAGCCGATGAGTTCCGCACCGCGGGCCGGTCCTAAGGGCATGACTCCTCTCACGCTCACCACGTTCGTATCCCTCGACGGCGTCATGCAGGCGCCCGGCGGCCCCGGCGAGGACACCAGCGGCGGCTTCGAGCAGGGTGGCTGGGTCGTCCCCTACTTCGACTCCGGCATGGGGGCCTTCATCGAGAAGACCTTCGCCGAGGCGGGCGGCTTCGTGCTCGGGCGCCGCACGTACGAGATCTTCGCCTCGTACTGGCCGAGCGTCACCGACCCCGACGACCCGGTGGCCACCAAGCTCAACAGCCTCCCGAAGTACGTGGCTTCCACGACGCTGAAGTCCGCGGACTGGCACAACACCACGCTGCTCGGCGAGAACGTCCCCGAGCAGGTCGCGGCGCTGAAGAAGCAGGAGGGGGACGGCGAGCTCCAGATCCACGGGAGTGGCGCACTCGCTCAGTCCCTGATGGCGCACGACCTCATCGACGTCTTCCGGCTGCTGACCTACCCCGTGGTCCTCGGCAACGGAAGACGGCTGTTCGCGGAGGGGGCGATGCCGACGGCGATGAAGCTGACCGACTCCACGACCACCGCCACCGGAATCGCCATCCACACCTACGAGCGGGCCGGACGTCCGGAGTACGGCTCTGTAGAGCTGCTGGACGACGACCCCTTCCAGGACAAGTAGCAGGCCAGGGCGCCGAGTGGGAGCCTGCCGGCACCGCATACGCTGCCCCGATGGGTGACGGCACGGAGAAGGAAGCCCCGGCGGCAAGGCCGTTCACCGAGGCGCGGGCGCGGGCCGTGCTCGCGTCCGCCGGTGAGCGGGCCGAGGACGCGCGGCTCCTGGCGCTCGGCGAGAACGCGGTCTTCGCACTGGACGCCCCCGAACCCCTCGTCGTACGGGTCGGCCGAGACCCCTCGCTCCGGGAGCGCGCCGAGCGTGAACTGCGCGTCGCGGACTGGCTGCAGGAGCATCAGGTGCCCGCCGTGCGTGCCGCCCGGCCCGGCGTCACCGTCGTCGGCGGCCATCCGCTCACCTTCTGGCGGCGCCTGGACGAGCCCGCACGCGAGGCCGTGCCCGTGGACCTCGCCGGACTGCTCAGGCTCGTACACGCCCTGCCCGCCCCGCCGTTCGCGCTGCCGCGCCGGGATCTGCTCTCCGGCGTGGAGCGCTGGCTGCGGCTGGCCGGGGACGCGGTGCCGGCGGCGGACGCGGCGTATCTGCGTGCCCGGCGCGACGAGTTCGAGTCCGCCGTCGCCGAGTTGACCCCCGTGCTGCCGCCGGGCCCCCTGCACGGCGACGCCCTGCCGCGCAACGTCCACGTCGGTCCTGACGGCCCGCTGCTGCTCGACCTGGAGACCTTCTCCGACGATCTGCGCGAGCACGACCTGGTGGTACTGGCCCTGAGCCTCGACCGCTACGGGCTGGACGAGGCCTCCTACTCCGGCTTCGTACGCGTCTACGGCTGGGACGTGCGGGAGTGGCCCGGATGCGCGGTGCTGCGCGGCGCACGGGAGGCGGCGGCCTGTGCGTGGGTGGCGCAGCACGCGCCCGGGAACCCGGCGGCGGTCCGGGAGTTCGCTCGACGTGTCGACTCGCTGCGGCAGCGCGACGCGGCGGTGCGCTGGTACGCGTTCTAGGGCGGCGGGTCTCCGGGGAACCGCCCGCGCAGCCGGTCCACGCAGACCCCTTCGTCAGCGGGTTCGTCAGCGGCGGTGGAGCGGGAGGCGTCCCTCGCCGGACGCCTCCCGCCGCCGGCTCAGCAGGCGCCACGCGGTCTCCAGTGCCACCCCGGCAGCCACCGCGACGGCCACGGAGGCCAGGGGCATCTCCGTGCCCTTCAGCTTCAGCGCGAAGAAGTCCTGCAGGGTGGGCGTCACCAGCACGACCACGAAGGCCAGTCCCATCGTGGCCACGAGCCCGACACGCCACCAGCTGTAGGGCCGCGCGACGATCGCGAGCACCCACATCGTGATCAGGAAGAGCGTCAGCGTCGCCACGCTCGTCTCGGCCGCCAGCGAACCGGGTCCCGAATAGTGGTCACGGGCCAGCAGATACGTCACGAACGTCGACACCCCCGCGATGAGTCCGGCCGGTACGGAGTACCGCATGACCCTCCGCACGAAGTGGGGCCGCGCACGCTCCCGGTTCGGTGCGAGGGCGAGGAAGAAGGCGGGGATGCCGATGGTGAGGGACGACAGCAGCGTCAGATGGCGCGGGAGGAACGGGTAGGGCACCTGCCACAGGATCACCAGCAGCGCCAGCAGCACCGAGTAGACGGTCTTGGTGAGGAAGAGGTTGGCGACGCGTTCGATGTTGCCGATGACCCGGCGGCCCTCTGCCACGACGGACGGGAGGGTGGCGAAGCTGTTGTCGAGGAGCACGATCTGGGCGACGGCACGCGTCGCCTCCGAGCCGGTGCCCATGGCGACGCCGATGTCTGCGTTCTTGAGCGCCAGCACGTCGTTGACCCCGTCGCCCGTCATCGCGACGTGGTGCCCGTGCTCCTGGAGGGCGTCGACCATCGTCTGCTTCTGCCGGGGCGAGACCCTGCCGAAGACCGTGCCGCTCTCCAGGGCGCGCACGATCCCCGCCGCGTCGCGGGGCAGCCGGGCCGCGTCGACGGGATTCTGCGCGCCCCGCAGCCGCAGCTTGCCTGCCACCGCGCCCACGGAGACCGCGTTGTCGCCGGAGAGGACCTTCGCGGCGACGTCCTGGTCCGCGAAGTAGTGGAGGGTGTCACCGGCGTCGGGCCGCAGCCGCTGCTCCAATACGACGAGGGCGGCGGGGACGGCCCCGTCGACGGCTTCCGGGGAGTCCGCCACGTGATCGGTGCCGGCCAGGAGCAGCACGCGCAGCCCTTCGCGGCTGAGTTCGTCGACGTCCGTGAGGGCCGGGTGGCCGCCGGGCAGAAGGACGTCGGGAGCGCCCAGCAGCCAGGTGCGCCGGGTGCCGTCCTGCTCGACGAAGGTGGCTCCGCTGTACTTGCGGGCCGAGGAGAAGGGCAGCGACTCCGTGGTCCGCCAGGCCGTGCCGCTGTCCCGTCCGTCGAGGGGATAAGCGTCGACGATGGCCCGCATGCTCGCGTTCGGACGAGGATCGGCCGAGCCGAGGGCCGCGAGCACCCGCTCCACATAGGCGGCGTCGGCGGCCCCGCCACGGTTTCCGCCCCCCTGGCCGTCCCTGTCCTCCGGCCCGTTCCTGCGAGCCTGACTGCCGGTGTCGTCACGGCCGCCCTTGCCGTCCGTACTGCCCCTGCCGTTCTGGAGGATGCGCAACTCGGCGACGTCCATGCCTCCCTCGGTGAGGGTGCCCGTCTTGTCGAGGCAGACGATGTCCACGCGCGCGAGCCCCTCGATCGCCGGCAGCTCCTGCACGAGGCACTTGCTGCGCCCCAGCCGGACGACGCCGATGGCGAAGGCGATCGACGTCAGCAGCACCAGGCCCTCCGGCACCATCGGTGCGATGCCGCCGACCATGCGGCGGACGGCGCTGTCGATGTCGTTCCGCTCGACGACGAGCTGGCTGACGACGAGCCCCAGCCCGGTCGGGACGATCACCCAGGTGACGTACTTGAGCAGGTCGTTGATGCCGCTGCGCAGCTCGGAGTGCACGAGGGTGAAGCGGGAGGCCTCCTCGGCCAGCTGTGCGGCATACGCGGCACGCCCCACCCGCGTGGCGGTGAAGGCGCCGCTGCCCGCGACCACGAAGCTGCCGGACATGACCGGGTCGCCGGGCTGCTTGGTGACGGGGTCGGCCTCACCGGTCAGCAGCGACTCGTCGATCTCGAGGCTGTCGGACTCGGTCACCTCGCCGTCCACGACGCACTTGTCGCCCGGCCGGATCTCCACGAGGTCGCCCAGCACGATCTGCGAGGTGCTCAGACGCACGGAGGCGCCGTCCCGCCTGACGACCGGCTTCACCTCGCCGATGACGGCCAGGTTGTCGAGGGTCCTCTTCGCGCGCAGCTCCTGCACGATGCCGATGAGGGTGTTCGCGATGATCACGAACCCGAAGAGGCTGTCCTGCACGGGGCCGACGAAGAGGATGATCACGAAGAGGACGCCGATGATCGCGTTGAAGCGCGTGAAGACGTTGGCGCGCACGATGTCCGTGAGGGAGCGGCTGCTGCGCACGGGCACGTCGTTGATCTCGCCGCGCGCGGTCCTCGCCTCCACTTCCGCGGCGCTGAGACCGCGCTGCGGGTCGTCTCCGGGGGTCGTGCCGGCGGCGGTGCCCGTCCGCTCCGTCATGTATCCGACGTTACGGGCGTTTCACGCGCCTTGCCCTGCTTGATCCTCGGGCGCGGCCTTCAGTGCGGCACGCAGCGCGGTGCTCAGGTGATCGGGAAGGTCCTTGCCCTGCGTCGTCTCCACCAGGGCCGCGGCCACGTGGTGCAGCTTGGTGTTGGTGTGCTGCGAGACGGCGACGAGGACGTGCCACGCGGAGTCGGGCGTGCAGCGGTAGGCCGCCATCAGTACACCGTGAGCCTGGTCGATGACCGGGCGTGTTGCCATGGCCCGTCGAAGCTGCTCCAGCTCGGCATGCGGATTCTCCGCGTCGCCCATTCCTGCCCCTTCAGCTCAGGGTGACCCGTGGCGCGCCGCTGACACAGCGGGCTGAGGGGCATATGCCCTACCGCGTGATCATACGCATGACTGTGCTGTGGAAGGGAGTTGGCATGGGCGGCGCACGGCGGCGGGCCGCGTCCGGCAAAGGCGCGTGACGAGGGCCGGAGCGGCCCGGATGCCGTCAGCCCGACAGGGATGCCGCCAGCCGGCCCGGCACGGGTGAGTCAGCCGGGCACGAGCGAGAAGGCCGGCCGGAAGCGCTGGACGGTGCTCCCCTTCAGCCCCGGGTACTCCTGCACCCGCTTCCACAGCTCGGTCGGACTGCCGATTCCCCGGCCCGGCGCCTCCAGCGCCGCGATGTGCGCCTGTGCGCTCTCCCACTCGGCGTAGTTCAGCACCCGTGTGCCGTCCGTCCCGAGGTGGAAGTGGGACGAGATGCCGCCGCGCGGCAGCTGCGGGTCGTCCTGCAGCGCCGCGAACACCGTGTCCACCCAGGCACGTTGACGATCCGGGTCCGGGCCCTCGAATTCGATGTCGACGATGACGATGCAGCCCGGCGTCCGCACGTCGCTGTCCAGCGTGCCGCTGCGGTAGAGCTGGAAGCGGCCGATGCCGAGGCGCTCGATGCCCGGGACGGCGGCGTCGATCTCGTCCACGCGGGTCTGGCGGTGGTCGCGGACGTAGGTCTCGTAGGCGTCCTCGTCGGCCCACTGCGAGTAGTGCAGCAGGGTCTCGCCGTCCTCACCCGTGCAGAGGTGGTAGCCGAGGAGACCCGGCGACGGCCAGGGCTCGCGCTCCCAGACGGCGGCGATCGCGTCGAGGGCCGCCTGGATCCCGCCGCTGCCTGGCGGGTCTTCGGGGCCGCGGGGCGCGGACAGCCGCCACTTGCTGAAGAAGGCGAAGCGGGAGTCCTCCCGTTCGGGGTCGGGGCGCTCCGTGGTGCGTACGGTCATGGCCGGTTGCCTCCGGTCGTGCGGTCGTGGACGGTGCGATCGCGCTCCACGCTCGTACTTCAACCCTCGTTGAAGTCAAGGAAGCCGGCCGGAGCCGGGCGGGCTCGCCCGTACCGCGTGCCCTGTGAGCGGCGGCTCGGGGTGGCCGGAGCCGGGTGCCGGGGGAGGGTGCCGTCAGGCGGAGTCGCTTGCGTCCCGCTTCATGGCCCGCTCGCGGGCCAGCACGTACCAGAGACCGATCAGGCCGAGTCCGCCGCCCGCGCCGCAGGTCCAGATGAACCAGGTGTGCCCGTGGTCCTCGTACCAGCCGTAGAAGGGGAGCTGGGCGAGGAAGAGGACGAACCAGAGGCCGGTGCCGACCAGGACCGTGCCCCTGACCGGGCCCTCGAGCGGCTCGGGGGCCTCGCGCTGGCCGTCGGTCCACCGGTTCATGAGGCCCATTGCCGCAGCTTCCTCTCGCGCTCGCAGGACCGGCGCCCGATCGTGCGCCGCCGGCAGGGCACAGCCTATCGAGGGGCGTGGCTGCTGAACGTCGGCGGCTGCTTCCTCGTCCACTTCATGCTCGACCCGATCGAGCATGCTCCGGGCGTGTGGCGAGCCGGCCTCTCCTGCCCGCCGAGGAGAAGAAGCGATCCGCCTCCTCCACGGATGTCTGGAGCCGTTCGTCGAAGTCGTCGCGCACGAGCGCACGGACCACGTAGTCCTGAACGCTCATGCCGCGCTTGGCGGCGTGGGTGTGCAGCCGGTCGAACAGTTCGCCGTCCATCCGCAGGCTGAGCACCTTCGAGGTCGTCGAAGTCATGAGTCAACGGTCCCGGGCGGGCCGGGGGTGATGTGTCAGATTTCCGTGCGATGTCACTCGTATGTGTGAGCAGGTAGACAGGGCGTGACTGGCTCCCCTCCTATTCTTTAGAGGAGGTAATGAGTTACGCTAACAACATGCCGGAACCCTCCGAGCGCCGCACGGTCGGCGCGGGCGCTGCGAGCGACCTCGACATGGCAGCGGTGAACTCACTGCGCACCGCCGTCATGCGCCTCTCGCGGCGCCTGAAGCACCAGCGGGTCGACGAGTCGCTGAGCCCGACGGAGATGTCCGTACTGGGCACGCTCGCCCGCTGCGGCTCCGCGACGCCCAGCGAACTGGCCCGCAAGGAGCACGTCCAGCCGCCGTCGATGACCCGCATCGTCGCCATGCTGGAGGCGAAGGGGCTGGTCCGGCTGGAGCCGCACCCCGACGACCGCCGCCAGAAGACGGTCACGCAGACGGAGCGGGCCGAGTCGATGCTCGCCGCCAGCCGCGAGAAGCGGAATGCCTGGCTGGCCGAACTGGCGGGTCGCCTCGACGATGACGAATGGGAGCGGCTGCGCGCCGCGGCACCGGTGCTGGAGAAGCTGGCGCACTCGTAGCCGGGGGAGCCCTGTCCGGGCCTGCGGCACACCCGTGAGGAGCAGTACGGCAAGACGGAGACGAACGGACGCGACGAACGAGGAGGCGAAGGCGATTTGAGTACGGGCCACGGAACAGATTCCGCACCCGCACCAGATGACAAGCCACGGAACGAACCACCCGGCCACCGGCCGGACGCGGCGGCGAACGGCCAGAACGGCCCGGAGGGGCAGCCGCACCGGAACACCCCGGACGCACAGAACAAGCCCGCCTCCAGGCCCTCGATGTTCTCGTCGCTGCGCATCCGCAACTACCGGCTCTTCGCCGCCGGCCAGGCCGTCTCGAACACCGGCACCTGGATGCAGCGCATCGCCCAGGACTGGCTGGTGCTCAGCCTCACCGGATCAGCCACCGCCGTGGGCATCACCACGGCCCTGCAGTTCCTGCCCATGCTGCTCTTCGGCCTCTACGGCGGGGTCATCGCCGACAGGTGCGACAAGCGCCGGCTCCTCCTGATCACGCAGTCCGTCATGGGGCTGACGGGACTGGTGCTGGCGGCCCTGACGCTCAGCGGCCAGGTGCACGTCTGGCACGTCTACGCACTCGCTTTCGTGCTCGGCCTCGCGACGGTGCTCGACAACCCGACACGGCAGACGTTCGTCTCGGAGATGGTCGGCCCCGAGCAGATAGGCAACGCGGTCTCGCTCAACTCCGCGAACTTCCAGAGCGCCCGCCTCGTCGGGCCGGCCATCGCGGGCGTGATGATCTCCGCCGTCGGCAGCGGCTGGGCGTTCCTCTTCAACGGCCTGTCCTTCATCGCGCCGCTCACCGGTCTGCTGCTGATGCGTACCAGCGAGCTGCACAGCATCGAGCGCGTGCCGCGCAGCAAGGGCCAGCTGCGGGAAGGGCTGACCTATGTCCGCAGCCATCCCGAGCTGATCTGGCCGATCGTCCTCGTCGGCTTCGTCGGCACCTTCGGCTTCAACTTCCCGATCTGGCTGACCGCGTTCACCGACCGGGTCTTCCAGGAGGGCGCCGGGACGTACGGGCTGCTCAACACCCTCATGGCCGTCGGCTCGGTGGCCGGGGCGCTGCTGTCCGCCCGGCGGCGGGCGACCCGCATGCGGCTGATGGCAGGGGCGGCGCTGGTCTTCGGTCTCCTGGAGACCGCCGCGGCGCTCTCCCCGTCCTTCTGGCTCTTCGCCGCCCTGATGGCGCCGATCGGGATCATGAGCCTGACCTTCAACGTCACCGCCAACTCCAGCGTGCAACTGGCCTCCGACCCGGCGATGAGGGGCCGTGTGATGAGCCTCTACATGATGGTCTTCATGGGAGGTACGCCCATCGGCGGGCCGCTCATGGGCTGGGTCACCGACACCTTCGGTCCCCGGATCGGCTTCCTCTCCGGCGGCGTGATCTCCGCCGTGGTCGCCGTCGGCGTGGGTCTGGCGCTGGCACGTGGCGCGGGGTTGCGGCTCCGCGTGGACCTGCGGCGCGGTCACCGGCACGTCAGGTTCGTGGAGCGGGAGGCCGCCGGCGCCGAGCGGGAGAGGGTGACCTCCGCCGCGTAGGCGACGGGCGAGCGCGGCCCTGTTGCCGTAGTGCCGTCGTAGCGCCGCCGTCGCGGGCCGGGGAGCCCGACGGTGGCGCTCCCGGCGGCGGCATGCTGGGGACATGAGACTCTTCACGGCCCTGCTGCCCCCGGACCACGTGCTCGACGCATCCGGTCAACTCGCCGACAAGGTCGCGGAGTTGCGTGCCATGGACCGCGCCGGGCAACTGCGCTGGACCCACCGCGCCAACTGGCACATCACGCTCGCCTTCTACGGCGAGGTCGGCGAAGGGCAGCTGGACGGGCTGCGCGAACGGCTCTCGCGGGCGGCCCGTCGCGGCCGGCCGCTGCGGCTGCGGATCGCGGGCGGCGGGCACTTCGGCCACCGTTCGCTGTGGGCCGCGGTCACCGGCGCCCCCTCCGACGCCGACGGCGCGCACCCCGGGGCGGCCGAGAACGCGGGCCACCGCCCCGACGGCGAGGGCGTACGGCGGCTCGCCGCGACCACCGCCGCCGCCGGACGCCGCATCGGCCTGGGCACGGACGAGCCCCACAGGTTCCGCGCACATCTGACGCTGGCCCGCTCCAGGTCGCAGCCGTTCGATCTGCGTCCGTACACCGCGGCGCTCGACGAGTTCGCGGGTGAGCCCTGGACAGCGGGTGAACTGGCGCTCGTGCGCAGCAATCTGCCGGACAGCGGTGAGCCGGGGGACCAGCCCCGTTACGAGCAGATCGCGGCCTGGCCGCTGGGCGGGTGACGGCCTTGGTTACCGTTGGGGGCGTGAATACCAAGACGAGGACGCGCATCGTGAGCGGTGTGCTCGTGCTGATGCTCATCGTGGTGGCCGTCGCAGCAGCGGTCGGCGCCTAGCGTCTGCCGAGAGGCCGTGGAGCCCGGACGCCCGGGATCAGCCCCGTGCCCGCGCTCGGCGGGCACGGGACGACTGCTGTCGTGCCGCCTACCAGGCGAACGCCTCCGGTGACGGGCCCGGGCCGGGGAAGATCTCGTCGAGCGAGGCGAGCAGCCCGTCGTCGAGCTGCAACTCCACCGCGCGCAGCGCCGAGTCCAGCTGCTCCGGTGTGCGCGGGCCGACGATCGGTCCGGTCACGCCCGGCCGTGTCAGCAGCCAGGCCAGTGCGGTCTCGCCCGGGTCGAGGCCGTGCTCGGAGAGCAGGTCCTCGTACCGCTGGATCTGTTCGCGGACCTCGGGCCTCCCCAGCGCGTCCGCCGAGCGCCCCTTCCCGGTGCGTCCCGTGCCGCCGGACCCGTCCGCCGCCTTGCGGATCGCGCCGCCGAGCAGGCCGCCGTGCAGCGGCGACCACGGGATCACGCCCAGGCCGTAGCTCTGCGCCGCCGGGATCACCTCCATCTCGGCGCGGCGTTCGGCGAGGTTGTACAGGCACTGCTCGCTGACGAGCCCGTACGTGCCGCGCCGTGCCGCCGTCTCGTTGGCCTGCGCGATGTGCCAGCCCGCGTGGTTGGAGGAGCCCGCGTAGATGATCTTGCCCTGCTGGATCAGGACGTCGACGGCCTGCCAGATCTCCTCCCAGGGCGTCCTGCGGTCCACGTGGTGGAACTGGTAGAGGTCGATGTGGTCGGTCTGCAGCCGCTTGAGGCTCGCGTCGACGGCCCGCCGGATGTTGAGCGCGGAGAGCCGGTCCTGGTTGGGCGTGCTGTCGCCCTCCGCGGCCATGCTCCCGAACACCTTGGTGGCCAGTACGGTCCGCTCGCGGCGGCCCCCGCCCTTGGCGAAATAGGTGCCGATGATCTCCTCGGTGCGGCCCTTGTCGGGGCCCCAGCCGTACACGTTGGCGGTGTCGAAGAAGTTGACGCCCGCGCTCTGCGCCGCGTCCATGATGGCGTGACTGCCGGCCTCGTCCGTCTGCGGTCCGAAGTTCATCGTCCCCAGGACGATCCGGCTGACCCTGAGGCCGGTGCGGCCAAGCTGCGTGTACTCCATGGCTGTAGAGCCAAGCCGTTGGAGCGGGCTCGAAGCAAGGGCCTCCGCCGGAGCCGGCGGCCTGGGAGTACCCCCAGCGGTACGGGAGACTGTGACCATGTCTGTGCTTTGGCGCCGCGCCGTAGCGGCAGTGGGGGTCGGGGGAGCGGCGGGGCTGCTCGCATTGGCGTCGGCGACGGGGGCCGCAGCGGCGGCGGCCGGTCCGCCCGGAGCGAGGGCGGGGGGCGAGGAGGGCCAGGGATCCTTCCGCATCAAGGATCCCCGCATCACCGAGTCGAGCGGGCTGGCGGCCAGCCGTACGCACAAGGGCGTCTACTGGACGCACAACGACTCCGACGACGGCCCGTACATCTACGCCGTCGACTCCTCCACCGGCAGGACCGTCGCCACCGTCACCCTCAAGGGCATCGACCCGCGTGATCTGGAGGCGATCTCCACGGGCCCCGGTGGCGACGTGTATGTCGGCGACATCGGCGACAACCTGAACGGCGGCTGGAGCGAGGTGTGGATCTACCGCTTCCACGAGCCGGAGAAACTCGGCGACGTGACGGTGACCCCCACCCGCTACACGGTGCGCTACGCCGACGGGCCCCGCGACGCCGAGTCGCTGATGGTCCATCCGAAGACGGGCCGCGTCTACATCGCCAGCAAGAGCCAGAACAAGAAGGGCGCGATCTACGCCGGGCCCGAACAGCTGTCACCGTCCGGCGTGAACACCTTCAGCCGCGTCGCCCGTACGGAGGTCTGGGCGACGGACGGCGCCTTCTCGCCGGACGGGACGCGGCTGGTGCTGCGCGGCTACTTCGGCGGCGAGATGTTCCGCTGGCGCAACGGGAAGCCGGAGGCGCTCGACACCCCCGTCAGCGTGCCCGTGGCCGGGCAGGGCGAGTCGGTCACCTTCACCGGCGACGGGCGCACGCTGATGTGCGGTTCGGAGGGCAAGGGCAGCACCGTCGACCCGCTGGAACTGGACGGGGAGTTGCTGCCCGACAGCGTCCCGGCCGGTGAGCGCGAGGCGGACGGCGGAGCGAAGGGCGGCGGCGCCGCGAGCGGCGGTGACGAGGGCGAGCTCAGCGAGAAGAAGGTCGTCATCGGCGGGACGGCGGTGGCGGTGGTCGTCGTGCTGTGGACGATGCTGCGGCGGCTGTTCCGGCGGCGCGGCTGAGACCGCACCGCGCTGAGGCAGACCGCATGCGCGCATGAGGCGGGCCCGGACGCCGTTCGTACGGCATCCGGGCCCGTCCCGCGTCAGAGCCAGCCAGCGGCCTGCCCGCTAGAGGTTCTCGATCACGTAGTCCACGCAGCGCGTGAGCGCCTCGACGTCCGAGGGCTCGACCGCGGGGAACATCGCGACGCGCAGCTGGTTGCGCCCCAGCTTCCGGTAGGGCTCGGTGTCGACCACACCGTTGGCGCGCAGCACCTTCGCCACCGCGGCGGCATCGACGTCCTCGTTGAAGTCGATCGTGCCGACGACCTGCGAACGCTGCGCCGGGTCCGAGACGAAGGGCGAGGCGAACTTGGCGTCCTCGGCCCACCCGTAGAGCGTCCGCGAGGACGTGGCCGTGCGGCGCACCGCCCAGTCCAGACCGCCCTGGCCGTTGATCCACTCCAGCTGGTCGTTCAGCAGGAAGAGCGTGGTGACGCCGGGGGTGTTGTACGTCTGGTTCTTGCGCGAGTTGTCGATCGCGGTCTTCAGGTCGAGGAACGCGGGGATGTGCCGGTCGGACGCGGCGATGCGCTCGGCGCGCTCGATGGCCGCCGGCGAGAAGACACCGATCCACAGGCCGCCGTCGGAGGCGAAGGACTTCTGCGGGGCGAAGTAGTAGACGTCGCTCTCGCGCACGTCGACCGGGAGCCCGCCCGCGCCGGAGGTCGCGTCGACGAGCACCAGCGAGCCCTCGTCGGCACCGGCCACGCGGGCGATCGGCATCGCCACGCCCGTCGAGGTCTCGTTGTGGGTGAAGGCGTAGACGTCGGTGCCGGCCTCGGCCCGGGCGGCGGGGTGGGTGCCGGGCTCCGACTCGATCACCGTGGGCTCACCCAGCCACGGCGCCTGCTTGGAGGCCTTGGCGAACTTGCTGGAGAACTCACCGAAGGAGAGGTGCTGCGACCTGGAGTCGATCAGGCCGTGCGTCGCGATGTCCCAGAAGGCGGTCGTACCGCCGTTGCCGAGGACCACCTCGTAGTCCTCCGGCAGCTGGAACAGCTCCTTGACGCCCTCACGCACCCTGCCGACCAGGTTCTTGACCGGCGCCTGGCGGTGTGAGGTTCCGAGAAGCGACGTGCCGGTGGCAGCGAGCGCGCTCAGCGCCTCCGTACGCACCTTGGACGGGCCCGAGCCGAATCGACCGTCGGCGGGCTTGATGTCTGCGGGAATCTGGAGATCAGCCACACGTGAAGGGTAGTGCGTCCCTCCACACGGAACGGCAGGAGGTCCACCGGGTGAGACGCACGGGGCCGGGAATTGTGCGGAAGCCCCCTCCACGGAGGGCATGTACCCCCGTGGAGGGGGCCGGTGACGGAGCTGTGGGTCTCAACCGTCGCCACCTTCATCACGCAGCGCTGCGGGATGTGCGGTACGAGTCTCCGTTCACGCCGCGTTCAATCGTGGTACAGGGCAACGTCTGCGCGAGATGTTGCGCACCGTTCGGCCGCGCGGCCCGCGCCTCGCTCACGGCGGGCCGGGAGCGATCACGACGCGGTCGTCGGAGGGGTGGTGCTCGACGGCCGGGGAGGGGGCGCCGCTCAGCTCCTCCCGGACCAGCCGGTGCAGCCGTCCCGCGCTCAGGCGGTAGAAGCGGCGCTGGGTGCGGCGGCCGAACAGGGCGAAGCCGAGACGGACGACCGGATTGCGGATGGGTGCCCGCCGCGAGTATCCGGCGATGACGAAGGAAACCTCGCCCGTGTGCAGGTACTTGACGACCTCGTAGCGCAGCTCGCCCTGTTCGAGGTGTCCCTGGAGCGTCTGGTAGCCCCACCCCCACACCCGGCGGGCCGTCCTGCCCGCGCCCAGCGTCTCGTCGGTGACGGAGGTGACGCGCACGCCCATGTCGAAGCGCAGCCCGCAGAAGCGTCCCTCCAGCAGCATGTCGCGGCCCGGCAGCGGGTCGTCGGCGCGGAAGAGGGCACGCAGGATGCGGGGCTCGGCGAAGCGGTAGTCACGCACCAGGCGGCACGCGGTCTCCCACGTACCGCCGGGGGCCGGAGCGCCGGGGGCCTCGGCGGGGAGCGAGCGCACGAGCGAGTCGACGAACCAGCCCGTGCCCGGAGCGGGACCCGGGCCGACGGTTCGCGGGCGGCGATAGTTGACGTCCAGTCCGCCGAGGGCCCGGAGTGCTGCGAGGGCACGGTCGCCGCGAAGGCGTCGCTCACGGATCATTCGGGACCGGCCTTCGAGGTCAGTCGAACTCCCTCAGGGACTGACTCATCAGCCACAGCGTCGGAGCCCACATGGAAACGAACAGCGCTCGGCGCTCCGCGTTCCCCCGCTCGTCCTGATCGACACTCGCGGCGCGCGACCACAGTGCGACGCAGAGGCCGATCGAGCCCCAGGCCGCTGCTTCCAGGTGCCAGCTGCGCAGACCGACCTTCCGCAGCAACCGTCCGGTCTCCATCACGACCTCCCGTCCTGCCTGCCGGCAGACGAACCTCGGATGTGGGCGAACCACTCATATGCTGTCATGAAGGACATGACCGCACCGGATCGGGCCTCTCCGCGACGCGTGACTCCCGGGCGCCGGGCGGGAGTCCTGCTGCGGCTCCCCGTCGGGATCCTGCTCGTCTCCTGGCAGTACTTCTGGCGCATCACCGCGCTTCACCGCACCGAGACCAGGGGCGACGCCGGTGATCTGCCGCCGCCGCTGCCGCAGGAGGCCGTGGACGAGCAGACCAAGCCGCTGTCCGACGGTGTCGGCCCGATGTTCCACCGCCGCTTCCGGGTGCGCATCGTGGACGCGCGCACCAGTGCGAGCGAGCTGGCCGCCACCGTTGCCGCGAACCTGAACAGGGCCGCCCCGTGGACGGTCGCGGTCTTCGTCAAGACCCGCGGCCGGGAAGGGGAGCTGCGCGTCGGCGACGAGTACCGCGTTCAGATGCCCGGCCCCTGGGACGGACCGGTACGCGTGATCGGCCGGGACGCGACCTCCTTCACGCTGGGCACGCTCCAGGGCCATCTGGAGGCGGGTCAGATCCGGTTCGGCGTCCGGGCCGTCGACGGCGCGCTCGAATTCGAGACCGAGGCGTGGTCGCGTGCGGGGGACCGGCTGGCGGACCTGCTCTACAGCCGGCTGCGGGTCGCCAAGGAGATCCAGTTCAACATGTGGGTCCACTTCTGCCTCAACGCCGCGGCCTTCTCCGGCGGGCGCCCCTCGGGCGGCGTCGTCATCGAAACCCGCGGCGTCCCCGGCGAGCTGTGCCGGGACGCGGGCGGCCGCTGACTGAGCCGGACAGGGGCTGAGCGCGGGTCGCGGGCGGCGCGCTCCGGGACGGTCCGTGGGGAGGGTGCCGTTCGGGCACGATCACCGTGCACGCTTGAGCCATGGCACAGGCACAGGCACATGCACAGACGCGGGCCGCGGCAGACGGACGGGCACGGGAGGCGCAGCGGATGCGCGACGTCGAGGCGGCGCTGCGCGGAGCGGTACGGGGCGGCGAGGTCGAGTTCGACACGGGCACACGCTCGCTGTTCACCATGGACGCCTCGAACTACAGGCGCGTGCCGCTGGGCGTGGTCGCGCCCCGGGACAGCGACGACGTGGAGGCGGTGCTCGCCGTCTGCCGCGAGCGCGGCGTGCCCGTGCTGGCGCGGGGCGCCGGCACGTCCATCGCGGGGCAGGCGACCGGAACCGGAGTGGTGCTCGACTTCACGCGGCACATGGACCGCATCGAGTCCATCGACCCAGAGGCACGCACAGCGCTCGTACAGCCCGGAGTGATCCTGGACCGGCTGCGCGACGCGGCGGCACCGCACGGCCTGACCTTCGGCCCCGACCCGTCCACGCACAGCCGGTGCACCCTCGGCGGGATGATCGGCAACAACTCGTGCGGCTCGCACTCGGTCGCCTGGGGCACGACCGCCGACAACGTGCGGGAGTTGGAGGTCACCGGATACGGCGGGCAGCGGATGCGGCTCGCCCGTGGCGGCGACGGCGTCCCGGAACGGCTGCGCGAGGACGTACGGGCCCTGATCGGCGGGGAGTTGTCGCTGCTGCGCACCGGCTTCCCCGAACTGCCGCGCCGTATCTCGGGCTACGCCCTGGACGAGCTGCTGCCCGAGAAGGGCGAGGACTGGGCGCGGGTCTTCACCGGCAGCGAGGGCACGCTCGGAGTGCTGACCAGGGCGACGGTGGCCCTCGTGCCGACGCCGGGGGCGCGTGTGCTGGCCGTGCTCGGCTACGCGGACGAGAGCGCGGCGGCGGAAGCGGCCGCCGGGCTGCTCCCGCACGGCCCCCTCACCGTCGAGGGCATGGCCAACGACCTGGTCTCGGAAGCGGCAAGGGCCGGACTCCCGCGCGGCGGCGCGTGGTTGTTCGTCGAGGTCGGCGGCGACGACGAGGCGCATGCGCGGGCCAGGGCCGCTGAGCTGTGCCGCGCCGCCGCCGCGGACGGAACGACCGACCACCGGCTCGTCGTGCCCGCGGCGGAGCAGCGTGCGCTGTGGCGCATCCGCGAGGACGCCTCGGGCACCGCGACGCGCCTGCCCGGCAGTTCGTCCGGCGGATCCGGGCCCGAGGTGAGCAGGGAGGCGTGGCCCGGCTGGGAGGACTGCGCGGTACCGCCGGCCCGACTCGGCGCGTATCTGCGGGACTTCAGGGCGCTGCTGCGCCAGCACGGCCTGCACGGGCTGCCGTACGGGCACTTCGGCGACGGCTGCATCCACGTCCGCATCGACTTCGACCTGATGAGCGACGCGGGCATCCGGCGCTTCCGCGACTTCTCGGCGGACCTGGCGGACACCGTCGTCGCGCACGGAGGCTCCCTCTCCGGCGAGCACGGCGACGGGCAGGCGCGCGCCGAGCTGCTGCCGAGGATGTACGGGGAGGAGATGGTCGGCCTCTTCGGGCGCTTCAAGGACCTGTGGGACCCGGCGGGCGGGCTCAACCCGGGCATGCTGGTGCGGCCCGCGCGCATCGACGAGAACCTGCGGTTCGAGCCGCTGCCGCGCGATCCGGTGCCGGTGGAGTTCGGCTACCCGCACGACGCGGGCGACTTCTCGGCGGCCGTACGCCGGTGCGTCGGCGTCGCGAAGTGCCGCAACACGGACGCCGGTTCGGGCGTGATGTGCCCGTCGTTCCGCGCGACCGGCGAGGAGCAGCACTCCACGCGCGGACGCGCCAGGCTCCTGCACGAGATGCTGGCGGGCGAAGTCGTCACGGACGGGTGGCAGTCGGAGGAGGTGCGCGAGGCTCTCGACCTGTGCCTGTCGTGCAAGGGCTGCCGCAGCGACTGCCCCGTGGGCGTCGACATGGCCACGTACAAGGCCGAGTTCATGCACCACCACTACGAGGGCAGGCGCCGCCCGATGGCGCACTACTCGATGGGCCGGCTGCCGCAGTGGCTGCGGCTCGCCGCGGCGAGCCGAACGGTGCCGCTGCTCAACGCGGCTGCGCGCGTGAGGCCGTTGGCGGCCCTGGCGAAGCGGCTCGGCGGCATCGCACCGGAACGCGACATCCCGGCGCTGCCCCGCGAGCCCTTCACGCGGTGGTGGCGCAGGCGCGGACGCGGCGGCGCGAGCGGCGCCCCGGAGGGAGCCGGTGCGCGCGGCGGGACCGGTACGCAGACAGTGCTGTGGCCCGACACCTTCACCAACTACCTCTCCCCGGAAGCCGGTTCGGCCGCCGTGCGGGTGCTGGAGGACGCCGGGCTGCGGGTGAGCGTGCCGGACAAGCAGGTCTGCTGCGGGCTCACCTACGTCTCGACGGGCCAGCTCGGCCAGGCCCGCGCCGTCATGCGCCGCACCCTGGACCGCATCGAACCCGTCCTGGACGCCGGGATGCCGGTCACCGTCCTGGAGCCGCCGTGCGCAGCCGCGCTGCGCACCGACGTGCCCGAACTGCTGGGCGACGACCCGCGTGCGCACCGGCTGGCCCGCTCCGTACGCACCTTCGCGCAGACCCTGGAGGAGTACGCGCCGGACTGGGAGCCGCCGCGCATCGACCGCCCCGTCGCCGGCCAGACCCACTGCCACCAGCACGCCGTCATCGGCGACGCCGAGGACCGGCGGTTGCGTGAACGTGCCGGGCTGACGGGCGAGTTGAGCAAGGGCTGCTGCGGTCTCGCGGGCAACTTCGGCTTCGAGAAGGGGCACTACGAGGTGTCGGCCGCGTGCGCCGAGGACCAGCTGCTGCCCGCCGTACGCAAGGCCGGGCCCGGGGCCGAGCTGCTGGCCGACGGCTACTCGTGCCGTACGCAGCTCGAGCAGCTGGGCGGGCACAGCAGCCGGCATCTGGCCGAGGTGCTCGCCGAAGGGCTGGACGAGGCCCGGAGGCGGGAGGGCGAACCGCCCAAGAAGTAATGCAAGCATGCTTGCTTGTTTTTCGCCGCGCTGTCACGCTCAAGGGGTGCCGCACGAGGTGTGACGGCACGGCCGGCGGAAAGGGGCGGGGCGCGCGATGGACGACGCCGGGAACGTGACGGGGGCCGTCCTCGCGGACCTGCGGGACGAAGGTCAGGCGCTGGAAGGGCTGGTTGCGGGGCTCGGGGCGAAGGCGTGGGCCCTGCCGACGCCCGCGCCCCGCTGGACGGTCGCGCACCAGATCGCCCACCTTGCCTGGACCGACGAGCAGTCGCTGCTGGCCGCCACCGACGAACCGGCCTTCCGCGACGCCCAGCAGGCCGCGATCGCCTCGCCGGAAACCTTCGTCGACGAGGGCGCGGAGGCCGGCGCCGCACAGCCGCCGGAGGAGCTGCTGAAGCGATGGCGTGCCGGGCGTGACGAACTGCTGCGTGTCCTGGGCGAGATGCCCCAGGGCCGCCGCATCGCCTGGTACGGGCCGCCGATGAGCGTCGCGAGCATGGCGACCGCACGGATCATGGAGACGTGGGCTCACGGCGAGGACGTCGCCGAGGCGCTCGGGGTGCCCCGCGAACCGACCGCGCGGCTGCGTCACGTCGTCCGGATCGGCGTGCGCGCACGGGACTTCGCCCACGCGGTGCGTGGACTCGAGCCGCCGTCCGAACCCTTCCGCGTCGAACTGGAGGGTCCCGGCGGCGAGTTGTGGGCGCACGGCCCCGAGGACGCGGCGCAGCGCGTGACCGGCGACGCCGTGGACTTCTGCCGGCTGGTGACGCAGCGGATCCACCGTGACGACGCCCGCGTACGGGCCGAAGGAGCCGACGCGCAGCGGTGGCTGGAGATCGCGCAGGCCTTCGCGGGCCCGCCCGGAGAGGGCCGCGCACGGCAGGGGGAGCGGCGGTGAGCGGGGCGGCGGACGTGCTGCGCGTCGGCAACTGCTCCGGCTTCTACGGCGACCGTTTCCGCGCCATGGAGGAGATGCTCACCGGCGGCGAACTCGACGTGCTGACGGGGGACTACCTCGCCGAGCTGACGATGCTGATCCTCGGCCGCGACCGGCTGAAGGACCCCTCGCGGGGGTACGCGAAGACGTTCCTGCGGCAGCTGGAGACGGGGCTCGGGCTCGCGAAGGACCGCGGCGTGCGGATCGTCGTCAACGCCGGCGGACTCAACCCCGCCGGACTGGCCGACGCCGTACGGGAGTTGAGCGAGCGGGTCGGCGTGCCGGCAGCCGTCGCGCACGTCGAGGGCGACGACGTACTGGCACGGGGTCCTTCCGGGGGCCGGAGTCAGGGCAAGGCCGGCTGGGGCGAGGGCGTTCTGACGGCCAACGCCTATCTGGGCGGAGGCGGCATCGCCGAGTGTCTGCGCCGTGGCGCCGACGTCGTCGTGACCGGCCGGGTGACGGACGCCGCGCTCGTCAGCGGAGCGTCGGCCGCACACTTCGGCTGGGCGGCCGACGACTGGGACGCGCTCGCCGGAGCCGTGATCGCGGGCCACGTACTGGAGTGCGGCGCGCAGGCCACCGGCGGCAACTACGCGTTCTTCGCGCAGGAGAACATCGACGTGACCCGGCCCGGCTTCCCCGTCGCCGAGGTCGCGCGGGACGGAAGCGCCGTCATCACCAAGCACCCCGGCACCGGCGGCGCGGTCACACCCGGCACCGTCACGGCGCAGCTCCTGTACGAGACGGCGGGCGCACGCTACGCCGGACCGGACGTGACCGCGCGGCTGGACTCGGTGCGGCTGGCGCAGGAGGGCCCGGACCGCGTACGGATCGACGGCGTGCGTGGCGAGGCGCCCCCGCAGCAGCTCAAGGTCGGCCTGACCAGGGTCGGCGGCTGGCGCAACGAGGTGACGTTCGTACTGACCGGCCTCGACATCGAGGCCAAGGCCGCGCTGGTGCGGCGGCAGATGGAGGCGGAGCTGGACGCCGGACAGCGTCCCGCCGAGGTGACCTGGAGTCTCGCCCGAACCGACACCCCGGACGCGCCAGTGCAGGAAGAGGCCAGCGCCATGCTGCGGCTGGCCGTCCGCGACCCTTCGGAGGAGACCGTGGGCCGCGTGGTGAGCGGCGCCGCCATCGAACTGGCGCTGGCCAGCTTCCCCGGCTTCCACGTGACGGCGCCGCCCGGAAAGGCCTCCCCGTACGGCGTGTTCGAGGTCGCCTGGGAGGACGCGGGGCAGGTGCCGCACGTCGCCGTGCTGCCCGACGCGTCCCGCGTGGAGATCCCGCCCCCGCAGAAGACGCAGCAGCTCGCCCCCGTCCCGGAGCCCGCACTGCCCGAGCCGCTGCCCGCAAGCGGAAGGCCCTTGCGCAGGGCGCCGCTGGGCGTGGTCGCGGGAGCCCGCAGCGGCGACAAGGGCGGCAGCGCGAACGTGGGCGTGTGGGTGCGCGGGGACCTCGGGGAGGACGCGTGGCGGTGGCTGGCGCACGCGCTGACCGTGGACGAACTGCGCCGGCTGCTGCCCGAGGTGCGGGGTCTGCCGGTCACCCGGCACGTCCTGCCGAACCTGCGTGCCCTCAACTTCGTCGTCGAGGGGCTGCTCGGCGAGGGTGTCGCCTCGCAGGCGCGCTTCGACCCCCAGGCCAAGGCCCTTGGCGAGTGGCTGCGTTCGCGGCAGACGGACATCCCGGAAGGACTGGTCCCGTGAGTGTGCTGAACTCGGCGCTGGATGTATCGGGCGCCGAATACGCCGGACACCGGCGGCAGATGCTGGAGCGGATCGCCGAACTCGACGCGGAGCTGGCCAAGTCGGTCGCCGGAGGCGGTGAGAAGTACACCGAACGCCACCGCAAGCGCGGCAAGTTGCTCGCCCGTGAACGCATCGAGCTGCTGCTCGACCCGGACACGCCGTTCCTGGAGCTGTCGCCGCTCGCGGGCTGGGGCAGCGACTACGCGGTCGGCGCCTCGCTGGTGACGGGCATCGGCGTCGTCGAGGGCGTGGAGTGCCTGATCACGGCGAACGATCCGACCGTACGCGGCGGCGCCAGCAATCCGTGGACGCTGAAGAAGGCCCTGCGCGCGAACGAGATCGCCTACGCCAACCGGCTTCCCTGCATCAGCCTCGTCGAGTCCGGCGGTGCGGATCTGCCCAGCCAGAAGGAGATCTTCATCCCCGGCGGGGCGCTCTTCCGCGACATCACGCGGCTCTCCGAGGCCGGAATCCCCACCCTGGCCGTCGTCTTCGGCAACTCGACCGCCGGAGGCGCGTACGTCCCCGGCATGTCCGACCACGTGATCATGGTCAAGGAGCAGTCGAAGGTGTTCCTCGGCGGGCCTCCGCTGGTGAAGATGGCGACGGGCGAGGAGGCCGGCGACGAGGAGCTGGGCGGCGCGGACATGCACACCCGCGTCTCCGGCCTCGGTGACTACTTCGCGCTGGACGAGCCGGACGCACTGCGGCAGGCCCGCCGCGTCGTCGCCCGCCTCAACTGGCGCAAGGCGCACGGCACTCCGGCGTCCCTCCCGGTGCCTCCGAAGTACGACGAGGACGAACTGCTCGGCGTCGTCCCGGGCGATCTGAAGACGCCCTTCGACCCGCGCGAGGTGGTCGCGCGGATCGTGGACGGCTCGGACTTCGACGAGTTCAAGCCCCGCTACGGCACGAGCCTCGTGACAGGCTGGGCGCGGCTGCACGGCTATCCGATCGGCATCCTCGCCAACGCGCGCGGCGTGCTCTTCAGCGAGGAGTCGCAGAAGGCCACGCAGTTCATCCAGCTCGCCAACCAGCGCGACATCCCCCTGCTGTTCCTGCACAACACGACCGGCTACATGGTCGGCAAGGAGTACGAGCAGGGCGGCATCATCAAGCACGGCGCGATGATGATCAACGCCGTCTCCAACTCCAAGGTGCCGCACCTGTCGGTGCTGATGGGCGCCAGCTACGGCGCGGGCCACTACGGCATGTGCGGACGGGCCTACGACCCGCGGTTCCTGTTCGCCTGGCCGAGCGCCAAGTCCGCGGTCATGGGTCCGCAGCAGCTCGCGGGCGTGATGTCGATCGTCATGCGGGAGTCGGCCGCGGCGAAGGGCAAGCCGTTCGACGAGGAGGCCGACGCCGGGCTGCGGGCGATGGTCGAGCAGCAGATCGAGGCGGAGTCGCTGCCGATGTTCCTCTCCGGACGGCTCTACGACGACGGCGTGATCGATCCGCGCGACACCCGCACGATCCTTGGCCTGTGTCTGTCAGCCATCCACACCGCGCCCGTGGAGGGCGCGCGTGGCGGCTTCGGCGTCTTCCGGATGTGACGCTGTGACGACTGCGACGGCAAGTGCAACCGCGACTGCGACTGGTACTCCAAACGGCGAGGCTGCGATGGGCGGAGTGGAGCGGAAAATGATCACATCGGTGCTGGTCGCGAACCGCGGCGAGATCGCCAGGCGCGTCTTCCGCACATGCGCGGAGCTCGGCATCGCCACGGTCGCCGTCCACTCGGACGCCGACGCACGCGCGCCGCACGTACGGGAGGCCGACGCCGCGGTGCGGCTCCCGGGCAACGCTCCGGCGGAGACGTATCTGCGCGGTGACCTGATCGTCGAGGCTGCCCTGGCGGCCGGGGCCGACGCGGTGCACCCCGGCTACGGCTTCCTCTCCGAGAACGCCGGCTTCGCCCGAGCGGTGCTCGACGCGGGCCTGGTGTGGATCGGGCCGCCGCCGGAGGCGATCGAGGCGATGGCGTCCAAGACCCGCGCGAAGAAGCTGATGGGCGAGGCGGGTGTTCCTCTGCTGGAACCCGTGGCGCCCGGCGAGGCCACCGAACGCGACCTGCCGCTGCTGGTGAAGGCCGCGGCGGGCGGCGGCGGCCGGGGCATGCGCATCGTGCGTGAACTCGCCGCGCTGCAAGGGGAGATCGCCGCCGCCGGGGCGGAGGCCGCCGCCGCGTTCGGGGACGGCGAGGTCTTCGTCGAGCCGTACGTCGAGCGCGGACGCCACGTGGAGGTGCAGATCCTCGCCGACGGGCACGGGACGGTGTGGGTGCTGGGCACCCGGGACTGCTCGCTGCAGCGCCGGTACCAGAAGGTCATCGAGGAGGCGCCCGCCCCGGGACTGAGCGACGAACTGCGCGACGTGCTGCACGAGTCGGCCGCGGACGCGGCACGTGCGGTGGACTACCGCGGCGCCGGCACCGTGGAGTTCCTGGTCCCGGGCGACGGCGACGGGGCGGGCGCCCGCGCCTGCTTCCTGGAGATGAACACCAGGCTCCAGGTCGAGCACCCCGTCACCGAGTGCGTGCACGGTGTGGACCTCGTCGCGCTGCAGATCCGCGTTGCCGAGGGCGAGCCGCTGGACCCGCAGGGTCCGCCTGCCGCCCGCGGACATGCCGTCGAGGCCCGCCTCTACGCGGAGGACCCGGCACGCGACTGGCAGCCGCAGACGGGCACGCTGCACCGCCTGGACGTACCTGCCGCGCACGAGGGCAACGGCGTGCGTCTGGACAGCGGGATCGCGGACGGCGACGTCATCGGCGTGCACTACGACCCCATGCTGGCCAAGGTCATCGCCTGGGCACCGACGCGCCGCGAGGCCGTACGCAAGCTGGCCTCCGCGCTGGAACGCGCGCGCGTGCACGGACCGGTGACGAACCGCGACCTGCTCGTACGGTCCCTGCGCCACCCCGACTTCTCCCCCACGGACTCCGTCGTGGGAGGTACCCCCAACCGGCCACGCTTGGACACCGGCTTCTACGACCGGAACCTGGAGGGCCTCAACTCGCCCCAGGAGCCCGGCGAGACGGAGTCGCACCGCCGGCTGGCCGCTCTCGCCGCCGCGCTGGCCGACGCCGAACGCGTGAGAGCGGCCGGCGACACCGTGTCGGCGCGGCTCGGCGGCTGGCGCAACGTGCCCGCACACCCCCAGTCGAAGACGTTCCGTGCGGAGCCCTCCCAGGAGGAGACCGAGGTCCGCTACCGCATCACACGGGACGGACTGAGGCTGGAGGACGACGAGTTCCTCGGCGCGGAGGTACGCCTGCTGGAGTCGGCCCCGGACCGCGTCCGTCTCGAAGTGGACGGCGTGCGCCGGGACTTCGAGGTGGCCCGCTACGGGGACGACGGCTCGCACGTGTACGTCGACGCACCGCCGTCCTCCCCCGGGGCCGTGCGGCCCGGGTGGTACCCCCAGGGTTCCCACGCCTTCACGGCCCTGCCCCGGCTGCGCGAGCCCGGCACGGCGAACGAGCCCGGTTCGCTGCTGGCGCCCATGCCGGGCGCCGTCGCACGCGTCGTGCCCGGGCTGGCCGTCGGAGCCACCGTCAAGGCGGGTGAGCCGCTGCTGTGGCTGGAGGCGATGAAGATGGAGCACAAGGTCGTCGCCCCAGCCTCCGGAATCCTCACCGCGCTGCACGCCGAACCCGGCCGCCAGGTGGAGGTCGGCGAACTGCTCGCCGTCGTCGCCGAGGACGCGGACGGGACGCAGCCGCAGGCCGCGGAGCCCACGGGCGCCGGGTCCGCGCGGCCGTCCTCCCCGGAACGTGCACAGCCCGCACCGCCGGAGCCCGCACAGTCCGCACAGCCCGCTTCCGCATCCGTCCCGCCCGCCACGAAGGAGCCGTCATGACCAATGCGCTGCTGGAGACCGAGGAACAGCGTGACCTGCGAGCGGCCGTAGCGGCCCTCGGCAAGCGATTCGGACGCGAGTACTTCACGGGCGTCGTGGCCGACGGCAAGCACACGGACGAGCTGTGGGCCGAGGCGGCCTCGCTCGGCTACCTCGGCGTCAACCTCCCCGAGGAGTACGGCGGCGGAGGCTGCGGCATCACCGAACTGGCCATCGTCCTGGAGGAGTTGGGTGCGGCAGGCTGCCCGCTGCTGATGCTGGTGGTCTCGCCCGCGATCTGCGGCACGGTCATCGCACGCTTCGGCACCGAGGAGCAGAAGCGCGAGTGGCTGCCCGGACTGGCCGACGGCAGCCGCAAGATGGCCTTCGGCATCACCGAACCCGACGCGGGTTCCAACTCCCACCGCATCACCACGACCGCACGCCGGGACGGTGACGACTGGCTGCTCAGCGGCCGCAAGGTCTTCATCTCCGGCGTCGACATCGCCGACGCCACGCTCATCGTCGGCCGCACCGAGGACGCCCGCACCGGCAAGCTCAAGCCCTGCCTGTTCATCGTCCCGCGCGACGCGCCCGGCTTCACGCGGAGCCCCATCGAGATGGAACTGGCCGCGCCGGAGAAGCAGTTCGAGCTCGTGCTGGACGACGTGCGCCTGCCTGCGGACGCGCTGGTCGGAGACGAGGACGCCGGACTCCTCCAGCTCTTCGCCGGTCTCAACCCCGAGCGCATCATGACCGCCGCCTTCGGCATCGGCATGGGCCGCCACGCCATCGACCGCGCGCTGGACTACGCCCGTACGCGTCAGGTGTGGAAGGAGCCCATCGGCAGCCACCAGGCCATCGCCCACCCGCTCGCACAGGCCCACATCGAGCTGGAACTCGCCCGGCTGATGATGACCAAGGCGGCCGCGCTCTACGACGCCGGTGACGACATGGGCGCGGGCGAAGCGGCCAACATGGCCAAGTACGCGGCCGGTGAGGCGTGCGTGAAGGCCGTCGACCAGGCCGTGCACACCCTGGGCGGCAACGGGCTCACCCGCGAGTACGGCATCGCCTCCTTGATCACGGCGGCGCGGGTCGGACGTATCGCGCCGGTCAGCCGGGAGATGGTGCTCAACTTCGTCTCCCACCAGACGCTCGGCCTGCCCAAGTCGTACTGAGCGGGCGCGGGGGAGTGTCCCGGGGTCTTCTGAGGAGGGACGGAAGGCAGGAGACTGTGGGGCACTCCGGTCATTTCGCGGGCGCCGCACCGTACGGCACGGACCGCGCCGCACCGCTCGAGACCACGCCGCCCGGGAGGACCGCATGATTTTCCGCAGCGAGTACGCCGACATCCCCGTCGCCGACGAGCCCATCCACGACGCCGTGCTGGGCCGCTCCGCCGGCGAACACGCCGGCCATGTCGCGCTGATCGACGGCGTCGACGGCTCCACGCTGACCTACGCGCAGCTCGACACCTTCACCCGCCGCATCGCCGCGGCGCTGGCCGAGGCCGGGCTGCGCAAGGGAGATGTGCTCGCCCTGCACTCTCCCAACACGCTCGCCTTCCCCGCCGTCTTCTACGGCGCGACCCGTGCGGGCGCCGCGGTGAGCACCGTCCATCCGCTGGCGACCGCGAAGGAGCTGGCCCGGCAGTTGCGGGACTCGGTCGCGCGCTGGATCGTGACCGTCTCGCCGCTGCTGGAGACGGCACGGCAGGCCGCGGAGTGGGCCGGCGGCGTGGAGGAGATCTTCGTCTGCGACCGCGCGGAGGGGCACCGCAGCGTGCTCGACATGCTCGAGTGCACCGCGCCGGAGCCGCAGCCGGCCATCGACCCGGGGCAGGACCTGGCCGCGCTGCCGTACTCCTCGGGCACCACGTCCATGCCGAAGGGCGTGATGCTCACCCATCGCAACATCGCCACCAACCTGGCCCAGCTCAATCCGCTGATGCCGGCGGGTCCCGAGGACAGGCTGCTGGCGGTGCTGCCCTTCTTCCACATCTACGGACTCACCGCGCTGCTCAACGCACCGTTGCGGCAGGGCGCAACCGTCGTCGTGCTGCCGCGCTTCGAGCTCGGCCAGTTCCTCGCGGCGATCGAGACGCACCGGGTGAACGTCCTCTACGTCGCCCCGCCGATAGTGCTCGCCCTTGCCAAGCATCCCGACGTGGACAAGTACGACCTGTCCTCGCTGGAGTTCGTCCTCAGCGCGGCCGCACCGCTGGACGCCGGGCTCGCCGGCGCCTGCGGGAAGCGCCTGAACGTCCCCGCGGTCAAGCAGGCGTACGGGATGACCGAGCTGTCGCCGGGGACGCACGTCGTGCCGCGGAACGTCTCCGCGCCGCCCGGAGCGGTCGGCAAGCTGCTGCCGTCCACCGAGATGCGCGTGGTCTCCCTGGACGACCCCGACCGGGACGCCGGCCCCGGCGAGGAGGGCGAACTCCTCTTCCGGGGGCCGCAGGTGATGAAGGGCTACCTGGGCCGGACGGGCGAGACCGACGCGATGATCGACGCGGACGGTTGGCTGCGCACCGGGGACATCGGACGCGTCGACGACGACGGCTGGCTGTACATCGTCGACCGCGTCAAGGAGCTCATCAAGTACAAGGGCTACCAGGTGGCCCCGGCCGAGCTGGAGGCCGTGCTCCTCACCCATCCCGCGATCGCGGACGCCGCGGTCATCGGCGTGAACGACGAGGACGGCAACGAGGTGCCGAAGGCCTACGTCGTCCGGCAGCCGGACGAGTCGGGTGCGCGGCTGACCGAGGAGGACGTGCTGGCGTACGTGGCCGAGCGCGTCTCCCCGTACAAGAAGGTGCGGCGGCTGGAGTTCACACCGGGCGTGCCGCGCGCGGTCAGCGGCAAGATCCTCCGGCGCGAACTGCGCGCGGCGGAGGCCGGGAAGGCGTAGGCAGGACACCCCGCCGGAACCACCGGCGGCGAGGAACGAGCGGACGAGAGCGGAAGGACGAGCCAGAAGTGACCGGAAGCGCCGAAGAGGCAAAGCCCGAAGGGCAGTTGGTGCGCAGCGCACACGAGCGCGGCATCACGACCCTCACTCTCGACTCGCCGCACAACCGCAACGCTCTCTCCAAGGGCCTCGTCTCCGAGCTCTACGGGGGTCTGGAGCGGGCCGCGGACGATCCGCGGGTGCGCGCGGTGCTGCTGACCCACACAGGCGGCACCTTCTGTGCGGGTGCCGACCTGCGGGAGGGCAGCGGCAGTCCGGGTGATCTCGCGGCGCTGCTGCGCACGATCGTGGAGCTGCCCAAGCCCGTCGTCGCCCGTGTCGACGGGCATGTGCGGGCCGGCGGTACGGGGCTGCTGGGCGCGTGCGACATCTCGGTGGCCGGGCCCGCTTCGACCTTCGCCTTCACGGAGGCGCGCATCGGGGTGGCCCCGGCGGTGATCTCGATGCCGCTGCTGCCGCGCCTCGACGCCCGTGCCGCCGCCCGCTACTACCTGACCGGCGAGCGTTTCGGCGCTGCGGAGGCGGCCCGCATCGGGCTGGTGACGCTGGCGGCTGCCGAAGGGAGTGCCGAGGCCGGGGACGACGGCGAGGGCGGCGCGGACGGCGCCGGCGGCGTGGATGCCGCGCTGGAACCACTGCTCGACGGCCTGCGGAAGGGCTCGCCGCAGGGCCTCGCGGAGTCGAAGCGGCTGGTCACGGCGGAGGTGCTGCGCGCCTTCGACCGGGACACCGATAGCCTCGCGGAGCTGTCCGCGCGGCTGTTCGCCTCCGACGAGGCCCGCGAGGGCATGACCGCCTTCCTCGAACGACGGGAGCCCGCATGGGTGGATTGAACACCCGCGGTGCCGCACCGAAGCAGGACCGCAGCCGCGCGACGCGGCAGCGGCTGCTGGAGTCGGCCGTCACCTGCCTCGCGGAGCACGGCTGGACGGGCAGCACCGTCACGGTCGTCGCCGAGCACGCCGGCGTATCGAGGGGAGCGGCCCAGCACCACTTCCCCACCCGCGAGGACCTGTTCACCGCGGCCGTCGAGTATGTCGCCGAGGAGCGTTCCAAGGCGCTGCGGTCGCCGGTGGGCGGTGACGGTGAGCCCGCCGGTACGCGGTCGGCCGTGGAGATGCTCGTCGCCCTCTACACCGGCCCGCTCTTCCGGGCCGCGCTGCAGCTGTGGGTGGCGGCGTCGAACGAACCCCAACTCGAGCCCCGCGTCACCGCGTTGGAAGCGCGGATCGGCCGGGAGACGCACCGCATGGCGGTCGAGGTACTCGGTGCCGACGAGTCCGTGCCCGGCGTGCGCGAGACCGTGCAGGGCCTGCTCGACATGGCGCGTGGCCTGGGGCTCGCCAATCTGCTGACGGACGACAGCGCGCGCCGTGAACGAGTCGTCGCGCAGTGGGAGTTGATCGTCAGGGACGCGCTGGCGCGGTAGCGCCCGCAGGGGCCCCGCGGCCCACCGGCCCTCCTTCGCGCCCTTGCGGTTCGCATTCACCGATGTGGATGGGGACCGCAAGGGTGCTTTGCGTTCACGGCACTTGGCGTCGTCGCTGATATGCGCCTGTGCGCGGTATTGACGGCCTACGAGGCCACTTCTATGGTGACGCACGATTCATGGATCTGGCATGCGTTCAGGACCATGAACGCACCTAGAGGTTCACCGGAGCCCGACGGGTCGCCGTCTTCTGAATACCGAGGAGTCGTGATGTCCGCACTGGACTGGATCGTGGTCGGCGGCTACTTCTTCGTCATGCTGGCCATCGGTGTGTGGTCCAAGACCCGTGTCGAGAACGTCGCGGACTTCTTCACCGCCCGAGGCCGCGTCCCCTGGTGGCTCTCCGGCATCTCCCACCACATGTCGGGCTACAGCGCGATCATGTTCGTCACCTTCGCCGCCGTCGCGTACGACTACGGCGTCACGGTCTACTTCTGGTGGGCGCTGACCATCGGGCTCGGCATCGGCATCGGCGCGTTCCTCTTCGCGCCCCGCTGGAACCGGCTGCGGGCCAAGCACGGCGTCAACTCGCCGCTGGCGTATCTCGCCGTCCGCTACAACCTGCCCACGCAGCAGGTGCTCGCCTACAGCGGCGCTGCGCTGAAAGTCGTCGACATCGCTGCCAAGTGGGTCGCCATCGCGGTGCTGTTGCAGGGCTTCGCCGACATCCCGCTGGTCTGGGGCATCGGCCTGACCGGCATCTGCACCATGTTCTACGTGACCTTCGGCGGCCTGTGGGCCGATGTCCTCACCGACTTCGGGCAGTTCGTCATCCAGGCCGTGGCGGGATTCGCGATGCTCTTCGCCGTGCTGGCGCACCTCGGCGGTGTCTCGTCGCTGTGGACGATGTGGGGCGACCTTCCGGAGGGCCACGGCGACCCCGTCGCGGGCGACGTCACCACGGGCCTGCTGCTCGCGTTCCTGCTGGTGAAGACCTTCGAGTACAACGGCGGCATGTGGAACCTGGCGCAGCGGTACATGTCCGCGCCCAGCGGCTCCCGCGCCCGCAAGTCGGCACTGCTCTCCAGCGCGCTGTGGCTGGTCTGGCCGTTCATCCTCTTCGTGCCGATGATCGCCGCGCCGCTCATCGTGCCCGGCCTGGACAACGCCGAGGACTCCTACATCCGCCTCGCACAGGAACTGCTGCCCTCGGGCTTCATCGGGCTGCTGCTGGCCGGCTTCTTCTCGCACACCATGGCCATGGTCGCCTCCGACTCGAACGTCATCACGGCCGTCATCACCCGTGACCTCGCGCCCGTGCTCGTACCGCGGGTGAGGCGCATGACGCAGCGCGCACAGCTGCTCTTCGCCCGGGTCACGACCGTCGCCTTCGTGACGGCGAGCATGACGCTGGCGCTCTTCAGCGACCCGGACGGCTTCATCATGACCGTCGTCGTGAGCATCGTGGCGGCGACCATGGGACCGATCTCCATCCCCCTGATGCTGGGGCTGCTGCCCTGGTTCAAGCGGACGGGACCGCTGGCCGCGATCGTCTCGTGGGCGGGCGGGCTCGCGGTGTGGTCGTACCTCTACTGGGGCGTCGGCGACGCCTCGGAGGCCGCGACGGTCGGCTTCCCCGTGCTCACCTCGCTGGTGCTGTACGTAGGCATCGGCCTGCTGCGGCCTGAGGCGGACGAAGGGCGTGACGCCCTCGTCGACTCGCTCGGCAGCGACCCGACGGACGAGGAACGGCTCGCGCTGGAGCGCGAGTTCCTCGCCGACCCCGACAAGGGCGGTGAGCCGGAGACGACAACGGCGTCGCGGTAGGGCCAACCACGCCGCGTGCGCCCGGAGTTCGGGCGCGCGGCCGAAGAGGGTCCCGGCACCCGGGGACGCAACGGGTGCCGGGAGCCTCGGGGCCGGCGCCGCCGTCAGCCACTTGAAGCACTCGTCAGCCGCCGCCCCCGGGGCACGATGCCGCCCTCCCTGTGCAGGGTGTCGAAGGCGAGCGTCGACTTGCCCGAACCTGAGAGGCCGGTCAGGACGACGAGCGAGTTCTTGGGGACTTCCGGCGAGGCGTTCTTGAGGTTGTGCAGTCGCGCACCGCTGATGCGGATCGCATCGTCCGGGCGACGATGCGGGTTGCCGGGGGAGGGCGGTACGGCACGGGTCGGCGGCCGTTTCTCCGTGGCTTCTTCCGCGACATCCATACCTTCAAGTCTTCCATTGAAGTGCTGTGTGGAGGCTTTTTACGGAGGGTCGTACGGAACTGCCATGTCAACGACGGGAGATGGGAGCGTAAGCTTCAAGTTCCTGTCGAAGGTGCGGGTCGAGCGGAAGGCGGGATGGCGGGGCGATGAGCGGTGTCGAGCGAAGGCTCCGGCCCGTCGATCTCGCGCGGGCCGTGGGCGTCTCGGCGCAGCAGATCCGCAACTACGAGGCGGCCGGCATCCTTCCGCCCGCGTCGCGGACGGACTCGGGGTATCGCGAGTTCACACCGCGGCACCGTCAGGCGCTGCTCACCTACCGTGCGCTGGCGCGCGGTCACGGTCCTCACACCGCCCAGGCCGTGATGCTGGCCGTGCACGACGGCGACCTCTCCCTCGCTCTCTCCCTCGTCGACGAAAGCCACGCCCTGCTGCACGAGCAGCGCCGCTCGCTGCGCGACACCGCCCGTGCGCTCGAGGCCATCGCCGCTGGGGACTCGGAGACCCACGGGGCGCCGAGCCCGGACATGCGGATCGGGGAGGCGGCAGCCCATATCGGCGTACGGCCCTCGGCCCTGCGGGTGTGGGAGGACGCCGGACTGCTGACTCCGCGGCGTGACCCCGCGACCGGCTACCGCCGCTACGGCGCACCGGAGATCAGGGACGCACGGCTCGTCGACACCTTGCGGCGGAGCCGCTACCCGCTGCCGCGCATCGTCTCCGTGCTCGGGGAGCTGCGCCGCACCGGCAGTACGGACGCGCTGCGCGCGGCGGTGGCGCAACGCAAAGAGGAACTGGACCGGCTGGCGCGCGCCATGCTCGAAGGGTCGAGCCTGCTGCACGGCTACCTCAGCGAGATGGACTGAGGCCGCCGAGCGGCCCGGCTGCGGTTCCGGCCGGGTGTCTCCGGGCCAGGTGGGACAGCGCCGCAGGCGACGGAGGCGCCGGCTCAGTCCCTGTGCTGAACGATGTTGAAGACGTTGCCGTCGGGAGCCCGGACGAAGAACCGGCGTACGCCCCAGGGTTCGGTGGTCAGCGGGTGCACGATCTCGTATCCGAGCTGCCGGGCCTCATCCAGCGCGGCCTCGACGTCGTCCACCTTGACCGAGACCACCGGGTCCTCCGGGGCGGTCGCGTCGCGGGTGAGGACTTGCACGTGGGCGCCCGTGTCCGGGGAGGTGTAGCGGGCCACCCATCCCATGTCGAACTCCTCGACGCTCAGCCCGAGGTAGTCCGTGTAGAAGCTCTTGGCCGAAGCGATGTCGGCCACGCGAAGGTCGGCGATCACGCCTGTGACACGCACCCGGTCCTCCTCTCCGAAGGCAGATCGGCTCCGAAAGCAGATCGGCCCGAGCATTCTGTCAGGAAAGCGACCATGACCACCGAACTTCGGCGTCGCCTCGTCGGCGGGCGCAAGGCGATCCGGGCGGTACGCCCGTATCGACGAGCCGCTGTTCCGGTCGGGACCGCTGTTCCGGTCGGGACCGCTGTTCCGGTCGGGACCGATGATGCGCGGTCGGGACCGCCTAGTGCCGCACGTCGCCGTACCCGTCGATCTCCCGCGGATCGCGCGAACCCGGCCCCACGTACCGGGCCGAGGGCCGCACCAGCCGCCCCGTGCGCTTCTGCTCGAGGATGTGGGCCGCCCAGCCGCCCGTGCGCGCACAGGTGAACATCGACGTGAACATGCTGGCGGGCACCTCGGCGAAGTCCAGGACGATCGCGGCCCAGAACTCGACGTTCGTGGCCAGCACCCGGTCGGGACGGCGGTTGTGCAGTTCCGTCAGCGCCGCACGCTCGAGCGCCTCCGCCACCTCGAAGCGCGGCGCGCCCAGTTCCTTGGCGGTGCGCCGCAGCACACGCGCACGGGGGTCCTCCGCCCGGTAGACGCGGTGCCCGAAGCCCATCAGCCGCTCGCCGCGGTCGAGTTGACGCTTCACGTACGCGTCCGCGTCGCCCGTACGCTCGATCTCCTCGATCATGCCGAGCACACGCGAGGGCGCACCGCCGTGCAGCGGTCCCGACATCGCGCCCACCGCGCCGGAGAGCGCCGCCGAGACGTCGGCGCCGGTCGAGGCGATGACTCGCGCGGTGAACGTGGAGGCGTTCATGCCGTGTTCGGCGGCCGAGGTCCAGTAGGCGTCGACGGCCTGGACGTGCTTCGGGTCGGGCTCGCCGCGCCAGCGCCGCATGAAGCGCTCCACGACCGTCTCCGCCTTGTCGATCTCCTGCTGCGGCACCATCGGCACGCCGGGCCCGCGCGCCGACTGCGCCACGTACGACAGCGCCATCACCGCTGCGCGCGCCAGGTCCTCACGTGCCTGCCGCTCGTCTATGTCGAGCAGCGGCTTGAGGCCCCAGACCGGGGCGAGCATCGCCAGCGCCGACTGGACGTCGACGCGGATGTCGCCGGAGTGCACGGGGATGGGGAACGGCTCGGCCGGCGGCAGCCCGGGGTTGAAGCTTCCGTCGACCAGGAGCCCCCACACGTTCCCGAACGAGACGTGTCCCACCAGGTCTTCGATGTCCACGCCGCGGTAGCGCAGAGCGCCGCCCTCCTTGTCGGGTTCGGCGATCTCCGTCTCGAACGCGACGACTCCTTCGAGCCCGGGTACGAACTCGGACATCAGGCGGCTCCTCATGAGTTGCCGGCGCGAGACCGCCAAGGAGGCGACCGGGCCGGCCGGTGTTCGGACGGGTTGGGGGTCCCCCAGGCCGTAGGCCGAGGGGGAGCGACGGTTCCACCGCCGGTGAACGGCTGGCGGACCACGACGTCGTCACTCCAGGACCTGCCCCGTGCGGAGGGTGCTCACCCGCCTGCCGGGACGGTCGTGACGGTGCGCGGGCTCCCCCTGGGACGCAGGCCGCGGTGACCCGGCAGACGATTCTGGGGCCTGCCCGGCGTCGGCGGACATCCGGGGAGCGGGTGAGATCAGGCACACGCCCGCGGCTGCCGATCATGTTGCAAGATGAACGCGTGCCCGACGCTGACGAAGACGCCGCCCGCAAGATGCCCTTGACCGTCCTCGATCCCGCCGCGATGCGCGCCCGGTACCGCGCTCAGGGACTCGCGGAGACGGACCTCGAGCCCGATCCGTACGGTCAGTTCGCCCGCTGGTTCGGCGACGCCGCGGCGAGCGGGCTGCACGAGCCGAACGCGATGATCGTCTCGACCGCCGACGCGGACGGACGGCCCAGCTCCCGCACCGTCCTGATGAAGCAGTACGACGAGCGAGGCTTCGTCTTCTTCACCAACTACGGCTCCCGCAAGGGCCGCGAGCTCGAGGCGAACCCTCACGCCTCGCTCCTCTTCCCCTGGCACTCCATCGCCCGGCAGGTCATCGTCTCCGGCACCGCCGAGCGCATCGGACGGGACGAGACCGCCGCCTACTTCCGTACCCGCCCGCACGGATCGCAGTTGGGCGCGTGGGCGAGCGAACAGTCCTCCACGGTGGCGTCCAGGGCGGAACTCGACCGCATGTACGCGGAGCTCGCCGAGCGCTATCCGGAGGGCGAGGACGTGCCGGCGCCGCCCGGCTGGGGCGGCTTCCGGGTGAGCGCGGAATCCGTCGAGTTCTGGCAGGGCCGGGAGAACCGGCTCCACGACCGGCTCCGCTACGTCCGTACCGAGGGCGGCGCGTCCGCCGCGGCGGGCTGGAGGATCGAGCGGCTCTGCCCCTGAGACGCCTGGAGCGCACGGCGGGCGAAGGCCCGGGAACGCAGACGACCCGTGGGCTGCTCCGCTCGCCGGAGGCGAACGGCGCCGGTCGGACGAGTCCGACGAGCCCACGGGCCGGGTGACTGCATTGAGATTGGCCGGCGATACCGGCGTCACACTGTGGCGTCGGCTCTAGGCCGCAGCCACCTCACGCGTCCGGGTAAGCATCATTTACCGGATCACCTCCTTTCTCGTGTACCCAGCACGCTAGGCAGCGCGAGCGGGCACCCGCAAGCGATTTCGGGGCGGCAACGATTTCGCCGAACATCGTGTGCGCTGCGTCACGTTCGAGTTGAATGATCCGTGCGCGCAGCGGCAAGCGGAAGTCAATCGGCGCGTTCAGCTGGGGGTGCTTAGGTGTCCGCTCGATCCAGGACCCACGCTGCCTCGTCGTCCGACGGTGACGACAGGCAGGGGCCCGACGACGAATTGCTGCTCGCCGCGCTGCTCGACGGCATGGACGCGGCGCTGTGCGCCTTCGACGCCGACGGTGTGGTCACCCACTGGAACCGCGAAGCCGAACGCCTCCTGGGCTGGACCCCGGAGGAGGCCGTCGGACGGCAGGGCCTGGCGGGCTGGGCGCTGCGCGAGGCCGACGCGGACCAGGTCCAGGCGCGCCTTTTCGCCGCGATGCACACTCCTGGACGTCAGGTGCACGAGTTCGCGCTGCTGACGAAGGACGGCCGGCGGCTTCTCGTGCGTACGCAGGCGTCAGGCGTCGCCGCGGCCGACGGCAGCCCCATGGGCGTCTACTGCGCCTTCAGCGAGGTGCACGCGCAGATCGACCTGGAGCGCTCCATCGCGCTGAGCGAATGCCTCTTCGAGGACGCGACATGGGGCGTGGTCCTCGTCGACGCCGATCTTCGCCCCGCCGTGGTGAACGTCTCCGCGGCGAGCGCCTTCCGTGTCTCCCGGGCGACGATGCTCGGACGTCCCCTGGGTGAACTCATCGACCAGGGCGTCGAGGAGCTGGAGGGCGCTCTCCAGCACGTGCTTGCCGACGGGCCGCCCGTCGCCCCCGCGGAGATCTGGGTGACGCTGCGCTCCGCGCGGCGCACGGAGGAGTCCCAGGGCGCGGCCGTCGGAGAGGGGAGCGGGACGCGCAGGTGCTGGCGCAGCGGATTCCTCCGGCTGTCCTCTCCCCTGGCGGAGGCGCCGGTGCCGCTGGGTGTGGCCTGGCTCTTCCAGGACGTGACGGAGTCCAAGCGCCTGGAGCAGGAGGCGGACCGGCTGCGTTTCCGCGACAGCCAGCTGCACCGTGCGGCCCGTGCGGCCTCCGAGTGCGAGAAGCCGATGGAAGCGGCCGGCGTCCACCTGGACTTCGCGCTCGCCGGCTTCGCCGACCACGCCCTGCTCGACCTTGTCCTTTCGGGCGAGGACGCCGACGGCGGCGAGGGCCACGGCCTCGACGCCGACGGTCAGGGCGGCACCCCGCACCTGGTGCGTGTCGCGGCCACTCCCGCCGCCGGCCCGGGACCGGGGCCGTCGCTCCAGCAGGCGTTCGTGAGCGGGCCGGGCGGCCCGGGCATGCCCGGCGCCATCCCCGTCAGCTACGCGGAGGGACATCCCGCGCACCAGGCCTACGCCCGCTGCGGTTCGGTGCGGGCGAGCGTCGGCGGGGTCGCGGCCACGGGAGCGGCCGGCAGCAGCGTCATCGAGGGCTGGGCGGCGGCCCGCAAGTGGCCGGAGGGCACGGTCCACGGGCTGTGCACGGTGCTGCGCAGCCGGGGCCGGACGCTCGGTGTGGTCACATTCCTGCGCGGCGCGAGCCGCCGTTCCTTCGACCGCTCGGACGCCGCGTACGCGGAGGACATCGCCGTTCGCATCGCGGCGGCGGTCGACATGGCGCAGCTGACGCGTCCGGTCGCCGGCTCACAGACGTAGGCGTTCCGGGCCCCTTGCCTCCGGGCCGGCTCGTGGGCCGGAGGTCACGGAGGCGGCGTCAGCTGTAGAAGATGCGGTCCGCGTAGCGCTCCATGACGGTGTCGTTCCACGCGAGCCCGCCGTCGACGTTTCCGGAGCGCAGCAGCGGCGGTTCGATGCCGCGGGAGACGAGTTCGCCCGCGGCGGTGGCGACCACGGCCTGCATCAGCGCGCTGGTGACGACGGTGGAGGCCGGGGCGAAGGGCGCGGGGACCCCGTCGGTCGTCAACTCGGCGTCGCCGACGGCGATCCGGCTGTCGAGGACGATGTCGCAGTGGTCCTTGAGGAAGGTCCCGCTCGAGTGCCGCGAGGTCGTCCCGTGCGCGTAGGCGACGGATGTCACGCCGACGACCTTGATGCCGAGGCTGCGTGCGTGCGACGCCATCTCCACCGGCAGTGTGTTGCGGCCCGAGAGGGAGATCACGAACAACAGGTCGCCGGCGCGTGCCGGGCCGGTGTCGAGAACGGCGGACGCGAGCCCCTCCACGCGCTCCAGGGCGCTGCCGAGCGTGGCAGGGCGCACATCGACACCGACTGCGCCCGGTACCGGGAGGAGATTCATCACGGCGAGGCCGCCTGCGCGGTAGACGACGTCCTGGGCCGGGAGCGAGGAGTGGCCGGCGCCGAAAGCGAAGACGCGGCCGCCTTCCTCGACGGTGCGGGCCACCAGCGTCCCGGCGGCGGCGATGTCCTCCCCGGCGGCGTCCCTGACCTGCTGGAGCAGTGATATCGCGGCGTCGAAGAAGCCGTTCGCCAGCGTGTGGTCGCTCATCCCGCAGGTCCCCCAGGGTCTCGTCGTGCCCGTCCTCGCAGCTCCGGCCGCCGGGTCACCGGGCTCCTCGTACGTGCCCTCGGACCTGGCCGCGATCACGGTAGAGGTCTGGACCAGTGCTCTGTCAAGAGAGCAGCCCGTCCTGGGAGGGACGGTTGTCCGTGCGATGCGTCAGAATTGGAGGCAGGGCCAGGGATGCAGGTTCAGGGCCACGGATGCACGACTGACCGAGGGGCACGCATGTCCGGACTGATCGACACCACGGAGATGTATCTCCGCACCATTCTGGAGCTGGAGGAGGAAGGCGTCGTCCCCATGCGTGCCCGCATCGCCGAGCGCCTCGATCAGAGCGGGCCGACGGTGAGCCAGACCGTGGCGCGCATGGAGCGGGACGGGCTGGTGAAGGTCGCGGGGGACCGGCATCTGGAGCTGACCAGCGAGGGCCGCCGCCTCGCCACGCGCGTGATGCGCAAGCACAGGCTGGCCGAGTGCCTGCTGGTCGACGTGATCGGTCTCGAGTGGGAGCAGGTGCACGCGGAGGCGTGCCGCTGGGAGCACGTGATGAGCGAGGCGGTCGAGCGCCGCGTCCTCGAACTGCTGCGCCACCCCACGGAGTCGCCGTACGGGAATCCCATCCCGGGCCTCGAGGAGCTGGGCGAGGAGGCGGAGGCCGAATCCTTCCTCGACGAGGGGATGGTCAGCCTCACGGACCTGGACGCGGGCGTCGACGCGAAGACCGTCGTCGTGCGCCGCATCGGCGAGCCGATCCAGATGGACTCGCAGCTGATGTACACGCTGCGGCGCGCGGGCGTCCAACCCGGCGCGGTAGTGAGCGTGAACGCCGGTGCGACGGGCGGCGTGCAGATCGGCAGCAGCGGCGAGGCGGCCGAGCTGGACTCGGACATCGCGGCACACGTGTTCGTCGCGCGGCGCTGACCTCCGGGCGGACCACCACCGCCTCATGGGGCGCAGGCCTCACCGAGGCGGTGTTGTGGTGCTCGGCATTTCCTGATTTTCTGACGCTCAGTCAGCAGGTCATCGCATCTGCGCCCGGCAAGTGCGCCCGGACCCAAAGCGGAACATCTTCCCAAAGAGCCCTGCCGGTACGAAAGTTACGGTAAACCGAGTGCCCGGCCATGCGGCGTGCGACGCTGTGGCTACGTATGTACGGGCGGAGGGAGGCGTCGATGGATCGCGCCGAGCGGGCCGGCGGAACGGCAAGCGCGAGACGGCGCAGACCGGAGCGGTCCTGCACAGCCGGAACCCCGTGCGACGCATCCGGTCCCGAAGTGCCGTACGGCGTCCCGTCCTTCAGGCCCCCGTTCCGTACCCGGGCCGGAGATCCCCGACCACTCTCACGTCATGACAAGGGCCCCGGCGCTTTCCGCGGCCGGGGCCCCGCCTCCCCTTGTTCCCCAGAGACGACCCAGAGCCCCGAGCTCCCAGGGTCGACCCTCCTCCCGCTAGCTGTCTTTCCACGCCCCAGGCGATCAACCCTTGCGCACAGTCACTCGAAAGTAGGGGTTTCCACCGGACTGCGGCGCGTTCGAATAGAAGTTCGATAGCGTGGGGGAGCGGTCAGAAGGAATGGGGGTGCCGGAGCGGATGGTGCGACGGCTCGACGTGACTGGTTCGAAGGGAATCCGGCTCGCAGCCTGGGAGTTCTCCGACATGCCCAAGTGCGGTCCGGAAGCGGAACCCGGCGCCGGCGCCCCGGGAGACAAACCGTTAGACCGTTCGAAGGGCGTGCTGCTGCTGCACGGCCTGATGGGCCGGGCGGTGCACTGGGCCGACACCGGCCGGTGGCTGTCCGGCCGGTACCGCGCCGTGGGCCTGGACCAGCGCGGCCACGGCCGCAGCGACAAGCCCGTCCGCGGTGAGGGCCAATTCCCTTACGGCCGCGAGGAGTTCGTCGCAGACGCCGAGGCCGCGATCGAACAGCTCGACATGGGCCCCGTCGCGGTCATCGGCCACTCCATGGGCGCCCTGACCGCCTGGCAGCTCGCCGCGAAGCGGCCCGACCTCGTACACGCGCTGATCATCTGTGACATGAAGGCGTCGGCGCTGGGGGAGCACTCGCAGCGCGAGTGGGAGGAATGGTTCAAGTCCTGGCCCGTGCCGTTCGCGACGCTCGCCGATGTCCGCAGATGGTTCGGCGAGGAGGACCCCAAGCTGGAGCGTCCGCAGCCGTCCAGGGGCGACTTCTTCGCCGAGGTGATGACGGAGAAGGACGACGGCTGGTGGCCCGTCTTCTCCCGGCGGCAGATGCTCGAGGTGCGGGAGGCGTGGGTGCACGACGCGCACTGGGACGAACTGGCGCGCGTGGTCTGCCCGACTCTCGTCGTCCGGGGCATCGACGGTGAACTCGGCCGCGCCGAGGCACAGGAGATGGTCCGCGTGCTGCCCCGCGGCATCTACGCGGAGGTGCCGGACGCGGGTCACCTCATGCATCTCGACCAGCCCGCCGACTGGCGCCGCGTCGTGGAACCGTTTCTTCAGGCGGTGCTCCCCGCCGACGGCTGAGCGGGATGTCCTCGGTCGTGCCGCCGGCAGGGATTCTGCCGCCGCGACCGGCCGGATCCTCAGCACCAGGGCGCATGGGGGCACTGCGGGGGGCGCACGCGCAATCATCCGGGCGTGACGGGTAATTGCACACTGCGCTGTGGTGTCCGGTCGGTGGTGCATCGCCTGAGACACGGGCATATGTCCTGGGCAGTGGTCATCCAATGTCGTCCTGAGGGGGATACATGACCGCCCGGCCTCTGGTCGCTCGGCAGCCCAACGAGAAGCTGCAGGCACTCATCCAGGAAGCCAACTGTTCCAACGCGGGGCTCGCACGGCGGGTCAACCTGTGCGGGATGGAGCACGGACTGGATCTGCGCTACGACAAGACCTCGGTGGCGCGCTGGCTGCGCGGTCAGCGGCCACGCGGGCGCACTCCGGCCGTGATCTCGGAGGCTCTGGGCCGCAAGCTGGGGCGCACGGTCACCCTCGAAGAGATCGGGATGTCCGACGGCCGGAACCAGGCCTCCGCCGTGGGCCTGCACTTCGCGCCGACCGTTGCGGGAGCCGTCGAGGAGGCATGTGAGTTGTGGCGCAGCGACGTCGGCGGGCGCGGTCTCCTCGGCGGCGCGACCGTCACCTCGTCGGCGCTCGTCGAGCCCAGCCGGGACTGGCTGATCACCCCTCCTGACGAGCAGGTCGCGCGCAGCGCGGGCGCTCGCGTGGGGGACTCGGACGTGGCCGCCGTGCACGCGACCACGAACTCGCTCTCCCAGCTGGACCACCGCTTCGGCGGCGGCCATGTGCGTCCCGTCGTCGTGCACTACCTCAACAGCGTCGTCTCCGGGCTGCTCGCGGGCTCGTACAAGGAGGCGGTGGGCCGTGCGCTGTTCGCCGCCGCCGCGCGGCTCACCGAACTCGCCGGCTACATGGCCGTCGACACGGGCCGGACGGGCGTGGCCCAGCGGCACTTCATCCAGGCACTGCGGCTGGCGCAGGCCGCCGGAGACCGTGCGTACGGCGGATACGTCCTGGCTGCGAGCATGAGCCATCTGACGGCCTTCCTCGGAGATCCGCGCGAGGCCGCCCAGTTGGCGCGCGCGGCACGGGAGGGGGCCCGCGGGCACGCGACGCCGCGCACCGAGTCGATGTTCTGCGCGGCCGAAGCGCGCGCGCACGCGCAGCTGGGGGACGTACGGGCCTGCCAGGAGGCGCTCGGCAGGGCGCAGTCGGCGATGGAGCGTGCGGACTCCGGCGATCCCGAGGGCGAGCCGGTGTGGATCTCCCACTTCGACCGCGCCTACCTCGCCGACGAGTTGGCCCACTGCCACCGTGATCTCCAGCGGCCGGGCGACGCGGCCGAGAAGGCCCGCGAGTCGCTCGAGGGCCACCCCGAGACCCGCGTGCGGCGACGGGCGATCGGCACCTTCCTTCTGGCATCGGCGAAGCTGCAGAAACGTGAGCTTGAACACGCATGCCATACCGGTACAAAAGCGCTGGAAATCCTCTCAACTCTCCGCTCGGGGCGCGGTGTCGAGTACCTGGACGACTTCCGGCGCCGACTTGCGCCGTTTGTGAAGGAGCCGGTCGTGCGAGATTTCACCGCACGGCTGGAGGGCGCGCCGGTCGGCTAAGTCCGCCTATCCGGCGGTTTGTTCCATATCCGAGGTGAAGGGTTGGTGTCGCCCCATCAGGGGCGTGGTCGCACCTCCTGGGCACCCGGTAGCGTGACCCGTCGGTTCAGGTAGGCAGTTGATCGATCTAGGAGCCCCGGTGACAGCGCACAGCGGACGTGGACAGGGCGACCCGCCCCTCTACGAGGGTGTCGTGCTGCCGGCGAACGGCGACCCGTGGACCCCTGAACAGCAGCGCCAGGTCGACCGTTCGCACAGTCAGCCGTCCGCGGGGCAGCCGTGGGGCGAGCCCTGGGGCCCCGAGTCGCAGGCCGAACCCTGGGGCCCGGAGTCGCGGGCCGCCGTGGCGTCGGGAGACCCGTACGGGCCGTCCCTGCCTCCGCCGCCGCAGTCACCACCGCCTCCGCCGCCCGCGCAGCCGCCGTACATACCGCCGCAGCAGCAGTCGGCTGCGGCCTACGTGGAGGAGGCGGGCCCCGGGGCGGGCGGAAGACATGGCGGCGGCGAACAGCCGTCGCCGCACGGTGTCCCGTCAGCTGATCTGCCTCCGGCGCAGCCGCCGCAGGTGGGTAACGACCTGCCCCCCGTGCAGGGGCCGCAGGCACCACAGGCACCACACACGCCCGCACCGCACAACGGCCAGGCGTTCGACGGGAACGCGCAGTTGCCGCCGCAGCAACCACAACAGCCGCAGCAACCACAACAGTCGCAGCAACAGCAACAGCCGCTCGCCGGCGAGCAGTTCGCCCAGGGCCCCGGCCCGATGCAGACCTTCCCCTCCCAGCAGGGCGTCTCCCAGGCCATGCCGGCACCCTCGGCACCCGCGGCGCCTCCCGCTGCCGAGTCGGACGCCACGCAGTTCATCCCGCCGGTCACCGGTGCTCAGCCCCAGCCCGGTCAGCCCCAGCCCGGTCAGTACCGGGGCGTGCAGGCGCCTCCCGCGATGGACGCCGATGCCACGCAGATGCTCCCCCCGCAGACCGGCCAGGCACCCGTCCGGGATCCGGAGTCGACGGCGCAGCTGCGCACGCCGCTGCCGCCGGAGGCGCCTGCCGGCGGTCAGGGCGGTCCCGGCGACAGGCAGCAGCCGCCGGCCGGGTTCGAGAGCCTCTTCCGGTCGGAGCCCGGATCGGGCGGCGGGCGCGGCGACTCCGGCGGGCAGGGAGCCACGCAGAGCCTGCCCCTCTTCGACCACGCGGCCGCCCGCCAGCGCAACAGCGGAGTGGGCGGACTGGGCAAGGCCGGAGGCCCTGCCGGCCCCGGCGCTCCGGGTGCTCCCGGCGGTCCGGCCGGGCCGTACGGTCAGGGCCCGCAGGGCGGCCAGTGGGAACCGCAGGGGCGCGCCGCCCGCCGCAACGCGGAGCGGAGCGCGCTCTCCCGCATGTCTCCCGGCATCCTGATCGGGGTCGGTGTCGCGGTCGTCGCGGGTGTCGGCATGGTCGCGGGCGCCGCACTGAGCAGTGGGGGCGACGAGGACAACAAGTCGGGAGGCAAGTCCTCCACCGCACCCGCCAGTCAGAAGTCCGACGGCCCCGACCCCGCCGAGGCACAGGCCAAGGAACTCGACAGGCTCCTCGCCGACAGCAACAACAGCCGCGCGACGGTGATCCGTTCGGTGGAGAACATCAAGTCCTGCAAGAAGCTGGGCCAGTCGGCCAGCGATCTGCGTGCCGCCGCCGACCAGCGCAACAGCCTCGTCACCCGCCTCGGCAAGATCGAGACGGACAAGATCCCCGCCAACGCGCAGCTCAAGTCCGCGCTGACGGAGGCATGGAAGGCCTCCGCCTCCGCCGACAGCCACTACGCGGCGTGGGCCGACCAGACCTCCGGCAAGAAGGGCTGCCGCAAGGGCAAGGCGCGGACCACCGCACACACCGGTCTCGGCGCCCGCTCCAGCGGCCAGGCGACCGCCGCCAAGAAGAAGGCGGCCGGACTGTGGAACCCGACGGCCAAGAAGTACGGCTTGAAGGAGCGCCAGGTCGTCCAGCTCTGAGCGGACGCCGGCGAGTCGTGCACGCCGGGCCCGGCACGGGTCCGGCGTGCGCCGCGGTGAGCCGGCTGAGCCATCAGGTCAGGACGACGGCCCGTTCTCCAGCGTCTTCTGTACGTCGACGAACCCGTCGTGCACCGTCGTCAGCCGCCCCTCGCGCACGCGCTGGTAGGTCACCTTCGTGTTGACGATGCGCGGGAAGTCGCGTGCGGCGAGCATGTTGCCGTAGGTCCAGTTCAGCTTCGGCGTCAGCCCGCCGGTGTCGACGGAGCCGCGCGTGTCCAGCGTGTGCCGCACGGACTTGGCCGTGATCTCTTCGTCGCCGAGGGACTCGATCAATCGCCGCAGCACGGTGTAGGCGATCCAAGTGGTCTGCACGCCGGGGTCCGTGGCGTCCACGCGGTTGTCGCCGAACGCGTGCTCCCCGATGACCTTCTTCATCGGCTTCCAGCGCTTGTCGTCCGCGGCCGGGTACCAGCCTGTGGCGTACGCGCCCTCGAGCGGGCTCGCCTGCCCGCCCGACCGGTCGACCAGGGACTGCTGGAGGCTCCCGAGCACCGACGCCGTGCGCACGGGTGGACTGTCCTTCTGCACCCGCCTGAAGGAGTCGAAGAAGGTGTCCGTGCGTCCGCCCAGCACCGCGGTGACGCACGGCCCGTTCGTCCGGCGCCCCTCAACCGACGTGCCGAATGCCGCGGTGCCCTGGGCGTTGGCGCTGTTCAGGGCCCTGCGTGCATGACGGGCATACGCGAAGGCGTCCTCGGGCGCCCGTACGTCCGTCACCGGCCCCGCGCCGCTGTGCGCCAGGCCCGCGTTGATGAGCCTGGGCAGTTGGTCGCCCACGCTGGTGTCGGGCCGCACCAGCGAGACGTGCGAACAGCCACCGGCGGCGAGCTGGCGGCCGTTCCCCGCGACGAGCGCGGGAAGACCGCCGTTGACGGGGTAGGACAGCGGGCTGCTGAACTCCTGATCCGCGACTCCGTAGCCCCCGATGTATGGGATTCCGGCACGTTCGAGCGCGGACATGTACGCGCGGCCGTACTGGCTGTAGGAGCCCACGACCGCGACCACGCGTTCCTTGAGGGCTCGCGACGCGCAGCGTGCGGCACGCACGGTGTCGTTGTGGTCGTTGCAGGTCAGCACCCTCAGCCGGTGGCCGTTGATGCCGCCTCGGGAGTTGACCCAGCGCGCGTACGCCTGAGCCATCGCGGGCATGCCCGGCATGTTCGTCGCCTTGGTGCCCTGCGGCGCCCACGTCATGACGGTGACCGTCTCGTCGCCGCCGGTGCCGGGTACCACCCCGCAGCCGCCCAGCAGCATCACGCAGGCGCCGGCGGAAGCGACGGTGGCGAACAGGGCGGGGCGACGACGCCGTGCAGTCATGTGGCGCACGCTGCCGTCCGCTGCCTAACGCCTGGGCCCCGGCACCTCAACTGCAGGTGACGCAAGCGTGAATACCGCGTCCACGTATGGCTCAGGCGAGCGAAAGGTATCGCGGGGCGCCCCGAAGTGGGCGCGGAGTGCGCAACTGTGTCCGAAAGTGTTCTCTGCCGCAAGATTCCGTGAGGGCTTCCCGAGGCGGCCCTCGGTCCACCACCATGGGCATCATGCCCGTCCATGACTTGCCCTGGTGGCGCTGGCGCAGCAACGTGCGTTCGGCGCTGCACATGCTCTCCGACCCCGCCTTCCAGCAGGACTGCTGGGCGACGGGCAGGCCCGGCTTCGGCGACGTCACCGACGCCGTGTACCGCCTGGTCGAGGACACCTGGCTGGACAACTGGTCCGCCGAGAAGTACGTCGGCACGATCTTCCGCGACTCGCAGGAAGCCGCGCTCGTCGACACCGCCGTGCTCCGGGTGCTTCGCATAATGCACCAGGTCGGGGCGGATGCCCCTGTCGTCTCCTACATGGAGCACCACGGCTGGCCCGAAGCGGTACGCGCGGCGCGCGACGCACACGTACGGCTGGCGACGAACGACGCCGAGGACCCGGACGAGCCGCCCCGCTCGCTGGACGTGCTGGCGATCATGCAGCACTCGGTCTGAGGAACGCCGCCGGCGGTCGGGAGGGCACGCCGAGCTGTGCAAGGCTTGACCTCATGAGCGAGCCGCACGCCGATGCCGACAGCACGCAGCACGACCCCGCCTCCCTCACCGGAGGCCTCGCCGCCGCCGCACGGGAGGGCGGAGGCGACGGGGTGCGGGATGAGTACATCCTCACGCTGTCCTGCCCGGACAAGAAGGGCATCGTGCACGCCGTGTCGAGCTATCTCTTCATGACCGGCTGCAACATCGAGGACAGCCAGCAGTTCGGCGACCACGACACGGGCCTGTTCTTCATGCGCGTCCACTTCTCCGCGGACCCGGGCGTGACGGTGGAGAAGCTGCGCGCGAGCTTCTCCGCGGTCGGCGACTCCTTCCATATGGACTGGCAGGTGCATCCCGCGGCCGAGCGCATGCGTGTCGTGCTGATGGTCAGCCGCTTCGGCCACTGCCTCAACGACCTGCTCTTCCGCTCCCGCAGCAAAGCCCTGCCGGTGGACATCGCGGCCGTCGTCTCCAACCACACGGACTTCGAAGGGCTCGCGGGCTCCTACGACGTCCCGTTCCACCACATCCCCGTCACGAAGGGGAGCGAGGAGAGCAAGCAGGAGAGCGAGGCCGCGCTGCTGCGTCTCATCGAGGAGGAGAACGTCGAACTGGTCGTGCTGGCTCGCTACATGCAGGTCCTGTCCGACAACCTGTGCAAGCAGTTGCCCGGCCGGATCATCAACATCCACCACTCGTTCCTGCCGAGCTTCAAGGGCGCACGGCCCTACCACCAGGCGCACGCCCGTGGCGTCAAGCTGATCGGTGCCACCGCGCACTATGTGACGGCCGAGCTGGACGAGGGCCCGATCATCGAGCAGGAAGTGGAAAGGGTCGGCCACGAGGCCTCACCGCAGCAATTGGTGGCGGTGGGACGTGACGTCGAATGCCAGGCGCTCGCGCGGGCGGTCAAGTGGCACAGCGAGCACCGCGTGCTGCTGAACGGGCACCGCACCGTCGTCTTCGCCTGACGCGCGGCACCGGATCCCGCCGAGCGGCTGAGGGCCCTGCGGCGGCGCGGACTTACATACGGGCCTACATGCGGGAGAGCGAGGCCGCCGCGAACAGGACGTCGCGAACCGCCTCCCGGTCGCCGTCCTGGCCCGCGGCCGTCTCCAGCGGCGGTACGTGACCGGCCACGAGCTGGCAGAACTCGTAGCGGTCCAGGGCCACATGGGCCACCGCGTCGCCCGGGCCGACCGAGGCCGCGGGCGAGTCCAGCGGGATGTACCAGTCGCCTCCGCCGTCGCCCTCGACCTCCAGATGCAGGGCGCGGCCCGGCGCGCCCGCGGTGGTCAGCCGTCTCGATGCGGTGGACAGGCCGGCACGGCGGCGCCAGGCGACCGTCCCGGGCAGCAGCCGGGCGGCCAGGTCCACCATGTGGTGCATGTGTCTGCCCTGCGGCGGTGCGTACGGGTAGTCGATCGCGTCGGCGATGTCCTCGGCATGCATCCAGCACTCGAAGGCCCGGTCGAGCAGGGCGTCACGGACCGGGAGGGTGAAGTCGCCGTAGACGACGTCGAGTTCGGCGACGCCGCCGCCCGCGAACGACGCCGAACGGACCATGGCGTGGCCCTGCTCCCGCCAGGGTTCGCGAGCGCTCGGCGTGCGCAGCACGTCCGTGTCCGCCCGCCAGAACTCCTCCGTGCGGGAGGCCGGGCAGGACGGGAGGAGCGGCGCGGCCTCCTCGGACGCGGCGCTCCCGGTGCCGCTGTCCAGCGGGTCGGGCAGGCCCAGCGCGGTGGCCACCAGGCCGTCGACGGCGTACAGATGGGCGATGACGCCGCCGACCGTCGTCTCCCGCTCCGCGTGCTCCCGTCCGTCGAACCAGCGCAGCAGGACGGGCGCGAGCCATTCGGCGTCCGCCATGTCCCGCAGCAGGGCGTCGAGCCGGGAGGTCTCCGCGTCGTACGGAGCCGCCCAATCGGGCACGGGCACCCGCGGCGGGCGCCGCCCCATGCAGCCCTCCAGCACTTGCGAACGCAGCGTCGGGTCGAGATCCAGGCTGTCCTCGGGGTGCAGCAGACCGACGGCGTCGCGCAGCCGCAGTGCCTCGTCCGCGCACGTCCCGCAGTCGCTCAGATGTCCTTCGACGGCGGCTGTCTCCTCGATGGAACACGCGGAGAGGGCCCAGGCGCCGAGCAGCGACTTCAGCACCCGGTGGTCGAACTGCGCGGGCAACTGCCCGGCCGGCTCGGGCTGTCCGGCGGGCACGGCCTGTCCTGCCGGCTCGTGGGGCGGCTCCGATGACCGCTCCGGCCACGCGCCGGACGGCTCGTGCGGCTCGTACTGCCGGGGAACGTCCGGGAGTTCGGGCGGCGCACCGGGCAGTGGTGCCTCGGGCGGGTCCGTGCGGAACGGCGAGTCCTCCGCCGGGCTGCGGGGAGGCGGTATGCGGTGCGCACCTCCGCCCGGGCACTCGCTGCCGGTGGCGCCGCTGCCGTTGCCGGTGGCGCCCGTACCGCCGGATCCCGGATCGCCTTCTCTGGGGCCGCCGTTGTCGTCCGGCTCCTCCTGGCCGCCGGGGAACTGTCCATACGGCCCGTTCACCGGGAACGCCCGGGGCCGTTCGAGTGCGCCGGCATCGGGTGGCTCGTGGCCGACGACAGCAGCTGGAGGCCCAGCCGCAGCCGCCGCCGTGCCTCGTCCTCCGTCACGCCCAACTGCCGTGCCGTCTGGCGGTAGTCGCGGCGCTGGAAGTACGTCAGCTCGAGCGCCGCGCGCAGCGAGGAGGGCATCGACGTGACGATGTAGTCCGCGCGGGCGGCCGTCGACGCGGCGCGCACCTTCTCCTCGATCTGCTCCCGCCGCTCAGGCGAATCGGGGGACTGCGGCCCTTCCTCGCGGTGCTGTCTGCGCAGCCTCCCGGCCGCGATCTCCTGCGTGACTCCCGCTATCCAGGAGCGCATCGGGCCCTTCTTCGGGTCGTAGGCGTGCGGGTTCTCCCAGATGTAGCCGAACACGTCGCGCGTGGTGCGGTCGGCGGCCGCCTCGTCCTCGAGCACCCGGTGGGACAGGCTGTGCACGAGCGAAGCGAAACGGTCGTACAACTCGCCCAGCGCCGCGGCTTCACCTCGCGCGAGACGCTGCTGCATCTTCCGGTCCCAGCGCGGTGGTGTCTCGTTCGCCATCGTGACTCCCAGCCGAATTCCGTGCCTCCCCCAGAGCCTTCGGCCTGGGTGGGGGCCCCCAGCGGAGCGAGGGGGAGTGCCCCCATTGCCGTGCCCGTCGCGATCCTGTCGCAAGCCGGCACCTCGAATGTAGTGCGAGGGGCTGACAACGCACGGCCCTTTGCGGCAATGTGCTGCCAGTGCTGATCGCTGATGGTGTCGATCCCGTCACGTTGCGATATTGCTCAGGACGTATCGATGCGCGATCACACCCGAAAATGCCAGGGAGTTATGCGGGTATGACTGCGACCATTGCGGGGGAGAACGGCCATCGAGCGCATAGGCTCTGGTTACTGGCTCGTTTTGACCGTGGGGGGCCGGGCAGCCGCACAAGGAAGGGAGCGTTCCGGAACGTGCGCAGGGCCCGGGCAGGTGTAGTCGAGCGAAGGGGATACGAGAACGTGTCGTTGAAGGTGTCGGAGGAGGAACGGGGGGAGTGGGCCGTTCTCCGGGTCTCCGGAGAGATGGATCTGGTCACCTCACCCGCCGTGCGGCAGCACGTGCACGACGCCGTTGCCGAAGGCCGGCGGAGCCTCGTCCTCGATCTCTCGGAAGTGCTTTTCTGCGATTCCAGCGGTGTGGGCGTCCTTATCGCCTCACGCCGGCTGATGCGGTCCTGCGCCGGGCAGTTGCGGCTGATTCTGCCCGCAAAGGGTGCCGAGGACGGATCGCATGTGAACCGCGTGCTGGCCGCGCTCGGAGTGCGCCGTCTCTTCGACTGCTATCCCGACCTCTCGACCGCCACGCAGGAGACGGCTGCCGGTCCGCTCTCCGCCTGAGCATCCCTCCGCCAGGCCAGCGTTCGTGCCCTTCTCGCGCCTGCGCACCAGCCCGAGCCGAACCGCCTTACGGGCGAACTCCCGGCTGCTCGCGCCGCCCCGCCCCCCTCTCCGTACGCCCCTCAGCGCATCGCGCCCGCTCCCGGCTGCCCGCTGACGGACGCCTTACGTCACGTACGTCCGTGAAACTCCCCTCCGAGTGGTGCCGCACAGTATGAAGTACCACTACTCCTTTGCGCCGGAATATGCCTGAAGCGCTTGTTGCCCCAACTATGCGTCAATCATGCTGTTCCCAGGGTCACGGTCCGTGATCCCGCGACAGCGCGTGGCGATGTGCTCGGCAGTTTCGGACGGAGTCAGCAGTGCGGGTGCTTCAGGTGCAGTTGGAGATCGGGGCGGACCCGGCGGAGGTGGGGCGCGCGCGAAGGTGGGCCAGGTCGAGGCTGGCCTGCTGCGGTATCGGCAGCGACGAGGCCCTCGCGGAGACGCTGCTGCTGCTGGTCTCGGAGCTGGTGACCAACGCCGTTGTGCACGCGGGCACTCCGTCGGTGCTGCGCATGCTGCTGCCCGGACGCCACACGCAGGGATCCGTCCGCGTCGAGGTGGCGGACCTGAGCACATGCCCGCCCCGGCAGCGTCACGCCGACGGCGAGGACACCAACGGCCGCGGTCTGGAGCTGGTTTCGGGCCTCGCCGACCGCTGGGGCTGGCAGCGCGAGGACTTCGGCAAGCGCATCTGGTGCGAACTGGACCGTTCCGGCGGTGGCCAGGGCCCCGTCGCCGCCCTTTCCGGCGTGCCCGCCGAGCAGTTGGCGGTGGGCGCGGTGAGCAGCGCGGACGGGGGCTTATCCGCGTAGCACCGCAGCCGTGGGTGCGACAGTGTCCTTCTGAGAAGGGCTCGATGAGGAGGGGTGCGTGCGATTCGCGCTGGACGCACTGCTCGCCGATGTGCCCGTGGAGCAGGTCGACGAGGCTCGTGACTTCTACCGGTCGAGGACGGCAGGCAGGGGTCCCGGCACGCTGGAGGAGTTGAAGGAGGCACGAGCGAGGAGGTCCGCTCCTCGTGCCGCCGATCCGCCTGCCGTCGAGGTGACGGTCGAAGCGGCGGAAGTGCGCGTCCCCGTAAGGATCTTCACGCCTGTCGGCGGTCCGCCGAGGGGCGTCTACCTGGACATACACGGCGGCGGCTTCTACATGGACTCCGCGGCGCGAGGGGACGAACGCAACCGCGAGCTCGCCGATGCCCTGCAAGTCGCCGTTGTCAGCGTGGACTACCGGCTGGCGCCCGAGCACCCCTGGCCGGCGGCGCCGGACGACTGCGAAGCGGTGGCTCTCTGGCTCGTCGAAGAAGCCGGTGCCCGCTTCGGAACGCCGCGGCTCGCGATCGGCGGGAGCTCCGCCGGGGCCACACTCGCCCTGGCGACCCTGCTCCGGTTGCGAGACCGGGGCGCCGCCGGCCGGTTCACCGGCGCCGCACTTCAATTCGGCACCTACGACTTGAGCGCACGGACCCCGGCCGGTCGCCGCATCGCGGACGAGTACTTCATCCAGGCCTACGCCGGCCATGTGGAGGACCGCACCCATCCCGACGTCTCTCCCGTCCACGGCGTCCTTCGCGGGCTTCCCGCGACGCTGCTGATCGTCGGAAGCGAGGACGTGCTGCTGGAGGACAACCTGGCCCTGGCAGGCCGGTTGTCGGCGGCCGGCAACGACGTCGAGATCCGGGTCTACCCCGAGTCACCCCACGGCTTCACGGGCCACCCGACGGCGATCGCCAGGACGGCGCTCGATGGCGTCAACTCCTGGCTGAGCGACCGGATCACGCAGGCGTCAGGAGATCCGGGCCGGGCCCTCAAGCCGCGGTCCCGTCCGCGCCCGCGTCCGCACCGACGGCCGGGTCCGAACCGGCACCCCGGACCCTGAAGGTACGCCTGTAGGCGCTGGGTGAGACGCCGAGCGCCGCCTGGAAGTGCAGCCGCAGCGAGGACGGTGAACCGAAGCCCGCGTCCCGCGCGACGTTCTCGACGGACAGCGGGCTGCTCTCCAGCAGATGCCGAGCACGCTCGACGCGCTGCCGCGTGAGCCACACCTGCGGGCTCATCCCGGTCTCCTCGCGGAAGCGCCGCGTGAACGTCCGTACGCTCATGGCCTCCTGCTCCGCCAGCTCGCGCAGGTCAACGGGCCTGTCGAGGTGCCGCAGAGCCCACGCGCGGGCCGTGCCCGTGGTGTGGACGCCTGGCTGCGGCACCGGACGCTCTATGAACTGTGCCTGGCCGCCGTCCCGGTGTGGCGGCACGACGGTGCGGCGTGCGACGGAGTTGGCGACGGCGGCGCCGAAGTCCTCGCGCACCATGTGCAGGCACAGGTCGATGCCGGACGCGACGCCCGCCGAGGTCAGCACGTTGCCGTCCGCCACGTAGAGGACGTCCGGGTCGACCTCGACGCCGGGGTGCAGCCGCTGGAGGCGCTCGCAGGAGGCCCAGTGCGTCGTCGCGCGCCTGCCGTCCAGCATCCCGGCCGCGGCCAGCACGAACGCACCCGTGCAGATCGACGCGATGCGGGTGCCGGGCCGGATCGAGCCCAGGGCGTCGGCCAGCGCGGGTTCCAGGCGGCCGCTGGCGTAGGGCTCGTCCAGCTCGTGCGAGGCGGGCACGATCACGGTGTCCGCCTCGGCCAGGGCCTCCGGGCCGTGTGCGACGTGGACGGTGAAGTCGGCGTCCGTGCGGACGGGACCCGGCGTCACCGCGCAGGTGACGACCTCGTACAGCGGCTTGCCGTGCTCGTCCCAGGAGCGGCCGAACATCCGGTGCGCAATGCCGAGTTCCATCGGCAGCAGGCCGTGCCGCACGAGCACGGCAACACGGTGGAGCCCTGGGTGGCGGAAGGCGCTCGAAGTCATGGCCCGATCCTCGCACAACGTGGCCTCCGGGCCACTCGTGCGACGGTGACCGCCGGCGGAGGCTGAATCCGTGACCGAGCGAGCGACCGAACGAGCGACGGGACCGGCGAGCGAGCCGGCGACGCAGCCGGAGACGGAACCAACCATCGAGCCGGCCATCGAGCCGTCCATCGAGCCTGCCGTCGGACCGGACACCGGACCCACGTCCCTTGCCAAGGGACCCGGCGCCGGGGGCAAGGGCCGCACGCCAGCCCTGCGGCGACGCGCCCCGCGCGTGCACCGCGCCTGGTGGGTGGCGGCCGTGTCGTTCGTCGCGCTCGTCGGCGCCGCCGGGTTCCGGGCCACGCCGAGCGTGTTCATCGATCCGCTGCATTCGGAGTTCGGCTGGTCGCACAGCACCATCTCCGCCGCCGTATCCGTCAACGTCCTGCTCTACGGCCTCACTTCGCCCTTCTCCGCCGCCCTCATGGAGCGCTACGGCATCCGCCGCATCGTCTCGGGGGCGCTGCTGCTGATCGCCGCGGGCAGCGGGCTGACCGTCTTCATGGATGCCACCTGGCAGCTCATCCTGTGCTGGGGTTTCCTCGTCGGGCTCGGCACCGGCTCGATGGCTCTGGCCTTCGCCGCGACGGTCTCCGGAAGGTGGTTCATCGAGCGCCGCGGCCTGGTCAGCGGCATCCTCACCGCCGGCGGAGCCGCCGGGCAGCTGGTGTTCCTGCCGCTCGTGGCGCTGCTGGTCGAGGGCCCCGGGTGGCGGGTGGCCTCGCTGACCGTCGCCTTCGCCGCGCTGGCCGTGGTGCCGCTCGTACTGCTCGTGCTGCGCGACCGCCCCGAGGACGTGGGGCTGCTTCCGTACGGGGCGGGCGCCGGCTACGTCACGCCGCCGACCCCGCCCCCCGGAGCCGCGAAGCGGGCGCTCCGGGCCCTGTACGACGCGGCGCACACCAAGGTCTTCTGGCTGCTGGCCGGCACCTTCGCGGTGTGCGGTGCCTCCACGAACGGGCTGGTCGGCGTGCACTTCGTACCCGCCGCGCACGACCACGGCATGCCCGTGCCCGCCGCCGCCTCGCTGCTCGCCGTGATCGGCGTCTTCGACCTGGTGGGCACGGTCGCCTCCGGGTGGTTCACCGACCGCTTCGACGCGCGCAGGCTGCTCGCCGTCTACTACGCGCTGCGCGGTGTCTCGCTGCTCTTCCTCCCGATGCTGTTCGCGCAGAACGTGCGTCCGTCGATGCTGTTCTTCATCGTCTTCTACGGCCTCGACTGGGTCGCCACCGTGCCGCCCACCATCGCCCTGTGCCACCGGTACTTCGGCGACAACGGGGCGATCGTCTTCGGCTGGGTCCTCGCCTCGCACCAGGTCGGCGCATCGATCGTCGCGTTCCTGACGGGCCTGGTGCGCGACACGTTCGGCAGCTACGACGTGGCCTGGATCGCCTCGGGAGCCCTGTGCGGCACCGCGGCGCTGATGGCACTGGTGATACGTGGACGGGGCAGGCCGGAGGCGGAAGCGGAAGCGGCGCGCGCCGGGAGCACCTAGGCCCCGTCTCTTCGAACAGGTGGTTCGTAGTCTTGGCCTGCTCAGCAGGGGGATCTGACCGGGCCGTCGCCACCCGCTACGACGATCGCGGGTACGTCTGTCTCGGCACCTTCACCGCTGCCGCCCTCCTCGTTCGGCTCCGATCGAGACCGGAGCCAGAACCCAGGCGGGGCAGTTGGGTCCCCCGGCAGGGACAGCCCATCGGCTCAGGAATCAAGCACGGCGGCAATGGCTTCGATCTCTACGAGCTGTCCGTCATAGCCGAGCACGGTGACACCCATCAATGTGCTGGGCACGTCGTGGTCGCCGAACGCGTCCCGGACGACCTCCCACGCCGTCACAAGGTCCTCCTGCCGGTGGGAGGCAACGAGAACGCGGGTGCTGATGACATCGTGCAGTGACGCGCCGGAGTCCGTCAGAGCGGTCCGCATGTTCTCCACAGCCCTGGCCGCCTGCCCCGCGAAGTCCCCGATCGCCGCAGTGGAGCCATCCTCATTCAGAGGACATGCTCCGGCCAGGAAGATCAGCCGCGACTCGGCCGGGGCCGTGGCCGCGTAGGCGTACTCCGCAACATCGGACAGGGAGGCAGAGCGGATCAACGTGACGGCACGCGGCACGGGCTTCCTTACGTTGTAGGTGGGTTGGTTCCGGGCCACTCAGGACCTTCTCAAAGGTCGACTCAGCGTTCGACACATTTTCTGGCTGCCGACTCCCGTGATGGGCCGCTGCCGTCAGCCGCCCAATGGATCTCACGTGATCGAAGAGACACCGCCTAGAGGGCCCCGCCCCGGAACGTGACCCGGTAGGCGCGCGGGGAGACACCCAGCGCCGTGTGCATGTGCTGCCGCAGCGATGCCCCCGTACCGAAGCCCGACCGTGCCGCGACGGCGTCCACCGGCATGTCCGTCTCCTCCAGCAACTGCCGTGCCCGCTCGATGCGTTGCCGCGTCAGCCACTGCACGGGGGTGAGCCCGGTCTCCTCGCGGAAGCGGCGCGTGAACGTCCGTACGCTCATGGCCTCCTGCTCGGCCAGCTCGCGCAGCGACAGGGGGCGGTGGAGGTGGCGGAGCGCCCAGGCGCGCGCGGCGCCCGTCGAGGAGCGCACCGAGGGCTCCGCGACCGGACGCGGCACGAACTGGGCCTGGCCGCCCTCCCGGTGGGGAGGTACGACGGTCGCCCGGGCGACGTCGTTGGCGACAGCCGCGCCGTGGTCCCCGCGGATCATGTGCAGGCACAGGTCGATGCCCGCTGCCTCGCCGGCCGCGGTGAGGACCTCGCCCTCGTGGGTGTAGAGGACGTCCGGGTCGAGGTCGACGTGCGGGAAGAGGCGGCGGAAGTCCTCGGCCGACTTCCAGTGCGTCGTGGCCCGCATGCCGTCCAGCCATCCGGCGGCCGCCAGCACGAACGCGCCCGTGCAGATCGAGGCGATGCGCGTGCCCGGGCGGCGGATGTGGCTGAGGGCCTGGGCGAGCGGGGCGCCGAGGCGTCCCGTCGTCTCCGGGTCGTCGTCCTCGTGGGTGGCCGGGACGATCACGGTGTCCGCATCGCCCAGGGCTTCAGGCCCGTGCGCGACGTGGACGGTGAAGTCCGCGTTCGTACGGAGCGGGCCGGGCGTGACCGCGCAGGTGACGGTCTCGTACAGCGCGGCGCCGCCCTCCGCGCCGCCTTCCGGGCTCCTCGCGGCGCCGAACATCTGGTGCACAAGCCCCAGTTCGAGCGGCATCACGCCGGGACGCACCAGCACGGCGACGCGGTGCCGCCCGTCGTCGTGGAACGGGGCGCCGGTGCGCGGCGTGGGGGAGGGCGAGGCGGACGAGGAGGACACAACGGTCATGGCCAGATTCTTCCACATGCTGGCCATCTGGCCACTCGTTCGGCGACTGCGGACGTCGGAGCATCGAGCCATGAAGGTTCTCTGGATTTTCGCCCACCCCGAGCAGCGCTCCCTCAACGCGTCCCTCATGCGGGAAGGGCTGCGGGAGTTGACCGCGTACGGGCACGAGACCCAGGTCTCCGACCTGTACGCCATGCGCTGGAAGGCGGTCCTGGACGCCGCCGACGTACGCCCGGCAGGGCCCGGCACGAGCGACGCGGCCCGGCTGAGTGTCGGCGCCGAGCAGGAGCGCGCGTACACGGCGGACGAGCAGAGCGAGGACATCCGCGCCGAGCAGCGCAAGATCGCCTGGGCCGACACCCTGGTCTTCCACTTCCCGATGTGGTGGTTCGGGCCGCCCGCCATCATGAAGGGCTGGTTCGACCGCGTACTCGTCCAGGGATTCGCGTTCGGGCTGCGTGGCCCTGACGGGCGCATCCTGCGCTACGGCGAGGGCGGCCTGGCGGGCAAGCGCGCGCTGGTCATCACCTCGGTCGGCTCCCGCGAGCCGGGCTTCGCTCCGCGCGGCATCCACGGATACGTCAACGACGTGCTGTGGCCGCTGCTGCACGGCACCTTCTGGTACACGGGCATGGCCCCTCACCGGCCCTTCGTGGTGTACGGAGCGGACCGGCTCACGGACGAGGGCCACCGGGAGTACGCCGATGCCCTGCGCGAGCGGCTGCGCGCCCTGCCCGAGGCGGAGCCGCTGGCCTTCCGCAGCGAGAACGGCGGCGACTACGACGAGACCCTGACGCTCCAGCCCTGGATCGAGCCCGGTGCCACCGGTCCAGCCGTCCACGAGGTCTGCGCGTGAGCCGCTGCCGCCCCGGCGCCGCGGCCGGTGCGCGTCAGGCCGCCGCCCGCGTGACCGCCTTCGCGATCCTGCGCGCGTCCAGCGACAGCTCCCGGAGCATTCCGCTGAGCGGGTTCGTGTAGCCGATGAAGTAGAGCCCGGGGGCCTCCGGGTGGGTGCGGCGGCCGTGCGCCAGCGGGCGGCCGGTCTCGTCGAGCACGCCGAGGTGCCCGACGAGGTCCTCGAGTCCGCGCTGGTAGCCGGTCGCCGCTATGACGACGTCGGGGGCGAGCGCCGCCCCGTCGGCGAGCCGCACCTTCTCCCCGTCGAAGGACTCCACCGCGGCGACGGGCTCGACCTTGCCCTTCCGTACGGCGGCGATCAGCCCCACGTCCTGCACGGGGATCGCCCCCTGCCGGGCCCGGGTGTAGAGCCCGGTGTCCGGCCGCGGCAGGCCGCGTGAGGACAGGTCGGGGATGGCGATCTTTGCCATGCGCGCCGCGAGACGGTCCACCAGCCGCGTGGGCAGCCGGCGGCACAGGATCCCGTTGGCCTGAGCGGGCCAGCCCAGGGTGGAGCGCCGCACGATGTGCGGGACGGTGCGTATCGCGAGCCGCACGTGCGCGGCCCCGCCGTCGGCGAGGTCCGCGGCTATCTCGGCCCCCGTGTTCCCGGCGCCGACGACGAGCACGTCCTTGCCCTCGTACGGCTTCGCGTTGCGGTAGCGGGAGGCGTGCAGCAGTTCGCCCTGGAAGCTCTCGCGTCCGGGCCAGGCCGGGATGCGCGCGGTGTGGTTGTAGCCGGTGGCCACGACGACGACGGGCGTGGTCAGCCTCCGTCCGCCGTTCGCGTGCAGCACCCAGTCCGCGCCGCTTCGCTCGATCGTGTCGACCTCGACGCCGGTGGCCACTTCGATGCCGAAGTGCTCGGCGTAGCTCTCCAGGTAGCGGACGAAGTCGTCGCGGGCGACCCAGCGCCCGTACGAGCGGGGTATCTCCAGTCCGGGCAGCGCCGACCAGCCCCGCGTGGTGTGCAGCCGCAGCCGGTCGTAGTGGGCGCGCCAGGACGCGGCGACCGACGGGGACTTCTCGAGCACGACGGTGCTGATGCCGAGTTCGTGGAGTGCTGCGGCGGTGGCCAGCCCACCAGGACCGGCGCCGATGATGTGAACGGGAACCCCGTCGTCGGTCATGGGCATGACGGAGAGCTTAGTGCTGGTGGCGCGGTGTTCCCGTCACGGAAGCGTCACGGGAAGAGTACGTGGAGGCCGCTGTCGGCGGGGTGCGGGGCGATTGCGGGAGATCGCGGAGAAAGCGCGGAGACGGAGGGCGATCGCCGTCTCCGGGAGGAGAGGGAGAAACGTTTTTCGGGGTGCTCAGGGGAAACGGTTCATCTGGTGGGCTTGCGGCCCGTCACGCCGAGGTGGACGAGCACCGCCAGATTCGGCTTCAGGTCCGCCTGCTTCACGCCCCACGTCTGGAAGCCCTTCTGATGGCCCGCCACGGAGGCCAGCATCATCACGAGGGCTCCGGCCGTGGCCGCAGGGTTGACATCCTTGTCGACCCTGCCCCTGGCCTGCAGGTCCTTGATGGAGTCGGTCAGCGGCTGGTTGACGGAGTTCAGGACCTTCATGCGGATCTTGTAGAAGCGCTTGTCGCCTTCGGCCGCACCAAGGTCGATCACCCGCAGGATCGCATCGTTCTTGCGCCAGAACGCGAGGAATCCGTCGACGAACTCCTCCGCGGTGCGCCAGCCGGACTTGCCGGCCCAGGAACGGTCCGCCACCAGCTCGCTGAGCGCGGCGGCGTCCTTCGCCATGGACTCGGCCAGTTCGAGGACGGCGCCCTCGACGTCCGGGAAGTACTGGTAGAAGGTCGCCGGGGACGTGCCCGCCCGCCGTGCGACATCAATGACCTTGACATCGCGATACGGCGACGAGCTGAGCATCTCGCCGAGGCAGTCGAGCAGCTTCTGCCGCGTCGCCTGTCCGCGGCGACCCGCCACTCGCCCGTCGACGGTTCGAACTTGTCCTGTCATGCCGTCAGCTTATCGACGGGGAACGGGCGCGCGATTCGGCCGCATCCAATGGGATGGCACCCGCCGTGATACGGGGTGGGTCCCGGCCGTCCGAGCGGGCAGACGTACATGACGGGAGACGGGGCGGGAAGCGGGACGGGAGCGGGGGCGGAAGGTTGCACAGGCGGGCGGACCGGAGGGCAGAACACTGTGCGTTCGAATCATCGGCCTGCGCGGATTCCAGAACGCGGCTAGCGTGCCGTACGAGTGGAATCGTCCGCACACGCCGGGGGGCGGAGCAGAAGCAGAGGCAGGGCGGAGCAGGGGAGGCAGACGGGCCATGGCCGTACGGGCACAGACATCCGCCGCGGGCGGACGGCGTCCTCGCCGGGCCGCGCCGGTGACCTGCGGGCCCGCTTCGGCGGGTACGGCGTGAGGGGCCGGCAGCCGCGCGGTGAACACCGGGTCCGCCCCGTACGGACCTGCGCGAGGACTGGAATGAAGCCTCGCGCTTCGTTGTTTGGCCTGCGCAGACCCGCAGGGGCGGCCCCCGGGTTCGCAACCACCGCCTTGGGCAGGAAGAATCAGCCTGTGGACCGCGTGTCCGGTACGGCAGTGAGAAGCTGCACGGGGCGGGGAGTCGAGTGGCCCCGACGGGGAGGTGGCAGGTAAGTGGTGGAGCAGCTGACGCAGCACGATCCGCGACGGATCGGCCAGTTCGAGGTGCTCGGCCGGCTCGGCGCCGGGGGCATGGGGCTGGTCTACCTCGCGCGTTCGGCGTCCGGCCGGCGTGTGGCGATCAAGACCGTACGCACCGAGCTCGCCGAGGATCAGCTGTTCCGTGTGCGCTTCACGCGTGAGGTCGAGGCCGCCCGCGCCGTCAGCGGCTTCTACACCGCGGCCGTCGTTGACGCCGACCCCAGGGCTGCCGTGCCGTGGCTCGCGACGGCGTTCGTACCGGCGCCCTCCCTCGAGGAGATAGTCAACGAGTGCGGACCACTGCCGGTGCAGGCCGTCCGCTGGCTCGCGGCCGGAGTCGCCGAGGCGCTCCAGTCCATTCACGGTGCCGGGCTCGTCCACCGCGACCTGAAGCCCTCCAACGTCCTCGTGGTCGAGGACGGGCCCCGCGTCATCGACTTCGGCATCGCCTCCGGTGTCTCGAACACCCGCCTGACCATGACGAACGTGGCCGTCGGCACGCCCGCGTACATGTCTCCCGAGCAGGCACGGGACTCCCGCAGCGTCACGGGCGCGAGCGACATCTTCTCCCTCGCCTCCACGCTGGTCTTCGCAGCCACCGGGCACGCGCCTTTTCACGGCGCGAACCCGGTGGAGACGGTCTTCATGCTGCTGCGCGACGGCCCGGACCTGGAGGGGATGAACGAGGAGCTGCGGCCGCTCATCGACCCGTGCATGCGCATGGCGGCGGAGGAGCGTCCCACCCCGGCGGACATCCAGTCCCAGCTCGCCCCGCACCTGTTCTCCTCGGGAGGCGACGACAGCGGCACGGCCTCGGCCTGGCTGCCGGCGGGCGCGGTGGCCCTCATCGAGCGCAAGCGCGGGGCACGCCCCACGCCGAGGCGGCCCGCCCACCGCCAGGACGGTCCGCCGGACGGTGGGCCCGACGGCGGTGCCGCACAGCCGGCACCGTCCGCCGCCGCTCCTCCCGCCGTGACACAGGCACCGCCGGCGCACGCCGCAGGCGGAGGAGGGCACCGTGGCGGGCCCCGGCACGCCATCCCGGCCGGTCCGGGAGGCCCCTCGGCCGTCGGTTCGATCGCGTCGCACCCCGCTCACTCGGCACAGGGCGGCCGGGCGGACCGCTCCGCTCATGCCGCGGCGCCCGTCCAGCCCGCCGAGGCGCCGGCGCCGCCGGACGTTGCGGACGGTGCTCCCGTACGGCTGCCCGGCTCGCACGTGCCCATCGGACCCGGGCCGCGCCGCTCCGAGGACGCACGCGCCGAGGCCGCCGGTCCCGCGACCGGCTGGGTCCGGCCGCCGAACGGTGCGCCGGTCACCGGAGCCGGAGCTGTGGCGCCCGCCCCCGGCGCGGGTGGTGAGGCGTCTCCGCCTCCTCTCGCGGGGCCGACCGGAGCGGTTCCGCCGCCCGGCGCCGTCGGTGAGGCGCCTGCCGGCCAGTCGCAGCCGCAGCGCTGGCGTCCGTGGCGCTTCCGCATGTCGAACGACGTGTGGGGCACGCCTGCCGTCGCCGACGATCTGCTCTACGTCACCTCCTTCGAGGTTCACGCGCTCGACGTCACCAGCGGACGCCGGCAGTTCAGGACGCGCGAGGTTGCCTGGTCCATGGAGGTCTCCGGCGGACGTGTGCACGCCTCCGACGGGCCCAGCCTCTACGCGCTGGACGCACGCGACGGCTCCGAGCTGTGGCGGCTGGCGACCGACGGCTGGGTGTTCTCCCTCCAGGTCGACCGCGGCACCGTCGTCACGGGTACGCGTGGCGGCGGCGTGCAGGTGTGGGAGGCGGCCAACGGCGAGAAGCTGTGGGAACTCGGCGGCGCACAGACCGAGTTCGAGACCCGCGAGGCCGGCCCCTCGGTGCACGAGGGCACGGTCTACACGTGGGGCGAGGGCCGTCTGTTCGCGCTGGAGGCCCGTACGGGCGCCGAGCGCTGGTCGTACCCGGTCGGCGACGCCGCGGCCACCGGAGGGGTCCCGCTGCGGCTGACCCCTGCCGAGGACGGCGTGGTGTACGTGTGCGCGGGTGCCCGCGTCCACGCGCTGGACGGCGTCAGCGGCGCGGAGCGGTGGCGCTTCGAGGCCCCGGCGGCCTTCCTCAGCCCACCGGCGTTCGTGCACGGCCCGGCGGTCGCGGGTGGCGGCGTGTACCTCGCCGACTACCTCGGCACCGTCTACGCCCTCGACGCCGTCACCGGTCAGGACCGGTGGCGGATCGCGACGGAGGCCCGGCACTCGACGGAGCCGGTCGTCGTCTCGGACGGGCTCGTGCACCTGGGCAGCGGCGGCGCGCTGTACACGCTGGACGCTGTCAGCGGTACGCCGCGGTGGCGGTTCGCCGCCGCCGGCGACCTGGTGGGCGCGCCCGTCGTCGCGGACGGACGTGTGCACTTCGGCTCGGCGGACCACTGCCTCTACACGGTCGACGCGGTTGGCGGCCAACTCCGCTGGAAGCTCGCCACGGGCGGCGAGATCACCGGGTCGCCGGTGGCCGACCGCGGTGTCGTCTACGCCTGCAGCAAGGACCGCTGCGTCTACGCGCTGGACGCCGAGAAGGGCACCGGGCAGGCCCGTCAGACCTGAGCACATCGGTCACGGCCTTCGGGACGAGGAGGCTCGGGACGAGGAGGCGCTGTGAGCGGCGGACCGCGGACGAGACTTGCCGGCATCGTGCTCGGCGCACCCGATCCGCGTGCGCTGGCGGACTTCTACCACCACCTGCTGGGCTGGCGGGTGAAGTCGGACGAGCCGGACTGGGTGATGCTCGAAGCGCCGGACGGCGGGCCCGGACTCTCGTTCCAGACGGAGCCGGAGCACGTCAGGCCGGTGTGGCCGGCCGGGCGGGGCGACCAGCAGATGATGATCCACCTGGACATCGAGGTCGACGATCTCGGCATCGCCTCGGCCCATGCCGTCGCCGGGGGAGCGGTCGTCGCGGAATTCCAGCCGCAGAAAGGTGTCCGCGTCCTGTTCGATCCGGTGGGGCATCCGTTCTGCCTGTTCCTGCCGGGGCACTGAAAGCGCGGGGCACTGAAGCGCGGAGCTCTGAAGCGCGGGGCACTGAAGCGCGCTCTTCGGCACGGAGGTGCTCGCTGACGGGCCGTTGAGCCCGGCGGGTTTCCGGAGGCCGGGGGCGCACAGGTCGGGGAGCGCGGCCGGGTCCGCGTCAGTCGTACGGACCGCTGCGGCGGTGGTCGGGTCTTCGCGGCAACCGCCGAGTGCCCTCCTGGCCGCGGCCGTCCTCCTCCTCGGGAGGCTCGGCGGCCGGAGGCTGCTGCTGCGGTCCCTGCGGCGCCTGGTCGGCCGTCTCGTCCGACGCCTGCCCGGGCCGCTCGGCCGGGGTCTCCTCCGCCTCCTTGCCCTTGTCCTCCCCGTCCTCGGCCGGACGGATGAAGGGGGGCCGGACCGTGGGCGGACGTTCGGGATGTCCGGCGGCCCACGGGTCCCACTCCTCGGCGGGCGTGGAGTCGTCGTCGAAGTACGGATCGTGGCGCCGGCCGTAGACCTGCCAGTCGTCCGCCTGGTACGCGCCGTGCGGGCCGGGCATCGTGTCGAACGAGCCGTAGGGCTGCGGCAGTTCGGAGTACTCGTGATTCTCGTGCGGGACCGCGCGGGCGGCGGCGCTGTCGTCCACGCGGCCGCGGCGTCCCTGGCCCTTGCGGCGGCGACCCTTGGCGCGGCGCCCCCGCATCACGAGCGCGCCGATCAGCAGCAGCGCTCCGCCGCCGACCGCGTAGCCCACGCCCTCGCCCAGTCCGCCGGCGCCGGCCGTGAGGGTGCCCGCCTCCTGCCCCTGGCGGACCATCCACAGGACGGTGAAGCCGAGCACGATGAGTCCGGCCAGCGCCACGAGCAGACGGGAGCGCAGCAGCGCCGCCAGCAGGGTGATCGCGGCGGCCCCCACCATGGGAAGAAAGAGGCCCGTCCACACGCCCGCCTGGGTGCCGGTGATGCCGGCGGACGTGAACAGCTCGCTGACCCGGTAGTCGCGGCCGAGGCGGCCGCCGTACCAGGTGAGGAAGGGGCTCCACGCGGCCGCGGCCGCTCCGACTAGCGCGAACAGGATGCCGAGCAGATTGCGGACCATCTGCTACGCCTCGCTTCCGGGCGCCGGGTCGCTCCTCCCCGCGGGGGCTTCTCCCGTCGGGAAGCAGGCGGACGACGCAGGCGTGCGCCGTCCCGCAGAAAACGGTACGCCTGGTGGAACCCCTCGGCCACCTCGCGGCGTCCCCTCACGGGGGCATGAGCCCTCAGTGGCCATGTCAAGAATCGGGGGTCTCAACCATGTCGCGCCATCTCAAGCTCATCGCGGCCGTGGCGGTCGTACTCGTCGCGCTCAGCGGTTTCAGCACCGCACGTAAGGGCGGCAGCCGCAGCAGCGGCAAGTCGGGCGGGTGCAGCAGCTCGAGTTCCAGCAGCCACAGCAAGAGCGGAAGCAGCTACGACAGCGTGGGCAAGGACCGGCACGACTCCGACAGCGGTTCCTACAGCGGGTCGCGCCGCTACAACAGCACCACGGGGACGACGGGTTCGAGGAACGGAAGCGCCAGCAACAGGACGGCGACCGGCACCGTGACGCAGTGCGCGGCGCAGACCGGCAGCGAGGCGAAGGCCGTGGTCGAGGTCCGGAACCCGAAGAGCTACACCACGACCTATCAGGTGAAGGTCAAGTTCCTTGACGCCGCCGGGAGTTACGTCGACTCCGGCGAGGCGAAGGTGGAGGTCGGCAGCCGGGACACCGAGCCCGTGGACGTACGGATGGCCAATCCGAAGCGCATCGGCGACGTCTCCGAGTGCCTTGTCGAATCGGTCCGTTGACGGGCTGACGGCGCCTAGGTGTATTGACCTGATGCGTTGTTCACGCGGCTGATGGGTGGCTTGCCTCCGAGAGCGGTGTGGCAGCGGTGGTAGTTGTAGCTATGGAGGAAGTCTGTCAGGGCTGCGGTGCGTTGGGCGTTGCTGGTGTAGGGCCGCAGGTAGGCCCATTCGTCGAGCAGGGTGCGGTTGAAGCGCTCTACTTTCCCGTTGGTCTGCGGCCGGTAGGGGCGGGTGCGTTTGCCGGTGGCGCCCAGATGGCTGAGGGCTTGCTTCCAGGCGGTGCTGTGGCGGTAGGCGAAGGCGTTGTCGGTGATGACGCGTTCGATGCGGTCGATGCCCAGGCGGGCGAAGTGGACTGCTGCTCGGCGGAGGAAGTCGGCGCAGGTGGTGGCCTTCTCATCGGGGTGGATCTCGCTGTAGGCGAGGCGAGTGTGATCATCGACGGCGGAGTGGATGTAGTCGTAGCCGACTCCGGTCTTGGTCGCACGGGAAGCTTGGCGACCGAGGACTTTGTGGCCTCCCCCGTCGGGGATACGGCCGAGTTTCTTCACATCGACGTGGAGGAGTTCGCCGGGTCGGTCACGTTCGTAGCGGCGGATGACTTGGCCGGTGGGCCGGTCAAGGAAGCACAGACGGTTCAGCCGGTTGCGGGTCAGGACACGGTGGACCGTGGAGGGCGGCAGGCCCAGGATCGGTCCGATCCGGGCCGGCCCGAGTTTGTGTTCGGTGCGAAGAACGCAAACGCGCATCTCCACGTCCGGCGGAGTGCGGTTCGGCAGCCGGTGCGGGCGGCTGGAACGATCGGCCAGACCGGTATCGCCTTCTGCAGCGAATCGCCGCATCCACTTGTGTGCGGTGGTGCGAGAAACGCCCATCTGGGCAGCCACATGCGCTACCGGAAACCCCGAGCGGACACGTTCGACCAGCAACCGCCTGCCGTGCACGGTCAGCCGGGCATTACGGTGGGACACGAAGACCTCCGTTGTGCGGTGAAGCCTAGACACCTCCACCACACCGGAGGTCTTCGCCATGATCAAGACCCACGAACGTCAACAACGCTCGTGATCAATACACCTAGGACGCCGAAGGGGCGGGCCGCCGTTGCGGCCCGCCCCTTCCGCCGTTACCCGGCTTACTGGAGATCAGGGTATGTGCTCGTCCCTGTTGTCATTGATCTGGACGCTGTGTGCGCTCGTCACGTCGGACGGCGAAGTTCCGGCGGCCACCGCTGGAGAGACTGCTCCTGCTACGAGTAACGAGCAAATGATGAGCGTTCTCAGAACTTTGGGCATTTCTCTCCCTGGTAGATGAGTGGTCGGTGTAGTCGCGAACTGCCGGCAACTTCAGGATTCCCCCTGGGCCGACGCTCAAGCAGCGGGCCCGGCGGCAGCGGCGCCCCCTCCGCGCCGCTGACGCCAAGCCCGCCGTATCCCCCGTGAAAATGGCCTACTTGCCGTCGTCCGCGGCTTCCTTCGACTGTGCCGCCTCAGGGCCGATGGGCGTGTGCTCGTCCATCGGGACCAAGGCGCCGTCGTCGTCGGCCTCGGGGAGGATGGGCGTGTGCTCGTCCATCACCTCGACGCCGCTGCGGTCGTCCTTCTCGTCGTCGGTACGGGCGGTCCGGAATTCCTTCTCGAAGTCCTCAACGGTGGACTGCGTTGTCTCGCTCATGGCCGAACTCCTGTGCTTTGGTGGCCGATTGTGCTGACGCGCCCGCCCAGCGACTCCCCCGTGGGTCGCCGGGCGGGCTTTGGGCCGCTCACCATAGCCGGATTGCGGCCTCCCCCCAGATCCGCCTGCCCCCCGACGCGACGGATCGATGCAGTAACCATGCCGAGCCGCGATAAACGATCGATGAACGTCCGATAAGTGAGCCCGTGCAGGAGGTTTACGCAGCTGGGGCCGGCGTCAGCAGACCGCGTACCTCTTCGGCGTCCGACGCTCCCATGTCGTCGAAGACGGCAAGCGCGTCCTTCCAGCACACGCGTCCCCGGTCGTGCTGACCCAGCGCCACCAGCGCCCGGCCCAGCACCGTGAGCATCCTGCCGCGCATCCACTCACCGCCGATACCCCGCAGCGCAAGCGCCTGCTCCGCGTGTGCCGCTGCCTGCCCCGGGCGGCCGGCCGCCAAGTGGGCCTCTGCCATGCGGAAGTGGGAGACGCCTTCCCAAAGTGGCTGCCTGGTCTCACGAAAGAGTGCGACGGCCTTGGTCAGCTGCTCGAGTCCTTCCGGAATGCGGTTGGCCCGTGTGAGAGCCCGCCCGAGGGCGTACCTCCCGTTGGCCATTCGCATCCTGTGGTCGAGGCTCTCGTAGATCTCCAGTCCCTGCCACGCCAGCTCGACCGCGCGGTCCGTACGCCGCAGCGCCAGGTTGATGTGCGAGAGGTTGCTCAAGGCGCTTGCTTCGCTGGGTCGGTTGCCGTCCGCGCGGAAGGCGTCGATCGCGCGCAGCAGATACGCCTCTCCGTCGGTGTAGCGACCCTGGCAATTGGCGATGATTCCGCGCTGGTTCAAGGACCAGCAGGTCGTCAGCGTGTCCTCCGCGATCTCGGCGAGACGGGCGGCCTGCTGGGCTGTCTTGTCCGCCTGATCGAAGCGGCCCGAGACGATGTGCGTGTGCGTCAGCATGGACTGGACCCTGGCCTCGGCCAGGGCGTCGTCGGCGCTATGGGCCGCGTCACGTACGACGGCGGCGGCACGTTCGTAACGCAGGGAGTGGACACCGGAGTCGGCGCAGTCCTTCACGGCGATCAGCAGATCGGCGGCATGGCGCAGCATGCCTCGTTCCGCCGCCTGATGCACGCAGGAGAGCACGCAGTCGGCCTCGGAGAAGAGCCAGCCGAGTGCCTCGTCTCTGCTCTCGAAGACCATGCCGTCGGCGAGCGGTTGCATGAGGTGGTCCAGAGCCCGCTCACCCGGCCGTTCGAGGGCGAAGACCTTCGAGGCAGTGGCGAGGTAGAAGTCCAGCAGCCTGGAGAAGGCCGCTTCCCGTTCCGACGGGGGCTGTTCGTCGCGCTCGGCGCAAGCGCGGGCGAAGAGCCGTACCAGGTCGTGGAAGCGGTAGCGGCCGGGCGCGGCCGACTCCAGCAGGGACGCGTCGACGAGCGACTCCAGCAGGGACTCGGTCGTCCCGGCCGGACGGTCGAGGAGCGCCGCCGCGGCCTGGAGGGAGATGTCGGGGCCGTCGGCAAGGCCCAACAGGCGGAAGCTGCGGGCCTGTTCGGCGTCGAGCTGTCCGTAGCCGAGTTCGAAGGTGGCCTTCACCGCCTGGTCGCCGACCTGGAGTTCATCAAGGCGCCGGTGTTCGTCGGCGAGCTTCTCGGCGAGGATGCCGACCGTCCAGGTACGGCGGGAGGCAAGCCGCGCCGCAGCGATACGGATGGCCAGCGGGAGGAATCCGCAGGCACCGACCACGGCCATGGCCGCCTGCCGCTCCGCGGTGACACGCTCCTCGCCGACGATGCGCGTGAAGAGCGTCATCGCCTCCTCGGGGCTCATCACATCGAGGTCGATGAGCTGTGCTCCGGCCAGATCGACCATGCGGAAGCGGCTCGTGACCAGTGCCGCGCAGCCGGCCGCCCCTGCGAGCAGAGGCCGGACCTGCGCCGCGTCCCGCGCGTTGTCCAAGAAGGTCAGCACACGGCGGCCCGAGAGAAGTGACCGGAAGAGCGCGGACCTCTCCTCGACCCCTTCCGGGATGCCGGTGTCGTCCACACCGAGTGAGCGCAGGAACGCCCCCAGCACCGCCTGCGGTTCGGACGCCGAAGGGCCCGCACCCTGGAGGTCCACGTAGAGCTGGCCGTCCGGGAAGTACTCGGCCGCGGCGTGGGCGACGTGCACTGCGAGCGTCGTCTTGCCGACCCCGCCGATGCCCGCCACGGCGGAGACCGCCATCACCGTGCCCTCCGCCTGGGCGAGTTGGTCCTTCAGCTCGGCGACGAACGCTTCGCGGCCCGTGAAGTCCGCGACGGTGGCGGGAAGTTGAGCGGGCTGTGCGGGCTGGGCCGTGGCAGGGCCCGCCGGTTCGTCGGGAGCGAGGGCGAGACTGTCGTCGGCCTCCAGGATGCGCTGGTGGAGCGCGATGAGCTCGGCGCAGGGATCGACGCCGAGTTCGTCCGCGAGCATCCGCCGCGTGTCGGCGAAGACAGCGAGTGCCTCGGCCTGCCTGCCGCTGCGGTAGAGCGCCAGCATCAGCAGCTCCCGCAGCCGCTCCCGCAACGGGTGCGCGGCTGTCAGAGCTGTCAGTTCAATGACTGCCTCGGTGTGACAGCCCAGTTGGAGTCCCAGGTCAAGGCTGTGTTCCTGGAGGGAGAGCTGCCACTCGGTCAGGCGGCTGCGGTGCCGCTCCGCGAAGGGGCCCGGCACATGGGCCAGGGCCTCACCGCTCCACTGGGTGAGCGCCGCGGTGTAGCTCTCGTGCGCGCCCGGCCGGTCGCCGCTCGCCGCGGACTTCTCCGCATCCGAGACATGTGCGGTGGCCACGTCGAGGTCCAGGACGACCTCGGAGTACGCACGACCCGGCCGGATCGCGTATCCGCCGGACTCGCTGACCATCAGCTCCGCGTCGTCGCCCAGAGCCTTGCGGATGCGGGACGCGTACGTGCGCAGCGCGGCCTTCGCCTGGTCCGGGGGCTCCTCGCCCCAGATGGCGTCGATCAGCTCCTCGGCCGTCGCGGTGTGACCGCCGCGCAGCAACAGTGCGGCGAGCAGGGCGCGCTGCTGCGGAGAGCCCATGGGCAGCTCCTGGCCGCCGCGGCGGGCACGGACCGGTCCGAGCACGGTGAAGCACAGCTGGTGCTCCTGCCGCTCGGTCCCGCGACCGATGTTCCCCTCGGCGCCCATGACTTGGCCCCCCGCGCTCCTTATCCCACTCCCGCAGAGGTCAGTCTGCCTTGCTTGTCAGCTATACGTCATCAGGGCCCCAGGTCCTCTACGAGTCCTTCGAACTTCTCACGGAACCGGGGCGATTGGTGTGGTACCGGCAGAGGGCCGGCCGCGTTCCCGTGGTGCCATCGCGACAGTGTCAGCTCCGCCCGTCGAGCAGGACCGGCAGCGTCCGGTAGCCGTGCGCGATGAAGGATTCCACCTGGTCAAGATCCTGCGGCGGTACCGCCAGGCGCAGTCCCGGGAGGCGGTCGAGGAGCGCGGGAAGCGCAGGACGGGCTTCCATGCGCGTGAGGGCGGCGCCCAGACAGAGGTGCACGCCGTGCTGTGAACGTGGTCCTGCGGACCCGGAACGGACCGGCCACCAGAGCTTCACCAGGGCTGGGCCGTTCGGCGTCGAGGTACATCCGGGTTCCTGGCATGGGAGCGGGGCCGGTGCCGATGGCTGTCGGATGTGCGCCACCTCGTCCGTGCGCCGGAGTCGTCATCGGGGTCGTCTTCGCGAGGACTTGAGAGTGCGGAGTCCATCGAGCACCTTCTCCAGAATCTGCCGCTCGGGCAGTTCGGCTTCGGGTACGGGGGCCCGGACCGCCAGCCTGCCGGCGTCGGCGAGGTCGGCCACCATGACCTTCACGACGCTGACCGGCAGCCGCAGATGCGCCGCCGTTTCGGCCAGGGACAGCGGTCCCGGCTGAAGCAGCTCCAGCAGGCGTCGCTGCTCGGGGCGCAGGCCACTGGCCCTCGGGTCGGCGGGGGCATGCAGCACCGTGAGCCGGTCGAGCGTGTTGCGGCTGGGCCGCGCGCGTCCGGTGGTGGCCACATACGCGGGCACGAGACGCCGGTGGTCACGCGACGGCGGATTCATTCCGGACTGTCGCTCCGTGCCGGACGGCTCATGGCCTTGGAGCCGAGGGCGGCCACCTGGACCTGCATCTGGTGCGTGACGACACCCATGTCGACCTCCGGCCCGGCGAAGACGGCCAGGGATGTGTTGTCACCCGCGGGTATCGCGAAGACCCAGCCGAGATCGGACTCGATCACGGTCTGCCGCAACGTGACGTCGAATTGGCCGGCGAAAGCGGCGGTCGTGGTGCGGGCGGCGCCCTGCAGCGCGGACAGCATCGCGGCGACGCCCTCGGCGGAATCCCGCGCCAGGTCGGGCGAGCGGCCCTCGATGAGGCCGTCGCCCGAGATCACCGCCGCGTGGATCACGTGCGGCAGTTCGAGGAGCGGAGCGAGCACCCGGGACGTGTCCTCGCGGACGGAACGGTGCGAGGGAGTGGTCATGTCGGCTCGTTCCCTTCGGATGCACCGGCGCCTGGGTCACCGGAGCCTGGGTCACCGGAGTCTGGGTCACCGGAGCCCCCGGCGCCGCCGGTCTCGCTCGGGTTGCCCATGCGGTCCGTGCTGGCTGAACTGCCTGTGCCGGGTGCGTCGTTCGTGGTGGCTGTGGTGGCTGTGGTGGCTGTGGTGGCCGTGGTGGCCGGAGCGGTCGCGCTGCGTGTGCGGCGCGCGCTGGTCGTGGAGCTCGTGTCGCCCGTACCGTTCCCGGTGCTCGTCTCGTCCGCACCGATCGTGCCGGTCCTGGTGCTCGTGTCGTCCGCACCGATCGTGCCGGTCGCGTCGTCCGTGCCGGTCGCGTCGGCGGTGTCGGGCTTGTCGGCGGTGCCGCCGGTCCCGGTGCTCGTCTTCTCGGCGTTGCTCGCGCCACTGGCCTCGCCCGTGGTGCTCGCCCTTCCTGAAGCGCCTGCCTCGTCCGTAGTGCCCAACTTGTCTGCGGCGGGCGGTCGTTCGGGCTCCCCAGGGTCATCCGTTCGGGCCGGCCGCACCGCCCGCGCGGACCCGCTCCCGGGCCTCTCCTCGGGAGAGCTGTCCGCACCCGGGCCACCCGGTGCGCCCGGCGGAACCGTTCCTGCGGCTGCACGTCCGGAGGCTGTGCCCTTCTGGAACGCGGACCAGCGCTCGGCGCTCTCCTCGGGAGAAGGCGGTGCGAGTGCCCCGCCGGTCTGCGAGCCGAGGAACAGATTGCCCACGGCGGGCTCACCGCCTCCGCTGCCGCCGGCACCCGCGGCGTTCGCCTTCTCCTGCGCATCCGGACGGTGCCGCCTGCGACGGCGCGGCAGTTCCTGCGCCCCTGCCCGGCGCGGAGCCCCGGGACCGTCCGTGCCGGCACCCGCACTCGCACCCGCACTCGCGTCTGCCGCCGCCGGTGAACCCGCCGTCGTCGGGCCCGCCGTCGGTGTCCCCGTCGATGCGGGGGAGCGGTCATCCGTGGCCGCACGCTCAGCAACTGCGGGCGCCCTGTGCGGGGGTGAGGGAGCCATCACCGACATCGGATGTTCCGCCTCGTCGAGCAGCGTGAGCAGGGGCTCGCCGGGGAGGTGCACGACGGCACGTACGCCCCCGTACGGCGACGCCTCCACGTGCGCGCTGAACCCGTACTGGCGGACGAGCTGCCCGATCGCGGCGAAGCCGTTGCGCGGAGGGTCGCCGAGCTCCGTGACGAGGATCGCCTCGTCGCCCGAGATCAGCCGCTTGGCGCGGGCGAATTCCTCGGCGTTCATGCCGACGCCCGAGTCGTCGATGATCACGGACACTCCGCGGTCGCCCTGCTGGAGCGTGACGACGACGGGCAGTTCCGGGTGGGAGTGGTGGAGGGCGTTGGCCATGAGCTCGGTGAGCGTCACGGCGACCGGTTCGACCGCGCGCGCGATGACGCCGACCGGGTCGCGCAGCAGGTTGCTGATCTGGACGCGCTCGTACCCGCTGAGCCTGGACGAGGCACCGACGACGATGTCCGCGAGGTGTGAGTCCTCCCGCGTCAGGCCCGGCCACGCCCCGCACACCACGGCGGTCGACTGGATGCGGCGCAGCGCCTGTTCGTTGAGGAAGTCGGCAGCGAGCAGGTCCTCGGCGACGAGCGGGTCGTCGTACTTCTCCTGCATCCGCCGGAGGAGGGTCTGGAGCTGGTAGAGGAGCGCCTGGATGCTTGTGGTGGAGCCGCGCATGGCTGCCTGGGCGGCGGCGTCGACACGGTTGCGTTCCTTCGTGACCTCCTCGCGCACCTGGGCGAGGACGGCGTCGATGGACCGGTCCAGCTCGGGGCTGAGCGTCGCGGTCCCGAGGGGGCCGGGGACGGGGACGTGGGAGTGGGCGAGTGAGGTGGCCAGGCCGGGGATGCGGGCTTCGACGAGATGTCTGAGTTCGGCCTCGACGGCCCTGAGTCTCGCCCCGAGGTCGGCGGCGTACCGTGACGCGCCCTCGAGTTCCGTCGCGGTCGCTTCTGCGTGCAGTTGCGATCTGCTCAGCTCCTGTCGCGAGCGGACGAGAAGCAGCGCCAGAACGACGGCGACCGTGCCCAGGGCGAGGAACACGATCAGCACCACCGGCGTGTCGGTCATCGGCGTCCTTGGTCGACTGGATTGCTGTGATCGATGTTGAGGACGAGCCCGGGGGAGCGAACTGCGCCCAGGAGCACCGGCCCATCGGCACTCATCGCCCGGCGGTCCCCACATGCTGCCGCAGACCAATCGCGTGCACACCCGTAACGGGAACATCTGTACACATCGGCTGATCGCATTCCGCCTGCAGGCGGGGAGAGTTCGGGCGCAGCCCGCCGTAACCCCGATTCGGGCGTGATGAGTTCCCCCTGTGGCGACGCGTCAGCGGCCGGAGAGGGCCCCTGAGTTGCTACAGCCGTCGGGCGGCGGCCCGTTGCCTCAGCCGTCGTCGCGGCCCAGCCGGATCGGGTTGGTCATCGCGGCCATGGCGCCCGGCAGGCCGGCGGGCGAGCCGATGGGCGGACGGTGGCGTATCTCCGCGCGCACATACGCCGCCAGGGAGGCAGTCGTGCGCCACTTCAGAGGTTCGGCGCCGACCGCTCCGGTGAACATCTCGCCCTGGTCGTTGAGGAACCTGGCCGTGGCGCCCGCGGGCGCACCCGAGACCTCCAGGCGGACGGTCACCTCCGCGTCGCGCTTCACCGCCAACCGCTCGCCGATACCCGCGTGTTCGCCGTGCGGGCCGGTTGCGGTGAACCCCAGGGAGATGGCCGAGGACTCCGCGATGTAGCTGCGGCCCGCGCGTATGCCCTCCAGCAGGGACCGGCGGGAGAGATCGTCCGCGAGGACGACCGTCTGCGGCAGGCCCACCTTCTGCGGCTCGGCGTGCGCGTCACTGTTGCCCATCGCGGGGAGCGGGCCGCGGCCGGACGGCGGAGCCACCAGCATGTTGTCCCAGGCGGCGACCGCGACTTCGTCGTCCACGGTCCACGGCCCGTTCCACACCTCCACGGCGTCCGCTTCCTCGTAGCCGAACTTCCACTGGCAGCCCACGAAGGGGCAGTCGGGATGGGCCGGGACGACCAGACCGCCCGCCTTGCGGATGCGGCGCGCGAAGCGGGAGAAGTGACCGTCCCTCGCCCGGTACCGCCAGTCGACGAACGTGCCGGGATCCGTGCCGAGTGCCAGAACGTGTCCGTTGCGGGTGGTGATCTCCTCGCCGCAAAGAATCAGGAAGTCCTCGTCCCACAGCCCTCCCCAAGCACCGTGCCCCGAGGTGGTGTTGTGCTCGGTCGTGGTGATGAAGTCGAGCCCCGCCTCGCGCGCGGCCGCGGCGGTCTCCGCCGGGGTGCGCTTGCCGTCCGAGTGCACCGTGTGGAGGTGGCAGTCGCCCCGGTACCAGGCGCGGCCGCGGCCCCGCGCCCGCTCCGGGGGGTGGACGGGACGGGGCGTGGTGCCCGGACTCCCGTACCGGAGGGTGACGGTCACCTTGTAGTTCAGCCCCTGCGGGGCCACGGTGTAGGGGCCGAGGACGACATGCCACGTGCCTTCGCGCACCGGGCCCGCCAGATAGCCGGGTGTCGCTTCCTCGGCGCTGATCGTGAACCGGTCCCGCGCGCCGCCCGACCAGCCGCGGAAGCCCCGGCCGCCGAGCCCCGTGCCCCGCTCGTCGAAGACGCCGATGTCCAGGGCGTTGCCCTTGGTGCCCTCGGGGACGGACGGCTTGTCGTAGGTGTACGCCACCTCGATCTCGCGGACGCCGGAGGGGACCTCGACCGGCAGATACACGTAGTCCGGCGCGCCCGTGGGCAGGTGGCCCTTCATCGTCCTGGACTTCTCGGTGCCATCGGCGGCGCGCGCGAAGCTCACCCCGCCGAGAGTGAGCACGCCCGTGGCGCCCGCCACCGCCGACAGCCGCAGCACGTCACGTCTTTCCACGCCTGACATATGTGCCTCCCCCTGCGCGCGGCCCGTGCCGCACGCCCCGCACCCGTAGTCCCACGGCGCCTGCGTGACGCCACGAGTCACTTTTGTACGCGCGGGAGACGTGCGGGGAAACCCCTGTGGAAAACTCCGGCCGTACCCGTGCGAGGCGCGGGTACGGCCCGGTTCGCGACCGTCAGGAGCGGCGCCGGGAGGCGACGAAGAAGGCGACGGCCACGACCGCGATCACGATGAGGACCAGCGGGATCACCAGCCACAGCCACCAGCGGCTGCTGCTCTTCTTCTTGCGCTCCGGTCCGGGGCTGCTGTGACTGCCGACGGTGGTCGTCGTGGTCGTGCTGCCGACGCTCGAGCCGCCCTTCGAGCTGCTGCCCGAGGTGGTCTTGCTGACGCCCCCGCTGGTGCTGACGGAACCGCCCGTGCTGCCGGAACTGCTCGTCTTGCTGCCACCACCGCTGCTGCTGACGCTGCCACCCGTGCTGCTCGTACTGCCGCTGGTCGTGGTGCTGCTGCTCGAACTGGAGGAGCCGCTGGTCGTGCCGCCCCGGCTCCCTCCGCCGGATATTCGGCCCGGCGCCGCCTGCGTATCGACCTGGTCGCCGCCCCGTGCCCGGTCGGCGGCCCCCGCGGACGTCCCGCCGGATGCGCCCGCCGATATCCCGCCCGGGACTCCGCCGGCGGGCCCGCTCTGCGCGGCGTGCGCCGTGACGGCGCCCCCGCCCAGCACGGCGAGGACCAGCGCGGCGGTGGTCGTGGCAAAGCGAACTCGCATGAATTCCCCCGTAGTTGTGGAAAAAGGCCGCCCCGGTGTGCGGCCGTGTGTCACGCAGCACCGTAGACGATGTGATATTGCCCGCAGCGGCCACTTCCGGAGAGCCGCCGATACCGCTCGTATGCTCGGTTCATGACTTCGAACGCGCAGGCAGCTCCCACCGCCAACGCAATGCGGCGCGCTCTCCGGCGCGCCCGCGACGGCGTGACGCTCGACGCCGCCGAAGCCGCTGTCCTGCTCCAGGCCCGCGGTGACGACCTCACCGAACTCGCACGCTCCGCGGCCCGCGTCCGGGACGCCGGGCTGGAAGCGGCGGGCCGTCCCGGAGTGATCACGTACTCCCGCGGGGTCTTCATCCCGCTCACCCGGCTGTGCCGGGACAAGTGCCACTACTGCACGTTCGTCACCGTCCCCGGCAAGCTGCGCCGCGACGGCCACGGGATGTTCCTCTCGCCGGACGAGGTGCTCGACATCGCACGCCGAGGTGCCGAAACGGGCTGCAAGGAAGCCCTCTTCACGCTCGGCGACAAGCCGGAGGACCGCTGGCCGGAAGCCCGCGAGTGGCTGGAGTCGCACGGTTACGACGACACGCTCTCGTACGTACGGGCCATGGCGATCCGCGTCCTGGAGGAGACCGGCCTGCTGCCGCACCTCAACCCCGGGGTGCTCTCCTGGTCCGACTTCCAGCGCCTCAAGCCCGTCTCGCCGTCCATGGGCATGATGCTGGAGACCACCGCCGAGCGGCTGTGGAGCGAGCCCGGCGGTCCCCACCACGGTTCCCCGGACAAGGAGCCGGCTGTGCGGCTGCGCGTCCTGGAGGACGCAGGGCGCTCCAACGTCCCTTTCACCACAGGGCTGTTGATCGGGATCGGCGAGACGTACGAGGAGCGGGCCGAGTCACTGTTCTCGCTGCGCCGCATCCAGCGGGCGTACCACGGAATCCAGGAACTCATCATGCAGAACTTCCGCGCGAAGCCGGACACGGCGATGCGCGGAATGCCCGACGCCGAACTCGAGGAACTGGCCGCGACGATCGCCGTCGCACGCCACATCATGGGTCCCTCGGCGCGGATCCAGGCGCCGCCGAACCTCGTCGACGGCGAGTACGCGATGCTCATCGACGCGGGCATCGACGACTGGGGAGGCGTCTCTCCCCTCACCCGGGACCACGTCAACCCCGAGCGCCCCTGGCCGCAGATCGACGACCTGGCGGAGCGCACCGCGGCCTCCGGCTTCGTGCTGCGTGAACGGCTCCCGATCTACCCGGAGTTCATCAAGCGCGGCGAACCCTGGCTCGACCCGCGGCTGCTGCCGCACGTCGACGCGCTCGCCGAGCCGGAGACGGGCCTGGCACGCGAGGACGCCCCCGTCGAGGGCCGCCCCTGGCAGGAACCCGACGAGGGATACCTCGCCCCCTCCGGGCGCACCGACCTGCACCGCACCATCGACACCGACGGGCGCACCACCGACAGGCGCGACGACTTCGACGAGGTCTACGGCGACTGGGACTCCCTGCGCGAGGCCGCACGCCCGGGAATGGCACCCGAGCGCATCGACACGGACGTGCGCGCGGCCCTGTCCACGGCCGCCGCCGACCCGACCCGCCTCACCGACGACGAGGCGCTCGCGCTGATGCACGCCGACGGACCGGCCCTGGACACCCTGTGCGGCATCGCCGACGAGCTGCGCCGCGACGTCGTCGGCGACGACGTGACGTACATCGTCACGCGCAACATCAACTTCACCAACGTCTGCTACACGGGCTGCCGTTTCTGCGCGTTCGCCCAGCGCCGCACCGACGCCGACGCCTACACGCTCTCCCTCGACCAGGTCGCCGACCGCGCCCAGCAGGCGTGGGACGTGGGCGCGGTGGAGGTCTGCATGCAGGGCGGCATCCACCCGGACCTGCCCGGCACGGCGTACTTCGACATCGCCCGCGCCGTGAGGGAGCGCGTGCCCGGGATGCACGTGCACGCCTTCTCACCGATGGAGGTCGTCAACGGCGCCAGCCGCACGGGCCTTTCGATCCGCGAGTGGCTGCTGCAGGCGCGGGAGGCCGGCCTCGGGTCCGTGCCCGGCACCGCCGCGGAGATCCTCGACGACGAGGTCCGCTGGATCCTCACCAAGGGCAAGCTGCCCGCCGACACATGGGCCGAAGTCATCGAGACGGCACACGAGTTGGGCATCCGCTCGTCCTCGACGATGATGTACGGGCACGTCGACCAGCCCCGCCACTGGGTCGCCCATCTGCGCAGGCTCGCCGGGATCCAGCGGTCCGCGCTCGCGAAGGGCGCCGAGGGCTTCACCGAGTTCGTCACGCTGCCCTTCATCCACACCAACGCGCCGGTCTATCTGGCGGGCATCGCCCGGCCCGGCCCCACGACCCGTGACAACCGTGCCGTGACGGCGATGGCGAGGCTGCTGCTGCACCCGTACATCCCCAACATCCAGACGAGCTGGGTCAAGCTCGGCACCGAGGGCGCGGCGGAGATGCTCCGCTCGGGCGCCAACGATCTCGGCGGCACGCTGATGGAGGAGACGATCTCCCGCATGGCCGGCTCCTCCTACGGCTCGTACCGCTCCATCAAGGACCTCGTCGCGATCGCCGAGGCCGCGGGCCGCCCCGCCCGCGCCCGTACGACGCTGTACGGTCGGGTGCCGGCGGAGCGACTGGAGGCCGCCCGGCGTTCCGACGGGCACCTTCCGGAGCTCCTCCCGGTGTTGGAAAAGTGAACCGGCGTTCTAGAGTGCTGACCTGCCGAGGGGCCGACCTCCCCTTGTAGCTCTTGCCCGTCAGCCGTACCAGTTGGAGTGAGACGTGGCCGCTTCCGGCGGTGATGCCATGTGGGGCCGCACCGAGCAGCAGGATTTCCGCAGCAGGGTGCGGGGCTGCCTACTGGGCGGCGCGATCGGCGACGCGCTCGGGGCGGGTGTCGAGTTCGATTCGCTGAGCGCGATCCGGCAGGCCCACGGGGACGCCGGGGTGACGGACTACGTTCCTGCCTACGGCCGGCGCGGAGCCATCACGGACGACACGCAGATGACGCTCTTCACCACGGACGGCCTCATCCGCGCGCACGTACGGCGGGACACGGGCGCCTGGCACCCGCCCACCGACGTGCACGCCGCCTATCTCAGGTGGGCCGCCACGCAGCGGGACTGGGGTCCTGACGAGCGCAAGACGGAGGACGGCTGGCTCGCGCGCGAGGAGTGGCTGTACGCGCAGCGCTCCCCGGGCAAGGCCTGCCTCAGCGGACTCGCGGACGAGCGCATGGGCACTCTCGAGATGCCCAAGAACCCGGAGTCGAAGGGCTGCGGCACCGTCATGCGCTCCGCTCCCTTCGGGCTCCTGGTGGGCTGGGAGCCGCAGTTGGTCTTCCAGCTCTCCGTGGAGTGCGCCGCCCAGACGCACGGGCATCCCACCGGCTATCTCGCGGCGGGCGCGTTCTCCGCGATCATTCACGCCCTGGCGCGCAAGGACTCCCTCGACCACGCCGTGCAGAAGACCCTGGCCCAGCTAGCCACACGGCCGGGCCACGAGGAGACGACGAACGCACTGAAGAGGGCGCTGGGCGCGGTGCGGCAGGGGATGCCCTCCGCGGAGCGCGTGGAGTCGCTCGGCCAGGGCTGGACCGCGGACGAGGCGCTCTCCATCGGCGTCTACTGCGCGCTCGTCGCCGAGGACGTACGGCACGGGCTGCTGCTGGCCGTGAACCACAGCGGCGACAGCGATTCCACCGGCTCGGTCTGCGGCAACCTTCTGGGCACCATCCACGGGGAGACGGCGCTTCCGCCCGCGTGGGTCGCGGAGCTGGAGGGGCGCTCGACGGTGCTCGAACTGGCCGACGACTTCGCGATGGAGATGACCCAGGGGCCCGCGCTGCACGCCCCCGGCGCGGCGTCCCAGGCGTGGCTCAACCGCTACCCGAGGGCCTGACGTCGACCGACGCCGAACGTGCGCGGGAACTGACGTTGCCAAGAGGTGACTTGGGTTCCCGCGGGACCGGACGTCGCCCCTGAGGACGGCACTTGGCTCCCGGGCGTGGAAGGAAGAGCGTGGAGGGAGCCCCCTCGGCAGGGACGGCGGGCCGGTCGAGAGGGCTCTTGGCTCCAGATCGATGTGATTCAGCCGGTACGGACGGGGTCTCCGTCGCACACACCGGCCACGAAGCCCGTCCAGGCCCGCGGCGGGAAGTTCAGCGACGGCCCGCCCGGCACCTTCGAGTCACGCACGGCCACCGCGCTCCGGGTCGGGGACTTCACTTCGACGCACGCTCCGTTCGCCGAGTAGCTCGATTTGATCCATTCGCTTGTGTTTCCCTGCTGAATTGCCATGTCTGCTCCGGTTGTTCGACTCCGGTGAGCGACCGTACGCCTCGATTTCCCGAAGCGAAGAGGCCGTTCACTCGACCGGATGGCATATTCAGACGGTCCCTTCACGCCGCTCCTGGGCAGGGTGTACGCTCCCCGCCCTCAGCCACGGGCATAGTCCTTTGCCACATTCTCGATGAACTCACGTGTCTGGTCCGGGTTGAGAGCTTCGGCGCGCAAATGCTCGTACATGACGCTGTAGCTCTGCACATCGTGCGACTTCTCCAGGTAGAGGTCGCTCGTCACGCCCTCCAGATAGACGACGGAGGAGTCGGAGGCGTCCGGGAATTCCAGGATCGCGTACTGCCCGTTGACGCCGGGGTGCGCGCCCATCGAGAACGGCATCACCTGGACCGTCACATGAGGCATCTGCGAGACCTCGTTGAGCCGTTCCAGCTGCTCGACCATGGTCTGCCGCCCGCCCACCTGGCGGCGCAGTGCCGACTCGTCGAGAACCGCCCACAGCCGCAGCGGATGACGCGATTCGCTGATCCGCTCCTGGCGGCGCATGCGCACCTGGACGCGCTTCTCGATGTCCGCGGCGGACGCCTCGGGCTGAGCGCCCTCGCAGACGGCCTCCGCGTACGCCCGCGTCTGCAACAGGCCCGGCACGACCTGGGGTTCGTAGACCCGCAGGGAGGCCGCGTCCGTCTCCAGGCCGATGTAGACGCTGTAGGGGATGTCCCCGAACGCGTGCCACCAGCCCTGCTGACGGGACTCCTTGGCCATCTGCATCAGCGACTCGACTATGCGCTTGTCGTCGACCTCGTAGACACCGCACAGGTCCCGCACGTCGCGCTGGCTGATGCTGCGGCGCCCGTTCTCCAGACGGCTGATCTTCGACTGCGAGACGAGCAGGCGGTCCGCGACCTCTTCGGCCGTCATGTTCTTCAACTCGCGGAGGCGACGCAGTTCCTGGCCCAGACGGCGGCGTCGGACGGTGGGATTGACGTTTGACGCCACAGGGGCTGCACCTCCGCGTAAGTACGACTACTTTCAAGTAGATTGCCACCACCGTGAGCGATCTCGCTGGCGAATGGCAACAGAGGGTGCGGAGCCGGGCACGCAGACGGGTCGGGTTACGGCCATGATGCGGATTCCAGGCGCGAGTTCCGGCACACAGGACAGGGCGGCGCGCAGGGCGGGACGTCGCGCTCCGGGCGCACACGGGCACGGTCCGCATACCCCCGTGCACGCCTCTTGCCCGCCAAGGGCCTTGCAGATCAGGGTAGTTGTGGCGCCGCTCGGGGACGTGGGGAGCGGTTGCCCGCCTGCCTCCCGCACGCCTCGTCCATCCCGTACGCATGCGCGCGGGGTGGTGGTCCGGCTGTCCCCTTCGACAGCCTGACCACCACCCCGCGCGTCATCACGGTCCCGGCACGCGCGTTGCAGCGGTGCCGGTTGCGCGGGTGCGCTCACGCGCACCCCGTGATCAGCGTGCGCCGGCGCGGACCATCCCGCCCACACTCGGCCGTGCCTTCTCGGGCACCTGCCTGGACTGGACGTGCCCGGAGGGTACGCCCGCGCGCGCTGCCTGGGGACGGCCGTTCTGAGCGGTGGGCGTCGCCGGAGGTCCGGCCGCGCCGTTGCCCGCCGCACGCCGGGGCTGTGCCCCTGCGCCGTTCTGCACATCCATGACGGCGTGTGCGACGAGACCGCCCATCGGGTCGTGCCTTATCAGGTCCCGGAGCCGGGAGCGGCACGAGCGCCCCTCGTTACCGGGATAGAGGTGCTTGCCGAGGCCGACCGCGTGGGCCAGCGCAGCGAGCGCCGCCGTCCGCGGGTCCGGTGGCACGCCGGTACGGATCGCGGCATCCAGCCGGGTTCGGATCTCCCGGCTGATCGTCGTCTCCGTCGCCTGGTAGCGCGTCGTCGGCAACACCCCGCACATCTGGCTTGATACGGCATGCACCATGCCGCACCGCTCCAGGTGTGTGAGATAGGTTTGGCGAAGCCCCAATCGGGGCCCGCCGATCCAGTGGACGGCGCGCACCGGGCTGCCACGCCTTCGCAGCAACTCCAGTGCGGAGTCCAGAGTTGGATCTCCGGTCGGCCGTGGCAACACCACGGCGATACGGTCCCCATCAGGGGCTATACGTCCTGCGAGAGCCAGCTCGACGAGCTGGGCCCCGGCCAGGCCGAGGTCAAGCGACTGCGGCTGTGCCGTGGTGCCCGTGGCCGGGTCCAAGGCCAGCAGCAGAAGCTCCTCCGGAATAGTTCTGCGGCTCCTGCCCATCCATGCCTCCCCGCGTGGATGTCTGACAGGGTGACCCCTCTCACAATGGTCTGTCGAGGGTGCCTGGGCGTTATGGACGGGAACCAGTAGGTATGTCGTTCTCGTCTGCACGGTCGGAGAGACCTGTCCGTGACCTTGTCGGAGCCCCCGCGCGATATAGGGGGCGCGGCGGCCAGGACACTGTTAACTGTTACGGCGAGCGGCGAGCATTCATCAGCAGGAGGCATCGGTGGCGGGCGAGTCCCCCGACAAGGTGGAGCGCGAGGAGTCGTCGGGGGAGACGACGGCGAACGGCGGGGTGGTTGCGCCCAGGGGCGGTAAGAAGTCCCGGAAGAAGCGCGAACGGAAGGCGGAGGAACGGCCGGACGCCGCCGGCACCGACTCCGTCGAGGCCCCGGGCGAGGCCCGCGACGAGGCCACGGGAGAGGCTCCGGACACGCCCTCCGAGGACGCCGGGAGCGACGCGGCCGACGCGGAAGCGGAAGCCGCCGGCACCGCCGGTGAAGGCGACGCCGCCGAGAACTCCGGCACCGAAGGGACCGCGGAAGCGGAAAGCGGGTCCGGTGGCGCCGGGCGCAGCGACGCACGGTTGAAGGCCGCGGTGGCGGCGTGGGTCGCCGGTGCGGACGAGGAGCCCGGAGACGGGACGGCCGAGACGGACGAGGCGGGCCGGGACGGCGAGAGCGCCGGGACCGGAGCGGGGAAGTCCGGCGCAGGGCAGAAGAATTCAAGCCAAATCCCGACGGACGAGGTGCCCGGACGCCCGAAGTCCGACGACGACTCGGAGGCGTCTGCCGCATCGGCGGCCTCAGAGGGCTCAGACGGCGCTGAGAGCTCCGCGGGGCAGGCCGGCGAGGTCGACCACCCCACGGCGATGTTCAGGACCGTACGACCCGGCTCTGACGACTCCGCGTCCGCGACGGACAGCGAGGAGGCGGCGAGGCGGGCCGAGCGCATGACGGCGGCCTTCTTCGGTTCGGGTAAACCGTCGGAAACCGAAGAAGCGGGCGGAAAAGCAGAGGAAGCAGAAGAGAGCGAAGTAGAGAAGGCAGAAGCAACGGCAGAGGCAACGGCAGACGCAACGGCAGAAGCTCAGGGGGCGGACGCCGCTGCGGACTCCCCCGGGGAGCCGGAGCGGAGTCGGAGCGCCGGCGGCGACGAGCGCAGCACCGGCAAGGCCGAACCGGAGCCGGACGCGGGGGAACCGGAGCCGGACGCTGAGAAGCCGAAGGCGGACGCTGCGAAGTCTGAGGCCGATGCTGAGAAGTCTGAGGCCGATGCCGGGAAGCCGGAGCCGGAGGAGAGCGGCGACGGGTCCGGCAAGCGCGAGGAGCCGGCCGGAGAAGGCCAGCGGTCCGGGAAGGCCGCGAAGGCCGGTAAGCCTGCCGACGAGGCGGACAAAGCCGGTAAGCCATCCGACAAGGCGGACAAGGCCGGGGAACCAGCCGGCAAGGCCGCGAGCAAGGCAGCGGGCTCCGTGGACCAGCCCACGACGGCCTTCCGGGTGCAGCCGGACGCCGCGGGCGACGGCCCGAAGGGCTCGGGCGAGGAGAGCGGGAGCGCCGGCGGCCGTGTGGACCAGCCGACGACCGCATTCCGTACCGTCGAGCCTCCCGAGCGCGCCGAGGCCGGCGGCGCGGAGGCATCTGCCGGGTCCGAGGCATCGGCGGACGACAGGTCGGCGGACGACGAATCGGCGGACGACAAGAAGGATGCGGACGCAAAGCCCGCAAAGCCTGCCAAGCCCGTGGATCCGCGCATCGCCCCTCTCCCGAAGGCAGAGGGTGCCGGCAAGAAAACCGAAACCGAGACCGAGGGCGACGCCGACACCGGGACCGAGTCCGGGTCCGGCACGGCGAAGCCGGAGTCCGCCTCCCCGTCCGGGAAGACTTCCCCCTCGAAGACCGAGCCTGCGAAGCCGGGGCCCGCCAAGCCTGAGCCCGCCGAGTCGGACTCGGAGCGCACGAGCCAGTTCGTGCCCCTGCGCTCGGCCGACGCGCCCCCGCGCCCGACGCGTGAGCCCGACGTCGTCGTGCCGCCGAAGCCCGAGGGCAGTCCCACGGCGGGTGCGCTGCCTCCGGAGGTCGAGGCGCCCAAGCTCAGCGAGGCCGAGCTGACCAGGCAGCAGGTGCGGCCCGACCAGGCACCGATCGATCTGCTCGCCCAGCTGACCAACACCCCTCCGAAGCCGGAGACTCCGCTGCGCACCGCCGTGCGCCGGGTCAAGATCTGGACGCCGCTGGCGGTGCTGCTGGTGATCCTGTTCGCCATCGCACAGGCCGTACGGCCGCTGCCCGAACCGGAGTTGTCGCTGTCGGCCTCGCCGACCTACAACTTCCAGGGGCCCAAGCCGTCCGTGCCGTGGCCGTCCGAGGGGCAGGCCGCGCTCGACGTGCAGGGTCTCGGGTCGTTCGGCACGTCCGGGAAGCAGAAGCCGGTGCCCATCGCGAGCGTGGCGAAGGTGATGACCGCGTACGTCATCCTCCGGGACCACCCCGTGAAGAAGGGCTCGAAGGGCGCGAAGATCCCCGTCGACAAGAAGGCGGAGAAAGAGGCAGGCCTGAGCGCCCAGAACGAGTCGACCGTCGAGGTGAAGAAGGGCGACACGCTCTCCGAACAGGAGGCCGTGCAGGCGGTGATGATCGCGTCCGCCAACAACGTGGCACGTCTGCTGGCCCGTTGGGACGCTGGTTCGGAGAAGGCGTTCGCGAAGAAGATGAACGCGGCCGCCAAGGACCTGGGGATGAAGAACACCAAGTACACCGACCCCAGCGGTCTGACGGCCTCCACGGTGAGCACCGCCAGTGACCAGGTGAAGCTCGCCAAGAAGGCGATGGCGATCGACCTGTTCCGCGAGACGGTCCGGATGCCCGGCTACACCGACACCAAGGGCGACCAGCACGGCAACTGGAACAAGCTCGTCCCCCTCGACGGGGTCGTTGGCATCAAGACCGGTACGACGACGAAGGCGGGCGGCAACCTGCTCTTCGCCGCGGAGAAGAAGGTCGGCGGTACGGAACAGCTGATCGTCGGCGCGGTACTCGGTCAGTACCAGCCGTCGATACTCGACACGGTGCTCAGGGAGAGCAAGAAGCTCATCGACACCGCCCAGGACTCGCTGCGGGCGCAGAAGGTGGTGCAGAAGGGAGAGGTCGTCGGGTACGTGGACGACCAACTCGGCGGCAAGACACCCGTGGTCGCGTCCCGTGACGTCTCGGCCGTCGGCTGGTCCGGTCTGAAGGTGAGGCTCGGGCTCACGGACGGCGGCAAGGCACTGCCGCACGAAGGGAAGGCGGGCGACAGGGCCGGCACGCTGACCATCGGCGACGGGCCGGGCCAGGTGAGGGTGCCCGTGACGCTGAAGGACGACATGACGGAGCCGGGCTTCGGAGCGAAGTTGACCAGGATCCTGTGATCCGGGTGCCATGACCGGTGAGAAGGGCCCGGCTCACAAAGGAGTGGGGCGGGCCGAGCCGTACGGGGGAGAGAGCGCAGTGCCGACTGTGCAGGAGCCGCAGACGCCGGAGGGTGACGACGCCGGTATAAGTCCCGGGGACAAGGCCGTCCCCGGTACCGGGACGGACACCGGCACCGTGCCCGCACCCAGGCGGGAGGCGGAAGCCGTCGCCAGCGACGGCACAGCCACCCGCACCCGCAGCCGTGCGCCGTCACGGCCCCGCCGTCCGGCTTCGGACGGACATCCGGCCTCGGACCCGCATCCGGCCCCGGAAGGGCACGACGGCGCCGCGCGCTCCGCCGCCGAGATCGACACCGCCGCCGACCAGCACACACGCGCCGACGCCGAGGTCGGCGCAGGCGCCAGCGCGGGCGCCCTCGCCCCCGGGCACGAGGCGCCGAGCCCTGGCCATCCCGACCCGGACTCCGGCGCTCACCGCGCCGGCAGCCCCGCTCCGGAGCGCCCACGTCGGTCCCTACGGCGGCAGGCGGCGGAGATGCTGCGTCATCCCGTCGCTTCGTCGGTGCTGCTCGCGACCGTCCTGCATCTGCTGTGGCTGTGGCTGCTCGCCAGCGGCGGAGGCGATCTGGCGGCGCAGGACGCGTGGGCGAAGTTCGTCGGGGAGCACCCGGACTCGGCCTACAACCTCGCCTGGTACGGCGGGCTTCACCCCTTCTCGTACAGCGTGATCTCGCCCTATCTCATGGCGTGGCTGGGGGTGCGAAGCACTCTGATACTGGCCGGGATTCTCTCTTCCGGTCTGCTGGCGCTCATTCTGCAGCGGGTTCTGCGCAAGCCGCTCGCGCCCGCCCTGTGGGGTGCCTTCTCCTTCACGTGCAACGCGGCCTCGGGCCGTGTGACCTTCGCGCTCGGCGTGCTCTTCGCCCTCGGGGCGGTCGCCATGGTGTGGGCCTGGCCGCGGCGCTGGTGGCGCAGCGCCGGCAAGGGGCGGGTCGCCCGGGGGGCCGCCGCCGCGCTGCTGGCGGCGCTCGCTACGACGGGCAGCCCCGTCGCCGGGCTCTTCCTCGAAGTCGTGGCCGCCGCCCTCTTCCTCGACCGGCGCCGTCAGGCCGCCTACTCGCTCGCGGTCACACCGCCCGTCGTGGTGCTGCTCTCGTCGGTCCTCTTCCCCTTCCAGGGGCTCCAGCCGATCCCGTGGTGGTCGGTGCTCTTCCCGCTCGCCGGAGCCGTGTCCGCCTATCTGCTCGTGCCGCGTTCGTGGCGCACCGTGCGGCTCGGCGCGCTCGTGTACGCGGCCGGCGCCGTGCTCACGTGGATGATCCCCTCGCAGGTCGGGTCGAACGTGGAGCGTCTGAGCCTGCTCTTCGGCGTGGTGATCCTGCTCGCGGCCGCTCCGCTGATCGTCCGCGACTGGCGGTCGCGGCGCGGCGTGGCGATGATCGTCGCGCTGGTCGTCGCGGCCGGCTGGCAGATCGGCAAGCCCTCCTACGACGTCTTCGCCACGACTCCGGACGACGCGTGGACGGGTGAACTCCGGCCCCTCGTCCAGCAGTTGAAGCGGGTCGACGCGTCACGCGGGCGGGTCGAGGTGGTGCCCGTACGAAGTCACCGCGAGGCGTCGGCTCTCGCTCCGTATGTGAATCTCGCCCGCGGCTGGAACAGGCAGGCCGACACCGACCGCAACCCGGTCTTCTACGAGAACGGCAATCTGACGCCGGAGAGTTACCACAAGTGGCTGCGGCGCTGGGCGGTGCACTACGTGGTGCTGCCGTCCTCGCCGCCGGACGGGGCGGGCAAGGAGGAGGCCGAGATCGTCCGCAGGGGGCAGCCCTATCTGAAGGAGATCTGGAGCGGCGTGCACTGGCGGCTCTTCCGCGTCGCCGATCCGCAGCCGATGGCGGAACCTCCGGCGAGCGTGACGCACGCGGGAGCGGGCGAGGTGCGCGTGAAGGTGCGGCAGCGCGGAGCGGTGCTCGTGCGGATCCCCTGGTCGCCCTGGCTGGGCCTGGTCGACTCGCAAGGCCGCCGCATCGAGGCTCCGAAGCCGGGGGAGCCGAACCGTCAGGGCTGTGTGCGCAAGGCCAGGCCGCAGGTGGGCGGTCCGCCGCCGCCCGGCCAGGAGGAGCCGGTGACGGACACCTGGACGCTGCTGGAGGCGCCGCGCCCCGGCACGTACCGGCTGGCGGCGCCCTACAAGCTGCCCCGCGGTACGACCTGTCCGAGCGGTGCGGGCGGCCTCGGTGCGATGGCCGGGACGGGCGACGGCAGCGGGGCGGCACCCTTTGGCAGCGCGGCCGAGCGCTGAATGCGGCAGTGACACGTCGGTGGCAGTGTTCAGGCTGACGAGGGGACGGGCCCACGGGGTGCCGGCGCCGGGGCGGCCGGTGTCAGCTGCCGCTGCCGTAGGGGCGGGTGAGGATCTCCATGGAGTGCCCGTCCGGGTCGGCCCAGTAGACGCCGCGGCCACCGTCGTTGTGGTTGATCTCGCCGGCGTGCTGACGGAACGGGTCCGCCCAGTAGGTCAGTCCGGCGTCCTGGATGCGGCCGAAGATGGCGTCGAACTCGTCCTCGGAGACGAGGAACGCGTAGTGCTGCGGCGTGACGCCGCCTTCGCCCGCGTCCGCGAAGTCGAGCGTCACGTCGTTGGCGGCGACGACGGGAAGGAACGGGCCGAACTGCGGCTGCACTTCGAGCCCCAGCAGGCCGGCGAGGAAGTCGGCCGACGCCTTCTTGTCGGTGGCGTGGACGATGGTGTGGTTGAGCTGGACGGCCATGTGTGTCTCCCCATTCGCTCGGTACGGGCAGCGCGCCGGGTGCCACGGGTGCCGGCCACGGGCGCGCCTGTCCTGCCTTGCTCTCGGTTCCAACGGAGACCCGGCGCGGTTGATTTCGGGATCGGCTTCGGTCTTTCGTCGTAGTCCCGCGGCCGGACGCGGGCTCCCGCGGGCGACGCCGCGGGAGCCCGGTCAAGAAGGTACGTGCATGCCGGTGCGTGGCAGCAGCGGCACGAGGGCGTCCCAGCGCTTCATCTCGCAGCCGTTCTCGCGGTTGAAGTGCGCGTCGACGCGCCGCCCGGCCCAGACACCGCGCACATGTGCGCTCGCCGGGCCGCCGTACTGCATGGTGCAGCGCGTGCCGGGGGCCACGGGGGCGAAGGGGTCCTTGCCCCAGACGGTCAGTTCGTCGAGCCCGTCGCAGGCTTCCTCGGCGTCGCGGTGGTCGCCCGCGGTGGGGTGGCAGTACAGCTCGGAGGTGCCGTCGGTGGTGGCACTGCCGGATTCGGCGATGGTGACCGTGAGGTGGTCGACCTGTCCGTGGCGTACGTCGGCGAGAGCGTCGGGGGTGACGGTCAGGGCTGACGTCAGTGCGGTGGCGGTGAGGGCGAGGCGGCGGATCAGCATCGTGGACTCCTGGGCACCGGTAGGGGAGGGACGAGGGGAACGCGAGCGGGTCGGTACGAGCGACGCGGTGGCGGGCAGGGGGCGGCGTGCGGACTGCCGGTCCGGTGGGCCCCTTGGTCCGCCAACGCGCCGGACGGTGCGCCCGTCGCGCTCGGGGCGGCACGTTGACCGGAACGAGTTACACCCGAGCCGCATACGGACGGACCGACGGCAGCGGGAAGTAAGGCGGGGAGGGAGACGGCTCCCGTGCCGCCGTTCGGTCCCCGGCCGCTCCGGAACCCGTGCGGCAGCCGTCCCCTCACTCGTGGGCGTCGCTGCCGGGGGGTGCCGGACGGCTGTCGCCGAGGGCGCCGGTTAGCGGACCCCTCGGGAGGAGGGCGTCGTGCGGCGGGCCGGGGACCTGCCGTGCCTCAGGGCTCTCGGGTGTGTGCGGTTCGTCGCGGGCGCCGGGCCCGTCCGGCCCGAAGGAACCGTCCGGCAGGACCCGCCGGTGTTCCCGCGGTGCTCCTGGAACGGTCCTGCCCTGGCGGTTCCATTCGTTCGCGAGCCCGGCGTAGATCGGCTCCAGCCAGTAGGCGCCGGTCAGCTCCGCGAACTGCGTGCGGGGTTCGCCGAGCCCGAGTACGTCGCCTCGTGCGGTCCTCAGAACGATGAATGACGTGTTTCCCATGCCGGAGCAACCCCCGATGGCCGTGCGGGGACACCGTCCGCTCGGTCGCTTCACTGCCACGAGGGCCCTCGTTCGATCACACGTTGGTCACGGAACGTCAAGAACCGGTGTCAATGCCCGAGTCTGTACGGATGCGGGGCCGGGAACGCCTGGGCCAGGAGCGGACGGGAGCGTGGGCGTTGCGGCCGGCGTCACCGTCCATGACAGGGGGATCTTCGTGCGAAAGCTGACCTACTTCATCGCCGTCTCGATCGACGGCTTCATCGGTGGGCCCGACGGTGAGGCCCAGTTCTTCACCGAGTACGTGGACGAGGAGTTCCTCGAGTTCCTCAAGGCGGAGTTCCCCGAGACCCTGCCGACCAACGGGCGCCGAATGCTGGGCCTTGACGACCTGGAGAACCAGCAGTTCGACACGGTCATCCAGGGCAGGGCCAGCTACGACATCGCGCTGGATCTCGATGTCACCAGCCCGTACGCGCACATGCGCCAGTTCGTCGCCTCACGCAGCATCGAGAAGTCGCCGGACCCGGCGGTGGAGATCGTCTCGGATGACCTGGTGGGGCGGGTCCGTGCTCTGAAGGAGGAAGAGGGGCCGCTCGGGATCTATCTGTGCGGCGGTTCCGGGCTTGCCGGTGAACTTGTGGACGAGGTCGACGAGTTGGTGCTCAAGACCTATCCGGTGGTTCTCGGCTCCGGCATGCCGATGTTCGCATCGGGGTTCGCCCTCACGGAGTTCGAGCTCGACTCGGTCCGTACGTTCGGCAACGGCATCCTCGTCAGGCGGTACAGCCGGAAGCGCTGACCCGGCATCTGGCCCTCGCCGGGGCCCGGCGGGGGGAGGGTCAGCTGATCTGGCGGCGGACCAGCTGGTGGAACTCGCCGGAGGTGTCGGCGAGGAGCTCCGCGGGCGTCCCCTGCTGGACGATCCGGCCTCGCGACATCACGAGCACACGGTCGGCGTCCATGACGGTGGAGAGCCGGTGTGCGATCACGACGCGCGTTGCCTGCAGCTTGCGGGTGCTCTCGGTGACGATGCGCTGGGTCTCGTTGTCGAGGGCGCTCGTCGCCTCGTCGAAGTAGAGGATGCGCGGCCGCCGGATGAGCGCCTGGGCGATCATCAGGCGCTGCCGCTGTCCGCCGGAGACGGCGGCGCCGCCGTCCGAGAGGATCGTGTGCATCCCCATGGGCATGCGCTTGATGTCCTCGGCGAGGCCCGCCATCTCCGCGGCTTCCCACGCCTCGTCGTGCGAGTAGATCTCCGCCCCGCATATGGAGTCGAGGATCGAGCCGACGAACGGCTGCGCGTTCTGGAGCACGACGCCGCACTGCCGGCGCACCGCCGCCTGGTCGAGGGCGGCCAGGTCCTGCCCGTCGTAGAGCACGCTGCCGGAGCCCGGCTTCTCGAAGCCGATGAGAAGCCTCAGCAGCGTCGACTTGCCGCAGCCGCTCGGCCCGACGACGGCCACGAACTCGCCGGGCTCGACGCGCAGCGTGACGTCGTCGAGCGTCAGCGGGCCGTCATCGCTGTACCGGAAGGACAGCTGCCGCGCCTCGATCTCGCCGGTGAGTTCGCCGGGCTGCGAGCTGCCGCCGCGCACCTCGGTGGGCTCGTGCAGCACGGGCTTGACCTTCTCGAACATCGGCAGCGCCGCGGCGGCGGAGATCAGCGAGTTGGTCAGCTGGGTCACCGACGTCAGCATCATCGTGACGGCGGTGTTGAAGGTGAGGAAGCCGCTGGAGGACAGGCTGCCCCGGGCCGGGCCCGCCAGCAGCATGAACAGGATGAGAGAAGTGAGCGGCAGATAGACCGAGTTGAGGACCGTGGTGAGGTTCTTGATCCGGCCGACGCGCTGCTGGAGCTCACGGCTGCGCGCGAACTCCCGTGCCCACGCCGCGTAGGCGAAGCTCTCGGCTGCGGCCACGCGGAGCTTCGGCAGCCCGCGCAGCGTCTGGAACGACATGTTGTTGAGCTTGTTGTTGAGGTCGACCAGTTTGCTCTGCCAGCGCAGTTGCCAGATCCCCATCGCGACGAACGCCCCAGCGATGACGACGAGAAGGCCGACCGCCATCAGAGCCAGCGGGACGCTGTAGAAGAGGAGCAGCACCAGGTTCATCGAGCCGATCGTGCACGCCTGCACGGCCACCGGCCCGACACCGGACAGCACCCGCCGCATGGTGCTGATCCCCATGGCCGCGCTGGCCAGTTCACCCGTGGAGCGCTCCGCGAAGAACTTCGTCGGCAGCCGCAACAGCCGGTCCCAGACGGCGGGTTGCAGCGCCGCCTCGACGCGTCCCTCCATGCGCAGGATGGAGTTGTTCTGCAGCAGCATGAAGGCGGCGGAGACGATGCTGCTCAGCACGATCGCCAGGGAGACCTGCTTGATGAGACTGGTCTCGGCGTTCGGCACGAACTCACCGAGCACCTTCCCCGTCGCGATCGGCACCAGCGCTCCCAGGCCGACCGCGACGAGCCCGCCGAGGAGCAGGTTCCGCAGGTCCATGCGGGTCCCGCCCAGACAGAAGCGCAGCAACTGCCAGGCGTTCATGGGCTCTTCGGGCAGCGGCCGGTAGAACATCACGGCACGCGGCTCGAACTCCTCGGCGCGTGACTTGCGGATCCTGATGCGCCCGCCGTCCGCGTCCACCGCCTCGTACCGTCCGCGCCGCCACAGCAGCGCCACCGGGTCACCGGAGCCTGCCTTGTGGCCCACGAGCGGTCCGGTGTTCTCCCGCCACCAGCGGCCCTGGAGCTTCACCACCCGGGTGCGGACGCGTGAGCTGAGGGCGATGCGCTCTACGGGATTCGTACGGTCGTTGACGGCGCGGCCCTGCGCGGGAGCGGACAGCTCGATGCCTGCCGCGCCGGCGGCCTTGCGGGCGACGACGAGTGTCGCGTCGTCGTTCGCGGACGAGGAGCCTGAGGAGCCCTTGCCGGTGGTGTTGATGGAGGCCAGCAGCGCCTGGTCGGCCTGGGCGCGCACGGTCTCGCCGGCCTCGATGCCCGCGGCCGTACGGTCCTCGTGCGCACGCTCGAGCCGTTCGATCCACCGGTCGAGGGCGGAGAGCAGCCGGAACTGCTGGTCGACCATGCGCTGCCACACTGCGCCGTCGACGAGCAGTTGGGACGCCGCCTCCTGGCTGAACTCGGCCCCGTACTGGACGCTGCGGGGATCCACGTGCATCCAGAGGATCTCGTCGTCGTCCTGGCCGTAACCGGCGCCCGGGTGGACGGCGTCCGGGGTGACCTCGCCGTCGAGCGGCGCCTCGAAGAGCACCCGGAGGCTGCGTCCGATGCCCGTGGCGAAGGCATTGTCGAGCGGGGTGTGGGGCAGTGCCGCGATGCCGTCGGCCGGGGTCTGGGTCTGGTCCCAGGCAGCGTGGCCCTGGAAGTGGGCGGAGACACTGCTGTACTCGGGCCTGTGCAGTTCGCGGAGTTCGATGCGGCGCAGCCCGCACTCCCGCAGCGGCCTTCCGACCAGCGTGTGCTGAGTGCCCTCGATCGGGCCGAGGAGCAGGGTTCCGGGCTCCAGCCTGCCGAGGAAGTGCCAGTGGCCCTGCTGAACCACGTCGACCGCGAACAGGTCCATGGCTCCGGCGGTCACCAGCCACAGCACATGGGGGCCTTCGAGGGGGAGGCTTCGCATGCCGACGCAGTCGACTCCGTCGCCGAGCATGCCGAAGGCGGCGGTCACCGGGTCCTGGGGGTGCGTCGCGACGGTGCTGTGCCCGCCGGTGTCGTGGGCGGGGGAGCGGTGCTCTCCCGTGTCCTGCATCGGGACCCGGTGCTCGCCGGTGTCGTAGGCGGGAGCCGGGTGTTCGGCGGTGTCGTACGAGTTCGTGCCGTACGGGGGAGTGCCGTGCGCGCCTGTGGCGTACGCGCCTGTGTCGTACGTGCCCGTGTCGTACGTGCCCGTGTCGTACGGAGTGCCGTACGAGCCGCCGCCCTGGCCCACGGCCTGTTGCGTACCGGTGTCGTGCGTGCCGTTCTGCGGACTCGGGGTGCCGTACGGCGGTGTGTGCTCGCTCTCCTCGGCCGTGCCGAAGGAGCCCGGGTGCCACTGGCCCGCCTGCCACGAGCCGGTGTCCTGCCCGGTCGTGCGCGGGTCCCGTGCGGAGCCGTCGCCGGATGCCACGTCAGTGCTCCTTGACCAGTTCGGCGTACGGGCCGCCGCGGGCGACCAGTTCCTCGTGGCGCCCGCGTTCGACGATACTGCCGTGGTCCAGCATGACGATCTCGTCGCTGTCGCGGACCGTGCTCAGCCTGTGAGCGATGACGACGCACGCGCAGCCGCGCCGCCGCAGGTTGTCGATGATGACCTGCTCGGTCTGGGCGTCCAGCGCGCTCGTCACCTCGTCCAGCACGAGGATGCTCGGCCGGCGCACCAGCGCGCGGGCGATCTCGAGGCGCTGCCTCTGCCCGCCGGAGAGGTTGCGGCCGTCCTGCTCGACGCGGCTGTGGATGCCGCCGGGACGGCGCGTGAAGTCGTCGAGCACGGCGGCGTCCCGCAAGGCGGCCGTGACGGCCTCGTCGGAAATGGACGGGTCCCACAGCGCCACGTTGTCCCGCACCGTTCCCTCGAAGAGGAAGACGTCCTGGTCCACGAAGGAGACGGAGGCGGCCAGCGCGCTGCGGGAGATGTCCTCCAGCCGCTGCCCGTCGATGCGGATCACTCCCTCCCACGGGCTGTAGAGACCCGAAATCAGCCTGGAGACGGTGGACTTGCCGCTGCCGGAGCCGCCGACGAGCGCGACCTGCCGGCCCGGTCCGACCGACAGGGAGAAGTCCGTGAGCAGCGGCTTGTCGAGCGGGCTGTAGCCGAAGGTGATGCTCTCCAGCGACACATGGCCCTTGAGGCGGCGGGTGTCGGCGATGGGCTCGCGCCGCGAATAGAGCGAGTCGACGGGGAAGTTCTCCACGTCCTTCAGCCTGGCCACGTCGGCGGCGAAGTCCTGGATGCGTCCCGCGACGCCGTTGAGCCGCGTGATGGGAGCGGTGAAGCGCGTCACGAGCGCCTGGAAGGCGACCAGCAGACCGATGGAGATGTGCCCCTCGACCGCGCGCATGCCGCCGATCCAGAGGATCATCGCGCTGTTGAGCGTCGCGAGCGTGGGCGCGACGACGGCGAGCCAGGCCGTGGGCACGCCGAGCTTCTGCTGCTCCTCCAGGGTCGTGGCGTGCTGCCCGGACCAGCGGCGGAAGTACCCGTTCTCGCCGCCGGTGGCCTTCATCGTCTCGATCAACTGCAGGCCGGTGTAAGAGGTGTTGGTGAGGCGCGCGGTGTCCGCGCGGAGCTTCTGCGTGCCGGTGGCGCGCAGCCGGATCACCACGCGCATCGCGACGAGGTTCAACAGCGCGATGAGCACACCGATGACGGTCAGCTGGGGGTCGTACGTCCACAGCAGCACCGCGTAGAGGATGACGACGATCGCGTCCACGCCCGCGGCGGCGAGGTCGCGGGAGAGCGTCTCGGCGACGGTGTCGTTGGACTGCAGTCGCTGCACGAGGTCGGCGGGGCTGCGCTGCGCGAAGAACGTGACCGGCAGCCGGAGCAGATGCCGGAAGAAGCGTGCGCTGCTGAGCGTCGAGGAGATGATGCGGCCGCGCAGCAGATTCGCCTGCTGGAGCGCGGTCAGCGCGGCGGTCAGCACGACCATGGCGCCCATCGAGGCGAACAGCACGCCCAGCAGCGACGTCTGGTCCCCGATGAGGAACATGTCGATGTACGTGCGGCTCAGCGCCGGCACCGCGGCGCCCACCCCGACGAGCAGGAGGCTGGCCAGCAGCGCGGCCAGCATCGTGCCGGTGGTGCGGCGAAGCCTCGCCGGCATGGCGCTCATGGCACTGGGACGCTTGCCGCCGCGGCGGAAGTCCTCACCGGGTTCGAAGGTGAGGACGACGCCGGTGAAGCTGGTGTCGAACTCGTCCAGCGGGACGAAACGCCGGCCCTTGTCGGGGTCGTTGATGTGCACGCCGCGCTTGCCGAAGCGGCGTCCCATCCCCTCGTAGACGACGTAGTGGTTGAACTCCCAGAACAGGACGGCGGGTCCGGGCACCTCCGCGAGCGCCGCGGGCTCCATCTGCATGCCCTTGGCGGTCAGGCCGTAACTGCGGGCCGCCTTCAGGAGGTTGCTGGCGCGCGAGCCGTCGCGGGAGACGCCGCAGGCGATGCGCAGCTGTTCGAGGGGGACGTGCCGGCCGAAGTAGCCGAGGACCATGGACAGGGCGGCGGCGCCGCACTCCACGGCCTCCATCTGCAGCACGGTCGGTGTGCGTACCGACTTGTACCGGGGCTTCGGTATCTGCTGCGGCGACGTACGCCGGGCGGCGCCCGTACGGTGCTTGCCGCTGCTCTTCGCGCCGGACTTGCCGCTCTTGCCGGTCTCGGGGCGGTGTTTCCTGCGGCCGGGGGGCGGCAGCCGGTTCTCGCCGGTGTCGTCCGGCTCGGGGGCGCGTGCCTCCTCGGTGCGTGCCTTCTTGGGACGCGCGTCCTTCTTGGTGCGTGCCTTCCTTGGAGGTGCGTCCTTGGTGCGTGCCTTCTGGGAACGCGGCGCCTCGGTGCGTGACTTCGGGAAGCGCGGTGGTTCGGAACGCGGTGGTTCGGAACGCGGCGGTTCCGAACGCGGTGGTTCCGAACGCGGTGGTTCGGTACGTGCCTTCTGGGGACGCGCGGCCTCCGAACGCGCCGCTTTCAGGCGCGCGGCGCTCGTGCGCGGCTCCTTGGCGGCCTTCTGCCGCCGGCTCACGGGAGCAGCCAATCGATGGGGCGCTCCGAGGGCTGATGTATCGCGCCTTCGGCGATCGTCATGGAGTCGATCTTGTAGGGCGGGCCCTTCTCCGAGGACCATCTGTAACCGGACTTCGTCGTCGCCGACTTGTCCAGCGTCACCATGATCGCGATGGGCTGGCCGTCCTTGGTGAACTGCGCGCCGAGCTGGGGGTTACCGAGGAAGCTGGTGACCTGCTGGCGGGTCTGGGCGGCCCTGCCGACGGCCTTGACGCGGCCCCGCAGGACGCCGTACTCGTCGGTCGGCGCCGACTGGACGGTCAGGTCGACCGCGGCTCCGGGGGAGACCGTGGAACCGCTGCTGCCCGGTACGTACAGCATGGCCACGAGCGGCTCGTCCGCCCGCTCCACACGCTCGACGGTTGCCACGTCCTTGCCGGGGGCGATCACGGAGCCGATCTTCGCGGTCAGCGATGTCATGCGGCCTGCGGACACGGTACGAACTGCCCTGTACCCGCGGTCCGTCTGCACCTTCAGCACCGGAGTGTTGGCCGGCAGCATGCGGCCCTCCTCGGCCAGCACCTGCACGACCTGGCCCGCGACGGGGCTCTGCAGCACGTAGCTGCCCTTGGCGTGGGTGAGGACACCGGGCGCGTCCAGCTTTCCGGAGACCTTGCCGGTGACAGCCCAATAGCCCGCTCCCGCCATGACGAGAACGGTCACGAGCAGCACGAGCCAGCCCTGCGGGCGCGCGTAGCGCACAGGCAGGTCGAGTTCCTCGGGGGACTGCAGCTTGGAAAACGCCTTCTGGCGGAACTGCACGGGGCTATTCCCTCAACTGCGTTCGTCGCTTTCAGGCATGACGCTTCCTTCGGGGCGGCGGGCGGTACACCGGGTTCGTCGGTCGAGCGGTCCGGCGCTCGGCCGCCGACGCCAATTCGGGGACAAGGGCCACGAGTGTTCCACAACTGTCCCCGGACGCATCCGTAAGCCCCGGAACAAGGGGGTTCCGGGGCTCACGTTCACCCCACTGGGATTCGGATGCTCCGAGCGGGACGGGCTGTGCACTGCTGGCCCGGCCGCTCGGTCGCGACCATCGCCTCAGAGACCGGCGAGGCCCGTGACCTGGGAGGTGTCGACACCGGTCAGGCCGGAGGCAACGCCGTTCACGGCGTCGGTGGTCTCGGAAACCGGGGCGACGGAGTCGGCGGTGCTCACAGCGGTGCCGACGACCGAGCCCAGGACGCCACCCGAAACGTTGTCGAGGTCGTTGTCGGAAATCTCGCGGGTCTCAATGAAGTCCATGAGTTGAGCTTCCCTTCGCTTGCTTTGGTGTTCTCAATAGCAACGGCCGGCTCGGGGAAAGCCGTCCGGCCGTACGAGCGGTCGTCTGATGCCCGACGTCGGGAACCATTCGTTCAACTTCCGCGTCAGGGCCCGATCAAAGCATGCGTACATGCCGCCCGGCCACTCAACCGTGTGCTCGCCCGGCGCCGATACGGCCACTCAACTTCGTTGCGGTGTAGTCGCGTCCACGAATTCGTGGCGATCTCTTCACTTGTCACTCCTGGCGTGTCCGCACGGGGCGGTGTCTGACGCGACCTCAAATGGACATTCCCTCATCAACCTCACCGGCCCCGGTGTGGCCGGGTGCACATCCCAGGAGGCATGTGCCGTCCCTAAGGACCAGTTGTGCAGGTTCGCTGAATTCAGTTTCGGTGGGCAGCACTTGCTCCGGCCTGCGCAGGTCTGACCTGGGAATGGGGCCTCTGTCGAGGCGATCCACGGAAGAGGTGACTCGTGGTAATGGAAGAAATCCGCACCGGAGTCCTCCCGTAATACGAGCGCCTAAGGAGTGGTAAGGGCGAAATGACTCGTTCAAATGCTGAGACATGCACGCGGCGTGCACATCCGAATCATGGCCCGACCTCGGAAGCCGTTCCTGCCGTGGAATCCATAAGTGTCCTGCGATCGCCGCAACATGACGGCAAGTCAGCCAACTGCTCCGGTCCGTACGGAAATGGGGCTTTTCGACGCCTGGGAAGAGGTGGTCGCGTCCGGTGGGTGAATGCCCGGCACGCGCCCTCATGGAAGTCCCGGGGCGGGCGGGTGGACGGCCGCGGCCGAGAGGAGTGGGCGGGTGACGGCACCGGCATCTGCCGGACCTGGCCCGGCCGGTGACGGGCTGTGCGGTCCTGGCCCGGCCGGTGACGGGCTGTGCGGTCCTGGCCCGCGATCGCCCCGGGGTGAAGGTGACCGGTCCTATATCCCGCGAGTGGGACAAAATCCAGGAAATCGGAGAGCCGTGCAGAACCGTGACGAATCCAGGCCGCCCTCGTTGAATGTGTGCAGGCTGGTCGTGGGCCTTCCCCACGTTGGCGATCGAGGCCCCGGGCTCCTCCCCCGGGGCCTCGGTCTTTCCTGAACGGATCCGCCCGCCAAGGGTCGTCCGGAGAATGGCCCCGTGTGTACTGGGGAGGGTCAGCCAGTGCCGTCATGGAAGCGGAGCCGCCCGGTGCGAGCGACCAGTCCTCCGGCGCCGCCCCCGTCCGTGCGCCGGGCACGTGCCGCCGTCTCGGCCGTCTTCTTCGTGCACGGCGCGGTGTTCGCGTCGTGGGCCGCCCGCGTGCCCGCCGTCCAGGACCAACTCCAGCTGTCGGCAGGCATGTTGGGTCTCGTGATGGCCGGTCCCGGCCTGGGTGCCCTGGCCGGCAGTCAGGCGGGCGGGCTGCTGGTGCACCGGCTGGGCAGCCGCGCGGTCAGCGCCTCGGCACCGGTGTCGCTGTGCGTGCCCCTGGCCCTGGTCCCGGCCGCGCCCTCGGAGTGGACCCTGATGGCGGTGCTGGTGCTGCTGGGTGCCGCCGACGGGTGCACATCAGTGGCGATGAACGCCCAAGCGGTCGTCGTGCAGGGCCGGTACGGGCGCACGGTGCTCAACTCCATGCATGCCATCCGCAGCATCGGAGCCGTCGCGGGAGGGCTGGCCGGAGTCGCCACCGTCTCCCTCGGCCTGTCGCTCGCCGCGCAGTTCGCCGTCATGGCCGCCGTTCTCGCCGTGCTCTCGGCGGTGGCGGCGTGCGGGCTGCTGCCGGACGGGGGACCGGTCGAGCCTGCGGGTGAAGGGGCCGGCGAACGCCGCGAGGGCGGCGCCGAAGAGGGCCGCACGCACCTGGCCCCGGCTCCGGCCGCCGAGGAACGGCAGGGGAGGCCGGTGAAGTCCTCGGGCGCGCGGCGCAGGTCGGCCACCGTGCTGCTGCTCGCCGTGACGACCTTCCTCGCCGCACTCGTGGAGGACGCCCCCGCGTCCTGGAGCGGTGTGTATCTGCGTCACATCGGTGCCGACGCGGCCACGGCCGCCGCCGGGTACGCCGCCTTCAGCGCGGGCAGCGTCGTGACGCGGCTCCTCAACGACCGGCTCGTGAACCGCCTCGGGTGGGTGCGGCTGATCCGGACCGGCACGCTGTGCTGCGCCGCCGTACTGGCCGCGGCCCTGCTCCTCGGGACTCCCGCGGTGGCGCTCGCCGCGTTCGTGGTCGCGGGCGCCGGGATCAGCGCGGTCTTCCCCGGTGCGTTCACCGCCGCGGGTGCGCTTCGCGATCCTGCGCCGGCGATGGGTCAGATCGGGTTCGCCGGCAATCTCGGCTGGCTGCTCGTCCCGCCTCTGATAGGCGGGCTGGCGACGCTCGTCGGGCTTCCGGCCGCTCTCGGAGTGCTGGTGCTCGCGTCCCTCGCCATCGCCGCGCTCGCACCGGTGGTACGTGCTGACACCGTCCGTACCACAGCCCTCAACGGCGTTACCGGCGAGTTGCGTTGAACGCAAAACTTCTGCGCACGCGCCTATTTGGCAAGCGCTTGTTCTGTCATGCTCATGCTTCAACAGTTCCGATGTTGCTGCACCTCTCCCCCACGGAGGTAAGAAATGCGTCGAAGACTCGCTGCGGGCGTCGTTGTTTCGTCCGCAAGTCTCCTCGCCGTCATCGGCACCGCCACAACCGCTGTCGCGGACCCGGCCGACAAACCCCAGGTCCTCGCGAGCTGGACCCAGACCGACGCCGGGAGCCAGAACGCCTTCCTGGCCGCCAGGGCCGACCAGGGCTCATGGGCCGCCTACAACTTCGACTGGTCGACGGACGTCTGCTCCTCGTCCCCTGACAACCCGTTCGGCTTCCCCTTCGAGAACGGCTGCATCCGGCACGACTTCGGCTACCGCAACTACAAGGCTCAGGGCACCTTCGAGGCCAACAAGTCCCGCGTCGACAGCGCCTTCTACGAAGATCTCAAGCGCGTCTGCGCCGGATACAGCGGCGCGACGAAGGAGTCCTGCAACGCTCTCGCATGGACCTACTACCAGGCCGTCGTGATCCTCGGCGTCAAGAAGGGCAGCCCGGTCGGCTGACGCACCGCCGGACGGGGCACAGTGACGAAGTACCGCGAAGAGGTACCTCGATGAGGCACGGCGCAACAGTGCGCGGGACGCCGCTCGGTGGCTGCGGCGTCCCGCGCACTCTCGTCATCCGGTCACTGCCCGCACGTCCCGCGCGGCGACCGTGAGCATCCCTGTGCCGGGCGGATCAGACGCTGTCCGCCAGTTCCATGCGCCCCTGCATGCGGGCGCAGCTGGCGCAGCAGAAGAAGCGCCCCTCGGCCTGCAGGCCGTGCCCGAGAATGCGGCACCCGCAGTTCTCGCAGATGGGGGCCATCTTCTGCGCGGCACACTCGAAGCTGTCGAAGGTGTGCACCGCGCCTGCCGCCCGGACTTCGAAGGTGTACTCGTAGTCGTTCCCGCAGACCTCGCATACGGCCATGGCATGGCTCCTCGGGTGATGTGGATGGCTTGACGGTGTGGAGAAGCGGACGGACCGCTTCGAAGCGGAGGCCGTCGGCCGGTGTGCGGCCGTGCGGCCTCCGCGCCTGTGCGGGTCCTGTGAGCAGTGGTCGGTGGTGCCGGTGTCGTCAGTGGTCGGCGCTGAGCGCCTCCACCAGTTCACCGGTCGTGGCGTTCGGCAGCGACCGGGCCACGTCGGCGACGGCCACCGTGCCGACGAGACGGGTCCCGTCGATCACCGGAAGTCGGCGCACCCTGTGGCGCGTCATCGTGGCCAGGATGTCCTCGGTGTCGTCGTCCGCGCCGATCGTGACCGCCTCTTCCTGGTTGAGGCTGCCCGCCGGGAACGCCTGCGGGTCGCGGCCCTTGCCGATCACCTTCACGACGATGTCCCGGTCCGTGACAACACCCTTGATCTTGTCGTCCTGGCCGCAGATGGGCAGGGAACCGACACCGGCCTCGGTCATTATTCGCGCGGCGTCGGCGGCCGTCTGATCCGTCTGGACGCAGTCGGCGCCGGGGCTCATCAGTTCTCGTGCCGTAGTCATGTGAAACTCCTGGACGACTGAATTCGTGCGGCGGCGCGGGTCCCTCGAGTCCGGCCGTCAATGGCCGGAGGAACCGCGCCGTCGCCGATCGGGTAGCACGTCCCCGCGGACTCAAACCCCGGCGTACGGGGGGCGCGTGGCAGCCGGGAGCCGCCCGTCGCCCCGCGGAAGGTGGCCGGAACGGGACGGAAACGCGTGTTGCCGGTGCGTCGCGTCCCATACCGTGGTTCAGGCATACGGGGGTGAGCGCGAATGCGCGAGGAGATGAAGTGGGCCTTCGGGCTCGGGCTGGCGGCCGCGATCGCGGCCAGTGGGGCCATCGACGCGGCGATGCAGGACGACGGGGCGTCAGACACGGCGGCGAAGGCCGGTTCCACGGCACGAGCCTCCGCGGAGCCGTCACCCACGCCCAGTTCGGAGCCGACCGCCACTCCGTCCCCCACGCCCACGCAGACCTCGGCCGCCGCTGACGACGGGCCGGACGAGATCTGCTACCCGCTCGCGACCCTCAAGCCCCTGCCCAGGCTCACCGCCGTGGTGGACCCGCGGACAGGGCTGAAGACCTTCAAGAAGACGTACGAGGAGACGGAGCCGCCCGAGCCCGTCTGCATCCCCGTCCATCAGCCCTCGTACAGCGGCTATCCGTACTCGTACACGCCCCCCTACTCCTCGCAGGTCCTGCCGACGAACGCACCCGGCTACGCCCCTGGGTTCGGCGGCGCGGGGTCCGGTTCCGCAACCGGCACGGAGAAGGACAGGCGGGTCCCCATCACGACGGACCGCGGAGGGATGCCCGACTTCGCCCCCACCGTGCCGCGGGCGCCCGCGCCGCGTGTGCCCGCGTTCATCCCCTAGGCGGGCCCCGGCGCAGCGCCGGCATCCCCACCCCCATCCCCATTCACATTCCGATTCCCATCCACATTTGCTTCCGCAGGTCCCTCGTGGAGGACGATCCGCCGTGACCACCACGGGCCGCCGCGCCGTCTCCCGGCACCTCCTCGCCGGGGCGTCGTTCGTCGTGGCGAGCCTGCTCGGGATCCTGGAAGGGCTGGCGACGAACACCCTCGCGTGGCTGGGCGACAGCGCGTGGGTCGCCTGGCCGGCCGTGGCGGTACTGCTGGCGGCGGCCTTCGTCATCGAGCTGCGCAGCTCTCGGGGCGCACCGGACGCGATCGCCGTACCCGACGAACTGCCGCGTGACGTCGGCGACTTCACGGGCCGCGAGCAGGAGCTCCTGAAGCTGAGGAACCTCATCAGGCAGGGTGCGGACACGCTGCTCATCTCGGCCATCGACGGCACGCCGGGCGTCGGCAAGTCCACGCTGCTCGTCCATCTGGCCCACCAGATCGTCGGCCGGTACCCGGATGCCCGCCTGTACGCGAACCTGCGCGGCGCCGACGACCAGGGTCCCGCCGAGCCGCACGCCGTGCTGGAGCAGTTCCTGCACAGCCTCGGTGAGCACCGGATCCCGCAGCATCCCGATGCCGCCGCCGCCCGGTACAGGAGCCTGCTCGCCGGCAAGCGGGCGCTCGTGCTCCTCGACAACGCGTCCGACGACGCGCAGGTCAGGCCCCTGCTGCCGGGGAGCCCGACCTGCACGGTCGTGGTCACGAGCAGGGCGCGGCTCACGGGCCTGGAGGGTGCCAGGCAGCTGACGCTGAAGGTGTTCAGCGAGGCGGAGGCGACGGAGCTGCTGCGGCGGATCGTCGGCCCCGAACGCGCGGACGAGGACGAGGCGAGCACGGCTGCCGTGGTGGCGGCCTGCGGCCGGCTGCCGCTCGCGCTGCGGATCGCGGGCGCTCGCCTGGCCAGCCGTCCCGACTGGACGATGGCGACGCTGGCCGGCCGCCTGGCCGACGAGCGCCGGCGGCTGGAGGAGCTGACCGCAGGGAACCTCGACGTACGCGCCAGCTTCATGATCAGCTACCGCGAACTCAGCGACGAGGAGCGGAGGTTGTTCCGGCTGGCGGCGCTCGCCCGGACCGCCGACCTGCCCGTCGGCGCCGCAGCTCGTGCCGCGGACCTGTCCGAGGAGGAGGTGAAGGCGCCGCTCGACCGGCTCGTCGAGCTGCATCTGCTCGAACCGGCCGCTTCGAGCGAGGGGCTCCAATTCCACGATCTGCTGCGGTTGTTCGCGCGCGAGAGGTCGGAGGACGAGGACACGGCGGACGTCCGGGAGGGCGCGCTCGGGCGCGTCATGGAGTGGTATCTGAGCCGGGTGGCCGTGGCCGATCGCGTCGGCGGGTCGTCCATCTCCCGGGACGAGCCGGCATCTCCGGCGACCTCCCCCTCCACGACTGCCTCCAGGTCCGCGGATCGGGGCCCCTCCGGTGCCTCGTCGTGGCTGGAGCGCGAGCAGGAGAACGTCGCCGCGCTGATCGACCAGGCCGCCGGACTGCCGGATCCGCTCAGGCCGTACTGCTGGCGGCTGGCGTTCGCGCTCGTGCCGTACCTCGAACTCCGCGGCGACCTGGCCGCATGGAGCGCCACCGCCCGCACCGCCGCGGTGGCCGCCGACGAGTCGGGCGAGGTCGTCCCACGGGCGCTCGCGCTGGCGGGGCTCGGCCGTCTGGACGCCGCGCTGGGGGACGCGGAGGGCGCGGAGGAGCGGTTCGAGGGCGCTGTACGGCTGCTGCGCGGTGAGGGAAGCGCCATGGGGGAGGGGGAGTTGCCGGACGAACGGCAGCGGCCGCTGGCGCAGGTGCTGCACGGCCAGGCCGCCGCGCGGTTGCGGCGGGGCGAGCACCAGGCTGCCCGGTCCGCCGCCGAGCAGGCCCATGTGATCTACCAGCGCCTCCCCTCGTCCACCGGCATCGGCCCGCACGAGATCGCGTGCGCCGCCACGCTCGGCGACATCGCCGCCGCGAGCGGGCGGTTCGCGCAGGCCGAGGAGTACTACGACGAGGCGCTGCGCAAGCAGCGCGAGGCCCCGGATGCGGCGGACAGAGCAGCCGTGCTCGCGCGCCTGGGAGAGGCGCACCGCAGCCGCGGCCGGTACGACGCGGCCGGCGCCGCCTTCGATGAGGCAGCCGCGCTCCACCGGGACCGCGGCGACGAGGCGGCCCGCGCGGACATGCTGGAGCAAGCCGGGATCACCCACGACGCCGCCGGACGTCACAGCGACGCGGTCGCCGCCTACACCAGCAGCCGTGACATCCACCGCTCCCTCGGACGGCACTCCCAGGAGTGCAGGCTGAGTTGCAACGAGGCGCTGAGCCTGTGGCATCTCGGCCGCAGGGAGCGGGCCGTCGAAGCCCTCAGGGCCGGCATCCGCACCGCTCGCAGGCTCGGCGCCGCCGACGTCGAGGCGGACGCGCGGCTGAATCTGAGCGAGATCCTGCTCGGCCAGGGCGACGCACAGCGCGCGGCCAGGTCCGCGCAGGCGGCGCACGACCGGTACGCGGAGCTCGACGATCCGGCGGGCAGGGCACGGGCGTTGACGTCGCTGGCACGGGCCCGCGGCCGCCAGGGTGACTTCTCCGGTGCCCTCGGCGCCCTCAAGTCCGCACGCACGGAGGCGGAAAGGGCGCACGACGACCGCACGAAGGCGAGCGTCCTGATGGAGATGGGGCTGACGCACCGGGACAGTGGCAGCGGCGGCTCGGCCGGCAGGAAGCACCTCGAGGAGGCCGCACGCACCGCCACCTCGCTCATGATCCCCGAACCCGCCCTGGCGGGGCGTGCGTTGATGCACCTGGGCGGCGCCGAGGCACGTGCCGGGCGCATCGGGGAGGCCGTGACGCACTTCCGTCAGGCGTGCGAGGAGTACCGACTGAGCGGGGACCGGGAGCTGGAGGCGGCCACGCAGATGTATCTGGGGCGTGTCCTGCGCGAGGGCCGGCCGCGATACGGCGCGAGCGGGAACGCGTACGGCCGGGCCGCGGACGTCTTCCAGGCGATGGGCGACGCGCAGGGTGAGGGACGCGCCCTCGCGGGTGCGGGCGCGGCGCTCGCGCTGTCCGGCGACGCAGGGGCGGCGCGGGAGAACTTCTCCCGTGCCCTTGCGCTGCTGAGCGGGGAGGACGCTCGGGCAGTGCAGCGGCTGAACGACGTACTCCGGTCCGGACGGCCCCTGCGCACGGATGAACTGCCTTGGTAGAGCGCCCGATCGGCGTCACGGCGTCACGGCATGAGGCAGGACGCGGGAAGCAAGGACGCCCTGCCCGGCGGATCGATCCGCCGGGCAGGGCGCGTGCTTGCTGCTGTCGAGCGTCCTGCTGTGTCCTGCTCGGTTCCGCTACTTGACGACCTTGATGCGGTCCGCCTTCGGCGGGTCCAGCGGGTCGGACTTGGAGGAGTGCGCACCGAAGTACGCCTCCAGCGCGTCCAGGTCCGCCTTGCCGACGAGCTTGTCCTTGCCTTCCTTGAAGACGGGGAAGCCGTCGTTGCCGCCCGAGAGGAACTCGTTCATCGCGACGCGGTAGGTCTTGGCCGGGTCGAGAGCCTTGCCGTCCAGCTTCACCGAGTCCGTGATGATGCGGTCCTTGCCGGACTTCGTCATGTCCAGCGTGTAGCTGAAGCCCTCGGAGACCTGAAGGATCTTCGGCGACTCCTCGTTGGCCCCGCTGACCTGCTGCTGCAGCGCGGTGATCAGCTGCTCACCGGTGAGGTCGATCGCCGTCATCATGTTGGTGAAGGGCTGCACGGTGAAGCCTTCGCCGTACGTCACGACGCCGTCGCCCTCGTCCTCCGACGCCTTGTACACGAGGTCGGAGCGGATGCCGCCGGGGTTCATCAGCGCGAGCTGCGCGCCGCCCTTGTCCTCAGGCTTCATGAACTCCAGCTGCGCGTCGCCGATGACGTCACCCAGCGGGGACTCGGGCGCCTCGGCGCCGCGGCCGTTGATGTCGGCGGAGATGTAGCCGATGGGCTTGTCCGCGATGGGGTCGGCGATCTTGCCCCAGCGCTTGATGAGCGAGGTCATGTCCTTGGCCTTGGCCTGCTTGCGGCTCACCACGTGGTTGGCGCTCTTCACGCTCGTACGCACGATGTCCTTGGTCTTGCGGTCGTACGTGAGGGTGGTGTCGGTGTAGAGCTTGCCGAAGGACGACGCGGAGGTGACCATGCGCGGCTCGCCGGAGGGGTCCGGGATGGTGCACGCGTACGCCTGGTGGGTGTGACCGGTGACCAGCGCGTCGACCTTCGGGCTGATGCCCTTGGCGATGTTCGTGATCGGGCCGGAGATGCCGTCGCCCGGGCCGGGGCTGTCGCAGTCGTAGTTGTACTCCGGCTTCGCCGGCGATCCGCCCTCGTGGATGAGCGCGACGATGGACTTCACGCCCATCTTGTTGAGCTTCTTGGCGTACTTGTTGACGGTCTCGATCTCGTCGTGGAACTTCAGGCCCTTGACGCCGTCGGCGCTGACGATGTCCGGCGTGCCTTCGAGTGTGACGCCGATGAAGCCGACCTTCACGCCCTTCTTCTTCCACACGGTGTACGGCTTGAGGATCGGGCGCTCGGTCTTCTCGTCCGTCACGTTCGCGGCGAGGTAGGGGAAGTCGGATCCCTTGAAGACCTTGCCCTCCTCGGAGCAGCCGTCCTTGGGGTGGCAGCCGCCGTCCTGGAGGCGCTTGAGCTCCGCGCGGCCTTCGTCGAACTCGTGGTTGCCGACGCCGGCGACATCCAGGTCCATCTTGTTGAAGGCCTCGATGCTGGGCTCGTCGTGGAAGAGTCCGGAGATCAGCGGGCTCGCTCCCACCAGGTCGCCCGCCGCGGCGGTGACGCTGTAGGGGTTGCCCTTGCGGGCCTTGCGCAGGGACGTCGCCAGATACTCGGCGCCGCCCGCGGCCACCTTCTCGGTGGTGCCGTCGGGCTTCTGGCGGGAGACCTCACCTGAGGAGCCGGGAGGCGGCTCGATGTTGCCGTGGAAGTCGTTGAACGAGAGCAACTGCACGTCGACCGTGCGTCCTTGGGCGTGGCCGCCGCTCTCCGCGCCGGCCGGCATCGCCGAGAGCACGCCGACGGCTGCTGCGAGTGCCGCGGCGCAGGCGGTCAGCCGGCTCAGGCGTCTGCGCCGTTCAGGTTTCACGGTCATCGAGGTTCCCCTTCTCTGGTGTGCGCGAGCGCTGGCAGCCTACGGTCAACGCGCGTAGTCCGTCAGGAGTGTTGCGGTAACGACAGGGTTGCGGGCAGTGGAGCGGCCCATGTCGCTCCCTCGTCCCACCCTGCGGACGGACCGCCGGGCGATGTCGGCCGACAGGGCGCCAGTGTCCGTTTCAGGCGTTAATCTCGGCACCATCCGCGCGGATGGTACGAGCAACTGCCCCCAGCGGGGCGGGAGTCGTGGCGTCCTTCCAAGAGGGGGCACAGTTGAGCAGCGAGGGGCCGGGGCACCGCACGTCCGAGGACGTGCGGGACAGGATCGACACGAGCATCACGCACACCGCCCGGGTGTGGAACTACTGGCTGGGCGGCAAGGACCACTACGAGGTCGACCGGGCGACCGGCGACCAGATTCGCAAGCTCCACCCGGGAATCGGCGAATACGCCCGGGCCGACCGGCGCTTCCTCGGACACGCCGTGTCGTATCTGGCGGGGGAGCTGGGCATCAGGCAGTTCCTGGACATCGGCACGGGCCTGCCGACCGCCGACAACACCCACGAGGTGGCTCAGCGCATCGCGCCCGAGAGCCGCGTCGTCTACGTGGACAACGACCCGATCGTGCTCGTGCACGCACAGGCGCTGCTCACCAGCACCCCTGACGGGAGGACGGACTACCTCGACTGCGATCTGCGGGACGTCGACACCATCCTCGAACAGGCCGCGAAGACACTGGACTTCAGCCGTCCCGTGGCACTGATCCTGCTCGGCGTGGTCATCTTCATCGAGGACGACGAGGAGTCGTACGGGATCGTGCGACGGCTGCTGGACGCGTTGCCGGCGGGCAGCCATCTCGTCCTGTCGCACACCATCACCTCACCGACGATGCCGGACGTGGACTCGGCGGTCGCGTTCTGGAACGCCAACGGGACTCCGAAGCTCACGCAGCGCACACCCTCCCAGGTGGAGCGCTACTTCGACGGGCTGGAGCTGCTGGAGCCCGGCGTCGTCGCCTGTTCCCGCTGGCTTCCGAGGTCCAGGCTCGACGCGGAGGACGTGGCGATGTACGGGGGCGTAGGCCGGAAACCGTAGGCGCGCCCCGACGCGGCCGGCGCCCTCACGGGCCTGCCGCGCCGGGCCTCTTCAGCGGTGCCGGCCGCCCTCGCGGGTCACGATGAGCATGGTGACCCCGCTCGACGAGTGTGTGAGGCAGGCCGAGTTCGGCAGGAGCGGTGACCAACGAGGCTCCCGTGCCGGTGAGTCGAGACGTCGAACACGTCCCTCGAAGGCACCGGAGCCTCGTGCGTTGCGGACGCCGACGCAGTTGTGGCCGAGCGCTCGAGCCGGCAAGTGAGCCGGACCCGCTGTCCGGCTCAGCAGAACGGCCGGAACTCCTTGAAGTCCGGCGTCGGGCGCGGAGCGGGCAGCCGGTAAGCCCGGGTCCGGGCCCGGCCACTGGCCGGGTCGGTCGTGCCGTCGGCCAAGGCGGCCGGCAACGGATGCCACCCCAGATTGGTCTCGAAGTACGCCGCGGCAGCGCCGACCGAGGGCCACCAGACATCGTCGAGCAGCACGAGGCCACCGGGCCGGACGATCTCGCCCAGGAAGTGGAGGTCGACGAATACGTTGTGGAAGTGGTGGCTGCCGTCGACGAACGCCGCGTCCGCGGCGAAGCCCACATCGGCCAACCTGGCGAGGAACCGCTGCGACGGATCGGTCACCAGCTCGGCGACGTCGTCCAGGCCGGCGCCGCGCAGCAGCTCCCACCCCACACCGTCGTACGCCGTGTACTGGAACGGGTCGATCACCACGTGCCGTGGGGTCCGTGAACCGGCGCGCAGCAACGCCTCGCCGATCGCCAGCGCCGAGCCGGCATAGGCGAGTCCGATTTCGACGACCGTGCCGGCTCGCTCGTCCACGAGGAGGTCACGCACCTGATCGCAGTCGCGCTGCGGCAGCGTGACGGTGGCGAAGTCCGGAGCGCCGTCGGGCCTCCGCGGTGGTCCGTGCTCGGCGAGCTCGCGGCGTACGGCAGCAACTCGCTCCGGCCCTTCGCCTGCGGTTCCGTCCGGTTGCACCATCGAGCTCACCAGACACACTCCTTCTTGCTGACGCACAGGACCTGGCCACTGTGACACCCGGAGTGGCCGACGACCGAAGTGTTCGGTCACAGCAGCCCCCCGATCAGTGGCCGGACTGAACGAGCCCACCGAACGGCCCCGCAGCCCTGCGGCTGCGGGGCCGTTGCACGTGCCGTGCGGGCGAGCTGTGCGTGCCGGCGTGCGTGCCCGCCTCGCGGACCGCTCATCCGGCGGAGCGGGGCCGGGGTCCGCACACGGGCGGGCGCCCGCGTTGCGCCGGATGGCGGCGAGACCGCGCGGGCACCGCTCTGCCCCCATATATCTGGGTTTGTCGACTTTCTCCGAGAAAGCGAGAGCCCGCCATGAGCACGTACATACGTCAGGCCGCCCTGGTCACCGCCACGACCGTGCTGCTGGGGATCGTCGCCGGGTGCGGCAGTCCGCAGAGCCACCGGCAGGGGGACAGCCGCAAAGACGATGCCGTTGCGAAGAGTGAGGCGTCCGGGGACGCCTCACAGCGGCCGTTCACGCTGGTCGCCACCGGCGACATCCTTTCCCACGACTCCGTCATACGTCAGGCCCGCACGGACGCCGCCGACTCCGGCTACGACTTCCGCACGATGCTCGCCGGCGCCAAGTCCCTGGCGTCGAAGGCCGACTTGGCGATATGCCACATGGAAACCGTCTATGGCCGCCCGAACGGCCCCTTCACCGGATACCCGGCATTCAAGACGCCCCCCGACGTGGCGGGGGCGATCAAGGAAACCGGCTACGAGAGCTGCTCGTCCGCCTCGAACCACACCATGGACGACGGCATGGACGGAGTCCGCCGCACCATCACCGCCATGGACAGGGCGGGCCTGAAGCACGCCGGTTCGGCGGCCTCGGCCCGCGGACGAAGCCGCATCACGATGATGAATGCGGGCGGCGCGAAGGTCGCCCAGCTGGCATACACCTACGGAACCAACGGCCTGCCCGTACCGAAGAACAAGCCGTGGGCCGTGAACCTCATGGAGCGGAAGCGGATCATCGCCGACGCCCGGGCCGCCCGGCGGGCCGGGGCCGACATCGTCGTGACGAGCATGCACTGGGGCACCGAGTGGCAGCAGGCCCCCGACAGCCGGCAGAAGAAGCTGGCCAAGCAGCTCACGGCATCCCGCGACGCCAGCGGCCGCAAGGACATCGACCTCATCATCGGCACCCACGCCCACGTCCCGCAGCCGTACGAGAAGGTCAACGGCACCTGGGTCGTCTACGGGATGGGCGACCAGCTCGCGGGCAAGATGAACGACCCGCGCGGGGCGATGAGTTCGGCCGCGCGCTTCACGTTCGTGCCTCCCAAGGCGGCCAAGTCGTCGGGCAAGGCGTCGTCCCACGCGGGTACGGACCCGGTCCGGGACGCGAAGGCCGACAAGGACCACAAGGGCCGGAAGGGCCCCAAGTCCGGGAAGAACGCGGCGAGTCAGGGACGTGCGGGCGAATGGCGTGTGAAGAAGGCCGAGTACATCCCCTTCTTCGTCCAGACCTCGCCCCGCATCAGCGTCGTCGACCTGAGCCAGGAGAACGCCCGCGACGCGGGCGAGGGCCGGGCCGAGGCGTTCCGCTCGATACGTGAGGCGGTGCTCAGCAGGGGCGCCGACAAGCAGGGCCTGCGCATGGGCCACTGACCCTGCGGCTGAGGGCCCCGGCACGACCCGTCGGGGCCCTCACGCCTGACCGGTGCCGCCGGACGGTGCGTCCGGTTCGGCGTCCACGCCGAAACGGCAGGCGGCGACCGCGAGTTGGACGCGGTTGCGGCTGCCCGTCTTCGTCATGAGGCTGGCGACGTGGGTCTTCACGGTGGTGACGCCGATGAAGAGTCTCTCGGCGATCTCCGCGTTGGAGCGGCCCTCGACGACCGATGCGAGGACTTCGCGCTCGCGCCCGGTCAGAGCGACCTCCTCCGCCTGCTCAGCCGGCGCCCGTTCGACCTCGACTGCCCGCCGCACGAGGCGGCGCAGGACGTCCGGGCTGAAGGGGCTTCGGCCGTCGGCCGCCCGGCGGATACCGTCCAGCAGATCCTCGGGTGCCGTGTCCTTGGCGAGGAACCCGCAGGCTCCCGCCTCCAGCGCGGGGTAGAGATGCTCGTCGTCGTCGAAGGTCGTCAGCACGAGGACGCGGACGGCGGGGTGTGCCGCCAGGATCCGGCGCGTGGCGGTGATCCCGTCGACGCCGGGCATCCGCAGGTCCATCAGCACGACGTGCGGCGCCAGCCGATCGGTGAGCGAGACCGCTTGGCGTCCGTCCTCCGCCTCACCCACCACCTTGATGCCGTCGGCTGCCGTGCAGAGCATGCGCAGCCCGGCGCGCACCAACCGCTGGTCGTCGACGATGAGCGTGCGGATCACGAGACCTCCTCGACGCCGCGGGGCGCGGAGGCGTCCGGAAGCACCGCGCGCAGCGCCCAGCCGCCGTCCTCCGGGCCGACGTCCAGCTGCCCGCCCAGCAGTTCGAGGCGCTCGCGCATCACCAGCAGGCCGTGCCCGGGGTGACCGGGGTGTTCCTTGAGGCGTGCCGGAGGTCCGGTGCCGGCGTCCTTCCCGCCGTCGTCGTTCACCTCGACCCGCACACCTCCACCGCCGTCGCTCCGTAGCACCAGCCTCACGTGCGCACCCGGACGGGCGTGTCTGAGCGCGTTCGTGAGGCCCTCCTGAACCAGGCGCAGCACGGCGTGCCGGTGGGCGGTGTCCAGCCGGCCCAGCGTCTCCGGGTCGACGGCGGTCTCGACGCTCGCCCCGGCCTGCCGTGTGCGTTCCACGACCCTGTCGAGCTCGGCCGACAGCCCGTCGGAGCTGAGCAGCACGGGCTCGCCGGCGGTCGCGGGATCGCGCAGCACCGCCACGAGCCGCCGCAGATCGGTCAGGGCCTGGCCACCGATGGTGTGCACGTCCTCGAGTGCCTCGTCGAGCCGTGGGTCGACGGACGGCACCACATGGCGGACAACACCCACCCGCAGCACGACGGATGCCACGTGGTGCGCGACCACGTCGTGCAACTCCCCTGCCACGGCGGCACGTTCGTCCGCCCGGGCCACCTTCGTCTCCCACGCCCTGCGCTGCTCGGCCTCCTCCGCGCGACGCTCGGCCTGCGAGGCGAGTTCGCGCTGGGAACGCAGGAACGAGCCCAGCAGCAGCGGCAGTCCCGTATCCAGCAGCACGATGAGGGCGTTGGCGGCCAGCGGGTACGCGGGGAAGAAGCTCACCGCGCCCGCGGCGCCGAGCGCCAGGGCACTCCACCACATTCTCGGGCCGGGGCACCGCAGCGCGACCTCGCCGAGTGCCACGCACGCGAGGATCTGGGCGACCCCGCCCCCGATCTTCGCGGACGCCGCCACGGAGGCGACGAGCAGCGCGCACTGGGCCAGCACCACCGGCACCGGACGGCGGCCCCCGGCCGGCACCGCGGCGGCGGAGGCCACGGCGATCAGCCAGTCCGAGAGCGACGGCTCGACCTGCGGCACATGCAGCAGCCCGACGAAGCCGACGGCTCCGGCCATGGGCAGCAGACGCACCCACCCGTAACCCGAGACGTAGGTACGCAAGGAGCGCATGGACTCTCCGATCGGCCGCACGCCGCGAAGGTAGTCCTGACCCGGTGCGGGCGGCGTCCTCCCGGAGGAGGGGTCCCGCCTCCTACTTCAGGCCGCGGGCAGGGGCCGGGAGCACGAAGCGGGCGGTGCGGCCCCCGCCGAGACTGACGGCGACAACGGACGGACCGGCGCGGTCCGCGGCGACAGCGGACCGCGCGAAACCCGGAAGGACGCCGTGAACTTGCGAACCCGAAGCGTGCCACCCCGCCTGATCACCGCCGTCAGACTGCTGCTGTTCGCCGTCTTCGCCGGGTACGGGACGATCAAGCTGCTCGGCGGCCAGTACGACTACGGGGACTGGGTGATCTCCAACCGGACCCAGGACGGCACCAGCGTCGTGTGGGCCTTCTACGGCTACTCCCCGGTCTACGGGCGCTTCACCGGCCTGTACGAACTCGTCCCCGCGCTGCTGCTGCTCTCACGCCGCACCGCCACTCTCGGCGCGCTGGCGCTCTTCGCGGTCTCGCTGAACATCACGGTGATGGACTTCGCGTACGGCTACCCAATGGTCAAGTACTTCTCCCTCGCGTACACGCTGCTGTGCCTCTTCCTCGTCGCCCAGGACCGCGACCGCCTCCTCGCCGCCTTCTGGCACCGGCCGGAACGGGACGGCGGGAAGGCACACTGAGGGGCCCGTTTGCGGGCCCCGAACAGCGGGGTTCTACTGGATCCAGCCTCGGCCACCACCGTGGAGGATTCCTTATGGCTCAGGAGAATCCGGGAAAGGGGGAGGGCCGGAAGCCGGACAAGGATGTCGCCGGATGCACGGGGTCCGCGCTCTGCGCAACGATCGGGGCGCACATTGCCTACGTGCAATCGCAGATCGATGCTCTCGGCGAATTGTCGGAGACAGACCAGAAGGTCGAGGGCAAGGCGAATCTGCATCTCGAAGCGGCTCGCGAGCAGGTCGAGCACAAGGGATATCTCAACAAGCTGCTGCACAGGCATACCAGCACCGATGTCATCGCGGCCATGACCAATATCCGCGAAGCCGAGGTGGAGCTGACCAGGTTGCTCCAGGGTGAGGACCTGAGAAGCCGGGTTCCGCGGATTCTCACGCATGCCCGTGAGCACCTGTCTCCTGACGATCCCCAGCGACGACTCCTCGAGAAGGAGTGGGGTACGACGGAAGAGGGGCGGCGCCGGCTTCCTGCAGGAACGGAGGGGATAGCGGCCGAGACGCTGCACGCGGCGAACAAGGTCGAGGAGAGGGAGCGGATACGGCTCAGAAGCTTCACGCACATCCTGATCTGCTCCATCACGGTCATGTCCTTGATTGCCGTCGGCTTCGGCATCTGGGCGGTGGTCGACCCCAATGTGGCAAATCTTTTCTGCTTTCCGGACCAGCGCAGAATCGTGCCCCGCATCTGTCCCATCGGCCGGCACCGGGCCGCCGGCAGCGACGTGTTCCTGATCGAATTCATGGGAATGTTCGCGGCTGCCCTCGCGGGTGCCGCCTCACTGAAGACAATGCGCGGGAACTCCTCGCCGTACCACGTATCCATCCTCTTGCTCCTGTTGCGTCTCCCCGTCGGAGCCATGACCGCGGTGCTGGGAATCCTTCTCGTGAGCGGCGCCTTCTTCCCGGGCCTCACCAGCCTCGACGCGAGCGCGCAGATCATCGCTTGGGCTGCGGCCTTCGGGATCCTGCAGGAGCCCGTCACTCGCGCCGTCGACAGGACGGGCAGGTCGTTCCTGGACGAACTGACTCCGCCCGAAGCGGCCAAGACCCGGCCAGGGGCCGACCAGCGGCGCCATGAGCCGGAGGCGCACGGCCGGCGGAAGAAGCGCATCGTCGGCAGGCGCTGACGCCCGCTGTCAGTGGCCGCGCCTACGGTCATGCCGAGTAGGGACGCTGTCGTTCGGGAGGCCGCCGGGATGGGTGAAGCGCGTGGGCGCCCGCTGCACGAGGCGGCCGAGACGGGGTCGGCGGAGGCCGTCGCCGAGCTGGCCGCTCGCGCGGACGACGTCGACGCCCTGGACGCCGAGGGCCGCACCGCCCTGTGGGCCGCGGTGTGCTGGGGCCGTGCCGACGTCGTGGAAGTGCTGCTCGCCGCGGGCGCCGACCCGTGGCGCGAGGTGCTGCACGGCTGGTCGCCGGGGCGGCTCGCCCTTGCGACACCGCTGCTGTCCTCCCTCGTGCAACCACCGCCGGGCGACGCCCTGTTGACCGCTGAGGAGCTGGCCACGGCCGCCGAGGCCGCGCGGCTCGCCGCGGTGTTCGAGGGTGCGATCGAGGAGGGGGCGGGGGTGACGTTCGTCGGAGGCCGTGACGCAGGGGAGGCCGTCCGCCGGCTCGGGGCGGAGCCATGTGACGCCCCGGACGACGAGTACGACCCGGGCCCCTCGTACGTCGGCGTCACACCCGTTGACGGGGGATGCGCCCTGGCTCAGCCCCTCGGCTTCGAGGTCACGGACCCGCACACCCTGCGGCGCCTGTCTGCCGGCGGAGCCGTCGCGTACGGGGTCCACTTCAACGCCAAGAGCGGTTCGCAGGGCGGTTTCTCGCGGGACGGGCAGTACGAGGACGACTCGCTGGTCGGTCTGCCCCCGAGCCCCGGGGACGCCCCGGAGCGGCTGCTGCTCAGATTTCTCCACGGTCTGCCGGATTCAGCGGGCGAACTCGGGTACGCGTGCGCCATGACGGGTGTGAGGCCTCGGGACGCTGCCGCGGTGACGGGCCCGCCGCACCAGTGGGTTCAAGTCCGCGACTGGGTCTGACCGTTCGACGACTCTTCCGGTGGACGGTCCGGGACGGCCTCCGCGTCTCGTAGGGGCGATGCACGCCTGTTGCACCGATCCGACCCGAGTAGATGCCGTTCCCGTCGTTTTTCCGTTGTTTCTCTCCTTCCTCTTGTTTTTCTTGTTTTCTTGCTGATGCACTCGCATGTCTTCGCTGGCGAGCATTGTTCGCTTTTGCTCGGCGATTCAGGTGGGCATTGCGGAACGGATTCTCCGACGACGGGCGTCGCCCAGCCTTTGCCCGGAGTCACCCGTGTGTTCCGCTCACCAGCGGCGAGCGGAATGCGGAGGCAGAAGTACGGGTCCGGAACATGTGCCGTGCCGACTGCCGTGACCACACCGCTGTTTGATTGATCAACGGAATCGGGCGCTGCCCGTGAGCAGGGAATCCCCAGGTCGCAGGCGCGAGGAATGGGCGCCGCCGAGTGTTGCCGTATCACTCGGGGCGGGCTCTCAACTTCCTTCTGCCTGAGCTTCCCACTCAGGGTGACGGCATCTACACTGACGCCGCGTCAACCGGCTCCACTTCTCCTCGATATGTGAAAGTTGCGGTCAACCTATTGAGTACCGAATCTTTAACAGACCGGACAGGGTTCAGACGCCAGACGGTGTGGCCCGCCGCGCTTTTACTTGCGGCTGTCGCGGTCATCGCGCAGATGGTCAGCTGGTGGACGCGGTCCCCCGCGGTAATGGCGAGCGGTTCGGTCGCGGTCGTCGGACTGCTGGCGTGCCTGCCGCACCTGTGGCGGATGCACCGCGAGGACATACGCCATGCCGATCGCTGCGCGGAGCAGGCCGAGCAGGCACAGCGCGCCGCCGACCGCCAGGTCAGCTCGGAGAGGGCGCGCCTGACGGAACAGTGGCAGACCTGGTCGCAGTCGCAGTTCGAGGCCTTCCACGAGTCCCTTGAGCAGTGGTGCCGCGACCTGCACATCGTGCTCACGGAGCGGCGCAAGCCCGACTCCCCCCTCCCCAACCTGAGCCCCCAGACGGCGAAGCTGCTCAACGGCGCGCTCGAAGAGGTGGACGAGGAGCTCATCGACGTCCAGGACGCCTGTGAGCACGCGATCGTCTTCCTCGCCCAGCGGCTCCAGACGGGCGGTCTGCAGATCCAGGAGAAGGCCGGCGCCCTCATCGACCGGCCCGAGCCCGGACTGCCCGAACTCGGCATCGAGATCGACCACTTGGCGACGACGTTCGCCCACCACGCGCAGAGCCTGCGCATCCTCGGCGGTTCGTGGACGGGCCAGCAGTGGCAGGAGACGGTTCCCCTCACGGACATCGTCCGCGCCGCCGGCGGTCAGATCACCGACTACCAGCGCGTGGTGATCGGCGGCGAACCCGACCTGGGCGTCAAGGACTTCGCGGCCGAATGGCTCATCCACCTCGTCGCGGAGATCCTCGGGAACGCGACGACCTACAGCCCCAGCAGCAAGGAGGTCACCGCACAGCTGGAGGCAGTTCCCTCGGGAGCGGTCATCCAGATCGACGACCGCGGTACGGGTATGACGGAGGCCCGGCTCCAGAAGGCCCTCGAACTCGTCGCCGGCCCGCGCGACGTCAGCATCCGCGACCTGCAGACCCCGCAGGTCGGCCTGGCCGTGGTCGGCAACATCGCACGCCGGCTGAAGCTCAGGGTGAGCCTGGGACGTTCGCCGTACGGAGGCATCCGCGCCGTCGTACTCGTGCCCATGGACCTCCTCGAAGCAATCGACCCGGTGTACACGATGCCCGTCCCCGAAGGTGCCGCCGGCCCCGAGGCCGAAGAACACAAGGCAGAGCCCGCCGAACGTGCTGAGCGGCGGGAGAACCCCCTCCCGGTGCGCACCCGTCCGCAGGAGACCGCCCCGGCTAGCACGCCGGCCCCGGCTCCCGAGCCTGCTTCCGCGTTCGACCCGGAGCGGTCCACTTCCGCGTTCGCCACGGAGCGGTCCACTTCCACGTTCGACCCGCAGCGGACCGCTTCCGCGTTCGCCAGGGGACGGTCGGAGAGCACCGAACCCTCGTCCGGTTCGGAACCCCCTGCCGTGGGGCTGCCGCGGCGACGCTCGCCCCGTCACACACAGACGGCCGGTCCCGTCGAAGCAGAACAGCACAGCGTCGGCAGCGATGAGGACCCGGAAGCCGCCGCTTCCTTCATGAGCTCCTTCGTGCTGGGGGGCCGGGCCTCGACCGATGATGAAACCGATTCACCCCAGGGGGACGACGACCGATGAGTCACGAAGCAGCCGCTCACGACCAGTCCTGGATGCTCAGTGACGTAGCTGATGTCCCCGGTGTGCAGCACGCCGTGGTCCTCAGCGCCGACGGGCTGGTCCGCGCCCGTACGAACGATCTGGGCATCGACGAGGCCGACACGCTTGCCGCGGCGGCGGCCGGACTGCAGTCGCTGGGCGTCAGCCTGGCGGGCCGCTTCGGCGAAGGCGGGCTGAAGCAGCACATGGTCGAGTGGAAAGGCGGCTTCCTCTTCCTGCGCGGAGCAGGGGACGGGTCCCGCCTCGCGGTGATCACCAGCAACAAGGTCGATCCCGGAGTGATCGCCTCCCAGATGGTGCTCCAGGTGCAGCGGTTCGGCGACCACCAGGGCAGCCCGCCGAGGAGGCGCTCAGTCACGTGACCCGACCGAGAGGACCGAAAAGGGGACCCGTGCGCCCCTACGTGCTGACCGGAGGGCGGGCTCGGCCTCGTCAACGGCTCGCAATCGAGACTCTGTTGGAGACCGTCGACCCCGAGGGCACCGAACTCCCGGTGACTGCCAGCAGGCAGGAACGGATGCTGTGGCGGATGTGCCGCCACAGACTCTCCGTGGCGGAGTCCGCAGCGCACCTGGGCCTGTCGGTCAGCGTCGTCACGATCCTCGCCTGCGACCTGATCGATGCCGGCTACCTGACCACACGTTCGCAGGTCCCAAAGGCGCAGCTTCCCGACGTGCACATACTCCAAGAGGTACTGGATGGACTCCGCAGACAACTCAGCGCCTGAGAGGCGCTATCTGGCACCGACAGTCGACCAGGCGCTGAAGATCCTCGTCGTCGGCTCCTTCGGGGTCGGCAAGACGACGCTCGTGGGGAGCGTCAGCGAGATCGATCCGCTGCGCACCGAGGAGACCATCACCCAGGCCAGCACGGGCGTGGACGACCTCTCCGGACTGTCGGGGAAGACCGCCACGACCGTGGCCATGGATTTCGGGCGCATCACGCTCAACTCCCGGATGGTGCTGTACCTCTTCGGCACGCCGGGCCAGCGTCGCTTCTGGGACCTGTGGGAGGGGCTGGTCATCGGATCGATCGGCCTGCTCGTCGTCATCGACACGAGAAGGATCGAGGACAGCTTCGAGATCCTCGACCAACTCGACGTGCGCAGCCTCCCGTTCGCCGTCGCCATCAACCAGTTCCCGGACTCGGTGCGCTACGACGAGGCGGATCTGCGCGAGGCCCTCGACCTGCTTCCGGAGACCCCGCTCGTCCACATCGACGCCCGTAACCGCCATTCCTCGACGCAGGCGCTGATCAGCCTCGTCGAGTACGCCGCCCGCATCAAAGCTCAGGAGAAGGTTGCGTGACCACACCGGCACCGACGCGTCCTTTCGACTCCGAGACGCTCGTCTCGCTCACGGACATCACCCAGTCCAGAGACCCGCACCGCATCTACCACCAACTCCGGCTGCAGTACGGCCCGGTGGCGCCCGTTCTGCTGGAGCCGGGAGTGCCCGGGTGGCTCGTGATGGGTCTGGAGCAGCTGCGCATCATCACCGAGCGCGAGGCGCTCTTCTCGCGTGACGCGCGCAACTGGCGGGACCTCAACGACGGCATCGTCTCGCCCGACTCGGGACTGCTGCCGATGATGGCCTACCGGCCCAACGTCATCGGCGCCGACCAGCAGGAGCACCGGCGTCTGCGCCAGCCCCTGGACGACGGAGTCGGACGCATCAACCACCGCGCGCTGCGCCGCCAGGTGCAGCGCATCTGCAAGGAACTCATCAACACCTTCGCCCAGTTCGGCAGGGCCGACCTCGTCGCCGACTACGCCGCGTACGTCCCGATGCTGGCCGTCGCGAGCCTCTTCGGCCTGGACACACGCCAGGGCCACGAGCTGCGTGCCGCGCTGATCGCGCTGTTCAGCAGCCAGACGGACTCGCAGGTCGGCAACCGAAGCTTCGAGCAGATCCTGTTCGACACCCTGCGGGAGCGGCAGCAGAACCCCACCGAGGATCTGACGACCGCCCTGATGAACCACCCGAACCTTCAGGACGACCCCGAGGTTCTCCAGTCCATGGTGGTGATGATCTCCGCCGGGAACGAGACCACGACCTGCTGGATCGCGCACACCCTCTACCGGATGATCACGGACACCTCGTTCGACGACCGTCTGCGAAGCGGCCAGCTCGGCGTGGACGACGCGCTCGACGAGGTGCTGTGGCGCGAACCGCCGATGACGCACATGCCCGCGCGCTACGCGCTGCGCGACATCGAACTGGGCGGCCAGTCCATCCGCCACGGCGACGTGCTCATCCTCGGGCTCTCCGCCGCGAATTCGGACCCGGCACTCGCGCCGGGCGGGCAGCGTCCGCCCAACAACCGTGCGCACATGGCCTATTCGGCCGGACCGCACATGTGCCCGGCGCAGGACACCTCACGCGTGATCACCCGTACGGCCGTGGACACCGCGCTGCACCTGCTGCCCGGACTGCGGCTGACCGTGACGCCCGGCGAGATCACCTGGAACCCCTCGCCCTGGACACGCTGCCCGACACAACTGCCCGTCGCGTTCGCCGTTCCCCACGAGATCCGCACCCCGCCCGCATCCGCCGCTCGTCCCATTGGAGAGACCGTATGACGGCCGACCAGGCATCACCCACATCAGGCGTACCCGTCCTGGAACTGGACCCCCACGGCCGCGACCACATGGGAGAGGCCGCGAGACTCCGCGGGCTGGGACCGGTGGTGCGCGTCAGGCTGCCGGGTGATGTGGAGGCGTGGAGCGTCACACGCCACCAGCTGCTCAACGAGCTGGTGATGGACCCGCGCATCTCCAAGGACTGGCACAACTGGGGCGCCATGCAGCGCGGCGAGATCCCCGACGACTGGCCGCTGATCGGCATGGTCAAGGTCACCAACATGGTCACCGCCGACGGTGCCGAGCACCGCCGGCTGCGCAAGCTCGTGAGCCAGACCTTCACGGCACGCCGCGTGGAGGAACTGCGGCCCACGACCTCCGAGATCGTCGAGAACCTGCTGCAGGCGCTGCCGTCGCACGCGGACCCCGACGGCACCGTCGACCTGCGCAAGCACTTCGCCTACCCGGTGCCCATGCAGGTCATCAGCGACCTCTTCGGCATCCCGGACCACGAACGGCCGGAGCTGCGCGAGGCCGTGGACAAGATCTTCCGTTCCGACCTGTCCCCCGAGGTGGTCGGCGCGAACCAGATCGCCGTCTACCAGCTGCTGGCCCGCGTCGTCGAACTGCGGGGCAAGGAGCGGGGGGACGACCTCACCAGCGCCCTGATCTCCGCACGGGAGGCCGAGCCGGACGCGCTGACGCAGGAGGAACTCGTCGGCACGCTCCTCGTGATGCTCTCGGCGGGCCACGAGACCACGCTCAGCCTCATCGTCAACGCCGTACGGGCCCTGCTCACGCACCCGGACCAACTCGCCCTCACCAGGGGCGAGGAGGACATGTGGCCCGCGGTCGTCGAGGAGACGCTGCGGTGGGAGGCGCCCATCGGCAACTTCCCCTTCCGTTACGCGACGGAGGACATCGAGGTCGCGGGCGTCACCATCCCGGCGGGCGACCCGATCATGGCCCCTTACAGCGCGGTCGGCAGGGACCCGCAGCAGCACGGCCCGGACGCGGACTCTTTCGACATCAGCCGCGAACAGGCACGGCACCTCTCGTTCGGTCATGGCGTGCACGCGTGTCTGGGTGCACCGCTCGCCCGGCTGGAGGCCACCATCGCGCTGCGTGAACTCTTCGCGCGCTACCCGGACATGATCCTCGGAGCCGTGCCCGGCACCCTCGAGCCGGTGCCGTCGATGTTCTCCAACAGCGTCACGACGCTGCCCGTACGGCTCGGCAGGCCCGCCGGGTAGCCGCGCCGGTAGCAGGGACGGCGGGGGACCAGCCACGCCGTCCCTCCCTCGGGCCGTCCGCCCGGGGGCGACTGTGGGGCCGCTCCAGCCGGCCCGGACCGTACGGGGAGGGGGAGCAGGGGCACGTCGCGCATCTGCCCCACGTACGGACCGAACACGCACGTCCGCACGCAGCAGCTGCCCGAAGCACCACCGAGGTTCTTCACGGAAGGCGCGACGACCATGCTCGACGGACAGGAGTACCCGAAGCCGGAGGCATCCTCCGGAGGTCTGCCGGGTCAGGGCCCCGCGGCACGCTCCGGACCGCCCCGCATAGCCAGGACCGGGACAGGTCCCGGAACCCGGGCCGCGACCCGGACCCGGACCCGCCCCCGCGAGGAGACGGAGACCGAGACCCGCAAGGCCGCGCGGCAACACCTCGAGGACTGGCTGGATTTACGCTACGGGGACCCGCTGGCCGAGCAGCACCGTTGGGCCCTGCTGCCGCCCGGCAAGCTGCTCCGCCCCGTGCTCCTGCTGGAGTCCGCGGCGGCCGTGGGCGGCAGCACGGAGCAAGTCGAGCCCGTGGCAACGGGGTTCGAGCTGATGCACGCAGGCAGCCTCATACACGACGACATCATCGACGGGGACGAGCTGCGCCGAGGGCGCGCGGCGATCCACCGCCGCTTCGGCGCCGACCGGGCCATCGTCGGTGCCGACGCCCTCTTCTTCGCCGTCTTCGAGACCCTCGGAGAGTGCCGCAGGCGCGGTGTCCCAGACCGTCTGATCACAGAGGCGACGGCCGTCATCGCCGAAGCCGGACTGGAGATCACCCGAGGGGCCACGATGGAGCTGGACCTCAGCGGCACCCTCCACGACGACATCGACACGTACATGGAAGTGGCGCGGCTGAAGACGGCTGCCCTGCTGCGCGCGGCATGCCGCACCGGTGCCGTACTCGCAGGGGCGACGGCCGAACAGACCGCCGCGCTCACTGAGTTCGGGGAGGCGCTCGGGATCGCCTTCCAGATACAGGACGACCTGCTGCCGTACGCTCCGCTGCCCCGCGGTACGGGAGGGGACGACGGTGTGGCGGGCAAGTCGCGCACCAGCGATCTGCGCAACGGACGCCCCGTACTGCCGCACCTGCTCGCCCACCGTCACGGCAGCGACGCCGACCGCGCGCTCCTGGCCGAACTCCTCGACGGAGGCACGGACGAGGAGCTTCGGCAGGACCGGCTGCATCGGCTCCTGGACAAGACGGGGGCGTTGAGGGCCGCGCAGCAGGCCGCCGATTCGCATCTGGACCGCTGCCGCAGGGCGCTCAAAGTGCTGCCGCCCAGCCCGCACCGTCACCGCCTCGCCGAGCTGGCCGACCAGTACACCAGCCGGGCCAGACCCGTGACGGTCGCGCACGCGTCCGCGAGCACGAGGACGGGGGAGGCAAGAGCCGGGGTGCCGGCGAAGGAGAAGCCGGCGGGGGACGGGCCAGTGCCGGAGGCGCCCCGAGAGACACCGGTCGGCGAGAAGAAGGGGGCCGTCACCGCCCTGCGCCGGCTCCCCGGCCACGTGTGGCGCGAGATCTTCATCAGCTACCGCTTCAACAGCAACGACCTGTGGTCGACCGTCGTGCCGGCCTCCTGCTTCGTCGTCGCCGCGGTGAGGAGCGCGGGGCTCGGGGCGTACGCTGCCGCCCTCACCGTCGCGGGGGCCGTGCTCTACTTCTGGCTCTTCATCTACGGATCGAGCCTCATCAACCAGATCACCGGTGTGGAGGAGGACCGGCTCAACAAGCCCTTCCGTCCTCTGGTCACCGGCGACAGCACCATGCGCGGGGCGAAGCGCCGCCTGGCCGCCGTCCACGTTCTCTTCCCCGCCGTCGGTCTTCTCCTGGGCGTGGTGGAGTGGGCCCTGCTGTGGCAGCTGCTGTTCATGCTCCACTACGCGTGGGGAGGGCACCGGCACTGGTTCGCCAAGAACCTCCTGATCGCGCTCGGCGTCGTCTCCCAGCTCGCCTCCGCCTGGGAGATGGTCACGCCCATCACCACCGCCGCGTGGCACTGGATATTCACGATGGCCGCCATGACGTTCCTGATCATCGGCGTCCAGGACCTGCGGGACGTGGAAGGCGACCGGACGCTGGACCGGCGCACCATGCCGATCGTCCTCGGCGACCTTCCTTGCCGCATCTACTTCGCTGTGAGCTTCGTGGCGCTGCTTCCCGTCACGCACTTCGTGATGGTGGCACCCGCCGGTTTCCATTGGTGGACGGCTGCCATCGACGCAGCACTGGCCGGCTTGAGCCTCCTGCTGGCCGCCCGCGTACTGCTGTTGCGCACACCCGCACAGGACCACCGCACGCAGCGGTTCGTGGAGTGGTGGTACACCTTCGTCCTCGGCACCGCCGTCGTGCTGCTGTGAACGGCCGCCATGCCGGTGCCTGAGAAAGGGGCCTGAGACGGGGGCCTCCGGGTACGCGGCCTGGCGTCATACGGAACCGCAGCAGCAAGCGAGAGAGCCGAGGAGTTCGCCCCATGTCGAAACCACCGCTTCCCGACGACGCAGTGGCAGTGCTGGAGAAGGCCAACCCGGCCGTCATCACGACTCTGCGATCCGACGGCCAGCCGGTGTCCACGGCGACCTGGTACCTGTGGGAGAAGGGCCGGGTCCTGGTCAACATGGACGAGGCCCGCAAGCGGCTGGAGCACATGCGCAACGACCCCCGCGTCACCCTCACCGTGCTCGACGAGGGCAACTGGTACACGCATGTGAGCCTCATCGGCCGCGTCGCGGAATTCCGCGACGACGAGGGTCTGGCCGACATCGACCGGCTCGCGCACCGCTACCTCGGCAAGCAGTATCCGCAACGGGACCGGGGCAGGGTCAGTGCCTGGATCGAGATCGACCGGTGGCACGGGTGGGGCTCGGCCAAGGACAGCGGCCAGGCGGGTGACGGGGCACGGCCGCCCGCCCCGGCCGGCCCTTCCGGCGGCCGTTCCTGCCCCGGTCCTCCGTGAATCGGTCGCTCTTGGGTGAGTCCGCCGGTCCTCGGCGGCGGGTCAGTCCTCGGTGAGGGAGAGCGCCTGGCTGGGACAGGTTCCGACCGCCTCCCGCACCCCGTCCAGCCCGCCCTCGGCGGGCCTTTCGACCAGGACGAGGACGGTGCCGTCCTCCTCGTCCTGGTCGAACACCGAGGGCTCGCTGAGCACGCACTGGCCGGCGCCGACGCAACGCGTGGTGTCCGCGACGATGCGCATCGCTTCTCCTTGTCCTTGTGCCGCTTCGGGCAAGCGCTACCAGGTGACCGGGAGTTCGTAGAGGCCGTAGATGTTGCTGTCGTCCTTGAAGGGCAGTTCGTCGACGGGTGCGGCGAGGCGCAGTCCCGGAACGCGCCGGAACAAGGTCTCGAAGACCATCTCCAGCTCCATCCGCGCCAGGTTCTGGCCGAGGCACTGGTGAGCGCCGAACCCGAAGGCCACGTGGTGCCTGTCACCGCGCCCGATGTCGAGTTCGCCGGGACGGGAGAAGACGCCGGGGTCGTGGTTCGCGGAGTTGCCGAGCCCGACGACTCCCTCGCCGGCCCGGATGAGGACCCCGCCGATCTCGACGTCCTCGGTCGCCACCCGGGAGGTCACGGCGTCAACGATGCTGAAGTAGCGCAGCAGTTCCTCGACGGCTTCCGGCATCGCGTCGGGGTCCTCGCCGAGCCTGCTCCGCTCACCGGGGTGTTCCAGGAGGGCGAGCGTGCCCAGCGAGATCATGTTCGCCGTCGTCTCGTGCCCCGCGATGAGAAGGAGCACGGCGAGGCTCACCAGGTCCTCGTGGTCGCCCCTGCCCGTCTCCCGCTGCTTGAGTACCTGCCTGCCGAGCAGGTCGTCGCTCGGGTCCTTCTCCTTCTGCGTGACCAACGCGTCGAGGTACGTGCGGAGTTCGTCGCGAGCCTGCTCGCGCGAGGCCACCGGCTCGGTGCGGCGCAGAAGCCGTGCCGACCGCGACTGGAAGAAGTCGTGATCGGCGTACGGCACCCCGAGCAACTCGCAGATGACCAGGGAGGGAACCGGCAGCGACAGCGACCGGACGAGGTCGGCCGGACGGGGTCCCGCCAGCAGGGCGTCGACGTGCTCGTCCACGATCTGCTGGATGCGCGGCCGAAGCGCCGCCATCCGCTTGACGGTGAACTCGCCGACCACCGCCCGGCGGGCGGGCCCGTGCTCCGGCGGGTCCATCGAGATCAGCGACAGCTTGAACCGTGCGGCGAGTTGCTGCTGCCCCTCGGCGAGCACGGGGAAGCCGGGACGGGTGCGGTCCGCGCTGAAACGCGGGTCGGCGAGCATCGCCCGTACGTCCTCGTGCCGGGTCAGCGCCCACGCCGTGCGGCCCCCGGGCAGGCCGACGCGGGAGACCGGTGAGTTCTCGCGCATCCGCTCGTACTCCGCGGGCGGTGAGAACGGGCACGTGCGGGGGACGGGCAGTGTCACCGTGGGCTGATCGCTCGTCATGGGACCCCAATCAGGGACGCGGTTTTCACGTGGCGGATCTTCAGCGGCGCGCGGTTTCACGGTAGTTAAGTGGATGATTTTCGTCCACATGGCGGGGTGAAAGAATCAGCCAACTTCCTTGGAAAGGCGGGGACATGGCGGCCGGCTCCAGCTCCAGCTCCGGGTCAGCGACGGATTCCGTGCCCGGTTCCGTGACAGGTTCCGCGAGGGGCGCCGGAACCGGTGCCGACGCGGATGCCGTGAGCGGGTCCGGAACCCCGCTGCGGGCCGACGCGCTGCGCAACCGCCGGAAGATCCTCGCCGCCGCCAAGGAGATGTTCGCCGTCCGCGGGCCCGACGTGCCGATGGAGGACGTCGCCCGCCGCGCGGCCGTCGGCGTCGCCACGCTCTACCGGCGCTTCCCCGACCGGGAGACGCTGATCCGCGCTGTCGCCAGGGACACCTTCGCCCGTGTGCTGGAGGAGTCCCGCGCCGCCGTCGCCGAGGAACCGGGGGCATGGGAGGCGCTCGTACGGATGCTGCGCAGCTCACGGGAGCTTCAGCTGAGTGTCCAGCTCGCCGTCCACTCCCAACTGGCCCGCGACACCATCCGGGACGATCCCGGGACGGGCCGCTTCCGCGACGAACTGCTCGGCGTGCTCGACCGGGTGGTGAAGGCGGCCCAGGAGGAGGGGACGCTGCGCGGCGACATCGGCACCGGCGACGTCGCCGCCCTGCTCTCGCTCCTGCTGCGCCGTACTCCCGACCCGCCCGACGGCTCCGCCGGCGTCGCCGCGGAGCGTGCGATGGGGCTCATGCTCGACGGCCTGCGCGCCCGCCCCGGCAACACGTCCCTGCCCGGGGACCCGCTGTCCGTGGGCGACTTCGACGAGCAGGAGAAGAGGAACCTCCGGCGCTGACGAGCGGTCGAGCATGGCCGGGCGCCGAGTCGCGGCCGCGCCGGGGGACCGGCGTCGTTGGGTGCTCAGCCGCTGGTGCAGACGACGAGCACGTTCCCCGAGTTCGCCTCCTTGGCCATGGACGCCTGTTGGTGGTCGGAGAAGAGAGCCAAGGCGCCGGCCAGCAGGACGACGCCCGAGGCCACCGCGGTGACACGACCGGCACGGCCGGTCGGAGCCGCGACCCGGGCTCCGTCGGAACCGCGCACACGACGGCGACCGAGTACATGGAGCAACACGGCCAGAGCCGCCGCCCCGAACCCCGCGTAGGCCAGGGCGAAGTGGCTCCACGGCACGGGACTTCCCTCGCAGGCCGCGAGGAGATGCCGCTCGGCCTGTACGAGTGCGCCGGTCGTGCAGGCAGCAGCGAGGACGGTGAGGGCGACGAGGATCGCGAACGGCGTCGCACGCCCGCGCCGAGCCGTGGTGATCGGGTCCAACTCCTTGCTCCGTACTGCCGTTACGCCGTTACGCGTCGATGCCCCGGTACCGCCGTCCAACGGCGGCCGCGGCCCGGGTGGGCCGGGTGGGCCGGGCGGCATATATATCAGCGCACCGTCCGCCATGCGAAAGGAGTTCGCCCGTCGCGCGGCCCATCTCCGCTGTGACCTCGCCCTCTTGAGCAGGTGCTCAAGTGCTGTGTATTTTGAGCGAGCGCTCAAATTCATGAGGAGGGGGTTCCGGTGCGGCTCTACATCGAGACGCGCATCCGTGCCGGCCTCGGTACGGTCTGGGACCGCAGCCGGCAGCCGGACGAACACAAGCGCTGGGACCTGCGGTTCGGCGACATCACATACCTGCCGTGCGCGCCGGGGGAGCCGCAGCGCTTCCGGTACGCGACACGGGTGCTGCCGATGGTCACGATCGCCGGCACCGGGGTCTCGGCGGGCGAGCGCGAGCGCCCGGACGGCAGCCGGGTCTCGGCCCTCCGGTTCTCCTCCGCGCATCCGCTGTCCCTCATCGCGGAGGGCAGCGGTTACTGGCGCTACGTCCCCGACGGCGACGGGCTGCGCTTCCTCACCGGATACGACTACCGGCCGCGCTGGGGACGGTTCGGCCGGGTCGCCGACCGGTTCCTCTTCCGGCCCCTCATGGGCTGGGCGACGGCCTGGTCCTTCGACCGGCTCCGGCTGTGGTGCGAGCGCGGCATCTCCCCGGAGCGCTCGCTGCTGCATGCGCTCGCGGAGCTGCTCGTCCGCGCGGCGGCGGTGCTCGCGGCGGTGGCCGCGGCCATTGCCCTCGTCCCTGACCGTTCGCCGGGTGGTGTCGTCCTCGCGGCGGTGGTCCCGGCCGTCGTGGCCGCCGCCGCGCTGCTCGTGACCCCGCTGCCGGTCACCCCCGCCGCCCGCCGCGCCCTGCGCCGTCCGCCCGGGCGTGCACACGGTGCGGACCGTGCGGGCGCCGAATCCGTCCCCGCCCTTCTCGGAACCCTGGAGCAGCCATGACCTCGATCTTCCAGCGGGCGCTCGGCGCCGACTTCGACAAGCTCCATCCGCACATCCGGCGGCGCTTCTCCGTCGGCCTGGCCAGTAGCGAGGCGTGCGTCGGATCCGGCCGGATGACGCGGATCTGGCACGGCCGCAGCTTCGTCCGGCCGTTCCTGGCCCTCGGCGGCAGCCGCAACATCCTCGTGCCGCGGGCCGGACGGGACGTCCCCTTCACCATCGAGAACTTCCCCTACACGGACTCCTTCGGCCGCGAGACCGTCACTTTCGTGCGGACGTTCACCTTCCCCCGCCGCACCCACCGCTTCGACGCCACCATGGTCTTCAGCCCGGAGCGGGGCTGCATCGTCGACTACCTCGGTACGCACCAGCACCTCGCCACCGACCTGCACCTGTCGGCCGACACGGACGGCGCCCTGGTCATCCGCTCCGGCGAGCACCGCTTCCGCGAGGGACGGGTCGATGTCAGGGTGCCGGACGCGATAGGGGGTGACGCGGTGGTGCGTGAGTCGTACGACGACGCGACGGGCCGGTTCCGGGTCCAAGTGAGGGTGGAGAACCGGAAGTTCGGGCCGCTCTTCGGCTACGAGGGGTTCTTCACCGCCGAGTTCTCCGACGCCACCGGACGCCCCGTGCCGGCCGGACTGCGCCCGGTGCGCGAGGAGTCCAGGGCGTGAGCGGCGACACCCGTACCAAGCTCCTTGCCGGTGCGCTGCGGACGGTGACCGAGCAGGGTTACGCCAAGACCTCCGCCCGTACCGTCGCCGCGGCGGCCGGAGTCAACCAGGCGCTGGTCTTCTACCACTTCGGCAGCGTCGACGAACTCCTCGCCGCCGCTTGCCGGTTCGGCGCCGAGCAGCGGGTCGCGCTGTACCGCGAACGTCTTGCGCGGGTGGAGAGCCTGGCCGAACTCGTCACCCTCGCAAGGGAGTTGCACTCCGAGGAGCGCGCCGGCGGCCATGTCGCGGTTCTCGCACAGCTTCTGTCGGGTGCTCAGACGCAGCCGCGTCTCGCTCCCGCCACGTCCGCGGGGCTCGCGCTGTGGATCGACGAGGTCGAACAGGTGCTGGCGCGTGTGCTCGCCGGATCGCCGATCGCCGAGTTCGTGGACGCTCCCGGTCTCGCCCGGGCGATCGCGGCCGGATTCGTCGGACTGGAGCTCTACGAGGGCGTCGACGAGGAGGGTGCGCAGCGCGCCCTGGACGCGCTCGAGCAGCTGTCCGGACTGGTCGGCGTGCTGGAGGAACTCGGCCCCGTCGCTCAGCGGGCTGTACGGGCGCGGCTGCGCCGGAGCGGCGGCCGTCGCCCTTAGGGCGTATCCGGCGTATCCGGCGTATCCGGCGGATCTTGCCGGACAGGCCCCTGGCCCTCGTCCCGGGGAGGGCTCAGCGCTTGAGCGTGAAGGTGAGCTTGCCGGAGAGCTTGCCGCTGAGCCGGACTGCCGCGACGACCTACCCTTCCGTGATGAGCGTTCCGACCTCGGCCCGCGAGAGGCCGCAGCCTTCGGCGATCTGCCGCACCGGCCGGACACCGCTCCGCGCCGCGAAGCGGACCGAGACGTCGATCACCTTGTGGTCCAGGTGATCCGATCCGCCGGTGTCGAGGAGCCAGGCGTTGTCCCGGTCGAGAGCTGTGCGATCACGGCGCCCGGACGCACACGCCTCCAGCGTCTCCGGGGCTTGTTCCGGAGGGGCATCCGGGTGCCGGATCCGGACAGAGTGAACCCCCGGACGTACAACACCGTCCCGCCGGGTACCCGGAGGCGAGCACCGGAGCACACTGCGGCAGGAGGGAGCCCGGCCATGGCCAGCGCGGACGAGGAGGCCGTCACGACGGTCACGGGTCGCTCTGCACGGGGAACCGTTGCACAGCGGCTCATCGACGGCCACCTGGTCGAAGGCGAGGCGCGCCCCGGCGAGGAGATCGGTCTGCGCATCGACCAGACCCTCACCCAGGACGCCACCGGCACGCTGGTGATGCAGGAGTTGGAATCGCTCGGCCTGGACCGGGTCCGTACGGAGGTCAGCGTCCAGTACGTGGACCACAACATCCTCCAGGCCGACGAGCGCAACGCCGAGGACCACGCGTTCCTGCGCTCCGCCGCCCGGCGCTTCGGCCTCTGGTACTCCAAGCCCGGCAACGGCGTCTCGCACCCCACCCACATGCAGCGCTTCGGCATTCCCGGCAAGACCCTCGCGGGTTCCGACTCGCATACGTGTGCGGCCGGTTCGCTCGGCATGCTGGCCATCGGTGTCGGCGGCCTCGAGGTGGCTCTGGCCATGGCCGGCCGTCCCCTCTACGTGCGGATGCCCCGGATCTGGGGTGTGCGCCTGACGGGTGAGCTGCCGCCGTGGGTGAGCGCCAAGGACGTCATCCTGGAGCTGCTGCGCCGCCACGGGGTCAAGGGCGCCGTCAACCGCGTCCTCGAATACCACGGCCCGGGCCTCGATTCGCTGACCGCGATGGACCGGCACGTGATCGCCAACATGGGCGCGGAACTGGGCGCCACCGCCAGCGTCTTCCCGTCCGACGACGCCGTACGGGCCTTCCTGCGGTCCGAGGGCCGCGAGGAGGACTTCGTACCGCTCACCGCGGAGCCCGGAGCCGTCTACGACCTCGACGAGGAGATCGACCTCTCCTCACTCGAACCCCTCATCGCGCGTCCTTCCTCGCCGGGCAACGTGGTGCCCGTGCGGGAGGTGGCGGGCCGGCCCGTCGACCAGTCGGTGATCGGTTCCTCCGCGAATCCCGGGCTGCGCGACTTCGCGGTGTCAGCCGCCATGGTCGCGGGGCGGAACACGGCTGCCGGGGTGAGCCTCGACATCAACCCCACGTCGCGCGAGATCCTCCAGGACCTCACCCTCTCGGGCGGCACCTTCGACCTCATCACCGCCGGTGCCCGGCTGCACCAGAGCGGCTGCCTCGGCTGCATCGGCATGGGCCAGGCACCGGCGGTGGGACGCAATTCGCTGCGCACGTTCCCCCGCAACTTCCCCGGCCGCTCCGGGACGGAGGAGGACTCCGTGTGGTTGTGCTCCCCGGAGACCGCCACCGCCTCCGCGCTGACCGGCGTCATCACCGACCCGCGCGACTGGGCGGCCGATACCGGGATGGAGGCGCCGCACATCGCACTGCCGGAGTCGGCCAGCGTGAACAAGCAGATGCTGGAGGCGCCCCTCCCCGTGGAGGAGGCCGCGTCCGTCGAGCTGGAGCGCGGCCCGAACGTCTCCGCGCTGCCCGAGTTCGACCCGCTGCCGGACACGCTGGAGGGCCCGGTGCTGCTGAAGGCCGGGGACGACGTCTCCACGGACGAGATCTCCCCTGCGGGTGCCAGGGCCCTGCCGTACCGGTCGAACATCCCCAAGCTCGCCGAGTTCACGTTCATCCGCATCGACCCGGACTATCCGCGGCGCGCGGCGGAGTCGTCCCGGGATGAGGGCAACAACGGGCACTTCGTCGTCGGCGGCGACAACTACGGCCAGGGCTCCTCACGCGAGCATGCCGCGATCACGCCGCGCTACCTGGGGCTGCGTGCCGTCGTCGCCAAGTCCTTCGCGCGCATCCACTGGCAGAACCTCGTCAACTTCGGAGTGCTGCCCCTGGAGTTCGAGGACGGCGGCGACGCCGAACGCATCCGCGGCGACGACGTGCTCCGCCTCGACGGCCTGCGCGACGCCCTCGGCGAGGGGGCTGACGCGGCGGGAGGCACGCTGCGGCTGCGGAACGTCACACGCGACGAGGAGTACGGGGTGAGGCACCGCCTCTCCGCCCGGCAGCGGGAGATCGTACGGGCCGGCGGCATCATCCCGGCCCTGGCCGCGGCGAAAACGTCCCGGTAACGGGCCCGTTCACGGGGCTCGCCGGAACCTCGTCCGGCCCGGTCACCCGGCTCCGCTCGTTCAGGAAAGCCGTCCGGCACTCTCATCTCGCTTCGCCGCGGCGCTTGCGCTGCCGGTCCGGGACGGAGAGGTGGATGAGCTCGGCGGCCTTGGTCAGCCGCGGGTGCCGGTCGACCGTCTCCCGCGTGTACCGGTCGAGCTCCTCCGCGAGCCGCACCGAACGCTTCTCCACGTCCAGCTCGTCGAGCATCCGGTCGATCTCGGCGAGCAGGGCGCCGTGGAGCTGCCACTGGCGCGGATGGTTCTGCACGCCGGTGAGCAACAGGTCCGCCACCCGGTCACGTGCCTCGCGGGCCGCGGAGAGCTCCTCCACCAGCCGGGCCTCGGCCGTGTCCGCGTCCGCGGTCACGTCACTGGTGATGAGGACGGCGAACGCCTTCACCGCCCCGGCCAGATGGGCGAACAACTCCTCCAGCGCGGCGGCCTCCTGGGGCGGGAAGAGCGGCTCGTCCTCCCGGTTCCGGGCCAGGTCCGTGAGGGTGCGGGCGGTGACGCGCAGCACCACCACGCAGATCTCCAGGGTGTCCAGACCCGTCCGCAGCACCACACGGGAGAGCAGCCCCTCCTTGACCCGCGGGTTGAGCTTCAGGCTCTCCTCGGCCTGCGCCAGGGACGCGTCCACCTGCACGATGTCGTGGTCGAGGCGGCGCGCTTCCCGCAGCCGCTCCGCGGCATCCTCCACCGGTGTGTGACGGCCGAGTTCCTCGCCGACCCGGCGGAGCAGACGGCGCAGGCGGCTGGCCAGGTCCTCGATGGCCTCGGTGGCGGACTGCGTCCACACCGGCGGCACGAAGACCACGTTGAACAGCAGGCCCACCACCGCGCCGATGAGGGTCTCCACCACGCGGTCCAGTGCCGTCGCGGCGACCTGGGTCACGCTCACGCCCAGGACGAGCATCGCGCTGATGGCAACCTCCGGCACGAACTCCTTGACGCGCACGAGGTGACCCACCGTCAGCGAGGCGAGGATCAGGATTCCCAGCGACCACCAACTCAGGCCCACCAGGTTGCTGAAGCCGACGGCGACGAGGACCCCGGCCACCACGGCGTTCACCCTCCGGATGCCCCGGGTGAGCGTGGCGTAGAGGGTGACCTGGACGACGAGCAGCGTGGTCAGCGGGGCGAGCAGCGGAATCTGGGCGTTGCTGAGCCACAGGGCCGCCAGGTAGCTGAGTACGGCTGCCGCCGTTGACCGGAGTGTCTGGGCGACCGCGGGTTCGTTGCGGCGCCGCACCAGTTCGGCGAGGGGTTCGAGAACAGCCGGCACGCGGTGCCCTTTCCCGCTCCTGTGCCGAAGCGGGCGTGCGGCCGGTGCCTGCCACCCGAGTGGGCTTCGCGGCGGGCCTCGCGGGGTGAGGCCCGGGAGGGCGGGGGCGGAGTCGACGTGGCCCAACCGCTCATGGACGCAGCAGAGCCAGCAGCAGCCGGACGAGTTCGTCCACGATCTCGTCGAGGGTGGCGTCGACCCAGCCCGCGGACCAGTCGTGCAGCAGCCCGTTCACGCTCCCGATGAAGGCGGCGGCGGTGATGCGGTAGTCACGGTCGGCGGCCTCGCCCCGCTCCACCGCGGATGCCGCCTCGGCACGGATCAGCTCGACCCACCTGGCGCGGCGCGAGAGCCGCTGCTCGTCCAGGCGGGGGCTGACGCCCACGATCTCGGTGAAGGCGATCCGCATGCGGCGCGGGTCCGAGGTGAGGCTCGCCGCGTACGCACGGAAGACGAAGCCGTAGCGTTCCGCGAACGGCAGGTCCCCGGTTGTTCCGAGGGCGTCCAGGACCGCCGCCTGGGCCCAGTCGTTGACCTGGAGATGCAGGACGGCGAGCACGTCTTCGAGGGTGCGGAACTCCTCGTAGAACTGACGGGTCGACAGCCCTGCCGCCTCGCAGAGCGCGGCGACGCTCGTCGACCGGTAGCCGGGAGCGTCGCCGAAGAGCTGAAGCGCCGCGTCGAGGAATCTCTGACGCCGCTCGGCCTGCCTCTCGCTCGCCGCCTTGCCCGCGTACCGGCCGGTCGGCCGCCTGAGCCGCTGCTCCACCGCTCTCCCTCGCTCGCCTTCCGGCCATCTTCTGCCCACGGGGGGTTGAAGAACACGGAGGCCGTAGTTACCTTCGGTAGTACCCAATGTGAACAGGAGTCTTTTCACATTGTGCCGTCAGTGATGCCTCATGAGAAGCACCTGGTCGGACGCCATGTGACGGTGATTCTCGCTCGCATCGGAAGCCACCCCCAGCTGCCGGCTCTCCCCGCAGGGCCCCGCCGAACTCTGCGGGGAGAGCCGGCATCCTCACGCTCGTCCCGTACGGCCGCAAGCTCGGCGAGCGCGGAGACGCCACGCGAAGGAGAGCCATGCCATGCCCGTACCAAGGACACAGACGGACGCCGACTCGCCGCTCCTCCCGATGTCACGTCCACGCGCCCGCCGGCGCCTGCTCCCGTTCGTCCTCGCCACAGCTCTCGTGGCAGTGGCCGCCACGGCCGGCGTGGCAGCCGCCGTACCCGGCCCGGGCGATGAGGAGGCTGCCGGGCTGCGGGAGGTGATGTTCGTCGGCAACAACTGGGACGGCACCGCCGATGTGATCGAGTCCAGCGGCAGCTTCGAGAAGCTCGGCCGCATCAACGTGATCCCCGACAAGCAGGAGCGCCTGGACGAGATATACGCGGACCCCGTCAAGCTCCTGTTCTTCCTGGGCATCCGCAACGGACCGGGCGAGGGTCACGACCAGTTCGTCGACGACATGTACTCCACGCCCGACGGGACGGCCATGGTCGTCTCACGTCCGAGCTTCGCCGACGTCGTCTCCATCGACGTCGCGACCGGGAAGATCAACTGGCGCTTCCCCGTCTCCGGTCACCGCTCCGACCACATGGCCGTCTCGCCTGACGGCAAGCGCGTGGCCGTCTCCGCCTCCACCTCCAACACCGTCCACGTGCTCGACATCGGCACGGGGAAGGAAGCGGGCTCGTTCAAGGCGGGCGACAAGCCGCACGAGAACGTGTTCACCGACGGCGGCAAGTACTTGTGGAACATGTCCATCGGCGAGGTCAACACCGCCGCCGACGACCCGTGGCTGGACTGGACGAAGGGCGACCGCAAGATCACCGTCGTGGACGCGGCCACCTTCAAGGAGGCCAAGGTCATCGACATGCGCGACAGGCTCGACGCCTTCGGACGCAAGGACCTCTCCGACGCCGTGCGGCCCGTGGCCTTCACGCCCGACGAGTCCACGCTCTACTTCCAGGTCTCCTTCTTCAACGGGTTCCTCGAGTACGACGTGGCCGCGGACAAGATCACGCGCGTCAAGACGCTGCCCAAGAACCCCGACACCAGCGAGGACCGCACGACCTGGGTCAACGACTCCCGTCACCACGGCATGTCGATGAGCCCGGACGGCGACAAGCTCTGCGTCGCGGGAACCATGGACGACTACGCGACGGTCGTCGACCGCGACACCCTGCAGGAAGGGCCCCTGGTCGACGCCTCGAAGCCCTACTGGGCCACGGTCAGCGGCGACGGCAAGTCCTGCGTCATCTCCGAGAGCGGAAGCGACCAGGTCACGGCCATCGACTTCGCCACCGGCGAGAAGACGGCCTCGGTGCCCGTCGGGGATCACCCGCAGCGCGTCCGCATCGCTCATGTGCCCGACGACTGGACCAGCCCGGCCGCGCGCCGGTGAGCGAAGCCGCTCCACACCACGCACGGGTGGATGTGGGCAGCGGAGGCACACCGGGTCAGGCCGCTGAGGCCTGTGCCCCCGCCGCTCGACGGCGGGGGCACGGCGCCTGACGCGGCGGCCCCGTCCCCCGGCGGAGACGTGAGCCGGGCACGTCCGCCGGGGGAGCGGCCGCGTGAATCCGCGGCCGGCGCGGCCGGGGTCGGCGGGAGCCGTCACGGCCGGCCACAACTCCGGGCCATATCCCCATTCCGGTCCCGGTCCCGTTCCCGGTGACCGGCTTCCGTTCCCGGTGACCGGCTTCCGTTCCCGGTGACCGGGGACGGCCTTTCATGGCGCCTGGCCCATGAAACGCGGACCGCATCGTCGCGCGCTCCCGCCGCCGAACCCGGCGTGAGCTGCAGCCGGTCCTCCATGACTTCACCGAACGCGCCCACAGCGGTGGGCAGTTGGGGACGTCGGCCTCCCCGGGCATCCCACGCCGTGCCCGCATGCCCTGTCGGGGAGCGCGTCCGTTCGTGCCCACCTTCTTGCCCGAACGTGTTTACTTCCCGGCAATGCCCGCGTACCGTCCTCGGAAAGCAACAGGTTCGGGCATGGAACGGACGTAAATCCACATGTACGCAGCGGAGCGCCAGCAGGAGATCCTGCGGCTGGCCCATGAGAGCGGGCGCGTCGACGTGCTGTCTCTCGCCGAGGAGTTCGGGGTCACGGCCGAAACGGTCCGGCGGGATCTGAAGGCCCTGGGCAGGGCCGGGCTGGTGCACCGGGTCCACGGCGGCGCCATCCCGGCGGGACGGCTCGACTTCGAACTCGATCTGGCCGAGCGGGACGCCGTCGCGTCGGACGAGAAGGACCGCATCGCCCGGGCCGCCCTGGACGAACTGCCCGCCGACCGGAGCGTGATCATCGACGCGGGCACCACGTCGGCCCGCCTCGCCGCCGCAATCCCGGTGGACTCCACGGTCACCGTCGTCACCCACGCCCTGCCGGTCGCCGCCCGGCTCGCCGACCATCCGGGCATCGCGCTCCACCTCGTCGGAGGACGGGTACGGCACCGCACACGGGCCGCCGTCGACGCATGGGCGCTGCGCGCCTACGGCGAGATCAACGCCGACGTCGTCTTCCTCGCGGCCAACGGCTTCTCGACCGGTGGCGGTCTCACGACGCCCGACCTGGCCGAGGCCGCGGTGAAGCGAGCGATCATCGCGGCCGCGCGACGGGTGGTACTCCTCGCCGACTCCAGCAAGTTCGGCAAGGAGCACTTCGGCCGCTTCGGCGATCTCACCCACGTCGACCTGCTCATCACGGACACGGGGCTCAGCGCCGAGGACGCACGCTCCATCGAGGAGCAGGGCACGGAAGTGGTGCGCGCATGATCCTCACCGTCACCCCGAACCCGAGCCTGGACCGCACCTACGAACTGCCGGTCCTGGACCGCGGCTCCGTCCTGCGGGCGGTCACGGACCGGGTCGACCCCGGCGGCAAGGGCGTCAACGTCTCCCGCGCCGTGGCCGCCGCCGGTCACCGTACGGTCGCCGTCCTGCCGTTGGGTGGTCCGGAAGGCGCGCTGCTGTCACGGCTGCTCGGCGACCTCGGCATCGAGGTGTCCGGCGTCCCGGTGACCGGTTCGACCCGCGTCAACGCGACGCTGGTCGAGGCCGACGGCACCTTGACCAAGGTCAACGCGAGGGGCCCGGAGATCACGGGGACCGAGGCGGAGGCGCTGCTGGAGGCCGTACGCGCGCTGTCGGCGGACTCCGACTGGATCGCCTGCTGCGGCAGCCTGCCGCGGGGCCTGCCGCCCAACTGGTACGCCGAGTTGGTCGACCGTATCCACAGGGCGGGCGCGCGGATCGCCCTCGACACCTCCGGTGCGGCACTGACCGCCGCGCTTCCGGAACGTCCGGATGTCGTGAAGCCGAACACCGTCGAGCTCGCCGAGGCCGTCGGACGTCCCCTGGCCACCCTCGGCGACGCGGTGAAGGCGGCGGAGGAGCTGTGCGCACATGGCGCGCAGGCGGTCCTCGCCAGCCTCGGGGCGGACGGTCAGCTCCTCCTCGACGCGTCCGGAACGCACTTCGGCAGCGCGCCCGCAGATGTGGTCCGCAGCAACGTCGGCGCGGGCGACGCCTCGTTGGCGGGATTCCTCGCTGCCGGAGGGACAGGTCCTGCCGCTCTGGCGGCCGCTGTCGCACACGGCGCCGCCGCCGTGCAGTTGCCCGGCAGCGCCATGCCCACGCCCACCGATCTGGATCCCTCCGCGGTGGCGGTCACCGCGGACATTCCGCTGGACCGTGCACTGACGGAGCCGGCCCCGTGAACGCCCACGTGAACTCCCGAACCCTCAGGTCCCCGACACCGTCCGGCAGGGCGGCCATCGAGCAAGGAGAGCCGCGCGATGAGTGAGTTGATCACCGCGGAACTGGTCGACCTCGACCTGTCCCCCGAGACAAAGGAAGCAGCCGTCCGTTCGCTTGCCGAGCGGCTGGTGGCCGCCGGCCGCGTCACCGACCTCGACGGCTTTCTCGCCGACGTGGCCGCCCGCGAGGCCCAGATGCCGACCGGTCTCGACGGCGGAATCGGCATCCCCCACTGCCGCAGCGAACACGTCACCGCACCGACGCTTGCATTCGGACGCAGCGCGGAGGGCATCGACTTCGGCGCGGCCGACGGCCCCGCCGACCTGATCTTCCTGATAGCCGCCCCGTCCGGAGCCGACAACGACCACCTGACCATCCTGTCGACCCTGGCCCGGCGGCTCATGGACGAGGACTTCACGAACGCGCTGCGCGGAGAGCAGTCCCCGGACGCCGTCGCCGCCCTGATCCGCGGCGAGGAGCCCTCGCCGGCGCCGGTACCGGTACCTGAGACCGCCGAGGCCGAGACCGCGGCTGAGACCGTGACGGAGGCCGACGGCGACGACGACGAGGACGAGGGGCAGGCATCGGCACCCTTCCGCATCGTCGCCGTGACCTCGTGCCCCACCGGGATCGCCCACACCTACATGGCTGCCGAGTCCCTGCAGAAGGCCGGTGAGGCCGAGGGTGCCGAGGTCGTGGTGGAGACGCAGGGCTCGGGTGGGTTCACCAGGCTGGACCCGGCCGACATCGCCGCCGCGGACGGTGTGATCTTCGCGCACGACGTCGGGGTGCGGGAGCAGGACAGGTTCGCGGGGAAGCCCACCGTCGACGTCGGCGTGAAGGCCGCCATCAACCGGCCCGCGGAACTCATCGCCGAAGTACGCGGAAAGGCCCGGCGCGGCGAGGTCACCGGACCCGCCGGGGAAGGGGAGCCCACGGAGACGCCGGAGGCCCGCGGGGAGCACTTCGGTACGCGGCTGCGCAAGTGGCTGATGACCGGCGTGAGTTACATGGTGCCGTTCGTCGCCGCGGGCGGGCTTCTGATGGCGATCGCCTTCGCCATCGGCGGCTACGAGATCAACAAGGCGCCGTCGGTCGCCGAGCACTTCGGCTGGACCGAGGTCGCCAGTTGGGCCGCCCTGCTCTTCCAGACCGGCGGCGCCGCCTTCGAGTTCCTCGTCCCGGTCCTCGCCGGTTACATCGCGTACGGCATGGTCGACAGGCCCGGTCTCGTGCCCGGCATCGTCGGCGGCTCCGTCGCGATGACCATCAACGCGGGATTCCTCGGCGGACTGGTCGCCGGCCTGATCGCCGGCGCGGTGGTGATGGCGATTCAGCGGCTGCGCATCCCGCCTGTGCTGCGCGGCGTCATGCCGGTGGTCGTGATCCCGCTGCTCTCGTCGGTCGCCGTCGGCTTTCTGATGTTCGTCGTGGTCGGCAAGCCGATCGCCGCGGCGCAGAAGGGCATGACCGACTGGCTGGGCGGGCTCTCGGGCGGAAACGCCGTGCTGCTCGGTGTGCTGCTCGGTCTGATGATGTGCTTCGACCTGGGCGGTCCGGTCAACAAGGTCGCGTACACCTTCGCGGTCGGCGGTCTCACGCACCCCTCGGACGGCAGTCTCACGGTCATGGCCGCGGTGATGGGCGCGGGCATGGTGCCGCCGCTCGGCATGGCCCTGGCGACCACGGTGCGAGGGAAGCTGTTCACCAGGACGGAGCGGGAGAACGGCAAGGCCGCCTGGGTGCTGGGGGCGTCGTTCATCAGCGAGGGCGCCATTCCGTTCGCCGCTGCCGACCCGTTGCGGGTGATCCCCGCCTCGATGGCGGGCGGCGCCGTCACCGGTGCGCTGACCACCGCGTTCGGCTGCACTCTCCGCGCGCCGCACGGCGGTGTCTTCGTCGTGCCTCTGATCGGCCAGCCGCTGCTGTACCTGGTGGCCGTCGCGGCCGGCACGTTCGTCACCGGCGGCCTCGTCATCCTCCTCAAGCGCCGCCGGAACACGCCCGGTTCAGCAACGGAGACTGCCTCCGCCGCTGCGCCGTCCGAGTCCGAGCAGGCGTCCAGGGAGTCGGTCCCGGTCTGAGCGGCACAGCACGGAGGGCCCGGGCTCCGGGTGCCCTTCGTGCTGCTCCACGCCGTCGACGAACCATGCCGGAGGAGATCTTCATGGCTCTGCAAACCCACCTCGCCGGTGCGCGCAGCGGGCCGCGCGCCCGCCCTTCCGCACCACTCGTACAAGCCACCGCCCGCGTCGCCGACACCGAGGAGCAGCTGTGACGACTGCCGTGTTGACGGGGATCGGGGTCAGTGCGGGAAGCGCGGCCGGTGAAGTCGCCCGCATGGCACCGGCACCCGCCCTGCCCGAGGCCCGCGCCCTCACCGAGGCGGACGTGCCGGCCGAGGTCGCCGCCGCACGCGGCGCGCTGGGCCAGGTCGCCGAGGACCTGGAGCGGCGGGCCGGCGCCGTCACGGGGGACGCCGCCGACGTGCTGTCCGCCCAGTCGATGATGGTCGCGGACCCGGCGCTCGGCGACCAGGTCGAGGCCCGGATACGGTCCGGCGCCGACGGGGCGCACGCGATCGCCGCCGCCTTCGGCGAGTTCCGTGCCGCGCTGGAGCAGGCGGGCGGCTACTTCGCCGAGAGGGTGGCCGACCTCGACGATCTGCGTGACCGGTCGGTGGCCTCGCTCCTGGGACTGCCGATGCCGGGGCTGCCGGATCCAGGACGCCCCTACGTCCTGGTCGCCGCCGACCTCGCTCCCGCGGACACCGCACTGCTCGACCCGTCCCAGGCCCTGGCCCTGGTCACCGAGCGGGGCGGGCCGACAAGCCACACCGCCATCCTCGCCAAGACCCTCGGCCTGCCCGCCGTGGTCGCCTGCGACGGGGCCGGCACGCTCACCGACGGGCGTCCGGTTCTGGTGGACGGCGCGGCCGGTGCCGTACATGTCGATCCGCCGCCGCACGCCGTGACGGAGGCAGCCGAACGCGAGCAGGAGCGGCGCCGCCTGGCGGAGTCGGTGAGCGGGCCGGGCCGTACGGCCGACGGTCATCCGGTGAAGCTGCTGGTCAACCTCGGCGCATCGAACGAGCTGCCGGCCGCGGCGGCGGCGGACAGCGAGGGCGTGGGTCTCTTCCGCACCGAGTTCCTCTATCTCGACCGCGCCCAAGCCCCTTCCGCGGCAGAACAAGTCGCCGCCTACCGGGAGGTGTTCACCGCGTTCGCGGGCCGCGGTGTCGTCGTCCGCACGCTTGACGCCGGTGCGGACAAGCCGCTGCCGTTCGCCACCGCGGCGGACGAGCAGAACCCGGCTCTGGGAGTACGCGGCCTGCGCACCGCCACCCGCGACCCGGAGCTGTTGCGGACGCAGCTCGCCGCCATCGCCGAAGCGGCAGCGGACAGCGGTGCCGAGGTCCGGGTGATGGCCCCCATGGTCTCGGTGCCCCGCGAGGCCGCCGCCTTTGCCGAGCAGGTACGCGCACACGGCCTGCGGGCTGCCGGCGCCATGGTGGAGGTACCGGCCGCGGCGCTGCGCGCCGGGGAGCTGGCTCAGGTGTGCGACTTCCTCAGCATCGGCACCAACGACCTTGCTCAGTACGCGTTTGCCGCTGACCGGACCCTCGGCGAGCTGGCCGAGTTCCTCGACCCCTGGCAGCCCGCCCTGCTGGACCTCGTACGCATGGCGGCCGACGCGGGCGCGCGGCACGGGCGGCCCGTCGGCGTGTGCGGAGAGTCGGCCGCCGACCCGGCGTTGGCCCTGGTGCTCGTCGGCCTCGGGGTGAGCAGCCTGTCAGCGGCGCCGAGTTGTCTGAGCGACGTACGAACAGCCCTGGCGGCGCGGACACTTGAGGACTGCCGCGTGCTGGCCGGCATCGCCCTCTCGGCGCCGGATGCCACAAGCGCACGCGCAAGGGTGCTGGCGGAGATCGCCGCGTAGCGGTGGACGGCGCCGCACGACGCGGACGGGTGCCCCGGGGTGCGACACCCCGGGGCACCCGTCGTCCTTGCGGTGGGGGCGGTGGCGTCCGCGCGGCAGCGGTACCCGCCGTGCCGCAGCCTCAGAGCAGTCCGACGTGCTCGAGGTCGGCGACGTACTTGGTGATGAGCGAGGGCCGCAGGACGGGGATTTCGCCGTCCCGTCCGACTCCGGCCTCCCGCACCGCTGCGCCGAACCGGTCCGCGGGGATGCCCGACGCCGGAACGGGACGCTGCGGCTCACGGAAGGCGTCCATCAGCGGAAGCAACGAGTGCTGCCGCTGATGCTCCGGCAGGCCACGCAGGGCGGTCTCGATGCGCGCGGCCCACTCGCCGTATTCGTCGATGTGCTGGATGCGCCGTCCTCCTTCGGCGAGCCAGTCCACGAGGACGTCGAGCGAGACGCCGTGGTCCTGAGCGTTGACGACGTTGTAGGTGTGGAACCCCTCGACGACGCGCCCGCCGATCGTCGTGACGGCCTCGGCGGTGAAGTCGGCGGGCAGCCCGTGGAATCCGGCCCGCGGACGGTCGCCTCCGGAGCCGGTGCGGTAGAAGGAACGCGGGGCGATGCCCGTCGCGGCCAGGCTGAGCAGCAGGCGCGTGAACAGGTCGGGCACGTTCAGCTGCCCCTGATACTCGCTGTGCGCGAGGATCATGTCCGAGCGGAAGACCGCGCAGGGCAGCCCGCACAGGTCATGGGCCTCGCGGAGCAGCACCTCGCCGGCCCACTTGCTCGTGCCGTAGCCCCCGGCGTACGCACTGTCGAGACGGCGGACGGGGACGGCGCTGCGGATGTCGGCGTCCTCGGAGAGGGGCGCTCCCGCGAGCTGGGTTCCCACGGCCACGCTGGAGAGGAACACGAAGGGCTTGATCCGGGTGGTGATCGCCAGCCGGACAAGTTCGGCCGTGCCCGCCACATTGGGGCCGAACAGCTGCTCATAGGGCAGGACATGGTTCACGAGGGCGGCCGGATGGGCGATGAGATCGACATCGGTCGCGAGCTGGTTCCACGTCTCATCGTCCAGGCCCATGTTCCGCTCGGCGATGTCGCCGGCGAGCACCTGAAGACGGCCTGCGGCTGCCGACTCCCGGTAGCGCGCGAGGAGTTCGGCGTCGCCGCTGTCGAAGGCCGCGTCGAGACGCCGTCGCGCCGCCTCGGCGCTGCTTCCGCGCACGACGCAGATCAGGGTGCCGCCGGACTCGGCGAGCCGCTCCAGCCATTCGAGGCACATGAACCGGCCGAGGTAGCCGTTGGCCCCGGTCAGCAGGACCGTCCGTACGGCGTCTCCGGGGCCCGGCCGGGGGAGCTCCTTGGCCCTGGCGAGGACTTCGGCGTCGACCAGCGCCGCCAGGTCCAGGTCGCCGGTGCCCACTTCCGTGGCGTCCGCTCCGTGCACGGCGGCGAAGGAGGGCCGGTCGTGGCCGGAGTCGAGGCGCTGCTCGATGTGGCGGGAGAGTTGCCGCAGATCGGTCGCCGGGCTGGTGACGACCGACACCGGGACGTCCACCTCGTAGATGTCGCCGAGGAGCCGGCAGAAGGAGACCGCGGAGAGCGAGTCGCCGCCCAGGTCGGTGAAGTGCACCCCGGGATCGAGGTCCGTGGAGGAGCAGCCCAGTAGGCACTTGGCGGCCCGGCCGACTGTCTCCAGCACCGGCCGTCCCCGTCCTTCGCGGCGCAGGGCACGCAGTTCGCTCGCCTGCCGCGAGGCGAGGTCGGCGTACATCTGCTCCAGCCGCTCGCCGTAGCGTTCCTTGACCCTGGGGCGCGCCAGTTTGCCGGCGTCGCTGAGGAGGCCGTTCCGTGTGGAGAAGGGTTCGGTCTCCACGATGAAGTCACGTGGAATCTCGTATGAGTTGAGGCCCGCCTCCTTCGCGGTCCGCTGGAGTTCGGCGCTCAGTGAGGACTTGAGCGCGGCCTCGCTGTCCTGTGCGGCCTCGATCGCCTCCGGCGTGGGCACGACGGCGGCGAGGAGGTAGGAGCGTTCGCTGCTTCCGTGGACGAAGATCTGCCGGATCAGCGGACTGGCGGCGAAGACGGTCTCCAGCCGCGAGATGGCCACGAGCTCGCCCTGCGACAGCTTCAGCACGTTCTTGGTGCGGTCGACGTAGACGTACTCGTCCGGACCGGTCTGCGCCATGATGTCGCCGGTCTTGTAGAAGCCCTCCTCATCGAAGGCTTCCGCGGTGGCTTCGGGCCGCTTGTAGTAGCCAGCCATGACCATTTCGGTCTTGATCCTCAACTCGCCCCGCGGGTAGGGCGAGTCGGTCCGGAAGTACCCCAGTTCGGGCACGTCCACGAGCTTGTGGTCGATCACCACCGGAGCAATCTTGTGGCCGGTGGTGATCATCCCGGCCTCCGTGGCGCCGTAGCCGTCGTGCGGCTTCAGCTCCAGACACGACTCCAGGAAGGCGGCCGTCTCCGAGTCCAGCGGTGCGCTGCCCGACATGACCCGCACGATCCGGCCGCCGAGCATCTCCTCCCGCATCTCGGTCAGTAACTCCGCCTCGGCAAGGGCGGGTTCACGCCCTGTGACCACCCGCCGGTCGACTTCGCTCTGGTACTGCTGGAAGAGCATCTCGGAGACCCGGGGCACCAGCATCAGGTCCGTGGGGCGGGCGAGTGACATGTCCTCGAACAGGGTCGACAGGTCGCTCTTCGCCGTGAAGTAGTGGATGCCGCCCGCGCTGAGCGTGCTGAACAACGTGTAGCGCCCGGCGAGATGGCTCATGGGCAGGAAGTTGAGGCTGATCACGGGGGTGTCGGTCTTGCGCCACGAAGCGCCCCACAGATAGGTGGCCAATCGCTGGGTGTACATGGCGCCCTTGGGTGCACCGGTGCTTCCGGAGGTGTAGAGCAGCGAGGTCAGTGACTGCTCGTCCACGGTGGTGCACAGCGGCGCCGGGGGCAGCGTGTGACCGCGTTCGAGCATCGCCGTGAGGGTGTCGATGGCCACGGGTGAACCGGCGGCGGCCAGCCGTCCGGCTGCCGCCTCGAAGCGCTCGCGCTGCTCGTCCACGCCCATGTCGCAGTCGAGCACGACCAGCCGCCGCAACGACTCGCTGCCAAGGGCCAGTTCGACGGCCGTCTCCAGGAGTTCGGCGCTGGCCGCGAGGATCAGCGGGGCCGACTCCGCGACGATCGGCCCGAGCTCGGCGAGGGTGGCGCTGAAGTGCAGGGGTACGGAGACCAGCCCCAGGTGGATGCACGCCAGATCGACCGTGGCGTAATCGCCGCTGGTGAAGCCCAGCGTGCACACGAAGTCCCCGGCGGCGACCGGGGACTTCGCATCGTTCGTCAGCTCGCTCGCGAGGGCCTGGATTCTCTGCGAGACCTCGCGGTAGGTGATGGTCCTGAACTCCGGGAGCAGTTCGGTCATGGTGCGGCCCGTGCGCGGGTCCTTCGCCAACTTCTTTACGCGCTCTCCGAAGGCGGGCCGGTCGGCGTATCCCTCCAGGACCGTGGCCATGATCCGCGGGAGCCCCATGCCGGGTGCCCGTATCGCCTCGGTGACCTCGTCCAGCGGCTTCGCCTGCTGGAACTGCCGGTCGGTCGCGTACAGTTCAGCGGCGCGACGCTCCGCGGGGGAGAGCGGCGCCTGATCGTCACCCTCGCTGCCGGACTGCGCGTTGACTGCCATTCCGTCTCCTGTTCGCCGTTACAGCGTGTATTGGTCGGACGGACCCTACGCACACAGCCGTGCACTGTGGCCGAACCGGTAACGGTCGTGCGCAGTCGATCAGGGAGACGGGCGGGGCCCCTGGGCCGGGCGGGACGGGCGGGGTCCGTCAGCCGGGCACCTGCTGGGCGGCGCGGACAAGGGCGGCCGCTGCCGTGGCCGCCGCCAGCACGGGACGGGTGGAGCGCGCCGAGCGGCCGAGCATGAAGGCGCCTTCCAGCGTGGCGATGACCGACAACGCCGTGTCGTGGGCGGTGGATTCGTGGATCCCGCAAGCCGCGTAGTAGCCGGCAAGGCGGTCGGTCCAGCTCGCGAAGACCTCCTCGGTGACCCGGCGCAACGCGTCATGGGTGCTGGCGACCTCCAGGGCGATGGTCGCGATCGGGCAGGGATCGGCGTAGTCGAGCGAGTGCAGGGTCTCGGCGGCGGCGGTGAAGGCCTCGCTGGTGGCGAGGGCAGGGTCGCTCCGCTCGTCCGGTGCGGCGAAGAGTTCACCGATGAGGCGCAGGTAGGCCGCGCCGGTGGTCCGGATGACCTCCTCCGCCAGCTGCGCCTTGCCGCCCGGGAAGAAGTGGTACGCCGAGCCGTACGGGGCCTCCGCGGCGGCGACGATCTGCTTCATGCCCGTGGCGGCGTACCCCTGACGTCGGAAGAGTTCGGTAGCCGCCCTCAGGATGCGACTTCTCGTGTCGCCGGCCGTCCTCATGCTCGGTACTCTCTCACTAGATCGGTCTATCTAGAAGGCGGGGTCCCATGCCCGAGATCGAACTGACCGCCGGCTCGATCGACTACACGGACACCGGCGGACCGGGCGAGGCCGTCGTCCTCGTCCCTGGCCTCGCCTTCGACGAATCGGTGTGGCAGCCGGTGGTGGACGAATTGCGCGACGGCTTCCGCGTCCTCGTCCCGGTGCTGCCCATCGGCGCCCACCGACGGCCGATGCGGCCGGACGCGGATCTCTCGGCGCACGGAGTCGCGGCCGTCCTCGCGGAGTTCCTGGAGCGCATGGATCTGCGTGACGTCACGCTCGTCCAGAACGACGCGGGCACCGCCCAGTTGCTCGTGGGTGTATGCGACGAACGCATCGGCCGCCTGGTCCTCACCTCGTGCGAGGCCCTGGAGAACTACCCGCCGGGCATCCAGGGCAGGACCCTCCATGCGATGAGCAGGATCCCCGGCGGACTCTTCCTTCTGCTGCAGTCCTTCCGGGTGCCGTTCCTGACGAGGATGCAGACCTCGCTGGGCGGCATGGCCAAGCACCCCATCCCGTACGAGCTGGTGCGCCGCTGGTACGGCCCGCTGTTGACGAACCGTGAAGTGCGCCGGGACTTCGCGAAGTTCTGCCGTGGCGTGCGGAAGGACACCTATCTCGAGGCCGCGGAACGCCTCAAGCGGTTCCGCGGACCGGCCCTCGTCGCATGGGGAGCGGAGGACCGGATGATGCCGCCCCGGACCGGCCGCCGCCTCGCCGCGCTGCTTCCGCGCGGCGAGTACGTGGAGATCCCCGACTCACGGACCCTCATCCCCCTCGACAACCCACGCGCCCTGTGCGCGGAACTGCGCCGCTTCATCAAGGAGACGCCGGCCGACCGCAGTTGACGACGTCCACGAGGCGGCGCCCAACCGGCCGAGGCCGACGAGTCCCCGCCCGCGACCCACCCGCCCCCGGCTCCGGAGGGCAGGAGAGCGAGGCATCACGGCTTGGCTCGTGTGCCGGATCTGCGGGTATCGGCTCGGGCGTCGCCTTACGCGAGACGTCAAGCAGCGGCGCGGGAAGCTCAGTTGAGCTTGGTGACGGCGGTTCCCGTCGTCCGCTTGAAGTCGCCGACGGGGGCGCTGCCGAGGTCGCCCATCTGGCCCCAGCGGACCAGGGTCACGACCTTGCCGTCCCGTCCGACGCCGAACAGGTGCACGTTGATCTCGGATTCGGGGATCGAGACCTGCACGCCGTAGACGTGTGCGCCGTTGCCCACGGCCAGCCCGCTGTAGTCGTCCCAGGAGGCGGTGCCGCCGGGCGTCTCGCGCAGCCAGTCCGCGGCGCAGGCGGCGACGCTCTTCCTCAACGAGGCGGCCAGCTTGCTCGCCGCGCCGGAGCTCGAAGCGGTGACGCTGACCTGGGTGGCGGTGGCGTCCAAGTCCGTGTGGAACTCGCGGTGGTGGCTGCGGGCGGACGGCAGCACACCCTCCGCGCAGAACGGTTCCGGATCCGGCAGCCCGGCCGTCACCTTGCCCGCGAACCAGGGCGAGGACGGGTGCGGCGGCAGGTCTGCGGGAGCCAGGAAGCCCGGTGCCTTGGTCTTCTTCGCCGGGGCGGCGACGCCCGGGCTGCTCGCGGCAAGCGTGAGCCCCAACGCCGAGAGCGCCGCGAGAGCGCCGAGAGCCGCGGAACGGAAGGTCTGTGCGGGCATATTCGGAACCTTTCCCCCGTATCAGTACTGACGTCACAACAGACCATCAAGCAGGCTGAAGGGTTGTACGTCCGGGGCGGCAGGGTGTCGCCGTCCGCCGTCCGCCGTCCGCCGTCCGCCGTCCGCCGTCCGCCGTCCGCCGCGCGAGGGCGGACCGTCATGTGGTGACGGTTTCGAAGTCGCCGCTGCCGCAGTGGATTCGGGACGCCGCCGAGGCGGTCGTGCTCCGCGCCGCCGACCGCGCGGATGCCCCGCGCTCACGGCCGGGCGTCGCGGCCGGGCGTCGCGGCCGGGCGTCGAACGGGCGCGCCCGGCGGATCGGCGCACGGCGACCGCGCGCGGCCGATGAGCCGTCCCCTTCGCGGTGCGGTGACGCCTGCCCGGTGCCCGCGTACGGGATCAGCCGTCCGCGCCGGAGAACCCCTCCGCGAGCTCGCGGTGCCTGTCCGCGGCCAGCTTCGCCTGGCCGGTGGTGATGGTGGATCCGGGCATGGTGCCCAGGCGTTCGACCTCTTCTGCGAAGCGCAGATGCTCGATCCGCGCATGGTCACGGCAGGCGAGGCAGGTGACGCTGCCGGGACGCGGGGAGGTCATCGCGTACGGCACCCGCAGGCCGCAACCGGTGCTGACGTGACTCGGCAGGTCGCCCGCAAGACCGAACGCGGAGGCCATCACGTCGCGGACGGCGGCGTCGCGGTGAACGACCTTCGCCTCGACATGGATGTGCGGATCGTCCCCACCCATGTGGCCTCCCTGCCCCGGCTACGGACCGGCCGGGAGCCTTCCCGGCCGGCGCTGCACTGCAGGACGAGTCTGCCACGCGGACGATGCGCCGGCGCCCTCACGTGATCTCGCCGGCGGGCTGCGGGCAACGGGCAGGGCCGTCCCCGGTTCAGGGCAGTCGCCCGGCGGCCCGGCTCTGAACGGCGTACTGACAACTCGACCGGGGCCGAGCCTCGCAGGCCACCCGTCCGGCCCCCGGCCAGGCCCGCCGGGCCAGGGATACGCAGAGGGTGGAAGGCGGTCACTCAGCGAAGCGACCGCAGGCCCGCACGCACCTCTTCCGCGAAGAGTTCCGGCTGCTCCCAGGCTGCGAAGTGTCCGCCCTTGTCGAGCCTGTTGTAGTGGATGAGGTTGGGATACGCCTGCTCCGCCCAACTCCGCGGGGCCTCGTAGAGCTCGTCGGGGAAGACGCTCACGGCGACCGGGATGGAAACACCCTTGACGTCGAGGAACGAGAACTTGTTCTCCCAGTAGAGGCGCGACGATGAAATCGCCGTGTTCGTCAGCCAGAAGAGCGTGATGTTGTCGAGTTCGTCCTCTCGCGAAATGCCTCCCGGGTGTCCGGCGAAGGCCTCCGAGATGAGCTCCAGGCTGGCGGCATCATGGTCGAGCATGAAAGCCGCCAGACCCACCGGTGAATCCGCCAGACCGGTCAGCGTCTGCGGACGTGTCCCCATCATCTGGGCGTAGGCGATGTGCTTGTAGACGAAGTCCAGCTGCTCGCAGGCCCGCTTCTCCTCATCGGAGAGACCGGAGGGCAGCGGATTGCCGGCCTGGAGCGCCTGATCGATGTCGGGCGGAACCGCGCCAGGCATGTTCGTGTGAATCCCGAGCAGCCCCGGAGGCGCATCTGCGCCCATGAGGTCCGTGACGACCGCGCCCCAGTCGCCGCCCTGTGCCACGAACCGGGTGTATCCGAGCCGCCTCATCAGTTCCACCCAGGCGCGCGCGATGTGGACGGGATCCCAGCCGGTGGCCGGCTTGCCCGAGAACCCGTAGCCGGGCATCGAGGGAATGACCAGGTGGAATGCGTCCGCCGCGCTCCCGCCGTGCGCCGTGGGATCGGTGAGCGGTTCGACGATCTTCAACTGCTCGATGACCGAACCGGGCCATCCGTGCGTGACGATCAGCGGCAGAGCGTTTTCGTGCTTCGAGCGGACGTGGATGAAATGAATGTCCAGTCCGTCGATCTCGGTGATGAACTGCGGAAGGGCGTTCAGCCTCGACTCGACCTTGCGCCAGTCGTAGTCAGATGCCCAATAGCGGGCGAGTTCCTGAATCGTCTCGAGCTGCACGCCCTGGGACTGATCCGGGACGGTCTCCTTTTCGGGCCAGCGCGTGGCCTCGATGCGCTCCCGAAGGGAATCCAGTTCGGCGTCGGGGATCTCGACCGTAAACGGCCGGATCGCCGGCTGTTCCTGTATGACAGACATGCCGATCTCCTTGCCGTATGTCTTCAGTGTAGGTCGGGACCGCTGGCCGGCTCGTCCGTGATCACTCGGTATGCGTGCGTCCCCTCATGAGGAAACGATCACGACGAAACGGCGCTCGGTGACCGCCATGGGCAGCCGCCGAGCGCCGTTGTCGTTCCGGGATGTGAGCGCGTCAGGACGTGAGCACGTCGCTTCGCGAGCGCTCCTCCTCGGTCTTGGCCTCGTCGCCGTCGACGCGGTACAGGTCGATGTCGCGGGTCTCCCGCATGGTGAGGTACACGACCAGCGAGACGGCCGCGCATCCGGCCACGTACCAGAAGTAGCCGGACTCGATACCGGCGTTCTTGAACCACAGCGCGACGTACTCGGCCGTGCCGCCGAAGAGCGCGGCGGCGATGGCGTACGGCAGGGCGACGCCCAGCGCGCGGACCCCCGTGGGGAACAGCTCCGCCTTCACGCACGCGTTGATCGACGTGTAGCCGGTGACGATCACCAGGGCCAGCAGGGTCAGCCCGAACGCGGGCAGGAAACTGCCGGCCTGCCCGAGCAGCTTCATGATCGGCACGGTCAGGAGGGTGGAGCCGAGCGCGAACGTGATGAGCATCGGGCGGCGGCCGATGCGGTCCGAGAGCAGCCCGCCCAGAGGCTGCAGGCACATGAAGACGAACAGCGCGCAGAAGCTGACCAGCGTCGCCTGGTCCTTGGGCAGGCCCGCGGTGTTGGACAGGTACTTCGTCAGGTAGGTCGTGTACGTGTAGTAGGCGACCGTGCCGCCCATGGTGAGCGCGATGACCAGGAACGCCTCGCGCTTGTGCTGCCACAGGGCGGCGAGCGTCCCGCGGTCCTCCTTGCGGGTGTCGCCGACCTCCTCGTACACCTCCGTCTCCAGCATGCTGCGCCGCAGGTAGAAGACGACCGCGGCACCGGCTGCGCCGACGATGAACGGGATCCGCCAGCCCCAGCTGGTCAGGGTGTCCTCGGACATCGTGTTCTGGAGCACGATCTGCAGGCCGAGGCCCACCAGCTGCCCGGCGGTCATCGACACGTACTGGAAGCTGGACGCGAAGCCCCGGCGGTTGGGGGCGGACGCCTCGGTGAGGTAGGTGGCGCTGGCGGCGTACTCACCGCCCACGGACAGACCCTGGAGCAGCCGCGCGACGAGCAGGATCACGGCGCCGCCGTAGCCCGCGGTCTCGTACGTCGGCGCGATGGCGATGAGGATCGCCGACGCCGACATGAGCGTGACCGTGAGCGTCAGCGCGGCCTTGCGGCCCCTGCGGTCACCGACCCGGCCGAGCAGCCAGCCTCCGACGGGACGCATGAAGAAGCCGACGGCGAAGATGCCGGCGGTGTTCATGAGCTGAGCCGTCGGGTTCCCGCTCGGGAAGAACGATCCGGCGAAGTACGTGGCGAAGCTGGTGTACACGAACCAGTCGAACCACTCGACCATGTTGCCGGCCGAGCCCACCCAGATCTTCTTCCAGTGCTGTCGTTCCATAGCGGGCCACGCTGCCGGGCCGCGTCCTGGGAGATCAAGGGCACCGTGGCAACGATCGCGAGAACTTACGTGCGTTGTGTACACCGGAAGGCCACGGGGCGCGCCCGATGGGCGCGACCTGCACGGACTGCGAAAAACGGTGCGCGAAGGCGGCACGGCTTCCTCTGGAGTACCACCGGGCTTCCCAACTGTCGTGGCGCCGGCATCAGTTGCGGTTGCGGTGTCAGGGAGGCCGGGGTGCTCGGGTCACTGCCGAGTGGGGCGCGAGCACGTGGACGCTTGGCCTGACGCTCCATCGGGTTCACAGCTGACGGAATGGGCGCCGACCGCACCTTTTGCCCTGTTTTTCACGAGGTCTCCATGTACGAGTCCAAAATGTTCACCTGCCGGAATGCGCCACTCCGAGGAGTAATCAGTGCAGCGTGCGGCCGTGACTCCCCTCGGGAGACCCGCACGCCTCGCCTTCAACTCCCGTCGTTCTGCGACATAGTTGCAGGTCAGGGTCCTGTTCGAAGGGTTCGCGGAGGGTTTGCGCATTCGGTGGCGGATCCTCGCATTCCGGATTAGTTCCACCGTTCTTGCACGCAGAGCAACCGTGCTGAGCTGCACGGATGCCCGCGCCCCGGCCAGGTGCTCAGCTGTGTGACGAGATCTCGTCCCTCCCCCTGCCGCGCCCCTGGCGGCCCAGGTGCTCGAGGTCCTGACCTCCTGCTTCGCCGGGATGCCAACTCCGTGGAATGTCAACGGCGTTGGCGAAACTCTTGTCCGTGGCCGGAAATTATGGGTGTGAGCCGCCTGGTATTCCCGATATGAATGGCGACGCACTCGGGCATCAGGAGTCGCGCCGGAGGACGGTGTGTCCCGTACGTACTGCATGGGTACGGCGGACGCCCCGCTCGACGGCGAGGCACGGGGGGAAGCTCGCGAGTGCGTCGTCGCGTGCGCCCAGGCCGCCGTACCACCACGGACCTGTGTCCCCCTTTCCCACTGAATGCCGTTGTCCAGGCGCTCGTAGGGATTGGAGGGGGAATGCCGACGAAGCCGACCTATCCCGGTGTTTACGTCGAAGAGATTCCCAGCAGCGTCCGTACCATCACCCAGGTCACCACCGCGGCGACCGCATTCGTGGGCCACACCCGCCGCGGTCCCCTCAACAAGCCGGTGCGGGTCACCAGTTACGCCGAGTTCGAACGCCGTTTCGGGGGTCTGACCTCGCAGAGCGCCGTCGCCTACGCAGTGCACCAGTTCTTCTGCAACGGCGGTTCCATCGCGGTCATCGTGCGCGTGGCCAAGGCCGGTTCGGGCAAGGCGGCCTCCGTCACCCTCGACTCGACCGAGGGCCGCAGCCAATGCCCGGTGCTGGAGATCACCGCCCGCGAGCCGGGCGTGTGGGGCTGCGGGTTGCGCGTGGCCGTGGACTACGACACGCCGGCACCCGAGGAGACCTTCAACCTGCGCGTCTTCGACGCCAGGGGAGAGGCCCGTGAGTTCTTCGGCGGGCTGTCCATGGACCCGTGCCACAGCCGCTACGTCCAGACCGTCGTCAACTCCGGCTCCACGCTGGTGCGTGCCGAGGTCGTCGGTGAGGGAGAGGGACGTCCCGACCCGTCCGGCACGGTCTCCAAGCCCTTCTCGGGGAATCTGCCCGACCTCGGTGTCGAACTGACCGTGAAGATCGGGGACACCGAGCGGGAGTTCGTCCTGTACGACCAGGACGAGGACGGCGAGGCTCCCTGCAGCGTCGCCGAACTCGCCCTGCTTCTGGAGCGGAAGCTGCGTGCCCTGCCGGACGCGCCGGGACGCCACGACTTCGCCGCCGCGGAGGTCACGGCATTCGGCAACCGGCTCCAGACCGTCGCCGGGAGCAACGATCCGGAGGCCGTCGTCCGCTTCGTCGGCGAATGCGCCAACGACCTTGGCCTGGAAGCCTCCGTCAACCCACCGGTGTTCGCCCTCGAGGGCGGCGAGGACGGCGAGGCGCCCGGGCCGCGCGACCTGGTCGGCAGCGAGGCCCGCAAGTCCGGGCTCCAGGCGCTGCGCGACGTCGACGACGTCAACCTGCTCGCACTGCCCGAACTCGCGGCGTACGAATCGACCGAGGACATGATCACCGTCCTGGCGGCGGCCCAGCGGCTGTGCCGCGAGGAGCGCATCTACCTCCTCGTCGACGCGCCCGCGGCCTGGTCCGGAGTGGACGCCGTCCGCACCGGCATAGCCGCCTTCGAGCCCGTACGCAGCAGCCACGCGGGTCTGTACTTCCCGCATCTGCAGATGACCGACCCGCTCACCGGCCGGCTGCGTTCGTTCCCGCCCTCCGGCGCCGTCGCCGGAGTCATCGCCCGTACGGACGGTGAACGCGGCGTGTGGAAGGCACCCGCGGGCACGGAAGCGCGTCTCGCCGACGTGCACTCGCTGTCGGTGCGGCTCACCGACCGCGAGAACGGGCTGCTCAACCCGCTCGGCGTCAACTGCCTGCGGACCTTCCCGATGGTGGGTCCCGTGGTCTGGGGTGCCCGCACCCTGGAGGGCTCGGACGCACGCGAGAGCGAATGGAAGTACACCCCGGTGCGGCGGCTCGCGCTCCACGTCGAGGAGAGCCTCCACCGCGGCCTGCGCTGGGCCGTCTTCGAGCCCAACGACGAGCAGCTGTGGCAGCAGATCCGGATGAACGTCTCCTCGTATCTGCACACGCTCTTCCAGCAGGGCGCCTTCACGGGCGGCACGCCGCGGGAGGCCTACTTCGTCAAGTGCGACCACGACACCACGACGGAGGAGGACGTCGAGAACGGCGTCGTCAACATCGTGGTGGGCATCGCGCCGGTGCGCCCGGCGGAGTTCGTGATCGTCAAGGTCCAGCAGATGGCGGGACAGTTCACGTCCTGACGGGCCGGCCGCCGTCCGGCAGGCCGGCGGCCGGGTGACCGACTACCCGAGGAACCGAAGGAATCCGATGGCAGAGTTCCAGATAAACGCCCATCGCTTCGACCCGTACAAGAACTTCAAGTTCCTCGTCCTGTGGGACGGACGTACGGTCGCGGGCATCAGCAAGATCAGCCCGCTGAAGCGGACCACCGAGGTCGTCAAGCACCGGCACGGCGGCGACCCCAGCACTCCGCGCAAGTCCCCCGGACGCTCCGAGTTCGAGGGCGTCACCCTGGAGCGCGGTGTCACGCACGACCCGGAGTTCGACCGCTGGGCGAACAAGGTGTGGCAGGTCGGCGCCGGTCTCGGCTCCGAGGTGTCGCTGGCCGACTTCCGCAAGGACATCGTCATCCAGGTCCTGAACGAAGCGGGTCAGGTCGCCGTCTCGCACAAGCTCTACCGCTCCTGGCCGAGCGAGTACCAGGTGCTGGGCGAGATGGACGCCAACGCCAACGCGGTCGCGATCCAGAGCCTGAAGCTGGAGTGCGAAGGATGGGAGCGGGACTACGAGGTCCCGGAGCCCGCCGAGCCCTCCTTCACCCACCCCGCCTGAACGCCGGACGGGGGGAGCAACGGCGATGGCCCACTCGGAAGCCGCACGCCTGCTGTCGGTCTGGGAGGAAGCACTCACCCGGACCGACGCGGAGCGTGCGCGGATCCTCCACCGGGCAGCACGCCCGCAGGCCGGCCCCGGCGAACTCCCGCGGGTCCCGGTCGGCGAGCGCGAAGCCGACCTGTACGCGCTGCGGCGCGCGCTGTTCGGCGACCTGATGCAGGTGCTGATCGAGTGTGCCTCGTGCGGCGAGGCCATGGAATTCGACCTCGACGCAGGCGAGTTGGCGGCCGGGCCCCCGCGGCAGCGGGAGCCCCTGCGGGTGACGGCGGACGGCTGGGAGATCGACTTCCGGCTGCCCGCCGTCGCCGACCTCGAAGCCGCGGCCGAGGGGGCGGCCGGCGCCGACGACCCGCGGACCGCGGCGCGGGCCCTGCTCGTCGCATCCTGCACCGTCAAGGCCCGCAGGAACGGCACGGAGGTGCCCGCGGAGCACCTCGGGGAACTGCTGCCCGAGCAGGTGCGGGACCGGATCGCCGCCGCGGCCGAACAGGCTGACCCGGCCGCCGAGATCACCCTCGACATCGCCTGTCCCGAGTGCGGCGTCCGCACTCCGGCCGAACTCGACATCACCTCCTACCTGTGGACCGAACTGGACGCCTGGGCACGCGACTTGCTCCTGGACGTCCACCTGCTCGCCACCGCCTACGGGTGGCGGGAGCCGGACATCCTGGCGCTCAGCCCGGCGCGGCGCCGCTACTACCTGGAGCTGTGCGCTGATGTCTGACTACTTCGACCGGCTGCTGGCGCGGCACGCGCCCGCCGTGCACGCCGCGTTCCCGGTGCTGCCGCCCGGCACCGGGGACGGCGCCGGCGGTGGCACCGCGCCGGGCGGTTCGGCGGACGCCGTGCCCCGGGTGCGCGTACGGCCGCGGCTTCCCGGCCCGTACGAGCGCGTCGAAGCGCTCCGCGACCGGGACCAGGAAGACGACGGGCTCTCGCCGACGGGCCCGCAGACCCTTGCGCCGCGCCCGTCACGTGCGGACGAGCGCTCCGGGCTGCGTGGCGTACGGGAGATACATACGGAACGGCACACCGTCGTACGCGAGACGACGGCGTCCCCGGAGCAGCAGGGGGAGCCGCAACAGGCTCAACGGACGCCGAGAAGCGCGCAGTTGAAGCCCGGGCCCCGTCCGTTGCGGGCCGCGGCGAGCGCGCCGGTGCAGCGGGCGGCGCGGACCAGGGGGCGTGACACCGACCCTGCCTCGTCCGGCGCACGGACGACGGGCTCCGCGCCCGCGCTCGTCGCCCGCAGCGGGGAGGTGGTGGCCCGCTCCGCCGCCCTGCGTCCCGGAACAGGCGACCTCACCGCGGGGCGGAGCGCCCGGCAGCAGGCCGCGGCAGGGCGACGGGGCGGTCCGCGTCAGACCGAACGCGTCGTCCACGTCCAGATCGGCCGGCTCGAAGTGAGCGCCGCCACGCCGCCGGGCGCGGGCCGAGGCGGAGCCGGAGAACCGGGGCGGCAGCAGACCGGCCGTACGGCGCCCACGGTGAGCCTCGAGACCTACCTCGCACGCGGCCGGAACGGGGAGAGGAGCAACTGAGCCCATGAGCAACGCACTTGCGGTCGCGCACGTGACGCAGGCGCTGGCGCTGCTGATCGAGAGCAACCTGCGTCCCGAGATCGACATGGCCGTATCCGTCGAGACCCGCAAGCCGCCGGCCGAGCCGCCGCTCGAGCCGACGATCACGGTCTTCCTGTACCAGGTCACGCACAACCCGTCGATGCGCAACCACGACCTGCCCACCCGCGCGTCCGACGGCAAGCTGCTCAACAAGCCGGTGGCGGCGCTCGATCTGCACTACGTGATCAGTGCGTACGGGGAGGAGAACGAGCTGGTCGGCCAGCGCCTCATCGGCTGCGTGGCCCGGATCCTGCGCGAGTTCCCCGTGCTGCCCGCCGATGTGATCCAAGAGGCCGGCGAGCGCCCGTACTTGGCGGGAAGCAACCTCGCCGAGGCGCAGCAGAAGGTGCGCTTCACGCCGCTCCAGATGGACATCGACGAGACCTCGAAGCTGTGGGGGATGCTCCATCAGACGCCCTACGCGCTGTCGATGACGTACCAGGGGTCGCTGGTCCTGGTCGAGGGCCGCGAGGAGCCGGAGCGGAGCCGCCCGGTCGAGCGGACCGTGGTGACGGTCAGCGCTTCGGGCACGCCGCACGAGAACGCTCCCGGGGTGGGCGGCGGTCCGGGCGGCGGTCCGGGTGGCGGTTCAGGTGGCACGAGCGCGCCCGGCGTTTCCGTCGCGCGCGGCGGGGCTGAGGCGGATGCCGGGGAGCGTGCCCGCCTGTCCGGCGCGGGTGACTCGGACGATGCGGGCGATGAGGGCGCCGCTGCGGAGGCGGACCCGAAGCGGGACGCCGCGGCGAAGTCCGTGGCGAAGAAGTCCGTGGCGAAGTCCGCGGCGAAGAAGTCCGTGGCGCTGAAGAGCGCGGCGAGTGCGACGGCGGAGAAGCCCGCGGTGAAGAAGGCGGCAGTGAAGAAGGCAGCCGCCAAGCAGGCAGCCGCCAAGAAGACGGCTGCCAAGAAGGCACCGGCCGAGCGAACCGCCGCCAAGAAGTCGGCGGCGCAGAAGGCCACCGCCAAGAAGCAGACGGGTGGCGGCGGTTCGGCGCGCGGCGGCGGCGCGAGGCGCGGCGGCACGGACAACACCTCCGAGAACAGGGAGAGCTGAGGCGCGGTGCACGAAACGGGGGGCGACCACGGGAAGACGCGGGAGGTGGCGGAACTCTCCGCCGCCGTCGCGGGCGTGCTCGCACGCGTCGACGCGCACGCCGGCCGTGTCCGTACTCCCGGGGGCGGGGGCGGCCAGGGGAACGACCTCGGCGCCGACCGCACGGAACGCAGCGACCGCACGGACGGCACCAGCCGCAAGGACGGCACCGACGGCACCAACCTCAAGGACAGCGGCAGCGGCAGCGGCAGCGGCAGCGGCTCGGCTCGGCCGGAGGAGCGGCCGGACCCGCAGCAGGTCGCCATGCCCGCTCCGCTCGCCAAGCTCCAATCCGCCTTCGGGCTCAGCTCGTTCGAGCGCGACATCGTTCTCCTCTGCGCCGCCGCAGAACTCGACCCCACGACGGGTGCGCGGTGCGCGGCGGCCTCCGGCGACCCCGAGCGCGCCCACCCCACCTTCTCCCTCGCCCTGGCCGCGTTGGGGCAGGCCCACTGGAGCGCCCTCACGCCTGTCGCGCCGCTGCGGCGCTGGCGGCTCGTCGAACTCGCCGACGAGACCCGGCTGACCACGTCCCGGCTGCGCCTCGACGAGCGCATCCTGCACTTCCTCACCGGTTCCCCGTATCTCGATCCGCGGCTGCACGGCATGCTCCGTCCGGCATCCGCCACCGACGAGCTGCCCACCCCGCACGACGAGGCCGCGGACCGGGTCGTGGCGGGCTGGAGCGTGCGTCGTCCCGATGCGCCGTTCCGCGTCGAGCTGATCGGCGGTGACCTGCGGACCCGTGAGGACATCGCCGCAACTGCCGCAGCCCGGGCGGGATTCGGGCTCTACACGATGTCGGCCGAGGATGTCCCGACCGAGCCCGCCGCCCGTGATGCCTTCGCCCGACTGTGGCAGCGCGAAGCCGTGCTGCTGCCTGCGGCGCTGCTGCTGGAGGCCGGCGACCTGGACCGCGAACATGCCGCCGCCACCGAGGCGTTCATCGCCTCCGCCGCCGTACCGCTCGCCGTCGCCGGGGCGGAGCCGCGCCGCACGGACCGGCCGCGCGGCGAGCGTGTCGCCGTCCCGCAACTGGACGACGCCGAGCAACAGCGGCTGTGGAGGGACGCGTTCGACGGCGTACCGGGCCTGGAGCCCGGTCAACTGCACTCTCTCGCGGCGCAGTTCCAACTGCCGCCCCACACGGTGCGGTCCGCTGCCGTCTCCGTGCGCCGCGATCTGCCGGACGCTCCCGCCGAGGCCGAAGCGAGCGGTCTGGCCTGGCAGGCCGGGCTCTCCGAGGCGCGCATCGGCCTTGAGGGCCTCGGCCGCCGCATCGAACCGGAAGCGGGCTGGGGCGATCTCGTCCTCGCCGAGCGGCAGTTGAAGATCCTGCGCGAGATCGTCGCCCACGTACGCCAGCGGGCCCGCGTGCACCAGGAGTGGGGGTTCGCTCGGACACTGCGGCGCGGCCTCGGCGTCACCGCCCTCTTCGCGGGCAGCTCTGGCACCGGAAAGACCCTGGCCGCCGAGGTCATGGCGAAGGAACTCGGCCTCGACCTGTTCATCATCGATCTGTCCCAGGTGGTCAGCAAGTACATCGGTGAGACCGAGAAGAACCTGCGGAAGGTCTTCGACGCGGCCGAACTCGGCGGCGCACTCCTGCTGTTCGACGAGGCAGACGCCCTGTTCGGCAAGCGCAGCGAGGTCAAGGACAGCCACGACCGGTACGCCAACCTCGAAGTCAGCTATCTGCTGATGCGCATGGAGGCATACCGGGGCCTCGCCGTACTCACCACCAACATGAAGAAGGCCCTCGACACGGCCTTCATGCGGCGCATCCGCTTCGTCGCCGACTTCCCCTTCCCCGGCCACGCCGAGCGCGCCGAGATCTGGCGCCGCGTGCTGCCCTCACAGGCCCCGATGAAGGACATCGAGCCGGACGCGCTGGCCCAACTCACAGTCGCCGGCGGCTCCATCCGCAACATCGCGCTGTCCGGCGCGTTCCTGGCGGCGGAAGAGGGCGACGCGCTGCAGATGCGGCACATGCTCGCGGCGGCACGCACCGAATACCAGAAGCTGGAACGCTCCTTGACGCCCTCGGAGGTCCGCGGATGGGTCTGAACGGAGTGGGAGCGGGAGCGGGGACAGGCACAGGCACAGGCACAGGCCCGGGCGCCCGTGACACGTCAGCTCGCGAAATACGGGTCGAGATCGGCGAGTTGGCGCTCGACGGCTTCCAGGGCGACGCCGGACTGGTCCTCGCCGCGTTCGAGAACGAACTGTCACGCCTCTTACGGGACAAGGGAGTGCCGCTGGCGGACGGCGACGCGCCGCACGTCATGGACGCACTCACCGGCCTTCCGCCCCTGCCCGCGACCATCTCCGCGGGCCGTCTCGGTGAAGCCCTCGCCCGTTCCGTCCACGCGGGACTCGCCGGCGACGGCGAAGCGCCCGAGCGGACGCGGGACTTCGACGGGAGGCGGCGATGAGCAGTACGCACGCCTCCACCGACCAGCAGCAGGCGGCGAACGACGCACGGCGGCGCAAGCGCAAGGAACGTGCCGCCAAGTCCCGTACGCCTGAGCCGAAGGACATCGTCAGCGGCGCCGGACAGCCCCTGGACGTCGGCGTGCGGCGGGAGTTGGAGGAGCAGCTCGGCCACGACCTCGGCAACGTGCGCCTCCACACCGACCGTGACGCGGGCACCCTGACGGACATGCTCGGCGCGGACGCCGTCGCCGTCGGCCAGGACATCTTCTTCCGCGAGGGCGCCTACGCCCCCGGCACGTCCGAGGGCTACCGGCTGCTGGCTCACGAGCTGCTGCACACCGTCCAGAACCCTTACGGCGCGGGCCCGTTGACGGCGGGCCGCGACCTCGGCGCCGTCAGCCTGCCGCACGAGGCCGCCGAACAGGAGGCGGAGTCCACGGCGCAACGCCTGATGCGCGAGGAGACCGCCGGCCAGGCCACCGGGGGCCAGGCCACCGCGGAGAGTTCACAGGCTGTGGACGTCGAGCAGGGCGAGGTCACGCCTGCCTGGATGCGCTACGCCACGGTCGACGCGGACCGCATGCGGACGGAGAATCTCGACCCGGCGGGGCTGGTGGAGCGGCTGGCGAACTCGGTGGTGCGCTCGCTGCGCAGCGACCCCGAGGACCGCTCGAAGCGCACCCGCCGCCAACTGGCGCGGCTGCCCGAAGGGTTGCAGGACGACGTTCTGGAACGCCTGGAGACCAGGCTGCTCAGCACCGAGCACGATCGGGTCCTCGACCTCATGGAGGAGTTCGAGCAGAGCGGCGAGGCGGAGACCGGCGGCTTGGCGTGGCAGGGGTCGCTGGAGGCCCCGGCCCTCATCCCGGACCCGGTCGAGGAGCTGACGTCCGAGCGCGAGGCCGTGCAGCGTACGGCCGAAGAGCAGCAGGCGCGGGAGGAGAAGCCCGCGCCTGCGCCCGGTCCCGAGAAGGGCCGCTCCAACAACGGCGGAGCCGCGGGCAGCACGCCTGAGAACGGAGGACCGGGACAGGGCGGAGCCACCCAACAGCGCGGGCAGCAGCAGGAGAAGGAGCCCGCTTCCGACAACGGCGGCGATGCCTCCAGCCCGACGGCCACGGGCGAACAGCCGACAACCCCCGCGTCCCGGTCGGACGCCGCCCAGGAGCAGCAGGCCCAGCAGCAGGACGCCTCCTCCAGTGGGAAGTCCCAGGAGAAGGCCGGGGAGAAGTCCGGCGAGCAGAAGCAAGGCGAGGAGAAGTCCGGCGAGAAGGCCGACGGCTCCGGGGAGAAGGGCGAGAAGAAGGACGGCGGCAAGGACGGGGACAAGGCGCAGGAGAAGACCGAACAGGAAGGTGCTCCGGCCGAGAGCAAGGAGGAGTCGGCGGCCAGGAACCGTCCGGGGGCGGCCGAGTCCCTGGTGGCAGGCAAGCAGCCCAAGCAGGACGAGAAGGACGGCAAGGGCAAGGGGTCGCCCGATTCGGCAGGCGGGGCCAAGGAGTTGCCCGGCCCGTCGAGCCGGCTCGAGGGCGTACGCAACCAGGACCTCGAAGGTCCCGAGGAAGGGGCGGACGACGACCCGTTCGGCTCGGGCAGCGAGTCCGAAGTCGAGGTCGGCGGCGGTGAGAAGAGCGCGTGGGACGTCAAGCTCCAGCCGGAGGACTTCCTGCCCGAGAAGGACCTCGACGTCTCGGCCGTGCCGACCGCCGACAAGGTGGACCACACCGCCGCGCCGCCCGCGATGCCGTCCTTCCCCGCGCCCCCGGTGACGAAGGCCGACAAGGTTCAGGCCGAGCGGGACGCGGAGGACGCCGAGGACGAAGCGGCAGAGGAAGAGCCCGAGGAGCAGGACGAAGCCGCGTCGGGTGAATCGACACCCCCGGTCGAGACGGAGGGCGGCCCTTCTCAACTGGCCGATGGTCTCGGCCTGGGGGAGGCGCTCGGCGCCAAGCCGGGCACGGCCACGAACGACCCGAAGAGCGGCGACGACCCCAAGGAGGGCCCGGTCACGGCTCAGGCCACGGTGCAGGAGGCACCGGGCAAGGCCGAGGCCGACAAGGACGTCAAGGAACAGGCCGCCAAGGAGGAGAAGGGTTCTGCTGCCGGCGGGGACAAGGCGTCGGGCGCGCAGGAGAAGGAGTCGCAGAAGGCCGGCGGCACCGGCTCCGCGCAGGCCGAGACCAAGGGAGCGGAGCAGCAGACCGCGGGGGCGGGCCCCGCCGACAAGGCTGACGGCAAGGACGCCGGCAAGGCTGACGGCAAGGGCGCCGACAAGGCCGCGGACAACGCCGGATCCGGTGCGGACAAGGGAGTGCAGGCCGAGGACAAGGACGGCCCTGGCTCGGACTCCAAGTCTCCGTCCGCCGCCCGGGACACCCACGTCTCCGGCCAGTCCGGCACGGACACGTCCAGCGGGGCCGGGGACACGGACAGCTCGTCCGCCGGTACGGAGGGCACTTCGGGCGGAGCCCCGGAGCAGCGTGAGGAGACGCCCTCCACCGGGAGCCGAGGTACGGGCGGCTCGACGGAGAAGCCGACGGAGAAGAGGTCCGCACCTGCCGCGTCGTCCCCCGCGAAGTCCGCCCCTGCCTCTGCCGCACCGACCGCCGCGAAGTCCGCCCCCGAGCCGAAGGCCGCACCGGAGCCGAGGGCTTCGTCGCCGAAGTCGCGGCCCGCACCCACGAGCCGCGGTGGCGGAGGCGGCGGCCGCGGTGGTGGTGGCGGTGCCGGGAGTAAGAGCGCGGGCGGCGCGAAGGGCAAGAAGAAGGCCGCGAAGGCGACCCCGAACCTGTCGAAGATGTCCCCCGAAGCGGGGCTGTCCACCGCCTCAAGTCTCAAGCCCCACCAGGCGGTTGAAGCCATGGGGGGTGTCAGCAGCGCGGTGGACCGCACGGTCGGCGACGAGCACAAGGAACTCGCCGGCTCGCCCCCCTCGATGCAGCGCCCCGCGGGCGCACCGCAGACGCTGCACGGCAAGCCCAAGTCGGACGCACCGGCCCAGTACTCCCAGGATCCGGCCCAGAAGGCCGACGCGCCCAAGGACGAGAAGGCCGAAGTCAAGGGCGAGAAGAAGCCCGAGGGCCAGATCGAGGCCGAGAAGGCGGAGGAGCCGGGCGGCTGGGACACCTTCAAGATGGCCCTGGGCTTCGGCATCGGCAAAGTCCTGAGCTGGGTCGGCTTCGAGGTGGACGCTTCGGAACTGGCTGCCAAGTTCGCCGGCCTGCCCACCAAGGACGAAGCCCTCAAGCAGGCCCAGGCCGGCAACGCCCCGGGCGTGGACATGAAGGGCGCGGCCGGCGAAAAGGCCGACGAACAGGGCGGCCATGTCGACGACAAGGGCCAGGATTCCGTCGACACGGGCCGCGACGACGCCCGCCGCAACATGGGCGAGAACCAGGTCTACCCCGACGCTCCCAAGGAGGAGATGAAGGGCAAGGTCCCCGGACAGCAAGGGGGCAAGGGCGGCAAGGGCCACGCGGGCGGGGCCAAGACGGGAGCCGTACCGCCCGAGGCGGCCTCGGAAGTCGCGGAACACGACCGCGGTCCGCAGTTCCGCAAGGCCTTCAGCGAAGGCCAGAAGGGCATGTCGAAGGAGCGGGAGACCAAGGAGAAGGACTCCCGCAAGTCCAAGGAGAAGCACAAGAGCAGCGTCGACAAAGAGGTCACGTCCAACACCAAGAGCCAGGCGGGCGAACGGGAGAAGGCGCTCAAGGACGTCGACGGTCAGCGCGAGGACTGGCGCAAGGAGCAGGACGGCGAGCTGAAGAAGCTCGGCACGAAGAAGTCCGACCGCCACGACAAGGTCCGCAAGGACGTCAAGGACAAGGAAGAGCAGACCGACAAGGACGTCGGCAAGGAGAAGGAGGGCAGCGACAAGAAGATCAAGGACGAGGGCACCAAGGCCGAGGAGAAGGCGGAGAAGAAGAAGGACGACAGCGCCAACGAGTCGGGCAACTGGGTCACGAAAGCCTTCGACTGGATCAAAGAGAAGGTCATCGAGATCAAGAACGCGATCGTCAAGGTCATCAAGGACGCTCGCGACGCGGTCATCGGCTTCATCAAGAACTTCAAGGAGACGGTCGAGCGCTGGATCAACGACGCGCGCAAGGCCATCGTCGACGCGATCAAGAACTTCATCAACGACCTGATCGAGTTCGCGAAGGCGATGGTTCGTGCCGTCATCGAACTCGCCAACCGCATACGGAAGTTCATCACCTCGCTGATCGCGGCGGCGATCGCTCTCGTCAACAAGCTCGCCCGGATGCTCAAGCAGATCGTCAAAGATCTGCTGGACGCCCTCGCCAAGCTCCTCGGCAACATCCTGAACATCCTCATGAAGGCGCTGCAGGACGTCATCAAGGCCGTCGTGGCCGCCGTGAAGACGGTTCTCGAGTACGCGTCCAAGATCCTGGGCGCCCTGGGTGAGTTCATGCTCATCGCCGTCGACTTCCTCTCCGATCCCGGCGGTTGGCTCAGCGGCGCGAAGAACTCGGCGGTGGACGGGGCGAAGAACCACCTGTTCCGCGAGGTCAAGGCGGCCGTCAAGGCGTGGTTCCAGTCCAAGATCGAGGAGATCATCGGCGTCCCGAAGGCGATCCTCGACAAGCTGCTCAAGGGCGGCTGGACCCTCGAAAGGATCGTCAAGGAGACGTGGGACGCGATTGTCCCCCAACTCCCCTTCATCATCGGCGAGATCGTCATCACGAAGGTCGTCGCCAAACTCATCCCCGGCGCCGGCTGGGTGATGGCCGTCATCGACGCCATCCGCACGGCGATCGGCGCGCTCGGCGAGATCCTGAAGGCGATGGGCGCGGTCATCAGCTGGCTGAAGGCCGTGCGCCAGGGCGGCGCGGGGATCCTGTTCGCCAAGGCGGTCGCGGCAGGCATCGTCGCACTGCTGGAGCTGGCCTACGAGGCCCTGCTGAGCGGCATCGGCAAGTACGTCTCGAAGATCGGCCGCCGCCTGAAGGCGATTGCCGCCAAGCTCGGCGGCAAGAAGGACAAGCCCGGCGGTGGCAAGAGCGGGGGCGCCGACGGCTCGGACGGCAAGGGCGGCAAGCGGAAGGAACGGGAAGAGGACCCCGACGCGGCCAAGGGGGACGCGCCGCCGCACACGGCTGGCGCGCCGGGGGCGCGGCCGGTCGGTACGAAGCCGAGGCCGGACGGGAAGTCCGGCAGCAAGCCGGACGGGAAGCCGGGCGGCAAGGCTGACGGGAAGCCGGGTGCCAAGCCGGATGGGAAACCGAGCGCGAAGCCCGGCACCAAGTCCGACGGTAAGCCGGGGTCGAAGCCTGACGGGAAGCCGGGCCTGGACAAGCCCGGCCAGAAGGGCCCGGGCAAGGACGGGGACAAGGACAGGGACGGGGGCAAGGACGAAGCCCCGGGCAAGCCGAAGCCCCGGCCGGACAAGGACGCGGACGGCAAGCCGAGCACGTCCAAGGACAAGGACGGCAAGCCGAAGTCCAAGGACGACGACAAGCCGGACACCCGTCCCACGCCGGCCCCCAAGCCCAAGCCCAAGCCGGAGTCGAAGCCGAAGCCCAAGGATGACCCGGACGCGAAGCCCAAGCCGAAGGACGACGACAAGGACGGCTCGGGCAAGCCGAAGGACGACAAGGGTGACAAGGGTTCGACGAAGCCGAAGGACGACGACAAGAGTCCGGGCAAGGATAAGAACCCGGACGAGGACGGAAAGCCCAAGTCCAAGGACGACAAGGACGGTGACGGGAAGAAGCCGAAGGGCAAGGACGACAAGGACGGCGACAGGACCAAGCCCAAGCCTGGCAAGGAGGTCCCGGGCAAGCGTCGCCCGAAGCCGGACAAGAAGGGACCCGGCAAGTCCAAGCCCCGGCCCGACAAGAGGGGTCCGGGCAAGCCCAAGTCCAAGGCGGACAAAGACAGGCGGAAGAAGGACGAGGAGTCGGACGCCGAGAAATCGAAACGTCTGGCGCTGATCATCGCGAGAATCCGGCCGATCATCAAGCGCAGGACGAAGCACGGAATGCCGGACGCCGACGTCCGTACCATGCTGGCGTCGATGCGCCGCCACTACCGGCTGAAGCGGCTTTACGGTGTGGGCGCGCCCAAAATTGAGTTGCACGCCGGACTCAGTCCGGGCCAGCGTTTCGAGGAGCTCCACCAGCAGCAGGCTCCGGTGCAGGGGCAAGAGCTCGATTTCGACGAGCAGCAGCCTGCCGAGCCGCCGCTTCCGCCTACGAAATTGCCACCGTTCAAGGACGGCCCCGAGAAGGCTCCAAGTCTCAAAGCCCATCACATCAAGAAATCAACTCCGCGAGGAACGGAGACGTTTGAGAGGCCGAAGGCGTCCCCCAAGGGGTGGGACATGGTATCGCCGCACCACAATGCCAATGGAGACTGGGTGCGCATGCACCTACTCCCGGCACCGCTGGGCGGGGAGGCCACCACATCAAACCTCGTTCCTGCGCGCCACTCACAGAACCAAGATGCTGCAAGCGCTGTCGAACATCCCGCTGCCAAATCGCTGGGCAACGTCATCCGGAACTCCAAGTGGAAGGGACAGCGACTCAACAAAATGATCTGGTACGACGTCAACGTCTCCTACTACGATGACGACGTATACCCGGGGTTCCCGAACTCTATGACCATTACTTGGGGCGGGTATGACTATCCCAGCGGTCACTGGCAGCGAGACCCGGCCACCGGCGTCTGGTCACGTGAATTTCGTCCACCGCCGCACAAGGAGGACAACTCTGCGCCTGTGGCCAATGTGAATGAGGATGATGCTCGTACCATCCACATTGCGACGGGCGTCAGCATGTACTTCACCAAGCGAATAGCCAGTATGACGGCTCCAAATCGCGGAAGAGTCAAGACCTTCTCCAACATGGCCGCTTTGACCAGGGCGCTCAACAAGGGGAAGCACCTGCGTCCGGGAGAGCTCGACGAGACTCATACGGGCGGAAGTCACAAGAACAGGCTGGAGGCTCTGATGCAGCTGAGAAGAGCCAAACGGAAGGGTCGGCTGACTTTCTAGTTGGCAGTGAGGAGGTGACACCATGGCGAACTTGAGCGCATGGGACCAGGAGTGGCTCCGAGTTCAGCGTGAACTGCGGGAGAGCGTGGGAGTAGAAGTCATCAATGAGGTCAACGAGCCCGCCTTCGCGGAGAATTCGCATAACGAAGCTGCAGACTTAAGGGACGAGGCGTCAGTTGATTCCTCCCTCTATCGGAAATCTGTCAGGATTACCAAGATCGGGAGTCAGTGGCAGACGGTGGAGCCATATCCATTCGTCACGGGCGAGTTCTACCTCACCCCCCTTACAGATGTTGTATGGAGAGATCCGCCCGATTTCACTTCCCTCTTCTACACGGAGAGAGAGGAACGTGTCGGAAAGGATCTCCGTGTCATCGATGCTTGCCCCTTCACCGGGGCTGGTTCCTTCTCCGCTATCAGATTGAGGTCAAGTGGGGGAAATCCTGAGCTCTGGTTCTCCGACCATCGCCGAGGCCTATGGAGAATGGAACTCGACTACACCACATACATGGATCTCCTTCGCCTCACCAAGGGCGTGTTCGGCTGGCAACACCTGTTCACCCGGGCTCCGCTGGGGCATGACGAATTCCAGACGACCGTGAAATGGATCACCCGCATGTTAGATGCTCTGCCACGGCTCTTCCCTGATTACGACTACTCACCTCTTCAGGAGCGTCTGGAGGCCCGGCTGTGAGCTACGCGGACATACCCCGCCCCATCCGCTCCGGCATCGTCATCCTCGACCCGGAGCGCGGCACACCGCAGCGCGTCATCGTGCTGCAGTTCAATCCGGACACCCTGGAGCGGTCGCTGCAACCGCAGTCCGCCGGCGGTGACAGCGAAGGGCAGGGCGGGGGCGACAAGAACGAGGCCCTGCGCCTCAAAGGTCCGGCCCAGGAGTCGTGGAAGTTCACGGCCGAGTTGGACTCCACCGACCAGCTGGAGGTGGCCTCACCGAACGGCATCCACCCTCAACTGGCCGCGCTGGAAATGCTGGTGCACCCCACCACGGCGCAGATCCGGGAGAACAGCAGGCTGTCGAAGAAGGGCGCGATCGAGATCAGCCCGATTGAAAAGCCGTTGACGCTGTTCACCTGGGGCAGCAAGCGCGTGATGCCGGTGCGGCTGACGGAACTGTCCGTCAACGAGTCCGCGTTCGACGTGAATCTCAACCCCATGCGGGCAGCGCTGAGCATCGGGATGAAGGTGCTGTCGGTCAGCGATCTGCCGGCCGGGCACCGCGGCGCGGAGCTGTACATGGCGCACCTTGCGCAGAAGGAGCGCCTCGCCGGCATCGCACCCGGCATCGGCATCGGCGCGCTGGGCCTGGGCGGTGCGGGCGGTCTGGGCGGCGGCACAACGTTCACCGCGAGCGGTACGAGCAGGGGCTAGGGGGAACCATGGCAGGGATCGAGCCGTACGAGAGCGCGCTGGACCGGATACCGGGCGCGCACCCGTATCCGAGCGACAGCCGGTACCACGACGCGGAGATCGGCGTGCACCGCATGCCCGACGGCACCGAAGTCCGGTACACGAAGCGGCGGTTACTGCCGCCTCTGCCGACCCAGGAGACGGACGGCGACGACCTCGCCACGCACACGGTCAGCGCGGGGGAGCGGCCCGACCTCCTCGCCCAGCGCTACTTCGGCGATCCGGGCCAGTGGTGGCGCATCGCCGACGCCAACCCGGTCTTCGATCCTGCCGAGTTGACGGACGAGCCAGGCCAGGAGATAGACATCCCCGTCCCGGGTGGCTTCCCGGGAACCGGCGGAAGCGGGGCGCCGCGTGTCTGAACAGCCCGTCGGCCGCGGTCCCGTCCATCTGGGACTGCTGATGGGGCCGAAGCTGACGAAGCCCGTACCGCCGGAGGTGACCGAGGCGCTGCTGTCGGCGCAGATCACCATGACGTCGGGTGAACGCAGCGGTTTCCAGATGGCATTCGACCTGACGAAGGGCGGCGCCATCATTCAACGGCTGCTGCCCGAGGGGTTCTTCAGCCCCCGCACGCGCGTCATCGTCACCGTCACCGTGAAGGGCACTCCCACGGTGCTGCTGGACGGCCTGATCGTGCGGCACGAGGTCGGCGCGAGCAACCAGCCCGGCCACTCCACGCTGACCGTCACCGGCGAGGACCTCACGCTGCTGATGGACCTGGAGGAGCGCACCGACCGCTTCCCCAACCTCGCCCCGTCGCAGCGCGTCGCCCGCATCCTCGGCAACTACGCCGACTACGGCATCGAACCGCGCATCATCCGCGAGCAGATACCGCAGCAGCCGCGCCAGGAGCTGCGCGTCGACTACCAGACCGGCACGGACCTCGCGTACGTCAACGACCTTGCCCGCGCCAACGGTTACACCTTCTACCTCGATCCCGGCCCCCGTCCTGGCCGCTCCACCGCGTATTGGGGCCCCGAACAGCGGCTCGGACAGAGGCAGCACGCGCTGAGCGTCAACATGGACACCGGATCCACCGTCGAGCAGCTGACGTTCGCCTACGACGGCACCGCACGCGAGGAGCCGCAGGCCCGCGTGCAGGACCCGCGCAACCGGGAGTCGCGCCTGCTGCCGCAGCGGCCCATCGATCCGCTGCGTCCGCCGCTCGGGCTGCAGCCGACGCCGGCGCTGAAGCGCAAGACCCTCGCCGGCACCGCGAAGAAGGACCCCGCGCAGGCGGAGGCCGAGGCGCTGGCCCGCGCCGCGACGTCCGCCGACGCGATCTCCGGCTCGGGCCAGCTGGACGTCACCCGGCACGGATACGTGCTGCGCCCCCGCGAACTCGTGGGCGTGCGCGGCGCGGGATGTACGTATGACGGCGACTACTACGTCAAGAGCGTCACCCACCACCTCAAGCCCGGTTCGTTCAGGCAGAACTTCACCCTCTCCCGCGAGGGCCTCATCGCCCGGAGCGACCGCGTCCGTCCTTAGCCGCCGACCCGCCCACGAAGCCACGAAGCTCAAGGAGCCCGCCGCATGGCACCCGCACAGAACAACCGCTTCCTCGGCAAGTACCGAGGCAGGGTCGTCGACAACGAGGACCCGCTGCGCATCGGCCGGATCACCGCGCAGGTGCCGGACGTGCTCGGGGACGAGGCGTCGACGTGGGCGCTGCCGTGCCTGCCGTTCACGGGCACGGCGGCGGGCCAGTTCGTGCTGCCGCAGGTGGGCGCGGGCGTGTGGGTGGAGTTCGAGCAGGGCGACCCCAGCTTCCCCATCTGGACGGGCTGTTGGTACGGCGAGGCGGCGGAACTGCCGGTGGACGTCGTCAAGGAGCTGCCGGGCAGCCACCCGGTCGTCATCGAGACCGAGGGCAAACACAAGATCGTCATGTCGGACGTGCCGGGCGGCACGGGGATTCTGCTGAAGGCGCCGGGCGGTGCGTATGTGCAGATCGACGAGAAGGGCGTCGTCATCAACAGCGGCCACGGAGCGTCCATTTCGGTCTCCGGCCGCGACGTGGACATCAACGAGGGCGGACTGACCGTACGGCGGGACGGCTGAGGGCGCGGCGCACAACCGGCCGACACAGCAACGCCGTTGAGAGCTGCCAGAACGCCGTCGAGAGAAAACCAGGGGGAGTAAACACCGTGTCCGACAACGCGGGGACCGTCTCGAGTCCCCTCACCACCGCAAGCGCGCTGCGCTGCCCGCACGGCGGCACCGTACGACCCGCGCAAGGTGCGGCGGGGCCCGTGCGCATCGCCGGTGTGCCCGTCGCGAGGGCGGGTGACGCCTTCGTCGTCACCGGCTGCCCGCACATCTCCGGCGGCCGGCCCCGCCCCTGCCTCACCGTCCGGTTCAGCCCCGGCAGCGGCGCCCGGCCCCTCTCCGGCGGGCGTCCGCTGCTGCTGAACACCACGGCCGCACAGTGCTTCTCCGCCGACCTCACGCCGCAGGGTCCGCCCGTTGTCGGCGCCGCACAGCAGGGAGTGAGCTGCCGATGAGTACGCGCAAGCCGCGCACCGACATCGCCTTCCCGTTCCGCATCGACCGCAGGGGCCGCACCGCGCACGCCCCGTACGACGAGCATGTGCGGGACCTGATCGAGCAGTTGCTGTTCACCAGTCCCGGAGAGCGTGTGATGCGGCCCGACTTCGGCTGCGGACTGCTGGACCTGGCGTTCGCGCCGAACAGTCCCGAACTCGCTGCCACCGTCGAGATGTCCGTGCAGGGCGCGCTGCAGCGCTGGCTCGGAGACCTCGTCGAGGTCGAGGGCGTCGACGTCACCGGCGAGGAGGAGACGGTGCGGGTCCGGCTCCGCTACCTCATCAGGCACGGCGCGAGCGCAACCCGCCGCGACGACCTCTTCGAAGGGAGGACAGCCGCGTGAACAGCCCCCGGCAGCAGATGATCTGCCGCACCGACACTCGGCGCGGCAGGATCCGCGCCGCGCGCCTCGGCGGAGTGGACGGGGTCGAGGTCGGCGACGACGGACGCACCCTCACCGTGACCTTCCTCGGCAAGGCCCCGCACGGCATCCGGCCCGGCAACGTCCGCATCGACGGCGGGCGCCGCATCACAGGCCTGACGGCGGAGAGGGTCAGCGTCGAGCGGGAGGAGGACCCGGAGCTCGACGACCGGCTGCTGGTCGTCCTCGACCGCACGGGTGACACCTCCCGCTACCGCCTCTCCCTCGTGGAGGAGGGCCCCGGAGGACGTCCCGGCAGCGACCCCTACCCGGGATTCGACCAGCGCTACTACAGCGCCGAGTTCCGCTTCGGCACCGACTGTCCCTCCCCGTTCGACTGTGCCGACGACGGCTGGTGCTCACCTCAGGGCGCAACGGCCGGCGGCGGCAGCGCACCGGCTCCCGTCATCGACTACACGGCCCGCGACTTCGACACCCTTCGCCAAGTCGTCCTCGACCGGCTCGCGTTGACCGCTCCCGACTGGCGCGAGCGGCATCCCGCGGGCCTCGGCACCACCCTCGTGGAGCTGCTCGCCCACACCGCGGACCGGATCAGCTACCAGCAGGACGCCGTAGCCACCGAGGCCTACCTGGACACTGCGCGGCGCCGCGTGTCCGTACGCAGGCACGTGCGGCTCATCGACTATCCGATGCACGACGGCTGCAACGCGCGGGCCTTCGTCACGCTGGAGGTGGCCGAGCCCCTCGTCCTGCACCCCGGGAGCTACCGCTTCGCCGCGATCGACTTCCGTACGCCCGGACTTCACGAGCCGCCGGCTCCCGGAACCGTTCTTGACGAGGAGGAACTCGGCGGCCTCGACGAGCGCGGTGCCGCCGAGATCTTCGAGCCCCTGGATGACCGGCCCCTGCATCTGCGCCCCGCCCACAACGCCATCCGGCTGTGGACCTGGGGCGACGAGCAGTGCTTCCTGCCCAGGGGAGCCACCTCGGCGACCCTGCGCGACGAGTGGGCCGACGACGAACACACCAGCCGGACACTCCAGTTGAGGCCCGGCGACCTGCTGATCCTGGAGGAGGTACGCGGCGCCCGCACCGGCACCCCGGGGGATGCGGACCCGGCGCACCGCCAGCCCGTGCGGCTCACCTCCGTCACCGAGTCCGTCGACGAACTGATGGGCCAGCCCGTACTGGAGGTGACCTGGGCGCAGGAGGACGCGCTCGCGTTCCCGCTGGTGCTGTCCACGCTCGGCGGCCCCGACTGCGAACTCGTCACCGACGTCACCGTGGCGCGCGGCAACACCGTTCTGGCCGACCACGGCCGCTCCCTCACCTGGAACGGGACCGTTCCGGAGACCATGGTCGTGCCGCCGGAGCCGGCGGTGCTGCCGTCCTGCGAACCGGAGTCTGGCTGCGCCGACCGGCAGGCCGGCAATCCGCCCGCCCGCCTGGTCAACTCACTTCTGCGCAAGGCGGAGCACGGCCATCAGCTCACCCCGGACGGCGTGCGCGAACTGCACGCACTCCTGGGCGCCGACGCCACCGCACGCGCCGGAATCGGTCTGGAGAACGCCGGGCTCCGCGGCGTGGGGGCACCCCCGGCCGGAGGCGGCGAGCGCGTCCACCCGGCGACCGTGCACGGACAGGCCGCGGCCCTGCGTTCCCTCCTCGCGCAGTCCGTCTACCCGGGCATCGCGCCGCGCCTGCGGCCCGTGCTGGAGAATCAGCCGGTCGTGCAGGCCGTGCCGTTTCCGGAGCCGCGGCACATCGCCGACGGACAGGCGCAGCGGCTCGCCGCCATTCCGGAGGCGGTGCGGCAGCGGCTGGCCGTCCTGTGGCAATCGGCCCGCGACCGCGACGGACTCTCCGACGACGAAATCGCGGAGCTGACAGTCCTGTTCGGGCTGCGGCTGCTGGAGCGGCTCGCCCTGAGCGAGCATCCGGTCGCCGCCCTGCGGGAGTTGCTGCACCGCAGCGAGCACCACCTCGGGGCGAAGCTGCGGCGGCTGACCGTCCTCACCGCACGGGCGCGCGCCGGCACCGTGCTGGACGGACGCATCTCCTGGGAGATCGCCCGGACCTGGGGCCCCGCCTACGCGGCCGGACTGCACCCGGACGATCCCGTACTGCACGGCGCGGCTGCCGCTGCCGTGCAGGACCCGCGCTCGGCGCTCCCCGCCGTCTTCGCCGTGAGCGACGACGTCGGCGACGACGGCGGGTCAAGGGGTCGCGCACACGTGTGGCACCCGCGCCGTGACCTGCTCGAAAGCGGCCCGTACGACCGGCACTTCACCGGTGAGCTGGAGGACGACGGACGCCTCGCCCTCCGCTTCGGCGACGGCCTGTACGGAGCCGTGCCGGAACCGGGCAGCAGGCTCGCCCTCCACTACCGCACGGGCGGCGGCACCGCGGGCAACCTCGGTGCCGAGGCAATCGGCCACCTCGTCCTGCGACGTGACCCCGACGCGGTGGACGCGGACGAGCCGATGCCCGTCGCCGGAGTGCGCAACCCGCTGCCCGCCACCGGCGGTACCGCCCCCGAACCGGTCGACCAGGTACGGCAGTTGGCGCCGCTGGGCCTGAAGCGCAACCGGCTCCGCGCGGTCACCGCCGACGACTACGCGCACCTCGCGGCGCGGGTCCCCGGCGTGCAGCGCGCGGCGGCCGAGATCCGCTGGACGGGAAGCGTCTCGGAGGCACACGTCGCCATTGACGCCTACGGCTCGGACGAGCCCACCGCGGAGCTGCTGGCCGCCGTCGAGCAGGCGCTCGAGGGCAGCCGGAGGATCGGCCACGACCTGATCGTCCGCCCCGCAAGGGCCGTTCCGCTCGACATCGCCATCACCGTGTGCGCGGCCCCCGGCCACCAGCACGGGCAGATCCTCGCGGAGCTGCGCCGCGTGCTCGGCTCCCGCCCGCTGCCCGGCGGACGCGGGCTCGGCTTCTTCCACCCGGACGCCCTCACCTTCGGCGAACCGGTCAGGCTCTCCCGCCTGGTCGCCGCGGGAGCGGCGGTGGCGGGCGTGGAGAGCCTCCAAGTGACAAGGCTGCGCAGGCAGTTCCACGAGGACCGAGGAGAACTGGAGGACGGGGTGCTGCGGCTCGGACCGCTGGAAACAGCCCAGTGCGACAACGACCCGGTGCTGCCGGAGAACGGCACGCTGGAGATCACGCTCGCGGGTGGGGGCACCCCCGGCGACGCCTGGGGGAGTGACGCCCGATGAGTACAGCGTTCCGCAACACCTCACCCGGCGCGGGGAGTTCCTGCGGTTCCGGCTCCGACTGCGGCTGCGGCTGCGGGGGCCACGACGAGAACCGGGCACCGGCCGCCCTCTACAACCCTCCCGGGCGCACCGCACTGGAGCTGAGGACCGGCACCCACGGCACCTTCCTCGCCGCCATGCTCGACCGGCTGGCCTCACCGGCCTATCCGGCGCTGCGCGAGCTCACGGCGCGCACCACCGACGATCCGGCCGTCGCGTTGCTCGACGCATGGGCGGTACTCGGCGATCTGCTCACCTTCCACTCCGAACGCATCGCGGACGAGGGCTACTTGCGCACGGCGGACGAGCACCGCTCGCTCGCGATGCTGGCCCGGCTCGTCGGACACAGGCCGCGTCCCGGCGTCGCGGCGGGCACGTACCTCGCCTACACCGTCGACCGCGACCCGCGCGCCGACGGGAACGCGGATGTGCTCATCCCGCGCGGTTCCCGCAGTCACAGCGTGCCGACCGCCTCGGATGACGAGGCGCAGACGTACGAGACCGACGAGGATCTGCTCGCGCGCGCGGAGTGGAACCAGCTGAAGGTGCGCCGCCGCCGGCCCTCCCTGATCCTCCCCGGCGACCTGGACAAGCGCTCCGAGATCTACGTGGCGGGCACGGCCGAACCGCTGAAGAAGGGCGACGACCTGCTCTTCGTCTTCGGCGGCGGCAAGCACGAGCTGCTGACCGTGGCGGACACCCGCATCGACCGCGACGACGACATCACCGCGATCCGCCTCCCGGACTCCGCCCCGCCCACTCTCCACGAGCTGGTGGAACTCCTCCGGTCCTGGATCACCGTGCCCGAACCGGAGGAGCCAGGAGCCGAGGACGACGCGGACGAGGGGGACGCCGGGGACGAGGGGTCGCAGGCCGGGGGCCGACCGGTGCCCAACCCCCGTCCCGTCAGCAAGCTGATCGAGGACTTCGACGAGCAGGTACTGGCCCCGCTCCGCGAAGACCTCGAACTGCTCATCACTCCACGGGAGTTCGTGCGCCGCCTCGATCAGCCCCGCGATCGGCTGGCCGAGGCGGAGGCCCTGGCCGCGCCGTACGAGGAGCCCGCCGCCTGGTTCGCCGCGCTCGCCGCCATGTTCGGCGAACTCGCCGAGCGTGCCGCCGAATTGGGCGACGTCGGACAGCCCGCGTCTTCGTCCCCGGCATCCGGGGGCGGCACGCCGGCGCTGCGCGTGCTCGACACGCTGCTGCCGGCGTTGCGCTCGACGGGCCTTACCGCACCGCACACCGGCAGGTCCCCATCCGGTCACGGTCCGGCCGCCGGCGCCGGCCTCGCCGCCGGACTGCTGAGCGCGCTGGAACCCGCCACGGGCCGGGAGCTGTACGGCGCCTGGCAGCGGGCGAGGCCCGCGGGTGCGGACGCGCCTTCGGTGCCGGACGCGCTGCGGGAACTGCTGGCGATGCGGGTCACCGCGGCCCCGTTCGGCTCGACGGCTCCCCTCAAGCCCGTACAGGACGCGACGGGCCGCGTCGTGCAGACGACGGACTGGCCGCTGAGCGGCGCCGAACTCACCGGCATCCGGATCGAGTTCGACACGACGGGGAAGGTGCCGCAGCGCGCCGAGTTCGGCTATGCGCGCTACGACCTGTCCCGGCAGCGCACCGAGGCGCTGCCCGCCGACACCTCGTTCACGCTCGGTCCCGGCCGTGTGGAACTGCACTCGCGCACCGGCCAGGACCATGGCCTGGGCTGGCTGAACCGTCGTCCCGAGACCTCGCAGGAGCCCGGAGTCACCGTCCGGCTGCTGCCCGGTCTGCCCGAGCGCACGGTGTTCATCTCACGTCCGGGCGAAGAGGGCGCCGTCCAGGTGGCCGTGCACAACGGTGACACGGCGGGCTGGCTGCTGAAGCCCGGGGAGGAGCAGCGGACGCGTCAGGGCGACATCGAGGTCACCGCCCGCTACACCACCCGCAGCGAACCGGCGTCCGTCGAGGTCGTCCTCGCCACCGTGCCGGACCCCGAAGGCCGCAGCATCCTGCGGCTGGACGGCGTGCACGAGAGCATCGAGGTGGGCAGCCGCGTCGTCATCTCCAGGCCCCGCAAGGGCGCGGAGGGCGGAGTGCCGGGCGACCCGGATCTCAAGTTCGTCAGCACCCGCGTCACGGCCGTGCGCACCGCCTCCTACGCGGACTACGGCATCACCGGACGTGGCACGGAACTCACCCTCGCCGACCCCTGGCTCGACGAGCGGGACGTGCTGCTCTCCCACATCCGGGACACGACGGTGTACGCCGGTGGCACCGAACTACGCCTCGCCGAGGAGCCGTTGGACGACGACGTGCACGGCAACGAGATCGTCCTCGACCGGCTCTACGAGGGACTCCGCCCCGGCCGCACCATCGCCCTCAGCGGCGAGCGCAGCGACGTGCCGCACACGTCCGGAGTCCAGGCGACCGAACTCGCCGTCGTCGCCCGCGCGGAGCAGTATCTCGACCCGCGGCTGCCCGGCGACCACGTGCACACGGTCCTCACCCTGACCGGGGACCTCGAGCACCGGTACCGACGCGACACCGTCGTCGTCCAGGGCAACGTCGTCTCCGCCACCCACGGCGAGAGCCGCGAGGAGGCCATCGGCAGCGGTGACGCGGGGCGCACACACCAGACGTTCAGGCTCTGGCAGGCGCCGCTGACCTGGCTGCCGGACGCCGGCCCGCTGGGTGCGCGGCCCACCCTGGAGATCCGCGTCGACGGCCTGCTGTGGCATCCCGTCGACAGCCTCGCGGGCCGGGGCCCCACCGAGCGCGTGTACGTCACCGGCACGGCGGGCGACGGCCGTACGACCGTCACTTTCGGCGACGGCGTGCACGGCGCACGGCTGCCGTCCGGGCACGAGAACGTGCGCGCCCGCTACCGGTTCGGCACCGGCGCCGAAGCCAACGTCCCGGCCCGGCGCATCACTCAGCCCGTCACCCGCCCGCTCGGCGTCACGGGGGTCACCAACCCCGTTCGCGCCACCGGCGGCGCCGATCCCGACGGGCCCGCGCACGCCGCTCAGTCCCGCAGGCCCGGACGTCTCCCCGCGGGCCGGCGCCGCATCCCGCTCGCCGTCTCCGCGCTCGACAGGCTCGTCTCCGCGCAGGACTACGAGGACTTCGCCCGCTCCCGCGCCGGTATCGGCAGGGCAGTGGCGCGTGAAGTCACCGACGGCAGGCGGCGGTTGCTTCATCTGACCGTCGCCGGGGACGACGACATCCCGCTGGAGCCGGACTCGCGGACCCTGCGGGCCCTGCGCGCCTCGCTGGCGCGGTACGGCGACGCACGTCTCCCCGTACGCGTCGAGACCCGCGAACTCGTCGTGCTGGTCGTCGCGGCGAAGGTGAAGGTCGCCCGCGACCACTCCTGGCAGTACGTCGAACCGCGGCTGCGTCAGGCCCTCCAGGCCGAACTGGGCTTCGCGGGCCGCGACTTGGCCGTACCGGCCCGGGCCCTCCGACGCGCTTGCCGCCGCGCACACGGTGCCCGGCGTCGACTGGGTGGACCTCGACGTCTTCACCGGAATACCCGAAGGCACCCCGCCGCAGCGGATCGTGGAGCAGCTGACGCGTCCGGGCCCGCCGCGCACGGTTCCGGCCCAACCGGCCGCGTACGACGAACAGTTCCACCGCGTCACCGCGCCCGAGGGCGAAACCCTGAGCCACATCGCCGCCGAGCGGGGCGTCCCGCTGGAGGAACTGCTGCGGCTCAACCCCGACATCACCGACACCCGGCCGCTGGAGCGCGGCCGCTCCGTGTGCGTCTTCCGCGGCATCCGTGCGGCCCAGTTCGTGCTGCTGCCCCAGAAGACCGCCGACTCGCTCGTCCTGACGGAGGCCGACCAGTGACCAGGCAGCCGAACCACCTCGCAGACCTGCTCCCGCAGTGGCACCGTCTGCGGGACGCCGAGCAGGGGGAGCCGCTGCGCGCCCTGCTCGCCGTCATCGCGGAACAGTCCGACCGGATACGCACCCAGGTCGAGCAGGGCTACGACGACTGGTTCGTCGAGACCGCCGCCGAGTGGGCTCTGCCGTACCTCGGTGACCTCGTCGGGCACCGCCCGCTCCCCGGATACGAGCGGGTTCTCGCCTCCGGCAGCCCGGACGCGACGGCGGACGCCTCGCGCCGCCGCCTCGCCGAAGTCCTCTCGCCCCGGCGGGACGTCGCCGCCACCGTCGCCAACCGGCGCCGCAAGGGCACCCTTCCGCTGCTGGAGGAACTCGCGGAAAGCGTCGCCGGCTGGCCCTCGCGGGCCGTCGAGCTCTCCCGCGGGCTCGCCCACCACCAGCCCGTGCGGCTCTACGGCGCGGCCACACCGACCGCCGATGTGCGCAGGGCAGGCCGCGGCAGACTCGCCGACCTGCGCGACAGCTCTCAACTCGACCTCGCCGCAGGGCCGTTCGGCACCCTTGCCCGTACAGCCGACGTCCGGCGCGCGGACTCCCGTCGCCGGCAGGGCGGCCACACCCCGGCGGGCGTCGGCCTGTACGTGTGGCGGCTGAGCCCGTACTCCGTCACCCGGGCACCCGCGTACTGCATCGACCGGGCCCGCAACCTGTACACCTTCTCCGTCCTCGGAAACGACACCCCGCTCGTGACGAAGCCCGAACCCGAGCCGCACGCCGCGCACATCGCCACGGCGGACAACCTGCCCGATGCCATCGGGCGCCGCCGGCTCTCCGAGCGCCTCGCGGACTACTACGGGCCCGGCAAGAGCTTCACCGTCTGGCGGGACGGACAGGACGAGCCGGTGCCGATGGAGGACATCGTCGTCGCGGACCTGAGCGACTGGCGCTACCGTCCGCGGCGCGGCCAGATCGCCGTCGACCCGGAGCTGGGCCGCATGGCCTTCGGCTCCCGTTCGGCGCCCCGGCAGGGTGTGTGGGTCACCTACCACTACGCGTTCTCCGAGGAGATGGGCGGCGGCGAATACGTCCGCGACCGCCCGCGGACTCCGGGCGCGACCGTCTACCGGGTCGGTCCCGGCGAGGCGCACGAGCGGATCATGGACGCGTACGCCCAGTGGCGCGAGGACCGCGCGGGCGGCCGCTGCCCGGGCGAGGGCATCATCGAACTCGCCCACAGCGGGACCTGGCAGGAGCAGCTCGACTTCGACCTGGAAGCCGGAGACCGCCTCCAGGTCCGTGCCGCCGAGGGCACCCGCCCCGTCGTCCGGCTCCTGGACTGGTACAGCAACCGGCCGGACGCGCTCAACATCCGTGCGTCCGAGGGGGATTGCGCACCCGGCGAGGAGCCGCGGGCCGTTCTCGACGGACTGCTGATCACCGGCCGCGGCATCCACGTGAGCGGGCCGGTCGGCGCGCTCGTGCTGCGGCACTGCACCCTCGTACCGGGCTGGAGCCTGGAGGAGGACTGCGGTCCGCACTCCCCGCAGGAACCCAGCCTCGTCCTCGAATCCACCACGGCCTGTGTGGAGGTCGACCGCAGCATCCTCGGCACCATCGAGGTCATCGGCGACGAGGTCGGCACCGACCCGCTGCCGCTGCATCTGCGCGACAGCATCCTCGACGCCACGGGCCACCACCGGGAGGCCCTCTCCGCGCCCGACTGCCGGCACGCGCACGCCGTCCTCCACGCCCACCGCACCACCGTCATCGGCGAAGTGCACACGCACGCCGTGCGGATCGCGGAGAACAGCATCTTCACCGGCGAAGTCGACGTGGCACGCAAGCAGTTGGGCTGCATGCGCTTCAGCTACGTCCCGCACGGGTCACGCACACCGCGCCGGTTCCGCTGCGTCCCCGACCGGGAACGCCCGGAGACCCGGATGGTGCGGCCCGTCTTCACCAGCGAGCGCTACGGCACACCCGCCTACGCACAGCTGGCCGCGGGCTGCCCCGACGCCGTCGGACGCGGCGCCGACGACGGCGGCGAACTCGGCGCCTTCCACGACCTGTACCAGCCGCAGCGCACGGACGGCCTCCGGGCACGTCTCGCCGAATACACCCCGGCCGGCACGGACGCCGGGATCTTCTTCGTCACGTGAACCACCCGAACGGACGGTCCCGGCAAGCCCGTTGACCGGAACCGACCGAGCCCGGCCCGCCAGCTTCCGTACGCACGCACAGCCCGCACCGCCTGCGGGCACATCCGAGGGGGATTCCTTCCATGCACGCAGATCTGTCCCGCAGCACCTTCCGGCCGCAGCGGCACTACTCCGCCGTCCTGGCCCAGCAGGGCCGCGTCCAGCTGGACGCCGACGCCAACGAACAGGCCGCCATCCAGCTGCACCACAGCCGCACCACCGCCGCCGACCTGATCGGGCAGCACGGCGGGCCCACCGGCGCGGCGGGATTCGCCATCCAGTTCGTGGGGAGCAGCGGCGAGCTGGACGACCTGGAGATCGGTGCCGGCCGGTACTACGTCGACGGCATCCTGTGCGAAGCGGGAGGGCCGGTCCCGGGTGTCCCCGTGCCGGACGACAAGGACACCGACGGCAACGGCGACGACGGAACCGACGCCGGCAAGGAGCCGCAGCAGCCTGGGAGTTGGACCTACTGGGACCAGCCCGACGCCCACCTCGACCCGGAGCGCCCGGGCGACCGGCTGCCCGCACGGTTCCCCTACCTGGCCTATCTGAAGGTGTGGGAGCGCGCCGTCACCGCGGCGGAGGATCCCTACCTGAGGGAGACGGCCCTCGGCGCCGCCACCACCGACACGGCCGCCCGGCGCAAGGTGATCTGGCAGGTGCGGGCGCTCCCGGGCGACGCGCTCGACCTGGAGGACGACAAGCCCGGCAAGGACGCCGTCCGCGAGGCGTTCACCAAGTGGACGCAGGCGAGCGACAGTTCGGTGCGGAAGCTGGCGGCCCGCAGCGATCGCCCCGACGGCGCCGACGACGACCCCTGCCTCGTGCGGCCCGACGCCCGCTACCGCGGCCCGGAGAACCAGCTGTACCGCGTGGAGATCCACCAGGGCGGCGACGCGAAGACGGCCGGGTTCAAGTGGTCCCGCGAGAACGGCTCCGTCACGTTCCCCGTCGACGAACTCGACGGGACCTGGGCCTCGTTGGGCACCCTCGGCGACGACAAGGCACTCGGCCTGGACGTCGGCGACCTCGTCGAGTTCACCGACACCGCCACCTCCGACCGGCTCGACGCGACCCCTCTGCTGCGCATCGAGGAGGTCGACCTGCCCGGCCGGCAGGTGCGGCTGTCCGCCGAGCCCGAGACGTACCGGCCCGGCAAGAGCCCGTTCCTGCGCCGGTGGGACCACCGCGCCCCCGGCCACGGCCAGGGCGGACGGCATGGCGACGAGGGCCGGCTGCGCGAGGGCGCACTCCCGGTCGAGGAGGGCCGCTGGCTGGCCCTGGAGGACGGCGTCGAGGTCTACTTCGCCAAGGGCGGCACATACCGGACGGGCGACTACTGGCTGATCCCCGCCCGTACGGCGAACGGCGAGGTCGAATGGCCCGTGGACACCGCCCGCCGTCCGCTGCTCCAGGACCCGGCGGGAATCGCCGTCCACTACGCGCCGCTCGCGTGGGTGATGGGAGAGCGAGCCGCCTCCGACCTCCGGTTCGTCTTCAAGCCCCTGGCCTCCGCGGTTCCCGCAGCGAGCGAGGAGGAGCTGGCGCTGGAGGCGCTGGCCGCGGAGGAGGAGAGCCGCGCCCAGCAGAGCGCCGAGGACGACGCGGCACCGCTGTACCCGGGGACCGGCGGCGAATGAGCGGGCCCGGCGCAGCGCGGAAGAGCACCACGGTGAGAGCGAGCAGACACGCAACGGAACGTGAGGACGGGACGCGTCCAGGACGCATCCACAAAAGGGGGAGACCGCGATGGCGAAACCACTGAGCGCGGACCGGCTCGTGAAGGCGCTCAAGGACGAGGGCCTCACGGTCCACGAGGTCCGCAACTGGCGGCGCCACAACCGCAATTCGAAGGGCGCCTGGGGCCCGCTGAACGGCGTGATGATCCATCACACCGTCACCTCGGGCACCGAGGGCAGCGTCCGGCTGTGCTACGACGGCCGCTCCGGCCTGCCGGGGCCGCTGTGCCACGGCGTCATCGACAAGCACGGGGAGGTCTGGCTCGTCGGCAACGGCCGCGCCAACCACGCCGGCCTCGGCGACGGCGACGTCCTGAACGCGGTCATCAACGAGCGGAAGCTCCCGCACGACAACGAGGCCGACACCGACGGCAACGCCCGCTTCTACGGCTTCGAGTGCATCAACCTCGGCAACGGGAAGGACCCGTGGCCCAAGAATCAACTGGAGGCCATCACGCGCGTCTCGGCAGCCATCTGCCGGGCGCACGACTGGAACGAGCGCTCCGTCATCGGCCACAAGGAATGGCAGCCCGGCAAGGTCGACCCGCGCGGCTTCACGATGGACAGCATGCGAAGCCGCATCGCCGCCCGGCTGAAGAAGAAGCCCAGCGACGGCGGCAAGGTCGGTGGCGGCGGCACCGGTGGAGGCGGCGGTGGCGGTGGGGGCGGCGGCAGCAAGCCCGCCCACGAGCCGTTCCCCGGCAGCGACTTCTTCCGCGAGGGACGCGAGAGCCGCATCATCACGGCGATGGGCAAGCGCCTGGTGGCGGAAGGCTGTTCCGAGTACAAGGTCGGCCCGGGCCCTCATTGGACGGACGTCGACCGCCGCTCGTACGCCGCGTGGCAGCGCAAGCTCGGCTACCGCGGCAAGGACGCGGACGGCATTCCCGGCCCGGAGAGCTGGAAGAAGCTGAAGGTTCCCAACGTCTGAGCGGAGCACCCAGGAGGGCCGCCCCGGTGCAGTTGCCGCGGCCCGGACACGCACGTGAGCCCCCGTAAGCCCGCCGCCTGACCACAGGCGGCGGGCTTACGCGTGGGCGCGTTGCCAGCAATGGGGAGCGCCCGCCCGGGGTGAACTCGCCCGCCGGCGACAGGCGTTGGGGCGCACGGGTCACCGCAGAGGACAGGTGCGGTTGCTGAACCCGGTGGCCTCGGGCCCCGCGTTCACCGTCGTGCACAACGACGCGCACACCTCGACTGCTCACCGTCTCGGACGGTCCGAGCCCAACGCCGGTGACGCGCCCGCTCCCGTACTTCGGCTGGGTCCGTCCGCCCCAAGGCCAACTCCCGGCGTCCCGGGGCGACTCCGGCGGGCCACGCCACCCCCCCGTCCGGCAGGACAGGAGCCGTGCGTCCCGTCGACGCCACGCCCCACACTCCCGCCTCCCGGCAGTGAGGACCCGGACCCGGACTCGGACCCAGGGCTGCGCGGGCCCGGCAGCCTGACCGCCGCCCCCGCCGCAGCTCAGCGGCCCAACTACGCGCGGACGCATGCCCATTGGCGGGTTGTCACGGAAATTTCACCGCGCCAGGTCTATCCGCATAGACCGCTCAGTATCACGATAATCACACCGCTCCACCCCCCAACACACATGGGAGCCAACAAGCATGCGCACCCACATACGCCGCGGCGTCCTCGCCGCGCTCATAGCCGCCGGCACGACCGCGGTCACTCTGCTCGGCACCACCCCCGCCCACGCCGCACTGCCGACCCCCATCGCGGCATCCACCGCCCGCTCCTACCTCTCCTCGATGCCCGCCACGACCGAGCACTCCCGTGACGGCTACAGTCGCGACCTCTTCCCGCACTGGATCAACATCAGCGGCAACTGCAACACCCGGGAGACGGTCCTCAAGCGCGACGGCAGCGGCGTCGTCACCGACGGGTCCTGCGCCGCCACCAGCGGCAGCTGGTACTCGCCGTACGACGGCGCCACCTGGACCGCGTCATCCGACGTCGACATCGACCACCTCATCCCGCTCGCCGAGGCATGGGACTCCGGCGCCCACAACTGGTCGACGTCCAAGCGGCAGGACCTTGCCAACGACCTCACGAGGCCGCAGCTCCTCGCCGTCACCGACAACGTCAACCAGTCGAAGGGGGACCAGGACCCCGGCACCTGGTGGCCCTCCCGCACCGCCTACCAGTGCACCTACGCCCGCGCCTGGGTGCAGGTGAAGCACTACTACGGACTCACGGTCGACTCCGCGGAGAAGAGCGCCCTCTCCTCGGTCCTCAACGGCTGCTGATTCCACGAAGCCCGCTTGCCGCACGGTCCTTGTGACCGAAGGGTGGGACCCGTCGACCGGGTCCCACCCTTCGTTGTTCGTCGCCGGACCGAGGCCCTCGGCGGCCGCATCGGTGCGCAGCCCGACGGAACGAGCTCCTCGCGCGCTCCGCGTCGCGCCGCCACCGCGGGCGCGACTCCCGTACAACCCTGGACGTACTTCGGATGTCTCCTAAGTGACTGCAATAGGGGTATCTTGCGCCGGCCCCGTGCTCCGGCTCCCCGCCGGGGACCGGCCGCGCATCGCTCTCCCGCCACGCGCATTCCACGAGGCCGAGCGGGACGCCGTAGGCAATGTAGGAGACCAAGGAGGTCCTCCTGTGCGTCACATCAGAAGCGCGGCCCTCACGGCCGCGGCACTCCTCACTCTCGGCGGCGGCGCCCTGTTCGCCGCCCCCGCCGCACAGGCGGCCGTGCCGTTCCCGTCCATCGGCTGGCAGCAGCACAACTGCGACTACGACGGCAACGGTTTCGACGACGTGCTGACCGGTGCCCCGGGCGCGACGGTGGGCGGTGCCTCGGGTGCCGGCTACGTCACCGTCCAGTACAGCTCGTCCAGCGGTCTCAGCACGACGAAGAAGACCGTCCTCAACCAGAACACCTCCGGTGTCCCGGGCGGTGCCGAGGCCGGCGACGGCTTCGGACGGGCCGTGGCCTCCGGCGACCTGGACAACGACGGCTACGACGACGCGATCGTCGGCATCCCCGGCGAGGACCTGGCAGGGCTGTCCGACGCGGGCGGTGCCACCGTGTTCTGGGGTTCGTCCACCGGACTGCACGGATCCGACAGCACCTGGCTCGAGAACCCCGAACAGCCGCGCGCCGGCGCGAACTTCGGAAGGGCCATCGAAGCGGCCCGCTACTTCGCCCCCGATCCGGCGGACCCGGACGCCAATCTGCGGGACAGCATCGCCGTCCTGGAGAACGACACCCTGCTGTTCTTCACGAACCCACCCGGGGCCACCCAGTTGAAGCTGGCGGACAAGGGTGTCCAGGCCCTGGACATCGCCCCGGCGGAGTCCGGCCTGGCCCTGCGGAGCCTCAGCCACGGCAACTACAACGAGGACTCCTGGGCGGACCTGGCGATCTCAGGTGTGACCACCGGAGACCAGCCGGGCGTCGGCGCCACCCAGGTGCTGCACGGCGCACCGGACGTCGAGGAACTGGGCGACGGCGGCACGTTCGAGGGCGGGCCCGCGGCGACCTCCGGCGACTTCAACCATGACGGCCAGGACGACCTGGCCATCGGCGACACCGGCTCCGGCTCGTCCCTCGGCGGATCCGTTTCGGTCTACCTGGGACAGGGCGATCTCTCGGGCCTCGGCCCGGAGCCGTCCCAGACATGGACGCAGGACTCACCGGGCGTGCCCGGCAAGGCAGAGGCCGGCGACCGGTGGGGTGCCGAGATGTCCGCCGGTGACACCAACGGCGACGGCCGCCCCGACCTCGCCGTCGGCGCACCCGGGGAGGACATCGGCTCCACCTCGGACGCGGGTGCGGTCTGGACACTGCGCGGCGGAACCGGCGGTCTCACCGCGACCGGTGCACGCAGCTTCGACCAGAACCACTCCGACATCCCGGGCGTCGCGGAGGCCTCCGACCGCTGGGGCGGACAGGTGCGCCTCATCGACGCCAACAGCGACGGCCTCTTCGGACTGCTGGCGTCGGCACCGGGCGAGAACACGAACGACGGCTTCGTATGGGTCCTCCCCGCGTCGTCGTCGGGCCTGGTCGCCAACGGCACGTGGACGTACGACGGGGCACGCCTCGGCGGCACGGCGGCCGACGCGCAGTACGGGGCGGCGATCGACGAGTAGGGACAGCCGTAAGGAAGACAGGGGGCGGGGGTCTGCGGTCCACACCGCGGGCCCCCGGCCGCTCGGTTGTCGGTGGCGTACTCAGATGAGTACGACTACTCATGTCGGAACTGCCCCCGCGTGAGCATCATCGGAGCATGCGAAAGCAAGCACATGGAATGCACGTGCTGGTCGCCGGTGTTCTGGTCGCCGCCGTACCGGTGGCCACCTGGGGACTGATGGGACAGGACGACGCGCAGGGCCTGCCGCCGTCCCAACTCGACCATGCCTACGAGCCCCTGGCGATCCCCGCCGGTGTGCAGACCGCACTGGGCATCGGCGCTCTGCTGCTGGCAGCAGCCGCCCTGGTGCTGCTGGTGCGCGCCTGGCGCCGCGGGACCTTCGATCGGCGCTGGTGGCAGGTGCTGGGTCCGCTGATGGTGGCGGGCCTGATCGTCGGCGCGGGGTGGCGGGTGCTCACCGCCGGGGTGGTCGGCGCCAACATCGGAGCCGGTCTCGTCGTCCTGTTCGGCGCCCCGGTCGTGGTGGCGCTGGCGCTGTGGGCGGCGGGCCGCGGCGTCTGGCTGGCGCTGCACCGGAGCGACCGCGGTCCGGGGGCCGGGGTCGGGGCCCCGTCAGGCTCGCCGTCATGATGAGTAACGCCGCGAGCCCCGAGGATGCCCCGTCCACATCCGGCATCCGAGGACTGCGCGTCACCGCAGGGATCGCCCTCGTCCTGCTGCCCGTCATCTTCATGCTGTCCTACGGCCTGGTTCTCGATGACGCTCTGAAGGGGGAGCCGACGGTTCTCTTCAACGTCAGCGCCTGCTTGCTCGCCGGCTCCGGGCTGCTCGGCCTCGCCGTGCTGCTTCTGCCCGCGCGAACGGTGAGCAGGCCCGCGCGTACCGCCCTCCTCGTCGGCCAGTGCGGGTTGATGCGGTGGCGTTGGCCCTTGCCGCCGTTGCGTGACGCGTCTGCCCTGCCCTGCCCTGAGCCTGGCCGGCGAGCCATGCGCCCGAGGCCGGCCAGGTAGCGCACCGACGGACCTCGGTTGATCCACCGGAGTGCACTGACCAGGACCCCGTCGCTCGCTGCCCGGCCCGCCCCGCGCGCAGACATACGGTGATGGGCCGGAGCAGACGGCCACCGAACAACAGCCAGCCAGGGGCAGCGATGCGTCAAACCAACCTCACCGATGAGTCGGACGAATACGTCCGCGCCCGCGAGGAGTTGCAGCAAGCCGAGATCGAGCTGATGCGTCAGCGTGAACGCGTGGCCGAGCAGCGCCGCCGGCTGCCGCCGGGCCCCGTCCTCGACGACTACGTGTTCGAAGAGGGCCCCGCTGATCTGCAGGCCGGTGACTCGCCGACGCAGACCGTGCGCCTCAGCGAACTCTTCACCGGGCCCGGGCGCGACCTGGTCGTCTACCAGTTCATGTTCGGCAAGAAGAACACCGAGCCGTGCCCCATGTGCACGATGTGGCTCGACGGGCTCAACGGGGTGGCCCGCCACATCACGCAGAACGCCGACCTCGCGGTCGTCGCCGCGGCCGGCCTGCCCGCGCTCCGGGCGTACGCCCGGGACCGGAACTGGACGAATCTGCGTCTGCTCAGCGCCGGCTCGAACACGTTCAAGTACGACCTGGGCGGCGAGGACGCCGAGGGCGACCAGGACTCGACGATCTCGGTGTTCACCCGCGAATCGGGGTCTCCCGGCACCGAAGGTGCAGGGGAAGGGAGCGTGCGCCACTTCTACTCGGTGCACCCCCGGATGTCCGAGGACATCGACCAGCGAGGCATCGACCTGTACAGCCCCGTGTGGCACGTCCTCGACCTCACCCGCAAGGGCCGGGGCGAGTGGAGCGCCGGACTCGACTACTAGGGCGACAGGTGCCCGGCCGAGAAAGAGGAAAAAGGGGCAACGTGGACTTCGTACTGCGCCCGGGACAGCCGGCCGACGCCGCCGAGTGCGGACGAATCTGCTTCGAGGCCTTCTCCGGCATCGCCCGGAAGCACGCGTTCCTGCCGGACGTGCCCAGCGCCGAAGTGGGTGCCAAGGTCACGGAAATGGCCCTGAACCACCCGGGGTTCTACAGCGTCGTCGCCGAGCTCGACGGGCGGATCGTGGGAAGCAACTTCCTCGACGAACGCTCCGCCATCGCCGGGGTCGGGCCCCTGACCATCGACCCCGACGTGCAGAACCAGGGCCTCGGCCGCTTGCTGATGCGGGACGTCATGGACCGCTCCGCCGAGCGCCGGGTCCCGGGCATGCGCCTCGTGCAGACCACCTACAACACCGGGTCCTTCGCGCTCTACGCGAGCCTCGGATTCGAGTTCCGCGAAACCCTCGCCTGCCTGCAGGGGCCGCCGATCCTCGGGACGATCGCAGGCAGAACCGTCCGCGAGGCGACGGACGCCGATCTCCCACGGTGCAACGACGTGTGCCGGCGGGTCCACGGGTTCGACCGCGGAGGCGAGTTGGCCGACGCGATCAAGCACGGCACCGCCCGCGTCGTCGAACACGGGGGCCGCATCACCGGGTACGCCGCGGACGTGGCGTTCTTCGATCATTCCGTGGGCGAGGAAACCTCGGACATCCAAGCCCTCATCGCAGGGGCTCCCGCCTTCGGCGGCCCAGGAATCCTCGTCCCCGCGAGCAACAGCCGGCTCCTCCAGTGGTGCCTGACCAACGGGTTGAGGGTGACGCAGCTGATGAGCCTGATGACCACCGGCTTCTACAGCGTGCCCGCCGGAGCGTTCCTCCCCGCGATCCACTACTGACAGCCGGTCTGCCGTCCGTGCCGGCCGGTTCGACCAGGAGTCTGCCCTGCGATCCAGTGAAGCCTCAGTCCCCGGCAGTCTCGGCTGAACCGTGACACGGCGACGCTCGCGCTGCTGTCGTTCGCGATGCTGATCGTCTCGCTGGACTGGTACATCGTCGTCGTGGCGCTGCCCGACATCGCACGCGATCTCGGCTACTCGGCGCCACGCTGTACGTAGCTGCGACCCGGTGCCCCACGGCACCGGTGACGGGACCAACTCCCGTACCGCGGCAGTGGCGTCGCTGCTGAGGGGGCGGTTGAGGGGCGTCTGATGCCCCCGGCGTTCCGCAGGACCCGACAGCGCGGGCAGCACCTGTCGGCGCGGGACGACCCTGGCGGGTTACGCGGGGGTAGGCAGACGACCGCTCTTGCTATACGGTCTGTCAATAAGAGGCTGTTACCGGTAGTAATAGCAGTAGAGGATGAGGAACTTCACGGACCCGACTCGAGGAGTCCCAGCATGACCGCCAGCATCCCGCGACAGGAGACCACGAGCCGCACGCCCGAGGACGACATCGCGCGGCGGCTGCTCGACTCGTCCGCGCAACTCTCCTACGACCCGCTCACCGAGGTCGACTGGGAGACCCCGCTGGACAAGGACTTCCACGGGGCCAGCCCGGAATGGAGCACCCTCTACGGCACCGCGTACTGGAACGAACTGACCGACGCGCAGCGCAAGGCGCTGACCCGGCAGGAGGCCGCGTCAGTGGCCAGCACCGGTATCTGGTTCGAGATGATCCTTCAGCAGATGATGCTGCGGGACATGTACGCAAAGGACCCGACCGAGGACGCCTTCCAGTGGGCGCTCACCGAGATCGCCGACGAGTGCCGCCACTCGATCATGTTCGCCCGCGGCGCGAAGAAGCTCCGGGCGCCGGCCTACCGCCCGCACCGGGTGGCGATCGAACTCGGCCGCTTCTTCAAGACCGTCGCGTTCGGTGAGGCTGCGTACGGGGCGATCCTTGTCGCCGAGGAGGTCCTCGACGTCATGCAGCGCGACTGGATGCGCGACGAACGGGTCGTGCCGTTCGTCCGCACCATCAACAACATCCATGTCGTCGAGGAATCACGGCACATGAAGTTCGCCCGCGACGAGACGCGCAGGCACCTCGCGCGCGCCGGACGGGTGCGCCGTCACATTCACTCTCTCCTGATCTCCGTGGCTGCCTACGTCATCGTGACCAGCATGGTGAACCGGAAGGTGTATGCCAACGCCGGACTGGACGAGGCGCGCGCCCTGCGCGAGGCGAAGGCCAACGAGCACCACAAGTCGATGATGCGCTCAAGCTGTTCGGGCCTGATGGAGTTCCTGACGTCGGTCGGGCTGCTCACCAAGCCCGCGCTGTTCTTCTACAAGCGCGCCAACCTGATCTGACGACTCACGCGAGCGGACGACATGGCTTACGCGATCACCCAGACCTGCTGCAAGGACGCCAGTTGCGTGTCCGTCTGCCCGGTCAACTGCATACGCCCCACGCCCGAGGAGCGGGACTTCGGCAGTACGGAGATGCTGCACGTCGACCCGCAGACCTGCATCGACTGCGGCGCATGCGCCGACGCCTGCCCGGTTGACGCCGTCCTCCCGGTCGACAGCCTGGGTGCCGCACAGCGGGAGTACGCCGACATCAACGCGGCCTACTTCGAGCACGCCGAGGAGGAGTCGGAGGCACGGTCGGCTGAAACCGACGGCCACGGACCGATCTTCCACGCCTGGGGTGAGCCGGCCTTCGAACGCGTCCTGCCGCCGGACTTCGGGCCGCTGCGCGTCGCGATCGTCGGAACCGGGCCGGCGGGCATGTACGCCGCCGAGGATCTGCTGCTGCACACCAGGGCCGAAGTGACGCTCGTCGACCGGCTTCCGGCCGCCGGCGGTCTCGTGCGCTACGGCGTGGCTCCGGACCATCCGGCAACGAAGAAGGCCGGCGACACCTTCGCCCGCTTCCACACGCATCCTCGCGTGCGGATGCACCTCGGCCTGGAGGTGGGCAGGGACGTCACGGCGGAGGAACTCGCCGCACACCACGATGCGGTGATCTACGCGGTGGGCGCCGCCGCCGACCGGCGACTGGGGATCCCCGGCGAGGACCGGACGGGCAGCCTCGCCGCGACCACCGTCGTCGCCTGGTACAACGCACACCCGGAGGTCGCGCCGGACGCCGTCGATCTCTCGGCCGAACGAGTCGTCGTGGTCGGTAACGGCAACGTCGCCCTCGACGTCGCCCGCATCCTCGTCTCCGACCCGGAGGCACTGGCCGGCACCGGGATCGCGCGCCACGCGCTGGCGGAGCTGCGCCGCAGCAAGGTGCGCGAGGTGGTGGTGCTCGGGCGCCGCGATCCGGACCATGCGGCGTACACCCGATCCGAACTGCGCGCTCTGAAGCACCTTCCCGAGGTGGACCTGGTCGTGGACGACCACGACCCGCGCATCGGTGCGGTGATCGACGCCGCCGGGCCGAAGGACAAGGCGGCCGTACTGCGGGGTGTGACGCGGGAGGCGGTCGACTGGTCCGTGGCACCGGATGCGGCCGGGGGGCGGCGCCGCATCGTGTTCCGCTTCCTGTCCGCGCCGATGGAGATGTGCGGGGACGAACACATCCGCGCCGTGCGGGTCACCGGCGGGAACGGGGAGCTGCAGATCCCGGCCGGCATGGCGCTGCGCGCGATCGGCTACCGCGGAGTGCCCCCCGCGGGGCTGCCGTTCGACGAGGCGGCCGGGACCGTCCGGCACGAGCACGGCCGGGTGACCGGCAGAGCCGGGACGTACGTGGTGGGTTGGATCAAACGCGGGCCTTCGGGCGGGATCGGAGTCAACCGCGCCTGCGCGGCCGAGACGGTCGGCACCTTGCTGGCCGACGCGGTCGCGGGCGTACTGCCCGCGCCGACCGGCAGGCCGAAGGCATTTCACCGCCTCGCACGCCGCCGCCGATGACCCGCTCTCCGGGCGAGCCTCTCCGCGTGGCGGCCGGCCCCCGGCGCCGCTGATGACCGCGGCGCCCGACTCGGGTGGCGCCCGGGTGGCCCCTATCGCAGCCGTGCCACGAAGCTCCGCCCGTACGAGTGCCGCGTGGTGACCTCGATACGGGTGGCGCCGGGAAGCCGGGTGATGCGCACACCGTCGTCCGCGGAGACCGGGCGCAAGGAGCGGCCGCGCAGTGTAATGGCGACCGTGTCGCGTTCGGTGGTCGGATCCGAGACGGCGACCGAAGTGATGCCGTCGCCGCCGCGCCGCACGAGCGCCGACGCGGGACCGTCCACGGCGAGGTGCCCGGCGATGTGGGTGCCGGGAGCGAAGGTGTTGGCGGCGAGCAGGCCCAGGCGGGCGTGACCGATGGCCTGGACGTCAGGGGTGTTGGCGAGGACCCTCAGCGGGCCGTGCGCGTAGCGGCGCAACTGCCGTTCGGTGGCGCCCGGTACCAGGGCGCAGGCCAGCGTGGTGGTCGGTGCGCCGGGCGGCTGCTCGAAGACGACGCTGAAGACCTGCTTGGTGATCCGGGTGTCGGGGTTGGCGGCGTTGACGTCCCGGCGGCTGCGGCTGACGGTGTCGAGCGTGACGGTGGGTCGGGGGCCGCGAGGTACGTCTGGGGAGTCCAGGAAGACATAGCCGACTGCCGTTTTCTCGTCGGCGTTGGCGTAACGCAGCCAGGCGAGCGGCGCCGTACCGGGCCCCCGCCAGCGCGTGGCGTCGCGCAGGCATCCCGTGAGGGAGACGGCATCCGATTCGGCGGCGATGCGGCTGTCCACCGTGGTGGTCACCGCCCGGCCCGCCGGATCGTGCACCCCGGACGCCAGCACCACGATCTCGTCGTCCAGCAGGAACCACGACTTGGTGGCACGGGCGTTGCGGTAGGCCACGAAGTCGTCCGGAAGCCGCCCGGCCTGCTTCGCCGCGTAGGCAACGTCGTCGGACAGGACCAGCGACGCCGTTCCGTAGGATCCCAGCGTGGCGCCGCCGGAGTGGGAGTCCGTGCCGCACGGGAAGTAGACGTAGGTGTTCTGCTTCTCGGACGAGGCGGTGAATCCGGCGTCGGGGTTGTCGTACCACTGTGTGCCGTACAGCTCGGGGATCGTCTTGCGGGTCTCCACCGGGGCGGTGACGCCGGCCAGCCGGTAAGGGGAGACGGCCGTGAAGTAGTCGACGCCGAAGGCATGCGTCTGGTCCTGCCCTGACAGATACAGGTAGTGGGCGCCGTCGCCCTGGAACCACGGCTTGAGGTTCTCGCCGCTCATGTACTCGTACTTGCTGATCCGGTCCGAACTGCGGGCCAGCGCGAACGACCAGCCAGGGCGGTGGTGGACGGTGCGGTCCATGGCGTTGAACGCCGTCGTGTACGAGGCGTCCCTGAGGTCGCGGGCGGGGATGGAGTCGTCGGCGAGGATGTCGGCGTATCGGGCGACGGTCACCGGCGAGACGAACGCGGTCGGGTCGAGCGGCGCCCTCGCGGACTCGCGTACGAACTTCACATACCCCTTGAGAGCTGTGGCGTCGTCGCCGGAGGAGTGGGCTGCGAGGTCGCTGACGGCCTCCACCACGGTGGTCGCGTCGCGGTATCCGCTCTTTTCGCGTGACATCCCGCGGCCCTTGACCACCTCCATCATCCAGCCCTCGAAGATCACCGGCGCGAAACCGTCCACCACCCACCTGCGCACCACGCCGGCCATGTCGTCCTGCGGCAGGTACGCCGTGCCGTCCAGGATCTTCAGGGTCTGCACGACGCGGCTGAGCAACCCCGTTCCGTAGGTACCGGTGTAGGCGACGGAGGCGTGCTGGATGAAGGAGCCGTCGGCGTAGAAGCCGTCCGTGACGCCGTGCTGGAGGCGGTACGGGTCGATGGTGGCCAGCACGGTGAGCTGGTCGGCGACGGCCTTGCTGACCCGGGCGTCGTCGCCGAGGGCGGCGCCCTGCATGATCCGGTCGGTGGTGATGTCGGCGAGGTTGGCGCCGGTGTGGAAGCGGGAGTCGAGGTCGACGTCGCCGTCCTTGCCGTTGCGCAGATAGCCGTCCATGGCGGCGACGTAGGTGGCGGCCAGTTCCGGGCGGTAGGCGGCGAGTTGGTCCCGCAGCAGCACCAGGACCTTGCTCACCTGCTGGGAGATGCCGATCTCCCAGTTGAACCAGTTGCCGTAGTAACCCTTCGACTGGTCGCCGTAGTAGTGGTCGTACAGCCAGGTCAGGCCGTCGATCACGCGCCGCTGGACGGCCTCGTTGCCGTGCAGGGGGTTGTCGTCCGCGGGGGTGCGGGTGGCGAGCGCGACCTCGTAGAGGTACTGGAAGGACTTCGTCAGGTTCCGGTCGCTGGTGTCGAGGTCGCCGAGCCCCTGGAAAAGCTCGCCGTCACCGGCCGCGTCCATCGCGTCCAGATGGTCCTGGGCGGCACCCGTGATGGCCGACACCTTGCCGGCCACCTCGGGGCGGGCGTCGACCTCGGCAGTGCCCGCTAAGACGGCGACCGTGTTGTCGATGAGCCGGGCCAGGTCTCCCCCTGGCTGCGCCGGGAGGTGCCCCCTGGCACCTCTCCCGGTGGCGGGGTCGCGGGGGGCGGCTGCCGCCCGGGCGCGCAGCGGATCGGCGAGGGCGAGCAGCGCACTCGCGGGGACCATGGACAACAGGGCGCGGCGCGACAGTTCCATGGGGCGCTCCACTTTTTGGGCCGTATGCCGGAAAAGGCTCGCCGTATCCAAGCAACGGGGCCCGGTGGTGTCAACGCGTCAGTACCACCGGGAGCACACTCCGCAGCCGGATCACGGCTCTGAACTCGGGGCCCTGGTCGGGCGGTTGGACCTGCCGGGGGCACAACCAGGAGGGCAAGCTCAGTGACGGCGCGACCGGCGCCCGATCACCTCTGCATCGCGCATCAGGTCCTGGCGTGGCCGGCTGATCAGGGCGTCTCTGCCCTGGCCCGGCTGTATACCCCGAGTGTCAGGCCCCGTGGTGAGGTTCCTTTCGAACCCGAGCCCGTAAGCAGGTCTGACGCCCTGATGCGATGCAGGTGGATCAAGACGTCGTAGGACCGTCCCAGAGTGACCATGTTCTCGGGGTCGGGGTAGTCGGTGCCGATGCTGCGGGTGGGCCGGGCTTGGTCCAGCCAGGTGCGTGCCGGGGCAGGCGCGGTGCGCATGTCCAGGAAGTAGTCCTGGGGACGCACCCTGTGCAAGGTGTGCTCGTTGTTGCCGGCCTTCGCCGGTCCGACCGTGAAGGGCTTCCACTCACGGTCCGCTCCCATCGCGTTGAACGAGCCCTCGTTGAAGGTGAATCCCGCACTGACATATCGCGTGCCGAGACGCTCGCGCAGGAAGGCGCCTTGCGTCTTGGGATACCACTCGGGCCGGTCGCTTCGGTAGGCGACGTGTCCGTTGTGAGCGGACAGCAGAATCTTGTGCCCGGTCTGCTGATGCCACCAGACGGTGTTGTCGGCCATGGCCTCGTCGCGATACAGCAGGGCCTGTTTCAGCCCGTTCGTGGTCGCCAGATCGTAGGAGAGCCAGGTGGCGGTCTGGGCTAGGGAACGCGCGTGCTGCACGGTCCAGGTGAACTCCTCCGGATTCGATCCCGGAAACCGTTGCAGGAGTGTCAGTGCCTGGCGAACCTGACCGGCGATCGCCTGGCGCTGGGACAGCGGTTGGCGCAGGTATGCGTCCATGTCGGGGAAGGACTGGAACTTCCTGTACATGGTGTTGAACGTCGGCAGCATCGTCGGGGCGTTGCGCTGGATGTACTCGGTCACCCTGTCGACGAGTTCCTCGCCCAAGGTGGGGTAGTTGATGTCGTCGCCCATGAATTGGACCTTGTTCGGGTTCTGGGTGTTGTGGGCGCGCATCCATTCGACGAGGTCCAGGTATTCGCGCGCGTTCCACGGTGTCTGCTTCGGGAACTCCTCACGCATGATCTCGCGCGCGTCGCCCTCTCCGTGAAGGACGTAGTCATTGAGCTTCAGTCCGGCACTCCAGCCCGTCTCGAGCGAGAACGTCGTGAATCCCTTCTCCTTGACCAGGTATCGGAAGACACGGTCCTTCATGGTGAAGAACTCACGTGAACCGTGCGTGGCTTCGCCCAGCCCCAGCACCTTGGCGTCACCGACCATCTGACCGAGGGTCTCCAAGTCGCTTACGTCGCCGTCGGGTTCGGTGGATTGCAGCGTGTGAGCGTGTTGGTTCAAAGCGGGCAGGGGATCGTCCCCGGCGGGGCTCGCCTGGGCGGGCAGTACAGCCGCCTCCGTGCTCATGCCCACCAGCACCGGTGTGAGCAGCAGCGGCAGAAACCGACGTCGATCGAGCAGATACGGCATACAATGCTCCCTGGTATCAAGTCGAATCCATCGCCATATCCCCGGCTTCGAATGTGCGAAGGGGAATCGGAGCTTCCATACGGCTGCACCTACGGGTCGTGCCGACGTAATCACCGTCGTGGTTCCGAGATCGGGCGACGGACATTGCGAGATGTGCGCCGGTTGCGACAAGCTGAATCGCTTGGCGGGCAGACCCCTGTGAGCGAACTCCTCGATGCTCTGGCGGGTTTCGAGCGGGAACTCCGTCCTCTTCGCGCTGGGCTTTGACGATCAGCTCGGGGTCAACCCGGTGGTGTCCCCTGCCGGTCGCAACCGGCAGGGGACGGTCGATCCCGGTCAGCCTCCCAATCCCCAGTCCTTCGCGATGTATTGGCTGGAGCAGATGGTGTCGAAGAAGTTCGCGCCGGTCTTCCCGCACCCTTCGCTGGGCTTCACGGGTGTGCCGTGTGCCATGCCTTCGATGCTGTAGTTGCGTACGACGACGTCACCGTTGCCGTCCTTGTAGTCGGAGCGGGTGGTGCCGCCCGGCAGCGACTCGGTGCCGTCGGCTTCCTGATCGGCGCCCAGCACGTTCGTCCACTGCTTCACGGACTCGGTGGCGTTCTTCGGGACCACCTTCGTGTCCGCCGTACCGTGCCAGATCGACACCTTGGGCCGGGGGCCCGAGTGGCCCGGGGCGGCCTTCTTGGCGATGTCGCCCCACTGGGCCGCGGACTTGCTGACGCCGGGGCTCATGCAAGTCCACGCTTCCGCCGAGCTGTTGGCGCAGCCGTGCGGCAGCCCGGCTATCACGGCACCGCCCGCGAAGACGTCCGGGTAGGACGCCATCATCGACGACGTCATGCCGCCGCCCGCCGACAGCCCTGTGATGAAGACCCTCTTCGGGTCCGCCTTCAGGTCGGCGATGGTCTTGTCCACCATCTGCTTGATCGACAGTGCTTCGCCCTTGTCACGCCCGACGTCGCCGGGCTCGAACCAGTTGAAGCACTTCAGACCGTTGTTGGCCAGTTCCTGCTGTGGCGCGACGACGGAGAACTTGCCGGCGTCGGCGAACTTCTGCCAGCCCGCGTTGTCGAAGTACATCTGCGCGTCCTGATTGCAGCCGTGCAGTGCGAGGACGACGGGGCTGCCTTCGGGCAGTCCGTCCGGCTTGTAGCGGAACATGCTGAGCGCGCCGGGATTCGAGCCGAAGTTGCTGACCTTCTCCAACCCTGCGGCTGCCTTCCCTTCCGTCACGCCTGCGTTGCTCGCATCGGACAACTCGGTGGACGGGGCGCTGTCGGCTCCGTAGCTGACGGCCTGTGAGGTGCCCACCAGAGTGGCGAGCCCGACGGCTGTGACGGTTGTGATCAGTAGAGCTGCCTTTCGAAATGCCACTTTCATTGCGACTCCTTCTGTGGGAATCCCGTGGGGGGATCGTGGTGACCGTAAGGGCTTTCCAGGTCGGTGCCGAACGTGGCGTACGTCCAAATGTGACGGGCCGTGAGTGTGGATCCGACACACTGGGCGGACATGTGCCAGCTTGGCTCTGCGGCATGGAACCGCAGGTCACACCCGCACTCGAATCCCGTCTTCTCGGCCACGGTCAACTACGAGCAACTCGTCACCAGACTCGGTGGCGGCGTCGTACGCCGGAAGCAACGGGCGGAGCCCTCGCCAGAGGCGAAGGGCTCCGCTGGCCGATTGAGGCCCGGGGCCCGTCAGTTGTCCCACGTGTCGACCCCGATGACCTTGCAGTGGGCGTCGAGGGCCTCGAACCTGGGTTGCGATTCGGTGAGCATGGTCGGAAGCGTCTCGTGCGCCACCTCGAGCGCGTGGACGAGCCGGACGCAGACCTCATCCGGGACATCAACGCACGACGGGCGGAGCTCCGCGCCGAACGGGACCGTCTCCAGCAGCTCGATGGTCCGAAAGACGAGATCCACAAGGCGCCGAATCCAGCACTGCTGCGACAGCTGCCCGTCTTCCCGCTGGACCCTTGCCAGCCTGCCGGACGACATCTCGCGCCGGCTCTTCGAAGCACTCCGGTTGGAGATCCGCTACGAGCCAACCACGAACATTGCCGCCGGCAGGGTCACGCTGGCTGACGAAACGATCAAGGCTGTCGCTCAGGCCAGCCAGGACGACTCGGTCGTCCCGCTGGAACCTCGAAGGGCAGCGCAGGCGATAAAGGACGAGGTGAGGCCTGCTTCTGAGACCTCACCTCGTCATCCTTCTGTGTGGTGCCCCCGGCAGGATTCGAACCTGCGACACCCGCTTTAGGAGCTAGATCGGGGTATCGCTCTGGGGCTGATCTGCCGGTGAACTCGGTGCCTCTGGGGGTGCCTCGATGCGTCGGTGTGCATGGGTGTTGATGTCAGTCGTGGATGTCAGCCGCATGCCACTCGCGGGTCCCTACGGGAGAGCAGCGGGAACCGTGCTCGTGAAGCCCTTCCCCTCCGGCCAGAGCACCGCGCACTCCTGCGATTCCGCCAGTGCGAGAAGGTCCTCGCGGGGCTTGGAGGGCACCAGGATCGCCCGCGTCGTGTGCTCCACGAACCGGCTGTAGTCCGCCAACTGACCAAGCGCCATACGGATGTTCTCGCGTGTGACGCTGCCCTTGCTCTCGACGAGAAGACCGAGCCCCTTGCAGTACAGGTCGGTGAACAGGGGGCGACTCTCACCGGACGGCAGCATTCGGTGCCGGCACGAGGTGTACCCCGTGCTCGTGAGGTAGTCGGCGAATTCCTTGACCAGACGGGCTTCCTTCCGCTCGGCCTCGTAGGGTTCGCGGTTGGGGTTGACGAACGACTTTTCCGTCTCGTTGCGCTCCAGGGGCAGTTCGTCCACGGAATGCGGGGAGCTCTCCAGGAGACGGCCGAGCTTCGTCGCAGGCTGTCCGGGCTCGGCGTCGATGGGCTTGAGACGGAACACGATCACCTTGCGCAGGGGGCCGTCGTTCGTCTCCGGGGCGTCGGCTTCGTACCAGGGGTTCTTCTGGTCCACGACGAACTCGCCGCGGTAGGTGATGGTGCCGCGGGCGCCTCGGAATACGCGTAGTGCGCGGCCCTCAGCTTCGTGGTTGAGGATGCTGGCGTTGCCGGAGAGCATCCGCTGATCCCCGTACTGGCCTTCGCCGCTGTAGTGGAAGCGACCGTCCGGCATCCAGTCGTCGTAGTACCCGTGCTTCTCGCCGGCCACCGGATCGGTGAACACGAAGACGTTCGGGGTCTTGGCCGACGGACCGATGCCGCCCTGCGTCCTCCCCCCGAACTTGCTGTGCAGCTGCTTGCGTTCGATCGCGTCGCCCGGCTTGAGCGTCCACTCGGGCGCCGGGTCGGTCGTCTCGGTCATGGGCCCCTCCCGTTGGTCCGATGCCTCCTGTGGCCGTGGTAGCCGTGGTGGCCTTGGCGGCTGAGGGAGGATCATTGCACACCAGAATCGGATACCGAAAATGGGTATCCGATTCTGGTGCCAGATGCCATGTGCGCCTTGCCGTGCGCTGGATGCTCACTTGTGTGCCCCGCATGCAAGGCGTCTTCCTGTGAGGGGCGGGGCGCGCCGGGGGCACTGACGGAAGGGGAGCGCATGGGGTCGGCAACTCGATGGGCACGAGAGACCTTCGGTGAAGTCGCCGGAGAGCTGGCAGACATCGTGCCGGCTTGCCTCGCGCGGGCCCACGAACGGGCCCGTAACGGCCAAGAAGGGGTGCACACGCAGACCCTTGAAGCGTATGGCCACGGACTTCACGCCGTGCAGTACGAGGAGTTGGCCTCGGGCCTGGAGTCGTACGGGAACCCGGTGCGGCTCCAGGGACGAACCGTGGTGATCGTGCGCAGCAACGTGATCTTCCCGTTCCGGTACGCCAAGAGGGACGTACCGGTGACTGCCGCTCGCTTACGTCGAGCCACTGGCTTCCGGGCAGAGTTGATACGTCGTCATGGTCCGGAGCCTATGCAACAAGAGTTCGACCTTGGCCTTGACGAGATCGAGGACGTCGAGCCGAGGTTGGGGCTCGAAATGTTGCCGGAGGACGTGGGCCTTGTGCTGGTCGCCTACGCATGTTCCATGAGGCAAGGTGTGTTGCGTATCGAATGGGGCTCCGCTGAACTGCGCAAGGAGGACAGGTACCTGATCTGGCACCATCACGAAGCGCTGGGCCCCGGAAAGCATTGAGCCTGGGAATCACGTGCGTTCCGTGTCAATTGTGGGACTGAGCCGCGTCGACAAGGCCTTGTAGCTATTGACGCACAAATGAACAAGGTCGGATGCCACTTACCCATTACCTAAGATTGGATCTATGAGAACTCGTCTCGTTCGGTCGTCACAATGAGGCAAGGAACGCCTGGACTTCGTGAATGTTCACTTGATCTGCATCCTTGGGGTGGATCACCACAGACAGCCGTCGTGATACCAAGTCCACTCGCGATCTAGACACGAATGAGAGCACGATCATCTTGACTAGGCTCTCGCGGTCGAGACTCCCAATTCGTGCGAGGTCTGACCCAAGGACGGGAACCGCTACGGGGTCCAAATTCCCATGTGAGACCACCGCCGACCAAGTGCTATCAAGACTCTGCCATAAATGATCGACGCTCGATCGAGCCGTGAGGTCGTTGCTCATATGTGAATATGCGACACAGTAATATTTGTAAGGCTCGCTACCTATAACAGCAACGGTTCCCAGCGGATAGCGGTCGCGCTTGCCCTGTGGCTTTCCTACTTCGGTCTCCGATCTGAGTATGGACGCATCTTGCAGCGACTCCTGTAGCGCGGTATCGAGAGAAGTCACGTTCCCGTTGAATACCCTCTGAAGGAGTTGGCCCTGTACGCTCCTAGGGTGGATTATTTCACGTCCTGCAACGGAAGTGTCGAATACGTCGGTGAACCCGATAATTCGATCAGACTCTTCAGTGAATAAGTCTCCCACCTTCACCACTACAGAAAAGTCCGGATGACTAAAGTCGCGAGTAGCTGTACTGCGAGGAACGGCTCGCGCGGTCGCCCACAGGCAAGATAGGGCCACCATGCCAGACAGTGTCTGTATTCCTCGTAGCCCAATCGTTGGGCTAACAGCTAAGAGCAACTGCACCACTCCCGCTAATGCGGCAAAGGCGAAGGAGAAATTTGCTAGGAGAAGACCCCATCCCCTTCGTGATCCAAATACGGCTGTCAGGCGGTACATCCTAATAGAGTCCTCCACGCCTAGGAGTGACTAGAATGGGGGATGATACTTCACAAGATCACCGTCGGACCCGAAGACGGTTATGGAGACTTCGCGATCTGCCGCCAATCTAGCCAGTTGATGATTCACTTCGTGAACTCGCGAGGTTCCTTCGGTCGTGCAGTGCAATTCGACTTCCGAACTATGGAGTATAAGTCGCTGTATATTCTCGGATCCGACGATCTTGCGAGCCATACTGGCGCAGCCCCTGACTCGACTCCCAGTTTTAGTTGCGTCCTCTGCTCCGGCAGTGATGCGCACATCTTTTGGATCATTTATGGTATACGAAGAAACGGTACTAGTTGCTTCGCCCACTGACTTCTCCAGGGAGCCGATGCGCGTGCTTTGTTCGCGCACCAGTTTGACTAGTTCATCGAGAACGTCTGAAACCTCACGCTGAGGACCTCCCGGGGATGCGTTTCTCTCCCGAGCTATGGTCAGTTGGCTTGTCAAGTCACCCCAGAATCTATCGAACGTCGTTTGTAGTCTTTCAGCTTCGACCTTGGTTTCGCACTTGCTGTTGATGGACTTAACCATTGCCAGTACGTCTTCTTCATGGGAACTGTCAGTGGCCTGGAATTGGGTTAGGGGTCCGGACGATAGGTCTTTCACCTGCATGTCGATGAGGAAGGGTATAAGTGAACTCTCGCCTAGCTCGCGGGATAGGGCCCCCGATTCAAAGTTGATCCAAGGTGCGGACTGATTATCACGAGTTACGCAGACAATGCCAAACGAGCATTCCTGGAGCCGGTCTGCAATCTTGTTGAGTCCGCGCTCCCCTTTCGAAATATCCTGAGATGAGACGAAGGGTGAAATCGTTGGATTCATGTAAGGTAGCCAGTCTCGAAGTATTTCCGCGCTCCGTTTGGACATGTCCCCCGACCAGCTGATGAAGATCTGCATGTAGCACTACCCCCTAGACCGTCTAGTAGATAGTCATGATGCCTCACTCATCGGTGGGCTCCTAGTGAGCACACGCAGAGGTCGGTGGAGTGGCTTTGGGCTGGAGCTGCCTTGGGGCGAGAGATCAGGGGCTCGTAAGCTTGCCGCGACTCGGGCAGCACCTTGCCTGCCCGCAATAGCCCGAAGTGAGCCCCTGATCTTCGAGGCTCGCCCCAAGGTGGCTGCCTAAAGCCGTGGAGCCGACCGACCCCGCCGGCACCCTTCTTCTCTTCTGGGCCGCGTCTGCGCGCGGAACGGCGGCCGGGCCGGAGCGGGGCGGAGACAGGAGCGTCGGCCCGGCGGCAAGCCGGGCCGCGCGGCGAGCGGAGCGAGCCCTTGATTAAGTAGGGAAAGTCTTACCGCGTCTGGGAGTTGTGTCAGCTGACCGCGGACCGCTCGGCAAGCTCCGTGAGTTGTGCCGGGGGCCGGGAGCCCGAGAGTTGGATCAGCTCGCGCATAACGTCACGGGCGTGGTGATGCGTGCGGATCTGCTCTGGGGCCAGTAGTTCGGCCTCGACCAGTGCGGCTACGGCTTCGCCGACGTGTCGCCGCTGCGCGTGTGCCCGCGCCACGTCAAGCAGGAAACGTGACTGACGCTCAGGGGACAGTCCCGATGCGTCGACGTCTGCTGCGACTTCCAGCGCTAGGCCGGCATCTCCAAGGTCGACGGCCGTGCTGACCGCATGCAGTTCCACGTTCGTGGGGCCGAACTCGGTGTCGAAGTCGTTGCGGTCCTCGCCGATGCGCTTGGCGATCCTTCGCGCGTTCTCGATGTGCTGGTGTGTCTGCTTGCGGTTGCCTTCGCGGGAGCAGATCACGGCGAGCACGAGGTTCATGGCTCCAAGCAGAGACAGCTCTTCAGGCGGACACGTTGCAGCCTCCGCCCGAGGTGCGAGCACGCTAACCGCGGACGATGCGGCGTGTTCAGCCTGTTCGACGTGCTGCTGTCGAATGAAGGCATGAGCCATCCGAAACAGGCTCGCCACCACCTCAAGTGGCTTGCCTGCCTGTTCTGCTGCCTGAAGGGCGCGGTCCGCAGCCACCCATGCCGCGTCGGGCTCGTCCTGCCGTACGAAGCTGGCTGCTGCTACTTGGTAGGCCCGCGCGCGCAGCTCGTGAAGTTCACCAAGGTCTGCTGCGGGAGCATGACGGACGGCAGCCTCCAGCTTGGGAAGCAACGTCGAGATGCGGTCGCTGAGTGCTGCGTAGCTGGACTCGTGTACCAGTTCCCAGACCTGATCGACTTCCTGTCGGAAGTCCCTCAGTGAAGTCTGTTCGCCCGGCGTGTGCTCACCAAAGAGAGAGGCAAGGGCGGGGTGTCCCGTCAGTGCGACTCGCAGGGCATCAAGATCGTTGCTTGCGGGGCGCTCTGGCTCTGGCTCCGGCTCTGCTTCGGATGCTGAATCCGGCCTGATGTCACGTGTGGCTACGCCGAGAGCGTCAGCCAAAGCCTGGAGGACAGACAGCCGTTCGACGGGTTGCACCCCGCGCTCGACCTGGGAAACCCAGCTCTCCGAGCGATTCATGGCGGTAGCGAGATCAGCTTGCGACATGCGCTGAGCGCGTCGCAGTTCCTTGATCCGTTGGCCGGTGCTGGTCACGTCTGCACCTCGGACGGGTACTTCCCGGCGTACGGGGCCAGTCGATCAACGTCCGTGTTGGCAACGTACCGATCGCGCTCCTCAAGGAAGCGGCGGGTATGCGGCTGCCGCTCATGCTCCTCGAACGCGGCGTAGTCGGCGTAGAGCTCGAAGAAGATCCGTTGCTCCGGAGCTCCGTCCACCTCGTGGCACGCGTACACGAGAGTTCCCGGCTCCTTCTGCTGGATGGCCGCCGTGGTTTCACGCACGAGAGCGTCGAAGCCTTCCGCAGCGCCATCGCGAAGCGTGAAGCGGACGAATAGCCCGAAGTTGCTCATCTCTCCTCCTGTGGTGTCGCAGTCCAGCATCGCAGAGGGAAAGTTTCTCTGCTAGTCACAGTTTTTCTGTTGACCCGCAGAAAGTCTGCGGGTAGCTTCAAGTTACTGCTCCACTACAAGAACGCCTCTGGGCGGTGCGCTCTCTGCCAGGATCACGACACCGCCCAGGGGCTCCCCTCCGAAAAGGGAGTTCCATCATGCGTCAGATCCCCGTCGACACCACATCCGCCGCCGTGATGGTGGCTCAGCCTGCGCAGCCGAAGCTGAAGGACCGGCGTACCGGTGAGCGGGCAATGGACACCGAGACCGGTGCCGCGCTGATGACCGTGGACGTCATGTTCGCCATGGACGGCAACGCTGAGGTTCTGTCCGTGACCGTGCCGGAGACCGGCATCACGGGTGAGCTGGTCATGGGTACTCCGGTCGCGCTGACCGGTCTGATTGCCCGGCCGTGGGAGAACGAGTTCAACGGCCAGAAGCGGCACGGGATCGCCTTCCGCGCCGTGGCGGTCACCTCTCTGGCTGCGGACGCCGGCAACGCTGAGGCGGCCTGATCATGACCGGCATCCTGATCACAGTGGTGATCGTGGGCGGGCTGGCGCTGCTGCTCAAGTGGCGTCGCCCGGCCTGGTACTGGCTGACCTTCGGTGCCGTGATCGCCGTGGTGCGGCTGCTGCTGCGCTACAGCTCGGTCATGGAAGCCTGCGGGCTGACGGTCCCGCCCTCACGGCTGCGGATGATGGCCGCACGGGCGACCCGTACCGAGGTGCCTTCCGCTCGGGTTCCGCGGATAAGGCGCTTGCGCGTGACCCGTACCGGGATCGTGCTGCGGCTCAAACTGCGGCCCGGACAGGACGTCTTCGACTTCGCCGCTTCGACGGACCGGCTTCGGCACTCCTTCTCCATGCAGGGTGTGACGTGCCGGGAGGTCAAGGCAAGTGTGGTCGAGCTGCGGATGACCGGCTACGACGTGCTCAAGCGCGTGCACATGCCGGCCAGCACCAAGGCGGAGACCCTGCGGATTCCGGTGTCGCTGTGCGAGGACGGCAGTGTCCACTACCGCGACTATCGGCAGGTTCCGCACGAGCTGAACATCGGCGCGAACCAGTCCGGGAAGTCGGTCCATCAACGCAAGCTCGTTGCCGAACTGGCCACGCAGCAGGTGGCGTTGGTCGGGATCGACTGCAAGAAGGGCGTGGAGCTGTACCCGCTCGCGCGTCGCTTCTCCGCTCTGGCCGACAATCCCGATGACGCTCTCGGTGTGCTCGAAGCGCTCATCGCCCGGATGCACGGCATCTACGACGTGATCCGGTCCGAGCAGCGCATCAGCTCCGACGTGCCCGATGCGGAGATCACCGCCGACATCTGGGGACTGCCGGAACACCTTCGGCCCACCCCGGTGGTGCTACTGGTGGACGAGGTCGCCGAACTGGCCCTGTATGCCGGCAAGGCGGAGGAGAAGCGACGGGATGCGATCATCACTGCGCTGATCCGCCTGGCTCAGCTCGGACGAGCCGCCGGCATCTTCATGGAGGTCTGCGGCCAGCGCTTCGGCTCCGACCTGGGCGATGGGATCACGCTGCTGCGCTCGCAGTTGACCGGCCGCGTCTCCCACCGCGTCAACGACGAAGGCTCCGCCAAGATGGCCTTCGCCGACATTGCCCCCGATGCCGTGCTCGCCGCGGTGCACATCCCCACCGACCGGCCCGGCACCTCCGTGATCGCAGAGTCCTCCGGCGGCTGGGCACTGACCCGCACGCCGCACATCACGCTCCGCCAGGCCGTCAACGCCTGCAACCGCAACGCGCATCTGACCCCTGACCTGCCTGAGCTGTCGGCCTACCGCCCGGCTCTGGATCTGGCACAACTCAAGGCTGCCCCGGCCATCGAGCCGGTCACCGAAGCGGCCTGACCCCTCCAACCACAACGGTCCGGCGCACCGGCAACGCGCCACGTCCCTACCCCTTCCATGCCAGAAACCAGAGGTCAGCCCATGTGCCAGCTCTGCGACCAGCGCCGCACCGTGCTGTTGCTGATCGACCTGTCCGCCTACGCCGACCGCCCCGGAGCGGACCAGGAGTTCGCCGACATCGTCGGCTTGGCCCTCTCCGCTTCCCTCCCTGCCGGCCAGCACAGCTCCACCTGCTCCGGCGAGACGGGGTGCTGACCATGCCCGCCACCCGCAAGCCCACCAGGGCCAAGGCACCGGAGAAATGCGATACGTGCAAGGGCACCGGCGAGGTCTCCAAGACCGTCCGCGTCGGTCGGCGACAACGCACGGTCGGCCAGCAAACCGGACTGTGCCTCACCTGCCTCGGCTCCGGCGAAGCCAACTGACCACTTGCGGCCAGGCGGCAGAACACAGCTCAACTGCCGCCCGGCCCCCGCTCCCCAGAAAGGAGGAGATCCGAGATGACCAAGAACCAGGCAGAGCGGGCCGCGATCCTCACCGCAGGCATCGTCATCATCGCCCTGACCGTGGCCGCGTTCTGGCTCTCCTACGCACACCTCGCTGACGTGGCCAGGCAACACGGCCTGGCCAAGAGCCCGGAACGCGCATGGGCCTGGCCCGGCACCATCGACCTGTTCATCCTCGCCGGCGAAGTCCTCATGTTCCGCGCCGCACTCCGCGGAGCCTGGGACGGCTGGGCCTTCGCTCTCACTGCCGCTGGCTCACTCGGCTCGATCGCGCTGAACGTCGCCGGTGTCGGCACCGACACCCTTAGCCTCGATCACGTTGTCGCAGCCGTCCCCCCGACCGCTGCCCTCCTCGCCTTCGGCGCCCTCATGCGGCAGGTACACGGCCTGGTCACCGGCACAGCCGACGCACCCGAACCGGTCGATGAGTCCGTAGCTGTGGTGGCCATCGAGCGTCCCCAACCGGGCGACCCTGCACCCGAGATCGCTCCCGCACCGGCGCCGGCCGAAGTCCCATCGACCGCTGTGCCGTCTCCTTCGGCCGCTCCGGCTGTGCCTCCGGCGCTTGTCACCCACGCACGCAAGCTCGCCGACGCTCACCGCGACAAGACGGGTGAGCCGATCGGCACCGACGTCCTGCGCGTACGCCTCGGCGTCCCGGCCTCGATGGCGGACGCCATCGCAGCCCAACTCGCCTGATCAGAAAGGACAACCAGCTCATGCCTGCCCGTGACTTCTTCCACTCGGTCGAGCGCATCGGCCCCGTACAGATCGGCACCCACCGCAACCGCCGCACCGGCCAGACCTCCCACGCCGCGGTGTGCACCGCAGAGCGCTGCGGATGGTCCGCCGACTACGGCTCCCGCTCCGCCGCACAACTCGCCGCCCGAACCCACCGCTGCCACATCCGCTGAAAGGAGACCACCACCGTGACCATCCACCTACCGCTCGTGCTGCTGCTGGTAATCGTCGGCTACTTCGGCATCAAGCTCTTCCGCCCCCCGACCTGGCTCGTCATCGTCCTGCTCCTGGGCGGCTTCCTGCTCGCCGACACCTTTCTCGCCCCGGCGATAGAGGACGGCACGCGCACCGGCACCCAGATCGTCAACGACACCAACGACTGACAGGAGAACCGGATCATGCTCCGTCCCAAGTACCCCAACCCGCCCGCTCCGGTGACGACTTCACGGCCGACCGTGATCACACCCACGGCCATCCACACCCATCAGCCGTCAGCCCCGGTGCCCGCCCCGGCTCCCACCGCTCCGCAGGCACGGCTTACGCCTGGCTCGATCGCCGCCCTGGTGGCCGGGGGAGCGGGCGCCGTGCTCGTCATCGGCACCGTCCTGGTCTCCCTGCTGCTGGCCGTCGCCATCACCGCAGGGTCCGTAGCGATCTGTGCCGTGGTGCTCCGCTCGCTCCTCAAACAGCACACCCGCCACTGACCGGCCTCCGGGCAGCGCCAAGCCGGCAAGCAACGCCGCTGCCCGGACGGTCCAGCCCCTCCCGAATCCGCAGATCAGAAGGAGAACCATCATGACCCAGCCCACCCCTGCCCGCACACGCCGCTGCCCCGACTGCGACGGCCAGGCAACTGCCCACATCGACACCGGCACCCGCCACACCGACGGCAGCCGCGTCACCCTCCGAGTCGACTGCCCCGCCTGCCGCGGCACCGGCACCCTGCCCCTGCCCGCTCGCCTCGTCTCCCGGCGACGCGAGGTGGCCGCATGACCGACACCGCGACCTTCGCGGGCCTGGACCCGATCACCCTTGGCGACGCGCTGAGGGTGGCCGGGTCCCCTGGCTTCGCCCGCTGGGAAGACCAGATCCGCCGAACCGGAGGCTGCTCCAAGCCCATCCACCTCACCGGCTGGACCCTCACCAAAGACAAGACCACCGGCCAGACCCTGTACCGCTACTCCACCGAGGACGAGCCCGGCGGACACCTCCGCGTCGCCTGCGGCAACCGCCGCGCCTCACGCTGCCCCGCCTGCGCCCGCACCTACTCCGCGGACACCTACCACCTCATCCGCGCCGGCCTCGCCGGAGACGACACCAAGGAAATCCCCGCCACCGTGCGGGACCATCCGCGGGTCTTTGCCACCCTGACCGCACCGAGCTTCGGCTCGGTCCACAACCAGCCCGGCAACCGGGCCTGCCGCTGCGGCACCCGCCACCGCGAGGAGGATCTCGCCCTCGGCACACCGCTAGATCCCGACTCCTACGACTACGCGGGGGCGGTGCTGTTCAACAACCACGCCGGCCAGCTCTGGCAGCGCTTCACCAACCGCCTCCGCCGGGAGATCGCCGGCCGCGCTGGCGTCACCCAGGTCGAGTTGAAGGAATCCGCGCGTATCTCCTACGGCAAGGTCGCCGAATTCCAGAAGCGCGGCGCGATCCACTTCCACGTCATCGTCCGCATCGACGGACCCGACGGACCCGAGACCCCGCCGCCGCACTGGGCCAGCCCCGTGCTGCTCGAGGACGCGATCCGCGCTGCCGCCGCGCACTCCTACACCACCATCACCGTCCCCGCGGCCGGTGACGAGCCCTCACGCACCCTGCGCTGGGGTGACCAGCTCGACGTGCGCCCGGTCAAAGCCTTCGGGGACGGCTCGGAGTTGACCGAACAGGCCGTGGCCTCCTACGTGGCCAAGTACGCGACCAAAGCGGCCGAGAACACCGGCACTCTCGACCGTCGCATCGGCGAACTCGCCGAACTCGACCGGCACGACGTGCCCGACCACACCCGCTGCCTCATCCGAGCCTGCAAGGAACTCGATCCGCTGTATCCGGATCGGCGGTTGTGGGCGTGGGCTCACATGCTCGGCTTCCGCGGCCACTTCTCCACCAAGTCCCGCCGCTACTCCATCACCCTCGGCGCCCTCCGGCAGGCACGCGCCGACTACCGCGCCGCCGAACAAGCCGAAGTTCTCGGCCTGGACGACGTCGATCCCGACACCGTGCTCGTCCTCGCCGACTGGCAATACGCCGGCAACGGCCACAGCCCTGGTGAGTCCGCCCTCGCCGCCACCATCGCCCGCGACTTGCAACTCAACCGCGACACCGCCCGCGAAGCCCTACACGACCTACGCGCACAGAAAGGAGCCGAACAGTGAATACCGCGACAGAGGAACTGCTGACCGTGCCCGAGGTCATGCGAAGGCTTAAGGTCGGCCGCTCCACGGTCTACGACCTCATCCGCACACACCGGTTGGCTTCCATCACCATCGGACGCTCGCGCCGCATCCCTGACACAGCCATACGCGACTTCATCGCCGATCAGATGGAGGAGGCTGCCTGATGGCCAGTCAGCGCAAGCGCAACCCCAACGGCGGTGGCACCATCACCAAACGCAAGGACGGCCGCTATCAGGCCGCTGTCTACGTGCTCCAGCCGGACGGCACCCGTGCCAGGAAGTTCGCCTACGGCAAGACCTGGACCGAGTGCGACACCAAACGGCGCGCACTCCTCGACAAGGTCGCCAATGGGGTGCCCGTTCCCACGCGTTCGGAGAAGCTAGCCGACTGGCTGTCCTACTGGCTGGACAACATCGTCAAGACTCGACGCAAGCTCAGCACGTACGACAAGTACGAGGCTCACGTTCGGCTGCACCTGGTGCCGATGCTCGGGGCCAAGCGCCTGGAATCCCTGGCAGTTGCCGACGTCCGGCGCTTCCTCACCCGTCTGGAAAAGCAGACCACCGTCGCGACGGCCAAGGAAGGACACCGTGTCCTTCGTACTGCTCTGACTGCTGCCTGCCGTGAGGAGTTGATCACGCGCAACGTGGCCAGCCTCGTGGAGCCGCCGCGTGTGGCCTCACGTGACCTGAATCCTTGGACGCTCGATGAAACGCTGAGCTTCCTCGCCGCAGCTCGCAGAGATCCGCTGTATGCCGCGTTCGTCCTGGCCATCACCATGGGCCTGCGTCGTGGCGAGATCATCGGCCTCCGCTGGACTGATGTGGACCTCGAAAACCGAGTTCTCTACGTACGACAGCAGGTTCAGCGTCGGCGTGGTGTGCTGTATGACGATGATCCCAAGGGGCGCCGTCGCCGCGCTGTGCCGCTCCCGACCATGTGCGTGGCTCCGCTGCGCTGGCACCGCATGCGGCAGGCCGAGATCCGTGGCAAGGCGGGGGAGCGTTGGCAGGAGTCCGGTTATGTCTTCACCACGCGTACCGGCCGTCCGGTCGAGCCGCGCAACGTCTACCGCTCGTTCACTCGTGTCGCTCAGGATGCCAAGCTGCGGGTGATCCGTCTGCACGATGCCCGGCATGGCTGTGCCACGCTGCTTGTCGCTGCCGGGGTAGCTCCTCGCGTCGTGATGGAGATCCTCGGCCACAGCCAGATCAGCATCACGATGGACGTGTACACGCACGTTGTGCAGGACACTCAGCGCGAAGCCATCAGTCACATGGACCGGCTGCTCAAGAGGCGGATTAACCGTGATTGACCGTCGCCGTTGATGTCAGACCTGGATGTCAAAAGGCCCCGGACCATGATCGGTCCGGGGCCTTTTCGCTGGTGCCCCCGGCAGGATTCGAACCTGCGACACCCGCTTTAGGAGAGCGGTGCTCTATCCCCTGAGCTACGGAGGCGGCCCAGACAGGTTAGCTGATCGGGGGAGTGCCTCGCTCACAGTGGGGGCTGGCACGGTCGTGGTGAATGCTCCCGGCCCGCTTCCTTCCGTCACACACGAGGGATCACCGCCACAGGGCGCAGGGAGTGGGGGAGAGGAGCCTCTGATGCGGTGGCCGACCGCCAATAGGGAGGCGTCGAGGGTGACTTGGAGGAGGTACGGGCGACGGCGACCTCGTCCTCCGCGACGGCCAAGCTCTCGGCCCACGACCGTCCCGACCCACACCGTCCAGACTCATGGCCGCACCCCTCCAGCCGCACCCCTCAACTCGCGGCTCGTTCCCCTCCCGTAGCCCGCGCCACCCACGTCGCCCCGCCAGACCGTGGTGCCATCACTCACCTGCACTCTCGTCGCACCGTGCCGGCACCGACCCGCAGTCGGCCCGTCACAGCGCCGATCCCGCCGTCACAGCACCGACCCGCAGTCCGCCCGTCACAGCGCCGATCCGCCGCCACAGCGGCCGAGCGTCACAGCGCCGATCCGCGTTACAGCACCGACCCGCAGTCCGCCCGTCACAGCGCCCATTCCGCCGCCACAGTGGCCGAGCCCGCCACAGCGGCCAAGCGTCACAGCGTCACATCCGGCCACCCGAACGCCGCCCGCGCCTTCGGCGGCAGCGGCCCCGCGCCGACGCCCTGCAGGTCGCGGTCGGCGGCGCGCATCATCTGGCGGCCGAGTTCGGCCATGGCGCGGCTGGCGGCGAGCTCGTCGCCGATCTCGGGGATGTCCACGTCCTCGGGGTTGCAGCGGGCGACCCCTCTGCCGGTGAGCGTCGTCTCGCCGGTGTCGAGGACCGCGCGTGCGGTGGTGGTGCCTTCGTCCTCGTAGAGGAATATCCGTACGTTCCATTCGCGTGTGTTCGGCATGGTGACCTCCTTGACGCCGGGCCCCGGGCGGGGAGTTCAGACCCGTTCCGGGGCGAGGATTTCGCTTGCGATGCGGCGGCGGACCTGGCTGGTCAGCGCCTTCAACTGGTCGGAGAATCCGGGACGGAGAGGCAGCGGACCGGTGATCCGCCGTGCCTCGGGCGGCAGTTGGGAGACCTCGGCGGCGAAGCGCTCCTGGGCCTCGCTGAGCGGCGGTGCGTCTGTGACGCGCTGTCCGTTCCGCATCACCGGACGCATCAGGGGCCGTACGTCGGACGCGGCCCGCTCCTGCCGGAGGGCGATGACGTCCGAGCAGCCGTGGCTGCGGAAGATCTGCTTCTGGCCGGGTGCGGTGGTCTTCGCCGAGGAGAGTTTCATGACGGGCCGGCCGTCGTAGGCGACCATTTTGTACGCGGAGTCGAGATAGGGCGCGTCCGCGGAGACGCCGACCCGGGTGCCGACGGCGTACACGTCGATGGGCGCGCCTTCCCGCACGAGCCGGTCGACGCGGTACTCGTCGAGTCCTCCGCTCGCCACGATCAGTACGTCCGTCAGGCCCGCGGAGTCGAGGATGCGGCGCGCCCGGACGGCCTGGTCGGCGAGGTCGCCGCTGTCCAGCCGGATCGCCGAATCGGCGCCCAGCCCGCGGGACTTGATGACGCGCGCCGCGCTGCGGGTGCCGCCGTCCGTGTCGTAGGTGTCGACGAGGAACGTGAGGGGCCGCTCCGGGTGGGCGCGGGCGAAGGCGTGGAAGGCGCTCTCCTCCGAGTGGAACGCCTCGATGTAGGAGTGGGCCATCGTGCCGATCGCGGGCAGTCCGAGTGTGGCCGCCGCATCCACGTTGCTCGTCCCGGAGAAGCCGACGAGGCTGCCGAGCCGGGCGGCGGCGTTGCCGGCCTCGAGGCCGTGGGTCCTGCGCATCGCGAAGTCCATGACGGGGCGGCCTCCGGCGGCGAGCACGCACCTCGCCGACTTGGACGCGACGGCCGTCTGGTGGCTGAGCAGATTGAGCAGGTACGTCTCGACGAGCTGTGCGACCGGGAGCGGCGCGGTGACCTCCAGCAGCGGCTCGTTCGCGAAGACGACGGTGCCCTCGGGGACGGCGCGCACCTCGCCGTCGAAGGACATGCCGAGCAGCGGCACCAGCTCACGGGTGGGGCGGCCGAGCGCGTTGGCGAAGGCGTCGAGGTCGCCGGGGCCGATGCGGAAGTCCGAGAGGTAGTCGAGCGCGGGTTCGAGCCCGGCGGCGACCAGGAAGCCGCGCTCGGGCGGCAGGTCACGCACGAAGAGGCTGAAGGTCGCGGGCGCTGTCATCCCTTCGTGTATGTAGGCCATGGCCATCGTCAGCTCGTACAGGTCCGTCTTCCTCGCCTCGGACATCTGGTGGCACCTCCTGGAAGCGACCCGTCCGGCGGCGCCGGACGGGCCCGTGTCAGTCGTGGGGTACGACCGCGACCGGCGTACGTGCGTGGTGCATGACGGCGTGGGCGACGGTCCCCACGTGAGTGCCGAGCCGGGAGCGGCGGTTTCGCCGGCCGACGAGCAGCATCGACGCCTGCGCCGCCGCCTCCACCAGCAACCGGGCCGGCTGCCCGATGACGGCTTCGGCCTGCACCTTGACGTCGGGCTGCGCGTCCTGCCAGGGGCGCAGCGCGGCTGTGAGTGCCTGGTTCTGGGCGGCGAGCAGCTCGTTGGTCATCGCGGGCGGTACGGGCAGGGGCCGCATCCCGTAGGTCGGGGGGAGGTCCCAGGCGTGCAGGACGCGCAGCTGCGCCGAGTGCCGTGCCGCGGTGTCGAACGCGAAGGCGATGAGCTCGTCGGAGGGACGGCCCAGGTCGAGCCCGAGCACGACGTCCCCGCCCGGGGTCTCGGACGCCGGGTAGGGGTCGGGCTCGAGGAGTCCCGCGTACGCGGGCTTCTCGTCCGGCCCCTGGGGACGGGCGCGGACGAGGACGACGGGGCACACCGTGTGCGCGACGACGGGCAGCGCGGTCGAGCCGACGATGAACCCGAGGACGGTGCTGAGGCCGCGCGAGCCCAGTACGAGCAGGTCGGTCTCGGCGGACGCGTCGGCGAGCACGTGCGCGGGACGGCCGGAGACCATGTCGACCGTGACGGCCAGCTCGGGCATGCGGCTGTTGAGATCGTCGAGAGCTTCGTTCGTGATCGACTGTGCCCATTCCCGTTCGACCTCGTCGTCGGCGATGGGCGAGTACGGATAGGCGCCGGTCTCACGGACCTGGACGATGTTGAGCGTGACGCCGCGTCCCAGCGCTTCCCGCGCCGCCCAGTCGACGGCGGCCAGGCTCTCGCGCGTACCGTCCAGACCCACCGTGACGGACTGGAACATGGCGTCTCCTCCCGGGACGGGCACGACACATGTGCTCTCAGTCAAAGAGTCCTGCGCCCGCGCCCCGCGACCGAGGGGCCGGGAGGCCTGAGGAAGGGGCCGAAGGTCCCTGTGCGGGCGCTGCGCCGGGCCTCTCGGCCTCTGTGCATGGGCCGGGTGGCCCATGCGGGTGCCGCGAGCCGCAGACCAGGCTGGGGGCAGGGTCCCCGCACGGACTCTCCGTGGCGCGGGGTCGTCGCCCGACGGGACACGGGAGGAGATCGACCATGAAGGCGCTGGTCTTTCATGAGCCCGGCAGGGCCGCCTGGGAGAGGGTGGCCGACCCGGACATCCACGACTCCCAGGACGTCGTCGTACGGGTGGAGACCACCACCGTCTGCGGCACCGATCTGCACATCCTGAGCGGCGACGTGCCCGACGTGGAGCCCGGCACGGTCCTGGGCCACGAGGCGGTGGGCGAGGTGGTCGAGGCCGGACGCGACGTACGGACGGTCCGTCCCGGCGACCGGGTCCTGATCTCGTGCATCACCGCGTGCGGCCGCTGCCGGTACTGCCGCGAGGTCTCGTACGGGCAGTGCCGTGGAGGCGGCGGATGGATCCTCGGGCACCACATCGACGGCACACAGGCCGAGTACGTGCGCGTGCCGTTCGCGGACCACTCGCTGCACCTGCTGCAGGGCGGGATCGACAGCCAGGACGCGATTCTCTTCGCGGACGTCTTCCCCACCGGATACGAGGTGGGTGTGCTCAACGGGCAGGTGCGGCCCGGAGACACCGTCGTCGTGGTGGGGGCGGGTCCGGTCGGGCTGGCCGCGATCGCCACGGCACGGCTCTACTCGCCGGACAGGGTCGTCGCCGTCGATCTGACCTCGGAGCGGCTGGAGGCCGCGGGCCGTTTCGGTGCGGACGCGAAGGTGCTCGCCTCCGACGAGCCGGAACAGCTCGTCGACGACCTGACGCACGGTCTCGGCGCGGACGTCACGATCGAGGCCGTGGGAGCCCCGGAGACGTTCGAGATGTGCACGCGCATGGTGCGGCCCGGCGGCCACGTCGCCAACGTCGGAGTGCACGGCAAGCCGGCGGCGCTGCACCTGGAGGATCTGTGGATCAAGGACCTGACGATACGGATGGGTCTGGTCGATACCTCGTCGACACCGATGCTGCTGAGCATGCTCGCCGCTGGCCGGCTGCCGACGTCGTCGATGGTCACGCACGTCTTCGAGCTCGGGGCGATCGAGGAGGCGTACGAGGTCTTCGCGGGCGCCGCCGAGACGGGTGCGCTCAAGATCGCGGTCAAGGGGGAGCAGGTCTACCGGGCGAACCGTTCCTCGCTCGTGACGACGGTGGGCGGCGGCAGCAGGCTCGGCTGACTCCGGTCACCGGGCTCCACCGGGTCCGCCTCGCGCGTCGCGCACTCGTCCCCGGGGCGTCTCCTTCGGTCCCGGCCCCGGAGCCGGGTCAGCGGCCGGGACCGCTGCCCTGCGGCCCGTAGAGGTCGAGCAGTCTGGTGCGGGCGGCGTGCAGGCGTCGCGCGATGTTCTCGGCGGTCTGGAGGTAGAGCGCCCGCCCGAGTTCCGCGTCCTCCTCGCACAGCCTTCGTACTTCTCTCGCGTCGAACTCCAGCGCCCGCACCGGTGCGAGTGCGGTGGCACCCAGGTGCCACACGTACGGCGGGAAGAGCCACGACCACCCGAGCAGATCGTCCGGGCCGAGTGTGTCCACAGTCGCCGCATGGCGCCCGGGGACGTGGATGTCGAGGGTGACGGAGCCGCCGCGGATGATCCAGAACCGGTCCGCCGGGCGGCCCTCCTCGAAGATGCGCGTGCCGCCCGGGAACTGCACGTGCGCGGCCAGCCGCATGAGCCGGTCGCCGGCCTCGGGCGGAAGCTCGTTGATCAGCCGCGGGCGCGCGGTGGTCGTCATGAGGTTCACGATGTGGCGGGGCGGTGGGGGCCGCAACTCGGTGCCGTCAGGTGCCTCCGCGGGTCCTCCGCCGCTTCACCCGGGGCTCTCGTCGGCGTTCTCCGGGTGGTGCAGGTCGAAGGCCGGCGACTCGGAGCGGATGCGCGGCAGCTCCCCGAAGTTGTGCCGCGGCGGAGGGCAGGACGTGGCCCACTCCAGGGAGCGCCCGTATCCCCAGGGGTCGAACCCCTCGACGTTCGGCGCGGAGACGGCCGTCCTCCACACGTTGTAGAGGAAGGGCAGCGTCGACAGTCCGAGGACGAAGGCGCCGATCGTGGAGACCGTGTTCAGGGCCGTGTATCCGTCGGCCGCCAGATAGTCGGCGTAGCGGCGCGGCATCCCCTCGGCACCGAGCCAGTGGTGGACGAGGAACGTGGCGTGGAAGCCGGTGAACAGCGTCCAGAAGTGGACCTTGCCGAGGGTCTCGTCGAGCATCCGTCCCGTGAACTTGGGCCACCAGAAGTAGAAGCCGGCGAACATCGCGAAGACGACGGTGCCGAAGACGACGTAGTGGAAGTGGGCCACGACGAAATAGCTGTCGGTGACGGGGAAGTCCATCGGCGGGGACGCGAGCAGAACACCCGTCAGGCCGCCGAAGAGGAACGTCACGAGGAAGCCGACGGCCCACAGCATCGGGGTCTCGAACGACAGCGACCCCCGCCACATGGTGCCGATCCAGTTGAAGAACTTCACGCCGGTCGGCACCGCGATCAGGAACGACATGAAGGAGAAGAACGGCAGCAGCACGGCCCCGGTCGCGAACATGTGGTGCGCCCAGACGGTGACGGACAGGCCGGTGATGGCGATGGTGGCCCCGACGAGGCCGACGTACCCGAAGATCGGCTTGCGGCTGAAGACGGGCAGGATCTCGGTCACGATGCCGAAGAACGGCAGCGCGATGATGTAGACCTCCGGATGCCCGAAGAACCAGAACAGGTGCTGCCACAGCAAGGCCCCGCCGTTGCCGGCGTCGTAGATGTGCGCGCCGAACTTGCGGTCGGCCTCCAGCGCGAAGAGGGCGGCGGCCAGCACGGGGAAGGCCAGGAGCACCAGCACGCTCGTCAGCAGGATGTTCCAGGTGAAGATCGGCATCCGGAACATCGTCATCCCCGGTGCCCGCATGCAGATGATCGTGGTGATGAAGTTGACCGCGCCGAGGATCGTGCCGAATCCGGAGAGGGCCAGCCCCATCACCCACAGGTCTCCGCCCAGGCCCGGGGTGTGGTCGCCGTCGGAGAGCGGCGTGTAGGCGAACCATCCGAAGTCGGCGGCCCCGCTGGGCGTGAGGAAGCCGATGACGGAGATGAGACCGCCGAAGAGATAGAGCCAGTACGACAGCATGTTCAGACGGGGGAACGCCACGTCCGGCGATCCGATCTGCAGCGGCATGATCGCGTTGGCGAAGCCCGCGAAGAGCGGTGTGGCGAAGAAGAGCATCATGATCGTGCCGTGCATCGTGAACGCCTGGTTGTACTGCTCGGCGGAGATCAACTGCATTCCCGGGCGGGCGAGTTCGGCCCTCATGGCCATCGCCAGCAGGCCGCCGAGGAGGAAGAAGGCGAAGCCGCTCACCATGTAGAGGGCGCCGATCTTCTTGTGGTCCGTCGTCGAGAGCCAAGTGACCAGCACCGATCCCGGCCTGTGGCGGCGGGGCCCCGTCCGCGGCGGGGGTTCGGTCAGTACAGGCATGGCACGGCCCTTCCGGTGACTGCCCGTCCCCGAGGGAGGACGGGAGCCGGCGGCTCTTGGTGTGCCGCCGGTCGCAGGACGTTCGTACCGTCCGCCGCACCTGAACGGGGCATTTCACCCGTAAGTGGGCTGTTCGCGGGCGGCGCGAGCTCGATCACAGAGAGGTGCGAGCGCGTTGGCGGGGGTACACGGCAGCGGCTGAGCGCCCGTCAGGCGCAGCCCGGGCGCGGGGAGCCGTCCGCGGCTCGAGGTTCCGCGCGACCTGACCTCCGCAGGATCCGTACGTTTGCCGGACGGGGTCGAGCACAGTTGTGGGGGTACTTGAGCAAGCCTTCGTGGAGTCCGCCGATTGGGGTGACGACGTGCCGAGCGTGAGCAGCCGTCTCTTGGGATGGGGCATAGCCGCGGTCGGAAACAGGCTCGGCTACCGCGACCTGGACGAGGTGCGCCGGAAGGTCGAGCGGCAACGGACCAGGCCCGCCCATTTCGGGCCGCCCAAGAAGCTGCAGAAGTCCTGCACGGTCACCCTCTCCTTCGAGCACGGCTGGCCGTGCTACGAGATCGCCCCACGCGGGCGCACCCCCGTCGCCCAGGTGCTGTATCTCCACGGCGGTGCCTACGTCGAGGAGGTCGGCTTCAACCACTGGGCGCTGGTCAAGGAGCTGGCCGTCGATGTGCCGGCCCGCGCAGTGGTGCCCGTCTATCCGCTCGCGCCCGCCGGTACCGCGCAGACGGTGCTGCCCCGACTGACGGCCCTCGCACGGGAGTTGAAGTCCGGGTCGTGCCTGCCCGTCGTATTCGCCGGTGACTCGGCGGGCGGTGCGCTCTCCCTGGCCGTCGCCCAACGCCTCCGGGACGAGGGGGAGACGACGGCCGACCGGCTGGTGCTCATCTCACCCTGGCTGGACGCCGTACTCGACGACCCCTTGCTGGACGAGATCCAGCCGCACGACCCGATGCTCGCCGTGGAACCGTTGCGCTGGGCGGGTGCGTTGTGGGCGGGGGCCCTGCCCCTCTCCGACCCGTCGGTCAGCCCCCTGAACGGGAGCATGACCGGGCTTCCACCGGTACAGGTGTTCACCGGCACCCGGGACATCCTCCTTTCCGATGCCCGGCGCTTCCGGGACCGGGCGGCGGCCGCGGGGGTCTCCGTCGAGCTGCACGAGGAGGCGGGGCAGGTGCACGCCTATCCGCTGTGGCCCGTCACCGAGGGGCGGAGGGCGCGGGAGCAGATGCTCGCGGGCATCAGGCGGTCCCCGGGCCGGGCGTGACCCCTACCCGCGAGGGGTTGCGGGCCGGCCGGTGTGTCGGACGGGATCTCGCGGTCACCCGGCACCGAAGGAACGTACGTGCGGGCTGGGCGTGCGCACGGACCGCCGACCGGACCCGGAGGGGATGGCAGGAGCGATGCGCTACGAGGACTTCACCGGGCAGGTGCAGGCGCGCGCGGACCTCGGGAGCAGGCAGGCAGCGGAGCAGGCCGTGCGCGCGACGCTCGAGACGGTCGCGGAGCGGGTGCCCGACGGCGTCGCCGACCACCTCGCCGCGCAGCTGCCGCACGAAGCCGCCGAGTCGCTGCGCCGGATCGTCGCCGTGCACGAGACCTCTCCCCATGAGCGTGCCGAGGGCCGGGTCAGCGGAGAGCGTTTCGACCTGCCGGTCTTCGCGGGCCGCGTGGCATGGCGCGCGGAGACGTCCGAGGAGGAGGCCCTCCGACGGGCATCCGCCGTGCTCGAGGTGCTGGACGCGGCCGTCGCACCGGAACTGATGATCAAGCTGGCGGACGTTCTGCCGCCGGGCATCCGCGACGTGCTGCCCTCGGGGCGGGCACGGGGCTGAGCGTGACCCCGGCCAGGACGACAGGACAGCGGCCGGGCCGGAACAAGCCGGAACGCACGAGAACCGGGAGGTATCGGAGTGGCTTCTGAGGCTGAAATTCCCGCCGGAGGAACGGACGGCACGAGGGGTGCCGGGCTGCGCGTCGCCGTCGTGGGCGCGACGGGCAACGTCGGCACGAGCGTGGTGCGCGCCCTCGCGAACGATCCGCAGGTCGGCTCCGTGCTCGGCATCGCGCGTCGCCTCCCGGCATGGTCGCCGCCGAAGACGACGTGGGTCTCCGCCGACATCGAGCGTGAGGATGCCCAGCGGGACGGGCGGACGGACGGGCTGGTGCGGCTCTTCCGCGGCGCGGACGCCGTCATCCACCTCGCGTGGCTCTTCCAGCCCACGCACAGTCCGGCCAGGACCTGGCGCACGAACGTCCTCGGCAGCCTTCGCGTCTTCGACGCGGTGGCGGACGCCGGGGTGCCGGCCCTGGTGCACGCATCGTCCGTCGGCGCGTACTCGCCGGGACCCAAGGACCGTCAGGTGGACGAGAGCTGGCCGACGCACGGCTGGCCGGAGGCCGCGTACTGCCTGGAGAAGGCATATCTGGAGCGCGCTCTGGACGGCTTCGAGCGCGAGCACCCCGACATGCGCGTGGTGCGCATGCGGCCGGGGTTCCTCTTCAAGGAGGAGGCTGCGACCGAGCAGCGGCGACTGTTCGCGGGCCCGTTCCTGCCGCAGCGGCTCGTGCGGCCTGGACTCGTGCCGCTCGTGCCCGACCTCCCCGGTCTGCGCATGCAGACGCTGCACACGGACGACGCGGCCGAGGCCTACCGCGCCGCTGCCACCGGCACCGCACGTGGTGCCTTCAATCTCGCCGCCGACCCGGTGGTCGACGCCGAGGTCCTGGCAGGACTGCTCGGGGCCCGTGTCGTGCGGATGCCGCTGCGTCCGGTGCGTACGGCGCTCGCGGCGAGCTGGCACTCCCATCTGCTGCCCGCGTCCCCGCATCTCTTCGACGCGGTGCTGAGGCTCCCGTTGATGGACGCCGGGCGGGCGAGGCAGGAACTCGGCTGGTCACCGCGGTGGACGGCGGACGAGGCGGTCGCGGCGTTCCTCAAGGGGCTGCGGAACGTGTCCGGACTGGCCACACCCACGCTGACGCGGCGGCTGCCCGGAGGCCGGCTGCGGGAGCTGCGCACAGGCGTGGGGGAACGGCCCTAGCCGAGAGCCAGGGGACTTCTCGGGGCGGACGCCTCGCCGCCGAAGCTCCAGGCGGGCGCGCCCACTCCGGCGGGCGCGCTCGCGCTCACCCCGGCGGACAGGCGGCGGACGTCACGCCCGGCGATGCGTCGTCGAGGCACGCCAGATGGTTGCGGACGTCGACGACGCCGTCCACGCCCCGCGTCAGCCGGTCCACGACCGGCAGCAGGGATCTGCTCTCGACGATGCCCTGGAGCGTGACCCGGCCCTCGGACACGGTGACGGTGACCTGGGTGGGACCGATGCCGAGCGTGCCCTTGAGCACGTCGCCCGCGATCTCCTGCCTGACGGCGGGGTCCGTACGGACGAAGACCCGCAGGAGGTCGCCTCTGCTGAGGAAGCCGACGAGCTTGTCCGTCACCTCGTCGACGACGGGCAGCCGTTTGACGCGCCGGCGGTCCATGGTGCGGGCGGCCTGTGAGACGGTCCAGCCGGGCCGGGCCGTGACCGCGGGGCTCGTCATCACGTCGTCCGCGGTGATGACGCCGGGCCGGCGGCCGAGGCCGTGCGGAGCGTACGGACCGGACTCGTCCGCGGACCGGACGCGACGCAGGCGCTTGTGCAGATCTCCCCGCGAGACGACGCCGACCGGGGAGCCGCCGTCGTCGACGACCGGCACGGCGGAGATGGCGTGCTCGTCCAGCAGCCCGCTGACTTCGTCGGCGGCGGTGCTCCGGGGCACGCCGAGACCCGGTGTGGCCATCAGCTCGCCGACTGTGCGGTACGGCATCTGCCCAACCTCCAAGCCCCCTCACGCTTCAGTGTCGGACCGGGCCCGGTGTGCGGGGGAGGGGCGGAGGAACCCCGGTGCACCGCCGGTCGTCCCGTCCGCGCGGGCCGTCCGGCGGCTGCCGGCCGGCCCGCGCCAGTGCCGTTCGGCCCCTTCAGAGCTACTGTTTGGACTAGAGAAACGGACAAATCCCCCTATCCGTGCGGAGGGGTGATGAGGGGCACTGTGCATCACACGGACGGCGACGGCCCCGGCCATCTGTCCCGTATGCAGCTCGACGACCTGCTGGAGGAACTCCAGGTCCGCATCGACGCCGTACGCGGCACGCGGGACCGCATCCACGGCCTGCTCGACGCCGTTCTCTCCGTGGGCCGCGAACTCGAACTCTCCGAGGTGCTGAAGCGCATCACCGAGGCCGCCATGCTGCTCGTCGACGCCGAGTACGGCGCGCTCGGAGTGATCGGGGAGGACGGAAAGCTCTCCCAGTTCATACCCGTGGGTGTGACCGAGGAGCAGGCCCAGGCCATCGGCGTCCTCCCGAAGGGACGCGGGCTGCTGGGCGAACTGATACGGAACCCGGTGCCGCTGCGGCTTCCCGACCTGAGCCGGCATCCGTCCTCGGAGGGCTTTCCGCCGAACCATCCCCCGATGCGTTCCTTCCTCGGGGTCCCCATCTGGGTTCGCGACGAGGTGTTCGGCGACCTCTATCTGGCTGAGAAGCGGGAGGGCAAGGAGTTCGACAGTGAGGACGAGACCGTCCTGTCGACCCTGGCCGCGTCGGCGGGCGTCGCGATCGAGAACGCCCGGCTCTACGAGGAGGCCCGCTACCGCCAGCGCTGGATGGAGGCGAACGCCGAGGTCACAAGGGCCCTCCTGTCCGGAGTGGGGGAGCGGCGCGTCCTCGCGCTGATCGTGGAACTGGCCCGCACGATCCTCTCCGCCGACCTCGGTGTGCTGGCGCTGCCGGAGGACGGCGGTGAGTCCTTCCGCATGGCGGTCGCGGCGGGCACCGACGCCGAACAGCACAGGGGGTTGCTGCTGCCCCGCGAGGGCTCCTTCGCCGGAGCCGCCGTCAAGGCGGGCGAGGGGATCACGAGCGCCGACGTGGAACACGATCCGCGCATCACGGTCGGGCCGCCTCGCTGGGCGGGCCTCGGGCCTGCCGTGGCGGTGCCGATGGTTGCCGAGGACGTGCCCAGGGGGGTGCTGCTGCTCGCCCGGGCCAAGCAGGGCCAGCCCTTCGCGGAGCCACAGATCGCGCCGCTGAGCGCCTTCGCCGCGCAGGCCGCGATCGCGATGGAGCTCGCTGAGCGGCGCCGGGACGCCGAACAGATCACGCTGCTCGAGGAGCGCGACCGCATCGCCCGTGACCTGCACGATCTGGCGATCCAGCGGCTGTTCGCGACGGGCATGACCCTGCAGAGCGCCACGCGTTTCGTCGACCACCCGAAGGCACGCGAGCGCCTGCTGAGGGCCGTCGAGGATCTCGACGCCACGATCAAGATCATCCGCTCGACGATCTTCGGCCTGCGCGCGCACGAGAACGAACCGGGGGGCGGTGACGGGCTGCGCAGCCGCGTCACCCAGGCGGTGCAGGATGTCGCGTCGGCCCTGGGCTTCACGCCGATGCTCCGTATGGGCGGCCTGCTCGACACCGACGTGCCCGGTTCGGTCGCGGACGAGGCGGTGGCGGTGCTGCGGGAGGCCCTGTCGAACGTCGCACGGCATGCCGGGGCCACCAGCGTGGAGGTCGCGGCGGAGACGACGGGGGAGGCGTTCACGCTCAGCGTCGTCGACGACGGCTCCGGGATTCCGGAGGGCAGTCACCACAGCGGGCTGCAGAACCTCTCGGAGCGGGCGGAGCGGCTCGGCGGGGAGCTGCGCCTCGGCGCACCTTCCGGCGGCGGTACGAGGCTGATCTGGCGTGTCCCGCTGAACGGCGCGGGCACGAGGATCTGATCCGGCGGCCGGCTCGCGCCGGGCTCGGGATCTGAGCGGTCGGTTCACACCGGGATCAGGTCCGGCGGCGGACCACGGGCCGCGCATGGCGCCCGGTGACCAGTGTCGCCCGGTGACCGCCCTCGCCCGGTGAACGCCCTCGCCCGGTCACTCAGTGACGGCGGTGCCTCTCCTTCTCCTGTGCCTGCACCTGCGTCGCCATCACGGCCGCCTGCACCCGGCGCTCCACCCCGAGCTTCGCCAGGAGCCGCGAGATGTGGTTCTTCACCGTCTTCTCGGACAGGAAGAGCCGCTTGCCGATCTCCTGGTTGGTCATCCCCTCGCCGATCAGTTCCAGGATGTCCCGCTCCCGAGGGGAGAGGCCCGCGAAGGCGTCCTCCGGGTGCTCTTCCTCGCGGGCGTCCGGACCGCGCAGGCTGCCCATGAGCCGGGCCGTCGTCGCCGGGTCGAGCATGGACTGGCCGGCCGCGACCGTTCGTACGGCCGAGACGAGGTCCGAGCCGTTGATCTGCTTGAGCACATAGCCCGAGGCGCCCGCCATGATCGCGTCCAGCAGCGCGTCGTCGTCGTCGAACGACGTCAGCATCAGGCACGCCAGCTCGGGCATGCGTGAGCGCAGCTCGCGGCAGACGGTCACGCCGTCGCCGTCCGGCAGCCGCACGTCGAGTACGGCCACGTGCGGGCGGAGCGCCGGGCCGCGGGCCAGGGCCTGCTCGGCGGTGGCGGCCTCGCCGATGACCTCGATGTCGGATTCGGACTCCAGTAGGTCGTGCACCCCGCGCCGTACCACTTCGTGGTCGTCGAGAAGGAGGACCCTGATGGGGTTCTGCTCGGAGTACGTCCGCAGTTCGCTCATGTCGCACCCCTTCCCCTGGCGGATGCCGTTCTCCGCATCCTCGCCCTGCCGGGGACCGGCCGAATAGGGCCGAACGGACCCGAGCGGGCGGCGGAGAGGGCCACTCGTACCAGCATCGGTGGACCTTCCGGCCCCCTTAGGCGACGCGCGGCAGATCACCTCGCTCCCGTGTCCGCTTTGCCGCCGCGAGGGGAGTCGCCGCATGAGGGCGAGGAGATGGCTGTGGCGCTGGCGGAAGAACCCGCTCAGGCGCCGCTCCGACCGTGCCGAGGCATGGGCGGGCGTCGCAGCCGGAGTGATCATGGCGGTGTGCGCGCCGCTCACCGGGGCGCTCACCTCGGACGCGGTCGCCGGCAACCTCAGCGAGCAGCCGGGCCTTCACCGCACGTCCGCAGTGCTGCGCGAGGACGCTCCCTCGACGGACGGCATCGCGACCGTCTCCGACGACCCCACGGTGCTCACGAAGGTCGAGTGGAGGACAGCCGACGGCCACACCCGCTCGGGCCGGGCGCCCGTGGAGGCCGGAACCCGGGAGGGCACGCACATACCGCTGTGGCTCGACCGTCAGGGCATGCCGCACCAGCCGCCCCCCGGCCCCGCCGAGGTGACCGTCCAGGGCGGTGCCGCCGGCGGTGCCATCGCCGTGGCCACGTGTTTCGCGGTGGGAAGCGGCTGCTGGGTGGTGCGCAGGCGTATGGACGCGGCGCGCTACAAGGCCTGGGAACGCGAGTGGGCCACGGTGGGGCCCAGGTGGAGCCGCCGCGAGTGAGGGCCGGCCTCCAGGGAGCGGAGCCGCGCGCCGAGCGCTGAGACCTGGGCGACGGAACCGAGCGGTACGCCGGGCCTCAGAGCTCAGAGCTCAGAGCTCAGAGCTCAGAGCTCAGAGCTCAGAGCTCAGAGCTCAGAGCTCAGAGCTCAGAGCTCTGAGCTGCGTCAGAACCTCCGCCGGACCTCACTGCACGACCTCGAGCACCTCACGCACCGGACGGCGCGGCGTGGGCCGCCCCAGCGGTCCGTATCCCAGCCGGATCACCATCTGGACCGGGCCCGCTCCCCACACTGGGTCGCGCAGCAGCCAGCGCAGCTCCGAGCGCTCCAGCGCCTGCGTGGCGAAGGAGGTGGCCAGACCCTCCCGCGTGGCCGTCAGCAGCGTCCGCTCCATGGCCTGTCCCGCGGCCAGCCAGTCGGACGGGTGGTCGTGCTCGGTGCAGAGCAGCCCCAGAAGCGGCATGTGCTCGAACGCAGCCGTGCCGGGGCCGGCGTCGCCCGTCTCGCTCCTGCCCCGTGCGAAGTCGCGCACCGGCGCCCTGCCGTCGCTCCTGCGGGGGCCGAAGCCGGTCTCCGGGATGCCGTCCGTGGCCGCGTCGGAGAGCTTCACGCCCGTACGCACCCAGCGCTGCTCGTCCGGGTCGCCCGAGTGCGCCGAACTCAGCTCCGCCTCCTCGATCACATCGAGTACCAGCGACAGGTGCCAGCCCGAGAGGAACGCCAGCCGGCCGCCCTCCGCGCGGGCCTGCGCGACAAGACGGTCCGCGAGCTCGTCGGGTATCGGCCGCTCGTCGAACGGGCGGCGGCTCGTGCGCCGCTCGGCGATCGCCGTGTGGAGGGCTGCCAGACCGGGGTCGATGGTCCCCGCCGACTCCCTCAGCGACACGTGCGCCAGGATCTGCCAGTCGTCCGGGTCGGGCAGAGTCGTCACAACGGGACGGAACCCCGCGTGCTGAGCTGCCACCCGCAGATTGAACAGCGCCGCGCCACAGCCCAGATGCAACGCTCGCAACTGCGGGTCGGCGTGCGGCATGGCCCGCTCCGGGTCGGCCCGCAGAGTGATCGAGTCGCCGGCGCGGCTGTACTGGAACCGCCACGGCTGCGCATTGTGCATGGACGGTGCCATGGACGCATCCCGGACGAGATTCTCGACCACCTCGCTCCGGGCGAATGAGGTGGAGGACATGAACACTCCCTGCTGTTCGACTGCGGCGGCCACCGCCCTGGGGCCGTCGTCGACGAACCTCACGCGCCGGGCCCGCGGCGTCCGTCTACTCGCTCAACACTCCTGCCCGTGGTGGCACTGCGCCGAGGGCCCGTGAGGTCCCGTCGAGGGGCCGAACGTCCCCTTGTCAGGAGCACCGCACAGAGGACAGCGCCCCGTCCGAGGGAGGGACCGGGCGCTGCACCGGAGAGTTCCGCGGCCGTGGCACCCGGGCGGCGACGCACCGGCCGCCCGCGAGTCAGCGGCTGTGATCAGTAGCCGAGGCCGTGCCCGTACTCGTAGAGGGTCCCGCCGCCGTCGCCGAGGGCCGGGATGCTGACCGGGAGCTTGCCCGCCGGGTCGATGTCGCCGTACAGGACCCGTACGAGGGACGTCAGTGACTGCTTCCCGTACGAGAACGTGGCCAGGTAGGCGGGCACGTCGGGGAAGCGGCGGATGTCGTAGGCGTTGCGCACGGCGACCGCGACGACCGGCCTGCCCGTCTTCATCAGCGCCTTGACCAGGTCCGCCTGCGCGGCGCCCTTGTCCTTGGGGGACGCGGCGGCGTTGGTCAGGACGACGGTCACGTCGTGCTGACCGGCCGCGGTGACGGCTTCCTCGATCTTCGCGGCGGCGGGAGTCGCGCCGGTCGCCAGCGGGGTGGCCCCCTGGCCCGACCGCTTGCCGACCGTGTCGGCGACGGTGCCGACCTGGCTCGCGTCCCAGCCGGTGACGAGGACTGTGCGCTTGGCGTCCGAGAGGGGCAGAGTGCCGCCCTCGTTGCGCACCAGCGTGACCGTGCGGTCGGTGATGCTGGCGCAGTCCGCGGCGTGGCGGCGGTTGCCGACGACGCGGGCGGCGCGCTTCTCGTCGACGTACGGACGCGGGAAGAGGCCGTTGCGCAGCTTGTGCTCCAGGATGCGCAGGACGGACGCGTCGAGCCTGTCCTCGGTGACCTCGCCGCTCTCGACGGCCTTGAGGACGGCGGCGTGAGCGGTGTCGGCCTTCGGGGCGAGGACGAGCTGGTCGCAGCCGGCCTTGAGCGCCCGTACGGGAGCGACGTCCGGCGGGAAGTCCTCGGTGGCGCCGCCCATGTCGAGGGCGTCGGTCACGATGAGGCCGCGGAAGCCGAGCTCCTCGCGGAGCAGCCCCGTCACGATGGGCTTCGACATGGTCGCCGGGACGCCGCTGGAGTCCAGTGAGGGGACGACGATGTGGGCCGTCATGATCGTGTCGACGCCGCGTGCGATGGCGGCGCGGAACGGCGGCAGATCGATCTCGTCCAGCTCCGCGCGCGTGTGCTTGATGACGGGAAGGCCGGTGTGGCTGTCGACGTCGGTGTCACCGTGGCCCGGGAAGTGCTTTGCGGCGCTGGCCACTTCGCCGCGGTGGTAGCCGCGTACGGACTCGGCGACCAGCTGCGAGCACAGCGAGGGATCGGAGCCGAAGGAGCGGACGCCGATGATCGGGTTGTCCGGGTTGATGTTGACGTCGGCGACGGGCGCGTAGTTCTGGTTGATGCCCATCGCGGCCAGCTCGGTTCCGATGATCTCGGACGAGCGGCGGACGTCGCCCTGTGAACGGCCCGCCGCCAGCGCCATGTTGCCCGGCAGCTGGGTTGCCGGCTCCAGCATGCGGTAGACGACGCTGCCGCCCTCCTGGTCGATGGAGACCAGCAGCGGGATGCGGGCGCCCGTGCGGAGCGACGCGCGCTGAAGACCGTTGGAGAGGCCGGCGACCTGGCTCGGCTCCTTCAGGTTGTCCGGGCCGCGACGCGCGTCGAAGTAGATGACGCCGCCGGGACGGTACTTGGCGATGACCTCCGCCGGCGTCGAAACCCCGTACAGCTCCTTGTTCTTGGCGTGCTCGGTGTCCGCCGACTTCCCGTAGACCTCGACGACGAAGAGCTGCCCGATCTTCTCCTTGAGTGACATGCGTCCGAGCAGGGCGCGTGCCGCGCGCCGGTTGCGCTCCTTGTCCTCGGCGGCCGCCTGTGCCGTGCTCCCAGGGAGGGCGAGGGCCGCCGCGATGCCGGCCGCTCCGGCTCCGGCGAGGATCTGTCTGCGGGTGGTGGGCTGTGACGGCGGCGTCTGCTGCATATGGGTGCTCCTCACACGGGTCCCATGAAGCCGGGCATACGGGAGCGCACATCGTTGCAGCGGGGCGATTGGAGGACCAGACGCCGCGCGGATGTTCATCGGTCCAGTCCACTGGCGGCGGGGGCGAGTTCAGCCCTGTCGGGTGCGGCCGGCGCGGGGTGCGAAGGCGTACGGGCCGACGAGGTGCAGTCGCGGGGGTTACCGGTGGCCGCACCCGGCCCGCAGGTGAGCGGGCCGGGTGCGCACGGGCCGATGAACCGTGTGCGTGGACCGGGCGCGCGTGGACCGTGTGCGGGTGCCGGGCCGTCAGGCCGCCAGCCCGGACTTGACCCCGCGGGCTATGCGGACCACGCGTTCGGCCTGGACCCGCGCTGCCGTGCGTGCGGTCTCGTCCACCGGATTGGCGCCCTGAGCGTCGGTGTGCGACGTGCCGTACGGGTTGCCGTCGGCGAACTTGGACGGGTCGGTGTACCCCGGCGCGGCGATCAGCCCTCCGAAGTGGTGGATGGTCGTGTACAGGGCGAGCAGCGTCGATTCCTGGCCGCCGTGCTGCGAGGCGGAAGAGGTGAATCCGCTGTAGACCTTGTCGGCCAGCTTGCCCTCGGCCCACAAGCCGCCGAGCTGGTCGAGCACCTGCTTCAGCTGTGACGAGACGTTCCCGAAACGGGTCGGCGTGCCGAAGAGCACGGCATCCGCCCAGTCCACGTCCTCGGGGGAGGCCTCGGGGATGTCGGCGGTCGCCCGCTGGTTCTCGGCCCAGGCGGGGTTGGAGTCGATCGCGGACTGGGGCGCCAGTTCCGGTGCGCGGCGCAGACGCACCTCTGCGCCCGCCTTCTCCGCGGTCTCGCCGATCTCCTTGGCGAGGGCGGCGATGGTGCCGGTGGAGGAGTAGTAGATGACGGCGACCTTGAGCTGGGCGGAGCCGGCGTCGGCCGTAGTCGGGGTGCTCATGGAACTCCTGTCCAAGTGACGTGCGATTTCTGTGCGTTGCGGTACCACGGGCACACGCACGCACACGTCCTCCCGTCAGGGGGTCGTTGAAGCGGCAACTACCCTGTCTTCCGACGGCCATTCACCGTCACGCGGAGGGAGATGGCGGCTGCGGGGTCTACGAACCGCTCCCGCGGCGGTCACCGGGCGGCCCATGGGGCGTACCTTCCCGGCGAGCGCGGGGGCGAGAGCAGGGGTCGGGGGTGCCGGCGGACCGGGGTCGGGGATTTCGGCGGACCGGTGTCGGGGGATTTCGGCGGACCGGCCTGTCCCCGGGACTCCCGCGTGGGGGCCGACGCGGGCGGGAGCCAGATCACCAGGGCTCGGGCCCGGCCGGCCCCCGGCACGCGTGATCGCGTCGGTCGGAGGGACTGGATCGCAGGAGTCGCGAGCCGCCGGACCGGAGGGCCTTCCCGGAGGTCCCCCGGGCCGAGGGCGACCCGGCAGGGCGACCCGGCAAGATTGGCCGGATGCGGTTCCACCGGTTCCGCTTCGTGGTGTGCGGTGGAGCTTTGCGGGCGGTCGCCACCGCCCCGGGTCGGCTTTTCCGGAAGACCGGGCGGTTCCGTGCAACTAACAGCCCCTCCGAGTCGTCTCTATGGGGGAGAGCCTTCGTCGAGGGTCCTGCTCAGCAGGCGTGACGAATGGTGCCGAAGACGGCGGACGGCGCGCCGCGCGGACACCGCGACCACCGCGCGGCTCCTCTGATCTTCCCCCGGCACGCGCTCCGACCAGTGCCTTCAGGGCCCATCGGCCCCGGCTCCCCGATTGTGGCCGGACAGGGTACTGCATGATCAGGAAAATGACGCGCCGGTTGGGAATTAAGTCCGGTTTCCGCTCGTTGTTTCCTACGGATGGGGGCACCCGGGGGGTGTCCGACCCAAGCCACCGACCAGATTGAACGAGTCCACTCGCAAGGGAGCACGCATGGCAACCCGTGCCGTCGCCCGTCGTCAGGCCACCGCGACCGGTGCCACTGACACGGCAAGCAGTGTTCGCGCCGCAGGCAGCGAAGTCGCGGACCGCGACCTGGTCGGCATGTATCTCGACGAGATCGCGCGTACACCGCTCCTCGACGCGGCTAAGGAAGTCGAGCTGTCGCTCGCCATCGAGGCCGGGGTCTACGCCCGGCGAATACTGGACAAGGACGAGGAGCCGCTGGGCACCGAGTCCGCGAGCGCGACAGCGACCCGCGAGGAGCTGGAAGCGATCGTCGCCGAGGGCGAGCGCGCCAAGGACGTATTCATCCGCTCCAACCTCCGTCTCGTCGTGGCCGTGGCCCGGCGGTATCCGCGCAGCGGGCTGCCCCTGCTGGACCTGATCCAGGAGGGCAACGCCGGCCTCGTCCGCGCGGTCGAGAAGTTCGACTACCGCAAGGGCTTCAAGTTCTCCACGTACGCGACGTGGTGGATCCGGCAGGCCATCACGCGCTCCATCGCCGACCAGTCCCGCACGATCCGGCTTCCCGTCCACCTCGTGGAGGAGCTGGGCCGCATCCGGCGCGTCCAGCGGGAGTTCAACCGCGAGAACGGGCGTGAGCCCGAGCCCGAGGAAGTCGCGGCCGAGCTGAGCTCCACGCCGGAGCGCGTCGTCGACGTCCTGGACTGGGCACGTGACCCGGTCAGCCTGAACATGTCCGTCGACGAAGAGGGCGAGACGCAGTTCGGCGACCTGCTGGAGGACACCTCCGCGGCCTCGCCCGAGCAGTCGGTCCTGACGCTGCTGCGCCGCGAGGAGCTGGACGGGCTCATCGGCCGCCTCGACTCCCGTACCGCCTCCATCATCAAGGCGCGCTACGGCATGGTCGACGGCCGGGAGCGCACGCTCACGGAGGTCGGCAAGCAGCACGGGCTGACGCGTGAGCGCATCCGGCAGATCGAGAAGCACGCCCTGCTGGAGCTGAAGAAGCTCGCCTCGGACACCGGCTTCGACGCGGCCGCCTGACGGGCGAGCCGTGGTCCCGGCCGGAGCGGCCGGCCCGCGGCGTGATCGCGGAGACGGACGGCACGACGACAACCGCATATCGAGCGGCGGCGACCATGAGCCGCCCCAGGAACGAGTCCCGGTGCCTTCCCCCGAGCGCCGGGACTCTTCTCTGCCCGGGGCGATGCGGCAGGGCGGTGCGGCGATGCGGCCGTGCGGAAGCCCCGCCGCGCCGCCCCGACACGCCTCGCCCCGTGGCTGCCTTTCCAGCCGCCGCCGGGGCGGGAGGCTTCCGGTCCTCAGCCCTGGCGGCCAGAGCCGTACAGGTCCCCGTAGGAGGGGAACACGCCGCCTGGCCCGTCCACTCCCTCCGCCGCGAGTACGGCCTTGACCACCGCTCTCGTCAGCACGTCCGCCGCGGCAGCCAGGAGATCGTTCAACTCCCCGTCCTTCAGGGAGCGTTCGCAGGTGGCCAGGGTGAACACCGTGTCGCCGTCGTGCATGAGGTGCACCGGCCGCAGAGCCCGTGCCAGTCCGTCGTGGGCGGTGCCGGCCATCTTCTGGGCCTGGGCGCGCGTGATCGTGGCATCCGTGGCGACCACCGCCAGCGTCGTGTTGAGCGGGGGCCGCAGCACACCCGCCGACCGCCTGCCCGTCTCCTCCCGGGCCTCGGCAAGCCGTCGCTGCGCCTCCGAGTGCGTGCTGTCGTCCGGCACATGGGGCAGCCGGTCCCACATCTCTCCGTAGAGGACGCCCGTGGCCGGATCCACCGCCGAACCGGCCGCGTTGACCGCGGTGACCGCGCCGACGGTCACCCCTGAGCGGAGCACGGTGCTCGCCGTGCCGGTGCCGCCCTTGAGGCCACCGACAACCGCACCCGTGCCCGCACCGACATTGCCCTGTGGAACCGGTGCCCCGGCCTCCGTCGCTGCCGCGGCCTTCACGGCCTCGCGCCCCAGTGCCGGGTCGGGACGGGCCTGCCAGCGGCCGCCACGTCCGAGGTCGAAGAGGACGGCCGCCGGTACGACGGGCACGACCTGCGCCGGGTCGGGACCCACGGGCACGCCCCGGCCTTCCGCCTCCAGCCAGCTCACCACCCCCGAGGCCGAGTCGAGCCCGAAGGCGCTGCCACCGGTGAGCACCACCGCGTGGATGCGTTCCACGACGTTCCGTGGGTCCAACGCGTCCGTCTCCCGCGTGCCCGGGGCCCCGCCGCGGGAGTCGACCCCCGCCACGGCGCCGCTTTCCGGGGCAAGCACGACGGTCGTGCCGGTCAGCCAGCCGGGGCTGTCCGCTGCCGTCCGTTGGGCATGGCCGACCCGCACACCCGGCACGTCCGTCAGAGCGTCCTGAGTAGTCATGCGGCATGGATACCAGGCGTGCCGGGACGCCGTAGGCTTCATGCATGACCACCGGTTCGCAGCAGCCCCCCGACCCGGCTGCCCGGCTCTCGTTCGACGATCCGCTCAGCCTGCGCTCGGCGGACGACACCGACAGCGGCTGGGGCGAAGGCCAGGAGGGCGACGGCGGCACGTCCCGTGGCGGGCAGTCCGCGAGTGCCGCGGATCTGGCCCGCTTCCTGGAGGAGAAGCCGCCGCACCATCTGTGAGGCCCGGCTACTGCTTCTCCGTGCCCACCGTCCCGTCCTGACTCTCGCGCTGCCGGCCGACCGGTCCGTCCGAACCGGTGCGCTGCGCGGCGAGAAGATCGCGGATCTCCGTCAGCAGGTCCACCTCGTTCACCTCCGCAGGCGCCTCCGGGGTGCTGCTCTTCGCGGCCAGGCGCTCCTTGTACCTGGTCATCGGAAGGATCATGAGGAAGTAGACGACGGCCGCCGTGATCAGGAAGGTCAGCGAGGCGCTGAGCACCGGACCCCAGTTGATCGGGACGCCGCTCGTCACTTCGCCCGTCGTCTTGTTGATCTCGCAGGGTGCCTTCAGGCAGGACCTGTACTTGTCCAGGTCCTTCGTCCCTATCGCTCCCACAAGCGGGTTGATCAGACCCTTGACGACAGAATCCACGATCTTGCTGAAAGCCGTGCCGATGACGACGGCAACGGCCAGTTCGACCACGTTGCCGCGCATCAGGAATTCCCTGAATCCCGTCAGCAGGCCCTTCTTCTCGCTCTCGACAGCTGTCACGCTCTTCGACCCGTCTCGTGTCGACTTCTGTGCGGTACGGACAGCGGCGCACGGGGCGGGCGGATCGCCGGCTCAGCACAGCGTCACCGCCAGCCTGCCGGCGGCCCCCGCGCCCGCGAGCGCGGTGGCCGTCCCGCGCGGCACTCTGAGCACGACAAGTGCTCCTTCGTCCGCTGCGCCGACCGCGCCAGTCTCCACGGACCTGGGCACTCGATCCACCCGCGCGCCCCTGGCCACGACCCTGGCCCGCCCTGTCCCGTCCGGTCCGGCGATCACATCGACCCGGTCTCCCGGGTGGAGCAGCCGCACGGACGCGGCGTCCGCGATCCGCACCGGAGCGGAGACGACGGGCCCCGGCTCCCGCCCGCCCGTGGGATGCCGATCTGGCAGTGACGTGGTGGCGGCCCGGCCCGGCGGCGACTCCCGTCCGGCGTGAGCGTGGGCCGGATCGGCACGCTCTCCGCGGGGGACCCAGACGGCGAGCGCCGCCGCTGCGACGGCGAGCCCGGCCGCCGTGACGCGCCGCCGTCCGCGCACGATCCTGCGCAGGCGGTGCCGGCCGCGGAAGGCAGGACGCACCGGTGTCAGGTCAGGAACCGCGCGGGGGCCAGGAATGTGGCCGGAGCCGCGGCGGCTGCGGGACCGCGCGTCGCGGCCCTCACCGTGGCCGCCCATGCCACCACCGTGGAACCGGTGTTGAGAATCCCGGGGCATCACGATCACCGCCTGCAGTCGGAGCGTCGGAGAATCCGTCTTCCGCTGCCAGACTGCAGGCTCGGCGCCGCCTCTGGAGAAATCGGCCGAGATCTGTGGATAAGCAGGCAGTTGTGGACAACCGCGTCACGAAGGGGAGTTGCCGCGACAGCGCCCGGGAGCACCCGAGGGGCGACGCCCGACAGCACAGCCCGCGCCACCCGCCGCCTTCGCGGGCAGCAGCCCCTACTCCCGCGGAGCGCCCGGGAGTTCGATGCCCGGGTCCAGTCCGCCGAGCGAATCCGCGCAATGGCACTCGCGCTTCTCGGGCAGCTTCCCGACCGCGTCGAAGAGGACCTTCCGCAGCCGTCCGACGTTCTCCCCGAACACGCGCAGCACTTCCTCGTGCGAGACGCCCTCGCCGGTCTCCGCGCCCGCGTCCAGGTCCGTGACGAGATTCAGCGAGGAGTAGCAGAGCCGCAGTTCACGGGCGAGAACCGCCTCCGGGTGGCCGGTCATGCCGACGACGGACCAGCCCTGCGCGGCATGCCACCGCGACTCGGCGCGTGTGGAGAAGCGGGGGCCCTCGACCACGCACAGCGTGCCGCCGTCGACCGCCTCCCAGCCCTGCTCCCGCGCCGCGGCCAGCGATGCCTGCCGCCCGGCCTCGCAGTACGGGTCGGCGAAGGCCAGATGCACGACGTTCGGCACGGACCCGTCGGGCAGCGGCTCACCGTCGAAGTACGTCTGCGTACGCGACTTGGTGCGGTCCACGAGCTGGTCCGGCACGAGCAGCGTCCCCGGCCCGTACTCGGGGCGGAGACCGCCCACCGCGCACGGACCCAGCACCTGCCGCGCGCCGACGGAGGCCAACGCCCACATGTTCGCGCGGTAGTTGATGCGGTGCGGAGGCAGATGGTGCTTGCGGCCGTGCCGCGGCAGGAAGGCGACGCGACGGCCGGCCAGCTCACCGATGAACAGCGAGTCGCTCGGTGTGCCGTACGGGGTGTCGACCGTGACCTCGGTCACGTCGTCGAGGAAGGAGTAGAAGCCGGAACCGCCGATGACGCCGATCTCTGCCTGTTCACTCATGCGGCCACCCTAAGGGGAGCATGCGAACGCGCGCTGGCGGGCCGTGAAGCCCGCCACGGCAGTTCCGGGGCGGGCGCCCAGCAGGGGCCCGCCCGGTCCACGAGAGGTCTCGGCCGCGCTCTCAGGCGGCCGAACTGCCCGCCTTGCTCGTGCTCTTGGAGTCGTTGCTGCCGGACGAGTTCGACGAGGAGGACGAGGAGCCCGCCTTCGCCGAGTCCGAGGAGCCCGAACCGGAGCCGGAGTCGGAGGACGAGGACGTCGAGGACGACCCGGAGGTCGATGAGGAGTCGCCGTTGCTCTTGGACGACGATTCGGAGGAGCCGGAGGACGACTTGCCGGAGTTCGCCGAACTGCGGCTGTCGTTCCGATAGAAGCCGGAGCCCTTGAAGACGATGCCGACGGCCGAGAACACCTTCTTCAGGCGGCCCTCACAGCTGGGGCACTCGGTCAGCGAGTCATCGGTGAACTTCTGCACCACCTCGAGGCCCTCGCCGCACTCGGTGCACTGGTACTGGTACGTCGGCACGTTCTCCTCCTGGCACTCTTACTCGGTGAGTGCTAACGACGCTCCATATTGCAGTATTCCCGCGCCTCAGTCCACCGGGACAGGTGGACGGTGACCCACCCCACCTCCGGACGAGCGATCTCCCGGGCGTATCGCGAGCCGGCGGCGGAAGACGACGAGTGCGGCCAGCGCCAGCCCCGTACCCGCGAGCGGCGCGAAGAAGCCCGCGCCGGCGCCCGCCGCATCCGTCAGCTGCCCCGCGGCCATCGAGCCGGACGCCTGCCCCAGCGCCACCGCGCCCGTCAGCCAGGTGAACGCCTCGGTGCGGAACGCCGCCGGGACCAGCAGCTCGACCAGCGTGAAGCCCGTGATCATGGACGGCGCGACCCACAGCCCCAGCACGAGTCCGAGCCCGCCCACCAGCGGCAGCCACGGCGTCAGTTGGGCCGTCACGGCCATCGCGAGCGCAGCCAGGACGAGCACCGGATAGGCGATCAGCAGCCGCACGTCTGCGCTCCGTCTCCAGTGCACCGTGCCGACGGCGAGAGCGGCCGACATGTTGCCCGCGGCGAAGACCCCGTACAGCACGCCGTTGAGTTCCGGGGCGCCCGCGGACTGCGTGAAGGCGGCGACCGAGACCTGCATGCCGCCGAAGACGGTGCCTATGCCCAGCAGCGCCGCGATCAGAACCCGCACGCCCCTGACGCCGAGCGCCGAGTGGACGCCGCCTTCGCCGCCCGTGGCGTCGCCGCCGGAGCCCTCGCCGGTGGCGCTGCCGGCACGGCCGCCACGGCGCCGTGCCCCCGGGCGCACCTCCGGCTGGGTGCCTCGCTGCGCGGCGAAGAGCAGTCCGCTGCCCAGCATCAGGGCGACCTCCGCGGCGAGGCCGGCCGCCGGGTGCACCCCTGTGCACAGTGCCGTCGCGAGTACGGGGCCGACGACGAAGCTGAATTCGTCCGTCACCGACTCGAAGGCCGCCGCCGTCGTGACGAGCGACGGGGCACCCCGATCGTCCCGGCCGCTCGTGCCGTCCGCGTCGCCGCTGCCGCCCTTGCCCTTCCGGCCCTCCGAACCGTCCGGGCCCTCCGATCCGTCCAGGCCCTCCGAACCGCCCCGGCCGCTCAGGCAGGCCGACCAGCGCGCCCGCACCATCGGGCTGATCTGCGGGATGGTCGCACCGGCCGGCACCGCGGCCGCGAACAACGTCCACAGCGGCGCCTCGCGCAGCGCCAGCACGATCAGCGCCGAGACCGACAACGCGTGCAGCAGCACGAGCGGAACCAGTACGGCCCCCTGCCCGAAGCGGTCGGTGAGCTTGCCGCCCTGCGGTGCGAGCAGGGCCATCGAGACCCCTGAGAGCGCGATGACGATGCCCGCTGCCCCGTACGAACCGGTGGTGTGCTCGACGAGCAGCACCGTGCCGACGCCGAGCATCGCGATCGGCTGCCGTGCCAGGAAGCCGGGTATCAGGAAGCGCCATGCGCCGGGTGTGCGCAGCAGTGCGCCGTAGCCGCTCCGGCGGTCGCCGGTCGCTGTGGCCGGGGTTGCCACGGCCGAGCCTCTCTGCCACCTGGTAGCGCGCTGCTGCGCCGAAGGCTGTCCTCTTGCGCGGTGCCGACCGGCCGCGCCAGCCCTGCGTCAGGCGGGAACGGTGAATTCTCTTGCCCTCTGGAGGATAACGGCCTCGTCGGCACTCGTGATCCCCGTGAACCAGCCCCGTGAGGCCCTGAAACCCCCGCCCCGAACGCCGTCCCGAACCCCGCCTCCGAACCCGCCCCGAAGTGGTCCGGATCCGCGCCCCGAACGGACCTCGCCCCTCAGTCCCGCATTGACCCGTGGAGCCAGCCCGCGAGCTTGCCGCCCCGGCCGACGTCCAGCAGCCGCTTCTCGGCCGCATCACGCACCGGGTCGGTCGCCACGACGAGCAGTTCGTCGCCGTGGCGCAGCATCGTCGTCGGCAGCGGTACGAAGCTCTTGTCGTCCCGTACGACGAGCGTGACCGCCGCGCCCGGCGGGAGGCGCAGCTCGCCCACCTCGACGCCGTGCATCCTCGAGTGCGGGGGGATGGCCACCGACAACAGGTGTCCCCGCAGCCGTTCCAGGGGCGCGGACTCGATGTCGATGTCCATCGGTTCGTCGCTGTCGCTCAGGTTCAGCTTGCGCGCCAGCCAGGGCAGCGTCGGCCCCTGCACCGCCGTGAAGATGACCACGAGCATGAAGACGATGTTGAAGATGCGCTCGCTGCCCCCGACGTCGGCGACGCGTGGGATCGTCGCGAGCACGATCGGCACCGCTCCCCGCAGCCCCGCCCACGAGAGCAGCGCCTGGTCGCGCCAGCGCTGGTCGAAGGGGAGCAGGCTGCACATCACCGACAGCGGGCGGGCCACGATCGTCAGCACGAGCCCGACGCCGATCGCCGGCCAGAAGTCGTCGACCAGGTCGTGCGGCGTGACCAACAGGCCGAGCAGCACGAAGAGTCCGATCTGCGCGATCCATGCCAGCCCGTCGGCGAAGCCCCGCACGGCGGGACGGTGGGGCAGCTTCGCGTTGCCCAGAATCAGCGCCGTGACGTAGACCGCGAGGAACCCGGAGCCGTGCAGCATCGCGCCGCTCGCGTACGACAGCACGCACAGCGCCATCACGGCGATCGGGTAGAGGCCCGAGGCGGGGAGTGCCACCCTGCCGAGCCCCATCGCGCCCAGCTTGCCCACCGCGAGCCCGATGACGAGTCCGATGGCGAGCTCCAGCAGGAGCTCGCCGACGAGCACGTACCAGTGGCTCGGCGAGAAGTGCAGCTGGGAGAAGGCGACGACGAGGATGACGACCGGAGCGTCGTTGAAGCCCGATTCCGCCTCCAGCACACCCGCCAGCCGCTTCGGGAGAGGCACCTTGCGCAGCACGGAGAAGACGGCGGCCGCGTCGGTCGAGGAGACCACGGCGCCCACGAGCAGTGCCGTCTGCCAGGTGAGGCCGATGAGGTAGTGGGCCGCGGTCGCCGTGACCAGCACGCTCACGGCCACACCGACCGTCGAGAGGACGGCCGCGGCCGGTACCGAGGGGCGGATTTCACGCCACTTCGTGCTGAGGCCGCCCTCGGTCAGAATCACCACAAGGGCCGCGTAGCCGAGCGTGCGGGTCAGTTCGGCGTTGTCGAACTGCACGCCCAGGCCGTCCTGCCCCAGGGCGATGCCGATTCCTAGATAGACCAGCAGGCTGGGAAGCCCGCTGCGCGATGAGAGTCTTACTGCGGCGACCGCGAACAGCAGGACGAGGGTGCTGAGGAGAAGCAGTTGGTTGAGGCGGTCGACACTCAGGGGCGGATCCTCTCTCTCGCTCGAACCGCGAAGTCCCTTCCACGTTCGTCAGTTCGTTCGCGTTGCTAACAATTTACCATTGCTTGAATGTCGTGGACGGCCGGGCTGTGACTCCCTGTGTAGCGCTGCTCCGGCTCCGCCTATGGTTGGTCCGGCGTGGCTCCGTCAGCTCCGCTCCGGTCCTCACGCCCAAGGTCCACCCTGCCCTCGAAGGACAGCGATGCCCGCCAAGAAGACCTCGCGACGCGCCCGTCTGCTCGTGATCGCCGTCGTGCTGCTGCTCGTGGCCGGTGTCGGCGGCGGGACGTTCTGGACGATCAGCACGGTCCGCGACTCCTTCCCCCAGACCAGCGGCTCGCTGAAGCTGAAGGGCCTGGAGGACCCGGTGACCGTCCACCGTGACCGCGAGGGCATTCCGCAGGTGTACGCGGACAGTTCGAGCGACCTGTTCACCGCGCAGGGGTACGTCCAGGCACAGGACCGCTTCTGGGAGATGGACGTACGGCGGCACATGACGTCCGGGCGGCTGTCGGAGATGTTCGGTCAGGGCCAGGTCAAGACGGACGCCTTCCTGCGCACCCTCGGATGGCGAAAGGTCGCCGAGCGCGAGTACGCGGGGCTGTCCAAGGAGACCAAGGCCAACCTCAAGTCGTACACCGCCGGCGTCAACGCCTACCTCAAGGACCACAAGGGGTCCGCCGCCTCCCTCGAGTACGCCGCACTGGACCTCTCGAGCAGCTACTCCCCGGAGAAGTGGGACCCCGTCGACTCCGTGGCCTGGCTCAAGGCGATGGCATGGGACCTGCGCGCCAACATGTCGTCCGAGATCGACCGCGCGCTCATGGCCGGCCGCCTGTCCAGCAAGCAGATCGCCGAGCTGTACCCGGACTACCCGACCGAGCGGAACAAGCCGGTCACCGAGGGCGCGATAGACCCGGCCAACAAGGAGTTCGACCCCAAGGGCCGGTCGGCCGCCTCCGCGGACGGCGCCGCCGGCGCGCAGCAGGCCGTGCGGAGCGCGGGCTCGCAGCTCAGCTCCGTCGCCACCCGGCTCGACAAGATCCCCTCGCTGCTCGGCCCGAGCAACAGCGGGATCGGCTCCAACTCCTGGGTGGTGTCCGGGCAGCACACGACGACCGGCAAGCCGCTCCTCGCCAACGACCCCCATCTCTCACCGCAGTTGCCGTCCATCTGGTACCAGATGGGGCTGCACTGCCGGAACGTCTCCAAGGCCTGCCCCTACGACGTCTCCGGGTTCACCTTCGCCGGGCTGCCGGGCGTCGTCATCGGGCACAACCAGGACATCTCCTGGGGCATGACGAACCTGGGCGCGGACGTGACCGACCTGTATCTGGAGAAGTTCAAGGACGGCGGTTACCTGTACGACGGCAGGCGCCGTTCGTACAAGACGCGCAAGGAGACCATCGAGGTCGCCGGCGGTGCGAACCGGGAGATAACGGTCCGCGAGACCAACAACGGCCCGGTCCTCTCCGACCGGGACAGCGAACTGCGCAAGGTCGGCGAGGAGTCACCCGTCGACAACGTCGCACCGGACCGGGGCGACGGCTACGGGATCTCGCTGCGGTGGACGGCGCTCAGCCCCACCAAGACCATGGACGCCGTCTTCAAGATCAACCGTGCCGCGGACTTCAAGCAGTTCCGTGCCGCCGCGAGCGACTTCGCGGTCCCCTCGCAGAACCTGATCTACGCCGACACCAAGGGCAACATCGGCTACCAGGCGCCCGGGCGCATCCCGGTGCGCGGCAAGGGCGACGGACGCTACCCGGCGCCCGGCTGGGACTCGCGCTACCGGTGGAAGGGCTTCGTACCGCAGAAGGCGCTGCCATGGGAGTACAACCCCAGCCGCGGATACATAGTCACCGCCAACCAGGCCGTGGTCGACGAGAAGAAGTACCCCTACATGCTGACCAAGGACTGGGGCTACGGCACACGCAGCCAGCGCATCAACGACCTGATCAGCTCGAAGATCGCCGACGGCGGCAAGATCTCCATGGGCGACATGCAGACCCTGCAGATGGACAACAGCAGCGAGATCGCGAAGCTGCTCGTGCCTCGCCTGCTGAAGATCAACATAGAGGACGGGTACGTGCGTGAGGCCCAGCAACTCCTCGAGGGCTGGAACTACACCCAGGACGCCGACTCGGCTCCCGCCGCGTACTTCAACGCCGTCTGGCGCAACATGCTGCTCCTCGCCTTCGGCAACAAGCTGCCCAAGGAACTGCGGGTCAAGGGCGACTGCCTCAACGTCCGTCCCACCGACGAGTCCGGCCCCGTCGAGGACCTCCGCGGCAAGCCCCGCCTGGTGCGCGAGTGCGGCATGCGGGACACGGCCTCGGCGCAGCCCGACGGAGGCGACCGCTGGTACGAGGTCGTGCGCAAGCTCATGAAGGACGAGGACAGCGACTGGTGGAAGACGCCGGGCAACAACGGCCGCCCGGGCGACCGGAACCTCGACGACCTCCTCGCGCACGCGATGAAGAACGCGCGCTGGGAGCTGACGTCCAAGCTCGGCAAGGACATCGACTCCTGGAGCTGGGGCCGCCTGCACCACCTGATGCTGAAGAACCAGACCATAGGGACCGACGGTCCGGGCTTCATGCAGTTCCTGCTCAACCGCGGCCCGTGGGACCTCGGCGGCGGCAAGGACGCGGTCAACGCCACCGGCTGGAACGCCGCAGGTGGCTACGACGTGATCTGGGCGCCGTCGATGCGGATGGTCGTGAACCTCGACAACTTCGACAAGTCCCGCTGGATCAACCTCACCGGCGCCTCGGGGCACGCCTACAACCCGCACTACGTGGACCAGATGGACAAGTGGTCCGAAGGGGCCCTGCTGCCCTGGGCGTTCAGCCAGCGGGCGGTGGAGAAGGGTACGGACGAGAAGATGGCGCTGACGCCGTAGCCAGGAGCCGGTCCCGGTCCGGCCCCGTCCCGGGCCCGTGGCGGTCCGGAACCGGTCACGGCGCCGCGGGGCGGGGTGGGGCCGGGCGCTCAGGCGTGGTGCGGCGGCGGCGCCGTGAAGCGGTGAACGGCCGAAGGCGTCACCGCCGCCGCCACGGGCAGGTCGTGCGGCTCCGCCGGTACGGCGCCCACCAGTTCGGCGTCGTACAGCAGCACGGCCAGCGCCGGGCGCGCGCCGGCCGCCCCGATCCGCGCCAGCACCCGGTCGTACGAGCCGCCGCCGCGGCCCAGCCGGATGCCCTCCCCGTCGACGGCCAGGCCGGGCAGCAGCACCGCGTCCGCCTCCGTGACCGCATCGGGCCCCAGGCGCGGGCCTTCCGGTTCCAACAGCCCTCTCCGGGCCTTCGCGAGCCTGTCGTGGCCCTCGTACACGCCCCAGTCCAGGTCGTTGTCCGGCAGCAGAACCGGGAGCAGCACACGCACGCCCTGCGCGCGCAGCGCTTCCAGAAGCGGGCCCGTGCCCGGCTCCCGTCCTATCGAGACATACGCCGCGACCGTGCGCGCCTCGGCCAGTTCCGGCAACTCCAGGGCGCGTTCGGCGAGTACGGTTGCCGTTGCTTCCGCGTCCCGCGCCGTCAACTTGGCCCTCACCGCGAGGATGCTCTCCCGCAACGCGTGCTTACTAGCGTCGTTTTCGCCCACTGCCGCTTCGGATCCCTTCCGCTCGCGCGCTGTTGCTCATAGCACTACATATCCGTGCGAAGCGTTGCCATCTGCACAAAGCCACCGGTTATCGTGCGGGACATGACTACTTCCCGAGCACGGATCAGCAAGGCTGTCATCCCGGCAGCGGGCCTGGGCACCCGCTTCCTGCCCGCCACCAAGGCAACGCCCAAGGAGATGCTTCCGGTCGTCGACAAGCCGGCGATCCAGTATGTGGTCGAGGAAGCGGTCACGGCCGGGCTGCCGGACGTTCTGATGGTCACGGGCCGCAACAAGCGCCCCCTTGAGGACCACTTCGACCGTAACTACGAGCTCGAGCAGGTCCTGCGCGACAAGGGCGACGAGACGAAGCTCAGCAGGGTCGAGGAGTCCAGCGACCTCGCCACCATGCACTACGTGCGCCAGGGCGACCCCCGCGGCCTCGGCCACGCCGTTCTGTGCGCCGCCCCGCACGTGGGCGACCAGCCCTTCGCCGTGCTCCTGGGCGACGACCTCATCGACCCCCGGGACCCGCTGCTGACCCGCATGATCGAGGTGCGCGAGGAGTTCGGCGGCAGCGTCATCGCGCTCATGGAGGTCCCCCGGGAGAGCATCCACCTCTACGGCTGCGCGGCCGCGGCGCCCACCGGGGAGCCGGACGTCGTCCAGGTCTCCGACCTCGTCGAGAAGCCGCGGGTGGAGGAGGCCCCGTCGAATCTCGCGATCCTCGGACGCTACGTGCTCGACCCGGCGGTCTTCGACGTGCTGCGCAAGACCGACCCCGGACGCGGAGGCGAGATCCAGCTCACCGACGCGCTGCAGACCCTCGCCGCCGAACCCTCGCTCGGCGGCCCGGTGCACGGCGTCGTCTTCCGCGGCCGCCGCTACGACACCGGTGACCGTGGCGACTATCTGCGGGCCATTGTCAGACTGGCATGCGAACGTGAGGACCTGGGCCCGGACTTCCGGGACTGGCTGCGCGGCTTCGTCACCGAGGAGATGTGAGGCTTGAGCGAGACCTGGTCGGTCGAGGAGCACCTGGACGACATCCTCAGCAGCATCCGCCCCCTTGAGCCCATCGAGCTGCAACTGCTCGACGCCCAGGGGTGCGTGCTCGTCGAGGACGTCACGGTGCCCGTCTCACTGCCCCCCTTCGACAACAGCTCGATGGACGGATACGCGGTGCGCACCGCCGATGTCCAGGGCGCCACGGAGGAGTTCCCCGCGGTGCTCACCGTCATAGGGGATGTGGCGGCCGGCGAGGGCGATCTGCCCGTGGTCGAGCGAGGCCAGGCGGCCCGCATCATGACGGGTGCGGCGCTGCCGCCGGGAGCCGAGGCCGTCGTCCCCGTGGAGTGGACGGACGGCGGCCTGGGCGGCGCCCCGGTCGAGACGATGAGAGCCCGCAGCCACGACCCCCGCGGAGCGGCCGGCGAGGTCCGCGTCCACCGTCCCGTCGAGGAGGGGCAGCATGTGCGCCCCCGGGGCAGCGATGTGCGGGCCGGTGCGATGGCCCTCAGCGCCGGCACGGTCCTCGGCCCGCCCCAGGTGGGCCTGCTCGCGGCGATCGGCCGCGGCACCGTGACGGTGCGTCCGCGCCCGCGCGTTGTCGTCGTCTCCACGGGAAGTGAACTCGTGCAGCCCGGGGAGCAGTTGGGCTCGGGCCAGATCTACGACTCCAACAGCTTCGTGCTCACCGCGGCCGCCCGGGACGCCGGCGCGATCGCCTACCGGGTGGGCGCCGTCGTGGACGACGCGGACACCCTGCGCGCCACGATCGAGGACCAGCTGATCCGCGCGGACCTGGTCGTCACCAGTGGCGGCGTCAGCGTCGGTGCTTACGACGTGGTCAAGGAGGTCCTCTCGAGGATCGACGGCGGCAGCGGCAACGTGGAGTTCCGCCGGCTGGCGATGCAGCCCGGCAAACCGCAGGGTTTCGGCCTGATCGGCCCGGACCGCACACCCGTCCTCGCCCTGCCGGGCAATCCGGTGAGTTCGTACGTCTCTTTCGAGCTGTTCGTGAGACCCGCCGTGCGGGCGCTGATGGGCCGTGCCTCTGTGCGGCGCGAGACGGCCAGGGCCCGGCTGGAGTCGGAGGAGGCGCTGACGTCGCCCGACGGCAAGCGCCAGTTCCTGCGCGGTGGTTACCTTCCGCCGGAGGCGGGCGAGGCGGTGGGCACGGTCCGTCCCGTCGGGGGCGCCGGCTCGCATCTCGTCGCGGCCCTGGCGCAGGCGAATTCCTTGATCGACGTCCCGGAGAAGACGACACGCCTCACTCCGGGGGAGGAAGTGACCGTCATCCCGCTCGACCAGTAGCGACGAGGCGGAGCCTCCTCGCCGCATGCCCGGTACCGTATCCGGACACAGGGACGGTTTCGGGAGCACGATGAGCAGCGCAGAGCAGCAGCACCTCACCCACATCGACGAGGGCGGGGCCGCCCGCATGGTCGACGTCTCAGCGAAGGACGTCACCGCCCGCACGGCCCGCGCGGCCGGGCGTGTGCTGGTCTCTCCCCGCGTGGTCGAGCTTCTTCGCGGCGAGGACGGCCAGGGGCTGCCGAAGGGAGACGCCCTGGCCACGGCCCGCATCGCGGGCATCATGGGAGCCAAGCGGACGCCGGACCTCATCCCGCTGTGCCATCCGCTCGCCGTCTCCGGCGTGGCGGTGGAGCTGTCGGTCACCGAGGAGGCCGTCGAGATCACCGCGCAGGTGAAGACGACGGACCGCACGGGCGTCGAGATGGAGGCCCTGACGGCGGTGACGGTCGCGGCCCTCACCGTGGTCGACATGGTCAAGGCCGTGGACAAGTCGGCAGTCATATCCGACATTCGCGTCGAGGAGAAGAGCGGCGGCCGCTCCGGGAACTGGACGCGTGCCGGGGCGAGTTCGTCCCGCGCCCGTCAGGGAGACAATGGCCGGCGCAGCGAGTCCAGCGAGGAGGAGTCAGCCGTATGAGCCCAGCCCTGAATCCCTACCGCGCCCTCGCCGTCACGGCATCGAACCGCGCTGCAGAAGGTGTCTACGAGGACACGGGCGGCCCGTTGATCGTCGAGGCCCTGGCAGCTATGGGCTTCGAAGTGGACGGGCCGAGCGTCGTACCGGACGGCGAACCGGTCGCTGAAGTGCTCGGCGCCGCCGTCGCGGCCCGCTACGACGTCGTCGTCACCACCGGCGGCACCGGCGTCTCACCCACCGACTGCACCCCCGAAATGACGCGCCGCCTCTTGGACTACGAGGTTCCGGGCATCGCCGAGGCGATCCGCGCCCAGGGTGCGGAGAAGGTCCCGACGGCCGCCCTGTCGCGGGGGATCGCAGGCGTCGCCAACAGCACGCTGATCGTCAACCTTCCGGGTTCGTCTGGCGGAGTACGCGACGGACTCGTGGTGTTGGAACGGTTGTTGACGCATGCCGTCGACCAGATCCACGGTGGTGACCACCCCAGAGGGGACCTCAACTGAACGCTTCCTGGCCGATCGTGCTGACGGACGGTAAGACCACCCTCCGTCCCATAAAGCTGCGCGACCAGCGTGACTGGCGCGAAGTGAACCAGCGCAACCGCGAATGGCTGCGGCCCTGGGAAGCCACCATCCCGCCCGCACCGCCCGGGCTCACGCCGCCGAGCCGTCCCTCGTACCGGCAGATGGTCCGTCATCTGCGCGCCGAGGCGCAGGCGGGCCGGATGCTTCCCTTCGTCGTGGAGCATCAGGGGCGCCTCGCGGGCCAGTTGACGGTCGCGGGGATCACCTGGGGTTCGATGTGCTCCGGCCACATCGGCTACTGGGTCGACCGCGCGGTCGCCGGACGCGGTGTGATGCCGACGGCCGTCGCGCTCGCCACGGACCACTGTTTCCGTACGGTCGGGCTGCACCGCATCGAGATCTGCATCCGCCCCGAGAACGCGGCGAGCCGGCGCGTGGTGGAGAAACTCGGCTTCCGCGAGGAGGGGTTGAGGCCGCGCTATCTGCATATCGACGGTGCGTGGCGCGACCATCTCGTATTCGCCCTGACGGCAGAAGAAGTGCCGGAAGGACTCCTCACGCGTTGGCACCGAACGGCTCCGGGCGCCTCCAGAAAATAAAATAGACGTTCGATATTATGGGGTTCCTGCTGAACACCCGGTGTGCGCCCGGGAATTGAACAGGCGCAGTTCCGCGCTCAACGGCGGTGAAAAACATGGAGAGATCAGCCGGATCATGCGACACACCGCCGTATTTGGCAGATGGGTGCGGCTCAACCCCTCTACCGTGTGAGGGTGAACAGCAGTGGCCTCATCTACGCAGTCATCGTCGGGGCCTGGGCTGCCTACTTGGTGCCGATGTGGCTCCGCAGGCAGGACGAGCTGAACGAATCCCGTCCGACGGAACGCTTCAGCACCGCCATCCGTCTGCTGTCAGGCAAGGCGGCAATGGAAAGGCGCTACGCGAGGGAGAACGAGCGCCGCGACGGTGAAGTCCCCGAGGAACACGGCGATCTCTCGGCCCCCGGCACCGCCCCCGAGAACGCGGACGGCGCGGACGATTCCGCCGACGTCGACGAGTCGGTCGACGTACGTGCCTACGCCGACCCAAAGACCATGGTGGGCCAGGGCGTTACGAGCGTTCCCACGGAGGTGCTCGGCGCCTCCGGCTCCGAGGCCGCGGATGCCGATGGTGCGAACGCCGACGGCCGGAGCGAGAACGGCCACAGCTCCTCCGAGCGGGACGGCGTCGAACGAGGCAAGGCGGAACGCGACAAGGCCCGGCAGAAGAGCAAGCGCGCCAAGGTGCTCGCCCGGCGCCGGCGCACCACGATGGTTCTCTTCCTCGCCTTCACCGCGGGCACGATCGTCGCTGCCGTCGGCGGCCTCGCCTTCCTGTGGGCCCCGGCGGCGCCCGGGCTGCTGCTGAGCACGTACATCGTCCATCTGCGCGTGCAGGAACGCCGGCGCTTCGCCGCCGTCATGGACAAGCGCCGAGCGAAGGCCGCGGCGAAGGAGAAGCGCGCCCGGAAGGCGGCGGATGAGGCGAAGGCCGGCGCGGGCGTCCCCACCGAGGCTCACCCCGGCCCCTCCGGGCAGGCTCCGGCGGCCGAGCCCGGCGCGACCGCGCACGAGGAGGAGCCCGCGGCGGCGGGCCGGCGCGCGCTCGTGGAGCAGACGGACCACGCGGAGTGGGTCGACCAGCAGCGCGACGGCGGCCGCGAGCCCGCAGAGGGCTGGGACCCCGTGCCGGTGCCGCTCCCGACGTACGTCAGCGCGCCCGTCGCCCCGCGCAGCACGCGTGGCGTGGACCTGGAGGCCCCCGGCACATGGAGCTCCGCGCGCTCCAGCAGCGCGAGCAGCGAGCCCCCGGCCACCTCCTCCGGGTCCGGCCAGGAGCAGGACGAGGAGCACGGCAGCGGGGCACGTCGCGGACGTGGACGGCGCCAGACGCCGCTCTTCGACCAGTACGAGGAAGACGGCCGCCCGCGCGCCGCCAACGAGTGACCCCCGGTGACCGGCACCGGCCCTCCGCCGGGCCCGGCACCGGGGCTCTGGGCCTGGTGAGAGAGCCGGGATGTGCGGTGACCAGCGCCGGAACCGATTAACGCCTGGCGCGGCCGGGATGCTAAGGTTTCATCCGTCGCAAGGGCCTGTGGCGCAGTCCGGTAGCGCATCTCGTTCGCAACGAGAGGGTCAGGGGTTCAAATCCCCTCAGGTCCACCTAACTCAGAGCAGCACCAGGTCGAGCCCCCGTCGGAGAGATCCAGCGGGGGCTTTGTCGTGCCGTACAGCAGCGATGTACAGCAACTACGGTGACCGTCCTTGATCGCGCTGGACGGTCCGCCGAGATGCAGTTCAGGGGCTTGCGCCGACGGCCCGGTGGCCGGCATCAGACCGGTTTGCGCCATACGGAGATGTGCTTCGTGGAGTCCTGCGTGAACGGTGCCCCGTCCCAGTCCTCGATGCGACGTTCCAGCTCGAGCCCGGCGATCCGTGCCATCAGGTCGAGCTCTGCCGGCCAGGCGTAGCGGTGCCGGGAGCTGTCGCGGCGGTAGCGACCGTCGTCGCCGTCGCGGGTGAAGTGGTGGGAGACAAGAGTCTGCTCCACCAGGTCGAAGGTGTCGAAGCCGAGATGCTGCTCAGAGACGTCGAACGGCACCGCGACCTGGCCGGGCGGCAAGAACCGCAACGGTGGCACGCCCAGCTCGATGACGAATCGACCCCCGGGCCTCAGATGACGGGCCGCGTTGCGGAAACACTCGACCTGCTCGTCCTGGGTGAGCAAGTTCGTGATGGTGTTGTAGACGACATAGACCAGGCTGAACTCGCCGGAGACCACGGTGGTTGCCATGTCCCCGATGGCAACCGGGAGCGTGTCCTCGTCGACCTTGCGCCGCAGAACCGCTGCCATGTGCTCGGACAGTTCGATACCGACCACCGGCACGCCACGTTCCCGGAGCGGGACCCCCACTCGTCCGGTTCCGATGGCGAACTCCAGCGCCCGGCCCGTTCCGGCGAGTTCGGCGAGGAAGGCGAGAGCCGGTCCGAGTACGTCGGCCGACGACCTCTCAGCCTCCGCGGCGTCGTAGCGCTCAGCGGTCTCACGGGTCCACAGCTCACTGCTCGTCACGGGCGGCCACTCTGCCGGTTGCCGTGCGGCCTTGTCGACGCATTTACCTCAGTTCTGGACGAGGCGCCCAGGAGCGACGGACTCGGGGACGTCTGACTTCTCGTCGGCAGGGGCGTGACGGTGGGCTTCGCGCCAACTGGGCTGCCCCGGCCGGCGGTCGATGCGATCCACGGTGCGTGCGCGAGTCGTGGAGCGCCCCCGAACTCGGTTCGGGCGCCGCCGTCCGCGTCCGTGCCCGCTCACGAAGGCGCGAGGTCGTTGTGGCCCGTGTGGTGGCGGGGGAGGCGGGATCGGCAGCCGAAGCCGGTGACGATGTCGTAGCTGACGGTGCCGAGGGTCGCGGCCCACGCGTCGGCGGTGGGGGCGTCGTCCCGGCCGTCGCCGAGGACGGTGACGACATCCCCGGCGGCGACGGGCAGGTCGCCGCAGTCGACGACGCACTGGTCCATGGAGATCCGGCCGGCGATCGGTCTGGGGACGCCGTGGACCAGGACCCGGCCCGCGGTGCCTGCCGCGCGGGGAAGGCCGTCGCCGTAGCCGAGGGGCACCACGGCGAGGGTGGCGGGGCGGTCGGTGGTGTAGTCGTGGGCGTAGGAGACGCCGCAGCCGGCCGGTACCCGCTTGGTCATCAGCACCCGGGCCCGGACGGTCATGGCCGGGCGTAGGCCGAAGTCGCGGCCCGGCATGGGCGGCAGGCCGTAGACGGCGGAGCCGACGCGGACGAGGTCGAGGTGCGTGGCGGGGGCGGCGAGGGCCGCGGCGGAGTTGGCTATGTGGCGCAGCGGGGGGTGGAGGCCGACCGACCGCAGGTCCTCCAGGGCCTCGGCGAAGAGGCTCAACTGCCGTACGCAGACAGGGTCTTCGGGGCGGTCCGTGTGCACCAGGTGGCTCCATGCCCCGACCGTCTCGACCAGGCCGTCCGCCTGGGTCTTCGCGGTGGCCTCCGCGAGCGTGAGCCAGTGCTCGGGCCTTGCGCCGCCGCGGCAAAGGCCGGTGTCGGCCTTGAGGTGCACGGCGGCAGGCCGGCCCGCGATGCGGGCGGCGGCACGTACCTCGGCCAGTTCGTCGAGGGAGGATACGGACAGCTCGACGCCGGCGGCCACGGCCTCGGCCCGTGGCATCCCGGGCCCCACCAGCCAGGCCAGGACAGGGGCCGTGAACCCTGCCGTCCGCAGGCTCATGGCCTCCGCGAGGGTGGCGACGCCGAGCCGGTCGGCGCCCGCCTCGAGTGCGGCGCGGGCGACCTCCGGTGATCCGTGGCCGTAGGCGTCGGCCTTGACGACGGCCATCACCTGGGACGTGGTGGCGGCCCTGACCCGGGTGACGTTGTGCCGTACGGCGTCGAGGTCGACCCGTATCTCCGCCTGCCACATCACTGCGCGGGGGCCGGGGAAGGCGCGCAGGCCGTTTCGTAGCCGGCGCGCTGCCAGTACTCGAGTCCGCCGATCATCTCCTTGACCCGGAAGCCGTGTTCGGCCAGCCGGGCCGCCGCGCGGGTGCCGGCGTTGCACCCGGGCCCCCAGCCGTACGTGACGTACACGGTGTCCTTCGGCAGTGCGGCCAGAGCGGCGTCAGTCATCTCCTGGTGCGCGAAGGACCGTGCGCCGGGGATGTGGCAGCGGTCGTGGTCCGTGCGGCGGCGGCTGTCGAGCAGTACGAATCCGGCGGCCCCGGCGGCCAGGTCGCAGTGGACGTCGTAGGGGTCCGTCTCGCAGGCCAGCCTGATGTCGCGGAAGTGGCGCAGGGCGTCCCGGGGTTCGGCCGGGGGAGTGCCGAGCACTCGCGTGTTCTCGTGCACAGCGCTCCTCACTGCCGGTAGGTGACGGGCGTGTAGTGGGCGAACCGCTGGAAGTCCCGGTAGATGGCCTCGTAGTCCTTGTTCCAGACGAGGAAGGTCCCGCCGTTGTCGGACAGCGACTCGCCCTGGCCGATGACCTGGCCGGGACGCAGCTTCCAGCTCATCTCGTAGTCGCTCTCGATGTCCGGTTCGACGAGGCTCTCCACGACTCCGGCGCGCTTGGGCAGTACGCCGTCGTAGCAGTAGATCTGCTCGCCGTCGTACGGCTCGGACTCCAGGCCCGACTCGATCTCCACGGACAGATTGACCAGCGCCACGCCGTAGTTGCGCTGCATCGCCTCCACGCCGGCCATGCCCTTGAAGCGGGCGGCCACTTCGAGGAAGACCAGTTCGTCGTCGGCGGTCCGGAACAGCTCCAGATGGGAGGCGCCGTCGGGGCGGCCCAGGGCGTCAAGTGCCCGCTCGCCGAAGGCGATCATGCGGGGAACGCGGGGGTCGGAGTCGATCAGGTTGACGTCGACGTTGGTGCGGCCCTCCTGTACCTGGGTCGAGTTCACCAGGTACTCGGTGACGCCGGCGAACACCGAACTCCCGCCCTGGGAGACGATGTTGACGCTGTACATCGTCCCCTTGACGAACTCCTCGTACTCGTAGGGGCGGTGGAAGCCACCGGCCGTCGCCGCGTCGTGGTCGGCGCGGGAGGAGATCATGAAGACGCCGTCGGCGGAGTTGCCGTCGACCGGCTTCAGCACGAAGGGCAGCCCGACCTCGTCGGCGATCTTCGCGTAGTAGGCGGCCGGGTCGGCTCCGGCGGCCTCCGTGTCGTAGCGGCCGAACGCCGGGACGCGGACGCCGGCGGCCCGCACCCTCTCCTTCATCAGGCACTTGTCGCGGAACGGCAGGATGTCCTCGTAGCGAGGGCCGGACAGGCCGAACTCTCCCCGGAGTTCGGCGGCGAGGAGCAGATTGCGCTCGTCGTAGCAGAGGATCGCCAGGTCCTCGCGGGAGGTCTCCTCCAGCAGGCCGTGGATCAGTGTGCGGGCACGGTCGCGGTCGATGAGCGAGGACTCGGCGACGGTCGGATCGGGCTGGCCGCACGGCAGCACATGGATCTCGTCGAGGTACGCGCGCTGGGCGTCGGTGACGTTGTCGACGTCGTACTCGGAGTACATCCCGATGAAACGGGCGTTCTCCGGTGCCTTGAGCAGGTCGTGGCGGAACGCGCCGGAACCGCGCGTGGAGATCATGACAACGGTCTTCACGGTGTCTCGCTTCGCTAGAACGGGTTGCGCTCGGGCAGGAGCCGGCGGCGGGCGGCGGGGCCCGCCGGGCCGGGAGGGTCAGGGGGCGGTGTTGGCGGCGGGCTCGGTCGGCGCCGCCTTGTCCGCCTGGTCCGGGTCTGCGTCGTCCACGGGGCCCGCGGCGGGGCGGGCGATCATCCGCTCCAGCCACATGAGCATCGGCACGGCGACCGCGCTGAGCGCGATCAGGAACATCAGCGGCAGCACCGCCTGGCGTGCCAGCAGGAAGGTGAAGATCGCCGGGGCCGTCACCTGCCCGAACGTCCAGGACAGCTGGTAGAGCGCCAGATAGCGGCCGCGTACGTGCTCGGGGGCCAGGTCGACGCTGAGCTGGTCGCCCGGTGCGGCCGAGACCGTCTCGCCCACCGACAGCACGATCATCGCCAGGAACAGTCCCGGCACCACGGCCCACACCGGAGCGATGTCCATCAGCGCGAACAGGGCGAACGCCAGCACGTTGAAGCCGCACGCCGCGATCAGCACCCGCGTGGCACGGAACCGCTCGACGAACTTGCTGACCATGGTCTGGGTGAACGTGACCTGCACGGCCGCCAGGACCAGCAGGGCACCGGCGATCCACGCCTCCCGGTGCAACCCCTCGACGATGTAGATCGCCAGCAGGACGTTGATGACCAGCGCCGCGAAGACGAAGGTGACGTTGATGCCGATCAGCAGCAGATACCGGGCGTCGCGCAGCACGGTCATGTAACTCGCCCGCGTCTGCCCGGAGTCCGGGCCGTCCGCCTCGTCCGGGCCCGGCTCGGGACGCCAGGCCAGCAGCAGCGAGGCGGCGATCACGCACATGACCGCGTTGATCAGGATGATGCCGTTGAGGCCGGCGGCATCGTCCACCGCCAGCCACACCGAACCCATCGCGCCGCCCAGTGCCAGACCTGCGTTGCGCAGCGCGTGGACGAAGCCGAACCAGCGGGTGCGCTGGTTGCCGCCGGGTGAGGCGAGGACGACGAGGGCGCTCGAGGACGTCCAGTAGCCGCTGTGCCCGATCTGGACGATCAGCACCACCACGACGACGTGCCAGAGCTCGTCGGCCGCCAGGAAGCCGAGGTAGCCCACGGCGGACACCAGGTTGCTCGACGCGGCGACCACCCGCGCCCCCAAGCGGTCCACCAGCGGACCGACCACCAGTGCCGTCGGCAGCGCCAGCAGCCGCGCCGTCGTCATGGCACCGCCGACGGCGACCAGCGAGAGCGGGGTCGTCTCGGTGAAGTAGATGAGGATGAAGGCGGTGACGAGTCCGGTGCCGATGCTGTCGATGGCGGTGGCGGAGACGAACCTGTTGTGCCCGGAGGTCCGCGGTACGCCTATCAGGTCGAGCAGCGAACCGAATCTGCCCGTCTTGGGCTGTGGGGAAGCCATGGCTCAGGCCTTCGCGGTCGTCGGGGTCTCGGGGCGATCGGCGCCCTCGGGCGGGAGAGTGGGTGCGGGCGTGGGCGGGTGCGCCGGCGTGGGCGCGGTCGTGACGGTGATCGAGGTGAGCAGGCGGTCGCAGAGCTCGACGGCCGCCGCCGCGTCCGGGCCGGTGGTCAGCAGCTGGCCGATGCGGTCGTAGTTGTCCTCCAGCGCCTTGACCTCGTCGCCGATCCCCACCTCCATGGCGACGTCCAGCACGTCCGGGTGCGCGGCCGTCTCCTCCACCCCTTCGATGGCGGTGACCGTGCCGGGGTCGGCGGAGAGGAAGCGCGTGGCGGCCCCGCAGCGCACGGGCGGACGTTCCGTCAGTTCCGGCAGCAGGCCGAACGGCCAGCCGACGGAGTACAGCTCCATGTCGAAGCCGTACACCTGCTCCACCAGGTCCATGACCCGGTCGCCCGGCACGCGGTCCTGCGACTCGATGATGCGGGGGCCGCGGGAGGACATCTTGATCTCGGTGCAGGCGTTGCCGTCCCGCAGGCCCATGGCGTCCAGGAACGCCGTGATGTGCCCGATCAGCGCGGCCTCGGCGTCCGGGGGCATCATGGCGGGCTCCGCGTGGCCGACCTCCACCACTCCGGCGGACAGCTTCTCGGTGATGCCGACGACGATGTGCCGGCCGCCGAAGCTGAAGGACTCGACCGCGTACTCGGGGCCGTCGATGTACTCCTCGACGACGAAGCGGTCCACGGGGTAGAACCGGGCCGGGCCCGTCACGACCGTGCTGCGCAGCTCCTCCGAGCGCTTCCACACCTCGTCGATCTCCCCGGCCTTCCCGATCACGGTGACACCGCGGCTGCCGGTGCCGTCCACCGGCTTGAGCACCAGCGGATAGCCGTGCTCGGCGCCGAACGCCCGTATGTCGTCGGGGTGTTCGACGGGTTCCGCCGCGACCGCCTCCAGGCCGGACGCCTCCAGCCGGCGCCGCATCGCCAGCTTGTCGAAGAACCGGTGCGAGACGGCGTGCGAGGTGCCGGGGAGTCCGAGCAGGTCGTTGATCCGGCCGACGTTCTGCATGGCCTGGTCGACCAGCGAGACCACCCGCGAGAAGCCCCACGCCTCGTGCGCGGCGAGGGCCAGGGGCCTGGCCACCTCCCAGTCGGTGTAGTCGGCCAGCAGGATGCCGTCGGCGAAGCCGGCCACCTCGGGCGCGTAGAACTCGGGGTGCTGCATCAGCACGACGCGCAGGCCGAGCTCCTTCGCCTTGCGTACGGTGTGCGGCCGTCCGCCGATGATCAGGATGGTGTCCACAGAGTGCGACCCTTCACGTGTCTTGAGATGGCGTCAGTTCTTGGGCAGCGGCTTCGGTTGCTGACCGGCGCCGGGGCCCGGACAGGGCCGGTCGCCCCGCAGCCAGGTGTGCAGCAGGAGCTGGTCGATGGAGTCCACGCGGCCCAGGCGTCCGTCGTCCGCCGCCTGCGCGGCCAGTTCGGCCCGGGTGAACCAGCGGGCCTCCAGCACCTCGTCGTCGTCGACGGTGATGTCGTCCGTGCCGCCGTCGAGCGCCGTGGCGCGGAAGCCGAGCATCAGACCGGCCGGGAACGGCCAGGACTGGGAGGCCACGTACGCCACTTCGCCGACCCGGACGCCGGTCTCCTCCCGCACCTCGCGGCGGACGGCGTCCTCGAGGCTGTCGCCGACCTCGACGAACCCGGCGAGCGTCGAGTAGGTGCCCAGCGTGGAGTTCCGGTGCCGGGCCAGCAGGATGCGTTCGCCGTCCGGGGACTCGACGACCATGATCACCGCGGGTTCGATGCGCGGGAACAGGAGCTTTCCGCAGTCGGGGCCCGAACACACCCGCAGATGGCCTCCGTTGCGGCGTTCGGCGGGCGCACCGCAGCGACCGCAGAAGCGCTGGTGGCGGTTCCAGAACAGCAGCCCGCGTGCGTACGCCAGCAGCGCGGCCTCGTGCCGGTCGACGGTCCCGACCAGGGCGCGGACGTCGAGCACGGCGTCTGCGCCGGTCAGTCGGCGTGCCTGCTCCTCATCGAGGTCCGAGAGGTCCACGGCGAACACCCCGTGGCCCTCGCCGTCGCCGTCGCTGTTTCCGTCGCCGGTTCGGGCCGCGTCGGCGGCGAGCCCCAGGAACGCGGGCTCACCTGCCCCGGCCGGCAACCGGGAGCAGGCGGCCGCGTCCAGGCTCACCGGGGCGGGGGAGGCGCCGCGCACCAGGCACCGGTCGCGCCAGAGCGGGATCACCCGCGTGTCCGGCGCTTCGAGCGTCTCCTTCAGCCACCGCGGGTCCGTGCGCCGGTTCCCGGCCTTCTCCAGCGGGCTGCCGGTGTAGTACAGGGGTGCCGCCTGCGCGGGAGGGTTTCCAGAGGTCATGGTGCGGGACCGTCCAATCCGTCGATCGTCAACGCCCTGAGGCCTCCTTGATCTTGCCGGTGGACATCCGGCGAACCGGTGAGCAGGCAGGAAGCCGGACGAGGGCTCGCGTGCGTGAGGTCATGCGAGGGCCTTCTCCCTGGACGCGGTGAGCCCGATGTCGTCCCGGTAGCGCATGCCGGCGAAGGAGATCCGCTCAAGTCCTCGGTACGCGCGGGCCCGTGCCTCCGGGAGAGAGGAGCCCGAGCCGACCACGTGCAGCACGCGTCCGCCGCTGGTGACCGGCTGTCCGCCGGCGCCGAGCCGCAGGTTCGCGCAGTAGACGGCCGCCTCGCCGGGGTCGACGTCATCGAGGCCGTTCACCCTCTGCCCCGAGGCGAAGGCGCCGAATGGCCAGCCCGGCAGCGCCTCCGGGTCCGACGGGTCCAGGCTGCCCTGGGTCAGGGCGACGCTGCAGCGCACCAGGCCGTCCGAGACGATCTCCCGCCCGGCCAGCTGCCGCCGGAGCACCGCCCGGCACAGCTCGGTGAAGTCGCTGCTCACACCGGGCAGTACGACCTGCGCCTCGGAGTCGCCGAAGCGGGCGTTGAGTTCGATGACCTGAAGACCGTCGGTGGTGATCATCGCGCCGATGTACAGGAACCCGGAGAAGTGCAGGCCCTCCGCGGCCAGTCCGCGGACCAGCGGGTCCAGCAGGGTGCGGCGGATCTCGGCGTCGAGGTCGGGGCCGGCCGAGGGGTGCGGCGCGATCGAGCCCATCCCGTCGCAGTTCTTCCCGAGGTCGCCTTCGAGCGTGCGCTTGAAGTCCCGTGCGGTCGGCAGCAGCAGTGCGTTCTCGCCGTCGAGCAGGGCGAAGACGGAGACCTCCTCGCCGCTCAGCCGCTGCTCGACGACGACGTGGAAGCCGTCGCCCGACTCGTCGGCGAAGTGGTCGACCGCCCGCAGGGCCTCCTCGGCCGACGAGCACACCACCGACCCGTCGCCGTCCGGCGTGAGCCCGTCCGTCTTCACCACGCACGCGTACGGCAGGGTCTCGATGTACGCCCTGGCCCCGGCGGGATCGGTGAACGCCCGGTAGGGCGCCGTGGGGATGCCGTGGTCGGTGCAGAAGCGCTTGCCGCGCTCCTTGCTCGCTTCGAGCAGGGCGGCCTCCCGGGTGGGGCCGATGGTGCGGTGGCCGGCGGCGCGCAGGGCGTCCACCAGCCCGATGGAGAGGCCGTCGATGTGCGAGACGAAGACGAAGTCGACCGGATGTGCGTCGAGGAAGGTCAGCACCGTCTCCGGCTCGGTGACCCGGATCGAGTCCGCGACGACGATCCGGTCCTCCTGGACGACGTCGCATCCCGGCCCGTAGTAGACGGTGACGTCCGGGTCGGTGCGGGTGAAGAGGCGGCAGAGGGCGTGGCCGCGGCCGGTCCCGTCGACGACGAGGACCCGTGGCGGGCCGTCAGTGCGCTGGGTCACGGCTGCTCACCGCCCAGGTGACCGCCGAAGGCGACACGGGTGGCCGGGATGTCGCCGAGAGCAGCGCCGTTGAAGACCGTCTCCCGCCGTGCTTCGAGCACCTTGCGGTGTGTCTCCGCCGGGGTGTCGCCGGAGACGGTGAACATGGCCACGGCGTCCAACTGGTCGGAGCGCCCGGTGAGTTGCTGCCCGAGCTTCTTCATCAGCCGGCGGGTGGAGGCCTGCGCCGGGAACGTCAGATCCCGGAACTCCCTGACCCCGGGCGGCGGCATCACCAGCACATCGGCGGCGCAGCGTGCGGGTTCGCCCAGCTTCGCCATGTCCGGTTCGAGACCACAGGCGATGTCCGTCAGATACGCCTCGAAGGGCAGCCCGAACGCCTCGTTCACGAGCACCGTCGCGGCCAGCCCGGCGAAACGCAGGTTGAAGTCGATCAGCTCCACCGGCCCCTCCTCCGGGACCATCACCTCCAGGTGCGTCGGCCCGTGGAAGATGCCCAGGCTCCGGTGGAGGCGCTCGCAGGTCTCGATGATCTCCACCCGCCGCGGATGGTCGTACGGGAAGAACAGTCCCTGCTCCACCACCGGGTTCTCCGCGAGCACGTAACGGCCTGTCAGGCCGACGTGGTGGATGGTGCCCTCGTGGACGAGCGACTCCACGGACAGCAGCTCGCCCTCGGCCTTCTCCTCCAGGACGAATCCGCTGCCGCGCAGGATGTACTCCTTCATCAGCGGGTTGATGACGTCCGCGGCCTCCGCCTTCCGGGCCGCCGCCCGCAGCTCGTCGAGCGTGGAGACGATGTAGCACAGCGCGCTCCCGGTGCCGTGCGTCGGCTTGAGCACCGCGGGGCCGGCGAACTGCCACTCCTCCCACCGGAGCGCCTCCGCCAGCGTCACCGACCGCAGCCGGGAGAGGCCCTCGGCGTACAGCTTTCTGCGGACCTCGCCCTTGTCGAGGGTCAGCCGGGTCTCGCGCATGCCGTTGCGGGGCAGCCCCACCTGCTCCCGCAGCTCCGTCTCGTACGTGAGGGTGTGCTCGAACCCGGCGTACGTGCCCGCGATCTCGTACGAGCCGCGGACCTTGTCGAGCAGCGCGCGCACCGCGTCCCCGTCGGACCAGGACTCCACGTGGAGCAGTTCGTCGACCACCCCCTCGGGGACGGCGAAGTCGCCCGAGTCGCGCAGCGGATCGTGGTTCAGCGCCACGACGTGGAAGCCGCGGGCCTTCGCCTCCTGCGCCACCAGGACCATCTGATTCATCAGCTCGAAGAGAACAAAAGCCTTCAACGTTCAGCCTCTCGGTCGGTGGTTGACGCGGCCCGCCGGGCGGCCGGGGCCGGAGCGGCGGATCCGGGACGTTCATCGGGACGTTCGGGGGAGGAGAGCCGGACGAGATGGCCGAGGTCCTGGTCCACCGAGCGCCGGTGGATCAGCTCGCAGGCGACGACGTCCTCAACCGGCAGCCCCAGCGAGGTGAAGACCGTCAGCTCCTCCTCGCCGGTGCGGCCCGGGTGGCGGCCCGTCAGCACCTCGGCGAGCTCCACCGGCTCGGCGACCCGGAAGCCCTCCCTGCGCGGGATGAGCAGATTGCCCGCCTCCCGGGCGGCGGCCTCCCGGTTCTCCACGAAGTGCGAGGCCCGCGCGACGAGTTCCGACGGAAGCTCCCGGCACTCCGGCCCGTAGGCGCCCACGCCGTTGATGTGCACACCGGACGTCGGGAGGCCCGCCGGCAGCACCGGCTCGGAGGCCGACGTCACGGTGCAGATGACGTCGGCTCCTTCGACGGCCTCCGCCGCCGTGGCCGCGGTCTCCAGAGGAAGGCCGAGATGCGACGCCCACTCCGCGAGGGCTCGCGTGCCCTCCTCGGTCCGGCCGTGGACCCGTACGGACGTCCAGTTCCGCACCTGCGCCAGCGCGGCCAGATGACCGCGTGCCTGTACGCCCGTTCCCAGCACCGCGAGCGTCCGTGCGTCAGGACGGGCCAGATGTTCCGTCGCCACCGCGGAGACCGCGGCCGTGCGGATCTCGGTGAGCGCGGTCGCGTCCAGCAGCGCCAGCGGCTCACCGTGCACGGCGTCCATCAGCAGCACCAGGCCCTGGATCCGGGGCAGTTCTCGCTCCCTGGCCCGGGGGAAGAGACTGAGGAGCTTGACGCCCAGCAACGGTCGGTCGCCGCCGGTGGTGGCGGCCGGCATCAGCAGGGCCAGCCCGCTCGCTCCGCCGTCCCCGGCCGGGTCCACCACGACCCTCGGATGCTGGTACAGCTCGCCCGCGTCGAAGCCCGTCAGGGCACGGACCATGGCGTCGGCCGCGTCCTGCGGGGGCAGCAGGGCCCGCACGGTCCGCTCGTCGATGATGCGCAGGTCGGTCATGGCCCTACCCCGCTCCCGTTCCGTGAAGTGCCGGTGTGCTGCTGGGGGCCGGACTGCCCCGCAGAACCGGACTGCCCCGCATGGCCGGTCTGCCGTGCAGGGCCCGCTCCAACGAGGCGGCCAGGCAGTCCACTTGGCCGTCGCTGAGGGACGGGTGGCACGGCAGGTTCATGTGCTGCTCGAACCACAGCCGCTCGGCCGTCGGGCACTCCCCGTACCGGTGGCCGCGCAGCCGCCACTCGGGCAGCAGGTGCAGCGGGAAGTAGCGCAGATACGTCTGCACCCCGTCGGCGGCCAGTTGATCCAGGAGTTCCTGCCGGCTCACCGGCCCGCCCGGCTCCACGAAGAACGTGAACAGGTGGTACGAGTGCTCGGCGCCGTCCGGCACCCGCGGCACCCGGATGCCCTCCACCCCGTCGAGTACCTCGGTCAGCCGGGCGGCGATGCTCCGGCGCCGGCCGACAAGCTCCGGCAGGCGCTCCAGCTGCACCGTGCCGACCGCCGCGGCCGGCTCGCTGAGCGTCGCGTTCGTCCCCGGGTGCCGCAGCGTCACGCAGTCGTGCGTGTAGGCGAGACCCGGGTAGAGCGCCCCGGCGGCGGGCCCGGCCGAGTCCCCGAAGGCATGCGGCGCCGGCACATGGTCGGCGTCCGGCTCGTTCGCCCGTATACGGGACAGCCGCTCGGCCCAGGCGTCCCGGTCGAACGCGACCATGCCGCCCTCGCCGAGGGTGCTGATGTTCTTGCTGGAGTGGAAGCTGAAGCACGCGAGGTCTCCCCGCGCCCCCGCCGGCCTGCCCGCGTCCGTCGTCCCGAGCGCGTGCGCGCAGTCCTCGACGATCAGCAGGCCGTGCCGTTCGGCGATGCGGCGCAGCGCGGCCATGTCGGCCGGGTGGCCGCCGTAGTGGACGAGCACGATGGCCCGCGTGCGGTCGTTGACCAGTTCCTCGACGCGCCGCGGGTCGATGTTCAGCGACTCCGGCAGCACATCGGCGAAGCGCACGGTGACGTCCTTGCCCAGCAGGGGCTGGACGGTGGCCAGATACGTCTGCGGGGTGGCGATCACCTCGTCACCGGGCCGAAGGTCCAGCAGGTGCAGAGCGAACTCCAGGGCGACGGTGCCGCTGGTCACGCTGAACGCATGGCGCCTGCCGAGGTGTTCGGCGAACCGGGACTCGAACTCCGCGCGCCGTTCGCCCGCCGAGAGCGTCCGCCCGAACAGCACCGTCTCGCGTACGGCCTCGCACTCGCGGCTGCCGAAGACGCTCCCGATGCCGGGGTAGGGCACCTTCACGGCGGGCGCCGCGGACGGGCCGGCGGCCCTTGAGCGTTCGGGCGGCTCCGCGGTGACGGGCGGCGTCGTGCGGCTCATCGGGCCTCCGCCAGTAAGGTGCGGCGCAGCCGCAGCACGGCCCGCAGCAGATCCTCGGGGCACTCCTCCAGCGCGTCCTCCAGCTCCTCGCAGGCGACGCGGGCGGCGCGGACCAGATGCCGGTCCTGCGGGGGCTCCCGGTGGTACTGGAACGCCAGCATCTCCAGCGGCGCCATCAGACGGATCAGCACGGTTTCCGGAGCCTCGACCAGCCAGTGGTCGAGCCGGTCGGACTCCACGAGCCCGGCGACGGCCTCGCGGACGGACGGCATGTCGAGCTCTTCTGGCGGGTTCCCGCGCATGGGGGCCTTCCGGGTCGGTTCGATGACGGGCCGCTCACCGGCGGGAATCGGGCTGACGGGCAGGGCTCTTTCGGGCGTCGCCCTGCCGGGCACGGCTCTTTCGGGCGTCGCCCTGACGGGGATCGTTCTGCCGGGGCCCGCTCTGCCGGGCGTCATTCGGCGGGCACCGGCGTCGGCGCCGCCGCGGCCTGCGTCTGCCAGCCGCGCACGCTGTTGCCGACGTACACGTGGCTGAGCAACCCGCCCCACGCCTCGTAATAGCGGTCGGCCCTGCCCTCGGCGAGGTCCTCGTTCCGCACCCAGGAGGAGTTCGCCCAGTCGCACTTGGGGCGCACATGGTGCAGGTCGTGCTGGACGGTGTCGCCGACGAGGACGAACATCCGGTACGGCGCGTACACCAGCACCATCCGGGCCCACCAGCCGGACCGGGCGAGCCACCGGCGGGCAGCGCCGAGGCCCCGGGTGTCCGGCACCGCCTCGCCGCAGAACCGGCCGAAGGTGAGCTGGTCGCGCTGCGCCCGGGTGAGCCGCTCCGCGTTGTCGAACAGCCACCAGCGGTGCTCGCTGAGGGTGTAGAGCAGCGTCTGGTTCTGGAAGAAGAAGGTGACGGGCACGACCCACAGCAGCAGCCACTGGACCCACCAGCCGGTCAGGGCCAGCGCGGTCAAGGTGGCGGCCAGGCAGGCGTAGGCCATGGCGAGCCGGTAAACCGGCTGGCGGGAAAGGAAGTTGGCCCTGATCCGGCCGGAGATGAACGCCCAGTGGTGCTTCGGTGAGAACACGGCCCGCACCAGATAGCGCCGGAACTCGGCCTCGGACATGCCCGGCCGCGCCCCCGTGGCCCGCAGGTACAGCGTGTCGCCGTCCCGCAGGGAGCAGGGGAACGCGTGGTGCAGCAGGTGCTCCTTGCGGTTCTCGTCGTACGGCGGCCGCCACAGCAGGGTCGTGACGATCTCGCTGACGACCCGGTTGCCGGACTTCCCCTGGGTGACCATCTGGTGCAGCGTCTGGTGCACCAGTACGACATCGAGCCTGCGCATACCGCCTGCCGTGGTGAGCCAGCCGAACAGGAGCAGCGGCACCATGCCGAACCACGGCAGGGTCAGGGCGAGGACGCCCAGGCCGATGCCCGCCGCCGTCTGAGCGACTCCGGCCAGCGCGGCCAGCGCCGGACTCCACCGCACCCGCAGGGTGTCGCCGGAGCGCGGCACCCCGGTGACCCAGGTGAGGAACGGCTGGGTGAACCGAGGCAGATCCTGCATGCTTTCGCGTGGTCGCATCACGAACTCCCCTCGTGCCGCGCGTACTTCAGCCGCGCGGGTCCGTCGTCCCACCGAAGAGCGCATCGTTCGTCTCGTGGGTGAGCGGCATGGAGAGGTCGGCCGTGCTCGCGAGCGTCATGTTGACGATCGTGCGTCGGCCGTCGCCGCGGATCGGGAACACCCGGTGCATGGTGGTGTTCGTCTTCACCAGGTAGGCGTCGCCCGGCTCCAGCGCGTACGACCGGACCTGGCTGCTGAGCAGCGCGCCGTAGACGTCCGGGTTCTCCTTGTCCCAGGAGGTGTGCGGCACGGCCTGGATGAAGCCGCCCTCGGTGTAGTGCGGTGCCTCGAGCACCAGGATGATGCCGTAGGTGTAGTCGTCCCAGTGCCAGCCGTGGGTGTCACCGGACTTGTCGAGCCTGCTGATGACGTAGTGCTCTCCCGCGTACGGGCACGTGTGGACCTGCTCACCCACGACCTCCGAGCACACGTCGAGCAGCGTGGGGGAGAAGTAGAACGCGTCGATCAGCGGGCCCTCGTCCTTGATGACCGGCTGGCCGACCGTCGTCATCCGGCGAGGAGTGTTGTCGGTGATCTCGAAGACAAGGTCGTGAGTGGTGCCGTGCCGGTCCATGATGGCGCAGGCCTCGTCCTTGATCACTTCCTGGAGGTCCTGCGGGCATAAGCCGTTCAGCACCACGACGTGCTCCGAAGCGAACTTCTCGCGCAGCTCCGCCATCCGGTCGGGGCCGAAGTTCTCACGCACGTGGCCGGCGAGACGCCCGTTCACGTCGGAGGCGGTGATCAGGGCGGCGTTGTTCGTCATGATGGTGTTTTCCTCGTCCCATTTAAGTCAGATGAACAAGGCAGGGGAGAGTGCAGTACGGGCAACCGGTCATTCGGCGGGTTCCGCGAATTCCTTTGTGCGTCAGGGCTGGTCGCCGGGCACAGCGAACCGGCGCATCGAATCGACGCGGCGCTTTGACGCGGCAATACCTGAAGTGAATTCCTTCAGGCAGAAGGAACCCTGCGGAAAGGGCCTTGAAGGTCTATCGGGGCGTGGATGGGATCCACGAGAGCACGGGCAGGTCCGGGCTTTCTCACGGTTGCCCGAATTCCTCACTCCGGAGGGGTGCAAGGCCCCCGGTTCCCGGGCCAATGGGTCTGTGCGAACGGGCCGTGCTGGGGCGCTGCAAGTTTATTCATATTTCCCCCGCGTGCTGACGTCGGCCCAGAATTCAGCCGAAAAGTCTGGCAAGTCCTCATTGACTCGCTGAAGTTAACAGGGGCTCGTGAAAGCGTCAAGGGTTTTGCCGGGCAGGAGCTCGGTACGAAGTATGCATTCTTCGGCGATTTGTTGCTTTGTTTCCTTTGGGGTTGTTGATCGAAAAGCACCGCCGAGGAGATCGGTGCCGACCGTGCGCCCACCCTTCGTCGTTCCGGGAAACGATCATTGTGGGTAAGGGGAGACGATCTTCGACGACGCCGATGCGATGCCGAAGGTCACCGATGGGAGCCGGGCAGCGCGCAGGCGAGTCTGTTTGTGCTGCGGACCGGTGTCCCGGCTCGCTCACACTTCGCCTCTTTTCAGCAACTCGCCCCGGGGTGCGGGCGATTCAGTTCCGGCGCCGGCGATCTGAACGCCCCTCAGCCAGGTGCCGCGCACGGTGCCGGCGAGGGTGCGGCCGTGGTAGGGCGATACGGGTTTGCGGTGGTGCAGGCCGTCGGCGTCCACGACGAACGCGTCGTCGGGAGCGAAGACGCAGAAGTCGGCATCGTGCCCGGGAGCGATGGCTCCCTTGTGCCGCATGCCGGCCTGTCCGGCGGGATTGCGCGACATCCAGCGCACGACGTCGGACAGCGTGTGCCCGCGCAGGCGGGCCTGCGTCCACACCGCGGAGAGTCCGACCTGCGGTCCGGAGACGCCGCCCCAGGCCACGCCGAAGTCGCCGATGCCGAACCGTTCGAGGTCAGGTGTGCAGGGCGAGTGGTCGCTGACCACGCAGTCGATGATGCCGTCGGCAAGGCCCTCCCAGAGCAGTTCGCGGTTGCGGGCCTCCCGGATCGGCGGACAGCACTTGAACTGTGTGGCGCCGTCGGGGATCTCCTCCGCGGTGAAGACGAGGTAGTGCGGACACGTCTCGACCGTGACCCGCACTCCGTCGGCACGGGCCGAGGCGATCATCGGCAACGCGTCGGACGACGACAGGTGGAGGATGTGCACTCGGGCGCCGGTCCTGCGGGCGAGTTCGATGACCTGCGCGATCGCTGTGTTCTCGGCACCGCGCGGCCGGGAGGCGAGGAAGTCGGCGTATGTTTCGCCGTGGGCGGCCGAGGCGTGTTCGATCGCATCGGAGTCCTCCGCGTGCACGATCATCAGCGCGTCGTGCTCGGCGACTTCGCGGAGTGCGTCTTCGAGTTCACCGGGGTTCAGCGGCGGGAATTCGTCCACCCCCGAGGGCAGCAGGAAGCACTTGAAGCCGAAGACCCCGGCATCGTGCAGTCCGCGCAGTTCCGTGAGGTTGTCGTCGACGGCGCCGCCCCAGAAGCCGACGTCGACGTGCACGCGGTCCCGCGCGGCCTTGCGCTTCACCTTCAGCGCGTCGACGTCGGTGGTCGGCGGAAAGCTGTTCAGGGGCATGTCGAGAAGGGTGGTGATCCCGCCTGCGGCGGCCGCGCGGGTCGCCGTCGCGAACCCCTCCCACTCGGCCCGGCCCGGGTCGTTGATGTGCACGTGGGTGTCGACCAAGCCCGGAAGCAGCACCTCGTCGGCGGCGAGCTCCACGACGCGCGCGGCACGGAAACCGGCGTCCAGCGGGCCTTGCGCGACGATCTTGCCATCACGGACGCCGACGCTGCCGGGCCCCTCTCCGTCCGGTCCGGCCATCCGTCGCGCGCGGAAGAGGACATCGAGCTCCGCGGTGGGCTCCGCGGCAGGTTCGGACATTGCGGCCACCCCTCGCCTTCGTCGTCGAAAGATTGCAGGAGCAGCCTTCGCGCTGCCCCGGAACCGAGTCCGGTGAAGACGCCTGGCGCGCCTTCCGCGGCACTCGGTCACCGCCGGGAGATCGGCCAGCCCGTGATCGTCTTCGGTGGCGGTGGCGCCCAGCTGCCGACCTTGGACGTGCTGAGGCCGAGCCGTACGAGTGACTCGGCGAGGGCGACCCCGGCCGTGACACCGTCGACCACCGGCACCCCGACCTCGGCCTGCACGCCTTCGGCCACGCCCGCCATGCCCGCGCATCCCAGGCAGATCACGTCGGCGCCGTCGGCCTCAACCGCCCAGGTAACCTCCTCGACGACTCGTTCGCCGGTACGTTCGAGATCGTCCTCCAGGTCGAGGACCGTCATCTCGGTGGCGCGGACCGAGGCGCACCGGGATGCCAGCCCGATCAACTGCAACCGGTCGTGGATCTGCCCCCTGGTGCGCTTCAGCGACGTCACCACGGAGAAGCGCCGTCCGAGCAGGCAGGCCATGTGCGCGGCAGCCTCGGTGATGTCCACGACGGGTTTGTCGAGGAGCTCGGCCACACCCTCCTTGCCGTGTTCGCCGAAACCGGCCAGCACGACTGCGTCGAAGGGTGCCTCGACCGCTTGCAGGCGGTCCATCACGGCGACTGCCGAGAGGTAGCTCTCGAAGTTGCACTCCACGGATGCAGGCCCGAACTCCGGTGTCACCGCCACGATTTCGGTCCCGGGTGCCGCAGCCTTCACTGCCTGCTGGCGGATGGCCTCGGTGACGCTCCCGGTGGTGTTGACATTGGCGACGACGATGCGCATGCGGCTCCTCTCAAGGTGGTTCGTGGAGGTGGGACGGCGACGACCGGCCACCGCCCCCACGACCGGCTCAGTGGATTCCGGCGGCGACAGTGCTCTGCCCGAGGTGCTCGCCGGAGACGTCGGTGAAGGTCTGGTTCCTGTCGGCCACGACGTAGTAGAGGCCCCCGGCCAGCAAGGCACCGATGAACCAGGAGAACGCCGAGAGGATCTCGAAGGCGGGCATCAGCGCGAGCACGGTCGCGATCGCGGCGGACGGCAGGAAGGCGATCAGCGCTCGGGGGTTGAAGCCTCGGCGGTAGGCGTACTCGCCGTCCCGGTCCGTGGTGTAGAGCTCGGGAACGTTGATCTTCGCCCGGCGCAGCAGCCAGTAGTCCACCATGATCACCCCGAACAGCGGGCCGAGCACGGCGCCGAGTCCGGACAGGAAGACGTTCACCACCGTCGGGCTGTTGTAGAGGTTCCACGGAAGTACCGCGACGGCCAGAATGGCGCTGATGATCCCGCCGCGACGGAAGTTGATGTACTTCGGCGCGAGGTTCGCCAGGTCGTACGCGGGTGAGACGAAGTTCGCCACGATGTTCACGCCGATGGTGGCGAAGGCGAACATCAGCGCGCCGACGACCAGGACGAACGTGTTCGGAACGCGCGCGATGATCTCCGCGGGATCGGTGATGATCTTGCCGAAGAGGGCGTAGGCCCCGGCCGTGACGACGATCGAGACCATGGCGAACGCCGTGAAGTTCACCGGAAGGCCCCAGAAGTTGCCGCGGATCACCGAGCGGGTGTCGGGCGCGAAGCGGGAGAAGTCGCAGAAGTTCAGCATCAGCGTGCCGTAAGTGGAGATCGTCAGTCCGGCGGCGCCGAGCATCTCCCACCACATGGACGGGCCGGACAGCGCGTTCGGCGGGATCCACGAGATCCGGTCGCCGGCCAGTACGAACACCCACACGGCCATGGCCAGCATGACGATCCAGACGACCGGGCCAGCCCAGTCCTGGAACTTGCGGATGATCTCCATGCCGAAGGTGAGGATCACCAGCTGGACCACCCAGAGCCCGATGAAGCAGATCCATCCGAGGCTGGACAGGCCCAGAATCGAGTCCTGGGTCATCGGCTTCAGATCCGGATCGATGCGCAGCGCGAGCACGACCACCGCGAGCGAGGCGAGGTAGGTCTGGATGCCGTACCACGCGATGGCGATCACGGCACGGATCAGCGCCGGGATCTGAGCGCCGTGGATGCCGAAGCTGATGCGGGACATCACGGGGAAGGGCACCCCCGTCTTCTGTCCCATGCGTCCCATCAGGTTCATGCCCCAGAACACGACGAGGATCCCGATGAGCAGGGCGAAGAACGAGGGGACTGCACCGAGTCCGATCGCGAACAGACCGGCGGCGAACGTGTAGTTGCCGATGTTGTGCACATCGTTCATCCACAGCGCGAAGATGCTGTACGTCTTCCAGCGGCGCTCGGCGGGCGGCGCGAGGTCCTCGTTGTAGAGGCGTGAGCTGAGGGGTCGGGCCGGGCGATGAGGTGGCGGCTCCAAGGAAGTCACCGCGGTTGTGGCGTGGGCGTGCTCAGGAGACATGGCTGCTCCTAGTTACCGCGAAACGGATTCTTTCTTCCGCGATGCGAAAGTATATTTGAACGTATACGTAAGCTAGGAGTGGTCGGCTCCGGGGTCAAGAGCTGACGCACACGATGAGCGCACAGCTCTCGCTGAGCAATGGACGAGCCGGAACCTCGCGTGACACCTCTGCATCCGGTGTCGAGCCCGCGACCAGGGGAACCCCGCGTGCGCGGGGGCCGGAGCCCGTATCGGATCCCTCGCTGCCACCCCCGTCGGTGGCCGGAAGCCGTTTCAGTACAGGACGCGGTCGAGGACCATCATGCGACTCGACCGCACGTGCCGTCGCGCCACGTCCTGCGCCCGCTCCACATCCCCGGCCACGACCGCGGCGTGCAACTCCTCGTGCTCGCCGCACACCCGGTCGGGCTCCCGGTTGATCCGGAACAGCCATGCCAGACGCCCGTGCAGCGGCTCCAGCATGGACGCGAGCACCTCGTTGCCGGACAGCACGACGAGCTGGTCGTGGAACTCGGCGTTGGCATCGGACATCGTCTCGACGTCGCCCGCCTCCCATGCGCGGCGTGCCCGGCCGGCCAGCTCGCCGAGCCGGTCCGCGGTCTCCGACGGTGCGCGCTCCGCCGCCAGCCTCGCCGCCAGCACCTCCAGCGCCTCGCGGACGTCGAAGAGCTCCTCGACCTGCCGGCGGCCGAGACTGCGTACGAAGACCCCGCGCCGCTGCGGCAGCACGTCGACCAGGCCCCCGCTCTGCAACATGCGGATGGCTTCGCGCACGGGCACCCGGGAGACGCCGAACTCTACGGCGACCTCCTGTTCGAAGATCCGGTCGCCCGGCCGCAGGACGCCCTGACTGATCCTGGCCTGCAGCGCATCGTGGATCTGGTCCCGCAGCGGTGCGCGCCGACCGGAACCGCCCGAGCCGGATCGCAACCCGGACTTCCCCGTAGCGGGGTCCTCAGCCACGGACACGGAACCTCCTCAGGTGGTCGCACCCCAGCCTAAGCTCTGCTCCCGGGACCTGGCCGGGGTGTGCCGGGCGCCGAGGCTGAGCGGAGCACGGCCCGTCGCGCACGCCGCCTCACACGGAAGCCGCCGGATGTCCGGCCGGGCGGTGCCCGCCGGGCCCGGGCTCACTCCTCCCGAACAAGCACGAGACGAAGGTCGCGAACGGCACGCTCGTGGTCCACGACGCGCCGGATCAGCTCCGTCCTGCGCTTGCCGTACGCGGGTCCGTCGGCTCCTTCGCCTGTGGCGCGCTGGTTCAACTCGCCGTACTCCCTTGCCACTTGCGGATGCGATCGCATGTGGTCACGGAAGAGCCGCTCGTTGCGCGTGTCCCAGGTGCCGGCGGTGACGTCGTCCAGGGTGGCGACCGACGCCGTCAGGCCGATCACCGGCTCGGCGGCCGGATCCGGCACGGAGGTGTCGCCCAGGAGGTGTACGGCATTCGCCGTTCTGCCGGACGCCCATAAATGGGTTGGCCGCCCGCAGCTCGGTCGGATAGGAAGACCGCATGCTGAGGGGGAGCAAGATCGGGCTCAGGGCCCGGCACGAGGACGACGTTCCGATCCTGCAGGCCGAGCTCCACGACGACGTCGTCAACGCCTCGCGGGCCGAAGGCGGGCCGTGGCGGCCGATCACGCACGGCTCGAAGGACGCACCCTTCGTGGTGGACGACAAAGAGCAGAAGCACGTCTCCTTCTCCGTGGTGGAGCTGGACGGCGGCACGCTGATCGGCAGCGCGAACCTGTGGGGCATCGACAACCACAACCGGTTCGCGCACATCGGGCTGGGGCTGCTGCCGCCCGCCCGCGGCAAGGGCTACGGCACCGACGCCGTCGCTGTGCTGTGCCACTACGGGTTCGTCGTGCGCGGCCTGCACCGGCTGCAGATCGAGACGCTGTCGGACAACGCGGCGATGCTGCGCTCCGCCGAGCGCAACGGCTTCGTCCGCGAGGGCGTGCTGCGCTCCTCGGCCTGGGTGATGGGCGAGTTCCTCGACGAGGTGCTGCTCGGGCTCCTCGTCAAGGACTGGAAGCCGGACTCAGAGGGTTAGGGCGTCCGCCCGTAGGTCACGGGCGCCCCACTTCGCCGAGACCGAGTCACGGGCGCCCCACTGCGCCGAGACCGAGATGGGTCGCGGCCCACCGTGGCGCAGTTGAGTAACGTCGCCCCGCCCGCCTCGTGGTGAGCTGGCTTCCGTCTGCCACCCGCTCATGGCATCGCGGCCGCGGACCACCGCAGACACCGGCAAGGCGCTGCGTCTATCGTCGCGGTTGGTGCCGTACGGCTGCTGTCGCTGCTATGAGAAACGGATGACGTCCTCCATGCCCCAAGACATGTCGGCGCGGATCTCCGACGACCATCGCGAGACGGCGATCGAGCGTCTTCATGAGGCGTTCGCCGAGGGGTACATCACCCAGGAGGAGTTGGACGAGCGCCTGCAGGGAGCGCTCACCGCCAGGACGCACGGCGACTTGGTGCCGGTCCTGGACTCGCTGCCCGACAGGGACGCGGGCCCGACCGTCGAGATCGAGGCCGTGGGCGGACGGATCCAGCGGCGCGGTGCGTGGCGGGTGCCCCGGACGTTCAAGGTCGAGTCGGAGTTCGGCAAGGTGCATCTGGACCTGTCCCGGGCGGTCATCGAATACCCGGTGATCGACATCGAACTGCGGCTCCGGTTCGGCCGGGCCCGGCTCGTCCTCCCACGCGGTGCGACGGTGGACTACGACGGGCTGAGCGCGGACTGGAAGCAGCCGGTCCACAAGGCCGGGCGGCGCGGCAGCACGGGTGGGCCGCACATCCGGATCTCAGGAACCATGGGGTTCGGCAGGCTGAAGATCAGGCACCGCGGCCGTTGATCCGCGGCGACCGGCGCTTCCCCGCGGCCCAAGTCGCCCCGCACCTCCGGGAGTTCACAGCGATCGGCAGAGTTCCTCGTTCGGTGGCAGGGCGCACGGAAGGTGTCCCTGGTCGCGGATGACATGCCGGCCCGCGCCCGTGACCAGGTAGTCGAGGAAGCTCGCAGCGAGGGATCCCGCGGCGGGCTGTCCGTAGGTGTACGCGTACTCGATTTCCCGGTACGGGTAAGCGCCTGACAGCAGGTCCTTCGCCACGCCGCCGTCCGTGGTCTCCTCGGTGGAGGCCTTACGGCCGTTCAGCGTCAGTATGCGCAGGTCGCGGGAGCCGGAGGCGGCGCGCAGTTCGGAGTAGCCGATGGCGCCCGGCGTCTCCTCGACGGTCTTCAACGCCTCCTCGTTGCTGTCGAGTTCGCAGCGGAGGACGGGTGCGCGGGGGTCGTCGCGTGTCACGCAGTCGCGCGAGGAGTACGCCGGTTCGCCACCCTGGAGGACCCGCCGCTGGAAGACCTCGCGGGTCCCCGAGTCGGCGCCGCGGCTCACCAGCCGGATGGGCAGGTCCTTGCCGCCGACGTCCTTCCAGTTGCGCGTCGCCCCGCGGTAGATGTCCCGTACCTGGGAGAGCGACAAATCGCGCACTCCCGCCTTGTGATTGACCACGAGCGCAAAGACGGAGACGGCGACGCGGTTTCCCTTCAGGTGCTTGTAGCTGGCGGGCTTCGGGCCGTCGGAGAACGTGAGATGCGCCGGCGTTCCGCTCTTGGAGGCCCTGCCTGCCAGGTCCAGCGCCCTTGTCCCGGCCACGCTTCCCGTGGCTTCGACGGTGATCTCCGAGCCGGGGCACTCCTTCTCATAGGCACGGCTCGCGCCTGTGAGCGCCGGGGCGAACGCGGTGGAGCCCGTGACGGTCAGTTCGCCTCGCGCGCAGCCCAGCGCGACGGGGGAGCCCTTGTCCACGCTGAGCACGAGCGGTTCGACCGCGAGCAGCACGGCGAGAAAGGTGACGAGCCCCAACACCCGGTTGCTGGGCCGTGGTTGCTTCCGGTTGCGCTTGACGGCACCGTCCTTGATGCCGCCGCTCACGGTCACCGCGCCACCGATTCCCGAACCGGTGAGGAGCACCAGCAACTTGAAGTGCTCGCCCTTGTTCAGCGGAACCTTGGGCACGGAGATCACATTGCCCTCGTGGCGCAGTCCCCTGTGTCCGGTGAAGTGCTGCATCAGATGGCTGTGGCTGGGTTCGGTGACCGCGAGCCCGGTGACCGTGCGGTCGGTGAACGCGACGGTGAGACCGGCGAGTTCGCGGGCGGTGTAGTCATCGCCGGAAATGCCGCGCAGTCCGTCGTTCTCGATGCGCAGCAGTACGAGCGACGCGTCCGACATCTCCGGTGCTTCCCCGAACAGGCCCAGCCGCACGTCCGGTTCACCGTTGACCGCGCGACCGCCGATCGGCGTGTCCATCTGGACGCGGTAACCGATGCGTTTGAGGCCCGGCATGAGCCGCTCGTACGTCAGGACGCCCACTGTCGCGAGGACGCCGAGCACTGCCAGCAAGTTCTCGGGGCTCAACCAATCCATGGACGCCTCGCACGCTTGACCGATGTGCGCTCAACCTACGAGGTCAGGCGGGGCACGGCGTCGACTTGCCCTCAACCGTCGACGCCTGTTCACCGTCCGTTACGGTCGCATGCCGGGTCGTCCACCGCGTACGCCCCAACAGGCGCGTACGTCACAGCAGTTGTCGCCGTCGCGCCGGGGGTGAGGGGGTCGGCGACGGGATCCGGTGACGGGTGTCCGGTGACGGGTGTCCGGTGACGAGGCGTCCGAGCTGCGTCAGTCCAGGCAGAACTCGTTGCCCTCGGGGTCGGTCATCACGATGAAGCCGCCACTCAACGGGGGAGCGGGCTCGTCGCGGTGCACCCGCGTCGCTCCCAGCGCGACGAGCCGGTCGCACTCGGCCTCCAGCGCCGCCATCCGTTCGTCCCCCTCCAGGCCGGGAGCCGCGCGGATGTCGAGGTGGACGCGGTTCTTGGCGACCTTGTCCTCAGGTACCCGCTGGAAGAACAGCCGTGGGCCGTGCCCGTCAGGATCCTCGACGGCCGACCTCGTGGCGCGCTCGTCCTCGGGCACGCCGATCCGCGTCAGGAACTCGTCCCATGCGGCCAGCGGGTCGGCGCCCTCGGCCAGCTCGACCCCGGGCGGACCGGGGTGGACGTAGCCCAGCGCGTCGCGCCAGAAGGACGACAGCGCCAGCGGGTCGTGGGCGTCGAAGGTGACTTGGATGTGACGGCTCATCGGTTCACTCCGTTCGAAGAAGGGTTCGTGTGCAGGTAGAGGTCGCGCAGCAGGCACACCTCGGAGAGGTGGTGGATCAGTTCCCGGTGGATGTGCAGCACCAGATCGGCCATGGGCAGTTCGGGGTACGGCTCCTTCGAGCCGACCGGGACCCGGAGTCCGTCCTCGCCCAGGCCGCGCACCCCCGTCAGCCAGACGTCGAGCTGGGTCTTGAGCTGGTCGAGCGCCGTGGCCGCGCTGCCGGCGTACTCCCAGGTCTCGTACGACGCCGCCGGCGCGCCGAAGTGCGCCGCGTTGCGTGCGGCGAGCACGCCGACGATGACGTGGCCGAGTCGCCAGGCGATCGTGGTGAAGGCGGGAGGAACCGGCTCCGGGAAGGCGTAGTCGATCGTGAAGTCACCGCCACCGACAGCCACGGGCGCCTTCGAGCTGCCGCAGGGCCGCACGCTCCAGGCGTCCGGTACCGGCGACCAGAAGTACTCGTCGTCGGTGAGCCCTTCGAGTCGTGCTCGGAGCTGATGCTCCCAGTGGAATTCCCACTGGAAGCGCAGCGTCCGGTTCCAGTCGAGTCCGTCTGCGTCCATGGAGCCACCATGGCACCGCTTGCGGACAGATACGGTCCGCCTTCCCGGGCGGGTCCCCGCGTCCCGCGCCGGCGTCCACCGCGTCCGGCCCCGACCGCCGCCGGCCCGGCTCGGGGAAGGAGACCGACGGCCCGCCGTCGCGGTGACCGCCGACGCCGTCAGCGCACGAGGCAAGGGCGTTTGCTGTCGAACTCCCAGCCGGGGATGAGGTATTGCATCGCGGCGGCGTCGTCACGCGAGCCCAGCGTCTTCTCCTGGTAGAGGGCGTGGGCAGCGAGGAGCCGGTCCATGTCGATGCCGATTCCGAGTCCCGGCGCTTCCGGAACGGCGATCTCGCCGCCGGTGATGCGGGGCGGGTCCGTGGTGAGCCGCTCCAGCCCTTCCTGCCAGATCCAGTGCGTGTCCAGGGCGTTGTACTCGCCGGGGGCCGCCGCTCCGCAGTGGGTCACCATGGCGAGGGAGATGTCGAAGTGGTTGTTGGAGTGGCATCCCCAGGTGAGGCCCATCGCGTTGCACAGCTGAGCCACCCGTACCGAGCCCTGCATGGTCCAGAAGTGCGGGTCGGCCAGCGGGATGGAGACCGACTGAAGGGCCAGGGCGTGGGTCAACTGCCGCCAGTCCGTGGCGATCATGTTGGTCGCCGTGGGGAGCCCGGTGGCGCGCCGGAACTCGGCCAGGATCTCCCGCCCCGAGAATCCGTCCTCGGCGCCGCACGGGTCCTCGGCGTAGGCGAGCGTGCCCACCAGCGGCCGGCACAGCTCGGTCGCCTCGCGCAGCGACCACGCGCCGTTCGGGTCGAGCGTGATGCGGGCCCGGGGGAAGCGCTCCTTGAGCGCCCGTACGGCCTTCACCTCCTCGGAGCCCTCCAGCACGCCGCCCTTGAGCTTGAAGTCGCGGAAGCCGTACAGGTCGTAGGCGGCCTCGGCCTGCCCGACGATGGCCTCCGGGGTCAGGGCCTCCTCGTGCCGGATTCGGTACCAGTCCACTGCCGAGTCGGGTTCGCGGACGTACTCCAGGTCGGTGCGGCCGGGGTCGCCGACGTAGAAGAGGTAGCCCAGCACGCGTACGGAGTCGCGCTGCTGCCCGTCGCCCAGGAGGGCGGCGACGGGAACGTCGAGGTGCTGCCCCAGCAGGTCCAGGAGCGCCGATTCGACGGCGGTGACCGCGTGGACGGTGGTACGCAGGTCGAAGGTCTGCTCGCCTCGTCCCCCCGCGTCACGCCCGGCGAACCTGTCCCCGATCTCGCGGAGCACCCGCTTGTGGTCGCCGACCTTCGCGCCCACGACCAGGGACTCGGCGTCCCGCAGGGTCCGGGTGATCTTCTCCCCGCCCGGTACCTCGCCCAGTCCCGTACGTCCCTCGGAATCCTTGAGGACCACGATGTTGCGGGTGAAGTACGGGCCGTGCGCGCCGGAGAGGTTCAGCTCCATGCAGTCGCGGCCGGCGACCGGATAGACGGAGAATTCGGTGACGGTCGGCTGCTTCATGGCCGGGTGCCTCCAGGCGTGCGGGCGTTGTTCGTCGTGACGGTTGCGGATGGACGAGGTGGTCAGACGCTGCCGACGATCCCTTCGAGTGCCAGCACGCCGCCCAGACCGATGACCGCGAGCACGGTCGTATACGTCGTGCGTGCCTTGATCGCGTCGATGACCGAGAGGTTGAAGTACTCCTTGAACATCCAGAATCCCGGGTCGTTGACGTGGGAGAAAGCGATCGAACCGCAGGAGACGGCGAGAACCATGAGCTCGGGCTGTACCCCGCTGCCCGACAGCAGCGGCAGCACGACACCCGATGCCGTGACGACGGCGACCGTCGCCGACCCGAGGGCCACACGCAGGATGACGGCGATGAGCCAGGCGAGGATGATCGGTGAGATCGGCCAGCCGTGGGTGAGGTCCTTGATGTAGTCGGAGATGCCGCCCTCGACGAGTACCTGCTTGAAGGCACCGCCGGCGCCGATCACGAGCAGGATCATTGCCATCGCCCTGGCCGCGGACGAACACGAGGCGCTGACCTCCGACAGGCTGCGTCCGATGCGGGGTCCGAAGGCCCATATGGCCAGGAGCAGCGTGAGCAGGAGCGCGATCGGCGCCGAGCCGATGAACAGCACGAAGTTCAGCAGCGGACCCGAACCGGCCACCGCCATGTCGGTGACCGCGGCGCCCGCGATCAGAACGACGGGGAAGAGGGCCACCGACAGGGACCAGCCCATGCCGGGCATCTCCTCCTCCTCGAAGACACGGTCACTGACGAGGCCTTCGGGGATGGACGGGTTCATCGCCTTGACGAACGGAAGGCGCGGCCAGAGCAGGGCGATGAGCGCACCGGCGGGAACGGCGATGAAGAGCCCGTAGAAGAGCGTGAGCCCGACGGACGCGTGGAAGGTCGCGGCAACGGCGACCGGCCCGGGGTGGGGCGGAAGGAAGCTGTGCATGGTGGAGAGGGCGATCGACATCGGCAGCCCGACCCACAGCAGGTTCTTCCCGGTGACCCGGACGATCGTGAACGCGATCGGCACGATGATCACGAAGGCGACCTCGTAGAACATGGTGACGCCGATGAGCATGGCCGTCACCACCATGGCCACCTGGACCCAGCGCGGGCCGAAGGCTCCGAGGAGCTTGTCGGCTATTCGCTGCGCGGCGCCCGAGTCCCCCATGACGCGGCCGACCATCGCACCCAGCCCGATGGTGAGCATCGTGTCACCGATCTGGTCGCCGATGCCGCCCGCGAGGACCTCCGGGATCTTCGCCGTCGGGATCCCCTGGACGAGCGCGACCCCTACCGCCACCAGCAGGAGCGCGGCGAAGCCGTTGAGCCGGAGCTTCGTCATGAGGAAGAGCAGGATCAGAACACTGATCCCGACTACGAGGAGAGGCATGTTCAGTTCCCCTTCGAACTGTGGGTCGCGGTCCGCGGACCGGGCTGCGGTACGGGTGGAGTGAGGGGCATGAGGTGCTGCGGGCCGGTCACCGTGCGGCGCCGACCAGGGCCAGACCGGTGTCCAGTACGGCCTCGAGATCCGCGAGATCGTCCGGACCCGGGTCGAGGAGTGGTGCGCGTACGGGGCCGACGGGGAGGCCGCGCAGCCGGGCGGCGGCCTTGACCAGCGAGACGGCGTAGCCCGGGACGCGGTCGCGGAGTTCGACCAGAGGCACGTAGAAGTCGCGCAGCAGCTTGGTCACGGAGGCGTCGTCCCCGTCGCGAAGGGCGTTGAAGAAGGCGTTCGCGATCTCGGGCGCGAAGGCGTGGACGGCTGACGAGTAGGCGGGCACCCCGACCGAGGCATAGGCGCGGGCCTGCATCTCGGCGGTGGCGGCACCGTTGAAGAAGAGGAAGCCGTCGGGTGCGGCGAGCGTGAGGCGCTGCAGCCGGTCGAGATCGCTGTGCCCGTCCTTCAGCCCGATGACGGTGGGGAGTTCGGCGATCCGGCGCAGACTGCCGACGGTGAAGGACACCTGGCCGCGCTGGTACGCGATCAGCGGCAGCCGGGTGCCGGCGGCGATCCGCCGCACCTGCTCGACCAGACCGTCCTGCGGGGCTTCGACCAGGTAGTGAGGCATCAGCAGCGCGGCGTCGGCGCCGGCGTCCTCCGCGATACGGGCGAAGCGCAGGGCCTGCGCCCAGCCGTAGCCGATGCCGGCGACCACCGGTATCCGCCCGTCGGAGACCTCGACGGCGGCTGTGACGACCGCGCGGTACTCGTCCTCGTTCAGCGCGCTGAACTCGCCTGTTCCGCAGGCGGGGAAGACCGCACCCGGTCCGGTGGCCAGCGTGGCGGTCAGACAGGTACGGCACGACTCCAGGTCGAGGCTGCCGTCCTCACGGAAGCTGGTGAGGGGGAAGGACAGCACGCCCCTGCTCATGCTGTCGCGGAGCCGACGGGCGACTCCGTCGGCCTCCGCGCTGATCTGCGCCATGGACCCACGCTCCGTACATGTAGACAGAGTTTATATATGAGAATGGAGGCTAAATTCGTGAACGCTCTTGGGTCAATGGGTTCGGGCGCACTGATTCCGGTGGTGCTCCTCGGGCGGGTGCGGCGGCCCGGGGTGCCGGTCCCGTCTCGCGAGAGCGGCACGCTCGGCGAGGTGGTCCGGTGTGGCTGCCGTGCCGATTCCGCCGCGTACGCACCCCGTTGCCGGTCGCATACGTGAACTGCCCGCCCGTGACGGCCTCTTGTGTGCCCGAAGCTGTCGACGTACATCGCAACGCCAGCTACTATGTAATGCATGGAACCTGATGCGGCAAGTAAGAGCGACGCAGGGAGGGCCGAGAGCCAGCTCCGCAAGGGGGTGCTGGAGTACTGCGTCCTGGGTCTGCTCCGGGACGGCCCCCGCTACGGGGTGGAACTGCTCGAAGTGCTGGGCACCGTCAGCGTGATGACCACCAGCCAGGGGACGATCTACCCCCTGCTGGCCCGGTTGCGGCGCGACGGCCTGGTGGACACCACCTGGCAGGAATCCCCGAGCGGGCCGCCCCGCCGCTACTACGTGCTCACACCCCAAGGGCGGGCCGCGCTGGCCGAGTTCAGCGAGATCTGGCCGCACTTCCGCGATGCCGTGGACCGCTTCACCACCGACTGAAGACCGACTTCACCACCGACCGACCTGGAGATTCGCCATGAAGACCGTCGAACACCCGCTTGTGGTGGCCTACTTGGAGACCGTGAAACGCGAGGCCGCGACCCTGGAGCCCGAGCGCCGGGACGAACTCCTCGCCGATCTGGCGGAACACGTCGCGGTCGCCCTCGCCGAGCGGCCGGCCCACGGCGAGGCGGACGTGAAGGCCGTGCTGGACCGCCTCGGCGACCCCCGCACCATCGTGGCCACCGCCCGGGAAGGCGAGACGGCTGTGACGCCGCCCGTCAGCGCATGGCACGGCACCGCCCCGTTGATCCTTCTGCCGTTGGCCGGACTTCTCGTGGGTCTCCAACCCGTACTGAGCGGCATCGCGGGGATTGCGGGCCTCGTGCTGCTGTGGGCAGCACCCCACTGGGGCAGGCGGGAAAAGATCATCGGCACGGCGGCCACGCTCCTGGTCCCGACGGGCGCCGTCCTCGTCGGCCTGATCCATGCGGCATCGTCGGCGGGCAGCCCGCGGTTGCAGTTGTCCCTCTACGCCGCCATCGCGCTGCTCCCGGCCGCAGCATCGGTGCACCTCTTCCGGACCGGACGCCGCACCTCGTCATGACGCCTGAACTGCCGTGCGCACGGGGTCACTTCGTCCGACGGTGGCGAACACCGGCACGTACACGCCGATGTTGTCGCCGCCGTTGGCGAGGTGACCGCGGCCAGCTCCACCGGGCGCGGGCCGCTCTCCTTCGCCTGCCGCTCGTCGTCCACGCCGTCGTGGCGGCTCCGCCACACGCGGCAGGCCGTACGGAAACGACTGTGCGGGAACGGGTGTTGGTGTGCGGCCTCACCGACTGCCACCGCGCGAGCGGGAGTTGACGGAGCGAGGCACCCTAGGCCCTGTCTGACAAATCCCGTCTGGGTTGCGACGCCTGGCACGCACGGCCTAGGAACGGCCGTGGCCTCCGTGGCCCCTGCCGCGTTCGACGGTCCCGCCGTACTTCGCCTGGATCGGACCCAGCTTCGACGGCTTCACCGTCACCACGAGCCAGCGGGAGCCGACGAGGTAGGTGCCGCCGTAGTCCTTCGAGTAGTCCAGCCAGCCACGCTTGGCATGGTTGTCCTTGAACGTGACGAAGGTGTACGTCGTCTTGTCGGCCTTGCAGACGCCCAGGCGGTAGTCCTCGACCTTCTTCTGGATGTCGGCCTTGCACTTCAGCGCCGACGCCAGCTTCTCCACCGTCGGAGGCTTGGAGGACTTCGAGACGTTCACGGTGCCCGAGTCGCCGCTGCACCCGCCGAGCAGCAGGACGGCCGAGGCTGCCGCGACCGCCGGGAGGGCGAACCTGCCGAGACGCCGCGACGGGGCTCCCAGCGGCGTCCCCTCGTCACGCCGCTGAGGGCTGTCGGCCTCGGCCGGTGACAACTGGTCTTTCATCAGCGCTCCCTGGGACGGAGAAGGCTCCACGACTCTAGATCGCACCCCCGTCGCGCGGCCGTAATTGTCACCGGCGTGAAGGGTTACCGCCGGCACCCGGAGCGACAGGTTCCATATGCCTGTCCGGGTACTGTTTGGGTGTTTTGTCCGCCGGTAGCACCATGGAATAGGCGGGGCCGTAACTGCGACCACCGGAGGTCGAGAGCTGTGCCCAGATACATGGACATCAAGCGCGGGATGACCGGCATCACGGCGGAGCAGCTCGATGAGGTCCACAGGGCGGACCGGGCGGCCGAGCGCGAGGAGGGCGTGCACTTCGAGCACGTCTGGGCCGATCCGCGGTCCGGAACCGTGTTCTGCCTGTCGGAGGCGCCGTCCGAGGAAGCGGTGCGGCGCGCGCACGAACGGGCCGGGCACCCCGTGGACGAGATCCATCCGGTGTCGCTCAGCGTGTGAGAGCGAAGGAGATGATCCGCGTTGACGGAGGTCAAGAACCTGGCCGAAGCGGATGAACGCCGCGACTTCGCGCACGGTCACTTCGACGTCCTGGATCTCGGGGACATGTCCTTCGGCGTCGCCACCTACGAACCCGGCTGGCGCTGGTCGGAGGAGGTGGGCCCCCTCGTCGGCTCGGACAGCTGCGGGCTGCCCCACGCGGGCTACGTGGCGAGCGGGCGGATGCGGATCCGGATGGACGACGGTGAGGAGGCCGAGGTCGGACCGGGGGACGTCTTCGTGTGCCCGCCCGGTCACGACGCGTGGATCGTCGGGGACGAGGAGTTCGTGGCCTATGACTTCGGGGGCCGCGCGGCCGACTACGCGACAGGTGCGGCCGCCCGTTCCCGCGGGAGCAGGTAGGGCACGGCAAGGCAGGTAAGACAGGAGGCAGTGTCATGACATTCGTCCAGCTCGTCGACTACGAGACGGACCGCCCGGAAGAAGTGGAGAAGGTATTCGACCAGTGGATGAAGGCCACGGAGGGCAAGCGGACCGTGATGCACGAGATGCACGGCCAGGACCGCGACATGTCCACCCACTTCGTCGACATCATCGAATTCCCGTCCTACCAGGCGGCGATGGAGAACAACCAGCTGCCGGAGACACAGCAGAGCGCGGACCAGTTCCGCGCGCTGTGCAAGTCGGAGCCGCGCTTCGTGAATCTGGAGGTCAAGCGCGAGGAGATCAAACAGAAGTGAGCTGAGGGGTGCCCTCGGCCGTCCGCTACCCGGCCTGGCGGGCGGCCGAGCTCCGTGGCTGGTGGCTGAGCAGAGCCTCGGTGAGACCGTGCTCGTTCGGGTAGTCCATGGGGACGATTCCCAGGCCCTGCCAGGCGGCGTTCTCGGGCGAGTTCAGCAGGTCCCGGACGCGAGGGTTCAGGCGGTCGGCGTTCGAGCGGGGCGGGAGAAGCGCCGCCGTACTGACGAAGTTGACGTAGACCTTGCCCGGTTGGGATACGGCCTTGCGGAACTGGCCCTCGATCAGCGGGTACTTGGCCCCCGGTTCCTCCATGTATGCGTCCTGGATGTCGAAGAGCTGCCCGTCGCCGTAGCGCACGCCGGGCAGCCCGTCGGAGTCGCCGAGCAGGACGACGCCTCCTCTCGCGGTGCCCAAGTCCGGGAGCACAGGGTCGAGTCGGAAGAGTGAGCGCCAGCCGCGGTTGTCCAGGTAGTCGTCGAAGACGAGCCGGAACTGCTCGGCGCTCTCCTCCGAGTACTCCTGCTTCACGCGCATCAGGATCGTCTCGGACGGGTGGGAGCCGAGGAAGTCCCGGCAACTGACCAGCACGTCGTCGAAGTTGAGGTGCTGGTAGTAGGGCCCGTGATGGATCGAGAACGAGCCGTCGAAGAGGCGGCAGCGGATGTCGAGGAAGCGGATCCCGGACGAGAGCTGATCCGCGATGGCCGTGTTCTGGCACTCGGTCCACGGACCGCCGTGGCGGGCGCCGGAGTTGTGGGTGCCGGGGATGGTCAGTTCGCGCAGGAGGGTGCCGTCCGGGAGCTGCGACATCCAGGCGTCCGGTCCGGCGCGCCCGCCGGTGCCGGTGGACGCTGCCTGCGCCTCGCCGGCCGCCGTCGCCCCGGCCAGGGCGGTGAGTGTGAGTGCGGATGTGCCCCGTAGAAAAGCGCGACGCCCCATGGTCATGACAATGATGGAAACACAAGGTACAGACTTTCTACAGAGGGCGATCGAGCCTTCGTCCTATCCGCCGAGCCTCGCGGCACACGCCGCGCGCAGCCGCCTCGCGAGCCTCGCCGACTCCTCCGCAGGCATGGCCAGCACGCCGTTCTCCGTCATCAGGGCGTGGAACTGCTGCTCCCGGTACGGCACTCCCTCCGGCAGCCCCGCGATGTGCCAGTGCAGGTGGGCGTTGCCCTGCCGGCTGCCCAGGGAGAGCAGGTAGGTCCGCTCCGGCGCCAGCACGTCCTCGACGGCCAGGGCCACCCCGCGCACCACGCCCATCAGGCGCAGATAGGCGGACTCGCTCAGTTCGCGCACGACATGCTCGATGTGCCGCTTCGGGGCGACGAGGACCTTGCCGGGAAGCGTGGGGTAGCGGTCGAGGAAGGCGATGTGCTCCTCGTCCTCGTACACGGTCTCGTGGGCGAACTCCGGGTCGCCGGCCACGAACGCGCAGACGAAGCAAAGCCCCGAGCGGGCGCGGGCCTCGTATGCGCCGAGGTCCATGGGCCGCCGGTCCGTGCTCATGCGTCCCCTTCCACCTGCGCGATTCTCGCGCTGATCGAGGCGTCGAGTTCGTCCATCGTGCGGTGGAAGGCCTCCTCGAGCGGAACCGCGTAGCGGTGGGCGAGGATCACCACGGACCAGAGGCAGTCGGCGAGTTCGTGCTCCAGCGCGGCCCGCCCGCCCGGGACCTCGCGTGCTCCCTCCTCGGCCATGACGAGCTTCGCGAGGTCACCGACGTCGCCGGTGAAGCCCAGCATGAACTCCTCGCGGCTCCAGACGCGGCCGCGTTCCAGGGAGTTGAGCCGGTCGTAGAGGTCGTGGACGTGCAGCGCCCTGCGGCTCAGCTCCGCCAGGGCCGCGGACGGTGCCGTTCGCGCGAGCCGCGAACGGGACGGGCGGAGGATGGATTCGCTGGCCACCGGTGTGAAGCCGGCCGCCAGAAAGGCGCGGAGCGACCGGGCGTTGCCGGGGGAGACGGCGGCGAAGACGGGCTCACCGGCGGGAACCAGCGAGAGGGCGTCGCGGACCAGGGAGCGGCCCAGACCGCTGCCCGCGCTGCTTGCCGGGTCGTGGACTTCGGTGCTCAGCTCGCGGCGTCCGGCGAGCCCCCGGGCGAGGGTGACCAGTCCGCGCCCGTCGCCGAACGTCCTTACGTCCGCGCGCAGTTCGCGGGCGAGCCGGACGCGTGGGTGGTCCTCAAGACCGGTGCGTGCGGGCAGCCTCGGTGTGCCGCCGGTACCGCGGGCGGCCAGCGTGGCGTCGATGCAGCCGATCGTGCCGTCCGGCCCGGCGAGCGCCCGCAGGAGATCCGGAGAGAGGGAACCCCCGAAGCCGTCGGGCTTCAGGGCCTCGACCTCGTCCTCCGGGAGGGACGTGGCGATCACCGCGTGACCGGTGAAGGCGACAGAGCACTCCAGGCCGCGCGGGAGCGGGCCGAGCACGGTCACGCCGCCGTCGGCGGGTGGGAAGCGCCCGTCGGCCGCTGCGAGGAAGAGACCCAGCAAGGGGTGCTGGTCAGCCGTCATGGGGACCGCAACAGCCCGGAAGGGCGCGCGCAGAGTGCGCCGTCCGTACCGTCCGCGCGGGGGCAGGGACCGCGCCCGCACCGTGGCTCACGGCTTGCGTCCGATGCCGCAGACGGCGTCCACGAGCCCGGGCGCCTCGCGCGGATCGGTCGCGTCGGGGCGCCAGTTGGACGTGGTGACGATGCCGGGCTCCACCACCTCCAGGCCGTCGAAGAAGCTCGCGATGTGATCCGCGCTCCTCAGGTGGTACGAGCTCGCGGAGTTCTCGTTGTAGGCGGCGATCGCGTCGTTGAGCGCCTCGTTGGTGTCGGTCCCGTCGCTCAGCGCGAGATGACTCCCGGACGGCAGCGGGTCCATGAGCTGCGCCACGACGGAGTTCGGATCGTCGGAGTCGGGGATCTGTCCCATCGTGCCCAGCAGTGTGAGCGCGACCGGCTCGCCGAAGTCGAGTGTCCTGCTTGCGGCTTCGAGGATGGTGCCGGGGTCGCGGACGTCGGCGTGGACGTAGTCGCAGGCACCCTCCTTGCTGCTGGTGAGGAGGGCCTGCGCGTGGACCAGTACGAGCGGATCGTTGTCGACGTAGACGACCTTGCTCGCCGGAGCGACGCGCTGTGCGACCTCGTGCGTATTGTCCACCGTAGGCAATCCCGTTCCCACGTCGAGGAATTGACGTATCCCGGCCTCGGCAGCCAGGTAGCGCACTGCGCGTACGAGGAAGCGGCGCTGGAGGCGGGCGACGCGGGCGATGCCCGGGAACAGCTTGAGGATCATGTCGCCCACGTCGCGGTCCGGGCGATAGTTGTCGCGCCCGCCCAGCAGGTAGTTCCATACGCGCGCCGAGTGCGCCGTGTCTGCCTGGATCTTCTCTGCCAGCTGGGGGCCCTCGGAAGACTGCATGAAGTCACCCTCACACGGACGAGTGAGGAGCTGAACCGGGTTCGGCTGCTTTCCGAGGGTTCGTGCTGTGCGTTTCCGAGGGTTCGTGCTGTGCGCGGGGAACGGCGACGGGCCGCTCTCCAGCCCTTGTGGGCAAGGGAGTTCGACGGGGTTCCTTGTGTGGGGCCGATTGGCGCCCCGGGTGCACCGCGGGCCAGGCTGACCCCATGAGCATCGCGTTCCTCTTCCCCGGCCGGGGTTCGCAGCGTCCCGGCATGCTGCACCGGCTGCCCGACACCGCGGCGTCCGCGACCGTACTGGCCGAGGCCGACTGGGCGTTGAGGACGATCGCGTCCCGCACAGGCCGTGAGGAAGGCGCCGGATCGGGGCCGGTCCGGGAGTACGCGGACGGCATCGTCGAGCTGGACTCCCCGGAGGCGTTGGAACACTCACCCGTGGCCTGCCATCTGGCGCTCCTGATCGCCGGTGTCGCCGGAGCGCGTGCGCTGATCGAGGACGAGGAGGTGCGCCCCGCCTTCGTCGCCGGGCACGGCACCGGGGGCTACGCCGCCGCCGTGCTCGCGGGCGTGCTCACCCTCGAGGAGGCCCTGCGGGCCGCGCGTCTGCGGGGCGAGCTGCTGCACGGCACCGAGGGCACCGACGCGCCGGAGAGCGATGTCGCGATCCGGCTCGCGCAGCACCTCGCGACGGTCAAGAGGCGTCCGCAGTCCGTGCCTTATGTGGGCGGAGTGCAGGGGCGGTCCCTGCTCGGCGACACGAACGCCGTCTTCGACGACCTGGCCTGGTCGGTCGCCCGGCCCGTGCGGTGGGCGGACGTGACGTCGACGCTGACGGAGAAGAACGTCGACTGCTGCGTCGAGCTGCCGCCGGGCCGAGCGCTCACCGGGCAGCTGGCGGCCCAACTGCCGGGCATGCGGGCGGTGTCGGTGGAGGAGCACGGGATCGCGGTGGCGGCGGAGCTTGCCCGGTCGGCCGACGCCGGCGGGGCTCCGGGCGGTCCGCCCCACGGCCCCGGCGGCGGACCGGACGCCCCGCGCGCCGGCGACCAGGACCCGGGCATGACCGGAGGGCCGCAGCCGGATCAGAGCGGCCTGGCGTAGCAGCGGCTCGCGGGCTCGAAGCGGTAGAGGCCGAATTTCTCCACGAGTTCGTAGCCCGAGGACGAGTACAGGCCGATCGCCTCGGGCTGCATCATCCCCGTCTCCAGCACCATGCGGGTGCGCCCCGCCGCGCGCGCGTCGTCCTCCAGCGCGGCCAGGATCCGCCGGGCGAGCCCGCGCCCGCGCGCCTCGGGCACCACGTACATCCTCTTGATCTCGGCGTCGCCGTCCGCGTAACCCTCGTCGTTGCGGTTCTGCGTGCGCCATCCGCCGGTCGCCACGGGGCGGCCGTCGTCCTCGTACGCGATCAGGTACACGCCCCTCGGAGGTTCGAACATGCCGGGGTCGAGTGGCGTGATGTCGCCGCCGTCGCCGTAGCGCTCCGCGTACTCCAGCTGCACGGCGTCGTTCAGCTTCATCGCATCCGGATGGTCGTAGGCCACACGCTCGACTCGCATACACGCATCGTAGGGTGACCGGAATGCCGAAGGTGACGACGATCAACGTGAACGGGCTGCGTGCGGCGGCGAAGAAGGGCTACCGCGAGTGGCTGGCGGCGACCGACGCGGACGTCGTGTGCCTGCAGGAAGTGCGTGCGGAGCCGCACCAACTGCCGGACGACGTGCGCGCGCCCGAGGGCTGGCACACGGTGTACGCGCCTGCGGCGGCCAAGGGGAGGGCGGGAGTGGCGCTGCTCACCCGGCGTGAGCCCGACCAGGTGCGGATCGGCTTCGGCGCGGAGGAGTTCGAGGACTCCGGCCGCTACGCCGAGGTGGACCTGCCCGGCATGACCGTCGCCAGCCTCTATCTGCCTTCGGGTGACGTCGGCACGGAGCGGCAGGCCCAGAAGGAACGCTTCATGGCCGCCTTCCTGCCGTACCTGCGTGAGCTGCGCGAACGAGCCGCGGCGGACGGACGTGAGGTGCTGGTGTGCGGCGACTGGAACATCGCGCACCAGGAAGCGGACCTGAAGAACTGGCGCGCCAACCGCCGCAACGCGGGGTTCCTGCCGGAAGAGCGGGAGTGGCTCTCACGGGTCTTCGACGCCTCGGACGGCGGCTACACGGACGTCGTACGCGCGCTGCATCCGGATGTCGCGGGCCCGTACTCGTGGTGGTCGTACCGGGGACGCGCCTTCGACAACGACACGGGCTGGCGCATCGACTACGCCGTGGCGACGCCGGGCCTGGCGGGCCGCGCGGTCAAGGCGGTCGTGGAGCGGGCCGCGAGCCATGACGAGCGCTGGAGCGATCACGCTCCGGTGAGCGTGGACTTCGTCCTGTAGGGCAACGCCCGGGGCGGGACCGACCGTGCCGACGGCATGGACCGAACGACGTCATGGACGCCGAGCCCCGTGATCCTCGGAGAAGGTGCGCTTCCACGGCACTGTCGCGCGTGCCGCGGCCCCACTTCGCCGCGCCGCGCCCCCGCGCCCGCGCCTCTGCGAACCGATCGGGCCCCTCGAACCCGCAGGCTTCCCGAACGGCCACTGACCGGTGAGGAGTTGCGGCAGCACTGCGGCGAGATGGTCCCTGCTGTGCGCTGTCCATGAGCAGCAGGCACGGGGGATTCGGCCCGCTGCTCGTGCCCGCACAGAGCGGCGCCGGCTCAGGGTGTCCTGCGCGCCCGCCGGGACGGGGCAAGCCGCACCTGGTGACGCATCTGATCTGCCTGCTCGACCTGCGGGCCCGGTGTCCGGTGTCCGGTGCCCGGTGCCCGGTGCCCGAGCGGGCCCGGCCTCCGGCGGGAGCAGGCCGCTCGGTGTGCTCGACCCGGGCCTTGACAAAAAAAGTTGTCGGTACGACCGTGTGGTCATGCACGACATAGCGGTGATCGACGATCCGGGTGCGGCCGAGGTCTCGCTGGACCCGGTGCGTGCCAGGCTGCTCGCCGAGCTCTCCGAACCGGGCTCGGCGACCACGCTGGCGCAACGGATCGGGCTGACCCGGCAGAAGGTCAACTACCACCTGCGCGCGCTGGAGCGGCACGGGTTGGTCGAGCTGGTCGAGGAGCGGCGCAAGGGCAACTGCACCGAGCGGATGCTGCGGGCGACCGCGGCCTCGTACGTGATCTCGCCCGGCGTCCTGGCCGCGGTCGAGCCAGATCCGGAGCGGTCCCGGGACCAGCTGTCCGCGCGCTGGCTGCTCGCGGTGGCGGCACGGCTGGTGCGCGACGTGGGCGAGCTGATCACGGGGGCGGCCAGGGCCCGCAAGCGGCTCGCGACGTTCGCCGTCGACGGCGAGGTCCGGTTCGCCTCCGCGGCCGACCGTGCCGCGTTCGCCGAGGAGCTGGCCGGGGCGGTGACGTCGCTGGTCTCCAAGTACCACGACGAGTCCGCGGCCGGCGGGCGGGCGTACCGGATGGTGATCGCCCTGCATCCAGCAGTTCGACGAGAAGAGAAACGAGAAGACAGGGGTTGATGATGTTCATTCCGGTGACCAGCATCCTGGTCGACGACCAGGACAAGGCCCTGGCGTTCTACACCGACGCGCTGGGCTTCGTGAAGAAGACCGACATCCCGGTCGGTGGTGCCAAATGGCTGACCGTCGTATCGCCCGAAGCGCCGGACGGCGTCGAGTTGCTGCTCGAACCCGACTGGAACCCCGGAATTCAGATCGAGGGCAAGCCGGCGGGGCAGGTGTTCAAGAAGACGCTCTACGACGCTGGCATGCCGTACACGATGCTCGGAAGCACGGACCTGCAGAAGGACTACGAGCGGATGAAGCAACACGGGGTCGAGTTCACCCAGGAGCCGACGAAGACCGACTTCGGCTCGCAGGCGGTGTTCGACGACACCTGCGGCAACCTCATCATGCTCACCCAGCAGGACTGAACCCGTGGACGAGCGCCGGTACTTGGCGAAGGAGATCGAGCTCTCCGCCAGCCCGGAACAGGTCTGGCAGGCGATCTCCACCCCGGAGGGCATGTCGATCTGGTTCGTGCCGCACGAGAGCGCGGACGGGGAGATCGAGGCGGACTTCGGCGGCGGCAACACCCAGGCCGGCCAGGTGCTGGAGTGGGAGCCGGGCAGGCGGGCCCTCTACGGAACGCCCGGCCCGGACGGCGAACCCGCGATGACGTTCGAGTTTCTGGTCGAGGGCAAGGAGGGCGGCACCACCATCCTCCGCCTCGTCCAGAGCGGCTTCTTCGGCGACGACTGGGAGGCCGAGTACGACGGCTTCGGCAAGGGCTGGGACATGTTCCTCCACAACCTGGCCGAGTACTTCCGGCACTTCCCGGGGCTGCCGGTGGCCAACGTGGTCGCCACCGGGTTCACCACTCTGCCCGGCGAAACGGTGTGGGCGAGGCTGATCGCGCAGCTCGGCGCGGACCCCGCTCCCGGCGAGCGGGTGCGCCTCACCCCGGAGGGCCTCGAAACCATCGAGGGCGTGGTGGACCAGCGCGACAGGATGCTGCTCGGCATCCGCACCGAGCACGGCTTCTACCGCTTCATGGCAGACGACCTGCATCACATGGTGAGCACGGTCCAGTACTTCTACGGCGTCACGGTGGACCGCGCGCCGCGCACAGCGCGCTGGCAGTCCTGGCTCGACCGCCTCACCGGGGAATGAAGCCATCAAGGACCGCTCGATCCGTGTGCCGCAGGGCGGTCCGGATCGGCATCATTCAGCGGGTTGCCGGGTTGCCGGGTTGCCGGGTTGCCGGGTTGCCGGGTTGCCGGGTTGCCGGGCGGTGAGGATGCTTCGGGGCCGCTTCTGGCCCGACTCGCGACGAGATCTCCTATGAAGCTGCGGCCTGTGGCTTGCTGCGCGGTGCGCCTCCGTGAGCGCCCTGACCCTCTCGGTGCCGGGTCCGGTCCGGCCAGGAGCTGTCGCACGGGACGGTGAACTCCGGGCGGGAGCCGCCCGGTTGGGGTCCGTCCCCCGTGGGGTCAGCTCAGGTGGGGTCCTCGCCGGGGGGTGCATCCGGGGTGTCGTCAGCCGTCGGCGCATTGCCCTGGGCGATCCACTCGTCGATCTCGGCCCGGACGCGACGGTCCAGGGCCAGCCCGAGTTCGGCCTCGACGACCTGTTTCGCGAGCGGACGCAGCTGGGTCAGCAGGTCGTTGAGGCGCTCGGCGTCGAGGCCCTCGGGGGCGGCGGCCTGCTCCTTCGGGAGGAGATGTGTGCGGAAGAGACCGGTGAACACCTCGGCGACGGCCTCCGCCTGCGTCCGCAGCTCCCTCCCCGCTGCGAGCACTGCCGCGAGCGGGATGCCCTTCTTCACCAACTCCGAGGAGGCGTCGAGCAGACGGCGGCTGGCGTGGACGAACTCATCGCCGTCGACGGCGATGTAGCCGATGTCCAGGGAGGCGGCGAGGTTCTCGACGGTGACCTCGCCCTGGTAGTAGTCGGCCAGTTCCTCGGGGGTGAGCCGGATCGGCGTCTCCTCCGCGAACAGGTTCGTGATCATCGACGATTCGAGCCCGAGCAGCTCGGCGGTGCCGTGCGAGTCGCGTCCGCTCTCGAAGGCCCCGAGCAGATCCGCGATGCCCCCCAGGGTGTGACCTCTGGCGAGCAGACCGGAGATGGTGCGCAGCCGGGCCAGGTGGTGCTCGTCGTACCAGGCGATGCGGCCGTCCCGGCGGGGTGGCGGCAGCAGCTTGCGCTCGCGGTAGAAGCGCAGGGTGCGCGTCGTGATGCCGGCGAGCTCGGCCAGCTCCGCCGCACGGAACTCCCGCGCGCCGACCGCCGCCCCGCCCCCGGCACTCACGCCACCGCTCCCGGCTCCCGCACCGGCGGCGACCCCGTCGCCGCCGCCCGCACGCCTCCTGGCCGCGCCGTCGTCCTGGTTCGGGACGGCGTGACCGGCGGCGCCCGGGACGGCCGGGTCCGCGTGGGGCGATCGCTCTCTGTCGTCGGTCACCGGGGCAGCTTAACCAGCAGGATCGTTCGTACGTGCGGGTCCCGTCCCGGACCACACCCGTGAGCCCGCCCCACCGCCGCTCGCTGCAACCGGCGGTAACTTCCTTTGCGCGACCCCTACCCATCGGTATCTCTCTGGCTTAGGCTCCGACCGTGCCAGTGATTACTGGCATGTTGCAGGCGGCGGAACAGTCAGACCCTCGGGAGGCGGCGGCATGGCGGCCGAGCGCGAGCACGAGCACGTAAGGGTGGCGGTGATCGGATCCGGATTCGGCGGCCTGGGGGCCGCCGTTCGGCTGCGCCGCGCCGGAATCACCGACTTCGTCGTCCTCGAACGCCGGGAGGCGGTCGGGGGCACGTGGCACGACAACACCTATCCGGGATGCGCGTGCGACGTGCCCTCCCACCTGTACTCCTTCTCGTTCGCGCCCCACCCGGAGTGGCCGCGGACCTTCTCCGGCCAGGAGCACATCCGCGCGTACCTGGAGAAGGTGGCCGACACCTTCGGGCTGCGGCAGCACATCCGCTTCAACTCCGAGGTCGAGCTGATGAGCTGGGACGCGGAGGAGTTGCACTGGAGCATCACCACCGGGCAGGGCACCCGGCTGACCGCGGACTTCGTGGTCAACGCGACGGGCCCGCTCTCCGACGCCAAGATCCCGGACATCCCCGGCCTGGAGGGCTTCGGGGGCAAGGTCTTCCACACCGCGCAGTGGGACCACGACTACGACCTGCGCGGCAAGCGCGTAGCCGTCATCGGTACGGGCGCCTCCGCGATCCAGGTCGTGCCCGCGATCCAGCCCGAGGTCGAGCGGCTCACCCTCTTCCAGCGCACCCCGGCGTGGGTGATGCCCAGGGCGGACCGGGAGATCACCGCCCTGGAGCGCAAGCTGCACGCCAAGGTGCCGGCGACGCACTATCTGCGGCGTCAAATTCTGTGGGGAATACGGGAGTTGCAGGTCTCGGCCTTTGCCAAGCACCCGAAGATGCTGGGCCTCATCGAGGGGCTCGCCACGCGGCACATGAAGCGCGCCGTCAAGGATCCGGCCATGCGGCGCAAGCTCACGCCGGAGTACCGCATCGGCTGCAAGCGCATCCTGCTGTCCAACAGCTACTATCCGGCGCTCGCCCGGCCCAACACCGACCTGATCGCCTCCGGTCTGAAGGAGGTGCGCGGCAACACCCTCGTCGCCGCGGACGGCACCGAGGCCGAGGTCGACGCCGTCATCTTCGGCACCGGGTTCCACGTGACGGACATGCCGATCGCCCACCGCATCAAGGGCGCCGACGGCATGACGCTCGCCGAGTCCTGGTCGGAGGGCATGGAGGCGCTGCGCGGCTGCTCCGCGAGCGGTTTCCCCAACCTGATGACCGTGATCGGGCCCAACACCGGCCTCGGCAACAGTTCGATGATCCTGATCATCGAGGCGCAGCTGAACTACATGGTCGACTACGTCAAGAAGCTGGAGACCCTCGGCGGGGAGTCCGGCAAGGTCGCCTTCGACGCCCGTCCCGAGGCCGTCGGAGCGTGGAACCGGCACGTCCAGGACCGCATGCGGCGCAGCGTGTGGAGCACCGGCTGCGACAGCTGGTATCTCGACGCCAACGGCCGCAACACGACCGTGTGGCCGGGCACGACCTCCGAGTTCCGCAAGGTGACCAGCGAGGTCCGGCTGGAGGAGTACCAGGTGCACCGCCGGCCGACGCAGAACGGATCGACAGCCGTTCACAGCGGGGCCGGCGCCGTGACCGTGCCGGGCTCGGCCGGACGCGGCACGAAGACGGCCGCCTTCCACGCGGCGGAGGAGGGCTGATGGCGCGCCTGACCGCATCGCTGGGCAGGACGCCCGGACGCTACGATCCGCCGCCCGCCGCAAGGGAGTTGACGGTCACCTCCGCCGACGGCGCCCGGCTCCACGTCGAGACGCACGGGAAGGAGACGGACCCGGCCGTGGTGCTGATCCACGGCTGGACCTGCTCCACACTGTTCTGGGGTGCCGTCATACGGGACTTGACGGAGAAGGGCCACCGGGTGATCGCGTACGACCAGCGCGGGCACGGCCGTTCGCCCGGCACCGACCCGCACGCCTACAGCCCGGCGACCCTCGCGGACGATCTGTGCGCCGTGCTGGACGCGACCCTGGCACCGGGCCAACGTGCCGTACTGGGCGGCCACTCCATGGGAGCCATGACTCTCATAGCCGCCGCGGGCCGCCCGGTTCTCGAGGAGCGGGCCGCCGCCCTGATGCTGTGCAACACGGGTGCGCACAAGCTGGCGGCCTCGGCGCGGGTGATACCTCTGCGTTCGCAGAGTGCCCGTGAGCGCGCGCACCGGTTCCTGCTGCTGTCCAGGCTGCCGCTCGGTCCCGTCACGCCGGTGACGAAGAAGGCGCTGAAGTACGGGACGATGGGCCCGGACGCGACTCCCGAGCAGGTCGCCGCGGTCGGCCGCATCGTGCACGCCTGCCGGCCGCGCCAGCGCGGAGCCTGGGGCCGCGTGCTCGCGAAGCTGGACATCGCGGCCAACGCCCGCGCGCTCCGCGCCCCCACGGCCGTGATCTGCGGTGGTGCCGACCGGCTGACGCCACCCGCGCTCGCCCGTGAACTGGCCGACGCGCTTCCCAACTGCACCGGGCTTCAAGAGCTGCCCCGGCGCGGGCACATGACGCCGATCGAGACGCCGTCGGTGGTGAGCGCGGTCCTGCGAGGGCTCGTGCGCGACCACCTCACGGACACCGACCCGGCAGCGGACGGGACGTCTGCGAAGCAGCGTGTGGGCAAGCAGGCGACGAGGCCGAAGTCGCAACCGAAGTCGAAGCCCCAGCCGGAGCCGGATTCGCAACCGGAGCCGGAGTCGAGGACCAAGAAGAAGAAGGAGGAGACGCCGTGAGCCGTCGTCGGAGCCTGGAGGGGCAGGTCGCGGTCGTCACCGGAGCCGCCCGTGGCGTGGGGGAGCTGCTGGCGCGGAAGCTCTCCGCGCGGGGCGCGAAGGTCGCGCTGATCGGCCTGGAACCGGACGAGTTGAAGAGGGTCAGCGAGTCGCTGCGCACGGAGTCCGCGCACTGGCACGGCGACGTCACCGACCATGACGCGATGACCCGCATAGCCGGGGAGGTCAAGGAACGGTTCGGCAAGGTCGACGTCGTGGTCGCCAACGCGGGCGTCGCCAGCGGAGGTCCGTTCGTCGACTCCGATCCGGTCTCGTGGCGCCGCGTCATCGAGGTCAACCTGATCGGCGGCGCCGTGACGGGGCGGGCGTTCCTGCCCCAACTCATCGCCTCACGCGGCTACTTCCTGCAGATCGCCTCGCTCGCCGCGATCACACCCGCTCCGATGATGAGCGCGTACTGCTCGTCGAAGTCGGGCGTGGAGGCGTTCGCGCACTGCCTGGGCGCGGAGGTCGGCCACAAGGGAGTACGGGTCGGGGTCGGCTATCTGTCCTGGACGGACACCGACATGGTGCGCGGCGCCGACGAGGACGAGGTCATGCGCGACCTGCGCAAGCGGCTCCCGTGGCCGGCGAACCGCACCTATCCGCTGGGCCCGGCCGTCGACCGCATCGTGGCCGGGATCGAACGCCGGTCGCGCCACGTGTACGCGCAGTGGTGGCTGCGGGGCATGCAGGGCATCCGCGGCTATCTGCCGCCCGTCATCGGCACGGTGGGGCAGCGGGAGATGCGCCGCTTCGAACCGCGGCTCGCCGGGACCGGCACCCGCACCGGGCTCGTGGGCGCGGGCGGCGCCGCGGACGAGGGGGAGCGCGCCGTCAGGCAGTGACCCTGCGCAGACCCAGTGCGCCATGGGGGGAGTGAGGCCCTACGTGGTCGTGAGGCCCATGTGTCGTCACGCCCCCTGTGGACGTGACGCGCCCTGTGGACGTGACGCGAGAACGGCGCGGCACGAGGGGAGGGCGTACCGGACCCTGCCGGGGGTGCGCCCTCCCTGATCCCCGAACTGCCGCTCGACGGCCCGCTCGTGTTCCGCCACCTCGGCCACCACCCCTTCCGCCACCTCGGCCACCACACCTTCCGCCATCACGGCCAACGCGCCTTCCGCCGCGGCCGCGGGGCCCCGCTCAGCTGCGCGGGGGCAGCGGAGGGCGGCTCAGATCGGGCACGCGCGCATAGTCGGGCGGTACGGCCGCGGGGTTGCGTTCCAGGAGTTCGAGTGCCGTTCGCACGGCCCTCTCCAGAACCGAGGGCCGCCCCTCGGCCCACTCCACCGGCGAACGCACGGCCTCGATGTCCGGTGCGATGCCGTGGTTCTCCACCGACCATCCGTACGCGTCGAACCACGCCGCGTGGGTCGGCACCGTGATCGACGTGCCGTCGATGAGCCGGTGGCGCCCCGTCACGCCGACGACGCCGCCCCAGGTGCGGGCTCCGACGACCGGGCCCAGACCCAGCAGCCGGAACGCCGCGGTGATCATGTCGCCGTCGGAGGAGGTCATTTCGTCGGCGAGGGCGACGACCGGGCCGCGCGGTGCGTTGCTCGCGTAGCTGACGGGTTTCGCGTTCCGCGTGAGGTCCCAGCCGAGGATCGTTCGTGTCAGCGTCTCGACCACCAGCTCGCTGATGTGCCCGCCCGCGTTGCCCCGTACGTCGACGATCAGCGCCGGACGGGACACCTCCATCCGCAGGTCGCGGTTGAACTGCGCCCAGCCGGAGCCGCCCATGTCGGGGATGTGCAGATAGCCGCATCTGCCGTCGCTCAACTCCCGTACCACCGCCCGGCGTTGGGCGACCCAGTCCTGGTAGCGCAGGGCCCGGTCGTCGACGAGGGGAAGGACCGCGATGCGGCGCGGCGGCTGCCCGTCCGCGGCGGCGGGAGCCGGGGAGTGGATGAAGGAGTCCGCACCGGTGGTGGCACCCGTGCCCAATCCGTTGCCGGCGCCGTCGTGTTCGGCCTCGGGCTGGGTGAAGCCCAGCTCGACGGTCGTCCCCCCGGCAGCCGCCAGCAGCGGCCACGGCCCGGCCACCGGATCGACCTCGCGCCCGTCGATGTGCGTGAGCACCGCGCCCTCCCGCACGCCCGTACCGGCGAGCGGCGAACGGGCCTTGGAGTCCGAGGAGTCGCCCGGCAGGATGCGCTGGACGTGCCACTCCCCGGACGGCGTGCGGGCAAGGTTCGCACCGAGCATCCCGATGGGCCGCTGGTAGTGGGCGGGGCCCTCGTGGCGCCGCGCGGGGGCCACGTACGCGTGGGAGGTGCCCAGTTCGCCGAGCACCTCGCGCATCAGGTCCGCGAACTCGTCGGGGGTCGCCACGCGCCCGACCAGCGGACGGTACTGGTCCAGCACCGCCGTCCAGTCGATGCCGCACATGCGCGGTTCCCAGAAGTACGTCCGCACGATCCGGCCCGCCTCTTCGTACGCCTGCCGCCACTCCGCGGGCGGCTCGACGTCGTGCAGGACGCGCCGCAGGTCGATCAGGGTGGTCGTCTCCGCCTCGGCGGGCTCGGTGGAGGGCACTGCGCGCAGCTCTCCGTCGTCGTTGACGACGAGCCGCGAGCCGTCGCCGCTGAGCGAGAACCAGTCGACGTCCTCGCTGAGCTCGGTGCGCTGCGCCGTGGCCAGGTCGAAGTGTTCGAGAGTGGGACGGCCGGAGGTGTCCGCCGGGTTGACGAAGGTCTCGCCGAGCGCACCGGAGATCGGGTAACGCAGCCAGATCAGCCCTCCGCCGCTGACCGCCGCGAGCGCCGAGTACTTGGACGCCGTGACGGGGAACGGCGTGACCCTGCTCGCCAGGCCCTCGGCCTCCACGAGCACCGACCCCACCTCGCCACCCGGGTACGGGAGTTCGCCGTCGGCGGTGGTCGGGGTCTCCCCGCCGTAGGCAGGGGAAGGGTCGAGGCCGCCGGCTGCCGGTCGGCCCTCGGGCGAGAGCGCGAAGGGCGACGGGGTCGCGGACGACAGCGGTACGAGATAGGGACGGCAGCCGAGGGGGAACGAGAGGTCGCCGGTGTGCACGTCGTAGACGGGGTCGAAGCCGCGCCAGGAGAGGAAGGCCAGATAGCGGCCGTCCCGCGTGAAGACGGGCTGCTCGTCCTCGAACCGGCCGTCGGTGACGTCGATGACGGTCCCGGACGGGATCTTGGCGATCTTGATCTGGCTGAGTGAACGCCCCACACCCGGGTGCGCCCAGGTCAGCCAGCCCGAGTCGGGGGAGAACGACACGTCGCGCACTGGTCCGTTGTCCGACCGGATCAGCTCTTCCGGTTCGGCGCCCACCCCGGCGCCAGGTTCCGCGCCGAGCCGGGCGGCGGTCCGGGTGCCCGCCCCGCCGCCCGGCTCGGCGCCGCTCCGGGAGGGGGCCCGGCCCTCCCCGGCCGGCTCCTCGTCCTGCCGCGATGGCGTTCCGCTCACGCCGGTCCCGCCGTCCGCTCCCGTGAAGCCGCTGACGTCGAGCAGCAGCAGCCGCCCGTCGTGGCTCGCGACGGCGAGCGTCCGTCCGTCCGGCGAGGCGGCCAGTTCGTGCACGCGTCCGAGGAGGCCGGCGGCGATCCGCCGGGGCGGGACCGTCCGCGTCGCGCCCGGCAGATCCGCGATCTCGACGGCGTCCTCGCCCTCCGCGTCCGTGACGTACGCGACCTTCCCCGTGTCGCCGAGCATTCTCGGCATCCGCACCCGCACGCCCGGGGTGTCGGTGATGGCACGCGCCGGGCCGTCCCGGTGCGTGAGCCAGTACAGGCTGCCGCGCACGCACACCGCGCTGGCACGCCCCGTGGTGTCGGCCGCGAGCGCGTCGAGGTTGGCCGCGGCCGGGACCTGGTACCTGCGGCGGCCCGCCCGCGGCCCGCCGAGCGTGACCTCCAGCCGGCGGGGCCTACCGGACGGTGAGAAGTCGTCGACGAGCCACAGATCGCCCCCGCACTGGTAGACGACGCGGTGCTCGTCGGTGGAGGCGTTGCGGGCGTAGAAGTCGTCGTGGTCGGTGTGGCGGCGCAGGTCGGTGCCGTCCGGGCGGCAGGAGTAGAGGTTGCCGATGCCCTCGTGGTCCGAGAGGAAGGCGATGCGGCTTTCGTGGTCCACGAACATCACCGAGTCGAGGTGGCCCTCCAGCTCCGGCAGCAGTCGCTCGCCGTGCAGCCACAGCCGTCCGGTGGCGCCGCCCCGGTAGCGCTTCCAGGAGGCCGGGTCGTGCGGCGGCTTGCCCGTCAGCAGCAGGGTGCGGCGTACGCCTCCGATCTCGGCGACGGCGATGTCGGCGACGGGGCCCCAGGGCAGTCGGCTGCCGGGGCTGCCGTCGGTCGGGAGGCGGTAGGACCAGGTGCGGTAGTGGAACGGCTGTTCGTGTGAGGAGACGGCCAGAACGTCTCCCTCGGGTGTCCAGCCGCATACGCGCGCCTCGGATGCACCCCAGTACGTCAGCTGCCGTGCCGGTCCGCCGTCGACGGGGACCAGATGGACCTCGGGATCGAGGCTGCGCCAGGAGGTGAAGGCGACCCGCCTTCCGTCCGGCGAGAAGCGAGGAAAGGTCACGCGGGTGCGGTCGACGGTGAGCCGCCAGGCACGTCCGCGTCCGTGGTCACCTCTGCCGCTGCTCTTGCCCGTCCCGCCGGGGGTGAGGGGCGCGACCCATACGTCGTCCTCCGCGACGAAGCAGACGAGGTCGCCGTTCAGATGCGGGTGGCGCAGATACGGCGAGTGGGCGTCGTCAGTCACGGTGGCCCCCTGCCCGCCGTCCGGGGTGCGCCGGCCCGTGGTGCGCCGGCCGGGGGTCCGCCCACGCGGTGTCCCGGTCGGGGGCCGTCACCGCAGCACGGCCACGCCGTACGGCTCCCGTGGGCGAAGGTGGCGGATCGTGACGCATGGCCATGGATGCCATGGTTCGAGCAGGTTCGCGGGGCGGCAACTCGTGGACGGCGGCGGCATGAGCGCGGCGTGCCTCCTCAGCCGGCCCGCGCGGGGTGTCACGCAGAAGATCGACAGGTCACGCGGGAGGTCGCTCCGGGGTCAGACGCCGCGCAGCAGGGCGGCCAGGCCCGTGTCCATGTCCGTCTCGCCGTGCTCCTGGCCCGCGGCGACGACGTCGTACGAGCGGAGGAGGAAGGCGCGCAGATCCGCGCTGTCGAACTCGACCACGGCGACGCCCTCCTTGGAGAGCAGTTCGATCACCGTGCGGGAGCCGTCCCGCGGCCACACGTGCACATCGCCCTCGCCGGCCGGTGCGTGGAGGCCGTCGTCGAGGAGTTCGCGTCCGAAGGCCCAGGCCACCTCACCACCGTCGAGGGAAGCGTCGGCGGGGAAGACGATGCGGACCGCGAGCGGATCGGCGGCGTCGTAGCGGAGTGCTGCGCTGAGGTCCCTGGTCGCGTGCGGGTCGGCGATGAGACGGGCCTGCACGGTTTGATCGAAGGCTGCGTACATCCTCTGCTCCTATGTCGTCGGGGCGGCCCCGGCCGTCCCTCCCGTGTAGCCCTATCCCCATGACAGACGCACGGGAAGGCACGGAGTCACCGTAAATACCGGGTGAGGTGTGCCACAGGCTGCCCGCAACCGGTCCTTCGTGAACACCGGAACACCGTCCGGCATTTCAAGCAAGCCTGGCGCTCTTGCAATCAGTTTGCAGTAAGCCACTATCATCGAACAGTTGTGAGTGGCCGCGGGAGCGGGCCGACCCCAGAAGCGGAGTGGCGTCATGCATGTGCCGGACGGATTCATCAACGCCCCCGTGTCCGTTGCCGCGGGCGCGGTGGCGGCGGGCGCGGTCGCGGTCTCGCTGCGTGGCGCACGCCGCGAACTGGGAACGGTGGCAGGCCGGTCCGGGGGACCCGCGGCCGGAAACGTACCGGCGGACGGCGAGCGTACGGCGCCGCTGGCCGGGCTCGTCGCGGCGTTCATCTTCGCCGTGCAGATGCTCAACTTCCCTGTGGCGGCAGGGACCAGCGGTCATCTGCTGGGCGGAGCGCTGGCCGCGATACTCGTCGGCCCGTACACAGGTCTGCTCTGCGTCTCCGTCGTCCTCCTCATGCAGGGCGTGCTCTTCGCGGACGGCGGGCTGACCGCGCTCGGCGTGAACATCCTGGACATGGGTGTCGTGACGGTCCTCGTCGCCTACGGGATCTTCCGTGGGCTGCTGCGGATCCTGCCGCGCGGCCGTGGTGCCGTCACCGGAGCCTCGTTCGTGGCGGCGCTCTTCTCCGTGCCCGCGGCGGCCATCGCCTTCACGGGGCTCTTCGCCGTCGGCGGCACGACGGACGTGGCACTGGGAAAGGTCTTCACAGCCATGACGGGTGTGCACGTGCTGATCGGCATCGGCGAGGCGGCGATCACCGCGGCCACGGTCGGAGCCGTCGTCGCGGTGCGTCCCGATCTGGTCCACGGCGCACGGGACTTCGCGGCCCGGCCGCTGGAGCTGCGTACGGCGACGGTGGCGACTCCGGGCGGCGGCCCCGTCCCGCGGCCGGCCGACTCCACGACCGCAGCGACCGACTCCACGACCGCAGCGACGGGCTCGACGACCGGCGCCCCGGCCGACTCGACGGCCGACTCCGCCACCGGCGCCGCGACTTCGCCCGTGCCGGAGCCCGCCGCGGCCGCGGCGTCCCGTCCGGGCCGCCCCAACCGCGGCCTGTGGATCGGAGGTCTGGCGGCGACCATGATCTGCGCGGGAGTCGTCAGCTTCTACGCGTCGGCCAGCCCCGACGGCCTGGAGAAGGTCGCCGCCGACAACGGCATCGACAAGCAGGCCGAGGACCACGCGGCCGAGGACTCTCCGCTCGCCGACTACGGCGTCGAGAGCATCGCCGACGCCCGCCTCTCCGGCGGACTCGCCGGTGTCATCGGCGCGGGCGCGACTCTCGCCGTCGGCAGCAGCGTGTTCATCGCCGTGCGACGCCGCCGTGAGGCACGGCCGCAGCAGACGGACAGGGCCGCGGACGCCGCGACCTCGGAGGACGAGAGCCGCGGCCGGAGCGGGAAAGAGACCGTCTGACATGGGCGCGGGTCATGCCCACACGCTCTATCTGCACGGGCGGTCGCCCGTGCACGCGCTGCCGCCGCACTGCAAGCTCGCCGCCGTCTTCTGCTTCGTGCTCGTGGTCGTTTCGACCCCGCGCGAGGCGATGTGGGCCTTCGCTCTGTACGCCGTGCTGCTGGCCGCCGTGGCCCGCGCGGCGCACGTGCCGTACGGGCATCTGCTGAAGCGGCTGGTCATCGAAGTGCCGTTCGTGGCCTTCGCGTTGCTGATGCCCTTCGTCGCGAGGGGCCCGTACGTGGACGTGCTGGGTGTCACGCTGTCCTCGCCCGGGCTGTGGGGCGCGTGGAACATCCTCGCCAAGGGCACGCTCGGCGTCGCCGCCTCGGTGCTGCTCGCCTCGACGACGGAGCTGCGTGAACTCCTCCTGGGGCTCCAGCGGTTGAGGCTGCCCCCGCAGCTCGTGCAGATCGCCTCCTTCATGATCCGCTACGGCGATGTCATCTCCGACGAGATGCGCCGGATGCGCATCGCACGCCTCTCCCGGGGCTTCCGCGCGCGCGGCGTGCGGCACTGGGGCGTGCTGGCCAAGTCCGCCGGGGCGTTGTTCATCCGCTCCTACGAGCGCGGCGAACGCGTCCATCTCGCCATGGTCAGCCGCGGCTACACCGGCACGATGCCCGTCATCGACGAGGTGAACGCCACGCGCGCCCAGTGGACGGGGGCCGCGGCCCTCCCGCTCGCGGCGCTCGCGGTCTGCCTGATGGGATGGGCGCTGTGAGCGGCGACAGCACGAGCGAGAGCATGCACGACATCACGAGCGGACGCTCCGGCCGGCCCTCGGAGGGCGCCGGCGACGCGACGGGTGCGACGCCGCCGCCGCCCTCCCTCCACGTCGCGGGCGTCGCGTACGCCTACCCCGACGGCCACCAGGCCCTGTTCGGCGTCGACTTGACCGTCCCGCGCGGTGAGCGGGTCGCGCTGCTCGGCCCGAACGGTGCGGGAAAGACCACGCTGGTGCTGCACCTCAACGGCATCCTCACCGCCGGCGCCGGTTCGGTGACCGTCGCGGGGCTGCCCGTGGCGCCGCGGAATCTCGCGGAGATCCGGCGGCGGGTCGGCATCGTCTTCCAGGACCCCGACGACCAGCTGTTCATGCCGACGGTGCGGGAGGATGTCGCGTTCGGTCCCGCGACGGCCGGACTGCGCGGTGCGGAGCTCGAATCGCGCGTGCACGACGCGCTCGCCCAGGTGGGCATGGAGGCGCACGCCGACCGTCCGCCGCACCACCTCTCCTTCGGGCAGCGCCGCCGCGTCGCGGTGGCCACCGTGCTCGCGATGCAGCCGGAGATCCTCGTACTGGACGAACCGTCCTCGAACCTCGACCCGGCCTCGCGCCGCGAACTGGCGGACATCCTGGAGCGGTTGGACGTGACGGTGCTGATGGTCACGCACGATCTGCCGTACGCGCTCCAGCTGTGCCCCAGGTCGGTGGTGCTCAGTGACGGCGTCATCGTCGCCGACGGTGCGACGCAGGAACTCCTCCGCGACGAGGCGCTGTTGGCCGCCCACCGCCTGGAACTGCCGTTCGGCTTCGACCCCGGCTCGGTGAACGCCCCCCAGCGATAGCACCATGGACGGTGCACGGACGACGGTACGAGTGGGACGGACAAGAGCGTGAAGGCTCCAGGCGCTGAGAACGCGGTGGACGTCCACGGCACGGTGGCGGACGGCTACGAGCCCCTGCGGGACGCCTTCGCGGCCAACTTCGCCGACCGCGGCGAGACGGGCGCGGCCCTCACCGTGCACAAGGACGGGCTCGTCGTCGCGGACCTGTGGGGCGGCCGCAAGAACACTGGCCCCGAGCAGGAGGGCGGCGGCCCGTGGCAGGAGGAGACCGCCGCCGTCATCCGTTCGGCCTCCAAGGGGCCGGCCGCGGCTGTGCTCCATCTGCTCCACCAGCGGGGCCAGTTGGACCTGGACGCGCCCGTCGCCACCTACTGGCCGGAGTTCAAGTCGAACGGCAAGGAACGCCTGCTGGTGCGGCACGTGCTCGCGCACCGTGCCGGTCTGCCCGTGCTCGACTCCCCGCTCACCCCCGAGCAGGCCGTCGACGGCGTGAGCGGCCCGTCAGCCCTTGCCGCGCAGGCCCCGCTCTGGGAGCCGGGCACGGACCACGGCTACCACCCGCACACCTACGGCTGGCTCATCGGCGAGCTGGTGCAGCGGGCGACGGGACGTGCGCTGGGGCGCTGGTTCGCTGAGGAGGTCGCGGGGCCGCTCGGGCTCAGCATGTGGTTCGGGCTGCCCGCGACGCCCGAAGTCCCCGACGGGGGCGTGGACTTGGCGCGTCTGCAGGAGGTGCCCACGCCGGAACAGCAGGCCGCCACCGGCCTGCGCTCGCGTCCGAAGAGGTCGGTGACCCAGGCATACGGCGATCCGGCGTCGCTGACCAGGCGCGCGTTCGACGCGGTCGCCCCGCGTCCCGACGAGAGCGATCCGGCCTGGCTCGCCGCCGGGCTGCCCGGCTCCGGAGGCGTCGCGACGGCCCGTTCCCTCTCGCGCTTCTATGCGGCGCTCATCGGGCCGGTCGAGGCGCCCCCCGGCACGCGCCCGCCCGCCGGCCGGGGCGTCAACGGACGCCCGTACGGGCGGAGTACGGGCATCGCGACCGGGCGCCTGTTCACGCCCGCGACGCTGACGCAGGCGCGCTCCCAGGAGTCGGGCGGGCCCGACCGTGTGCTGGTCGTGGGCTCCCGCTTCGGCCTGGGGTTCATGCTGCACGGGCCGGGGGCGCCGATGCTCGCGCAGGGCTCGTTCGGCCACCCGGGCCGTGGCGGCTCGCTCGCCTTCGCCGACCCCGAGTCCGGCACCGCCTTCGCCTACGTCACGGCAGCCATGCAGCGTTCGGTCACCTCGGACCCGCGTGCCCACGCCCTCGTGCGGGCGCTGCGCGCCTGCATCTGACGGAGCATCGCGTCACCCGCACAGAGGCGCTGACGGTCAGCCCAGCAGCTGGGCCCAGACCGCGCTGCCGCGCGTCACCGGGGAGACCGCCACGCCCCAGCACTCCGCCAGCGACTCGACGATGAACAGCCCGCGGCCGCTCTCCTTCTCGGTCGACGGCGCACCCCGCTGCGGCGCACGGCTGCTCGTGTCGTCGTCGTGCACCTCCACCCGGACCCCGTCGTACGGGGAGTAGGACGTGGCGCACACGATCCACGCGCTGTCGGTGTGCGTGACGGCGTTGGTGAGCAACTCCGAGAGAACGAGAGCGGCTTGCTCTCGTAAATCGGGCGAGGCGCCTCGGCGGTCGAGCCAACGGTCCATCGCGTGCCGGGCCCGGGGGACGCTGACGTCCTCAGCCGGGAGCCGGAGCGCATGTGAATCCGCACCGGGGCCGGACGGCGGGCGCGGTGGGCGGCGGTGCGTGGGGGGCACGCTCAAGGGCAGCACGGCTTAACTATGGGTGGTGCGGTCTTCAACTCGCAAGCTTCCTTCTGATAATTTCAGAGTGAAGACGCAGACGGGCGGCCCGAGTTGGGGCATTTTGGTCCGGCTCCGACCAGCCGCGGCAGGTGCTGTACGGTCCTACTTCCGCGCCGGTGACCACCGCGCGACCTCGGGGAGGTGAGGGCGTGACCGATGCACTGCCGAGCGGTTCGAGTGCTCCGACGGTGCTGCGCATCATCCTCGGGAAGCGGCTCAAGGAGCTGCGAGAGCGCAAGGGCATCCGGCTCGACGCCGCGGCCAAGGCCCTGGCCGTCAACCACCTGACGATCAGGCGGATGGAGAACGCGCAGGTCGGTCTCAAAGTCCCCTATGTCAAGGAGCTGCTGAGGCTCTACGACGTGGCGGAGGCCGAGGTCGACGAGTTCATCTCCATGGCCGAGCGCGCCAACGCCCCCGGCTGGTGGTATCCGTTCCGCGACGCCCTGCCCGACTGGTTCCGCGGCTACGTGAGCCTGGAGACGGACGCGGAGGTCATCCGCGTCTACGAACCCCACTACGTGACGGGGCTCTTGCAGACGCGGGACTACGCCCGCGCGGTCATCAGCGCCGGATTCCCCAACGAGCCCGACGACGTGCTGGAACACCGGGTCGAACTGCGGGTGCGAAGGCAGGAGTTGCTGGAGCGCGACGACGCACCGACGTTGTGGGTCGTGCTGGAGGAGGCCGCGCTGCGGCGTGAGGTGGGCGGCCCGGCGGTCATGAGGGCGCAGATGGACCGGCTGGCCGAGGCGGCAGAGATGCCGAACGTCTCGCTGCGGATCGTGCCGCTCGCCGCGGGACCCCACCCGGGCACCGGCGGCCACGTGACCTACTTCCGGTTCCGCGAACGGGAGTTGCAGGACATCGTCTACACCGAGGTCGGGCTGACCAGCGCCGTCTATCTGGACCAGCGCCCCGATGTGGTCACGCATCTGGAGGCGCTCACCCGCGTCTCGCTGCTTGCGGCGGAGCATGTGCCGGATCCCCGCACGTATCTGAGCAATCTGCGTAAGGAGTTCGACAAATGACCCTTGAAGCTGCCGGCAACCGCGCCGTCCGCAACGGGATGCCCGCACGCGAACTCGGCACCGAGGGCTGGCACAAGCCGTGGAGCGGCCAGAACGGCGGTGCCTGCGTGGAGGCCAAGAGACTCTCCGACGGCCGCGTGGCACTTCGTCAGTCCACGGACCCCGACAGCCCCGCCCTGCTTTACTCGGAGCACGGGATCACAGACTTCATCGAGGCGGCCAAGTCGGGTGACGCCGACTTCCTCACCGGCTGAACAGCTCAACAGCTGCGGAGCGGCGCGACCGATCGCTGACGGGCCGACCGGCCTCACGACTCGGCATCACGACGCAGCGGCACGCACCGACCGGCACCACCCCGCACCGACCGGCACCACCCCGCACCACGCACCGCCCCCTCACTTGCACCGACCACGCCGGGCCGGCCGGCGGGGAAGCACTTTCGCCGTGTGCCTTCCCCGCCGGTCCCGTACGGCAGAAATGGGATGACCGATGACCACGTCCGGCAAGCCGGAGATCGACACCAGCCGGCCACACTCGGCCCGGATGTACGACTACTACCTGGGCGGCAAGGACTGGTATCCCGTCGACGAGCAGGCCGCCGAGAAGGTCCTCGCGGTCTGCCCCCAGATCCGCCGCACCGCCGAGACCAACCGGTACTTCATGCACCGTGCGACGCGAACTCTCGCCGCCGAGTACGGAGTCCGCCAGTTCGTCGACATAGGCACCGGCATTCCGACCTCTCCCAACCTCCATCAGATAGCCCAGGAGGTGGCGCCCGACTCCTGCATCGTCTACGCGGACCACGACGCCACCGTGCTGGAGTACGCGCACGTGCTGATGCGCAGCACGCCCGAGGGCCGCACCGCTTACATCAACGCGGACGTGCGCGACGACGACATCCTGGGCTCGCCGCGGCTGCGTGAGGTCATCGACCTGGACAAGCCGGTCGCGCTGTCGCTCGTCGCGCTCCTGCACTTCGTCCCGGACGACCGCAAGCCGTACGACATCGTCCGCGGTCTGATCGACCGGCTCGCCTCCGGCAGCTTCCTGGTGCTCAGCCACGTCACCGCCGACTTCGACGCCGCGGCCTGGCAGGGCGTGAAGAAGGTCTACGACGCGGGCGGCACCACCGTGGCGCTGCGCGACAAGCAGGAGGTCGAGAACTTCTTCGACGGACTGGAGCTGCTCGAGCCCGGAGTGACCGCGGCACACGACTGGAGGCCCCAGGAGCCCGTCGAAGTCACCGGCGAGGAGGCCGAGTTGCTCCGCAGCGCCACCCTTTACGCGGGGGTCGGGAGGAAGCCATGAGCGTCCCCCTCGGAAAGTCGTCCGGGCAAGGCGGCCCGAGGCCGACCGAACAGCAGCTGGCGATGGCGCGCGTGCGTGCACGCGTGACGGGCGAGTCCCTCTCGCATGTGCTGTCCGTCTTCATGGGCGCGGGCCGTCACGGGGCGGAGTCCGGCGCAGCGTCGACGGGGCCCGAGGCTCCCCTCGCCGACGGCGGAGCGGGCCCGTCCGGGACGGACCGCGACGAGGAGGACTCGGCGCAACTGGCCCCCGTGATCCCGCTGTCGCGAGCGGCACGCGGCGACGATGCTTCCGGGGACCGGTCGGAGGATTGACCCGGCCGGTCCGGTGCACACCGGGCCGGGGCGTGCCGACCTCGGCCGAGGCCGGTCCAGGTCATGGGCTCCGTCAGCCTGCCGTCGTCCCCGGGAGTGCCTGTTCGGCCCAGATGACCTTGCCGCCCTTGGTGTACCGGGTACCCCAGCGTTCGGCGATCTGAGCGACGAGGAAGAGACCGCGTCCGCCCTCGTCCATGGTGGCCGCGTAGCGCAGATGCGGCGCAGTGCTGCTGTGGTCGAAGACCTCGCAGATGAGCGTACGGTCGTGCAGCAGCCGGATGTTGATGGGGCCGGCGCCGTGGCGCATGGCGTTGGTGAGCAGTTCGCTGAGGATCAGCTCCGTGGTCTCCACGAGGTCGTCCAGCTCCCACTCGGTGAGCTTGGCGGAGACGTCGGCGCGTACGCGGCGAACGGCGGCCGGGTCGGATTCCACGTCCCACTCCGCGACCTGGTCGGCCCTCAGCACCTGAGTACGGGCGACGAGCAGCGCGATGTCGTCTCTTTGAGGATCCGGCAGCAGGGCGCCGAGGATGGCGTCGCATGTTTCCTCGGGCGGCCGGTCCGCGTGCGCCAGGGTCTCGCGGAGCAACTGGAGCCCAGTGTCGATGTCCTGGTCGCGGCGCTCGACGAGGCCGTCGGTGTAGAGGACCATCCTGCTGCCCTCGGTAAGTTCCAACTCGGTTGTCTCGAAGGGCAGTCCACCGATGCCGAGGGGGAGCCCCGAGGGCAGGTCGGGAAACTCGACGGTGCCGTCGGGCCGCGCGAGCGCGGGGGTGGGGTGACCGGCCGAGGCGATGGTGCAGTTGCGGGAGACCGGATTGTAGATCGCGTAGAGGCAGGTGGCGCCCATCATCGCCGTCTCGTCGCCGGCGTCGATCGCTTCCCTGTCGATGCGGGTGACCAACTCGTCGAGGTGGCTGAGGATTTCGTCGGGCGGCAGATCGAGGGCGGAGAAGTTGTGCACGGCTGTGCGCAGGCGTCCCATGGTGGCGGCGGCGTGCAGGCCGTGCCCGACGACGTCGCCCATGATCAGTGCGACGCGGGTGCCGGGCAGGGCGATGACGTCGAACCAGTCGCCGCCGACACCCTCCTTCGCGGGCAGATAGCGCGAGGCCACCTCGACGGCGTTCTGCTCGGGCAGGGCGCGTGGCAGCAGGCTCCGTTGCAGCGTGACGGCCATGCTGTGCTCGCGGGTGTAGCGGCGTGCGTTGTCGAGGGAAGTGGCGGCGCGGGTGGCCAGTTCGGCCGCGATGGCGAGATCGTCCTGCTCGAAGGGCTCGGGCTTCTCCGAGCGCCAGAAGTTGACGACGCCCAGCAGCACGCCACGTGCGCGCAGTGGTGCCGTGATGAGCGAGTGGATCCCGTATTCGAGGATGCGGGCGGCCCGCTCGTGATCCACCGCCTGCCATCCCTGGGACTCGCTGAGACGAGGCACCAGCACTGCCTGCCCGCTCTCGATGCTGCGGGCCGGTGGCGAGGACGGCACGAAGGTGATGAGGTCCCCGACGCGGAAGAGGGGGGCGTCCTCGCGGATGCCGCTGAAGGCCAGGCGCCGCATCAGCATGCCGCCCTCGCCGACGCCCGTGCCCTCCACTCCCGCTTCGTGGCCGCGGAGCACGGGTTCGGCCAGTTCGACGGTCACGAAGTCGGCCAGGCGCGGGACCGCGACTTGCGCCAGCTCCTCGGCCGTATGCGTCACGTCGAGGGTCGTGCCGATGCCGCCCGTCGCGTCGTAGAGCAACCTCAGGCGCCGCCGGACCACCTCGACCCGCTGGGACGCCTCGCCGATCATCTCCATGACTTCGGCGGTGTCGACCTGCTCCTCTCCGGCCACCGCGTCGACCGCGAGTCGCGCGGACGCGGCACCGATCGAGCCGGCGAGCTGGGCTTCCGCGTGATGGACCAGCTCAGGGTCCGCCCGGACCGCCGGTGAGCCGGGCTCCTCGCCCGAGTAGGAACGCAGCGCCCGCTGGGCGCCTTCCTTCCCGAGGAAGCGCTCCAGCAGCTTCTGCAGTTCGCCGAACGAGGTCTTGGAGTGCCAGCGCCGCCCCTTCACGGGCTCGGCGAGGATGTCGACGAACTGCTTGGCCTGCGTCTGCTCCAACGCGTTGGGCCGCCCGGCGAGTGAGACTCCGACGTAGAGACCGATGTTCAGCAGCGCACTCCAGAACATCGCATGGCTGACCGGGTCCATGCCCTCCAGGCCGAACAGGTGCTGCGGCCGGAGCCACTCGATGCCGAGCGGGCCGTGCTCCCGGAACGAATGGGGCAGCAACCCGGAATCGGCGAAGCTCGGCAGCAGCAGGGTGTACGCCCACACGGCGAATCCGGCCGTCAGTCCCGCCAGGGCGCCCTGGCGGGTACCGCCCCTCCAGAACAGGCCGCCCAGGATGGCCGGTGCGAACTGCGCCACGGCAGCGAACGACACCGTGCCGATCGCCCCCAGCGCGGGCCCCTCGCCGGCCAGCCGGAAGTACGCGTATCCGAGGAGCAGGAGCAGCACGATCGTCGCCCGGCGGATGCCCAGCACCAGTCCGGCGAGGTCGTGCCGGCGCGTCAGCCGGGACTTTCCGCGCAGCAGCAGGGGCATCACGAGTGAGTTCGACACCATGGTGCTGAGCGCGATCGTCTCGACGATGATCATGCTGGAGCCCGCGCTGATGCCGCCGATGAAGACGAGCAGCGCGAGCACCTCGGGGGCGTCGGCCATCGGCAGGGTCAGCACATAGGTGTCGGAGTCAACGGAGTCTCCGAACCGCAGAAGTCCGCCGGCCGCGATCGGGAGCACGAAGAAGGTGATCGCGAGCAGGTAGAGCGGGAAGAGCCACATCGCCCGCTTGAGGTGCCTCTCGTCGACGTTCTCGACGACGATCATCTGCCACTGCCGGGGCAGCAGCACGATTGCCAGCATGGACAGCACGTTGAGCCAGATCCACTCGCCGTAGCTCGTCTGCTCCCGCACGGTGAACAGACTGGTCAGACCGGCGTCCGCCGCTTGGGAGAACAGGTCTCCGAGCCCGCCGAACGCCCAGAAGGTCACAAAGATCCCGACCGAGAGGAACATCACGAGCTTGACCACGGACTCGAAGGCGATGGCGGCGACGACGCCCTCGTGGCGTTCCGTGGTGTCCAGGTGCCTGGTGCCGAAGAGGATGGTGAACGCGGCGAGCAGCAGCGCCACGTAGAACCCGGTGTCCTGGAACAGCGGGACGTCGCCCAGGTCCACCGTGGAGGTGATCTTGGGGTGCCGGCGGAGGATCTCGAAGGTGTTGGAGATCGCCTTGAGCTGCAGCGAGATGTACGGAACGATCCCCACCACCGCGATGATCGTCACCAGGCCGCCCAGCGCGGCGCTCTTGCCGTAGCGGACGGAGACGAAGTCGGCCAGCGAGGTGATCCGTAGCCGTCGGCTGATCCGGATGATTCGTCGCAGCACCAGCCAGCCCAGCGCGAACATGAGCATCGGCCCCAGGTAGACCGACAGGAAGCCGACTCCGTCCGTGGCGGCCGTGCCCACGTTGCCGTAGTAGCCCCAGGCGGTCTCGTACACCGCGAGCGACAGTGCGTAGATGGTCGCGTTGTTGATCATGCTCCGGCCGGCGTCCGCCCGCCGGTCGGCGTAGAAGGCCACAGCGAAGAGCAGACCGAGGTACCCCACCGAAAACACGACGATGACCCAGGTCTGGAGCACGGCGCTACCTCGATCTGCCGCCGATGACGGCGACCAGAGCGATGACGACGATCCAGACGATGTAGAGGTAGGCCCACAGGACGGGGACGCCGAAGACGCGGTCGGTGCGATCGAACCGCGCCAGGAACGGCGGAAGGATCAGCACCAGAGCCAGCGCCGCCACGACCACCAGTCGCCCGGCGAGCTGCTCGTCGTCTCGCGACTTCGCCACGGGCTGCCTCCGCCTCATGTCACGCCTTGCGATCGCCCAGGTGCTTACAGTGCCGTACTTGCCCAGTCCAGCACGGCAAGGTCATGACTGCACTGCGTGACGCCGTCAGCAGCGCGCTTTCTCCTCGCCCGGACGGGTGAACGCCGCTGACCGCCGGTGCCGCCGCACCGCCCCGGGAAGCCCCCGAGGCCGGAACCCTCCGTCCGCGGCACGCCGTGGTCGGAACGGGCGATCGCCTCCCGGGCCCGGACCCGGCCGGGGGCGGCTCCGGGTCATGTCGCGGCTGGTACGCGGTGAGTGCGTACGAGTGCGACCCGATGGACATGCTCGTTAACTCTCTGTGATCATCAGTGAATTGCGGCAGACCAGGGGAGCGGTACCGGAGGGGGCCGGAAATGGCGCACAGCGCGGGCAGGTCGTGGGCCGGGGAGCCGGAGACGTCGGACAGCCTCAAGTCCTTCGGCGCGATCGTGAAGGTCTTCCGGGAACGGGCGGGGATCACGCAGGACGCGCTGGCAGCGCTGGTGCAGTACTCGCACCCCATGATCAGCTCGATCGAGCAGGGCCGCCGCCTGCCGCCGCCCGACTTCGTCGAGAAGGCCGAAGAGGCGCTGGACGCCTTCGGCGTGCTGCGTGCGGCGGCCCAACACGTGGGGCGCCAGCCGGGGTTGGCGACCTGGTTCCGTGAGTGGGCGCGGCTGGAGAAGGAGGCCGTCAACCTGTGCACGTACGAGTGCCGCCTGGTCCCCGGACTGCTCCAGACCGAGACGTACGCGCGTGCCGTGTTCGACAACAGCCTGCCGCCGCTGACCGACACGCAGCTCGAATTGCAGGTCACCGCCCGGACGGAGCGGCAGCGGCTGCTCACCGAGCGGCCCGGCACGCCGTTCAGCTTCATCATCGAGGAGTCCGTCCTGATGCGGCGGCTGGGCGGTGCAGCCACCACCCGTGAGCAGCTCGAACACCTCCTGGAGCGGGGCACGTTGCGGAACGTGGAGATCCAGGTCGTGCCCGCCGACCGGGAGGAGCACGCGTGCCTCGACGGTCCCGTCGCGCTGCTGGAGACGCCGTACCACCGCTGGCTCGGCTACAGCGAGGGCCAGAAGAACGGCCGGCTGATCTCCGACGCGAAAGACGTCAGCGTGCTCCAGATGCGTTATGCCAAGATGCGCTCACAGGCTCTCTCCCATGCCGAATCGACGAGCCTGCTGAAGCGGATGCGAGGAGCGCTATGAGCAGCGGACCGGCCTGGTTCAAGTCGACCTACAGCAGCCCCGACGGCGACAACTGTGTCGAGGTCGCCCTCTCCTGGAGCAAGTCCAGCTACAGCGGCACCGAGGGCGACAACTGCGTCGAGGTCGCCGCGTGCCCCGGCACCGTCCACGTGCGGGACTCCAAGGACAAGGAAGGCCCCCAGCTCGCCGTCGCGCCCGGCGCCTGGACCGCCTTCGTCTCGTACGCCGCACAGGCGTAACTCCCGCTTCCCATGCGGCGGTTCGAGGGTTACGCGGCGCTGGTCACCGGTGCGGGGCAGGGGATCGGCGCGGCCGTCTGCCGTCGCCTGGCAGCGGAAGGCGCGCGAGTGACGGTGACCGATCTCGACGGTGCGCGGGCCGAGCGCGCCGCCGAGGCGATCCGCGCCGACGGCGGCGAGGCCGCGGCCACGGCGTGCGACGTGGGCGACCGTGCGGCCGTGGAGGCAGCGGTCGCGCTGGCCGTACGGAACTTCGGCCGGCTGGACGTCCTCGTCAACAACGCCTACTCCTGCAACCCCGACGCGGCGCTGCTGGAGGACGAGCCGGACGACGTCTGGGACCGCGACCTCGACATCACACTCACCGGTGCCTTCCGCTGCGCCCGCGCCGCGATGCCGCATCTCGCGGCGGCCGGAGGGCGCGGCGCGATCGTCAACATCGGTTCCGTCAACGGGATCCAGGACTTCGGCAACCACGCCTACAGCGCCGCCAAGGCCGGTCTCGCATCCCTCACCCGCACGCTTGCGGGAGACGGCGGACCGCGCGGCGTGCGCGTCAACCTCGTCGCCCCGGGCACGGTGCACACCGACGCGTGGGCGGGACGCGACGCGGCTCTGGAACGACTGGCCGCCCTCTACCCGCTGGGCAGGGTCGGCCGCGCCGACGACATCGCCGCTGCCGTCGCCTTCCTGGCGTCGCCCGACGCGGAGTGGATCACGGGCGTCACGCTCCCCGTGGACGGCGGCATCACCTCGGTCAACTCCGCCTTCCCGCAGGCCCTGAGCGTTCCGGACGAGCCGGGCCGGACCGGTTAGGCCCACAGCCTGATGAGGTGGCGGCCCGTTGAGTCGTGATGCGATCCCCGTCCTGTGGCTGTGCGGACCACCGGGCGTCGGCAAGACCGCGGTCGGCTGGGAGCTGTACTCCCGTTGCGCGCGGGCCGGAACGGGAACCGCCTACGTCGACATCGACCAACTGGGCATGTGCTCCCCGGAGTCCGCGTCCGACCCGGGCCGCCACCGGATGAAGGCGCGGAACCTCGGCGCGCTGGTGGCGAACTTCGGGCAGTCGGGCGCCCGGCGCGTCATCGTCTCCGGAGTCGTCGACGCCGAACGCGGCCCGCCTCTCGACCAGCTCCCGGGCGCCGCGGTGACGGTGTGCCGGCTGCGCGCCGGACGAGGTGATCTGAAGCGGCGGCTCGAGGCGCGCGGCTCTCAGGGCGACGACGCGGCGGAGGACGCGCTGCGCGAATCCGACGCCCTGGATGCCGGCGACTTCGCCGATCTGTGCATCGACACCAGCGGCTTGCCGGTGGCCGAGGTGGCGCGGCTCGTACGGGAGCGCACCGGCGGATGGCCGCTGTTCACCGGTCCGGGCCGGGCCTCCGCGGGAACACGTCCCGACGGACACCCGGTGACGGCCGCCGACGGCCGGATCCTCTGGCTGTGCGGTGCGACCGGCGTCGGCAAGTCGACGGTCGGGTTCGAGGTCTACCAGAAGGCCCTGCGCGCCGGGCACGCCGCGGCGTACGTCGACGTCGGCCAACTCGGCTTCTGCGGCCCCGTCATGGCCGACGACCCCGGCAACCACCGGGTCAAGGCCCGGAATCTGGCGGCCCTGTGGCAGACCTTCCGCGCGGCCGGGGCCCGGCGCCTGATCGTCGTCGGCCCGGTCGAGGACGAGGACACGATCAGGACCTACGCCGGCGAACTGCCCGCCGCCACGCTCACGTTGTGCCGTCTCCGCGCCTCACGTGACCGACTGGCCGAGCGGATCCTGCAGCGCGGGCAAGGTGGCAGCTGGGCGCAACCGGGCGACCCGCTGAAAGGGAGATCCACCGCGCACCTGCTCCGGGTCGCCGACAGGGCGGCGGCGGAGGCCGACGTCCTGGAACGCGCCGCGATCGGCGACCTGTCCGTGGACACCGACAGGCGCACCGTCGAGGAGGTCGCCGACGCCGTCGTGGCCCGGACCGGATGGACGAGCGCGGCCGGACGGGCAGGCCACACCGGGGCGGCCCGCAAGTCCCGCTGAGAACAGGGCTGTTCAGCCGTGGATCAGGGGCGCGATACGGCTGTTCAGCCGTGGATCAGGGTCGCACCGGGCGCCGGCGCGGTGGTCGTGCGAGCGGAGCGGCAGTGCCCGGACTCCTCCAGCGCGGAGGCGATCGCCTCCGCCGACCGCGCGTCCGACGCCAGGAACGCGCACGTCGGGCCCGAGCCGGAGACCAGCGCCGCCAGAGCGCCCGCCGCGGTGCCGGTCTTGAGCGTGTCGCTCAGCGACGGGCGCAGCGAAAGCGCCGCCGGCTGAAGGTCGTTGGAGACGGAGATGGCCAGCTCCTCCGCGTCGCCCGTGCGCAGCGCGTCGAACAGCCGCTGGGACGGCCGTGGTTCGGGCACGGAGTCGATCCCCGCGCCCGTGCCGGAGGTCTCCCGCAGCCTGTCGCACTCCCGGTAGACGGCCGGTGTCGACAGTCCGCCGTCGGCGAGGGCGAACACCCAGTGGAACGTCCCGCCGGTCTCCACCGGCGTCAGCAGCTCGCCGCGCCCCTGACCGAGCGCGGCGCCGCCGACGAGGGCGAACGGCACGTCGGACCCCAACTCCGCGCAGCACGCGAGCAGTTCGTCCCGCGGCGTCCTCGTGCCCCACAGCGCGTCGCACGCCAGCAGCGCACCCGCCGCGTCGGCACTGCCTCCCGCCATGCCGCCCGCGACGGGGATGTCCTTCACGATGTGCAGGCTCACGTGCGGCGCGCGGCCGTGCCGTTCGGCGAGAAGGCGGGCCGCCCGAGCAGCCAGGTTGCTGTCGTCCAGCGGAACGTGACGGGCGTCCGGGCCGGAGACCGTCACCCGCAGCTCTGCGGCAGGGCTCGCGGTGACCTCGTCGTAGAGCCCGACGGCGAGGAAGACGTTGGCCAGCCCGTGGAAGCCGTCGGGGCGCAGACCCCCCACCGCCAGCTGGACGTTGACCTTCGCGGGCACCCGCGCGGTCACCCCGTCCGCGGCGGACACGTGCTCGTCACTCACGCGGCGTTCTCCTCGTGCTCGGTGCGCTGCTCCGCGATCGCGGCGAACTCCTCGACCGTCAGCTGCTCCCCGCGCGCACGCGGCGAGACGCCCGCGCCGGTCAGCGCCTCCTCGGCCGCCGCCGCGGAACCGGCCCACCGTGCGAGGGCCGACCGGAGCGTCTTGCGGCGTTGCGCGAACGCCGCGTCCACGACGGCGAACACCTCCTCGCGCGAGGCACGCGTGCGCGGCGGATCACGCCGTACGAGCGAGACCAGGCCGGAGTCCACATTCGGTGCGGGCCAGAAGACGTTCCGGCCGATCGCGCCCGCCCGCTTCACCTCGCAGTACCAGGCGGCCTTGACCGACGGCACGCCGTAGACCCGCGAACCGGGCGCCGCCGCCAGCCTGTCGGCGACCTCCGCCTGGACCATGACAAGGCCGCGGCGCAGCGTCGGGAAGGCCGCCAGCATGTTCAGCAGCACCGGAACGGCCACGTTGTAGGGGAGGTTGGCGACCAGTGCGGTCGGCTGCGGCCCCGGCAGCCGCGTCACGTCCATCGCGTCCGCGTGCACGAGCGTGAAGTGCCCGGCGCGGTGCGGCAGTCGGGCCTCGACGGTGGCCGGAAGGCCGGCAGCGAGCGTGTCGTCGACCTCGACGGCGACGACGCGGTCGGCGCTCTGGAGGAGCGCCAGGGTCAGCGAGCCCAGGCCGGGCCCGACCTCCAGCACCACGTCGTCGGCATGGATGTCCGCCGTGCGCACGATCCTGCGCACGGTGTTCGCGTCGATGACGAAGTTCTGCCCGCGCTGCTTCGTGGGCCGCACACCCATCGCGCCCGCCAGCTCACGGATGTCCGCGGCGCCCATGAGGGGACCCGGGCCGTGCTCTGGCCCGGCGTCGGGCTGGTCGTCGAGCTCCTGACCGGACTCGTGGTCAGGGTCGTGGGCTGCGGTCACCGGGACAGTTTACGGCCGCAGTACGGCCAGGGACTCGCCCCCTGCGAGACGTACAGCTTCTTCGCGCGGTAGGTCTGCTCATGCGCGGGAGCGTGCTGCGGACGACCGCTGCCGCCCACGGCATGCCAGGTGGGGGTGTCGAACTGGTAGAGCCCGCCGTGGTGTCCCGAGGCGTCCACGGCGCCGGGGCGGTTGCCCGACTCGCACTGCGCCAGCGCCGCCCAGTTGAGGTGGTCGGCGCCCGGAACGGACTGCGGCAGCGGGAGCGTGCCCACGCGGATGATCTGCTTGCGCGGATGCCGCAGCACCTCCACGGCGATGCGGCGCGGCTTCTCCCGCACCCCGTTGACCGTACGCAGCCGGTATGTGACGCGGCGCAGACCGGTCCTGCCCTCGCGCGCCACGACCTCCGTGCCCTGCGGGAGTTGGGGATCCGCGTGCCGCACGGTCTTGAACGGGATCCGCTCCTCCTTGACCTTCTCGCTGCCGGTGATCCTCATGACGGTGATCGTCTGACCGTCGTGCGGGAAGCTGTCCATCGGTGCGGAGGTGGCGTCGAGACCGTCCAGTTCGATCCCGGCCTCCGTGAGCGCTTCGAGCACCGTGCCGGCGTTGGTGCGCAGGCTCTTCTCCTCCCCGTCGGCGAGGAGGATGACGGTGCGCTCCGTGGCCACCTCCAGCCGCAGGCCGCTTCGGGGGATGTCGGCGCTCGGGGCGAGCGACAGAGCCGCGCCCTGGGTCCGCACGCCCAAGCGTCTCAGCGCGTCGTGAACGGTGCGGGCGGTGGTCCACACGCGGTGACGCCTGCCGTCGAGAGTGAGGTCGAGGGGGCGGCCGTGGCTGAAGGCGACCTCGTCGCCGTCCGAGAGCGGGCGGTCAGGGGACGGGCCCACGCTGTCGTGCTCGTCCAGCACCACGCCTTCGTCGGAGAGGAGTTCACCGACGTCACCGGCGAAGGTGTGCAGCGTGCGGGGCGAGCCGTCGACGCTGAGCCGGACCTCCTTGTCGTGCGCGACGAAGGCCGAGGTGCCGCCCGCCAGGAACGCCACGACGAGCGCCTGGGGCACCAACCGGCGCAGGACTTCAGGGCGTTGGGCGGCCTTGCGCTCGCGGGCCGCGCGTCGCAGGGCGGCGCGTCCGCCCTCGGGCCGCTTGGCTTCCGCCTGTTCGTAGGACGGCCGGTAGGTGTCGTCGGGATTCCGTCGGTGGCGCGACGGGGAAGCGGGCGGGGCCGGCGGGGCTGCCGGAGCCGGAGCCGGAGCAGGCGCCGGGGCGGTCATGGGCCGGGGCTGCCCGACTGGCTGCCGGGGCACCGGATACGGAGCGCGCGGCGGGTACTGCGGATACGGGCCGTGCGCCGGCTGCCCGTACGCCCGGCGCCTGCCGCTGGCGGGGGCGGAGGCGTACACCGGCGGCACGTACATGGTGGGAAGTCCTGGGCGGACCATGAGGCCCCGGTACTCCTCGTACCTCTGCTCGGGCACACGCGGCGACGGCGTCACCTGCCCCCCGCGCGCGTCGCGACCCTCACGGCGCACCGCGCGATGACTTCCCTGCGTCTGGCTCAACACGCGCTCCAAGGTCCGGCGGGATGTCGCGCGGACTGTAACCGGAGCACCGGTCACTCTCCAAAGTCGATTGACCACAAAGAGTTGTTCTCGCGGGCTTGTTGAGGCTTCGCCGAGGGTCCGCTCAATACCCGAAGGCGCGCGCGGTGTTGGCGGCCACGTGCTCTGCCAGCGAGTCTTCCGTCATGCCCTTCGTCTCGGCCATCGCGCGCAGCGTGACCGGAACGAGGTACGGCGCGTTGGGCCGTCCGCGGTACGGCGCCGGTGTCAGGAAGGGCGCGTCCGTCTCCACGAGGACCAGCTCGGGCGGTGCGGCGGCGAGCGCGTCGCGCAGCGGCTGCGCGTTCTTGAACGTGACGTTTCCCGCGAAGGACATGAACCAGCCCCGGGAAGCGCAGTGCCGGGCCATGTCCGCGTCTCCCGAGAAGCAGTGGAAGACGGTGCGTTCGGGGGCGCCCTCCTCGTCGAGGATGCGCAGCACATCGGCGTGCGCGTCGCGGTCGTGGATGACGAGCGCGCGCTCCTGCCGCTTGGCGATGGCGATGTGCGCGCGGAACGAGTACTGCTGCGAGGCGATCCCGTCCTCGCCCGTGCGGAAGTAGTCGAGCCCGGTCTCCCCGACGGCGAGCACCTGCGGCAGCGCGGCGAGCTTCTCGATCTCGGTGAGGGACGAGTCCAGTTCGCCCCGCTGGGCCGCGCGGGGCGCCTCGTTGGGGTGCAGGGCGACGGCCGCGTGCACCGAGGGGTGAGCGGCCGCGGTCTCCGCCGCCCACTTGGAGCGCTCCAGGTCGCAGCCGACCTGTACGAGCGTGGTGACCCCGGCCGACGCCGCCGCGGCCAGCGCCTCCTCCACCGAGGGCTCCTGCATGTCGAGGTGCGTGTGCGAATCGGCGACCGGCACGCGGAGCGGTTCGGGCAGCGGCGGCGCGGGCTGCGGCTTCTGCGTGGAAGTCGGCATGCCGCGATCCTAGGCGCCGCCAGGGAGGGCGCGGACGCCCGGGCGCGTGCGCCCGGCGCCCGGGCGCCCCGCGGGGGCTCGCGGAACGGGCTCCGCCGTGCCGGTGGGTCGCGGCCCGGCGCGGACCGCGTCGATTCGGGCCGCCCGTGCGGGAGTTGGCCCCGTTCGGGGGTGGGCCGGAGCCGGGCGGATGTGCCGGGGCGGAGCCCCCGGTGGCGTTACCCGCGAGCCGCGTTCTTCGCGGCCACCACCGCGTCGAAGACCTCCCGCTTGGGCACGCTGACCTGCTGTGCCACGGCGGCGATCGCTTCCTTGCGGCGTTCGCCCGCTTCCTCGCGCACGGCGACCCTGCGGGCCAGCTCCGCGGCGTCCAGCTCCTCGCCGCGGCGCTCGGGGGCGCCGCCCACCACGACGGTGATCTCGCCGCGTACGCCCTCGGCGGCCCAGCCGGCCAGCTCGTCCAGCGAACCCCGCCGGACCTCCTCGTACGTCTTGGTCAGCTCACGGCACACCGCGGCGGGCCGCTCGCCGCCGAAGACGTCCGCCATGGCCCGCAGCGTCTCCTCCAGCCGTCGCGGCGACTCGAAGTAGACGAGGGTGCGGCGCTCGTCCGCCGCCTCGCGCAGCCGCGTACGCCGCTCGCCGGCCTTGCGCGGCAGGAAGCCCTCGAAGCAGAACCTGTCGACGGGAAGGCCCGACACCGCAAGCGCCGTCAGCACGGCGGACGGCCCGGGCACCGCCGTGACACCCACACCTCGCTCCACCGCCGCGGACACCAGCCGGTACCCCGGGTCGGACACCGAAGGCATGCCCGCGTCCGTCACCAGCAGCACGCGCGAACCGCCCTCCAGGGCCTCTGCCAACTCGGCCGTGCGGGCCGCCTCGTTGCCCTCGAAGTACGACACGATCCGCCCCCGCGGCTGCACGTCCAGTGCCTGCGTGAGGCGCCGCAGCCGCCGGGTGTCCTCGGCGGCGACGATGTCGGCCGCCTCGAGTTCGCGGGCGAGGCGCGGCGGAGCGTCCGCGACGTCCCCGATGGGTGTTCCGGCGAGTACGAGCGTCCCTGTCACGGCCCCATCCTCGCAGGGCGGGCGCCGGCCGTGAGATCGCCGTGGGATCTCCGCCCCCGGCCCCGCCCGGCTCCGCCTGGCCCCGCCCGGCTCCGCGGAACGCTCCCGGCACAGTGGTGCACAGCGGTACACACCGGCGCCACAGGCCCGCGAGCACTTGCGCGGAGTTCGCGTGGCGGCACTCCCGCCCGGGTGGGTTCCCTACGATGGCCCGGTGACCACCAGCGAGACCGCCGCCGAGAGCCGGCCCGCGCAGACCCAGGATGCCCAGCCCACGTGGCAGGCCCGCCTGCGGCGCTTCGGCTACTCCGGACGTCCCCGGGTCGGCACACGCGAGCGCCTGGTGCAGCCGTTCCCGAAGCCGGACCTGCGCTTCGGCGCCGCCTTCGGGCTCTCACCGCTGGCGGCCGCCCGCCTCGCGCGCTGGTCCGCCTGGGGCGCACCGCTCCTGGTCGCGCTCGTCGCCGGCATGATCCGCTTCTGGCAGCTGGGCACGCCGCACGCCGTGATATTCGACGAGACGTACTACGCGAAGGACGCCTGGTCGCTCTTCCAGTACGGCTACGAGGGCAGCTGGCCGGACAAGGCGAACGACCAGATCCTCGCCCCGGACCAGAAGATCCCGCTCTCGCCCGAGGGCGCCTACGTCGTCCACCCGCCCGCCGGGAAGTGGATCATCGGGCTCGGCGAGGCGATGTTCCAGCTGAACCCCTTCGGGTGGCGTTTCATGACGGCGCTGCTCGGCACGCTGTCGGTGCTCATGCTCTGCCGCATCGGCAGGCGCCTCTTCCGCTCCACCGTCCTGGGCTGCCTCGCCGGTGCGCTGATGGCCGTAGACGGGCTGCACTTCGTGATGAGCCGCACGGCGCTGCTCGACCTGGTGCTGATGTTCTGGGTGCTGGCGGCCTTCGGCTGTCTGCTGCTGGACCGGGACAGAACCCGGGCGAAGCTCGCGGACGCGCTGCCGTCGGCGGCGTCCGCGGACGTGCCCGTGGTCGCGCCGCACGGAAACCGCTACGCGGGTCCTGCCGTGGCGGCCCCGCCGCCCGGTGACGGTGCGGACGTGCGTCCCGACCCGGAGACCGGCGGGCGCCTGCGCTTCGGCCTGCGCCCGTGGCGGCTGGCCGCCGGGCTCTGCCTCGGCCTCGGCTTCGCGACCAAGTGGAACGGCCTCTACATCCTGGCGGCCTTCGGCCTGCTGACCGTCCTGTGGGACATGGGGGCCCGCCGTACGGCAGGAGCCCCCCGGCCCTTCCTCGCGGTGCTCCGCCGTGACGCGCTACCGGCGTTCGCCTCCACGGTCGCCGTCGCATTCACCACCTACGTCGTGTCCTGGACGGGCTGGTTCGCCACCTCCGGCGGCTACTTCCGCGACTGGGCGGAGAAGGACGGCGCCGGAGGACCGTGGGGATGGCTGCCCGGACCGCTGCGCAGCCTGTGGCACTACGAGGCCGAGGTCTACGACTTCCATGTCGGACTGACCTCGGGTCACACGTATGAGTCGAATCCGTGGAGCTGGCTGATCCTCGGACGCCCGGTCTCGTACTTCTACGAGTCGCCGAAGGCGGGCCACGACGGCTGCCCGGCCCAGACGGAGGGATGCGCCCGCGAAGTGCTCGCGCTGGGCACGCCGTTGCTGTGGTGGGCGGCCTGCTTCGCGGTCCTGTACGCGCTCTACCGCTGGCTGCTGCGGCGCGACTGGCGCGCGGGCGCCGTGCTGTGCGGCATCGCGGCAGGCTATCTGCCGTGGTTCATGTACCAGGAGCGGACGATCTTCCTCTTCTACGCGGTCGTCTTCGTGCCGTTCCTCTGCCTCGCGCTGTCCATGATGATCGGCGCGCTTGCGGGGCCACCGGGCGTGGGCGAACGCAGACGCACCGCCGGCATCGTCGCCTCCGGCGTCCTGGTGCTGCTCATCGTGTGGAACTTCGTGTACTTCTGGCCGATCTACACGGGGCAGACGATCCCGATGGACGCCTGGCGCGACCGGATGTGGTTCGAGACCTGGATCTGAGCGACGCGCGAGTCGTTCGCGGAGAGTTGAGACCGGCGGGCCCCGCACCTCGGACGACGCCGAGGTGCGGGGCCCGTTTCCGGTGATCGTTCACCGGCCGGGATCAGGCTGCCGGGTCAGGGGCAGCCGGGCCCGGCGCTGGGGTTGGAGCAGGCGTTGCTGCCGGGTCCACCGTCGTTGGTGTTGGTACCGGCGCCGCCGTTGAGAGCGTCGTTGCCCTCACCGCCGGACTGGGCGTCGTTGCCGTTCCCGCCGTTGAGAACGTCGCTGCCGTTCTCGCCGGTCAGGGTGTCGTTGCCGTTTCCGCCGATCAGTGCGTCGTTGCCATTGCCGCCCTCGATCCGGTCGTCGCCGTCGCCGCCGTTGAGGGAGTCGTTGCCGTCGGCGCCGCAGATCAGGTCGTTGCCGCCGCGACCGTCGACGGTGTCATTGCCGGCGAGGGCGAAGATCACGTCGTTGCCGTTGGTGCCCGTGAGGATGTTGTTGCCGTTGGTGCCGGTGATGGTGGGCGTGGCGGTCGCGCAGGTGGTCCCGGGGGAGGTCTCGAAGGTGATGGTCACCTGGGCCGGCCCCGTAGCAGGTCCGGAGGTACCGCCCGTCGGGACGCGGTTCGACCCGCCACCGCCGCCACCGGATCCCTGGGTGCTGACGCCGATCCCGTCGCAGCCGCCTCCTCCTCCGCCGCCGAACCAGCCGCCGCCACCGCCGCCGCCCCCGATCAGGGCCCCGCCACCGCCGCCGGTGCCGGCGGTGCCCGCGGTTCCGGCTGTACCGCCGGTCGGGCACGCGGCCCCGGCCGTGCCGCCGGTCGTCTGGGTTCCGCCGCCACCGCCCTGACCGCTGAGCGTTCTGGAGCCGCCGGTCCCCCCGGTGTTTCCGGCGGCTCCGCCGGTGGCCTGGGGGTTGGTGAAGCCGGCGTTGAGGCCTCCGCCGCCTCCTCCGCCGCCGCCCGCGACGATGAGGCGGGGGTCGGAGGCGGGGACGCCGGTGAGGACACAGCCGACGGTGGCCGAACTGCAGGTGCGGACGTCGCTGGCGCCGCCGCCGGTACCGCCCGGGAATGCGCTGCCGCCGGCGGGACCGGCACCCTGGGCGACGTTGACGAAGAGGGTCGTGCCGGCTGTTGCCGGAACGGTGCTCGTGACGGTGCCGCCGGTCCCGCCCTGCCCGCCGAAGGGCCCGTTCTGGCCTGTGGCGCCGGTGGCGGTGATGGTGAGTTGGGTGACGCCTGCCGGGACGGTGAAGGGCTGGTTGGCGCCGGCGCCGAAGGTCACGGTCGTCGGCGCGGCTGCGGTCGCCGCTTCGGCGGCCGTGGCCGTGGGCAACATCAGCAGCGCCGCCGGCAGGGCTGCCGTGGCGAGCAGGACGGCAGCTCGCCGAGCCGGGCGCCGCGTCCGCACATCGGCGGCGCTGTGATCACGTGGTGGGAATACTGCATGGCACAGGTTCGGTCTCACGATCGGGGCCTCCTCGGTCAGAGGGCAGATGGACCACGGACGTCACGGTCCCTGTGGGGGACCGCCCGACGATCAACCCACACCCCTCCTGTGCAACCCCCATAGGCACACCGTCATGGGCGCCGCTCTCCATCGAACAGCAGTTGCCCGTTCCCGAGCCGCAGCGCGGGAGCGGCCCCGCCACCACGACCGCTCTCCCTCGTCCACCCCGCCCGACGGCCCCCTCGTCCACCCCGCCCGACGGGCCCCCTCGTCCACCCCGCCCGTCCATCCCGCAACCGCTCCGTGCTCCGGCTCGCAGGAGGGGACGCCGCGACCGGATGCGGTTCGAGATCCTGGCTCCGAGGGGCGGTAGCGCTCCCGCGGCCGGGCCGGCGGGGTGACCTCGCGAGGAAACCCGGGTGAATCCTGAGTGAAGCCAAGTGAAGGTCAGTTGAGCCCGATTGGACACGACGGCGGCTCCCGTAAGGTTCCGGTACGTGTCCCGCCCCCTGATCCGGTGATTATTCGAAACCGCATCTCGTCCATATGCTCCCGAACGGGGCTACCGGGGGCACGTGATGTTGCGCGCGTGCTCTAGGGTGCCTCGCACAGGTCCTCGGCCGCATGGCCGAGGCGGGGTGGAGGGGCAGATTCTCAGATGCGTGACACTCAGAAGATGGCGCTGATCGGTGGCGCCGCGGCAGTCGTCGTCGGTGCGACCGGCTTCGGCGTCTACGCACTCGTCGGAGGTGACGGCAAGGGAGGCGGCAGCGGGAGCATCGCCTCGTCCGACGGCAGCAACGAGGACAAGGTCGAGCAGGGCCCGCCGAGCGCGGCCGAAGTCCGCACGACCGCGAAGCGTTTCCTCACCGCCTGGACCTCCGGCGACTCGAAGACGGCCGCCAAGCTCACCGATGAGAAGGCTCAGGCCGCCCAGGCACTGAAGGGCTTCCGGGAGGACGCCCACATCGCCAAGGTCAAGATGTCGCCGGGTTCCGCTTCCGGCGCGAAGGTGCCGTTCGACGTGACGGCCCAGGTCTCCTACATGCAGCAGAACTCCACGTGGTCCTACGCCTCTTCGCTGGAGGTCGTGCGGGACAAGAAGTCCGGCAAGCCGGTCGTCGCGTGGAAGCCGTCGGTGCTGAACCCGAAGCTGAAGGAAGGCCAGTCCATAAGGACCGGCAAGGCCGGCACCCCGCCGATCAAGGCCGTCGACCGCAATGGCGCCACCCTGTCCAAGCAGGAGCACCCGATGCTCGGGAGCATCCTCGACGACCTGCGCAAGCGGTACGGCGACAAGACGGACGGCAAGCCCGGCATCGAGACCCGCATCGTCGACGCCAAGGGCAACGACACCGGCACCACCCTGCGCACGCTCTCCAAGGGCACCCCCGGCACGCTCAAGACCACCCTCGACAAGGACATGCAGGTGGCCGCCGAGCAGTCCGTGAAGGGCAAGCCGAAGGCGTCCGCCGTCGCGGTCCAGCCGAGCACCGGTGAGGTGCGCGCCGTGGCCAACTCCCCAGCGGACGGCTACAACAACGCCTTCCGCGGCTCCCTCGCGCCGGGCTCCACCATGAAGGTGATCAGCTCCGCGATGCTGCTCGACAAGGGCCTTGCCTCGCCGGGCAAGCAGCACCCCTGTCCCAAGTACGTCGAGTACGGCGGCTGGAAGTTCCAGAACGACGACAAGTTCGAGATCAAGGACGGGACGTTCGCGCAGAGCTTCGCCCGCTCCTGCAACACCGCCTTCATCAGCCAGGCCAAGGAGCTCAAGGACGGCGACCTGAGCAGCGAGGCGCGCGACGTCTTCGGCATCGGCCAGAACTGGCAGGTGGGCACCGGCACCTTCGACGGCAGTGTGCCCGTCCAGTCGGACGCCCAGATGGCCGCGTCCCTCATCGGCCAGGGCAGCGTGCGGATGAACGCGCTCAACATGGCGTCGGTGGCGGCGACGGTGCAGAACGGCACGTTCAAGCAGCCGGTGATCGTCTCGCCGAGCCTGGACGACCGGACGATCGCGAAGGCCGGGCGCAGCATGAAGCCGCAGGTCCACAACGACCTGAAGAGCCTGATGAAGCTGACGGCCAACAGCGGCACCGCCGCTGAGCCGATGGCGGGGCTCGGCGGTGACGTCGGCGCCAAGACCGGTTCGGCGGAGGTCGACGGTCAGAAGAAGCCGAACGCCTGGTTCACCGCGTACAACGGCGACATCGCCGCCGCCGCGGTCGTTCCCGAGTCCGGACACGGCAACGAGAACGCCGGCCCGGTCGTGCGCAAGATCCTGGACGCCGCGGCGGGCTGAGCCCCGGCAGGCGGCGCGACAGCGCACAGGCACGCAGAACGGCGAGCGGCGCTCTCCTGGTCTCCAGGGGGGCGCCGCTCGCTGTGTGCGTACCGTGTGCCCGCCGGGGCCCAAGGGCGGGGCCACGTGCGGGAATCCGTCGGGGAATGCCTGCAGGCCGGAAACCGGGGCGCAGGAATGCGCGGGAAACCGCGTCGCGCGGGCCGTCCCCCGGCGGGTAGCGTCCGCTCCATGAGCAAGGCGCCAACAGCCCACCCCCGTTTCTCCGAGGCCCTGTCCGACCTGGCCCTCGACGACGTCGAGATCCGAGCCTTCCCCGACGCCACCCGCACCGCGGCGCAGGCCGCCGAGGCGATCGGATGCGAGCTGAGCCAGATCGTCAAGTCGCTCGTCTTCGAGGCCGACGGCGAGCCCGTACTGGTCCTGATGGACGGGGCGTCACGCGTCGATGTCGGCCTCGTACGTGCCGAGTTGGGCGCGGGGACAGTGAGCCGCGCCGGTGCGGACCTCGTGCGCCGGGCGACCGGATACGCGATCGGCGGCGTGCCGCCCTTCGGCCACGTCAGCCGGATGCGGGTGCTCGCCGACCGTGGTCTGCTCGCGCACGGGACCGTGTGGGCCGCCGCGGGCACCCCGCACACCGTCTTCGCCCTCGCACCCGGGGAGTTGATCGCACACGCCGGCGGCTCGGTCGTGGACGTGCGCGAGCAGACCGCCGGTGTTCCGTGACGCCGCTGGTCGTCGCGGCGGTGCTGGTCGCCGCGGTCACGCACGCCTCCTGGAACGCGCTCGCGCACAACATCAAGGACCAGCTGCTCGCCTTCACGCTCGTCGGCTTCGGCGGCGCGCTGTGCGGGCTGGTGCTCGCGTTCTTCGTTCCGGTACCGGCGAAGGAGGCGTGGCCCGCGCTCGCGGTCTCCGCGGCGCTGCATGTCGTCTACCAGCTGCTGCTGATGCGCTCGTTCGGGCTCGGCGACTTCGGCCAGATGTATCCGATCGCGAGGGGTACGGCGCCGCTCGTCGTCACCGTCCTCGCCGCGGTCTTCCTCGAGGAGCTGCCGGACGCCTGGCAGTTGACGGGTGTGGCGGTGGCCTCGGCGGGGCTGCTCGGGGTCGCTCTGTGGGGGATACGGAGGAAGAGCGACCGGGCGGGGACCGGTGGTCGTGAGGCGTCCCCGCGGGAGCCCTCCGCGTCCTCGCGGCTGCCGGCGCTGACGGCCGCCGTCGCCACCGGTCTCGCGATCGCCTCGTACACGGTCGTCGACGGGGCCGGGGTGCGCGCCGCGGGCTCGGCGCTCGGATACGTGGCCTGGCTGATGATGCTGCAGAGCGTGGTCATCCCCGCGTACGCCGCCGTCAGCCGGCGGGGCGTCCTCATCGCCGAGCTGCGTCCCCTCGCTCTGCGCGGCATCACGGCAGGCGTCCTGTCCCTCTCGGCCTACGGCCTGGTGCTCTGGGCACAGACCCGCGCGCCTCTCGCGCCGGTCGCCGCCCTGCGCGAATCCTCGATCATCGCGGGTGCGGCCATAGGCGCGCTCTTCTTCAAGGAGCGCTTCGGCGCTCCGCGTGTGGCCGCCTCCGCGCTGATGGTGGGCGGCATAGCCCTGATGCTGCACGGAGGTTGAGCCCGAACGCCCCGGCCTTCCCGGCGGGCGCCCGCGGGCCTCGCCTCGGGAGGCCGAGTCGTCCCCGGAGTCCCTGACGACGCCGGCAGGGGGCACGTTCCGTCCGTCCTCACGTCCTGACCGGGGTCGTGCAGCCACAGCGTGCCCACGATCCCCGTCCCCGTTCCGCCCGGTGATCCGTTCCACGACCGCCGGGTCGGACCCTGCCCAGCGGGGCTCAGGGGGCCGTGAGCACCTCAGTACCCTGGAGGGCTGAAGCCGGGGCTGATCGTCCTGGCAGCGCGCGACAGGGAGTGAGATGGCCGTCAACCTCGTCAATCTGGAAGCCGTGGGCAAGGTCTACGGCACCCGGGCGCTGCTCGACGGCGTCTCGCTCGGTGTGAGCGAGGGCGACCGCATCGGCGTCGTGGGGAGGAACGGGGACGGCAAGACGACGCTGATTCGCATGCTCTCGAAGCTGGAGCCCGCCGACGACGGCCGCGTGACGCACTCGGGCGGTCTGCGCCTGGGCGTGCTGACGCAGCACGACTCCCTCGACCCGGCCGCGACCGTACGGCACGAGGTGGTCGGCGACATGGCCGACCACGAGTGGGCGGGCGTCCCCCGGATCCGCGACGTGCTGACCGGGCTCTTCGGCGGTCTGGGCCTGCCCGGCTTCCCGCAGGGCCTCGACACCGTCATCGGACCCCTCTCCGGAGGCGAGCGGCGCCGCATCGCCCTCGCTCAACTGCTCATCGCCGAACAGGACTTGATCGTCCTCGACGAGCCGACCAACCACCTGGACGTCGAGGGCATCGCCTGGCTCGCCGGGCATCTGCGCGCACGCCGCTCGGCGCTGGTGTGCGTGACGCACGACCGCTGGTTCCTGGACCAGGTCTGCACGCGGATGTGGGACGTGCAGGGCGGCGCGGTGCACGAGTACGAAGGGGGCTACTCCGACTACGTCTTCGCCCGCGCCGAGCGGGAACGCATCGCCGCGCAGGAGGAGTCGAAGCGCAAGAACCTGATGCGCAAGGAGCTGGCCTGGCTGCGCCGTGGAGCGCCCGCCCGCACCAGCAAGCCCCGCTTCCGCATCGAGGCCGCCAACGCGCTCATCGCCGACGAACCGCCGCCGCGCAACGACGCGGAGCTCATGCGGTTCGCCAACTCCCGTCTGGGCAAGACCGTCTTCGACCTCGAGGACGTCACCGTGCAGGCCGGGTCCAAGGTGCTGCTCGAGCACCAGACCTGGCAGCTGGGTCCCGGCGACCGGATCGGCCTCGTCGGGGTCAACGGCTCCGGCAAGACGTCGCTGCTGAAGGCGCTCGCGGAGGCCGCGCGCAGCGGCGGCGAGCGGCAGTCCGAGCTGGTCACGGGCGGCCGCGTCAAGGTCGGAAGGACGGTGAAGCTGGCGTATCTCTCGCAGGAGGTCGCCGAGTTGGACGACAAGCTCCGCGTGCTGGAGGCCGTCGAGCAGATCCGCTCGCGCGTCGACCTCGGCAAGGGGCGGGAGATGACGGCGTCGCAGCTGTGCGAGCGCTTCGGCTTCGTGAAGGAGAAGCAGTGGACGCCGGTCGGTGACCTCTCCGGCGGTGAGCGCCGCCGGCTGCAGATCCTGCGCCTGCTGATGGACGAGCCCAACGTGCTCTTCCTGGACGAGCCGACCAACGACCTGGACATCGAGACGCTCTCGCAGCTGGAGGACCTCCTGGACGGCTGGCCGGGCTCGCTGGTGGTCATCTCCCACGACAGGTTCTTCATCGAGCGCACGACGGGCCAGGTGTACGCGCTGCTGGGCGACGGCTCCCTGCGGATGCTGCCGCGAGGCATCGACGAGTACCTCGAACGCCGCGCACGGCAGCGCGAGTCGGCGCAGCCGAACGCGAACGCGCCTGCCCGCTCCGGAGCTCCGGCCAAGTCCTTGCCGTCCTCGGCGGCTTCGGCAGCGTCGTCCTCGCCCGCGGGCGCACCGGCACCGCGCAAGCCGGCGGCGGACGCGCGAGCGGGTCAGAAGGAGATGCGGCGCATCGAGCGTCAGCTGGAGCGCATCGAGGTGAAGCAGTCCGAGCTGCACGTGGCACTCGCCGAGCACGCCACGGACTTCGAGCGCGTCGCGGGGCTCGACTCCGAGCTGCGCGAACTGGACTCGCAGCGCGAGGACTTGGAGTCGCGCTGGCTGGAGCTCGCCGAGGACGGCTGAAGCGGAAGGCGTCCCGGCGCCGGACGGTACGGGCGCACGGCCGGTCCGGGAACTGCCGTACGGCCGTTCCGTTCCGTGTACCGGGAAGTATTCGCGGTTCGCTAACGGCCTCGCAACGTAAGCGTCTCGGGTTGTCTCTTCCGCTGATTCGCGGCTGGAACCGGACCGCCGGTTCGCGGTGTCCGGTGATAGAAAGACATCCGCGCACAAGCCAGCCGAAGGCGGACCTGATGTCCGATTCGCTCCGCCCTACGGGGGTTTGAGGGGTGGACGTCCGGTCTGATCGTCAACGAGGGAATCGCTCATGTCGCAGCCGCCTCCGCCCCCCGGTCAGCCCTCCAGAGGGGACTCACCCGACCCCGAAAAGCCCGAAGAGACTCCGAACCTGGAGAAGAAGGAGCCGGGAGCTCAGCAGGCGTCCCCGTCCCAGGGTGAGACGCCCCAGCAGCCCGCACAGCCCCCCTCCGGCGGCTTCGGTGCGCCGCCGCAGCCGCCCGCGGGTGGCTACGGCTATCCGCAGCAGCCGCCGTCCGGCGGTTTCGGAGCCCCGCCGCCGCAGCCTCCGGCCGCCGGTGGCTACGGCTACCCGCAGCAGCCGCCCGGGGGCGGAGGCGGCTACGGATTCCCCCAACAGCCGCCGCAGGGTGCCGGATACGGCTACGGCTACCAGCAGCATCCCGGCCAGCCCTACGGTCAGGGCCCGGGCATGTACCCGACGGCGCCGGGCTACGGGCCCGGCGGTCCCGGTGCCCCGGGAGGCAGCGGAAACGGCAAGGTCATCGCCATCGTCGCGGCAGCGGTCGCGATCGTCGTCGCGGTCGTCACCATCGGTATCTTCCTGGTGAACAAGGACGACGGCACGGAGGCCCGGCAGGACCCGAAGACCGGAACGAACGACCCCGGCGGCGACAAGCCGGCCTCCACGGAGGGCAGGGAACTGTTCAAGATCCCCTCGCCGAAGCTCTCGGAAGATGAGACCGCGAGCGTCACCGGCGCCTGGGCCACCGACAAGATCTTCGCCAAGAGCACCCTCAACGGCATCATCGGCATGGACGCGGCCAGCGGGAAGCAGGCCTGGAAGATCTCGCTCGACGGTCAGATCTGCGCCGCCGCCCGGCAGTCCACCGACGACGGGAAGGCCGCGGTCATCACGGCCGAGACCAAGTCCTCCCGCGCCAAGTGCAATCAGATGGCCGTCATCGACCTGGACAAGGGCAAGAAGCTCTGGCAGGAGACGATGCCCAGCAGCGAGAGCGCCGTCACGCTGGGCATGAATATGGCCATCGGCAAGAACGTCGTCGCGGCCAAGTGGATCGGCGGCTCGGTGGCGTACAAGATGTCCGGCGGCACCCCGCTGTGGAAGTCCCAGAGCGGCGGCGGCTGCGAGGACGAGGGCTTCGCGGGCGGCGAAGAGCTCATGGCGGTCGTGCAGTGCGGCAGCTACGGCGACCCGAAGCTGAAGGTGCAGAAGCTCAACCCGAAGACGGGCGAGGCGAATTGGGAGTTCGACGTTCCCAAGGGCGTGCAGACCGCCCGCATCGTCTCCGCGGACCCCGTCGTCATCGCGGTCGGAGCGGGCTCCAGCACCGCCACCGACGTCATGACGATCGGGGACGACGAGAAGCTCAAGGCCAAGATCTCGCTCGGCGACAACAAGTACGAGCCGGGGTGCAGCACCGGCGTCGAGTCGTGCACCTCCATCGTCGTGGACGACGACTACGTCTATCTCCCCTCGGCGAGGCACCAGGGCGACTCCGCCTCCACGAACGAGATCATCGCCTTCGACATCAACAGCGGCAGCCCCAAGTGGAAGTCGGACGCCGGTGAGAAGCGGACCATCGTCCCCGTGCGCATGCTGGACGGCAAGCTCATCGCGTACAAGAAGCCGACCTATGACGCGGGCGGACAGGTCGTCGCCGTCGACCCCGGCGCGCAGGGGAAGCAGGAGCTGTACATGCGTCACCCCGACGACAGCGCGGAGGACGAGAACAACCTCGGCGGCATCAGCCTGAGGGAACCGCCGATCTACCAGAACGGGCGTCTCTTCCTCCACCAGACGCTGATCTCGAAGCGCAGCAGCACCAGTTACGGCAAGTACCTCGGCATCGGCTTCGGAGCCCAATGACCTGTAGGGCGCTGCCTCCCGCGTCTCCCCACGGCTTCGCCGGGTGACCGCCACCCGGGCCGGAGTCCGAGGGGGACTGATCACCGTTCGTCCGCCGTTCCTCCCACTTCTCCCCCCGAAGCGGCCCGGAACGGCGGGCGAACGTGTAGCTTCCGGGAGCACAGGAGGGGCTGTTCCCTTGCGCCCCCGGGCCGCCCGGGCCGCCCGGGCCCCAGGGGTCCTGAGGGTGCGGCCGCAGGGTGCGGCGTGGGGGGTTGTTGCGCATGAGCGTCCGGCTCATGGTGGTTGACGATCACAGACTGCTCGCCGAGGCGCTCGCCTCGGCGCTGAAACTGCGCGGCCACCGGGTGCTGGCTGCCGCCGCTCCGAGCGCGGGTGCGGCGGATCTGGTGCTGAGCAGGGCGCCCGAAGTCTGTCTGCTGGGGACGGCCTCTCCGGCCGAGCCCGGCGCGTTCGACCCGGTCGTGCGGATCAAGCGCGAGAAGCCGCAGATAGCGGTGGTGGTGCTGGGCCCTGTGCCCAGCCCGCGCGGAGTGGCCTCCGCCTTCGCCGCCGGCGCGTCCGGCTACGTGCGGCACGACGAGCGCATCGAAGGCGTCGAGCGCGCCATGATGAAGGCCCGGGCGGGGGACGCGGCGGTCTCGCCGCAGCTGCTGCAGGAGTCCTTCGCGGACTTGCTCAACCCGGAACCCGAACCCGACGACGAGGGTGCTCGTCTCCTCCAGCTCCTCACGCGCCGCGAGGTGGAGGTGCTGATGCGGGTGGCCGAGGGGGAGGACACCCGGCTGATCGCCACGGGCATGCGGATAGCGCCCAGCACCGCCCGTACGCACGTGCAGCGCGTCCTGATGAAGCTGGGCGTCGGCTCCCGGCTGGAGGCGGCGGCGCTGGCGGCCCGCACGGGGCTGCTGGAGCGGGCGTACGAGCCGCTCTCCGACGAGGAGCAATAGGCCCGCCCGCCCGCACCGTGGCGAACTGCCTTCCACACACCGGGGGATCCCACCGGTGTCCCAGCGGCATGCTCTGAATCTCCGAATGTCGCATGTGTACCGTATGCGCCTGCCCGCGAACGGCCGTTGCCGTCCAGGTCTGTTGGTCTTCTGTTGGTCTCTGATTTCTTGTGTGCGATTATGTTGGCGATGAGGTTCGGCTGGACGGTGAGGAGTGGCCCCCTTGAAGAAGACCTCGAACCGGCTCGCCGACGGCCGCGAGATCATCTACTACGACCTGCGTGACGACACGGTGCGCGACGCCGTGGACCAGCGCCCGCTCGGCGCCACGTCGACGGCCTCCGAGATCCGCTACGACCCGCTGCTCTCGGAGTGGACCGCCGTCACCGCGCACCGGCAGGAGCGCACCTACCACCCGCCCGCGGACGCCTGCCCGCTGTGCCCCACCCGCGACGGCCGGCTCAGCGAGATCCCCGAACCCGGCTACGACGTCGCCGTGTTCGAGAACCGGTTCCCCTCCTTCACCGGAGGCCCCGGCCCCGGGGCCGCGGCCGGGCCGCACGGCCTGATGGCGCAGCGGCCCGGCGCCGGGCGATGCGAGGTCGTCTGCTTCACCCCCGACCACCACGCCTCGTTCGCTTCCCTCACGGACGAACAGGCCCGGCTGGTGCTGGATGTCTGGACGGACCGCACCGCCGAACTCTCCCAGCGTCCCGGTGTCGAGCAGGTCTTCTGCTTCGAGAACCGCGGCGAGGAGATCGGCGTGACCCTCCAGCATCCGCACGGCCAGATCTACGCCTACCCCTTCACCACGCCCCGCACGGAGCGCATGCTCGGCTCCCTCGCCCGGCACGCCGCCGCCACCGGCGGACGCAACCTCTTCGACGACGTCGTCGCCGCCGAACTGGCCGACACCCGGCGCGTGGTGTGCGAGAGCGCCCACTGGGTCGCCTTCGTGCCGCACGCCGCGCACTGGCCGTACGAGGTGCACCTCTACCCCAGGGAACGGGTGCCGGACCTGCTCGCACTGAGCGAGGAGGCGAGGGCCGACTTCCCCGCCCTGTATCTGGAGGTCCTGCGCCGCTTCGACCGCCTCTTCGGCCCGGACGAGCCGCCCACCCCCTACATAGCCGCCTGGCATCAGGCGCCGTTCAATCTGCCCGCGAGCGGGCGGCAGCACGGTGCACGGGCGGACGGTGAAGCGGTGTCCGTGACCCGCGAGGACTTCGCGCTCCACCTTGAGCTTTTCACCATCCGACGGACTTCCGGCAAACTGAAGTTTCTCGCGGGTTCCGAATCCGGGATGAACGTGTTCATCAATGATGTGCCGCCGGAGCGCGCGGCCGAGCGACTGCGAGAGGTAGCCAGTGACCGCCAGCCAACGGGGAGCGAACCCCGCACCGAACTCCGGTAAGTACCTGGTCACAGGGGGTGCGGGATACGTCGGAAGCGTCGTCGCCGCGCACCTGCTGGAGGCGGGGCACTCCGTCACCGTGCTCGACGACCTCTCCACCGGCTTCCGCGAGGCCGTCCCCGAGGGCGCCGAGTTCGTCGAGGGGCGCGTGCAGGACGCCGGCCGTGTGCTCGACGCCTCCTACGACGGTGTGCTGCACTTCGCTGCCCACTCGCAGGTCGGCGAGTCCGTCCAGGACCCTGCCAAGTACTGGCGGAACAACGTCGGCGGCAGCATCGAGCTGCTGGGCGCCATGCGCGAGGCGGGCGTGCGCCGGCTCGTCTTCTCCTCGACGGCGGCCACCTACGGCGAGCCGCTGAGGACGCCGATCACCGAGGACGCGTTCGAGGCGCCGACGAACCCCTACGGTGCCTCGAAGCTCGCCGTCGACCACATGATCAGCGGCGAATGCCGTGCGCACGGCCTCGCCGCCGTGTCGCTGCGCTACTTCAACGTCGCAGGCGCGTACGGGCGTTACGGCGAGCGGCACGACCCCGAGTCGCACCTGATCCCGATCGTGCTCCAGGTCGCCCAGGGCCGCCGCGAAGCCGTCTCAGTGTTCGGCGACGACTATCCGACGCCCGACGGCACCTGCGTACGCGACTACATCCACGTCGCGGACCTCGCCGAGGCACACCTGCTCGCCATGACGGCCATGACCGGTGGAGACTCCGGGGAGTCCGGGCCCGGAGAGGTGCCGCCCGGCACACATCTGATCTGCAACCTCGGCAACGGCAACGGATTCTCCGTGCGCGAGGTCATCGAGACCGTGCGCAAGGTGACCGGCCACCCCGTGCCCGAGACGCCGGCGCCCCGCCGTGAGGGCGACCCGGCCGCGCTCGTGGCGTCCGCGGAGCGCGCGATCAACAGCCTGGGATGGCACCCCTCGCGCACGGACCTCGCCGAAATCGTCGACGACGCCTGGGACTTCACCCAGCGGTACACCGGGCAGGCCGGTACTTCATGACGGACGGCTTCCGCGCGGTGTACGGGGCGGCGCCCGGGGGTGTGTGGGCGGCGCCGGGCCGGGTCAACCTGATCGGTGAACACACCGACTACAACGACGGCCTGGTCATGCCGCTCGCCCTCCCGCACACCTGCCGCGTGGAGGCCGCCCGCCGCGACGACGGCGTACTGAGGCTGCACTCGGCCGACGCACCGGGTGGTGTCACCGAGCTTTCCGTGGACGGACTCGCCCCGCAGGGTGCCATGGGCGGCGACCGCGGCGGCTGGGCCGCCTACCCGGCGGGCGTGGCGTGGGCGCTGCGCGCCGCCGGACACCGGGTCGGCGGAGCCGACCTGCACTTCGAGAGCAGCGTGCCGACCGGGGCAGGGCTGTCCTCGTCCGCGGCCCTGGAGGTCGCCACGGCCCTGGCCCTGAGCGACCTGTACGGGCTGGACATCCCGGCAGCCCGCCTCGCCGAGCTGTGCCGGCGCGCGGAGAACGACTTCGTCGGCGTCCCGTGCGGCGTCATGGACCAGATGGCCTCGGCCTGCTGCACCTCCGGGCACGCGCTGTACCTGGACACCCGCGACCTGAGCAGCAGGCAGGTCCCCTTCGACCTCGCCGCGCAGGGCCTGCGGCTGCTGGTCGTCGACACCCGCGTCAAGCACGCGCTGGGTGACGGCGCCTACGCCGAACGCCGAGCCGGATGTGAGGCGGGCGCCGCGGCACTGGGCGTCGGCAGTCTGCGTGAGGTCCCGTACGGGGAGCTTCCGGCCGCGCTCGAACGCATCGGGGACGAGGCGCTGCGTCCGCTGGTGCGGCACGTCGTCACCGAGAACGAGCGCGTCGAGCGCACCATCGGCCTCCTCGACGCGGGCGAGACGCACGCCATCGGGCCCGTACTGACCGAGGGGCACGCCTCGTTGCGCGACGATTTCGGTGTCTCCTGCGCCGAACTCGACCTGGTCGTCGAGGCGTCGAACGCGAGCGGCGCGCTGGGCGCCCGCATGACCGGCGGCGGATTCGGCGGTTCGGCGATCGTGCTCGTACGGGCCGGGGATGCGGATTCCGTGTCCAAGGCGGTCGGCGAGGCCTTCGCGGAGGCCGGCCACCGCGAGCCACGAGTCTTCGAGGCGGTGCCCGGTCCCGGCGCGCGGCGGGTCACAGACGCTTGACGAAGAGATGGTCGGCTGACCCGGGCGGGTAGTCCTCGACCGTTCCGACGAGGGTGTAGCCCATCTTCGAGTAGAAGCCGGGGGCCTGGAATCCGAAGGTCTCCACGCGTGAACCCGTGCAGCCGTGTTCCTCGCGGGCCTTCTCCTCCGCGGCGGCGATGAGCCGGGAGCCCAGACCCGAACCGCGCAACTGCTCGGCCACCCACAGCAGTTCGATGTGCAGCCAGTGCGCCCAGGCGTTGCCGACGAGTCCGCCGGCGAGTTCTTCGCCCTCGAACGCGTAGACCTCGACGGGCACTTCGGAATCCGCAGGTGTTCCGCGCAGATCTCGCATCATGGGTGATCTGCGGGAGTTGGTTTCGCGGAGGCCTTGATGAACCTGGTGGCGTCTTCGCTCGTCGGCCTGTGTCTCGATACGGAACATGTCCCTCAGTTCACGCCATGGCCAAGCAGTTTCGCCAATCGGTTTCCGTTGTCATCCCCCGGGCTTACCCTGAGTCGTATGCATCGCACCGGTGGGGGCCGGTGCCAGTCAGGGGGCGGGCGGCCGGGCAGGCCACGCCGGGCAGGTATGCCGGGTTGGGCAGGCACGGGCGTGGCGGTGTCCTCTCCACGGCTTCGATGTCGGAGGGGGCCCAGCGGGGCGAGGAGATTCCCCCAGCACATGCATCTCTTCCCTTCGCCGCGGGGGTGACGGTACCGGCACTGCCAGGGGGCGACATGCAACGTATCCGTGTGCTGGTGGTCGACGACCACCGGATCTTCGCAGAGTCCCTGGCCGCTGCGCTTGCGGCCGAGCAGGACGTGGAGGTCGCCGCCGCCGGCAGCGTCCAGGCGGCGCTGCGCTGTCTTGAACGGGGCGCCGCCGACGGGCGGCGCTTCGACGTGATGCTCGTGGACGCGGACCTGTCGTCGCCTGCCGGCGGCCTTGCCGCGGCTTCGGGCGCCGGGGCGGGTGGTGCGGCTGCCCCGGGTCCGGCAGCCGTCGCCGCGAACGGGGCCGACCGGGTCTCGGCCGTGGTTCCGCGTGACGGCACCCTCAACGGGTCGGCCGCGGCGAACAGTTCGGCCACCGGTGGCGGTGCACGTCCGTCCGGTGGCAATGCGGCGTCTTCCGAGTCGGGCCCCGGTGGCATTCCACTCGTCGGCCGCGTGCGCAGCGAACACCCCGACGTGCGCAGCGTGGTGCTCGCCGAGCGGGACGACCCGAGGCAGGCCGCCTCGGCACTGCAGGCCGGCGCCGGCGGCTGGGTCGCCAAGGACTGTTCGCTCTCCCGGCTCCTCCAGGTCATCCGCGGAGTGCTCAAAGACGAAACGCATCTGCCGCCCGCGCTTCTGACGGGCGTGCTCAAGGAACTGACGGCCTCTCGCAAGCACCGCACCGAGAGCGAGCGCCTCGTGGAGTCGCTGACGCCGAGGGAGCGCGAGGTGCTGCGCTGCATGGTCGCCGGACTCGGCCGCAAGGCTGTCGCCGAGCGGCTGTATCTCTCGCCGCACACGGTCCGCACGCACATGCAGAACGTGCTGGGCAAGCTCGGAGTCCACTCGACCCTTGCCGCGGTCGCGCTGGCCCGCAGGGCGGGGGTCGGCCCCGTCGACCTGGAGCCGAGCAGCGCCGCACGCTGAGCCGATGCCGGGGTCGGCGGCCTGCCGGACCGGGCGGCTCGTGCGCAGCGCGTCAGAGCGAGGTCTTGTACACGCTCCAACCGCCGTCCACGACGAGGTTCGTGCCCGTCACGTATGACGCGTCGTCGGAGAGCAGGAAGGCGATGACGGCGGCCACCTCTTCGGGGTGCCCGTAGCGGCCCGCGACCGTCTGCTCGGCCGTCCGCCGGGCGTCCTCCTCGCTCGTGCCCTCCCAGGCGCCGGTCACGATCGGCCCGGGCAGCACGCTGTTGACGCGGATCTCCGGACCGTAGTCGACGGCCAGTTGCCGGCCGAGCCCCGTCAGTCCCGCCTTGGCTGCCGCGTACGCCGGCCGCTCCCGCAGACCGACGAGGGCCTGCACGGACGAGGTCAGTACGACGGATCCACGGCGTGAGCGCAGATCCTCCAGGCAGGCCCGTAAGCCGAGGAAGGCACCGGTGAGGTTGACGCCCAACTGCCACTGCCAGTCGGAGAGGGAGAGCTCACCGGCCGGTCCCGGCAGCATCAGCCCGGCGTTGCTGACCAGCCCGTCGACGGGGCCGAACCCCTCGTGCGCCGTGCGCAGGGCCCTGGCCCAGGCGGGTTCGTCGGTGACGTCTCCGAGTACGAACGCCGCGCGTGCGCCGGATGCGGTGATCTCGCGCGCCGTGCGGTGACCGTCCTCCTCGTCGCTGTCGAGAATGACGACCGCGGCGCCCTCATCGGCCAGCCTGTGAGCCGTCGCGGCGCCGATACCCGCACCACCACCGGTGATCAGGACGGTACGTCCCGCGAATCGTTCCGAATGACGTCCGCCCATGCACGGATGCTACGGGCTGCGACGGGTCCGACGCAGCGGGGCATCCCGGCGGGCGAGGCGCCGGGGCGACAGTTCCTCCCTGGCGGTGAGTTCGTCCCGTCCTCCCTGGCGGTGAGTTCGTTCCGCCGGGACGAGCCGCTCCGCGAACGACGGCTGCGGGCAACCGGGTTCAGGGACGTTGCCAGGGGTCGGCCGATTCGATACCCGTGCCGGTGGCCACCACGTGCTTCCAGGGTGCGCATCCGCGCCGTACGGCTGGCGCCCTCAGCCGGGGATGTTGTCGAAGGGGGCGGTCAACCTGCGCAGCAGGGAGCCCAGTTCGGCCCGCTGCGCGGAGGACAGCTCGGCGAGGATGGCGCGCTCCTGGTAGAGGAGACCTGCGAGGGCGCTGTCGGCCCGGTCGCGGCCGTCAACCGTCAGCCGCACCAGCACGCCCCGCCGGTCACTGGGGTCGGGGAGACGCTCGACGAGCCCCTTCTTGGCGAGCCGGTCGATGCGGTTCGTCATCGTCCCCGAGGTCACGAGCGTCTGAGTGAGGAGCTGCCCGGGCGAGAGCTGGTACGGCGTGCCCGCCCGGCGCAGGGCCGTGAGGACGTCGAACTCCCAGGGCTCCAGGTTGTGTTCGGAGAAGGCGATTCTGCGCGCGCGGTCGAGGTGACGCGCGAGTCTGCTGACGCGGCTCAGCACCTCCAACGGCTCCACGTCGAGGTCCGGGCGCTCTCGGCGCCAGGCTGCCACCAGTCGGTCGACCTCGTCCTCCATGTGATCAGTGTAGTAGTTGTGTCGACATGAAGTCTCTTGACATCGAGATACTTTCGTTGGAGGCTGCCACCATGACGTCACCTGTCTGGGACCCGCATCAGTACGCACGGCACTCCGGGCACCGCAACCGCCCGATCACCGACCTGCTCGCCCGCGTGCCCGCACTGCCGGACGACGAGGCCCCGCGCATCGCCGACCTGGGCTGCGGGCCCGGCGGCCCGTCCGTGATGCTTGCCGACCGCTGGCCCGGCGCGCACATCACCGGCTACGACAACTCCCCGGCCATGCTGCACGAGGCCCGCGCTTACGCCGGGAGGACGTCCGCCGGCGGGAGCCTCGAATTCACCCACGCCGACCTCTCCACCTGGCGCCCCGCCCGCGGCGAACGCTTCGACCTGATCTTCTCCAACGCGGCTCTGCAATGGGTTCTCCCTTCCGCGGGTAAGAGCTGGGTTCTCCCTCACGAGGTGCAGGGCCGGGTCCTCCCGGACGGGGGTGACGCGGCACGCCCGGGCGGGGCCCAGGCACACCCGAACGGGGCCGGACCCGGCCCTCTCCCGCCCGCGCCCGAGGACGGAGCGGCGGCCGGCACCGGCTTCTTCCCGACGTGGATCAGCGCCCTGCCGCCCGGCGGTGTGTTCGCCTTCCAGGTCCCCGGCAACTTCGACGCCCCCAGCCACACCCTGCTGCTGGAACTGCGCAACTCGCCGCGCTGGCGCGGACGTCTGGGCTCGGAGGCGCGCGGCGGCTCCGTCCGCGGCCCCGCTGAATACCTGGCCGAGCTGGAACCGCTGGGCTGCGACGTCGACGCGTGGGAGACGACGTACGCGCAGCTGCTCAACGGCGAGGACCCCGTCCTGGACTGGGTCAAGGGCACGGCGCTGCGTCCCGTCCTGACGCTGCTGGCCGACGACCCCGAGGCGCAGCAGGCCTTCCTCGCCGAGTACGGGCAGCTGCTGCGAGAGGCCTATCCGCCGCTAGGAGGGGACCCTTCACGCGGGACCGTCTTCCCCTTCCGCCGCATCTTCGTCGTCGCGGTGAAGCGATGACGGACCCGGCGGCGGATCCCGCGGCGGGCCCCTCCCCGGACCTCGCCGCGGATGCCGCACCCGGAGCCGCACGGATGCCCGCGGAGATCGACTCCCTGGACCATGTGCAGCTCGCCGCGCCACCGGGCTCGGAGGACGCCCTGCGCGCGTACTACGCGGGCACGCTCGGGATGACGGAGATCCCCAAGCCCCCGGTGCTCGCCGCACGCGGCGGCTGCTGGTTCTCGGCGGGCTCCGTCGTGCTGCACCTGGGGATCGAGGAGGACTTCCGTCCCGCGCTGAAGGCCCATCCCGGCATCCGCGTGCGCGGCCTCACGGCCCTGGCCGCACGCCTCACCGACGCCGGCGCGTCCGTCCTCTGGGACGACGACCTCCCCGGCCACCGCCGCTTCTACTCCCACGACCCGGCGGGCAACCGGCTGGAGTTCCTGGAGCCGGCGCTCGGGGTGTGACGTCCGGAACGCGCAGCTCAACAGCGCCTGCCCGCAATGCAGTTGCCGCTGCGGTCCAGGCCCGGCATCGTGCGGTCTCCCCATGACAGAAGAGGGTGACCGAGACGATGTCCGCACTTCACCCGCCCGTCGAGCCCTACGACGAGGGCATGCTCGACGTCGGCGACGGCCACCGCATCCACTGGGAGGTATGCGGAAACCCGGACGGCAAGCCCGCGCTCGTCGTGCACGGTGGCCCCGGATCGGGATGCGGCACGCTCGTACGGCGCCGCTTCGACCCCGACCGCTACAAGGTCGTCCTCTTCGACCAGCGCGGATGCGGACGCAGCACCCCGCACGCCGCCGATCCGTCGGCGGACCTGAGCTGCAACACCACCGGCCATCTCATCGCCGACATGGAACTGCTGCGTCAACATCTGCGGATCCAGCGGTGGTTGCTCTTCGGCGGTTCCTGGGGCTCCACGCTGATCCTCGCCTACGCGCAGCAGCACCCGGACCGCGTCTCCGAGATCGTCATTCCCGCCGTCACCACCACACGGCGCTCCGAGATCGACTGGCTCTACCGCGGTGCCGGCCGGTTCTTCCCGGAGGAGTGGCACCGCTTCCGCGAGGCGGTGCCGGAGGCCGACCCCGACGCCGGCCTCCCCGGGGTCCTCGCGGCGTACGCGCGGCGCATGGAGCACCCGGACCCCGTGGTCCGCGCCGCGGCCGCCGACGAGTGGTGCGCCTGGGAGGACACGGTCCTGTCCATGGAGCCGTCCCCGAGCGCGCCCTCGAAGCCGTTCGGGGACCGTCCGTCCGCCGCCCGTCACGCCCTCGTCCGCATCGCCGCGCACTACTTCTCGCACGGCGCCTGGCTGGAAGAGGGGCAGCTGATACGGGACGCGGGGCGCCTGGCCGGAATCCCTGGCGTGCTCATCCACGGGCGCTTCGACCTGGGCGGGCCCCTCGGCACCGCGTGGGAGCTGGCGCGCGCCTGGCCCGGCTCCCGTCTCGTCGTCGTGGAGGACGCCGGACATCTGGGCAGTGACGCGATGGGCGGCGAGATCCGCACCGCCCTCGACGACTTCGCCACGACCTGATCCCGTCGCAGGGCGGCCACCGGGTCCTGGCCCGGCCTGACCTGGCCCGGCGCGTCAGCTGCGTCTGTGACCTATGAGACGCGGTTTCGCCTCGAGTCCGTCCAATCCGTGCCAGGCCAGGTTCACCAGATGCGCGGCGACCTCGGCCTTCTTCGGCTTGCGGACGTTCAGCCACCACTGCCCCGTCAGCGCGACCATCCCGACCAGGGCCTGCGCGTACAGCGGCGAGAGCTTCGGGTCGAAGCCGCGGGACTTGAACTCGCGGCCCAGGATGTCCTCGACCTGTGTGGCGATGTCGCTGATCAGCGAGGCGAAATTGCCCGTCGACTGCGCGACGGGCGAATCGCGGACGAGGATGCGGAAGCCGTCCGTATAGACGTCGATGTAGTCCAGCAGCGCGAACGCCGCCTGCTCCAGCAGCTCCCTCGGGTGCCCTCCTGTGAGGGCACCCGTCACCATGTCCAGGAGCTGCCGCATCTCACGGTCGATGACGACGGCGTAGAGACCTTCCTTGCCGCCGAAGTGCTCGTACACCACGGGCTTGGAGACGCCCGCCTTGGCCGCGATCTCCTCCACGGACGTGCCCTCGAAGCCGCGTTCGGCGAAGAGGGCACGTCCGATGTCGAGGAGCTGTTCTCGGCGTTCCTTGCCGCTCATCCGGCGACGGGCGGCGCGCTTCTCCTTCTTGGCGGCCCTGGTCGCTCTCGGGGGACCGGCGGAGCTGTCATCGGTCGGCACAGGGTCCATCATGCCGCTTGGCGGGACGTCTCCTTGCGGCGGGAGTCGATACGGGAGCGGACCGGCCAGCGCACGTCGTACGCCCAGCCCGCCAGCTCCATCCAGCGGATGATGCGCGCGCTCGAGTCGAGCTGGCCCTTCTCCACGCCGTGACGGGCGCTCGTCGGGTCAGCGTGGTGCAGGTTGTGCCACGACTCACCGCAGGAGAGGATCGCCAGCCACCACACGTTGCCGGACTTGTCGCGGGACTTGAAGGGCCGCTTGCCCACCGCGTGGCAGATGGAGTTGATGGACCAGGTGACGTGGTGCAGCAGCGCCACACGCACCAGCGAGCCCCAGAAGAACGCCGTGAGCGCACCCTGCCAGGACATCGTGGCCAGGCCACCGATGACGGCGGGAAGCAGCAGCGAAGTCGTCGTCCACAGCACGAACTGCCGGGAGACGGCCCGGATCGCCGGGTCCTTGATCAGGTCGGGTGCGTACTTCTGCTGCGGGGTCTGCTCCTCGTCGAACATCCAGCCGACGTGCGCCCACCACAGGCCCTTCATCAGGGCGGGGACGGTCTCGCCGTAGCGCCAAGGCGAGTGGGGGTCGCCCTCGGCGTCGGAGTACTTGTGGTGCTTGCGGTGGTCGGCGACCCAGCGCACCACCGGCCCTTCCACGGCCAGGGAGCCCAGGACCGCGAGCGCGATGCGAAGCGGCCGCTTCGCCTTGAAGGAGCCGTGCGTGAAGTAGCGGTGGAAGCCGATCGTGATGCCGTGGCAGCCGATGAAATACATCGCCGTGAGCAGGCCGAGGTCCAGCCAGCTCACACCCCAGCCCCACATCAGCGGCACGGCTGCGAGCAGGGCGATGAAGGGAACGACGATGAAGGCCAGCAGCGCGATCTGCTCCACCGAGCCGCGCTTCTCATCGCCGAGCGTCGCCGATGCGACGGGGGATTCCTGGGCTCGGGAGGCGGTTTCGTTCTGGGCGTCGGGGGAGCTGTCGAGTACGTCCGGGGGGCTGGTGGTCATAGATGTCCCTTGTCAGAGCGGTAAGGGGCTTCTGCGTCGTGCACTGTTGCGTCTTGTGCCCACGCAAGTCCTACGGAACCGTAACCTACGGCTTCGTAAGTATGGCAGCCCACACAGGCGTAGCAAGTGGGGGCATGGGGAGACGAGACCGTGCTCACCCATCGGACGGCACCAGGGGCGGAAGGGCGCCCTGCATATCCTGGGGAGCGTCGGACAGCGCGGTCCGTGACCTGCCCGAAGCAAATGCTGCAAGGAGCCCCACCTGTGAGCAGTGCCGAAGTGAGCCGTGCCGAGACCCGCCACCAGGAGGGCGGAGCCGGGTACGCGGCGGGCAGCGGCCCCGTCTCCGACACAGCCGCCGAGACCGAGACGAACAGCGCCCTGCGCGCCGACATCCGCCGCCTCGGAGACCTGCTGGGCGAGACCCTCGTGCGCCAGGAGGGCGCGGAACTGCTCGACCTGGTCGAACGCGTGCGGGCGCTGACGCGCAGCGACGGCGAGGCCGCCGCAGCCCTCCTCGGCAGGACCGACCTGGAGACCGCCACCAAGCTCGTACGGGCCTTCTCCACGTACTTCCACCTGGCCAACGTCACCGAGCAGGTCCACCGCGGCCGTGAACTGCGCGCCCGCCGCGCCACCGAAGGCGGAAACCTCTCCCGCACCGCCGACATGCTCAAGGACGCCGACCCCGCCCACCTCGCGCAGACCGTGCGCAACCTCGGAGTCCGGCCCGTCTTCACCGCGCACCCCACCGAGGCCGCCCGCCGCTCCGTCCTCACCAAGCTCCGCAAGATCGCCGAGCTGCTGGAACACCCCGACCACGACGACAGCAGCCGCACCGACCTGCGCCTCGCCGAGAACGTCGACCTCGTCTGGCAGACGGACGAGCTGCGCGTGGCACGCCCCGAACCCGCCGACGAGGCCCGCAACGCCGTCTACTACCTGGACGAACTGCACCGCGGCGCCGTCGGCGACGTACTGGAGGACCTCGCAGCCGAACTCGAGCGGGCCGGAGCACCCCTGCCCACCGGCACCCGCCCCCTGACCTTCGGTACCTGGATCGGCGGCGACCGCGACGGCAACCCCAACGTCACCCCCGACGTGACCTGGGAAGTGCTGCTGCTCCAGCACGAACACGGCATCACCGACGCCCTCGAGCACATCGACGACCTCCGTGGCGCCCTGTCGAACTCCATTCGCAACAGCGGCGCCACCGACGAACTCCTGGACTCCCTCAGCCGCGACCTGGACCGGCTGCCCGAGATCAGCCCCCGCTACAAGAGGCTCAACGCCGAGGAGCCCTACCGCCTCAAGGCCACCTGCATCCGGCAGAAGCTCCTCAACACCCGCGAACGGCTCGCCGCCGGCGCACCCCACGTCGCAGGGCGCGACTACCTGGGCACCACCGAACTCGTCGACGACCTGATGCTGCTGCAGACGTCGCTGCGCGCACACCGCGGCGAACTCGTCGCCGACGGCCGCCTGGAGAGGGTGCTGCGCACCATCGCCGCGTTCGGCCTGCAGCTGGCCACCATGGACGTACGGGAGCACGCCGACGCCCACCACCACGCCCTCGGCCAGCTCTTCGACCGGCTCGGCGAGGAGTCCTGGCGCTACATCGACATGCCCCGCGACTACCGGCAGCGCCTCCTGGCCAAGGAGCTGCGCTCCCGCCGCCCCCTCTCGCCCTCGCCGGCGCCGCTGGATGCCGCCGGGGCGAAGACCCTGGGCGTCTTCACCACCGTCCGCAAGGCGCTGGAGACCTTCGGACCCGAAGTCATCGAGTCCTACATCATCTCCATGTGCCAGGGAGCCGACGACGTCTTCGCCGCCGCCGTGCTCGCCCGCGAGGCCGGACTGATCGACCTGCACGCCGGCTGGGCCCGCATCGGCATCGTCCCGCTGCTGGAGACCACCGACGAGCTGAAGATCGCCGACGAGCTCCTCGACGCGATGCTCTCCGACCCCTCCTACCGCAAGCTCGTCTCGCTCCGAGGCGACCTGCAGGAGGTCATGCTCGGCTACTCCGACTCCTCCAAGTTCGGCGGCATCACCACCTCGCAGTGGGAGATCCACCGCGCACAGCGCCGTCTGCGCGACGTCGCGCACCGGCACGGCGTGCGGCTGCGGCTCTTCCACGGCCGCGGCGGCACCGTCGGCCGCGGCGGCGGGCCCACGCACGACGCGATCCTCGCCCAGCCCTGGGGCACCCTCGAGGGCGAGATCAAGGTCACCGAGCAGGGCGAGGTCATCTCCGACAAGTACCTGGTGCCGTCGCTGGCGAGGGAGAACCTCGAACTGACCGTCGCCGCCACCCTCCAGGCGTCCGCGCTGCACACCGCGCCCCGCCAGTCCGACGAGGCGCTCGCACGCTGGGACGCCGCCATGGACACCGTCTCCGACGCCGCGCACGGCGCCTATCGGAAGCTGGTGGACGACCCCGACCTCCCCGCCTACTTCTTCGCCTCCACACCCGTCGACCAGCTCGCCGAACTGCACCTCGGTTCGCGGCCCTCACGGCGCCCCGACAGCGGCGCCGGCCTCGACGGACTGCGGGCGATCCCCTGGGTGTTCGGCTGGACCCAGTCGCGGCAGATCGTGCCCGGCTGGTTCGGCGTCGGCACGGGCCTCAAGGCGGCGCGCGAGGCGGGACTCGACGGGGTGCTCCAAGAGGCACAGGAACACTGGCACTTCTTCCAGAACTTCCTCGCCAACGTCGAGATGACCCTCGCCAAGACCGATCTGCGCATCGCACAGCACTACGTCGACACTCTCGTGCCCGACGAGCTCAAGCACGTCTTCGAGACCATCCGCGCCGAACACGACCTCACGGTGCGGGAAGTGCTGAGCATCACCGGGGAACGCGAACTGCTCGACGCGAGCCCCGTGCTGAAGCAGACGTTCGCGATCCGTGACGCCTACCTCGACCCGCTCTCCTACCTTCAGGTGACGCTGCTGCACCGGCAGCGCGCAGCCGCCGCGCGCGAGGAGGAGCCCGACCAGATGCTCGGCCGGGCGCTGCTGCTGACCGTCAACGGCGTGGCCGCGGGGCTGCGCAACACCGGCTGACGGCACGGACGCACGACGCGAACGGCGCCGCCGCAGCGGGACTTCACCCGCCGCGGCGGCGCCGCGCAGTCTCAATCACAGCCATGGGTGGGGCAGGGCGTGGACGAAGGCCAGGGGCACGCCCTCGAAGCCCGGTACGGACACGCCCGGTACGGTCACGCCAGGGACGCCCGCCCGGGGACGCGCCTCAGAACGTCAGCACCGCCCAGGACGCACCCATCACCGCGATGCCGAGCACCCCCAGCACCAGCCCCGTCCGCTTCATCCGCATGCCCATCGCGAAGACGAGCCCCGCCAGCACCAGCGAACCCCCGAACGGCACCGAACCGTAGAGCGCACCCGACGGGCCCGTGCGCACGGCCTCCTTCGTGCCCGGGCGCAGCGCCACCTGGAGCCGCTCTCCGACCTTCCCGGACGCGGACTCGGCGATCGTCACCTTCTGCGCCTGCGCACCGTCCTTGGAGGTGGAGAAGAACGTTCCGGCACACTCCTCCTCGGTGCACTTCGCGATCCGCACCGTGCCCCGGACGTCGCTCGTGAGCGCCGGCCCCGCCGTCTCCCATGACGTCCACCCTCCGGCGACGAGCAGGAGCAGCGAACCCAGGATCAGCACGATGTTGCGCGTCAGCAGCAGCATCCCGAACATGCTCTCCCCGGCCCGGCGAGTGCGGCTGCGTTTGACCCGGACGGTGCCCGTCGAGGAAGTCGTCGAGGAGGAGGACATGGCCGAGATCCTTGGGCAAACCGCCCGGAGGGTCAACCTCCGCATCCCGCTTGGGCAGTAAAAGGAGGATGCGTCCGGCTCCTCCCGGCCCGCACCGAAAACCGGCAGCAGCCGCCGAGCCGCCAGTCAACTCCCTGGCACGCGCTACGAGTTGTACGTGCTCTGCGCCCGCTCCAAGCCGTCCAGCACCAGCGACTCCACCGCGTCCGCGGCCCGGTCGGTGAAGTAGTCGAGCTCCTTGCGCTCCGCCGCGGAGAAATCCTTCAGCACGTAGTCCGCGACCGGCATCCGGCCCGGCGGCCGGCCCACACCGAACCGCACACGGAAATATCCCGGCCCCATCGACTTCGTCAGCGACTTCAGCCCGTTGTGACCGTTGTCGCCGCCGCCCTTCTTCAGCCGCAGCACTCCGAAGTCGATGTCCAACTCGTCGTGGACCACCACCATCCGGTCCATCGGCACCTTGTAGAAGTCCCGCAGCGCCGTGACGGGACCACCCGAGAGATTCATGTACGACATCGGCTGAGCCACCACCACACGGCAGCCCGAGGCCGAACCCGGCGCCCCGAACCGGCCCTCCAGCACACGCGAACGCGACTTGTGCGCCTTGAACTTCCCCCCGATACGGGACGCCAGCAGATCCGTCACGGCGAACCCGATGTTGTGCCGGTTGCCCGCGTAACCCGGACCCGGATTGCCCAGGCCCACCACCAGCCACGGCCCCGACGGGCCGCCGCCCGAACCCCCGGCGGCACCAGCACCACCGGCACCACCCGTACCGGCAACAGTCCTCATCAGAACGGTCCTTCGAAGATCGGCGAACAGCGAACCGCGCCGGCGGCAACCGGCAGCGGAACGACCGCCGCCGCGCTCCACCCGGCCGAGCGGCCAGGGAACGCGGCGGCAGCCGGAGATCAGGACCCGGAAGGCCGGATCAAGACCGGATCACTCAGGGGCAACCTCGCTCGGGGCCTCCTCCGCGGCCTCGGTCTCCTCCTCGGGCTCCGGCTCCTCGGCCTGAGCCGCCAGCACCTGGATGACGACGTCGTCCTCCTCAACGGCCAGCGACGTGCCCTTCGGCAGCTTGATCTGCCCGGCCGTGACCGAGTCGCCCGCGTCCAGACCCTCGACGGACACCGTGACCGACTCCGGGATGTGCGTCGCCTCGGCCTCGACCGGCAGCGCGTTCAGCACGTGCTCCAGCAGGTTCTGCCCGGGAGCCAGTTCACCCTCGACGTGGATCGGCACGTCCACGTTCACCTTCTCGCCCTTGCGGACGATCAGCAGGTCCGCGTGGACCAGGAAGCCGCGGATCGCCTCGCGCTGCACGGCCTTCGGGATCACCAGCTGCTTCTTGCCCTCGACGTCCAGGTGGATCAGGACGTTCGGCGTCTTCAGCGCCATCATCATGTCGTAGCTGGGCAGCGCCACGTGGACCGGGTCCTCGCCGTGGCCGTAGATCACCGCGGGGATCTTCTCCTCGCGGCGCAGACGACGAGCAGCGCCCTTGCCGAACTCGGAACGGATACTCGCGGAAAGGTTGACGTCAGCCATGCTGCGCTCCTCGCATTCGAAACGGATCCCGCATCTGGGGTGTCACTCGGTCCGTCCACGACAGACCGGCCACGCCGCAGAGCCGGCCCCGGCGGAGACCGCCGTGGGGACCCTGGCGAAGAGCGCGCGTCGATAACGGATGAGCCGGGCCGTACGACCAGCGCACGAACACGGCCTCCCTCGCCGAGCGACATCGGGAGTCTACGCGGCGAAGAAGGCCGTGCGGAAATCGATCACGATCACGGAGCGGAACGAACCGCGGACGACGGGCCCGGCCCCGGCCGGGGCCGGAAGCAGCGGCCCGAGCAGCACGCCCGGGCCGCCCTCTCACGCCTGCTCGTCGAAGAGACTCGTCACCGAGCCGTCCTCGAAGACCTCACGCACCGCGCGAGCGATCGTCGGCGCCATCGACAGCACCGTGACCTTGTCCAGATCCTGCTCACCCGGCGTCGGCAGCGTGTTCGTGAAGACGAACTCGCTGACCTTCGAATTCTTCAGCCGGTCCGCCGCGGGCCCCGACAGCACACCGTGCGTCGCCGTGACGATGACATCCTCCGCACCGTTCGCGAACAGCGCGTCCGCCGCGGCGCAGATCGTGCCACCCGTGTCGATCATGTCGTCCACCAGGACACACACCCGGCCCTCGACGTCACCGACCACCTCGTGCACCGTCACCTGATTCGCGACCTCCGGGTCACGGCGCTTGTGGACGATCGCCAGCGGCGCACCCAACCGGTCCGCCCACCGGTCCGCCACCCGCACACGCCCCGCGTCCGGGGAGACGACCGTCAGCTTGTTCCGGTCCACCTGCTCGCCCACATAGTCGGCGAGAATCGGCAACGCGAAAAGGTGATCCACCGGACCGTCGAAGAAACCCTGAATCTGATCCGTGTGCAGATCCACCGTGAGAATGCGATCCGCGCCCGCGGTCTGCAGCAGATCCGCCATCAGCCGCGCCGAAATGGGCTCCCGCCCACGGTGCTTCTTGTCCTGACGCGCATAGCCGTAGAACGGCACGATCACCGTGATGCTGCGGGCCGAAGCACGCTTCAAAGCATCGATCATGATCAGCTGTTCCATGATCGACTTGTTGATCGGGGCCGTGTGGCTCTGCATCAGAAAGCAGTCGGCGCCACGCGCGGACTCCCGGAAGCGGACATAGATCTCGCCGTTCGCGAAGTCGAAAGTCTTGGTCGGGACAACACCGATACCCAGCTGATCCGCGACCTCCTCCGCAAGCTCGGGGTGGGCGCGGCCGGAGAAGAGCATCAACTTCTTCTCGCCGGTCGTCTTGATCCCGGTCACTGCACCGTCTCCTTGAGTTCCGCGGGGCGTGCGTGCCTCTTAACCGTACGCCCCGGCCCACAGCCACGCGTACCCGGCAGGAGCCGTACCCGCTCGTCAGCCACCCTGCGGACCATCCGCGCCCTGCGGATCCGCCGCACCGCCGGCACCCTCGGCGCCACCCTGCGAGGCACTCTCAGCCGCCTGCGCCGCCGCACTCCCGGGCCTCTTACGCGCCACCCAGCCCGCAATATTGCGCTGTTGGCCACGCGCCACAGCGAGCGAACCCGGAGGCACATCCTTCGTGATCACCGAACCCGCCGCCGTATAAGCGCCGTCCCCAACAGTGACAGGCGCCACAAACATGTTGTCCGCACCCGTCTTGCAGTGTGAACCGATCGACGTGCGGTGCTTGTTCTCGCCGTCGTAATTCACGAACACCGTCGCAGCACCAATGTTGGTGTGATCGCCGACCGAAGCGTCACCCACATACGAAAGATGCGGAACCTTCGAACCCTCGCCGATCTTCGCGTTCTTGATCTCCACGAAACCGCCGGCCTTCGCCTTCACGCCCAGGCTCGTACCAGGACGCAAATACGTGAACGGACCGACCTTCGCGCCGTCCCCGATCCGCGCGCCCGACGCCACCGTGTTGTTCACCGACGCACCCGCACCCACAGCCGTGTCCGCCAACTGGGAATTCGGGCCCACCTCGCAACCCGCCGCCAAGTGCGTCGAACCCGTCAACTGCGTACCGGGCAGCACCGTCACGTCCTGCTCGTACGACACCGACACATCCATCCACGTCGACATCGGATCCACCACCGTCACACCCGCGAGCATCGCCCGCTCCAGCAGACGGCCGTTCAGCAGACGGCGCGCCTCGGAAAGCTGCACACGGTTGTTGATACCGAGGATCTCCCGGTGCTCGCCCGCCACCGACGCGCCCACACGGTGCCCCGCGCTGCGCAGGATGCCGAGCACATCCGTCAGGTACTCCTCGCCCTGGCTGTTGTCCGTACGCACCTTCCCCAGCGCGTCCGTCAGCAGCTGCGCGTCGAAGGCGAAGACACCCGAGTTGATCTCCGTGATGGCCAGCTGCTCCGGCGTCGCGTCCTTGTGCTCGACGATCGCCGTCACGGCGCCGCTGTCCGGATCGCGCACGATGCGGCCGTAACCCGTCGAGTCCGGCACCTGGGCCGTCAGGACAGTGACCGCGTTGCCGTCGGCGGAGTGCGTGTCGGCCAGCGACTGCAGGGTCTCCCCGGTCAGCAGCGGGGTGTCCCCGCAGGTCACGACCACCGTGCCGTCCAGGACCACGCCGCTGCCCGAGAGCTCCTCGAGGGCCATGCGCACCGCGTGGCCGGTGCCGTTCTGCTCGTGCTGCACGGCCGTGCGTACCTCGGCGTCCACCTCGGCCAGATGCGCGGTCACCTGCTCACGGGCGTGCCCGACGACCACGACGAGATGCTCGGGGGAGAGGCTGCGGGACGCTGCGACGACATGGCCGAGAAGGGAACGGCCGCAGATCTCGTGCAGGACCTTGGGCGTCGCCGACTTCATTCGGGTGCCCTCACCTGCTGCGAGTACGACGACGGCTGCCGGGCGGTTGGCGCTCACGGGTGTGCCCTTCGGCTACGGGGTCAGGGGGAACACCCGCAGGATACCGGTGGGTTGCGAGGGGTTCCGGATCCGGACACGAGAGCGGGCCCTGACCTCGGAGAGGCCGGGCCCGCTACGAAATGCAGCTCCGCCGCCAGGACTCGAACCTGAACCGGGGACACCAAAAGACCCTGTGCTGCCTATTACACTACGGCGGAATATTCGTCAAGAGGTGGGAGTATGCTACTTGCTCCTGACGCTGGCTCCTACTATGCCGTACCACCAGCCCTCTACGCGACGGTACAGATCGGCGCCTTGGCGCACGCGCACCACGAGGCAGCCTCGGTAGTCGGCCCCCACATTCTTGCGGACCGTCTTCGGGTTGTGTCGCTTGAGGGTGGTCTTGCCGAAGTCCGCGACGTCACCGCCGACCAGATCGGCCCAGAAGCGCTCAGCCCCGGCCACGTCCGCGGAGTCGTGGATCATCACCCGGAACCGCCGGCGCTCGGGCTCGACGCCGAGCAGCGTGAGCCATGCGAGGAAGACCTGGATCATCCCCGGGTCGCTGTTGACGAAGGCGATCTCCTCGCTCCGCCGGTACGGCTTGCTCTTGGCCCCCTCTGCCCAGTACAGCCCGACGCCGATCAGGAACAGCTCGCGGTCCGTCAGGGTCCCGATCTCCCGCTCGGCCGCCTCTCTGGCTTCCTTGCGTGTCCGGTCGCGGAAGGCCCGGTAGGGCGCCCAGCGGGCTTCGCGCATCGCATGCATCCGCTCCGGTGAGGCCCGGGGCCTGGGCAGATCCCGCACCCACAGCGACACCGAGCTCTTCGACACCCCCAGCTCCGCCACGATCTCGTCGTACGTCCTGCCCGCGCGCCGCAGTTCCCGTGCGCGGGTCCTCAGTTCGGTTTTCGCCTGCACCATGACGGAAGCTTCCGCCGGGACCGTGGCGGAGTGCGCCGGAATGATGGACTATTCACCAGTTCGAGTAGGGAACGCTCGTTTCCGTTGCGGATCGGGGCGGTGGTTGCTGTTAACCGGAACATTCGGGTCCGGCTACGGAATCGTCGGTTCCTTCACGAGCCGGAAAACTGGTTGGCAGCCGGTCGTACGCTGGTCGGTATGACCGAGACGGGGGAGAGGCGGACCGTCGGCGGGCCATGGTGGTGGAGGCGCCGGCGGAGCGCCGTGCTGGACATCACTCTCGGCCTGGTGTCCGCCGTGGAGTGCGCGGTCCAGGGCGTCGATTTCGCAGGTGAGGCCGGGTTGCCCGCGGCGTCCGGCGTGGTTCTGGGGCTGGTGACGGGCTCGACGCTGGTGCTGCGGCGGCGCTGGCCGATCGCTGTCGTGCTGGTGTCCATCGCGCTGACGCCGGCGGAGATGGGTTATCTGCTCGGCTTCATCGGGCTCTACAGTCTCGCGGTCGCTGCGGACGTGCCGCGCCGGATCACGGTGCTGCTCACGGGGATGCAGGCGGCGGCTGCCGTGATCATCACGGTCGTGCGGATGCACCAGAGCATCGGCCGGGACGCCGGGTTCGATCCTCCGGCGTGGTTCATCCCGCTGATGTCCGTCGTGGTGGCGATCGGGCTCACCGCGCCGCCGGTGCTGATGGGTCTGTACGTGGGTGCGCGCCGCCGTCTGGTGGAGTCGCTGCGGGAGCGGGCGGACGGTCTGGAGCGGGAGTTGGCGCTGCTGGCGGACCGGGCGGAGGAGCGCGCGGAGTGGGCGCGCAGCGAGGAGCGCACGCGGATCGCCCGGGAGATGCACGACGTGGTGGCGCACCGGGTGAGCCTGATGGTGGTGCATGCGGCGGCTTTGCAGGCGGTGGCGCTGAAGGATCCGGAGAAGGCGTCGAAGAATGCCGCGCTGGTGGGCGACATGGGCCGGCAGGCGCTGACGGAGTTGCGGACGATGCTGGGCGTGCTGCGTTCGACGGAGCGTTCGCAGGAGGCGGATGCGGAGGTCGCCGGTCCCGGGGGCGCGTCGGTGCGGCTGGCGGAGTTCGCGGCGGCGGCCGCGGGTTCGGCGAAGGACGGCGCGGCGGGCCGGCGGCGTGAGGGTGTGCCGCGGCAGGCGTCGGGCGACGGTTCCGGCGGTGCGGGTGCGTCTGCGGGTGTGTCTGCGGGTGCGGGGGGTGTTTCCGGTACGGGGGATGCCGCGGCGGAGGAGCAGGGCGCGTGCGAGGGCCCGTACTTGTCTGAGCTGGACGCCCTGGTGGGGCAGTCGCGGGAGACGGGCATGTCCGTGGACTTCTCGGTGGACGGTTCGTCGCGCGGTTACGGGGCGGGCGTGGAACAGACGGCGTTCCGTGTGGTGCAGGAGGCGCTGACGAACGTGCACAAGCATGCGCCGGGTGCCCGTACGAGGGTGCGGCTGGCGCATCGCGAGGGCGAGGTCGCGGTTCAGGTGGAGAACGAGCGGCCGGCGGACGGGGACGGTGCGGCCGGTGCGGAGCTGCCGAGCGGCGGCAACGGGCTTGTGGGGATGAAGGAGCGGGTGACGGCGCTCGGCGGGGGATTCGTGTCGGGGCCGACGGATGTGGGGGGTTTCCGGGTGTCGGCGGTGATCCCTGCCGGGAGGTCGACGGTCACGGGGCAGGACGGGGCGGGTCCTCGGTAGGGCTGCGCTGTGCGGGGTGGCGGCGGTGTGCGGGTTTCCGTCAGCCGGCTCCGGCGGGGTGTGAGGTGTCGGGGGGACGTCGTGGTCCGGGTGGACGGGCGGTGTGGACGGTGCCGGAGATCCTCGCCGGGTCCGCCCCGGGGGCGCGGCCCCACACCGAGTCCGATTCCGTCTCCCAGCCCGGATCCGTCTCCGGATCCGGTTCCGTGCCCGGGTCGGAGTACGAGCCGGTGCCGGCGCCTGTCGTGCCCGTACGGGCCGCGGCGTCGAGCGGTCTGGTGAGGCGTTCGGGGCGGGTGCCGGTGAGCAGCGCCGCGAGGGCGGTGTCGAAGTCGCGGCCGAGGTACCAGTCGCCGGTGTGGTCGAGGCTGTAGACGCGCGCTTCGGTGTCGATGGCGAGGAGTGCGGCGTCGGCTCCGTCGGTGCCGAGCGGGCAGATCTGGGTGTGCAGGGCGCGGCCGAGGTCGGCGAGGGTGCGGGCGGTGTGGAGGGCGTGCATGGGGTCGATGTGCAGGCTCGCGGGGGCGATGTTGCGGCCGGGGCCTGTGGGGGCGATCGGCAGGTTGCCGAATTCGGCCCAGACTTCGACGGCGGCGGGGAATACGGCGTGACGGTGTCCGCCGGGTGAGATGTGGCCGCGCAGGGCGTCGGCCCATTCCTCGGCCTGGCGCATGTCCCATCGTCCGGGTTGCCAGCCTGCGTTGCGCAGTGCGTCGTCGACGGCGACGGGGAAGCGCGTCGTGGATGTGCGCTTGTGCGGGGGGCGGTTCACCGGGGTGCCTTTTCGCCGGCGGTTCCGGGGTCGACGGGGCGTACGCCGAAGTGGGTGAGGAGTGCGCTGCATGCGCGACAGGGGGGTGCGTAGTGGCCGTGCAGCGGGTCGCCGTGTTCGCGGATGTGGCGGGCGGTGACTTTGGCGTTCTTCAGGGCCCGCTTGGCCTCGCTGTGGGTGAGGGGCCGGGGCTTGGCGCTGCCTGTGCGGCGGTTGCCGCGTTTGGCCGCGCGGGCGTGCTCGGTGGACGTGAGGTAGCGGGAGAGCAGGACGGTTTCGGGGCAGCGGCCGGTGTGGCGTGCGCGGTTCTCGGTGGCGAGGGTGTCGAGGAAGTCCTGCACGAGGGGGTGCGGTGCGGGGGGCTGGTCGCCCTTGTTGCCGGTGGAGGTGAGGGTGCGGCCGCGTACGGAGAGGGCGGCGGCGACGGCGGGGAGGATGCCGTCGCGGCGTTCGTGGAGCGGGGGTGTGGTGTCGTCGGGTGCGGCGTTCCAGCCGACGCGGGGGTCGTCGGCGGTTCTCTTCGTGGCCGGTGCGGTGTGCGTGGCGGGCGCGGCCGCTCCGGTGGCCGTTGCCGGTGCGGCCGATGCCGCCGGTGCGGCTGGTGTGGACGCCGGGGAATTCAGCGACGCGGTGTTCATGTGGTGGTTCCTCCCCGCACGGACCCTTCTGCCGTTTGTGTCGTGGTGTGTGCTGTGTGCCGGGCCAAGTATGCAGTGTGGGGGGTGAGTCGATCATGCCAGTGGGCATGTCAGGGGGATGCGCCGGTTTCCGAAGTGGGCTGAGTAAAGGGGTGGTGGGCAGGGACAGTGGGGGCCAGCATCTGGCGTACATCGTCTTTTTTTCGAGGCAGGAGTTCCGCGATGGGTCGCACCTCCCTTCGTTGTCGCAGTGATGGTGACCGACACAGTCGCACGTGTGGTCGCAGGGGTAGTCACCTCGGTGTGCGTGTCCGCCGTGCGCTGGGGGTGGCGGTGGTTGTCCCGGTGCTTGTTGTGGCGGCTGCGGCCTGCAGCGGCGGCGGCGACGACGGCGGGGGCGCCGGGAAGAAGGCGGACGGCCAGGGCCAGAAGTCCGGTGGCTCGGACGGCGAGGGAGCCAAGGGCGAGGGCAGCGGTGACGCCGGGGGCGGTGTGCCGCCGCTGGACAGGAAGCAGTTGAACGATGCGCTGCTCAAGTCCGGTGATGTGAAGGGGTATCGGGCGCAGCGCAACAAGGAGGACGCGCTGGCCGGTCAGGGCACGATCGAGTCGGACGACCCGCGGTGCTCCCCGATCACCGATGTGGTGGATTCCGAGCCGGAGCGTGAGCGCAAGGCGTATGCGAGCGGTGTGCTGATGAAAGGTTCACTCAGTACGGGCGGCGCGGTTCAGCAGGTGCTGCTCTCCTCGTACGGCGACGGCGGGGCCGTGAAGTGGCTCGGGGACCTGAAGAAGGCCCTGGGCAGGTGCGATTCGTTCGCGGGGAAGATCGGCACGGGCGAGAAGACGCAGCTGCGGATCAAGCGTGGCGAGCCGGTGGGCGTCGGTGACGAGTCGGTCCGGTTCACGATGGAGGACGCGAAGGGGAAGGACTCTCCGACGGTCTTCACCATCGTCCGTGCGGGCAGTAACACGGCGTCGTTCATGTCGGTCTCGCTGTCGGGCGAGCCGCAGGCCGTCGCCGAGTCGCTGGTGAAGAAGCAGCACGAGAAGTTGACGAAGGCCGGCGAGAAGTAGGGAACCAGGACGGGACGGGCGGACCCGGTGCGCCGCCGCCGCGTGCCCCGTGGGCCGGTGGGCCCGCGCCGCTCCGCGGTCGGGGACGTGGTGATCGTCCGCAAAGGCGGGCGGTGCCCCGCAGTTGGCGTACCGCATAGGCTGTCCCACGTCAGCCAGATGTGCAGCAGGGGGCTTCCGCGATGACGACAGGTCGGCTCGGGGCGGGTGCGCGCCCCCACACTCAGCCGGGGGGAGGCCCATCCGGCTCCGGGGGCGGGGGAAGCGCCGCGGCGCCGAACCGGGCCTACGCCGGCCAGGTCGTGAACTTTCCCGATCCGGTGCGGGCCGCCCGGCATCCGGCAGGGGTCCGGGTCGACGAGAGCGGTCTGCCGGTCTTCTCCCCGTACGCGCGTGCCGCCGCCGAGATCGCGGAGCCTCCGGAGGGCTTCGGCGGTGACGAGCTGAGGCTCACGGACTACGTGTCGGCCAACGCCGCGCTGCACGCCTCGGGTCACGAACTGTGGGCGGACCTCTCGCCGGTGGCGACTCCGCACGGCTGGACGTGGCATCACGTCGCATACGGCCGCCGCATGGAGCTCGTCCCCGTCGAGGTGAAGGTGCTGCTGCGGCATCACGGGGGCCTGGCGACCGCCAACGTCGACCACGCCAAGAGCGGCACGCGGCCGTTGCAGGACACCAGGCCGGTGCACTTCGAGGTGCCGCATTCGGTCGCGGTGACCGAGTCGCAGGTGCTGGAGGCGGAGGAGCGGCTGGGGTACCGGCTGCCCGGCGCCTACCGCGCGTTCCTGAAGGCGGCGGGCGGCTGCGCGCCGCGAGGGGTAGGGCTGGACGCCGAGTTGGGGCTGCTGGTCGACCAGCCGTTCTTCACGGTGCGGGAGGACGCGGCGGTCAACGACCTCGTGTACATCAACAAGTGTCTGCGCGACCACTTCACCAAGGACTTCCTCGGGGTGGGTTTCGTGCAGGGCGGCCTGATCGCCGTGAAGGTCAAGGGCGAGGCCGTCGGTTCGGTGTGGTTCTGCGCCTTCGACGACGCGCGTGACCGGGACGGGCTCGATGTGCAGACGCGTACGGAGCGGCTTCTGCGGCCGTGCGGCGCCGACTTCGACGAGTTCCTGCTGCGGCTCGCGGGCAGTCCGCCGGAGTTGGAGACCGTCGCGAACCTGATGGTGGACGGCGGTTTCGCACGTGCGGTCCAGATGTGAGGTCCTCATTGAGAGTTGGGGGAGTTGGGGAGTGAGCGCGCGATGGTGACCTTCGCACAGGCTCAGGAGCGCGCGGAGCGCTGGGTCAACGGCGACGTGCCCGACGACCGGCACCGCGAGGTGCGGGTGCGGGAGTTCGACCTGGGCTTCGTGGCGTGGGCGGAGCCGCCCTCCGGGTCCGGGGACGACGTGCCCCGTGCGCGGCTGGTGATAGCGCGGGACAGCGGGGAGACGACGCTGTGGCCGGGGCTGCCGGTGGGTGAGGTCATCCGCCGCTACGAGGAGGAGTACGGCTCGCCCGCCGCGGCGTCCCCTCCGGGCGGTGCGTCCGCTCCGCAGCGCCTGGATCTGGAGGCGACGTCGTTCCTGCTGACGCCGCCGGACTGGCTTCAGCAGGCAGCCGACGAGATGGGCATCCCGGACCGGCGGGGCGCAGGCACGGGTGCGGGCGCCGGAACGGGATCCGGCGCCGTCACGGGGGGCGCCGGGGCTGCCGCGAGTGCGTCCGCTGCGGGCGTCAGCCCGTGGGACGCGGCGGACACGAGCAGTTCGGGCGGCGGTGAGGCACAGCTGCCGCCCGCCACGGTCTTCGCCCCGCCCCTCGCCGACGGCGGGGCCTCCGCGGACGCCAAGACGGAGATGATGCCCGAGGGCACCCCTCTTCCGAGGACGGCTGTCTCCCCGGCGGTGGACGGCACGGACCCGCAGGGTCAGGGTCAGGGTCAGGCGCAGGGCCAGGTGCCCGGTCAGGCCCATGGTCCGGCGGTGCCTCCGCCGCCGCCCCTCCCGCCCAACGCGCCGCCACCACCGCCCGGTTCGGGTCCAGGCGGCGACGCGGGCTCCGGCGGCGGGGGTGACGTGCACCATGCGGCGACGATGCTCGCGGGCCCGTCGCACGGCGGTTCCGGTGGTATCGGTGCCCCTCCGCCGCCGCCCGGTCCTCCCGGTGCTATCGGCGCGTCGGGCAGCTCCGACGCGGACACCGGCAAGGCGGCGGCGCGCGGATCCGCGCCGTCAGGACCTTCGCGGGGGAGCGGCCCGTCCGTACCGCCGCCACCCGGGGCGCCCGGCACACCAGGAGCCAGGCCGCCCGGCGCGGGCGGAGACGCGCCGGGTTCCTCAGGCGCGGGCTACGTACCGACGCAGATGGTCTCCGCCGACGAGGTGGCGCAGCTGCGGGACAGCGGCGCCAGCGCCCCCGGTTCGGGCCCCGGCGACGGGACGGGGTCCGGGGGCGGCGTTCACCATGCGGCGACGGTGCTCGCGGGACCCTCGCAGGGCGGCCCCGGTACGCCTCCGCCTCCCGGCGCTCCCGGTACCCCTCCGCCTCCGCCCGCCGCTCCCGGACAGCCTCCGGGTACGGGCGGGACCGGCGCCGGAGAGGGCGCCGGCGGAGGCGACGTTCACCATGCGGCGACGATGCTTGCGGGACCCTCGCAGGGCGGCCCCGGCACGCCTCCGCCCCCCGGACCGCCGTCCCCGCCGCCTTCAGCGCCGCCGCCCGTGCCCGCGGCCCCGGGAGCTCCACCGCAGGGCTACGGCTTCCCGCAGCAGGGGCCACCCGCCGGTCCTCCGCCGGGCGCTCCCGGACAGCCCGCGGCACCCGGCGTGCCCGGCGCCGTCCCGCCGCCCGCGTACGGCTATCCGCAACAGCAGCAGCCCACCGGCCTGCCCACGGTCGGCCCCGGCTACATGGCGGTGCTCCGCTACCGTGCACCGGACGGCTCGGAGCAGCAGCTGATCAGGCGCTCCGCGCCGGGCACCCCGCATCCGGAGTGGCAGATCCTGCACGAGCTGCGCAACATGAACGTGCCGCCGCAGCAAGTGGTGGAGCTGCACACCGAGTTGGAGTCGTGTGAGCTGCCGGGCGGCTACTGCGCCCGCATGATCCGCGAGACGTGGCCGCAGGTCCGTGTGACGCATACGGCGCCGTACGGACGCGACCACGCCACACGTCAGCAGGGGATGCGTCATCTCCTGGAGCACCAGGGCGAGTTGCACCAGGTCGCGGACGGGCCGGCGCGCCCCGCGCCGTTCCGCGTGCCGCTGCCGCCGCAGCACCAGATCCCGCCCGTACCGCCTCTGCCGCCGGACGCGATAGGGCAGGAGCTGCTGCAGGCGTTCGGGCCGCAGGCCGTCTTCCGCTTCGATCAGCACGCCGTCTCGCGGCAGGGCGTGCCGGACGTCGTCGGGCAGACGCTCGTGTGGGCCGGTCTGCCGGTGGACGTCGGCCCGTTCTTCTGGGGCCAGACCCAGCCGGGCCGACCGGTGCCGACGCTGGCCGAGCTGGCGCAGGAGCGGGGCGTGCAGCCCGGTTCCGACGCCGGTTCGTACCTGGTCATGGGCAACGACTTCGGCAAGCAGATGTGCGTGCAGTACGGCACCGCGAACATCGTGGCGGTGCCGCTGGAGGGCGGTCCCGAAGGGCAGCCCGCGCGGCCGCAGTTCGTCAACACCGGGCTTCCCGAGTTCGTGCGCGCGCTCGCGCTGCTCGGCCGGATGTGGCCGCTGCGGTACGGGCTGTCGCAGGAGCAGGCGGGGCGGTGGACCGTCGACTTCCAGGCGCAGCTCGCCGCGCTGGACCCGGCCGTCTTCTCCACCCCGGAGAACTGGTGGGCGGTGCTGCTGGAGCAGATGTGGGACGGGCTCTTCTAGGTTTCGTCCCACCCGCCCCGCTCGTCCCGTCCGTCCGGCCCGGCGCGTCCGGGCACGCACACGTGCAACGCACGGCAGCCGGGGTCAACACCCCCGCGCACCCGCTCCGTTCACTCTTCGCGGCGGCATCCGGTCCCGTCGCCCGTCACCCGCACGGATGGTCCGCACCGTCCGTGAGGTGACGGGCGGCGGGATTCGTGCTGTGCGGGCATCGCCGCTGGTGCCGCGCACGATTCCGCGCGGCAGGGGCGCGCCCTGTGCCCACTCCGAGTGACACCACGCCTCGTTCGTGGTGCGCTCGTATGGAGTGTCGCGTTATGACCGCTTCGCTCGGATCAAGAAAGATGTGCGTCCGCCGTTGAGTGTGTTGCTGAGGTAAGGGGCTCGAGATGGGTGCGTCGCCGCATGCGTTCACCGTTGTACGGGGCCGTGGCTACCGGCCCGAGCAGGTCGACAAGGCGGTCGCAGGGCTGATCGGGCAGAGGGAGGACGACCGCAGGCACATCGCCGGGCTCATCGCGCGGGAGGAGGAACTCGCCGCGGAGGCCGAGCGGTTGAGGTCCCTCGCCGAATCGCTGCCGCCGCAGACGTACGAGTCGCTCGGCGGCCGGTCCCGCCGGCTCCTGACGATGGCCGAGGCGGAAGCGGCCGACGTGAGGGCGGCGGCGGAGGCGGAAGCCGCACAGACCACGCAGGAGGCCGAGACTCACGCGCGCGCGGTCCGTGAGGCCGCGGAGGAGGAGGCAGAGCTGCTGCGGCGGGAGGCGTCCGCCGCGGCCGCCCGCAGTATCGCGGCGGCGCGCAGCGAGGCGAAGGCCGTGACGGTGGCCGCGCGCGAGGCGGCGGCGCAGACGCGCACAGCGGCAGACGAGGCGCTTCGGGAGACCGAGGAGCACTGCGCCGCGACACTTGCCGAACAGGAGCAGGAGCAGGCGGCCGCATCGGAGGAGGCGGAACGCGAGCTCGCCGAGCGGAAGCGGGCCGTCGAGACGTATGTCCGCGAACTGGCCGACCGGGGCGAGCAGTTGATGGAGGCGGCGCGGCGCGAACGGGCCGAGGCAGAGGAGGACGCGCGGCGCTGGCAGGAGGAGGCGCAGGCCCGTGGCGCGAAGCTCCACGCGGGAGCCCGCGTGCGCGAGGAGGCCGTCGAGCGCGAGACCGAGCGGGTGCTGTGGGAGCACGCCGAGCGGGCGGCGGAGATGAGGCGGCACATGGCGCGCGTGCGCAGCACCCTGGCGTCGCTGACGGGACGCACCTTCGAGCCCGGCGCGGAGCAGGAGCCTCCGGCCGAGCAGACCGCGGCCCCGGAGCCCGCCGCGCCGGGCACGCCCGGCGAACAGTCCGCCGCCTCCCGCGAAGCGGTCACCGTCCCCGGGCAGGTCCGGGGTCGCGGTCGCTGAACGTCCGCTGGGGGGTGGGTGGTTGTGCTGCCGCTGCGGGGCTCTCGTTGCCGAGCGGGTCCTCGCGGCCCCGAGCTCCCGCTCGGTCTTGGCCGTCCGTTGGCGCCCCGCTTGTGGGGTTCGAACTCGCAACGGCGGGCGGCTTCGCGCGGCGTGCTGTACGCCGGGTCCCGTGAAGCGGTCACCGTCCCTGGGCGGGTCCGGGGGTCGGGGTCGCTGAACGTCGCCTGTGCGGCGGGCGGTTGTGCTGCTGCCGCGGGCTCTCGTTGCCGTACGGGGCTCTCGTGGTCCTGTCTCGGTGGGGCCCGTCCGTCGCCGGCCTCGCCCACGCTGGCAGAGCTCGCCGTGGTGAGGGGTGGCTTCAGCGGGCCTCGCTCGGTGCGCAGTGCGCCAGGTCCCGTGAAGCAATCACAGCCCCAGGGGAAGTTCCGGGGGTGTCGCGGGCGTCGAACGCTAGCCGTGCGGCGGGCGGTTGCCGCAGGCCGGGGGGCCTCGTTGCCGAGCGGGTCCTCGCGGCCCCTGAGTTCCCGCTCGGTCTTGGTCGTCCGTCGACGGCCCCCGCTTGTGGGGCTCGAACTCGTTACGCCGGGCGGCGGCTTCGCGCGGCGTGCTGTCCGCCGGGTCCCGTGAAGCGGTCACCGTCCCTGGGCGGGTCCGGGGTCGGGGTCGCTGAACGTGTCCGCCCGCCGTGGGCGGTTGCCGCCGCTCGGGGGGATCTGGGAGGACCCGTCCCCGGCCCCGGTGGTCACCTGCCCGGCAGGGCCCCGTGTCGCAAGCTCCCGCCGCGCGGTCCGAACTCGCCGAGGCCCGCGGTGACCTCCCCGGCGCACCCCGTCCCGGCGTGACGTGCGCCGCATTCGAGCGCGGTCACCCCCCCCGGGGCCCGGACTCGGCGCGCGGCCGACCGAACTCGCCGCCGCCCGCGGCCGACCGAACTCACCCCCGCCCGCGGCGGGTTCAGCGGCGCCGCGCCCCCGCGAGCAACCGCGCCTCGGCCGCCAGATACTCCCTGCGCCCGCGCTCCCGTGCGCGGCGCCCGCTGAGGAACGTGAACGCCCAGCCGAGGAAGAAGCCCACGGGGACGCTGATCATGCCGCTGGTGGTGAGCGGGAAGATGTCGAAGTTCTTTTCGGGGAAGAGGGATTGGGACGTGCCCGAGACGGTCGTGGAGAAGGCCGTCACCACGATCGCCGTGGCCGTGCCGCCGATGAGCGTCGCCACCAGCCCGGTGCGTGTGAAGCGCCGCCAGAAGAGGCTGTAGACGAGTGCCGGTGCGATGGCGGACCCGGCGATGCTGAAGGACAGGATGATCAGCGCCCGCAGCCCGTGGTTCTGTACGAGTACGGCCAGTGCGATGGCGGGTGCGCCCACGGCGAAGGCCGCGAGCCGTGCGATGAGCAGTTCGCGCCGCTGCGGCGGCTCGCCGCGGCTCAGTACATGCGCGTAGAGGTCGTGGGCGAGCGAGTTGCCGCAGGCGAGGATCATCCCGGCGACGGACGAGAGCAGCGTGAGGAAGACCGCCGTCGAGACGGTGGTGAAGACGAACGTCGAGAGCGCGGCCGAGTCGGCGAGGATCGCGCGGGCCAGCTGGAGGATCGCCGTGCTGCCCTGCGGGCCGCCCGCCGCGAGGACTTCGCGGCCGAGGAGCGCCGTCGCACCGGCGCCGATGACCGCGATGAGGGCCGCGAAGACCGCCATGATCATGACGGCGTAGGACATGGCACGCCGGATCTCGGGCGCGTTCCGCGCGGTGTACATGCGCATCGTGACGTGCGGCAGGCAGGCGGCGCCGAAGACGACGGTGAGCGAACTGGCGACCAGGTCCGCCTTGCCGATGGTCGTGGGTTCGATCAGCAGTCCGGAGCGTGCGTACACGGAGCCGCCTCCGCTGCCGGTGTCGGCGAGGGTGACGAGTCGTGAGGGGTCCCAGCCGACCTTGTCCATGACGAGCAGTGCGAGCATCAACGAGGCGCCGAAGAGCACCACCAGCTTGATGATGTGGATGAGCGCGGTGCCCTTCATCCCGCCGATCGCCGCGTAGCCGATCATGAGTCCGCCGAGGGCGATGATGGTCGCCGTACGCACGGAGGAGCCCTCGAAGCCCAGCACGAGCGTGACGAGATGGCCGGCGCCGGAGAGCTGGAAGACCATCAGGGGAAGCAGCGAGGCCAGGGTGACGGCGGTCGCGGCGAGGCGTACCAGCCGGCTGGACCCGCGGTGGGTGAGGGCGTCACCCATGGTGAACCGGCCCGCGTTGCGCAGCGGTTCGGCCAGCAGGACCATCAGCAGCAGCAGGGACAGGGCGGTGCTCAGCGCGAGGAGCAGCCCGTCGAAACCGGCGAGCGCGATGATGCCGATCGTGGACAGGACGGTGGCGGCGGAGATGTAGTCGCCCGCGATGGCGAGGCCGTTGCGCAGCGGGGCCAGAGTGCGGAAACCCGTGTAGAACTCGTCCAGGTCGTCGCGTTCGGCGCTGGTCATGATGCACAGCAGCAGCGTGACGCTGACCAGTGCGGCGAAGATCGCGAACGATAGGGACTGCGAACTGGCGTCGACGGAACCCGGGTTCACCTGCCGTCCTCCTCGCTCTCGCGCCGTTCCTCGTCGGCGATGCGCACTCTGTGCGATATGGGGTCGACGGTGACGCGGGCGAAGAGCTCGTAGGTGAGGATCGTCAGCAGGGTGATGGGGATCAGCAGAAGTCCGAGGAAGACGCCGAGATTGATGGCGCCGAACACGGACCGTGCCATGAGGTCCGGCAGGTATGCGGCCATGCCGAGATAGACGGTGAAGTAGCCGAGGACGGCCACGGTCATGCTGCGGCGCAGCCACCTGTAGGCGCTGCGCAGCCGCAGGAGCTCGGTGTCCGCGTGGGCCGGGACGCTCGGGGCGTGCGTGGGGGGCGGACCGTACGAGGGGCGTGGGGGGTGCGGCGGCCGGGGTGGATGCGAGGGTGAATCCGGATACGTTCCGTAGTCGTCGAAGAATCCATGTTGTTCGCCGGTGTTGAACGCCATGCGCGCCTCCCCTCCCGTACGGGGCCGAACGCCCGAGGTTGAAGGCACGTTACTGGCGAGTGTCGGGCCGTTGGAAGAGTCGTACGGAAACCTGTCACATTTCCAACATCGTCACTGAAGGTCATGGCTGCGTGTGGTGTGCACGGCACACCCCTAGGGGGTCCTCCGACGGTGGGCGCCCCGTGGAATCGTCCTGGAGCAGGACGAGAGCACAGCTTCCGGTGCATAGGCTCCTGTTCACGGAGCCGGCGAAGGCAGTACGGACGGTTCCGGCTGCCCCGGCCGGAGGGCCGGCCACGGCGGCACCGGCCGCTCGGAGGGTGGGGTCAGCCCCCGCTCCGGAAGAGGTACGGGCACCATCGCGGCGCGCATCCGCGCACCGGGACACTCCAGGAGAACTCACACACGGGCGCGGCGGCACAGGGCCGCTCGCGCGGACGCACGACGCCGGAAACTGCCGGGAGCACCGGACGGGGAGAGGAACACACACCATGACGACGGCTGTAGCGGACCCCAGGAGCGGGGGCAGCGGGGCCCAGGCCGTTGCCGCCTCCGCCCGTCAGCTGGTCAAGGCGTACGGGTCGGGCGAGACGCGGGTCGTCGCGCTCGACCACGTCGATGTGGACATCGCACGCGGCGCGTTCACCGCGATCATGGGGCCTTCGGGCTCCGGCAAGTCGACCCTGATGCACTGCCTGGCCGGTCTGGACTCGGTCACCGAGGGGCGCATCCGGATCGGCGAGCAGGAGATCACCGGCCTGAAGGACAAGAAACTGACGAAGCTGCGGCGTGACCGCATCGGCTTCATCTTCCAGGCCTACAACCTGCTTCCGACGCTCAACGCCCTGGAGAACATCACCCTCCCCATGGACATCGCGGGCCGTAAGCCCGACAAGCAGTGGCTGGAGACGGTCATCGCCACCGTCGGCCTCGAGGACCGGCTCAAGCACAGGCCGACCCAGCTCTCCGGCGGTCAGCAGCAGCGGGTCGCCGTCGCGCGTGCGCTGGCGGCACGTCCCGAGATCATCTTCGGTGACGAGCCGACGGGCAATCTCGACTCCCGTGCGGGCGCGGAGATGCTGGGCTTCCTGCGGCGTTCGGTCGACGAGCTGGGGCAGACCATCGTGATGGTCACGCACGACCCGGTGGCCGCCGCGTACGCGGACCGCGTCCTGTATCTCGCGGACGGGCGCATCGTCGACGAGATGTACCGTCCGACCGCCGAGGCCGTGCTGGACAAGATGCTGCGCCTCGCGGAGAGCACCGACCCCGGGGCGGTCGCGCAGTCGGGAGCGGCCCCGGCCGCGGGTCCGGCCGGGCGCCGTACCCCGGACGGGCTGGAGGCGTTCGGCACCTTCGACGACGGTCTCGAGGACCGCCGGGACGGCAGCGGACGCGGCGTGGACTTCGACGCCTTCGGCACCAACGGGAGCCGGCCGTGACCGTGTTCAAGGCATCGCTGCGCAACTTCTTCGCGCACAAGGGGAGGATGGCGCTCAGCGCCGTCGCCGTCCTGCTGTCCGTGGCGTTCGTGTGCGGCACGCTCGTCTTCACCGACACCATGAACACCACCTTCGACCGGCTCTTCGCCTCCACCGCGGCCGACGTGACCGTCAGCCCGAAGAAGACGGACGAGTCCGGCGATGACCAGCGCACGGCCAGGCCCCGCACCCTGCCCGCCTCCGCGCTGGCGAAGGCGCGGGACGCCGAGGGCGCCAAGTCCGCGGAGGGCGTGGTCGCCAGCGAGCAGGTCACCGTCGTCGACGGCGACGACAAGAACATCGGCTCCACCACCGGGGCGCCCACCATCGCCGCCAACTGGACGTCGGACGACCGCAGGACGATGAAGATCACCTCGGGGCACGCCCCGCGTGGCGCGTCCGAGGTCATGGTGGACGCGGACACCGCGGAGAAGCGCGGCCTGAAGGTCGGCGACGAGCTGCGGACCATCGCCGCCACCGGAGACTTCTCCGCACGCATCTCCGGCATCGCCACGTTCCAGGTCACCAACCCCGGTGCGGCGATCGTCTACTTCGACACGAGGACCGCTCAGCGGGAACTGCTCGGCGGCACCGGCTCGTACACGAACATCGCGGTCACCGCCGAACAGGGCGTCACGCACGCCCTGTTGAAGAAGAACGTGACCGCGGAGCTCGGCGCGGGCGAGTACAAGTACCAGACGCAGAAGCAGGCCGCGGACTCCAACCGGGAGCAGATCGGCTCCTTCCTCGACGTGATGAAGTACGCGCTGCTCGGATTCGCGGGCATCGCCCTGCTGGTGGGCATCTTCCTCATCGTCAACACCTTCTCGATGCTGGTCGCGCAGCGCACCCGCGAGATCGGGCTGATGCGGGCCATCGGATCCAGCCGCCGGCAGGTCAACAGGTCCGTGCTCATCGAGGCGTTGCTGCTGGGCGTCGTGGGATCCGTGCTGGGCGTGGGTGCCGGAGTGGGCCTGGCCGTCGGGCTGATGGAGCTCATGGGTCAGCTGGGCATGAACCTGAGCACGTCCGAGCTGACCATCAAGTGGACGACGCCCGTCACCGGCCTCGTCCTGGGCGTCCTGGTCACGATGCTCGCGGCGTATCTCCCCGCCCGCCGCGCGGGCCGGGTCTCCCCGATGGCGGCGCTGCGGGACGCGGGCACCCCCGCGGACGCGAAGGCGGGGGTGGTGCGCGCCGTCCTGGGGATCCTGCTCACGGGCGGCGGCGGCGCCGGTCTCTACGCCGCCACGCAGGCGGAGAAGGCGGCCGAAGGGTCGATGTATCTCGGGGCCGGCGTCGTGCTGACCCTGGTCGGCTTCATCGTCGTCGGACCGGTACTCGCGGGGGCGCTGGTGCGGGTGCTGTCGGTGGTGACGCTGCGGCCGTTCGGCGGCCGGGTGGGGCGCCTGGCCGAGCGGAACGCGCTGCGCAATCCCCGCCGTACGGGCGCCACGGCCGCGGCGCTGATGATCGGGCTGGCGCTCGTCGCGTCGCTGTCGGTCGTCGGCTCCTCGATGGTCGCCTCGGCGACGCAGGAGCTGGACCGTTCCGTGGGTGCGGACTTCATCATCCAGTCGGGCAACGGCCAGCCGATCACTCCCGCCGTGGAGAGGAAGCTCAAGGCGTCGAAGTCCCTGGAGACGGTGACCTCCTACAAGATGGTCGCCGCCCGCGTCACCACACCGGACGGCAAGTCGGGCAAGGAGCAGCTCGCCGCGACCGACCCCTCGTACATGAAGGACCTGCGCCGCGAGGTGAAGTCCGGCGACCTGGCGGCGGCGTACGACCGGGACGCCATGTCGGTGGGCTCGGCCTACGCCAAGGAGCACGGCGTCAGGACGGGCGACAAGCTGAAGGTCGCGTTCGCGGGCGGCCGTACGGCGGAACTCACCGTCGCCGCGGTCACCAAGGAGGAGACCAGCGTCGACCGGGGAGCGATGTACACGGACATCGCCACCGCGCGCCGCCACCTCCCGGAGGCCCAACTGCCGCCCAGCGTCATGATGTTCGGGTCGGCGCAGGACGGCGAGGAGGACGCGGCGTACACGGCTCTGAAGAAGGAGCTGAAGCCCTACCCGCAGTACCAGGTGCGCGACCAGGCCGACTTCAAGGAGACCCTGCAGGACCAGGTGGGGCAGATGCTCAACATGGTCTACGGGCTGCTGGCGCTGGCGATCATCGTCGCGGTGCTGGGAGTGGTGAACACCCTCGCGCTCTCCGTCGTCGAACGCACCCGTGAGATCGGCCTGATGAGGGCCATCGGTCTCGCGCGGCGGCAGCTGCGTCGCATGATCCGGCTGGAGTCGGTCGTCATCGCGCTCTTCGGCGCCATGCTCGGCCTCGGTCTCGGAATGTGCTGGGGCGCTGCCGCCCAGAAGCTGCTGGCGCTGGAAGGGCTGAACGTGCTGGAGATCCCCTGGCCGACGATCGGCGCGGTCTTCGTCGGCTCCGCCCTGGTGGGTCTCGTGGCGGCGCTGGTCCCGGCGTTCCGGGCGGGACGGATGAACGTGCTGAACGCGATCGCCACGGAGTGACGAGCGGACGGGCCGGGGTGGTCCGGGGCGGGCCCGAGTGACCCGCCCCGGACCACCCGGCCCTGTTCCCCTCGCGCACCGGGTTCTCCACTTCTGCGGAGCCCCGCAGGTGAGGGCCCGGCTACGGCGATGGCGCGACGCTGAGAAGCCCGCCCGTGTTGCACATCTTTCATTCCATATGTCCGCTTGATACTGAGCCGAACCCGGCAGCCGCCGGGCTCGGCTCAGAAGGAGAGGCACAGATGAGAATGAACCGGCTTATCGGCGCGGGCGCGCTGGCACTGGCCCTGGTGGCCGGGACGGGCTGCTCGGCACAGGCCGACTCGGGATCGGCGGCCGTGCACAAGACCAAGGGCGGCCACGACAGGATCCACGGCTACGAGGTCGTGCGGCTGGCGAACCAGGATGTGCCCAACTTCCAGCGCCGCACCGTGTGGTGCCCCAAGGGCAAGAAGGTACTCGGCGGCGGAGCCGAGGCCCGCGGCAACGAGGCGATCCTGGTCGGCAGCTTCCCCACCGACAACAACCGGGGCTGGATCGGTCTCGGACGGCAGACGAGCGGCCCCACGGTCGGGATCAGCGTCTTCGCGATCTGCGCATACCCCCGCTGACCGCCACTGGTCACGGCCGAACGGCGAGTACGCACGCCGTGACAGAGCGCTTTGCCGGCACCGGCCGCCCGGCCGGACCCCACGAGGTCACCGGGCCGCCGGTGCCCGCTGCTGCGGAGCACCGCATGCCGCCCCGCCGCGGCCCTGAGCAGCCCTGCGGGAGATCGCGGCCACGTCCGTCGGCGGGCCGCCGTAGGCTTGGAATCCCCCGGAACGTCCGCACCACGTCGTTGCGGGGCGTTCGCGTTGCCCACCCCCCGACGGGAAGCCACCCCAGATGAGTCTCACCGGACTGCTCGACGCTCTCTCGCGTGACCCCGCGATGCAGGAGGCTGTCGAGGCCGCCGCCGACGGCAACCGTCACCATGTCGACCTCGTCGGTCCCACCGCCGCCCGGCCCTTCGCGGTGGCGGCGCTCGCGCGGTCGGCCGGCCGTCCGGTGCTGGCCGTGACGGCCACGGGCCGCGAGGCGGAGGACCTGACGGCTTCCCTGCGCTCGCTGCTGCCGCCCGAGAGCGTCGTGGAGTACCCGTCGTGGGAGACGCTGCCGCACGAGCGGCTCTCGCCCCGCTCCGACACCGTCGGCCGCCGCCTCGCCGTGCTGCGGCGCCTGGCGCACCCCGACGAGGCGGGCGACGCGGGCACGGGTCCGGTCAGCGTGGTCGTCGCGCCCGTACGGGCCGTGCTCCAGCCGCAGGTCAAGGGTCTCGGGGACCTGGAGCCCGTCGCGCTGCGGCAGGGGCAGAGCTGCGACATGGACGAGGTCGTCGACGCGCTGGCCGCGGCTGCCTACTCGCGCGTGGAACTGGTCGAGAAGCGCGGCGAGTTCGCCGTGCGCGGCGGCATCCTCGACGTCTTCCCGCCGACCGAGGAGCACCCGCTGCGCGTGGAGTTCTGGGGCGACGAGGTCGAGGAGATCCGCTACTTCCGCGTCGCCGACCAGCGTTCGCTGGAGGCAGCCGAGCACGGCCTGTGGGCGCCGCCCTGCCGCGAGCTGCTCCTGACCGACGACGTACGGCAGCGGGCCGCGGCCCTCGCGGAGAAGCACCCCGAACTCGGCGAGTTGCTCGGGAAGATCACTGAGGGCATCGCCGTCGAGGGCATGGAGTCCCTCGCGCCCGTCCTCGTCGACGACATGGAGCTGCTGCTCGACGTCGTCCCCAAGGGCACGATGGCGCTGGTGTGCGATCCGGAGCGGGTGCGCACGCGGGCGGCGGACCTGGTGGCCACCTCGCAGGAGTTCCTCCAGGCGTCCTGGAGCGCCACCGCGATGTCCGACAGCGGGGAGGCCCCCGTCGATCTGGGCGCGGCGTCGCTGTGGGGCATCGCCGACCTGCGTGAACGCGCCCGCGAGCTGGGCATGATGTGGTGGTCGGTCAGTCCCTTCAGCCCCGGAGCGGCCTCCGGCGACGGCGTCCCCGACGGCGTCCCCGAGGACGCACCGACGCAGGACGACGACGGCGCCGACGTCCTCCGCCTGGGCATGCGAGCCCCCGAGAGCTACCGCGGCGACACCGCACGCGCCCTCGCGGACACCAAGGAGTGGCTGTCGGCGGGCTGGCGCTGCGTGTACGTCACCGAGGCGCACGGTCCCGCCGTCCGTACGGTCGAGGTCCTCAGCGGCGAGGGCATCGCCGCCCGCCAGGAGGGCGACCTGGGCGACATCGCCCCGTCCGTGGTGCACGTGGCACGAGGCAGCCTCGACAACGGCTTCGTCGCACCGGAGCTGAAGCTGGCGGTGCTCACCGAGACCGACCTGTCGGGGCAGCGGGCCGCGGGCCGCGAGGCCGCCCGGATGCCGGTGCGGCGCCGCAAGCAGATCGACCCGCTCTCGCTCGTCCCCGGCGACTACATCGTCCACGAGCAGCACGGCGTGGGCCGCTACGTCGAGATGGTCCAGCGCACCGTGCAGGGCGCCACACGCGAATACCTGCTGGTGGAGTACGCGTCGGCCAAGCGTGGCCAGCCCGGCGACCGCCTCTTCGTGCCCACGGACCAGCTGGAGCAGGTCACCAAGTACGTCGGCGGTGAGCAGCCCTCGCTGCACCGTCTCGGCGGTGCCGACTGGACGAAGACGAAGGCGCGGGCGAAGAAGGCCGTCAAGGAGATCGCCGCCGACCTGATCAGGCTGTACTCGGCGCGCATGGCGGCCCCCGGCCATACCTTCGGCCCGGACTCGCCCTGGCAGCGTGAGCTGGAGGACGCGTTCCCGTACGCGGAGACGCCGGACCAGCTGACCACGATCGGCGAGGTCAAGGAGGACATGGAGAAGTCGGTCCCGATGGACCGGCTCATCTGCGGCGACGTCGGCTACGGCAAGACCGAGATCGCGGTGCGGGCGGCGTTCAAGGCGGTGCAGGACGGCAAGCAGGTCGCCGTGCTGGTGCCCACGACGCTCCTGGTCCAGCAGCACTTCTCCACCTTCAGCGAGCGCTACGGGCAGTTCCCCGTCAACGTGCGGGCCCTGTCGCGCTTCCAGACCGAGTCCGAGGCGCGTGCGGTTGTCGAGGGCCTGCGGGATGGCACGGTCGACGTCGTCATCGGCACGCACCGGCTCTTCTCCTCCGACACCAAGTTCAAGGACCTGGGGCTGCTCATCGTCGACGAGGAGCAGCGCTTCGGCGTCGAGCACAAGGAGCAGCTGAAGAAGCTGCGGGCGAACGTCGACGTGCTGAGCATGTCCGCCACCCCCATCCCGCGGACGCTGGAGATGGCGGTGACCGGCATCCGCGAGATGTCCACGATCACGACGCCGCCCGAGGAACGGCATCCGGTGCTGACGTTCGTCGGCCCGTACGAGGAGAAGCAGATCGGCGCCGCCATCCGCCGTGAACTGCTGCGCGAGGGCCAGGTCTTCTACATCCACAACCGTGTGGAGTCCATCGAGCGGGCCGCGGCCCGGCTCCGTCAGATCGTGCCGGAGGCGCGGATCGCCACGGCACACGGGCAGATGTCGGAGCAGGCGCTGGAACAGGTCGTCATCGACTTCTGGGAGAAGAAGTCGGACGTGCTGGTCGCCACGACCATCGTCGAGAACGGCATCGACATCTCCAACGCCAACACCCTCGTCGTCGAGCGCGGCGACAACTTCGGCCTCTCGCAGCTCCATCAGCTGCGCGGGCGCGTCGGCCGCGGACGTGAGCGCGGCTACGCCTATTTCCTGTACCCGCCCGAGAAGCCGCTGACCGAGACCGCGCACGAGCGCCTCGCCACGATCGCCCAGCACACGGAGATGGGCGCGGGCATGTACGTGGCGATGAAGGACCTGGAGATCCGCGGGGCGGGCAATCTGCTCGGCGGCGAACAGTCCGGCCATATCGCGGGCGTCGGCTTCGACCTGTACGTGCGCATGGTCGGCGAGGCCGTCGCCGACTACCGAAACGCCCTGGAGCAGGGCGGCGAGGTGGAGGAGGCCCCGCTCGAGGTCAAGATCGAGCTGCCCGTCGACGCCCACGTGCCGCACGACTACGCACCGGGTGAGCGGCTGCGCCTGCAGGCGTACCGGGCCATCGCCTCCGCCAACTCCGAGGAGGACATCACCGCCGTACGGGAGGAACTGGCCGACCGCTACGGGCCGTTGCCGGAGCCCGTGGAGAACCTGCTGCTGGTGGCGGGTCTTCGCATGCTGGCGCGCTCCTGCGGCGTCACGGACATCACGCTCCAGGGCAACAACGTGCGCTTCACTCCAGTCGAGTTGCGCGAGTCGCAGGAGCTGCGCCTCAAGCGCGTCTACCCGGGGTCGGTCATCAAGAAGGCGACACGTCAGGTGCTGGTGCCGCGGCCCAAGCCGGGCGGCATCGGCGGCAAGCCGGTCGTGGGGGGTGAACTGCTGGCGTGGGTCGGCGAGTTCCTCACCACGGTTCCGGGGTCGTGAGGCCGAGCCGCTCGCCGGGAGTGCCGTCCTGCCCGTCGTCCGTGTGACGCGGACTCCGGGCGGTGCGGGCGAGCGGGCTGGGCAGCAAGCGGGCGGTGCCGGCAACCGAGCGCGTACCGCGCCGCATCGGCTCCCGACCGGGGAACGTAAGCTCGAACACATCGCGGCCGGCCCTCCCGCCGGCAGCCGCAGCCGACCGGCCCCGACGGGAGTCTCGCCGTGCCACGTGCTCGAACCACGCGCACCGCCCTGCTGACCGCCCTCCCGCTCGCCGTCGGCCTGTTGGCCTCCGGGTGCCAGGTTCCGGGGCAGGGCGGCGGCTCGAACCCGGGCAAGTCCGAGAGCCCCACGTCGCGGGAATCGCCCACGCCCACGCACAGCGAAGGCGGCCCCGGTCCCGGTTCGTCGGACGGCTCCGGCGCCGTCAGCCCGTTCGCCAATCCGGAAGGCAGCAAGCGCGGCCTGGCGCCGGTCACTTCGGAGTCCGAACGCGAGCGCGCACGCGCCCTGATCGCCACCGTCCGCACCAAGGGCCGCGGCCCCAGGACCGGTTACGAGCGCGAGGCGTTCGGCTACGCCTGGAAGGACACGGTCGACGGCGTACCGCTGGGGCGCAACGGCTGCGACACCAGGAACGACATCCTGGCCAGGGACGGGCGGAAGCTGGTACGCGAGCAGGGCTCGGACTGCGTGGTCGTCTCCATGACCCTGCACGACCCGTACACCGGCCGGACCGTCGAGTGGCGCAAACAGCGCGCCATGGAGGTCCAGATCGACCACATCATGCCGCTCTCCTACGACTGGCAGATGGGAGCGGCCCGCTGGAGCGAGAGCAAGCGGGAGCGGATAGCCAATGATCCGCTGAACCTCTTGCCGGTGGACGGCTCCTCCAACAGCGCCAAACGGGATTCGGGACCTGCGTCCTGGCTGCCGCCCGACAAGCGGATCCGCTGCGCGTACTCCGTACGGTTCGCACAGGTCGCCCTCGAGTACGAGCTGCCCGTCACCGCGCCGGACAAGCGGATGATGCTCAGGCAGTGCGGGGGATGACGAGGCCCCGTTGCCGGTCGCGGCACGTCTCGTCGTCCGAATCGTTGTCCGGATGAAAGCCGAAGCGGTGGTCTCCACCACTTTCACTACTTAACATCGATCAACGCCGAGGTCGTGCACAACCGTCGCACGCCCCTAGCCGCCGTCCAGGAGACTCGATGCACAGGAGCACTGAAGGAAGCCGTCGTCGCAGGTTCGCGCTCACCGTCTCCGGTGCCGCCGCGCTGCTCGTGGCAGCGCCGCTGCTCACCGGTTGCGGCAACGACGCGCACCCCGGCGCCGCTGCCGTGACGGGCGGTGAACGCATCAGCATGGCGCAGCTCCAGGCGAAGGTGGAGGCGGTGCGGAACGCGCAGCGCGCGGCCCCCCACGGCGAAGAGATGATCAAGGGCAGTGGCCAGCTGACGCGGGCCTCACTCGACGGCCTGATCCGCGAGCGCATCATCGAAAGGGCCGCGAAGGACGCCGGGGTGTCCGTGACGCGCCGCGAAGTGGGCAAGTACCGAGCACAGTTGCGTTCGCAGGCGGGCGGGGAGAAGAGGCTGAAGGACGCGCTGCTCCAGCAGCAGGCCGTCGCCCCCTCGCAGATCGACGACTGGATGCGCACGCAGGTCGCCGTGGACAAGATCGCGAAGGCGGGCAACATCGACCCGCGCACGCCGCAGGGCAACGCGGCGCTGCGGAAGAAGTTCACCAAGACCTCCGAGAAGCTGCACATCGCCGTCAACCCGCGCTACGGCAAGTGGGACGTGCAGGCCTCAACGCTCGGCAACCGGACGGAGCCGTGGCTGCAGGACCTGACCGGCAAGCAGCGGGACCGGCAGCAGGCGCAGCAACAGCAGCAGCCGCAGATGTGACGCCCTGCCCCGGTCCGGGCCGAGGGATTTGGCCCCGTGCCGGGGAGGGCGGTGGCCCCGGTCCGGGGCCGGGGAGTGCGGCGGGCTCGGTCCGGGGCTGGGGAGTGTGGCAGCCCCGGGTCCGGGTGCGGGGAGCTCAGGGCGGCGGCCCCGGTTCGGGCGCCAGGAGCTCAGGGCGGCGGCCGGGAGCGGTGCTCTCCGGCCGCTGCGTTACGTTCGACGCGTGAACGCCCCTACTCCTGCTGATACTCCCGCTGGTTCGCCGGCCGGCCGCATCGTCCTTCTCACCACCAGCCACCGGGTGGCACCCGGACTGCTGTCCTGGCCCGCCTGGGAGGCGCTGCGCACCGCCGACAGCGTCGTGTGCGAGGACCCGGAGCACCCTCAGCTGCCGTACGTGCGCGAGGCCGGCGTCCCCGTCGCCACCGGAGCCCTGCCGAGCGCCCGCGAACTGGTCGAGGCGTCCGGCCAGGGCCGTACGACGGTTGTCATCGCCGCCGCCGAGGGCGAGCCGCGGCTCACCGACGGGCTGGCGGCGCTGGCCGGGTCGGGCCGCACGTCGATGCCCGAACTGGAGCTGCTGCCCGGCTCGTACGACCTGCCCGGCGCGCGTCTCCTCGACCTCGTACAGGTCATGGACAGCATCCGTGCCGTCTGCCCGTGGAGCGGGGCCAGGACGCACGAGGGGCTGGTCAAGTACGGCATCGAGGAGATGTACGAGCTCGTCGAAGCGATCGAGGAGGGCGACCGCGGCGCCCTGTGCGAGGAGCTGGGCGACGTGCTGCTTCAGGTGGTCTTCCACGCGCGCATCGCACAGGACGACCCGGAGGAGCCCTTCACCATCGACGACGTGGCGGCCGGCATCGTGGAGAAGCTGATCCGCCGCCACCCCCATGTGTTCGGGGAGGAGGAGGCCGCCACGGCGGAGGAGGTCCGGGAGCACTGGCTGCGCGTGAAGGCCGTGGAGAAGCGCCGGGACTCGGTCACCGAGGGGATTCCGCTGGGGCAGCCCGCGCTGGCCCTGGCGGCGAAGCTGGCGCAGCGCGTGCGGACGGCCGGGCTGGACGTGCCCCCGGTCCCGGACGTGCCCCCGGTCCCGCCCTCGCAGTCCGGCGGCATCGGCTACGAGCTGCTGGCGCTGGCCGTCCGCGCGGAAGCGGAAGGGGTCGATCCGGAGACGGCGCTTCGGGTCGCGGCCCGTACGTACCGTGACGAGGTCCGCGCAGCGGAAGGCCTTGAGGTGGGGGAAGGGCCTGATGCGGGGGGCGAGAGCGCCGGTACGGGGTGAGAGCGCTGCTCACCCCATGCAAGCGGTGCCCGGTGCCCGGTGCCCGGTGCTCGCGGGCGAGAGCAACGGTGCGGAGTGAGAGCGCTGCTCACGTGACGTGAGCGGGCGGGTGCTTGGGGGTGAGAGCACCGGCACCTGGCGAGAGCACCGCTCATTCCTCAAGCCGAGCCGATGCCAGGGGGCGAGAGCGCTGGCATCGGGAGAGAGCACCGCTCACCCCGTGCAAGCGGTGCCCGGTGCTCGTGGGTCAGAGCACCCGTGCCAGTTGAGAGCACCGCTCACGTGACGCGAGCGTCGCCGGTGCGGCCGCTTGGGGGTGAGAGCACCGGTGCGCGGCGAGAGCGCTGGTGCCGGGCGAGAGCAGTGCTCACATGCGACCGGTGCGTATGCCAGGGCGCGAGAGCGCTGGCATCGGGAGAGAGCACCGCTCACCCCGTGCAAGCGGTGCCCGGTGCTCGCGGGCCAGAGCACCCGTGCCAGTTGAGAGCACCGCTCACGCGACGCGAGCGTGGCCGGTGCGGGACGCTTCGGGCGAGAGCACCGGCGCCTGGCGAGAGCGCTGGTGCCGGGCGAGAGCACCGCTCACACCACGTGACCGGTGCGAATGCAGAGAGCGAGAGCACTCGTACCGAGCGAGAGCACCGCTCACATCACGCAAGCGGTGCCGGCGCTCCGGGGAAACGCACCGAGGCGGTGCCTCCCGCACCGGCATACCGGCCGAGGCGGGGGTACCCGTGCGTCATGTACGCAGTGGACGCCGCAAACCAGCCGCTGACGGTGCTCGCCGCGGAGCATGACCTGCTCGTGGGTATCGCTCCGTTGATCGTGGGCCTCGTGGTCGTCGTCGGCCTGATCGTCGCCGTCGCCTACGGCATCCGCATCCGCGCCCGGGGCGACCAGCGTCCCTCCAGCCCGGGGGAGCGTGGCCCGGAGACCCCTCAGGACTACGAGACGAGGCATCGGGTCCCCGACGAGGTCCCGCGCGACGGCGAGCGCCGCATGCCCTACGACTTCAAGGACTACGACTCCGACAGCCACCCCGGCGAGCACGAAGGGCCGCCTCGGAAGTGGGACCCGGGCAGCAGCGGGTCGTTCGGCAGCGGAGGCCCCGGCCACACCTGACGGGAATGCTGGCCACACCTGACAGGCCGGGCCGGGCCCGACCCGCGGCCGCTCGGCCGATGGCCAGCCCCGGCCTCGGGGTCCAGGATCCCGAACCGGACCCCCGGGCCGGGGTCCATCCATGCCCGGGCGGCGCGCCCGGTGCGACCCGTTAGCGTCGATGCGTGCAAGACGAGACCGATGAGCACGCCACCGCGAAGCCCGCGCCCGTACCCGAGCGCGGCGCCGCGAAGCCCGCGCCCACACCCGGGCACGCCGCGGAGCCCGCACCCGAGCACGGCGCCGCGAAGCCCGCGCCCGCCCCCGAGCACGGCGCCACGGAACCCGCGCCCGCCCCCGCGCAAGCCGACGCCCCCGACCGCAGCCGCACTTGTGCCCACGCCACCGCGTCCCCGCCGCCCATGCCCCCGCTCTTCGACTGGGACTTCGCCGCCGACCCGTACCCCGCGTACGCGTGGCTGCGCGAACACGCGCCCGTACGCAGGACGGAACTGCCCAGCGGCGTCGAGGCCTGGCTGGTCACCCGCTACGCCGACGCCCGGCAGGCCCTGGCCGATCAGCGGCTGAGCAAGAACCCCGTGCACCATCACGAACGTTCCGCGCACGGCAAGGGCAAGGTCGGCATTCCCGGCGAACGCAGCGCAAACCTGATGACGCACCTGCTCAACATCGATCCGCCGGACCACACGCGGCTGCGGCGCCTGGTCTCGAAGGCGTTCACGCCCGCCCGCGTCTCCGAGTTCGAGCCGCGCGTCCGGGAGTTGACGGACCGGCTCATCGACGGCTTCGCGGCACGCGGCGAGGCGGACCTCATCCACGAGTTCGCCTTCCCCCTGCCCATCTACGCCATCTGCGACATGCTCGGCGTTCCTGCAGAGGACCAGGACGACTTCCGCGACTGGGCGGGCATGATGCTGCGCCACCACAAGCCAGGGGAGCCGGGCCCCCCGCGCGGCGGAGTCGGCCGCGCCGTGAAGAAGATGCGCAACTACCTCGCCGAACTCATCCACCGCAAAAGGGAGAAGCCGGGCGAGGACCTGATCTCGGGGCTGATCCGCGCCAGCGACCACGGTGAGCATCTGACCGGGAACGAGGCCGCCGCCATGGCCTTCATCCTGCTCTTCGCCGGTTTCGAGACGACGGTCAACCTCATCGGCAACGGCACGTACGCGCTGCTCGGCCACCCGAGGCAGCGGTCCGTGCTGCGCGACGCCATAACGGCCGGCGACGAAAGGCTGCTGTCCACGGCGGTCGAGGAACTGCTGCGCTACGACGGGCCGGTGGAGATGGCGACCTGGCGTTTCGCGACCGAGCCGCTCGAGATCGGCGGCGCCGGCATCGCCGAGGGGGAGCCCGTACTCGTCGTGCTCGCGGCGGCGGACCGCGACCCCGCGAAGTTCGCCGATCCGGACGTACTGGACCTGGAGCGGCGCGACAACCAGCACTTGGGTTACGGGCACGGCATCCACTACTGCCTCGGGGCACCGCTCGCGCGGCTGGAGGGCCGGGTCGCCCTGAGCGCCCTGCTGCGGCGGCTGCCGGACGTGAGGCTCGCCGTCCCGCCCTCCGAACTTCGGTGGCGCGGCGGCCTCATCATGCGCGGTCTGCGCACGCTTCCCGTGGAGTTCACGCCGGAACCGAGGCCAAGTGGCGAAGTGCAACAGGAGTGACGCGACATCACGGGTGTGACTTTCACGTGATGTACGTGACACCACCTTGTGATGATGAACGCCGGGGAGCTACCTTCGGGCGGCGGCCGCGCGACACGGCATTCGTGCGCGGCTCGTCGTAAGCAAAGGCGCACCACGCCCTCGCACCACGCCAGCGTCACCCCGAACGTTCGTGCCCCCACGAGAGGTCACCCCGTATGCCGCCCTTGCTGTCCGGGAACGGGCGCCACCGGCGCCCACGCCAGGCCCCCAACTTCGTGGTCGCGGCAGGGGTGACAGGAGCCGGCCTCGCCATCCCCCTTCTCGGCGCGACGGCGGCGAACGCGGCGGACAACTCCACTTGGGACGCCGTGGCCGAGTGCGAGAGCGGCGGTCTGTGGAGCGCCAACGAGGACAACGGCTACTACGGCGGGCTCCAGATGGACCAGGAGACCTGGGAGCAGCACGGCGGCACCGACTACGCCGAGCGGCCCGATCTCGCCAGCCGCGACCAGCAGATCACCGTGGCGGAGCGTGTCCTGGACGACGAGGGCACGGACTCCTTCGGCGACTGCGCGGAGAGCGCCGGGCTTTCGGAGGACTCGCCGGGCTCACCGGACGTCGACCCGGACGGCTCCGACGACGTCGTGGACGAGCCCGTCGCCGAACGCCCGTATCCCACCGTCCCGTCGACGGAGGCACCCGAGGACGGCGGCGACGCCCCGGATCCGGACGCGTCCGCCGAACCCTCTGAGCCGTCCGAACCTTCCGAGCCCTCCGGATCCGCCGACCCGTCGGAGTCCGGCGATTCGTCCGGTACATCCGGTACGGGCGGTTCCGGGGGCGACCCCTCGTACGAGCCGAGCGACCCAGTCGGTCCGGGTGCCGGTGACGACACGGACGAACACCCCTCGCGCGACGGCAGCGACGGCCGCACGGACGCCGACGAGGACGGCAACGACGGCAAGAACGCCGAGGACGGCGAATACCGCGTCGCGCGGGGCGATTCGCTCTACGACATCGCGGACGAGCAGGACGTGAAGGGCGGTTGGCACGAGCTGTACGAGCGCAACCGCGAAGTCGTCGGCTCCGACCCGGGCCTCATCCTCCCCGGCCAGGAACTCCGTCTCTGACGCCACCACTGAGGGTTTCGACGGGCCGCGACTCCGACGGACGTTTCCGACTGCGGCCGAACGCGGGGCCCTGACGCCCAGCGGAGCCCGACGTCGCCCCCCCCCGCGGCCGCGACCCCGCGTACGCCCCGCCGTCCCGTGCGCGGACGGGCCCGAAAAGGCTGCCCGCCATTCTTTTCTTCCCCCGCCAAACAAATTCCGCCCTGCGCGGAGCGCGCCTGAGCTGGGCTCCTTCGCTCCCCGTTGCCGGCTGTTCCACCGCCCGACACGACTGGCCGACTTGGGCACCACCCCATGCCAGTTAGGCTCTGGACAGTAAGCCAGACACTTCACGAAGGAGATCCTCGTGCCGTCCATCGACGTCGTCGTAGCCCGCGAGATCCTCGACTCGCGAGGCAACCCCACGGTCGAGGTCGAGGTCGGCCTCGACGACGGCAGCACCGGCCGTGCTGCCGTTCCGTCGGGCGCCTCGACCGGAGCCTTCGAGGCACTGGAGCTGCGCGACGGTGACACGGGCCGCTACGGCGGCAAGGGCGTGGAGAAGGCCGTGCTCGCGGTCATCGAGCAGATCGGCCCCGAACTGGTGGGCTACGACGCGACCGAGCAGCGCCTCATCGACCAGGCGATGTTCGACCTGGACGCGACGGCGGACAAGTCCTCGCTCGGCGCCAACGCCATCCTCGGTGTCTCGCTCGCCGTCGCGCACGCCGCCTCCGAGGCGTCCGACCTGCCGCTCTTCCGCTACCTCGGCGGCCCGAACGCGCACATGCTGCCCGTGCCGATGATGAACATCCTCAACGGCGGCTCGCACGCGGACTCCAACGTGGACGTCCAGGAGTTCATGATCGCCCCCATCGGCGCGGAGTCCTTCTCCGAGGCGCTGCGCTGGGGTGCCGAGACGTACCACGCGCTCAAGGGCGTACTGAAGGAGCGCGGTCTGGCCACCGGCCTCGGCGACGAGGGCGGCTTCGCCCCCAACCTGGGTTCCAACCGCGAGGCGCTCGACCTGATCGTCGAGGCCGTGCAGAAGGCCGGTTACACGATCGGCCAGGACATCGCGCTCGCGCTCGACGTCGCCGCGTCCGAGTTCTACAAGGACGGTGTCTACTCCTTCGAGGGCAAGGACCGCACCGCCGCCGAGATGACGGACTACTACGCGGAACTCGTCGACGCCTACCCGCTCGTCTCCATCGAGGACCCGCTGTACGAGGACGACTGGGCCGGCTGGCAGACCATCACCGAGAAGCTCGGCGGCAAGGTCCAGCTCGTCGGCGACGACCTGTTCGTCACCAACCCCGAGCGGCTCTCGCGCGGCATCGAGGACGGCGCCGCGAACGCCCTTCTGGTGAAGGTCAACCAGATCGGTTCGCTCACCGAGACGCTGGACGCGGTGGAGCTCGCCCAGCGCAGCGGCTTCAAGTGCATGATGTCCCACCGCTCCGGCGAGACCGAGGACGTCACGATCGCCGACCTGGCCGTGGCCACCAACTGCGGGCAGATCAAGACGGGCGCGCCCGCCCGTTCCGAGCGTGTCGCCAAGTACAACCAGCTGCTGCGCATCGAGGAGATCCTCGACGACGCGGCCGTGTACGCCGGCCGCAGCGCCTTCCCCCGCTACAAGGGCTGACGCAGGCTCTCCGCAACCCGGCCATGGCCGCGCCGCTCATGTCGCGGTGCCCGACCGGCAGTCGCTGCGCCCGTCCCCGCCGCCGTTCCCGTACGGTGGCGGGGGCCGCCCGGCCGCCGGAAGCAGTACGCGCAGGCACGATGCGCGGCGTGAGCCGGGACGTGGCGGCAGCACGGACAGCTGAGAAGGGGACAGGGGAGGAACGTGCCCGCGGATCGCTTCTCCACCGCGACCAGACTCAGGGCGCTCGGCACCCGGGCCGCCGAGCGCGTCTACCGGGCCCGCGGGCGGACCGTGCGTGCTCCGCGCCGCAGCCGTCTCACGGGAAGGGCCGCGGTGCTGGCCCTCGTCGTGTGCTCGCTCGTGGTCGCCCTGGCCTATCCCATGCGCCAGTACGTCTCGCAGCGCACGGAGATCGCCGAGCAGCAGCGTCAGGCGGAGCACGCCCGCAAGCAGGTCGAGCGCCTGCGGGAGGAGCGTGCGCGCTGGCGGGACCCGGCGTACGTCGAGCAACAGGCCCGCAAGCACCTGCACTTCGTCCGCCCCGGCGAGACGGGCTTCACCTTGCCGGACGGTACCGGCATCGCGCACAGGCCCTCCGACCGCGGCTCCGACCGCGCCTGGTACCAGAACCTCTGGGACGGCGTGGACAAGGCCGACAGGGCGGAAGGGGCCGGGGAGAGCAGCGCGTCCGGAGAGGGCAACTGAGCCGCTGAACTCCCCTCCGCACACGGGCCGTTCGATGTGTCCCCGGGAACTCCCGTGAGCGTCACCGCCGAAGACCAATCCCACCGTCACCCCCGAAAGAGTCCCGCACCGATGGAAGAACCTCCGCCGCAGACCGAGCCCACGCCGCCCACGGACGCCGATGTGGCCGCGTTCAAGGCGCAGTTGGGCCGGCCGCCCCGCGGTCTGCGCGCGATCGCGCACCGCTGCCCGTGCGGCCTGCCCGATGTGGTGGAGACGGCGCCGCGGCTGGAGGACGGCACTCCCTTCCCCACCACGTACTACCTGACGTGCCCGCGGGCCGCCTCGGCGATCGGCACCCTGGAGGCCGAGGGCGTCATGCGTGACATGACGGCGCGGCTCGCGGAGGACGAGGAACTGGCCGCGGCCTACCGTGCGGCGCACGAGGACTACCTCGCCCGCCGGGACGCCATCGATGTGCTCCCCGGCTTCCCCAGCGCCGGCGGTATGCCGGATCGGGTGAAGTGCCTGCATGTGCTCGTCGCCCACTCACTCGTCGCCGGCCCGGGGGTCAACCCTCTCGGCGACGAGGCGCTGGCGATGCTGCCGGAGTGGTGGGCCAAGGGCCCGTGCGTCGCGGTCCCGCGTGACGGGGAGCAGGACACGGGCGAGGGCGCCGAGCAGCAGGGCGACACGGCGGCAGGCTGACCGCCCGAGCCGGCCGGTGTCACGCATGTGTCGCTCGGTGGGGTTGCGGGCGGCCGTCCCGGCAAGCGCCGGCCACTGCGCGCATACGCTGGGGCCGACCCGTCGTGTGAGGAGCGTGAGGAGAGCGCATGACCCGTGTCGCCGCCGTGGACTGCGGTACCAACTCGATCCGGCTGCTGGTCGCCGACGCCGACCCGGCGAACGGTGAACTGAAGGATCTGGAGAGGCGGATGGAGATCGTCCGCCTCGGTCAGGGTGTCGACCGCACGGGACGACTCGCGCCGGAGGCGCTGGAGCGCACCTTCGCCGCCTGCCGCGACTACGCGCGGGCCATCGAGGCGCACGGTGCGCGGCACGTGCGTTTCGTCGCCACCTCCGCGTCGCGGGACGCGGAGAACCGGGACGAGTTCGTGCGGGGAGTCGTGGACATCCTCGGAGCCGAGCCCGAGGTGATCACCGGCGACGAGGAGGCGCAGCTCTCCTTCACCGGAGCCACCAAGGAGCTGACGGGGCGCGCGGATCTCGACAAGCCGTATCTGGTCGTGGACATCGGCGGAGGGTCCACGGAGTTCGTCGTCGGTGACGACTCCGTGCGGGCCGCCAGGTCCGTCGATGTCGGCTGTGTGCGGCTCACCGAGCGCCACGGGATCACCGGCCCCGTCACTGCCGCGCAGCGCGAGGCGATGCGGGCCGACGTGTCGGCGGCGCTGGACGAGGTGGAGCGGAGCGTGCCGCTGGCGCAGGCCCGTACCCTCGTCGGCCTCGCGGGGACTGTCACCACCGTCGCGGGCATCGCCCTGGGCCTGGACGCGTACGAGCCCTCCGCGATCCACCACTCCCGGATCCCGCGCGAGCAGGTCGCCGACACCGTGGAGCGGCTGCTGACCTCGACGCACGACGAGCGGGCGGCGATCCCGGTCATGCATCCCGGGCGCGTGGACGTGATCGCGGCGGGCGCCGTCATACTGCTGGTGATCATGGAACGCACGGGGGCGGAGGAGGTCGTCGTCAGCGAGCACGACATCCTCGACGGCATTGCGTGGAGCCTTGGTTGACCCCCGCCGCTGCCCTCACTTGAGCGACGCCCGTCTCCTTTGAAAGGGTGTCCGGGCACCTCTCCGGAGCCCTTCGAAAGAGATCTCGTGAAATAATTCACGTGGAAAACCCCCTCGTCGGACGCACATCACACCCGTTCGGGCCCCGAAACGGACGCCGGCGGGGGAGGGCCACTGTGAACGCCGGATTCCAGCCACATGAAGGGCGGCGCACGGGTTCGGCGACGTTCTCGTGGTGCGGACGATAAATGCAGCTCACGGCGGGTATCGCCGCTCTGCGGCTCCGGCCGGAGGATCAGGAGCCGGAGGGGCTCCTGCACGTGGCCGCGCAGTGTAGCAGGGGGTGCGACCGTGCTTGTGAAGCCCCTCACGAGGTCGGCCCCAGGTGCGGGTCCATACTCGATGACATGAGCACCACGGAGCGTCCTCGAATCCTCGTTGTGGGTGGCGGGTACGTCGGTTTGTACGCTGCACGGCGCATCCTGAAGAAGATGCGCTACGGCGAGGCGACCGTCACCGTCGTCGACCCTCGCTCGTACATGACGTACCAGCCGTTCCTCCCCGAAGCCGCTGCCGGCAGCATCTCGCCGCGCCACGTCGTGGTTCCGCTGCGGCGGGTACTGCCCAAGGCCGAGGTCCTCACCGGCCGTGTGACGACGATCGACCAGGAGAGCAAGGTCGCCACGATCGCGCCGCTCGTCGGCGAGGCGTACGACCTGCCCTTCGACTACCTCGTCATCGCCATGGGCGCCGTCTCCCGTACCTTCCCGATCCCCGGCCTGGCCGAGAACGGCATCGGCATGAAGGGCGTCGAGGAGGCCATCGGCCTGCGCAACCACGTGCTGGAGCAGCTGGACAAGGCCGACTCGACCAACGACGAGGACGTGCGGCGCCGTGCGCTGACCTTCGTCTTCGTCGGCGGCGGCTTCGCGGGTGCGGAGACCGTCGGCGAGGTCGAGGACATGGCCCGCGACGCGGCCAAGTACTACCCCAACGTGCGGCGCGAGGACATGCGCTTCATCCTCGTCGACGTAGCGCCCGGCATCCTGCCCGAGGTCGGCCCGAAGCTCGGCGAGTGGGGTCTGGAGCACCTCAAGAGCCGCGGCGTCGAGTGCTACCTGAGCACCTCGATGGACTCCTGCGTCGGTGGGCATGTCATGCTCAGCAACGGCCTCGAGGTCGACTCCAGCACCATCGTGTGGACCGCCGGCGTCAAGCCCAACCCGGCGCTGACACGCTTCGGTCTGCCGCTGGGCCCCAAGGGGCACGTGGACGTCGACGCCACCATGCAGGTGCGCGGCAGCGGCCACATCTGGGCCGCCGGGGACAACGCACAGGTGCCCGACCTGGCCGCAGGCAAGGAAGGTGCCTACTGCCCGCCGAACGCGCAGCACGCTCTGCGTCAGGCGAAGGTGCTCGGTGACAACATCATCTCGGCACTGCGCGGCTTCCCGCAGCGCGACTACAAGCACGGCAACGTGGGTGCCGTCGCCGGTCTCGGCCTGCACAAGGGCGTCGCGATGATCGTCTTCGGCAGGACCCGGATCAAGCTCAAGGGCCGCCTCGCCTGGTACATGCACCGCACGTACCACGGTCTGGCCGTGCCCACCTGGAACCGCAAGATCCGCGTCTTCGCCGACTGGACTCTCGCCATGTTCCTCAAGCGGGAGGTCGTCTCCCTCGGCGCGATGGAACACCCGCGCGAGGAGTTCTACGAGGCCGCCTCGCCCGTGACCGCCTCCGCGGCGGAGGAAGCCGCGGCCGAGCACAAGACGCGGGTCAAGGAGAGCCGCGAGGTGAACCACCGGGAAGAGGCCAAGGCTTCCTGAACCTGCCGGTGAGGTGATCCGCAGAAGGACACCGAAGACCTCCGTGAAGGGGGCGTCCGCCATCCGTGGTGCGGGCGCCCCCTTCGCAGTTCCCGCACTCTCCTTCCACGCGATCCCGCGAGGTGACGCGGAGACAAACCGGTGTGTGAGTCGGCATAGTTCGCACGACAATCGTGTTGCATGTACGGGGTTCCACCCCTTCCGTATGGAGGTGTGTGCAATGACCGATGTCGCCTCACGACTCAGCGCGCTCACCGAACGGCTGCTCGGCGCGCCTCTTCCCGTCCGCATCCGTGCCTGGGACGGCAGCGAAGCAGGACCACCCGATGCTCCCGTCCTCCGCGTACGCCACCGGCGCGCCCTGCGCCGCGTTCTGTGGCGGCCGGGCGAACTGGGCCTCGCCCGCGCGTGGGTGGCGGGGGAGATCGACACCGATGGCGACGGTGAGCTGTACAGACTGCTCGACCGGCTGGCAGGCCTGATGTGGGAGAAGAACGAGAGCGCGCAGGAGCCTTCGCCGCGCGGATTGCGCGCGGCCCTGGACCGTGCGCGTGACCCCGACGTACGGGCCGCCGTCCGCGAACTGTTCGCGCTCGGGGGTGCGTTGCCTCCGCCTTCGCCGCCCGCGGAGGAGCGGCGAAGGCGGCTCGGGGTGCGGCACAGCCCCTTCCGCGACCGCAGCGCCATCAGTCACCACTACGACGTGGGCAACGACTTCTACCGGCTCGTCCTCGGCCCGAGCATGGTCTATTCGTGCGCCTACTGGGAGACCCCGACGGCCGGGAGCACGCCGACGCTCGAGGGCGCCCAGCGCGCCAAACTCGACCTCGTCTGCCGCAAGCTGGCGCTGCGGGAGGGGCAGCGGCTGCTGGACGTCGGATGTGGATGGGGCTCGCTGGTGCTGCACGCGGCCCGTGAGTACGGGGTGCGCGCCGTCGGCATCACCCTCTCCCAGGAGCAGGCCACCTACGCCCGCAAACGCGTGGCCGAGGAGGGGCTGACGGACCGTGTGGAGATCCGCGTGCAGGACTACCGCGAGGTGCGGGACGGCCCGTACGACGCCATCTCCTCCATCGGCATGGCGGAACACGTCGGCCGGGCGCGCTACCGCGAATACGCCGGTGACCTGTACGAGCTGCTGCGGCCGGGCGGGCGGCTGCTCAATCACCAGATCGGGCGCCGCCCCGTGAGGGACGAATCGGCCTACGAGGTCGACGAGTTCATCGACGCGTACGTCTTCCCGGACGGAGAACTGGCCCCGGTGGGGCAGACGGTCGGCGTGCTCGAGGAGGCGGGATTCGAGGTGCGCGACCTCGAATCGCTGCGCGAGCACTACGCGATGACGCTGCGTGCGTGGGTCGCCAATCTGGAGGCCGCCTTCAGCGAGGCGGCGCGCCTCAGCTCGTACGGACGAGCGCGGGTGTGGCGGCTGTACATGGCCGCGTCGGCGCTCGCCTTCGAGCACAACAGGATCGGTATCAACCAGATCCTCGCGGTCCGCACCCCTTCCGACGGGGCGTCGGGACTGCCGCTGCGCACCAGGGAGTGGCGCGCGGCGTGACGGCCATGGCGGCCGGGACGGCGTGACCGGCGGGGACCCGACCCTCGCCGGCGCGCCGCCCGCCGGTCACTCGCCGGCCGCTTCGCCGAGCACGAGCACCTGGATGGCGAGCACGGCGGCGCCGCGCGCCCAGTCGTGGAAGTCGGAGACCTTGGTCTCCAGGTTCACGGGATCCGCGTGCGGATTCGTGTGGGACTCGATGGCGTCCAGAACGGCGCCGCCGGCCACGTCCATGAGCCCGACACCCTCGCCGGCGAGCAGGATCTTCTCCGGCAGCGCGAAGTTCGCGATGTGCGAGATGAGGATGCCCAGCGCACGGGCGGCCTCGCCGATGACGCGCGAGGCCGCAGGGTCCTCCCGGCGGGCGAGCCGGAGGATCTCCTCGTAGTCGACGGAGCGGCCGGTCGCCGCGCGGACCTGGTACTCGATGCTCTGGACTGTGAGCAGCGAGGCTGCGCTGCCGCGTTCGCCTTCGGGGGTCAGCGGGCCGGACGGGTCGAGGATCCAGCGCTCCGACGTGCCGTGATAGTCGTCGGAGGGGCGGATGGCCTCCCCGTTGATGACGAGCGTGTAGCCGATGCCCGCGCCGATGGTCAGGACGGCGAAGCGGTCGAAGCCGCGCCCGGCGCCGAACCATGTCTCCGCCTCGACCAGCGCCGCGACGTCGTTCTCCACCACCACCGGCAGCCCGGTCCGCTCCTCGAGAAGGGCGGCGAAGGCCACCTCGTGCCAGCCCAGGTACGGGGAGTCGACGGCCACGGACCGTCCGCGGACCGGGCCCGCGAGGCCGACGCCGATGCCCGCGAGATGCGGGAACTCCTCGGCGAAGGACCGCACGATCGAGTGAGCGACATCGGCGACGGCATCGGGCTCGGAGGAGCCCAGCTTGCGGTCCTCCCGCCGGACCACGGTGCTCTTCAGAGTGGTGACGACCCCGTAGACCATGTCGCCGGTGATCTTCAGGCCAACGAAGTGCCAGGGCTCGGTGACGATGTCCAGGGGGCGTCCTGGGCGGCCCTGCCCCGCCGTGGTCGCGGGCGTGAGCCCCTCCAGCAGCAGACCGGAGTCGATCAGCGGCTTCGCCAGACGCGTCAGGCTGCCGCCCGACATGCCGAGCTGCCGGGCGATCTCACTGCGGGAGGTCGGGCCGTTCTTGAGCACCTCGATGGCGACCGCGCGCTCCGTGGGAGTCAGCGGCCGCCAGCTCGGGGCCGACCCACCCGAACTGCCCGGACTCTTCGAACCGTTCAATCCCAGCCTCCGCGACGGTACTTGGACGTGGGGAATCTCAGCCTATGCGAACCCCGGTTAAGTTCCGTACAGAACTATACCTGCGTGATTCCGGCACCGGATCTCCTGTGTGAGACGCCTTGACACTCACATTAACTTCCACGTAGAAGTAAATCCATCGAGATGAAGCCCTGAGGCGACGCGGACGAGGAGGTCTGCCGGTGGCCGTGATCAAACCGACGACTGCGAGCCCGGCCCCGGGACGTGCTCCCGGAGAAGCCCGTACGGCTCTCCTCTTCATCGCCCCGGCGATGATCGGATACCTGGCCTTCCTGGTGTGGCCGACGCTGCGCGGTGTCTACCTCAGCTTCACCAGCTTCGACCTGCTCTCCGCCGAGAAGTGGGTGGGCCTCGACAACTACCGGCGCCTCGTCAACGACCCGGTCTTCTGGGACTCGCTGGGCGTGACGCTGCACTACGTCGTGGTCAACATCGGGGTGCAGACGGTCGTCGCGCTGCTGATAGCCGTTCTGATGCACAGGCTCACCAGCTCGACCGTCCTGCGGGGAGTCGTGCTCGCTCCCTACCTGGTCTCGAACGTCGTCGCCGGAATCGTGTGGCTGTGGATCCTGGACACGCAGCTCGGCGTGGGCAACGAGATCATCGAATGGCTCGGCTTCGAGCGGATCGCCTTCTTCGGCGACGCCTCATGGGCGATACCGACGATCGCTCTCGTCAACGTCTGGCGGCACGTGGGCTACACGGCGCTGCTGATCTTCGCGGGCCTGCAGTCCATACCGCCGACGGTCTACGAGGCGGGCCGCGTCGACGGCGCGAGCGAGTGGCGCATGTTCCGGTCCATCACCATTCCGCTGCTGCGTCCGATCCTGTCGCTGGTCCTGATCATCACGATCATCGGCTCGTTCCAGGTCTTCGACACCGTCTCGGTCACGACCGACGGCAAACCCGCCAACGCCACCAACGTGCTGCAGCTGTACGTCTACGACCTCGCGTTCGACCGGCTGCAGTTCGGCTACGCCTCGGCCATTTCGGTGGCTCTGATGCTCGTGCTGACCGCAATCACCGTCTTCCAGTACCGGCTCATGCGCGCCGGCCGCTCGGACCTCGGCTGAGAAGGGAAGGTCCGAAGTGACGGCAACGATGACGCATGCGGGGACCGGCAGCGAACCGGAGACCCGCGAGGCGCCGGGCGCCGGCAAGCGGGAGCGACGTCCGCTGTCGTGGGGGCGTGTGCTGGCCTGGGCGGCAATGGCCGTGATCACCCTGATCACGCTGTTCCCGTTCTACTGGATGCTGAGGACGGCGCTCTCCACGAACACCGCCCTGGCGCAGGCTCCCGCCTCGGCGCTCCCCGTGGACTTCAGCTTCGGCGGCTTCCTGAGGGTCTTCGGCCTGCAGAGCACAAAGGAGGCACTCGCCGAGGGAGGGTCGGGCGGCTCGCTCGAATTCTGGCGCTACCTCGCCAACTCGGTCCTGGTCGCCACGATCGTCACCTTCTGCCAGGTGTTCTTCGCCGCGATGGCCGCCTACGCCTTCGCGCGTCTGCGCTGGCGCGGACGGGACGCCGTGTTCGGCTTCGTGCTGGGCGGACTGATGATCCCCGCGGTCTTCACGCTGCTGCCGAACTTCGTGCTGATCAAGGAAGCCGGTCTGGTGGACAGCCTGTTCGGCATCGCGACGCCGATGGTATTCATGACGATGCCGTTCGCCGTCTTCTTCCTGCGCCAGTTCTTCCTCGGCATATCCCGCGAGGTGGAGGAGGCCGCGCTCATCGACGGGGCCGGGCGGATCCGTGTCTTCTTCCGGCTGATACTCCCGATGTCCACGGCGCCCATCGCGACGCTGAGCATCCTCACGTACATCACCGCGTGGAACGAGTACTTCTGGCCGCTGATGGTCTCCTACAGCGGCAGTTCGCGGGTGCTGACGGTCGCGCTCAGCATCTTCCGGGCGCAGACCCCGCAGACGGGCACCGACTGGGCGGGCCTGATGGCGGCCACATTCGTCGCCGCCCTGCCCATGGTGCTGCTCTTCGCCCTGCTGGCGAAGCGCATCGTGAACTCCATCGGCTTCAGCGGCATCAAGTGAAGGAGAGTGGGATGAGCACCGCACCACGCGGCACCCGGCGCCGCATCTCCGTCCGGGCCTGCGCGGCCTCCTTCGTGGCGCTGGCCCTGGCCCTTCCCGCCGCGGGCTGCGCACCGCAGACCGTCTCGGCCGGGGACGAGCACACGGTCTCGTACTGGATGTGGGACTCCGCCCAGCAGCCCGCGTACGAGGCGTGCGCGAAGGCGTTCCACAAGAAGAACCCCGGGCTGCGCGTCAAGATCACCCAGATCGGATGGGACTCGTACTGGACGAAGCTGACGTCGAGCTTCATCGCCGGCACCCAGCCGGACGTGTTCACCAACCACGTCGCCAAGTACCCCCAGTACGAGGGGCTCGGCGCGCTCAGCCCGCTGGACGAGCTGGGCCCGACCCGCGGCATCGAGGCATCGGACTACGAACCGGGCCTGGCGAAGCCCTGGACGGGCCGGGACGGGCACCGCTACGGCGCACCGAAGGACTGGGACACCATCGGCGTCTTCTACAACAAGAAGATCACCAAGGCGGCGGGCGTCAGCGACGCCGAACTGCGCGATCTGGCCTGGAATCCGCGGGACGGCGGCAGCTTCGAGAAGACCCTCGCCCGTCTGACGGTCGACGCGAACGGGAAGCGCGGCGACGAGCCCGGCTTCGACAAGGACAACGTCGTGCGCTACGGCCTGGCCACCAATGACGCCGGTGGAGACAACAGCGGCCAGACGCAGTGGAGTTCGTTTGCCGCCTCGGCCGGCTGGAGCTACACGGACAAGAACCCGTGGGGTGAGCACTACAACTACGACCAGAAGGGCTTCCAGAAGACCATCGACTGGTACTTCGGCCTCGCCGAGAAGGGCTACATGGCCCCGCTGGAGGACTACTCGGACACCAACCACCCGGAGACGCAGCTCGATTCGGGCAAGGCCGCCCTCGCCATGCACGGTTCCTGGATGCTCAGCACATTCGCCGGCCTCAAGGGCGTCGACCTCGGCATAGCCCCGACGCCGAAGGGCCCGACGGGCAAGCGTGCCTCGATGCTGGGCGGCCTGGCCGACTCCATACCGAAGGGAGCGAAGAACAAGCAGGGCGCCGCAAAATGGGTCGCCTTCCTGGCCTCGGACGAGTGCCAGAACCTGGTGGGCAAGGACGCGACGGTATTCCCCGCGACCCCCGAGGGCACGAAGAAGGCCATCGCCACCCACCGCAAGAACGGGCTGGACGTCTCACCCTTCACCCGTCACCTCGAGGAAGGCACGACCTTCTCCTTCCCGGTGACGGACCACGCCGCCGACATCAACGCGATGATGATCCCCGCCATGCAGGAGATCTACTCGGGCGATTCCCCGGCGAGCTCCCTCTCGGAGACGAACAGGCAGATCAACTTCCTCTTCCAGCAAGGCAATTGAGCCAGCGGAAAAATTGAGTACCGAGTAACCACGGCACGCACAGGAAAGGCTTTCGCTCGTGCCCTTCTCCATCGGAATCGTCGGCGCCGGACAGTTCGCCGGATCGTTCGCCAAGCTCTTCCGGCTGCACCCCGGCGTCGGCGCCATTCATGTCACGGATCTCCTGCCCGAGCGCGCCGAGCGGCTCGTTGCCGCGGAGGGGCTGGCAGGCACCGTGTCCTCCTTCGACGACATGCTCGAATCGGACGTCGACGCCGTCGCCCTCTTCACCCAGCGCTGGACCCACGGACCGCTGGCGGTACGGGCGTTGCGCGCGGGCAAGCACGTCTACTCCGCGGTGCCCATGGCGGTCTCCGAGGAGGAGACGGCGGCCATCATCGAAGCCGTCAAGGAGACCGGCCTCACCTACATGATGGGTGAGACCAGCCACTACAACCCGGCCACGGTCTACGCCCGCGAGAAGATCGCCGACGGCGGCTTCGGGCGGCTGTTCTACGCCGAGGGCGACTACGTCCACGACATGGACCTGGGCTTCTACGACGCGTACCGCTTCAGCGGGGGCGAGCGGTGGAAGGAGACGGCCAGCTATCCGCCGCTGCTCTACCCCACGCACAGCATCGGCGGCGTGCTGGGCGCCTGGCAGACGTACGCCACGAGCGTCAGCGCCGTCGGTGTCCGCGACGAGCGGGGTGACGGCGTGTTCGACCGGGACGTCAGCCAGTTCGGCAACGACTTCTCCAACGCGACGGCGCTCTTCGAGGTCGCCGGCGGGGGATCGTTCCGCACGAACGAGTTCCGCCGGGTCGGATACCCCTCGCACATCCGTGAGTCACGCTTCCGCTTCTTCGGCACGGAGGGGAGCTTCGAGCAGCTGGCGACCGTCAGCTTCTGGCAGGACAAGACCGGTGTGCGGGACGTCTCGGAGCATCTGCAGGCCGTCCCGACGCTCTCCGCGGACGATCCCTCGCTCGCCGACGTCTCACCGGCGCTGCGTGACGCGTTCATCTCCGGCACGGCTCCGGTGCACGACCGCGCCCGGCTGCCCGCCGAGTTCGCTCACGCACCCAACGGGCATGAGGGAAGCCACCACTTCCTCGTCGACGACTTCGTCAACGCGGTGAACGACAGCACGCTGCCTTCCGTCAACGCGTGGGTCGCCGCCCGCTACACGCTGCCCGGCGTCGTCGCGCACGACTCGGCGCTGCGCGACGGCGAGCGCCTCCCCGTCCCCGACTTCGGTGACGCGCCGGGCTGACGGCCCAGGAGCCCGCGCAACACAGCGGCCCGGCCCCCTCGGTGAGGGAACCGGGCCGCGGTGACGCGCCCTGCCCTGCCCGCGGCGGACCCGCGGGCGGGGCGCCGCCGGGCTACTCCGTCTTGATCGCGGTGAGCATGTTCAGCTTGGCGGCCCGCCGTGCCGGCCACAGCGCGGCCAGCATGCCCACGACCGCCGCCAGTCCGAGGAAGATCCCGATCCGGTCCCACGGCAGCACCAGCGAGTACGTCGACAGCGACAACCCGACGACCTTGCCCGCGGCCCATCCGAAGAAGATGCCGAGTCCGATGCCGAGCACACCGCCGAAGAGCGAGATGACGAGCGACTCCAGCCGCACCATCCGCTTGATGCCCCGCCGGTCCAGGCCGATGGCGCGCAGCATCCCGATCTCCTGCGAGCGTTCGAAGACCGACATCGCCAGTGTGTTGACCACACCCAGCACGGCCACGATCACCGCCATCGCGAGCAGCCCGTAGAGCATGTTGAGCATCAGGGTGAAGATCTTGGCGATGGACTCCGTGACGTCCTTCTCGTCCTGGACGAGGACGGCCGGATTGCTGCCCAGCGCCTTCTCCAGCGACGCCTTGACCGAATCGCTCGCGCCATCCTTCGTCTTGACCATCACCTGCATGCTCGAGAGCTGCTTCATGTGCGGGTCGAGAGTCCCGGTGTCGAGCATGATGCCCCTGATCATCTCGTTGCCCTCGTAGACGCCCGAGACCGTCATCCGGGCCTTCTTCCCGTCCTCGAAGGTGACGGGGAAGGCCGAACCGGTCTTCCAGCCCTTCTCCTTGGCGGTCTCCTTGTCGACGACGGCCTTGTTGCCGGACAGCCCGTCCCAGCCGCCGGAGACGAACGGCATGTCGGTGAGGTCGCTGATCGTCTCGCCCTTGACGCCCGTCAGATACTCCGTGGAACTGCCCACCCGGGCCGGGGAGTTGCGCATCGGGCTCAGCGACTCGACCTGGTCGTCGCGCGTCAGCTTCCGCTCGACGCCGGATGAGAGCGGCGTCTGGTTGGCCATGCTGACGGTGTAGTCCGCCTTCAGCGAATCGGTGGCCAGCTTCTCCACGGCCTGCTGCACGCTTCCGGCGATGACGGTCAGACCGGTGATCAGAGTGAGCCCGATCATCAGCGCGGACGCGGTCGCGGCGGTGCGGCGCGGGTTGCGCACCGAGTTCTGGCGGGCGAGCTTGCCCGAGACCCCGAAGATCCGCATGAACGGCGCGGCGGCGGCGATCAGCGGCCGCGACAGCAGCGGCGTCAGGACGAAGACCCCGATGAGGAGCGTGGCGGCACCGGCCGAGAGCGGGATCTTGGCCGTGTCGCGGTCGTCCATTCCGGCGCCGTACAGCACGAGTGCCGTGCCCGCGCCGGCCAGCAGCGCGCCGATCGTGTTGCGGATGACCAGCGAACGCGTCGTCGCCGCCGCGTGGACGCTGCTCATCGCCGCCACCGGCGGGATCTTCGCGGCCTTGCGGGCCGGGAGCCAGGCGGCGAGGACGGTCACCACGATGCCGGTGGCCAGCGAGGCGCCGATGGCGGTGGCGTCGACGACGAGCGGCCCGTCCGGCACGGTCGCGCCGAACCTGCCCATGAGCGAGCGCAGCGCCGCTCCGATGCCGACGCCCGCCGCCATGCCGCCGACCGCGGCGACAGTGCCCACGACCAGCGCCTCGATGAGCACCGAGCGCGTCACCTGACGGCGCCCGGCACCGACTGCGCGCAGCAGCGCCAGCTCCTTGGTGCGCTGGGCGACGAGCATCGTGAAGGTGTTGGCGATGATGAAGATGCCGACGAACAGCGAGATCCCGGCGAAGACCAGCATCGCCGTCTGCATCCCGCTCATGCCCTTCTTGATCGCCTCGGACTGGTCGGCGGCGAGCTTCTTGCCGGTGACCGCGTCCGCGCCCTTGGGAATGATCTTCTCCGCCTGGGACTTCAGCTCCGCCTGCGAAGTGCCGTCGGCGGCCTTCAGCGTGATCTGGTCGTACTGCCCCGGCAGGGCGAAGAGCCGCTGGGCGGTGGGGGTGTCGAACAGCACGAGCGTGCCGCCCGCGGCGACATTGCCGTCGTCGGTGGTGAAGATGCCGACGACGCGCTGCTTGAGCACCGGGCCGTTGACCGACATGCGGGCGGTGTCGCCGATCTCGAAACCGACGCGCTTCGCCGTCGCGGAGTCGATGGCGACCTCGTCGGAACCGTGCGGCGCCCGGCCGTTCCTCATCGGGTAACGGGCGTCCTCGGCCTTGCCGTTGCGGCCGGAGTCGTAGTTGCCGCCGGTGGTCTGCCAGCCCTCGCCGACGAGCTTGCCGTGCTTGTCGGCGAGCGCGGTGAAGCCGGTGACGGAGCCGCTGGCGCTCTGCGCGCCGGGCAGCTCGCGTGCCTTGTCGAGGGTGGCCTGCGTCAGCCGGTCCTGGCCGCCGGGCCGCCTGCGGGGAGGCCCGGAATCGCCGCCCGCGGGCGGCTCGATGGCGAGGTCGACGTTGCTGTAGCCCTTCTCCGAACTCTTCTGGTACGCGTCGGAGATGGTCGAGGTGAAGACCAGGGTGCCGGAGACGAAGGCCACGCCGAGCATCACGGCGAGCACGGTCATCAGCAGCCGGGCCTTGTGCGCGAAGACGTTGCGCAAGGCAGTACGGAGCATCGGTTTGTCCTGGGTTCTGGGTTTCTGGGAACGCGGTATCCAGCGGCCCGGCGGTCCTGGGCCGGTTCCGGGTTCGTGCTGGTGGTTGCCTCGGCGGGCGGTGCGCGGCCGTGTGGCCGTCGCGGAGGCGCCCGCGCCGGCGCGGCTCAGTTCGTACGCACCCTGGCGTCGAGGTTCTTCATGCGCTCGAGCACCGACTCGGCGGTCGGCCCGGACATGTCGTCGACGATGCGGCCGTCCGCGAGGAATACGACGCGGTCCGCGTAGGAGGCTGCCACCGGGTCGTGGGTGACCATCACGATCGTCTGGCCCAACTCCCTTACGGAGTTGCGCAGGAAGCCCAGCACCTCCGCTCCGGCGCGGGAGTCGAGGTTGCCCGTCGGCTCGTCCCCGAAGATGATCTCCGGCCTGCTGGCCAGCGCGCGGGCCACGGCCACGCGCTGCTGCTGGCCGCCGGAGAGCTGGCTCGGGCGGTGCTTGAGCCGGCCTGAGAGGCCGACGGTCTCGATGACGCGGTCCAGCCAGGCCTGGTCCGCCTTGCGGCCCGCGATGTCGAGCGGAAGCGTGATGTTCTCCATCGCGTTGAGCGTCGGAAGCAGGTTGTAGGCCTGGAAGATGAAGCCGATCCGGTCGCGGCGCAGCTTCGTCAGCTTCTTGTCCTTGAGCCTGGTCAGTTCGGTGTCGCCGATCAGGGCGCTGCCGCTGGAGACCGAGTCGAGGCCCGCCATGCAGTGCATCAGGGTCGACTTGCCGGAGCCCGACGGCCCCATGATCGCGGTGTATTCGGCCTTGCGGAACTCGACGGAGACGCGGTCGAGCGCGACCACCTTGGTCTCGCCCTGCCCGTAGACCTTCGAGAGGTCCGTGGCGCGCGCTGCGGCGACGCCGGCGGGCGCTGGTGCAGCAGCCGGTACGCGGGAGGAGTAGGTGGTGGTCACGGGAGTGGGCTCCTGTCGAACGGTGTACGGATCTCGGGTCCACACCATGTTGTCCTTCCGTGCGCCCCCGCGGATCACCCCCCATGCCCGTATCGGAGCCAGCCTTCCGAGGTACATCAAAGTCACGCGGTCATCCCTGGGTATGACGGCTCCCCCGAGACGGCGGACGAGGGCGGGCACCCCCGGCGGGACTCCCGCCGGCGGAAGGCGAATTCCAGTGTCCGGACGGCGACTTTCCGTCATTTCACGTGCCAGGGACGTGATCCGAGCGGCCCTCCGAAGTGGGGGACGCGGCACTGACGCGTCGTCAGTTGCCCATAAAATAAGACAACATCGAGCTGACGCGCCCCAGTTGGGGGCCTGACGCTGGATAGGCTCTACCTGCACCCTGGGGTAGGAACCCGCATGCTCTGCGTAACTGCGGGACCTGGAGCCGGTGCCCGGATGGTGGAATGTAGACACGACGAGCTTAAACCTCGTTGGCCCTGAGGGCCGTGCCGGTTCAAGTCCGGCTCCGGGCACCACCCATGCGCCTGAGCTGTGACGGTCCGGCACATCCTCGCTTCCGTCCGTGTCCACGGACCGACTGCGTCCACGGACTCACCGAGCATGAGGACCCACCGGGCGTCCAGGGGTCAGGGCAGTGCCTGCTCCGTCCAGATCGTCTTGCCCGAGGTCGTGTAGCGGGTGCCCCAGCGCTGCACCATCTGCGCCACGATGAACAGGCCGCGACCGCCCTCGTCGTCCGTCGCGCTGTGCCGGAGGTTCGGCGAGGTGTGGCCCTTGTCGGAGACCTCGCAGTGCAGGCTGCGGTCCCGGATGAGCCGCAGATAGACGGGGCCGACCGCGTGCCGGATGGCGTTGGTGACGAGTTCGCTGACGACGAGTTCGGTGGTGAACGCCAGCTCGTCCAGGCCCCATTCGGTCAGCTGGTCCATGACCAGGGTCCGTGCGCGGGAGACCGCGCTGGGCTCGGCTTCCAGCTCCCAGCCGATGACCTGGTCGGCTCCCAGCTCGTGCGTGCGTGCCAGAAGCAGCGCGGCGTCGTCGGTCGCCGGACCGTCGGGCTGCAGCTCGCTCAGGGTCCGGTCGCACAACTCCTCGAGCGTGGCCCGGCGGTCGCTCAGCACGCCCTTGAGCTTCGCGACGCCGGTGTCGATGTCGCGGTCGCGGTCCTGGACGAGCCCTCCGGTGAAAAGCGCTAGGAGGCTGCCCTCCGGCAGCTCGGTCTCCATCGACTCGAAGGGCAGCCCGCCGACGCCCAGCGGGGGACCGGGCGGGATGTCGAGCAGCTTGAAGTTGCCTTCCGGATCGACGCTGGCGGCGGGCGGATGCCCGGCGCGGGCGGCGGTGCACATGCGGGAGACCGGGTCGTACACGGCGTAGAGGCAGGCGACGCCGAGCCCCTCGTCCGTGCCGGGCACGGCACCGGGTTCCTGGTCCTCGGCACCTTGCAGTACGAGGTCGTCCAGCCGGGAGAGCAGCTCGTCGGGAGCGAGATCCAGCCGGGCCAGGGCCCTGACGGTGGTGCGCAGACGCCCCATGGTGGCGGCAGCGTTCACGCCGTGACCGACCACGTCGCCCACGACCATGCCCACGCGCGTCCCGGACAGGGCGATCACGTCGAACCAGTCGCCGCCGACGCCCAGCCCGACGTCGGACGGCAGATAGCGGTGGGCCACCTCGACGGCGGACAGCTCGGGCAGGCCCCTGGGCAGCAGGTTGCGCTGGAGCGTCAGCGCGGAGGCGCGCTCGCGCGTGTAGCGGCGGGCGTTGTCGATCGACAGCGCGGTGCGGGTGGCCAGTTCGTTGGCGAGGGAGAGCTCGTCGTGGTCGAAGGGGGCCGGATTGCCGCTGCGCATGAAGGTGACCAGGCCCATCGTCGTGCCCCTGGCGCGCAGCGGCACGGCGAGCGTGGAGTGGACGCCGTTGTCGTCCTCCTGCGCCTCCGCAGGGCGTTCGCGGTCGACGGTGATGGCCTTGCGGGACGCGAGCGAGTCGAGCTGCGGCGAGCCGGGCTCGTACTCGACGGGGAAGGGACCGGTGGCGGGCGTGTCCTCGGCACCCGCGTACGGACTGCCGACGCGCTCCACCACTCTGATCATGGCCGGGGTCTCTCCGTGCGGGCGGGGCTCCTCGCCCTCCAGCACTCCCTCGACCAGGTCCACGGTGACGCTGTCGGCGAAGGCCGGGATGACCACTTCGGCGATCTCCCTGGCCGTGGTGATCATGTCGAGCGTGGTGCCGATCCGCACCCCGGCGCGCACCGTCAGCGCGAGACGCTGCTGGGCGCGGTAGCGGTCGGTGATGTCGAGGGCGTCCTCGCAGACGCCGAGCACGTGTCCGTCGGCGTCCTTGAGCTGGTAGTACGCGCACGACCAGACGTGGTCGTGCTCCGGGTCGACGGGTGGCCGGGCCTCGTAGAGCACGCCGAAGACCGGCTTGCCGGTATCGATCACGCTCTGCATGACCTCGCCCAGTGAGCTGGGATAGCCCTCCGAGATCACCTCGCCGCCGTCGTAGAGCTCGTCCACGCGCTTGCCTACGAAGTCGCCGAGGTTTTGGCCCTTGTCTATCTCGCTCTGGTACTTCGCGTTTATCCAGGTCAGACGCAGATCGGTGTCGTAGATGCCAAGGCCGATCGGCGACTGGGTCGCGAGCCCGCGGAGCATGGCCTGGTGCGCCTCCCAGCTGCGCAGCGGTTCCAGCTCCGCCGCGACCATGATCTGCGGGGGCCCGTCCCTCCCGGCGAGGGAGCAGATCGTCGTCGCCACATCGACGTGGTGGCCGTCCCGGTGACGCGCGACGCTGGCCTCACTGCGGCATGCCGGGCCGACGGACCGGTCGAGGAGCTCGATGAGCGGCTGTTCCTGGGACGTTCTCTCCACTATCAGCGTCTCGAGCGGCCGGCCCAGAATCTCGCGCGGTTCATATCCGAAGAGGCCTTCAGCGGCTTCGCTCCACCCGATGATCACGTTCTGGTTGTCGAGCAGCACCGTGGCGCCACTCGCCACGTCGAGTGGCCCACGGAAGTCGATGGTCTCGGCCTCGCTCCACGCATTCATGGCACCAATCCAGCCCGGATACGTTTCTCTTACAGGGTCGATCCATACGGGAGCAGATACAACCGCAGCAGGCAGAGCGGTCTCCTATGGTGAAAGCAGAACATAAGGGCACGGAGGCCGCACCGGACGGGTGTCCCGGAACGGCTTGAATTCGCAGGCGCACGCGGCCACCGCGGGAGCGCACAGGTGCGGGTGTGTGCTCGGTGCGTTCTGCCAGGCGTGATCACGGAGCGTGGACCGGGGAACCTCCGGCTGTGCGCGGAGCGTCGCGGCCACTGCGGGCAGGCGCTTCGAGGGGGGGCTATTTCGAGGGGGCTATTCCGCCTGCGAGCGCCCCTCCGTGGCCGCCCCGCGGGCAAGGGCTGGCGCGCTGCGGGGCAAGGCTCCCTACTGCGGGCCCCGCGGGTCCCGCCGCTGACGGCGCGCGACATGACGCCGCCCGGGCTTGGAGGGGCCCGGACGTTCGGACCGGGGAGTGGAGCAGGTCGGACACCAGTAGCCGATCCCCTGCGTGAAGGTCCAGCCCTGTTCCTCGAGATAGGGGGCCGCACGTGTGCTGCTGTGCAGGATGTGCCCGAACAGGTCGTCCTCTATCGGCGGCGGGGGCTCGTTGATCACGAGGTCGAACACCGCGCGGGCCGGGCAGCCGACGTCGTCACAGGCCAGGTAGAAGCGGACGGGCCCAGGTGCCTCCCCCTCGGTCATCAAACTCATGTCTCAACGCTATTCAGCGCACGCAGGTGTGGTGGGGCTGTTGAGGAAGCGGGGCCGAAGGCTTCGCACCGTGCGGCCATTCCGGCCATCCGGCACCCGCACGGCCGGTGTCCGTGCCGCGCGATCCCTGTGCGGCCCCGCTCCTGCCCGTCGGCACACCGCCGGGCCGTCACGGCGCCGGGGCTTTGGTCCGCTCCGTGGGCAATCACCTGTGTCGCGGCCCAGCAGTCTCCGGGACCGGAACATTTGGGAGATGCTGAGAGCAATCAGACGGATACGCCGGATCCGGACGGCCCGCAGTGCACCGCGGGGCCCGCTCAAGCGCCCTGGAGTGGCATGTCGATCATGGTCTACGTGTACGGCCTGGTCGGGGCCTGCTTTCTGGGCCTCGGGTTCGTACTCCAGCAGGAGGCCGCAGCCCGCGCCCCGCTGGCCGACATCCTCTCCTTCCGGCTGCTGCTGGACCTGATGAAGGTCCCGCGCTGGCTGCTCGGCATCGGCTTCATGGTGATCGGCCAGCTCCTCAGTGCCGCCGCGCTGGCACAGGGGGACGTCTCACGAGTCGCGCCGCTGCTGGCCACCAACCTGCTCTTCGCGATGGCGCTGGCACGGCGGATCAGCGGGCAGCGGCTCGGCGGAAGCGGCTGGGCGGGGGTGGTGCTGCTCAGCGGAGGCGTGGCCGCATTCGTTGCCGCGGGATCCCCGCAGGGCAACGACGACGCTCAGATCGGTGCCTTCCGGCGCTGGCTCGTGCTGGGGTCGGTGGTGGCGGTGGCCCTGGTGATGGTCGTGATCGCCCGTAATCTGCGGCTGGCCGAGGAGCCTCCGCTCCTGGCCGGAGCGGCAGGAGTGCTCTACGGAGTCCAGGACGCCCTGACCCGGGAGGCGAGCACGGTGTTCAGCGACTCCGGCCTCGTCGGGCTGGTCACGAGCTGGCAGCCGTACGTCATCGTCACATCGGCCGTCATCGGACTGGTTCTCGTGCAGAGCGCCTTCGAAGCCGGGGCACTGCGGCAGTCCCTGCCCGCGCTGACGGCCGCGGAGCCACTTTCCGGAATCGCGTGCAGCATCGGGTTCCTCGGCGACACCGTTCGCTTGACGCCGCTGGCGGTCACCTGGGAAATCCTGGGGCTGGGGGCGGCCATCGGCGGAGTCTTCCTTCTGGGACGCCACCCGGCGATGCCGACCGGGGCGCCCGGCCTGTCCCCGCCCTCGGACGAGAAGCAGGCGTACGACGACAGCGGACGTCCGCGCTAGCGGAACCCGCCCCGACCACGGGAGGCGGGCCCGGGAGCCGGCGACCACCCGCCTCGCCGGATCCACGACGGGGCGTATCAACCGGGGGGCGGCGGCGGGCCGTGATCCACGGCGGGGTGCGATTCGGTGCCCTGACGGTCCGTCCACACATCGGCCAGGGCCGCCGTCAGCGCGATCAGGACGAAGACGACGGAGAGCACCAGCCCGTGCTGGTACGCCGAGCGCCAGTCGGCCTCGGCCGGCGGGCCGTGGCCCGCGTTCAGCCGGGTGAAGAAGAGGGATCCCACGCCCGCGATGCCGACCGATGCCCCGATGCGCTGCCCGGTCTGCAGCACTCCGGCAGCGCTGCCGCCCCGCGCCACCGGCACCTGGGAGAGGGTCAGCGCCTGGTTCGGGGCGATGACGAATCCGGTGCCCAGCCCCGCGAGCAGCAGCGGAATCATCAGGTACCAGCCGGTGCTGTGCCCCTCGACCTCGTGTGCCGTGAGCGCGGTTCCCGCCAGTCCGAGCGCGGTCAGCGCGAGGCCACCGGCCACGAGCCTGCGCCCGTACCGGTCGACGTACCGCCCGCCGAGCAGCGAGGTCGTTCCCGACCCCAGCGCGAACGGCGTGATGGCGAGTCCCGCCTGCAGCGCGCTGTAGTGCAGCCCGCTCTGCAGATAGAGCGTGGTGATGAAGAAGATCGACGTGAAGCCCGCGAACTGGAAGACGATCAGCAGGCAGCCCGTCCAGTACGAGCGGACGCGGAAGAGCGAGAGCGCCACCAGCGGTTCGGTCTCGCGCCGTGAGCACCGCGACTCCCACCGGACGAAGCAGGCCAGCAGCACCGCCGCGAGGAGCAGCAGCAGCCACTTGCCGTCGCCCTTCCACTGCTGGGCCTGGACGAACGGCAGCAGGATCGCGAGGACGCCCGCGCCCAGCAGGGCCACGCCCACCGGGTCGAGGCTCCGGGACCACTGGCGCGCACCGGCGGTGGGGGTGTCGGGCAGCAGTCGGCGGGCGAGGAAGAGGCAGAGGATGCCGATGGGGAGGTTGACGTAGAAGACCCAGCGCCAGCCCTCGTCCGCCCCGGCCGCCTGGATGATCACGCCGCCCAGCAGCGGTCCGACGGCGGTGGAGACGCCGACGACCGTGCCGAACATGCCGAAGGCCCGGGCCCGTTCCCGTCCGGAGAACATCTGCTGGATCAGGGCCGAGATCTGCGGTGCGATCAGCCCGCCGCCCAGACCCTGCACCAGCCGCGCGGCCACGAGCCACGCACTCGTACGGGCGGCCCCGCACGCGGCGGAGGCCAGAGTGAACAGGGCCAGGCCGACCATGAAGACCAGGCGGCGGCCTCGCGCGTCGCCCAGCCGCCCGGCGGGTACGAGGAAGAGCCCGAAGGAGAGCGCGTAGCCCGAGAGCACCCACTGGAGCTCGGACTCGGTGGTGTGCAGGCCCTCCCGTACGGACGGCAGGGCCACGTTGACGATCGAGACGTCCAGCAGCGTCATGAAGCCCGCGACGAGACAGACCGCCAGGGCCTTCCAGCGCCGTGAGCGTGTGCCGGACTCCGACTCGGGCCCGGGTCCGGGCTCCGGTTCCGGGCCCGCGGGCGATCTCGCTTCGGGCACTGACGCTCCTCGCTCTGCGCACGCCGGGTCGCGCTCGCGAGTACCCAGCCGGGCCGCAAGATTCGCTCGCGTCATGCATCTTGTCCGCGCGTCCGGGCGGATGTGCGCGCTGCCGGCCGGCCGGCGACCGCGAGGGCAGGAGGGCGGGGCCGGGGCTGCTCGCGGAGCGGCTGCTGCTGCTCGCCGGCGCCCCGTACATCGGGCACCGCAGGGGGCGGGCCGACGTACGGGGCTGGGCGAACCCTGCGCGGAAGGGAGCGCTACTTCTTCAGCAGCTCCCGCATCTCCTTGATCTCACCGGTCTGTGAGCGCCTGATGTCGCGGGCCATGGCCTTCGCCGGCTTGTACGAGCCGTCCGACTCCTCTGTGCGTGCCATGTCGACGGCGCCCTCGTGATGTGCCGTCATCATCCGCAGGAATTCGCGGTCGAACTTCTCGCCGGACAGCTTCTTGAGCTTCTCCATGTCCTCGGGCGTCATCATCCCGGCCATGGAGTGACCCGAGTGCGCCGAGTGTTCCTGGCCGGGGGCGGGGACCTTCTCGCCCCACGACTTCAGCCATCCCGACATCTTCTCAATCTCGGGCTCCTGGGCCTTGCTGATCCGCACGGAGAGCGACTTCACCTTCGCCGACTCCGCACGGGACGAGGCCAGTTCGGACATCTCCACGGCCTGGCGGTGGTGCGGGATCATGCCCTGCGCGAAGGAGACGTCGGCTGCGCCCGCGCTCTTCGCGGGCTTCTTTCCGCTGTCGTGGCCCGAGCCGTGGCCGTTGCCGGACGCCTGGTCCTGGCCGCTGCCGCATGCGGCGAGCGCCAGCGCCGCGACGGCGGCGGACGCGGCGGCGGTCACCACGCGGCTGAGGGAAGAACGTTGTGTGCTCATGGTCGTACTGCTCCTGCGTGTCGAAGAGTTGCTGTTTCCGGGTGCACCTGATCGGCGGCGGCCCCGGGACCGCGCCGTGAGGCGCCCCTATATGCGCAGGAGTTGAAGCCGGTGAAGTGAGGGTGGCGCCCGTTCCGCGCCGGTGTCCGGCCGGCACCACCCGTCGAGGTCCTCCTCCGGCTGCGGGCCGGCCGCCTCGATGGAGGCGGGGCCGTCCATGCTCGGGGAGCCGCTGGTGCCGCTCGCCGAACAGGCCGCATCGGCGTGTGCGACGTGCCCGCCCAGCCCGTCGCACTCGCACTGGCCCGCGTGCTCGTCCCCCGGTCCGATGCGCGGGCTCTCACCGTCGGCATCGCCGTGGACGTGAGCGTTGCCGTGGGCGTGGACGTGAGCGGTGCCGTGGGCGTGGACGTGAGCGGTGCCGTGGGCGGCGTGACGGCCTGCGGCGTGACCGCCCGCGGCCGCTGCTTCCGGCGCCGAGTGCGCCGTCGCCCGGTGCGGGTGAGTTTCGGGGGGCGGCGCCGCCCCGAGCCCGTGCATCGCGAGCAGCCCGCACAGGACCGCCATGACCAGCAACGGCAGCGCCCAGGCGCGCCCCTGGAGAGGGGATGCGGGAGACGCCGTCGGGCGGTTGCTGATCACGGACGCATCGTACGGGGACGGATCCGGGCGCAGGCCGAGTTGTGCCCGATGGCAAAGGTTCCTGCCCTCGCCGCCCGTGGCCCCCTCGGTGGACCGGCCGCGCGAGGAGCGCCGTCAGGGGACGCGGGCGCTGAACTGGCGGCGGTACGCGCTGGGCGAGAGGCCCGTACGTCGCCGCAGCTGGGCGCGGAGGTTGGCCGCCGTGCCGAGTCCGCTGGCGCGGGCCACCGTCCCGAGGGCGCCCTGGCCGCGCTCGATCAGCCGGCAGGCCAGCGCGACGCGCTCGCCCGTCAGCCACGCCAGCGGTGTCGTGCCCAGCTCGGCCTGGAACCGCCGGTGCAGAGTGGCGGGGCTGACAGCGGCGCGAGCCGCCAGGCCCGTCACGGTCAGCGGCTCGTCCAGCCGCTCCCGGGCCCACTCGAGTACCGGCGCGAGCGAGGCGTCCCGGGTGACCGGCACGGGACGTTCCACGAACTGCCGCTGCCCTCCGTCGCGGTGGGCGGCGAAGACGAGGCGGCGACTGACCGCGTTCGCCACCTCGGCGCCGTGGTCGCGCCCGATGACATGGAGGCCGAGATCCAGGGCCGCCGCGCTGCCCGCAGCGGTGAGGATGCCGCCGTCCTCGACGAAGAGGACGTCCGGCTCCAGCCGCACCGCCGGGTGGCGGGATGCGAAGAGGTCCGCCCAGCGCCAGTGCGTCGTGGCGCGGCGGCCGTCGAGCACACCTGCCTCGGCCAGGGTGAAGGTGCCCGTGCAGAAGCTGATGAGGCGTGCTCCGCGCCTCGAGGCCCTGCATACGGCCTCCAGCACCGCGCCGCCCGGGCGCACCTCCGGGTCCGGACGGTTCGGCACGATGACCGTGTCCGCCTCGTCCGCCGCGGTCAGGTCCGCCACCCCGGAGAGCGTGAACATCCCGATGTGCATGGGGACTTCGCGGGTCGCGGCACACACCGTGAACTCGTACCAGGGCCGTCGCAGCTCAGGGCGCCGCAGCCCGAAGAGCTCGGTGGCGACACCCAGCTCGAAGGGGTTCGAGCCCTCGTCCACGATGACGGCGACACGATGCGGCCGGGCGGGCCCGGGCGGTTGCGAGGATTCTTGCGCCACATGCGATTCCCAGCACTCCCGTGCCGCGTCCACCAGGGCGACGATGACCTCATGAGAGACGAACCGATCGATCTGAGCACCGCCCTCGCCGGTTTCGACCAGCTGTGGAGCCCGCGCATCGTCTCGCGGGTCAACGACTACGACGTCCGCGTCGCCAAGGTTGCGGGCGAACATCTGTGGCACGCGCACGAGGACACCGACGAGTTCTTCCTCGTGCTCGACGGAGAGCTGAGCATCGCCCTGCGTGACGGCGACGGCGACGACGGGCGGACCGTGGTGCTCGGCAAGGGGTCGGTCTTCGTCGTCCCACGGGGTGTGGAGCACAAGCCGTCCTCGGCCGGGGGCGCCTCGATCCTCCTCTTCGAACCGTCCGGAACCTCGTCCGTCGGCGACAGGCACGACCCCGTACCCGGGCACGTCGACGCCACCACCGGTCACGCCCTGGACTGACGGAGCCGCCCCGGGTCGGGACCCACGACCGTGCCGGACCGGGGCTCGCGACCGCGCGCCGCCGGGTGTGTGACGGGCGGCGCGTGGTACCCACACGCTCATGACGGCGAAGGTGCGGGCGTGTTGGCGGGCCTGACGGGAGTGCTGACGGGCCCGAGGGTACGGAAGGGCTGGGCGGCGCTCGCCGAAGTGCTCGCCTGGTGGGCGGCGCTGACGGGCCTGTGGATGGTGCTGATCACGACCGTGGACCCGGTGGAGAGTGCGGTCGGCGCCACCCTCGCGCTCCCCGCCGCGGTCTGTGCGAGGGCGGCGAGGCGGGCCGCGCGCCAGGAGGTGCTCTCCGGATGAGCACGTCCGACGGCTGGCTCGCCGCCGCCATGGTGCCGCTGCTGTGCCTGGTGCCCGTCCTCCGGTACGTCGCCACGGGCGGCCCGAACACGCGGCTCGTCGCGCAGAACCTCTCCCAACTCCTCGCAGGGCTCACGCTGTTGCTTGCGGCCGAGGGCTTCCGCCGTCCCGACTATCTGGACCTGGCTCTGGTCCTCGCCGTCCTCGCGCCCGCCGGGACGCTCGTGTACGCGCGGTTCCTCGGCGGGCTGCCGCCCGCCCGCATCGTGCGCTGGACCGCGCTGTTCGGGGTGCCGGCCGTCGTCGTACCGCTGTGCGTGGCCGCGGGCCCCGGCCGGGAGGCCGTGAAGGTACTGGTGATCGGCGGCCTGCTGCTGGCGGGGGCACTGGTCACGAGCGGAGGCTCACAGCTCAGTTCGGAGTCCGGCGTCCCGGAGGAGGCTCCGGCCCGTGACTGACGCGCTCATCGTCGTGGCTTTGCTCCTCGTCGCCGTGACGGCGACCGCCGCCGTCCTGAACCGCGAACCGCTGCGTCAGGCGCTCGTGCTGTCCTTCCTCGGCCTCGCGCTCGCCCTGCTCTTCGCCTTCGTCCAGGCGCCCGACGTCAGCCTGTCGCAGCTCGCCGTCGGCTCCGCGGTGACGCCGCTGATGATCGTGCTGACGGTGCGGAAGGTACGGGGCGGATCCGGCAACGACGCCCGCAAGGAGGAGGAGCGTTGACGCGGCGCGGCAGGCTCGTGCTCTTCCTGGCCGCGGCGGCCGTCGTGGCGGTGCTCCTCGTCGCCGCCTTCCTCGGACTGCCGCAGTTCGGCGGCAGCCACCACCCCTACGGCGACCGCGCCGTGCGCGCGGCGTTCGCGCACCACACGGCCAACGCCGTCGCCGCCGTCAACTTCGACCAGCGCGCCTTCGACACCCTCGGCGAGGAGTCGATCCTCTTCGCCGCCGTACTCGGCGCCATGGTGCTCCTGCGCCAGACCACGGGGGAGCGGCGGCGGCCGCCGCGCCGCGCCCGGGTCTCGCCTCCGATCCGCCGCCTCGGCATGGTGATGCTGCCCGTCGCGCTCCTCGTCGGCCTGTACGTCGTGGCGCACGGCCAGATCACCCCCGGCGGAGGGTTCCAGGGCGGAGTCGTCGTGGCGACGGCCTTGCATCTGCTCTATGTGGCCGCGGACTACGGGGCGTTGGAGCGCATCCGGCCGCTCTCGCCGTACGAGATCGGGGACGCGGCCGGCGAGGCGGCGTACGTCGTCACCGGCATCTCGACGGTCCTGGCGGGCTCGGCGTTCCTCACCAACGTCCTGCCGTTGGGGACGTTCGGGACGCTGACCTCCGGCGGCACCGTCGTCCTGCTCAACGCCGCCGTGGGCATGGAAGTGGCCTGCGGCGTGGTGGTGCTGCTGGCCTCCTTCCTCGACCAGGCGGTGGAGATCGAGGCGCCCCCCGGCAACAACGGCGCCGGTCCCGCCGAGGCAGCGGGAGGGGGTGGGAACGCATGACCCTGCTGCCCTATCTCGTCGCGGGCTGGATCTTCCTCATCGGCGTGTACGGCCTGGTCACCAGCCGCAACCTCATCCACACCGTCGGCTGTCTGTCCGTGACCCAGTCCTCGACGTACGTGCTGCTGCTCGCCATCGGCTACCGCGACGGCGGCACCGCGCCGGTCTACGCGGCCCTGCCCAAGGACGCCCGCGTCGTGGACCCCGTCGTGCAGGCCCTCACCCTCACCGACATCGTCGTGGGCGCCACCGTGACGGCGCTGCTGCTGGCCCTCGTCACCCAGCTCCACAAGCGGCACGGCACCGTCGACCCGGACGAGCTGCTGGCTCTCAAGGGCTGACGGGGGTGTCGGCGGGATGAACGTGTCGCGGCTGCTGCCGCTCGTCGTCGTGGTGCCGATGCTCGGCGCCGCCGTGCTCGCCGCGGGAGGCCGGCGGCTGCCGCGCATCGCCTCGGACAGCCTCGGCGTCTTCTTCGCGGCGGTCTCCGCCGTCCTGTCCGCGGTGGTGCTGGCGGGCGGTACCCACGAGGGCCCCTACGTCGTGGAGTGGCTGGGTGGCTGGCGACCCGGTGCCGGGGGCCAGGGTGTGGGGATCGTGCTGGCAGGCGAGCCGGTCTCCCTGGGTCTCACCGCGTTCACGTCGCTGCTCGTCGTCGCCGTACTCGTCTACTCCTGGCGGTACTTCGAGGAGCCCCCGCGGCGGCGCACCGGCTCCTTCCCCGCGCTGATCCTGCTCTTCCAGGCGGGCATGTGCGGCTTCTGCCTCACCGGGGACCTGTTCAACTCCTTCGTCTTCTTCGAGCTCATGGGCGTCGTCGCGTACGCGCTCACCGGATTCCGCGTCGAGGAACCGCGTCCGGTGCAAGGGGCGCTCGCCTTCGGCATCGTCAACTCCCTCGGCGGCTACGCGATGCTGATGGGTATCGCGCTGCTCTACGCCCGCACCGGCGAACTGGGCTTCGCCCAGGTCGGGCGGGCGCTCGACGGGCAGCGGGCCGACGCCCTCGTCCTGGCGGCCTTCGTACTCTTGGCGGCCGGACTCCTGGTGAAGGCGGCGGCCGTGCCGTTCCACTTCTGGCTGCCCGACGCCCACGCCGTCGCACCCACGCCCGTGTGCATGCTGCTCTCGGGCGTCATGGTGGAGCTGGGCGTCTTCGGCGTCGCCCGCCTCTACTGGACGATCTTCGCCGGGCCCGGAGGCCTGCCGCCGGAAGCCTTCACCCGCGCCCTCGTCACCGTCGGCGTCCTGACCGCCCTGCTCGGGGCGGTGATGAGCTGGCGGCAGCGGCACGTGAAGAGGCTGCTCGCCTTCTCCACGGTGTCGCACACGGGCCTGTTCCTCATCGGCGTCGGCCTGCTGACCCCCGAAGGAGTCGCGGGCACCTCGCTGTACGTACTGGCCCACGGAGCCGTCAAGGCGGCCCTGTTCGCGTGCACCGGCATCCTGCTGGACCGCTATGCCTCCGTCGACGAGCACGAGTTGTACGGGCGGGCACGTGAACTGCCCTTCACCGGCGCCATGTTCGTCCTCGGCGGGCTCGCCGTCTGCGGAATGCCCCCGTTCGGGACGTCGCTCGGCAAGGCCGTGGCGGAGGAGGCCGCGGGCCACACGGGCCACTGGCTCACCGCGGTGTTCGTGCTCGTCTCGGCGCTCACAGGCGGCGCGATTCTGCGGGCGGGCGTGCGCATCTTCGCCGGAGCCGGACCGCGACCGGACGGGACCGGGGGCCCCGGCGGTCAACCGGACGCGCAGGAAGGCACGCAGGAGCCCGTGACCGGCCCCCTCACCGACGGCGGCGAACAGCCCGAGACCGCGGGCCGGCTGCGGCGCATCCCGGGCCCGATGCTCGTGGTGCCGGCCGGGCTGCTGGCCGCGGCCCTCGCGGCGGGGCTCGTACCGCAGTTGGGGGACGGCGCCGGCGACGCGGCACATCTCTTCGCCACGCACGACCTCTACGAAGCCGCGGTCCTGGACGGTGTCACCCCGCACCCCGAAGGCGGCCCGCCCGCGCACTGGAACACCGCCGGCGTCCTGCTCGGGCTGCTCTCGACCGCGCTCGGTGTGGGGATCGCGGTGCTCGGCGTGCGGCGGCGTCCCTACCCGGGGATCGGCGATCGTCTCCTGGCGCCCCTGCGCCGCCTGCAGTCGGGGCACATCGGCGACTACGTGGCCTGGACGGTCGCGGGCCTCGCGCTGGTGACACTGCTCACCGCCCCCGGCACACACATGCTGCCCTGAGAGCCGCTCAGCTGCACCGTCTCCAGCAGGCCCCGGCCCCCGGGTTCTTCAGTCGTTCGGCGCAACGCCCCGGCCGCGATGCGGCACGTGTGGAGGACCTGGAGCGCGGTACAAGAACGGAACCAAGACGGAACCACGCCCCGCTTTTCTTCGTTCTTGACACTGGAGTAGCGTGCTGTTTTTGCTAACGCATTACTCTGAAGGCTAGTGCCGTGCCGTGCGGCCATGGAGGAGTGAGATGAGGAGCAGCAACCCGGTCTTCTCGCGACGGGGGTTCAGCCGCTCAGGCGGCTATGCCGGTTTCGACGCCGGCCAGCAGCCGCAGGCCGGGAACCCGTACGCGAACAGCCCTTACGCGAACAACCCTTACGCCCAGCAGCAGACGCAGGCAGTCGGTCAGCCCTACGGGGCTCCGCCGGCCACTCCGCCGCAGACCGGCGTCATGACGATGGACGACGTCGTCGCCCGCACCGGTATGACGGTGGGCCTCGTCGTCGTCATGGCCGCAGTGGCCTGGATCACGGATCTGGCACTGCCGCTCGCCATCGGTGCCGGCCTCGTCGCGATGGTGCTGGCGCTCGTCCAGTCCTTCAAGCGCAAGGCCGTGCCGCCGCTGATCCTGGCGTACGCGGCGCTGGAAGGCCTCTTCCTCGGCGCGATCAGCAACTTCGTCGACAGCTACATCGCGGACGGCGCGGCGATGCAGGCCGTGCTGGGCACCATGGCGGTCTTCACCGCGGTGCTGGTGATGTACAAGACCCGGATCATCCGGGTCACCCGGCGCTTCTACCGCTTCGCGATGGCCGCCGCCATCGGCTTCGTGCTGCTGATGATGGTGAACCTGCTGTTCGCGGTCTTCGGCGGCGGTGACGGCCTCGGCTTCCGCAGCGGTGCGATGGGCGTCCTCTTCGGGATCGTCGGCATCCTGATCGGCGCGCTCTTCCTGGCGCTCGACTTCAAGCAGGTCGAGGACGGCATCTCCTACGGCGCACCCCGCCAGGAGTCCTGGCTGGCCGCCTTCGGTCTGACGCTGACCCTCGTGTGGATCTACCTCGAGTTCCTGCGACTGATCGCGATCCTTCAGGGCAACGACTGACGGACGCACCGAAGGGGCCCGGAGGCGGTGACGCCTCGCGGGCCCCTTCGTATGTGCTGATCCGGATCAGTTCCGGAAATCCAAGAGATCCTGGGGAGGCCGGTTACAGATGGCGCGCAGCGCGCCGCAGGTCGTACTCGTGAATGATCGCTTTCGCGTGGCCGTACGCGAGGTTGTGCTCGCCGCGCAGCCAGCTCACCTTCTCCTCGAAGCGGAAGAGGGAAGGGCCTTCATCTACAGTCCGCAGCCATTCGGATACTTCACGGCCGGTGCATTGAGGGATGCGGGTGAGCATGTTCCGGTGGGTCTCTTCGGAGAAGATCTGGGACATCGGCGCCTCCGGACGCTGCCTTATGGAGTCCTTCCCGCCAAGGTGCCTGAGTAACGGGACGATGGCAACAGTGTGTCGGGGGCGCATACGCTTGCGGGGTGCTCGATACAGCCCCATTGATCTCCGCGGTGCAGCCTGCGGCGGACCGTCTGCGGACCCTTCCGGAGAGCGCTCTGCGCAGGGGAGCAGCGGCCGAAGGACTGGCCCTGGCCCGCGAGTTGGCGGTGCGGGCACAGCGTCTGGAGTTCCCGGGACGCCCCCCGCTGGAGCTGCCGGACGTGGGGGTTTTCGCCGTCGGCGACCAGCTGTTGGTGGCGGCACACGATCTGGCGGAAATTCTCTGCGAAGTTGACGCCGATCATGAACTGGCCGACGCCGTCGGCCTCGTTCAGCTCGCCACCGTGCGTATCGCCGCGGCTGCTACCGGGAAGCGATGACCCGGTCCGCGAGCAGATAGGCGGTGCGGCCCTCCCCGTAGGCGAAGGTGAGGGCGTACGCGCCGGAGACGGTGGAGCCCCCCATCAGCACCGGGACGTCCCCGTCCCGCAGCGCCGCGCACAGGGCCTCGGCCGTCTCGCGGTGGCCGGGGGAGAGGCACACGGTCGTGCCGTCCTGGAAGAGATAGACGTCCAGCGTGCCCAGCGGGCCCTGCCGCACGTCCGAGAGCGGCGTACGGGCGTCCGCCAGCTCCGCCAGCCGTCCCACGGTCCGCTCGTGACCGGCGGCGTTCCTGGAGCGCAGCGGCGTCTGCGCCGGTAGGGCGGGTTCGCCGCGGAGCGTGAAGTCCGGCTCCGAAGGGTGACGGCGGCGGGCCGCGGTCACGCCGGGGGTCTCCTGCCCGTCCTGCGGACCGGGCTGCTGCTCCAGCGGTTCCACGGATTCGAGATCGTCGCCCAGGTCGCGCTCCACCTGCCGCGGTACGAAGATGCCCGGCTGGGGCATGTCGCGGTCGCGCAGTTCGCGCAGGTTCTCCAGTACGTCGTCGTCGACGCGGCCCTTGAGAAGGGCGTCGAGGACGGGAGCTATCTCGTACTCCGTGCCGCGGTCGGCCAGCGTCGCGTCGTGCACGTGCGTGCCGTCGCTGCCGCGCTCCTGCGCCGCCCACATGGCACGGGCCTCCGCCAGCTCACGCTCACGCTCCTCCGCGATCGCCTCGACGACGATGCTCCGGATCTCCTCGGCGGAGCGCGCGTGCGGAACCCTGGCCCCGCGTTCGGGGGTGCCGCACTGCGCGCACTCGTCGAGGCGCCGGCGCAGGCCGCGCGCCGAATGCAGGGCGGCGCCCCCGACCGCGGCGGCCGTGACCGCGGTCGCGAGCAGCAGCAGAGATATCGCGCTCACTGACGTTCTCCTGGTTCCGTCGGTCCCCCTGGACGCTTGCTCGATTTCCCCAGCGGCTTCTCCCGGCAGAGCACGGGAGAAGCCCGGGGGCGAGTCGACCGTAGTCCCAAACGCCATGAATAGGACAGAGGTGAACTGATACCTCCACAGCCCCGCTCGTCGTGAGCAGGAGAAACACTCAGCTCCAGGGGGATAAATCACATCTCCTGCACGTCAGCTGAGGCGTTCCAGCACCATGGCCATGCCCTGGCCGCCGCCGACGCACATGGTCTCCAGGCCGAACTGCTTGTCGTGCCAGCGCAGCGAGTTGAGCAGCGTCGTGGTGATGCGGGCCCCCGTCATGCCGAAGGGGTGGCCGACGGCGATCGCGCCTCCGTTGACGTTGAGCTTGTCCAGGTCGATGCCGAGGTCCCGGTAGGAGGGGATGACCTGGGCGGCGAACGCCTCGTTGATCTCGACGAGATCGATGTCGCCGATCGTCATCCCGGCACGGGCCAGGGCCTGCTTGCTGGCCTCGACCGGGCCGTAACCCATGATCTCGGGAGAGAGGCCGGAGACCCCGGTGGAGACGACGCGCGCCAGCGGCGTCAGCCCCAGCTCGCGCGCCTTGGTGTCGGACATGACGACCAGCGCCGCCGCGCCGTCGTTGAGCGGACAGCAGTTGCCCGCCGTGACCAGGCCGTCGGGACGGAAGACGGGCTTGAGGCCCTCCACGCCTTCGAGCGTCACACCGGCACGCGGCCCGTCGTCCTTCGACACCGTTCCGTCCGGAGTGGTGACGGGCGTGATCTCCCGCTCCCAGAAGCCGTCGGCGATGGCCTTCTCCGCCAGGTTCTGCGAGCGGACCCCGAACTCGTCCATGTCCTTGCGGGTGACGCCCTTGAGGCGGGCCAGATTCTCCGCGGTCTGCCCCATGGCGATGTAGACGTCGGGGACCTGCCCGCTCTCGCGCGGGTCCTCCCATCCCGAGCCGCCCTTCTCGGCGCGCTCGGCGGTACGGGCCTCCGCGTCGGCGAAGAGGGGGTTGTGCGTGCCGGGCATCCCGTCCGAACTCCCGTTGACGGAACGGGAGACGGTCTCCACGCCGGCCGAGATGAACACGTCGCCCTCGCCCGCCTTGATGGCGTGCAGCGCCATGCGGGTCGTCTGCAGCGACGAGGAGCAGTAGCGGGTGATGGTGCAGCCCGGCAGGTGGTCCATGCCCATCTGCACGGCGACGACGCGGCCCAGGTTGTGCCCCTGCTCGCCGCCGGGCAGACCGCAGCCGAGCATCAGGTCGTCGATCTGGGTGGGGTCGAGCTCCGGCACCTGGTCGAGGGCGGCCTTGATGATCTGCGCGGTCAGGTCGTCGGGCCGTACGTCCTTCAGCGACCCCTTGAAGGCGCGTCCGATGGGCGAGCGGGCGGCAGAGACGATCACTGCTTCGGGCATCACGGCTCCAGAGGGTCGGCAGAGCGGTTTCCTGCGGGAAGCTACCTCCCCGTAGCCCCGGGGTCACGGGCCGCACGGTGTGATGCCGGACTCTTTTCTAAGCGCTTGCTTTCCACCGTCCGGAGCGTGGAGGGGGCTGCTGTCAACGGTAGGCGTGTGCGGTGGCCGAGCGGGACGGGAGCTCCCCTGCCTCCCGGCGGGACCCTCGGCTCCCCTCCCTCGGCGGGCCGGCCGCGGCGGCCGAACGCCCGCTGCCCGGCGCACAGTTGAGGAGCCCGCACCGGAGGCACGTGCCCGGCGGGCCCGCGCCGGATCCGTCCCCGTCCCCGGCGGCGGCCGGTGCCCCCTGGCGCCCCGGGGTGTACGCAGGACCGGACGGCGGGCGGAGCCGTACGGCCCGACCGCCGGCTCTAGAGAGCCTCTTCGTGCGCCGCCTCGACCTCTTCCGCCGGAGGCAGCCGGCGCCTGCGGCGGTGCTTGAGCAGGGCCCACGGGCCGCGGACGGCCGTGACCTCGGTGCCGCCCTCGGCGACCGCCTCCGCCGCCGCCCGTGCCACCGGCAGGATGCTCTCCCGGCGCGCGGCGTCGGGCCGCTCGTCCTCCGTAGGCCACAGGCCCAGCGACGCGCACAGGGTCGGCAGTATCGCCATCGCCGCGGTCGCGTAACCCTCGGCCGAGGGGTGGTAGTTGTCCGGGCCGAAGAGCTCGCGGGGGTGCGCCGCGAACTCGGGGCCGAGCAGGTCGCCGAGCGAGACCGTACGGGCGCCCTCCTCGACGACGGCGATGGTCTGCGCCGCGGCGAGCTGACGGCTCAGGCGCCGCGCGACCCACCGCAGGGGCTGGCCGACCGGCTCGACGGAGCCCAGGTCGGGGCACGTGCCGACGACCACCTCGCACCCGGCGGTACGCAGCCGCGCCACCGCGTCCGAGAGGAGCCGCACCGCTCGGGAGGGCGGCATCCGGTGCGTGACGTCGTTGGCGCCGATCATGATGACGCAGACGTCGGGCGCGTGGTCGAGGTCGTGCTCACTCAGCAGCAGGGTGACCTGGCGCTCCAGGTCGTCGGACTGGGCGCCGGGCAGGGCCACGTTGCGCAGTTCCACCGGGCGTTCGGCGACGGCCGCGAGCGCGGAAGCGAGCAGCGCGCCCGGCGTCTGGCGGGGGAGGTGCACCCCCTGGCCGGCCGCCGTGGAATCGCCGAGGAAGGCGAGCCGCACGGCTCGTCCCGGGTGGTGTCCCGCGAGGGCGGCGCCGTAGACACCGTCGGCCTTGGGGGGTTCGTCGTCCGAGCCGCCGATCTTCCGCTTTGCGAGCTGCGCCTCGGCGAACAGCAGTCCGACGGCGGCGCCTCCGAGCAGGCTGAGGCCACCGCCGCCGTATGCGGCCGCGGTCGCAATCCGCCGTGCCACTCTTGCGCTCGCCGCCTTCGACATCGGCATCTCTCTGGTCCGCCTCCCGCTGATGGTTCTGGGTGCTGGTGCTGGTGCTGGTCCTACTGTGCTGCGCGTTCCGTGTGCGTTGTACTGCGTGGACAGTGACGTCTGTGACACCGGAGCCCGCGCCGATCCGTTCCCGCTACCGCCGGGCGGTGACCCGTCGAATGGTGCTGGGGTGCATGAAGAGGCACCGTGGTTGGGTAGTCGGTGTGAGCGCTCGGTGCGCGTCCTGTGACGTGCGGGTTGAGCGCTCCTAACACTGTGTTGCCCCGTGGGGACCGCTCTGCAACCTTCGCAACGGGCCTCCGGTGTGCGCGTGTTGCGCAATATCGTGACGGTAAGGGCACGCAACGACGCTGCCCACGGACGCGCGGAGACCACGTTGCAGTATCACGAGTCCATGATCGACCTTGTCGGCAACACCCCGCTGATCAAGCTGAACAGTGTCACGGAGGGTATCCGTGCCACGGTTCTGGCGAAGGTCGAATACTTCAATCCCGGCGGTTCTGTGAAGGACCGGATCGCGCTGCGGATGATCGAGGCGGCGGAGGCGTCCGGCGAACTCCGTCCGGGCGGCACCATCGTCGAGCCCACCTCCGGCAACACCGGTGTCGGACTCGCCATCGTCGCTCAGCAGAAGGGCTACCGCTGTCTCTTCGTCTGCCCCGACAAGGTGTCGACGGACAAGATCAATGTGCTGCGGGCGTACGGCGCCGAGGTGGTCGTCTGCCCGACGGCCGTCGACCCGGACCACCCCGACTCGTACTACAACGTCTCGGACCGGCTCGTGCGCGAGACCCCGGACGCGTGGAAGCCCGACCAGTACAGCAACCCCAACAACCCGCGCTCTCACTACGAGACGACGGGCCCCGAGCTGTGGGAGCAGACGGAAGGGCGGATCACCCACTTCGTCGCGGGCGTCGGCACCGGCGGCACCATCTCCGGAACGGGCCGCTATCTCAAGGACGTCAGCGAGGGCCGGGTCCGGATCGTCGGTGCCGACCCGGAGGGTTCCGTCTACAGCGGCGGATCCGGCCGCCCGTACCTGGTCGAGGGCGTCGGCGAGGACTTCTGGCCCGACTGCTACGACCGCGGTGTGGCGGACGAGATCGTTCCCGTGTCCGACAAGGACTCCTTCCAGATGACCCGTCGCCTGGCCAAGGAGGAGGGCCTGCTGGTGGGCGGCTCCTGCGGCATGGCCGTCGTGGGCGCGCTGGAGGTCGCGAAGAAGCTCGGACCGGACGACGTGGTCGTGGTGCTGCTGCCGGACGGCGGCCGTGGCTACCTCAGCAAGATCTTCAACGACGAGTGGATGAACGACTACGGCTTCCTGGAGGAGGGCGAGGCCACCGACGTGCGCGTCGGTGACGTGCTCCGTCACAAGGAGGGCCCGATCCCCTCGCTCGTGCACATGCACCCCGAGGAGACGGTCGGCGAGGCCATCGAGGTGCTGCGCGAGTACGGCGTCTCGCAGATGCCGGTGGTCAAGCCGGGGGCCGGGCACCCGGACGTGATGGCCGCGGAGGTCGTCGGCTCCGTCGTCGAACGGGACCTGCTGGACGCGCTGTTCGCGCAGCGTGCCTCGCTGGGCGACCGCCTGGAGAAGCACATGAGCGAGCCGCTGCCGCACGTCGGCTCCGGCGAGTCGGTGGGGGACCTGATGCCGGTCCTCGAAGGCGCCGACGCCGCCGTGGTGTTGGCGGAGGGCAAGCCGGTCGGTGTGGTCAGCCGGCAGGACCTGCTGGCCTATCTGGCGGGGGGCACGAAGAAGTGAGGCCGGCGGGGCCGTGAACACCCGGAAGTCCCCGCGGTGGCCCTGGCGTCCGGGCGGCCGCGAAGTGGCGAGAGAGTGTCACGGCCCCGAAACGTGCGGTTGACAGACGGTCGGCACAGTGGTCTGTGTCGGCGTCGAGGAACTCCGGAGCGGCTCCCGGACCCGGACGCCGGGACGCGACCGGTCCTGACCGGCGTGTATCCCCGCGGGGGGCTGCCGTTCGTCCCGCCCCGGTGTCCGCACCGGGGTGCGGCGGCCCCCCGCTGCAGGACCCCGCTTCGTCGGCACAGCCCTCGTCGGCACGGCCCCTGTCGGCAAAGCCCTCGTGGGCGTCTCCGCCCGGGCCCCGGCTCCCGGCTGCCGCCCGTGCGGGCGGCAGTGGCGGCGGCCCCGGTGCCGGCCGCTCAGTCCCAGTCGCTCTCCTGCCGGCGCTCCTCCTTGGCCCGCCGGAAGGGATTCCAGTTCCCCTGCACCGCGTTGACGCCGACGATGCCGGCCCAGCACACCAGCAGGCCCGCCAGCCCCGTGTTGACGGCGGCGATGGCCGAGAGCGGCACGGCGAGCACCAGCGAGGCGACCGCCAGGAGCCGCGCACCCATGCCTTCCGGATACGACGGCGAACCGCCGCCCGTCTGCGCCCGGGCGCCCCCGCGGGCCACGACCATCTGCTGCTCCGCCATCCGGCGGCGCATCCGCTTGTCCACGACCGTCTCAAGCCGGTGGTCGAGCTTTTCCAGGAAGGAGGCGATGAGTTCGTCCTCGTACTCCTTGCCCAGCTCCCTGCGGGTCTGAAGGGTCGCGTCGAGTTCGCGCGTGAGCTCGGGGTCGCGGGTGTCCATGTCTGGCACGCTACGCGCGCGGGCCGTCCCCGGCAGTGGTGCCAGCCCCCGTATCCGCGGTCGGCCTGCCCCCACCTCCGCCTGCGCCGGCGGCGGTTTCCGCGTCGTCCGGTCCGAGGATCGTGCGGTCCGGGATGTGGGAGGTGTCGTGCCGTGCGAGCAGCCAGTAGAGGACCGCGGGCACGGCCAGCCCGACGATCCAGGAGATGTCGGCGCCGCCCAGCGGGCCCACGAAGGGGCCGGTGTAGAAGTGCGTTGCCAGGAACGGGAATTGGGCGAGCAGGCCGATGACGTAGACGCTCAGGGCCCGCCACCGCCAGGCACCGTAGCGGCCCGCCGGGTCGCTGAACGCCGGCAGGTCGTACCGCTCCTTCGCGATCAGGTAGTAGTCGACGAGGTTGATCGCGGACCAGGGCGTGAAGGCGGTCAGCAGGAAGAGCAGGAAGTCCTTGAACGAGGTGAGGAAGCTGTCCTTGCCGAGAAGGGCGAGCGCCGTTCCGGCGACCATGATCCCGCCGATGTAGGCGGCGCGTGCCCGCTGCGAGAGCACCGCCTGGCCACGGAAGCCGCTCACGCTGGTGACCAGCGACATGAAACCCCCGTAGGTGTTCAGGACGTTGATCGTCAGCTTGCCGAGCGCGATCACGAAGTAGAGACCCGAGGCGATGATTCCGGCCCCGCCCAGGCCGACGATGTACTCGACCTCGTGGCCGGTGAAGCTGCCCCCCGCGGCGGCCGCGGCGAGCGCCCCGAAGGTCATCGACCACTGCGAGCCGATCCCGGTGCCGGCGAGGGTCCACCAGAACGTGGCACGCGCGGACGTCGAACGCGGCAGGTAGCGCGAGTAGTCGGCGACGTAGGGCCCGTACGCGAGTTGCCAGGAGGCGGCGAGCGCAACTGCCAGCAGGAAGACGGGGAGTTCGAAGGCGCGGTCGGCGAGCAGGCCGCCCAGGCCGGCGCGTTGCAGGAGCCGGAAGCCGAGGTAGACGAAGGCGAGCGCGCAGATCAGCGAGGCGAGTCGGCCCAGGGTGTGGATGAGGCGGTAGCCGACGGCCGCGCCGATCCCGGTGACGAGGGCGAAGAGGATGATGCCGGCCGTCTCGCCGAGCCCCGTGAGTTCGCCGACCGCCTGCCCGGCCAGCACGCTGCCGCTCGCGAAGAAGCCGACGTACATCACGATGACCAGCGCCAGCGGCACGATCGCGCCCCGCACCCCGAACTGCGCCCGGGAGGAGATCATTTGGGGCAGGCCCAGCCTCGGCCCCTGGGCGGAGTGCAGGGCCATCACCGCGCCGCCCAGCACGTTCCCGAGGGCGAGCCCGGTCACCGCCCAGAGCGGGCCCGCGCCGAAGACGACCGCGAGCGCACCCGTGATGACGGCGGTGATCTGGAGGTTCGCGCCCAGCCACAGCGTGAACTGGCTGAAGGCGCTGCCGTGCCGTTCGCCGTCCGGTACGACGTCGATCGAGCGGCGTTCCACGAGGGACTCCGCGCGGGGTGTGGGCATCGTGCTCGTCCTGCCTCTCTTGTTCCGTTCCGTTCCGTTCGGCGGACCTTCGGACCTCCTGGCCTTCGGGCTCTCGGGTCTTCGGACCCGACTCAGGACGGCGCCGCGGGGCCGGCGTCACTCCCTGGTGAGGTGATGCTCGGCGGCCCAGTCCGCGGCGACGTCGTCGGGGTCCTTGCGCTCCACGTCGACGAGCCTGTTGAGCTTGCTCAGTTCAGCGGTCGTCAGCACGGCCCCGAGCCGGGCCAGCGCCTTGCGCACGGGAGCGTCGGCCACGGCGCTGCGCACCACCGGGACGATGTGCTGCGCGGGCACCATGTGCCGGGGGTCTTCGAGCACCACCCAGTCGTTCCTGCTGATGTCGGCGTCGGTGCTGAAGAGGTTGGCGATGTCGACGTCGCCCTTCTTCAGAGCTCCCTTGACCAGGGGTCCCGACGCGTCCAGCGCCTTGAACTCCTTGAAGGTGACGTCGTACCGCTCACGGAAGCCGACGAGGCCGACGACCCTGGTCTTGTCCTCGGCCGGACCGCCGAAGACCAGGTCGCCGTCGGTCTTCTTCAGGTCGGCGTAGCTCTTGAGGCCGTGCTTGCGGGCGGTCTCCCGCGTGACGACGAAGACGTCCTTGTCCTCGGCCGCCGCGTACGGCAGCACCTCCAGCGAGGCCGGGAGTTCGGCCGCGAGGGCGTTCTGAAGCTCCCCGGCCTCGGTCTCCTCGGCCTTCTTCTCGAAGTGGAGCAGCAGATTGCCCTGGTACTCGGGCAGCAGATCGATGTCTCCGCCCTCGATGGCGGGAACGACGACTTCGCGGGAGCCGAGGCTGGGCTTCACGGTGGCCTTCACGCCGCTGCCGCGCAGGGCCTCGGCGTAGAGGTATCCGAGTATCTGGTTCTCGGTGAAGTTGGCGGTGCCGACCACGAGTCCGGCTCCGCTGTCCGCGGATCCGGAGCCGTCCGTGCGCTTGCCCTTGAGCGAGGTGATGCCGCTGGAACAGGCCGCGAGGGCGGGAGCCGCGGCCGCGGCGGCGAGCCCCGTGAGAACGGCCCGGCGGCGCGGGCGGTAATTGCTGGGCATGGCTTCTCCGTAGCGTCGTGTCAGCGTGCGTCGGCGGGCCGGTTGCGGAAGAGGGAGCGCTGCAGACCGGCCATCGCCAGGTCGAGCAGGACGGCGACCAGGGCGACGAGGACCGCCCCGCCGAGGACCTGGACGAGGTCGCGCTGGGCGAGCCCGTCGAAGATGTAGCGGCCGAGTCCGCCGAAGCTGACGTACGCGGCGATGGTCGCCGTGGAGACGACCTGGATCATGGCCAGCCGGAGTCCGGTCATCACCAGGGGGAGCGCGAGGGGGAGTTCGACCTTGAACAGCACCTGTGGGCCCGTCATGCCGACGCCTCGAGCGGCGTCGGTGACGTCCGGGTCGACGGCCGTCATGCCCGCGTAGGTGTTGGTGACGATGACGGGGACTGCGAGGGCGATCAGCGCCACATAGACGGGCCACATGCTCAGCCCGCCCGCGAGAAAGACCAGGGTGACCAGACCGACCGTGGGCAGGGCGCGACCGAAGCCCGCCAGGTTGATGGCGAGGAACGCGAAGCGCCGCGTGTGCCCGATGAGGAGGCCGAGGGGGAGGGCGAGTGCGGCACCGGCGAGGGTCGCCAGCAGGGAGTACTCGAGGTGTTCGAGCAGCCGCACGGCGATGCCTTCGGGGCCCTGCCACTGGGCGGGACCGGTCAGCCACCGCGCGAGGTCGGCGAGGAGCTGAAGCATGGATCAAACCTCCTCGGGCTTCGTGCGGGGGACCGCGCCGGTCCTCTTCGTGCGGGCGGCCGTGGTGCGGTGCCGGGTCCACGGCGTGCACAGGTACTGAACGGTGACGAGGAGGCCGTCCGCGAGCACCGCGAGCAGCAGGGTCAGCAGCACACCGGCGATCACTGGGGTGGTGTAGCTGCGCTGGAAGCCGTCCGTGAAGAGCTGGCCGAGTCCGCCGTAGCCGATGTAACTCGCCACGCTCACCAGGGAGATGGTCATGACGGTGGCCACCCGCACGCCCGCCATGATCACCGGAAGGGCCAGCGGCAGTTCCACGGTGAGCAGGGTCCGCAGCGGCCGTGAGCCCATGGCGAGGGACGCCTCGCGGGCGTCGGCGGGGACGCTGTCCAGGCCCTCGACGGTGTTACGGATCAGCACGACCAGGGTGTAGATGGTCAGGCCGGTGATCGCGGTGCTGCGGGTGAGGCCCGTGACGGGCAGCAGAAGGACGAAGAAGGCCAGCGAGGGGATGGTGAACAGGACGTTGGAGACTCCGAGGATCACTCCGCGGAGCATCCTCACCCGGTGGGCCACGACCGCCAGGGGCAGCGCGATCACCAGTCCGCACAGCACCGCGGGTACGGCTATGGACAGGTGGTCGAGGGTGAGCACCGTCATGTCGCCGATGTGATCGGGGAACCAGCCCCAGTCCACGGCCGTCACGAGGCCGCCTCGGTGGTCCGGACGTCTCCGCCGTCCGTCCCGTCCGTGCCGTCAGTGCCGTTCTGGCCGGACCGGTCTGCGGCTGCGTCTGCGCGGGACCGGCCGCCGCCGTCGGTGCCCGCCGTCGCTGTAGCGGCGTGGTGTGCGGCGGCACGCTCGTGCAGCGCGGCACGCGCCGTGATGCCGCGGAGCACGCCGTCCCCGTCCACACGGGCGACCGCCCTGGCCGGCGAGGTGACGGATTCGTCGAGCGCGGCGAGTAGCGAGTCCTCGTCGCGCAGCGGTCGCAGGGGCAGCAGTTCCGCGTCTGCGGCGGTGCCGCCGGCGGGCAGGTGCCCGGCGTCGAGCCAGCCGACCGGAGTCCCGTCGGGGGCGACCGCCACACGCCAATCCCCTTCGCCGGCGGCGCTGTTGGAGCTGCCGCCGGCGGCGCGGATGCCCGAGACCGGCTCGTCCGTGCGGACCGGAGTGACGGGCTCGTGCGGCACGTCCGCCTCTCCGAGCGTGGTGAGGGAGAGCAGCTTGAGCCCGCGCTCGGCGCCCAGGAACCCGGCGACGAAATCGTCCGCGGGCCGGGTCAGCAACTGTGCGGGAGGCGCGCACTGCACGAGCCGGCCGCCGGTACGGAAGACGGCTATGCGGTCACCGAGCCGGACGGCCTCGTCGATGTCGTGGGTGACGAAGACGACGGTCTTGCGCAAGTCGCGTTGCAGCCGAAGCAGTTCGTCCTGCAGTTGGGTCCTCACGACCGGGTCGACGGCGCCGAACGGCTCGTCCATCAGCAGAACCGGCGGATCGGCGGCGAGTGCGCGTGCCACACCGACGCGCTGCTGCTGGCCGCCGGAGAGCTGGTGCGGGTAGCGACTGCCCGATCCGGCGTCCAGGCCGACACGTTCGAGCAGTTCGGCCGCGCGGCTGCGGGCCTTGCGGCGGCCCCAGCCGAGCAGCAGGGGAACGGTGGCGACGTTGTCGAGGACGGTCCGGTGCGGGAAGAGCCCGGACTGCTGGATCACATAGCCGATGTTTCTGCGGAGCTCGGCGGCGTCCGATTCGCGCACGTCGCGCCCGGCCACCCGCACGGTGCCGGCGCTTGGATCGACCATCCGGTTGATCATGCGCAGGGTCGTGGTCTTGCCGCACCCGGACGAGCCGACCAGGACGGTGAGGTCGCCCTCGGGGAGTTCGAGTGTGAGGTCGTCGACGGCGGTGGTGCCGTTCGGGTAGTGCTTGCTGACCGAGTCGAAGCTGATCATCCGGAGTCCCTTGCCCGACTGCATATAGTCATGCACAGTCGTGGGGGTGTGAATAGTTGTCAAGGGCCGGGTGTGAAAGGCGCGTGACCATTGCCCGCCATGCGGATGGCTGAGCAGCGGTGACCATGCCGGGAAACCATGGGTGGGAGGAGGTCGACTCGGATGTCGTCTCAGATCGTGGACACCGCACGGAGTGTGACCCCGGACGGCCGGACACTGAATACGGCGGCCGTCGTCGAGCTCGCCCATGGCTCCGCCGCTCTCGGTGAACCCGATCCGGAGTCGCTCGCCCGCGTCGAACGCTCCTGGCACGCCGCCCGCGAACTCGCCCTCGCCGGACGGGTCTACGGCCGTAACACCGGAGTCGGCGCCAACCGCACCGCCGCCGTGCGTGCCGACGGCGACGTCGATGTGGACGCCACCGCCGAGGGCCACGGACTGCGGCTGCTGCGCAGCCACGCCGGTGCCGTCGGCAGCCCGCTCCCCGCCCGCGAGGTGCGGGCCATGCTCACCGTCCGCGCCAACCAGCTGCTCGCCGGCGGCGCCGGACTCAACCCGCAGATCGTGCTCGCGCTTCTGGAGGCGGTACGCAACGGCGCGCACCCTGTCGTACGCGAACACGGAGCGGTCGGCACCGGAGACCTCGCCGCACTCGCCCAGACCGGACTGGCCCTGCTCGGCGAGCAGCCCTGGACCGGCGGTCCCGCACCGCGGACAGTCGCACTGGACGGCAACGACGCGCTCGCCTTCATCAGCAGCAACGCTCTGACTCTGGGCCAGTCCGCGCTCGCCCTCGACGAACTGTGCAGGCTGCAGAACGCCTCACTCGTCGTCGCCGCCCTCTCCCTCCTCGCGGTCGGCGGCTCCTACGAGGCGTACGCCGAACCCGTGCACAGGGAGCGCCCGCACCCCGGATCCGTCGCCGCCGCCGCCCGGATGCGCGTGATTCTCGGCGCCCCCGCACGGCCCGGGCCGCCCAGCGGGCGCATCCAGGACCCGTACGGATTCCGGTGCGTGCCGCAGATTCACGGGCCCGCGCTGGACTCCGCCGACACGCTGGCCGGCGTGCTCGAGGTCGATCTCAACGCGGCCGCCGAGAACCCCCTGATCAGCGCGGACGCCCAGGGCGTGTACGGGGCACTGCACCACGGCAGCTTCTACGCGGCACACGCCGCCTCAGCGCTCGACGGCCTCCGCCTCGCCGTGCTGCAGACGGCCCGGCTGTCCACGGCCCGGCTCGTGTCGCTCGTCGAACCCGGCATCACCGGGCTGCGTCCCTTCCTCAGCGAGGACACACCCGCCAGCTCCGGAGTGATGATCCTGGAGTACGCCGCCGGCGCCGCCCTCGCCGAGCTGACCTCGCTGGCCCAGCCGGCCTCGCTCGGCCACGCGGTGCTCTCCCGCGGTGTGGAGGAAGTGGCCAGCTTCGCCTCACTGGCCGCCCGGCACGCCCTGCGGATGCCCGAACACCAGCGGCAGGTACTGGCGTGCGAACTCGTCGCGGCGATACGTGCGTTGCGGCAGCGCGGCACGGTCCCGGACCCGGGACTGCCGGTCGGCCGGGCCTATGAGCTGGCGGCTGCCGAACTCGAGCCCGAGATGGCGGACCGTCCGCTGTCCGATGATGTAGATGTGGCCGTCGGTCTGCTCGACCGGCTCTCCGCGCTGTGAACGCGGGCCCCGGGCCCGCGGCCCTCGGGCGCGGCCGCCACAGCAGACCGACCGAACGCAGGAGGACGGGATGAGCAGCGCGAGCGCGCGACTGCTGAAGCTCTTCGAGGGGCACAGGCTCACGCCGACACAGCGCCGGATCGCACACTGCATGGTCCGGCAGGCCGGTGACGCGCCCTTCCTCTCCAGCGTCGAACTGGCCGAGCTGGCGGGGGTGAGCCAGCCGTCCGTCACCCGCTTCGCCGTGGCTCTCGGCTTCGACGGCTATCCGGCGCTCCGCCGGCATCTGCGCGAATCGGCGCCCGAGGCGACGGGGGCAGGAGGGGCCGCAGGCGAACAGGACGCCGAGCCCGACCCGTACAACGCCTACCAGCAGGCAGTGCACGCCGAGATCGACAATCTGCGGCACCTGGCGGCGCTGCTCGCCGACCCCGCTCCCGTCGAGCGCGCGGGCCGGCTGCTCGCCGCGAGCCCCACGCTGCCCGTGCTGGGCCTGCGCGCCGCCTCGGCGCAGGCGCGCGGCTTCGCCTACTTCGCCGCCAAGGTCCACCCCGACGTGCGGCTGCTGGACGAGGGCGGAAGCATGCTCTCCGACCGCATCGACGGGTGCGTACGCGCCGGAGCGGACGTGCTGCTGTGCTTCGCCCTGCCACGCCACCCGAAGGAGGTCGCAGAGGCGCTCGATCACGCACGCGCCGCGGGCCTGCGGATCGTCACCGTCGCCGACAGCGCCTTCGCACCCGTCGCACACCCCGAGGATCTGCTGCTCCCCGCGGCCGTCGGAACGGGACTCGTCTTCGACACGGCCTGTGCGCCCATGCTGCTCGGGCGGGTGCTGCTGGAGGCGATGTGCGACGGGCTGCCCGAGGCCCAGTCCAGGCTGGAGGAGTTCGACGCGCGGGCGGCGGACCGCGGGCTGTTCCTGGAGTGAGCGCGCGGCGGAACGGAGCGGCGGGGCGCGGCCGAACGACGCCGTCGGGTCCGGCGGCCGCACCCGACGGCCCTACGCCTGTGCCGCCCGGCCCTCCGCGCCGCCCCTGTCCTGGCCCCGCCACGTCCCGTACGGGTCGCGGCCGAGGAACGCCACGAGGCGGTCGCTCGGATCGGCCTCCGCCGGGACCCTGATCGGCGCACCGAAGAGCGGATGGCGCGCCTCTGGCCTGGGCACCAACTGACGCGCGGTGCGCATCAGTTCGGTGGCGAGCGCCGCCGGCACGGGCCGCGGCAGCCCCGTGGCCTGAGCGATGTCCCACCCGTGCACGGCGATCTCCAGTGCTCCCGTACGGGCGAGGGCCGCGGCCGTCAGGGGCATGTCGTCGATCGCCACGAGCCGTCCCGCCGGGCTGCCGGAGCCGGCCCATGCCCCCATCAGCCGCGAGGCCGCGGCCCGGAACGCCGATGCCGGGTCGTCGGCTCCGCGGCCGACCCCGCCCCCGGCAGGAGCGGGGGGCGGTTCCAGGCCGACGTATCCGTCCTCGATCCCCTCGCACAGTGCGGCGAGCGAGTCGCTGGTGTGCCACAGAAGCGCCCGCAGGTCCCAACGGCCGCATGGCGTCCGGCGGTTGAGCGCCGGGGCCGTCACCGGCCGTACGGCGCACAGCGCGTATCCGAGCGCCCGCTCCAGCAACGCGGCGCCGGCGTTCGGCGTGCCGTCATCCATCGCCCGCCCGCCTGCCTTCTCCGTGTCCGCCGGCCGTCCGGTCGGTCCGGCCGTCCCCTGTACCGACCGGCCCGGAGACGCGAACTCATCGGCGTCGCGCGGCGATTCCCAGGAACGCCCTGTTCACGGCCCACAGCGCGATGCCGAGCGCAACGAGGACTCCCGCCCGTACGTACACGTCCGCCGCACGGTCGGCGAGCGGGCTTGCCAGCAGGATCGTGGCGACCGCGCCCACGACGGGCAGCACGGTCGGAGTGCGGAAGTGGTGGTGCTCCACCCGCTCCTTGCGCAGTACCAGGACGGCGATGTTGACGACGGCGAAGACGCACAGCAGCAGGAACGAGGTGGTGTCGCCGAGCCCCTCGATCTCGCCGGTGGAGACCAGCGCGACGGCGAGCAGCGTGACGAAGACGATGCCCACGACCGGGGTGCGGCGGCGTGGCAGCACCCGCCCCATGACGGCCGGAAGGATGCCCTCGTTGGCCATGCCGTAGCACAGGCGTGAGGCCATCATGATGTTGATCAGCGCGGAGTTGCTGACCGCGAAGAGGGCGATGACGGCGAAGAGCTCCGGCGGGAAGCTCACCCCTCCCGCCTTGACGACCTCCAGCAGCGGCCCGGTGGACTTCTCCAGCACCCGGAAGTCGACCAGCAGCGACGAGATCAGCGCCACCAGTACGTAGATGGTGCCCGTGACGGCGACGCCGATGAACAGCGCACGGGGGAAGCTGCGGCTGGGATCGACCGTCTCCTCCGCCATGTTGACCGAGTCCTCGAAGCCGACGAACGCGAAGAATCCCAGGGCCGCCGCTCCCATCACGCCCGTCAGCACCGCGTACCCGGTGCCGCCCGTCGTGTGGATCTCGCCGAGCCGGCCGGGGTCGCCCTCGCCCGCGAACACGGCGTACACACCGATCGCGAGGACGATCACCAGCCCCGTCAGTTCGACCAGTGTGAGCACGACGTTGGTCTTCACCGACTCCGAGACGCCACGCAGGTTGAGCGCCGCCAGCGCGAGGACGAAGAGGATCGCGATGAGCGTGGACGGCGCGTCCACGAGTGCCGACAGATAGTCGCCCGCGAAGGCGAGGGCCGCCGCGCTCGCCGACGACAGGCCCGAGCACATGACCATGAACGCGACGATGAAGGTCAGGAACGGCATCTTGAACGCCCGCTGGGTGTAGAGCGCGGCGCCGGCTGCCCGCGGGTATTTGCCGACGAGTTCCGCGTAGGAGGCCGCAGTCAGCAGCGCCACCGCGAACCCGATCACGAACGGCAGCCACAGGGCCCCGCCGACCTTCCCTGCGACCTTCCCCGTGGTGGCGTAGATGCCCGTTCCGAGGATGTCGCCGATGATGAAGAAGACCAGCAACTTGGGGCCGATGGCGCGGACGAGGGGTGTCCCCCCGGCGGGCGCGCCGTCGGAGGGGGTTTTTGCATCGGGGGTTTCGTGAGACTCCGGCATGGGCTGAAGCTTCCCACCGCCCACGATCATCAAGGCTCCGATGACTTGCGCACGTTCATCCGGTCCTCTCTCAGCGGACGGCGGCAGCACGCAGGACCGCCGTCGAACTTGCCACGATCACGGAGGAGACCCGCATGCGGAACCACGAGCCGGCCACAGACCTGGACGCCCGCTACAGCGCCCCCGGGGCGGAACCCATCGACTGGGACACCGCACGCGACGGCCTGGCGCGCGCCGGGACCTACTGGCTGACGACCGTGCGTCCGGACGGCCGTCCGCACGTCACGCCGCTGATCGCCGTCTGGTACGACGGCGCGCTGCACTTCTGCACGGGCGAGGAGGAGCGCAAGTTCCGCAATCTGGCGGCCAATTCGCACTGCGTGCTCACGACGGGAAACAGCGCGCTCGACGAAGGGCTCGACCTCGTCCTGGAGGGCGATGCCGTGGCCGTGCGCGACGACGAGAGGCTGCGGAGGCTGGCGGACGCGTGGGTGGAGAAGTACGGCGAGGACTGGCGGTTCGAGGCGCGGGACGGGGCCTTCCACCATCTGCAGGGCGGCCGGGCGGTGGTCTTCGAGGTCGTCCCGTCCACGGTCTTCGGCTTCCGCAAGGGTGACTACAGCCAGACCCGGTGGCGCTTCGCCGCCGCCTAGCTGGGGGGCACTCCCCCACGCTCCGCTGGGGGGGACCCCCACCCGGGCCGCAGGGCCCAGGGGGAGAGCCCATGTCAATCCGTCCTTCCGGACAACGGAACTCGTGGTTGAGGAATGGACCACTCCGGAGCAGGGTGAACCCCCCTACCTGGAGAAGGGACACCCCATGACGTCAGAGCCGACGACGCCCACCACCACTGGGGGCACCACCTGGACGCAGTCCACGGGGGAGACCACCGGCGCGCGTACGCTTCCGCCCTTCCGCGCCGACCACGTGGGGAGCCTGCTGCGCCCGGCGGCACTCAAGCAGGCCCGCGAGGACCACGCGGCGGGGCGCATCGAGGCCTCCGAGCTGAAGGCCGCCGAGGACGAGGCGGTACGCGACGTCGTCGCGCTCCAGCGCGAGGCCGGGCTGCGCGGGGCGACGGACGGAGAGTTCCGGCGGCAGTCCTGGCACATGGACTTCATCTACTCGCTCGGCGGGATCAACAAGGTCCAGGACGAGAACCTCCGGGTGCAGTTCCACAACGCGGACGGCGACATCGAGTTCGCACCGCCCTCCGCCCACGTGGACAGCAAGCTGCACCTGGAGTCGACGATCTTCGCCGACGCCTTCACCTTCCTGCGGGAGACCGTCTCCGAGGGCGTGACCCCGAAGCTGACGATCCCGTCGCCCAGCATGGTCCACTACCGCGGCGGCCGCGCCGCCATCGACGAGTCCGTATACCCGGACATGGAGTCCTTCTGGACGGACCTGACCGATGCCTACGCCGCCCAGGTGCGCGGCGTGTACGACCTGGGCTGCCGCTACCTCCAGCTCGACGACACCAGCCTCGCGTACCTCAACGACCCGGAGCAGCGCCGTCACGTCGCGGAGATCGGCGGGGACCCCGAGCACCAGCACGAGACGTACATCGCCAACATCAACCGCGCCCTGGCGGACCGTCCCGCCGACCTGCGCGTCACGACGCACATGTGCCGCGGCAACTTCGCCTCCTCGTGGGTGGCTTCGGGAGGCTACGACTTCGTCGCCGAAGCGCTCTTCGGCGGTCTCGAAGTGGACGGTTTCTTCCTGGAGTTCGACGACGAGCGCTCCGGCGGGTTCGAACCGCTGCGCTTCGTGCCGAAGGGCAAGCAGGTCGTGCTCGGTCTCGTCACCAGCAAGCGGCCCGAACTGGAGAGCAAGGACGCGCTGAAGCGCCGCATCGAGGAGGCGTCCCGTTACGTCGACATCGACCAGCTCAGCCTGTCCCCGCAGTGCGGCTTCTCCTCCACGCTGGAGGGCAACAACCTCACGATCGACGACCAGAAGGCCAAGCTCGGACTGATCGTGGAGACGGCCGAGGAGGTCTGGGGCGGCGCCTGACGGCCTGAGGACGGCGGCCGCCCCGGAGAAGCGCCGGGACGGCCGCCGCCGGTCCGTCCGTGTGGGAACGGCCCGGCGACCGGGCGGTCAGGGACGCGTGCCGCCCTCCCGGACCCCTCAGCATCGGACCTCGTCCCCGGTGTGCCGTGCCGCCGGCTTCCCCCTGGTCACGATCCGGAGGATGCCGGCGGTGAGCAGCCGTGCCTGGAGCGATCCGCAGGCGCAGCGCGTCCAGACGAGGATCCCCTCACCTGTGGGGTGCTGTGAGAGGTCCCGGACGGGCTGGTCGTCGGGCCATCCGCAGTACGGGCAGTGGGACACGTGTGAACCTCCTCGCTCGGCGGGTCACCGGTGGGCACCGGGACCCCGCACCAGCAAGGCTGCCGGGACCGACCATGCAGGTCCAGGTTCGATTTTTTTACTGAACCGTGTAGAACGGTTACATGATTGATCTGCGTCGTCTCACCGTGCTGCGCGCGATCGCGCAGTACGGCACCGTGACGGCGGCCGCCGAGGCCGTGCATCTGACCCCGTCGGCCGTCTCCCAGCAGGTGCGCCAGCTCGGACGGGAGCTGGGCGTCCCGATGCTCGAACCCCAGGGCCGGCGCGTGCGGTTGACCGAGGCGGCCCACGCCCTTCTGCGGCACGCCGACGCCATGGAGGAGCTGTGGCAGCGCACCGAGGCCGAGCTGCACGCGACCGCTGTGGGCGAGCCGAGCGGAGTCCTGCGCGTGGCCGGCTTCCCCTCGGCGGCGTCCGCGCTGCTCGTGCCCCTGGCCGTGCAGATGCAGCGGGAGTGGCCGGGACTGACCGTGAGGGTCAGGGAGGCCGAGCCTCTGGACTGCTTCGACCTGCTCTTCTCCGGCGACACGGATCTGGCGGTCGTCGAGGCGATCGCGGACAACCCCCCGTTCAACGACGCCCGCTTCGACCAGCGGCCCCTGCTGGAGGATCCATTCGACCTGCTCACGACCGCCGGACATGAGCGGGCGAGGGAGCCCGGGCCCGCCCTGGAGGACCTCGCCGCGGAGCCCTGGATCCTGGGCATGACCGGCCGCGGCTGCTCGGCGCGGGAGCTCGTGCTCGCGGCCTGCCGCACCGCCGGGTTCGCGCCGTCGGTCGCGCACGAGGCGCGTGACTGGAGCCTCGTCGCGACGCTGGTCGCGCACGGGCTGGGCATCGCCCTGGTGCCGCACCTGGCTCTGCTGCCTCCGCAACTGGACCTCGTACGCACTCCGTTGACCGGACGCCACGTCCCGTCCAGGCGCTTCCTGAGCGTCACCCGGCGCGGCAGCGACGGTCATCCCGCCGTCGCGGCCGCTCTCCGCCTGCTCGGTGAACTCGCCGCGAAGCAGGGCGAGTCGGCGGTGCAGGCCGGGGCCGGAACCGGGACCGCGGGGTAAGGGTTCACTCCTCCCGGAGCGCGTCCCTCTGCTCCCCGCCGGAGTCCGCCACGATGTCGGCCAGCGACTGCGGCTCACGCACGGGCACGAACCGCACCTCGCCGCCCGCTCCGTCAGCAGCCGGCTCGTCGCGTGCACCGGTCACCGTGAAGCCGTAAATGCCCGGCCGCGGCAGCGAGTTGTAGCCGAACGGATTGGAGAAGTAGTACGCCCCGGTGTCGAGGAGCGCCGCGTAGTCCCCCTCTCCCAGCCGCGGCAGCGGCCGCTCACGGGCCACCAGGTCACCGGCGAAGCAGCACGGCCCGGCGACGTCCTGGACGACGGTCCCGCCGGGGCCGTCGGCGGTCTTCGGCTCTCCCGCCGCGTCGTACGCGGCCACCCGCAGCGGCCACGCCTCCGGCGTGAAGACGGTACGCACCGCGATCTGTGCGCCCGCATGGGTGACGGCGATGGACCGCCCGCCCGCCGACTTCGCGTACTCCACGCGGGCGAGGACCGTTCCGGCCTTGGCCAGCAGTGCGCGGCCGAACTCGGTGACGATGCCGTACCGCCCGTCGAAGAGCCCCGGCACGGCCGCCGCGAGCAGCCGGGCGTACTCGTCGAAGGACGGCGTGATCTCGTCGCTGTCGAAGTTGACGGGGAGGCCGCCACCAAGGTCGAGGGTGTCGACCTGGCGCCTGCCGACCGCGGCGTTGATCTCCTCGGCGAGTTCGTACGTCGCCCGGGCGCCCTCCGCCATCAGCTCCAGCGGCATGCCCTGCGACCCGACGTGCGAGTGCAGCCGGGTCAGCCAGGGGCGCTCCCGGTAGGCCCGTACGACCCATTCGCGAGCGCCCGGGTCGTCGAGCGCGACCCCGAACTTCGAGGTGGCCGTCGCGGTGCTCATCGCCCCGATGGAGCCGCCGCCGATCTGCGGGTTGACGCGCAGACCCACCGGTGACGGCGACGGCAGGTCCGGGTCGATCAGCTCGTCGAGGCGGGCGAGCTCCGACGGGTTGTCCGCGTTGAGGGCGATGCCGAGGGTGAGGGCCTCGCGGAGTTCGCTGACGGTCTTCGCGGGGGAGTCCAGGACCGTCTGCGCCGCCGGTACGCCCGCGGCCCGTGCCAGGGCCAGTTCGCCGGGGCTGGCGACCTCGCAGCCGATGCCCTCGTCGGCCAGGAGCCGCAGGACCGGCACGAGCGAGGCCGCCTTCACGGCGAAGGTGTGCAGAACGTCCTGGCCGGGCGCTGCCACGTTCTCGAAGGCCGTCCGCAGCGCGTGCGCGGCCTCGCGTATCGCCCGGACGTCGAGGAGGGCGGCGATCGGGTGCCGGTCCTCCGTGACGAGGCCCTGCTCGACGGCGGCGCGTACGGCCAGGTCGCGGCGGGCCGCGATCGCCGAGCCGTCCATGGCGTCCGTTCCGGCCGCGGAGGCGGCGGAGGCCGCGCGGCCTCCGGCCGGCGACGGGGCCCGGGAGCCGGGGGAGACCGGGGAAACGGGGGAGTCCGAGGAGGCTGTGGCGGCCGCCGGGGCCGTCGTGGCAGGGCTGCTGCTGGAGTCGTGCATACGACAAGCCAAACACGTCCGCCGCGCGCAGGGGTACGGACCACCCGCGATATTGACTAGGTCTATTCACTCCGTACAGTGTGTGAATAATTGAAGTCGGGGGAGTCGGGACGACACACGGCAGGGAGGCACGGGAGATGTCAGGACCGCGACCCGTACGGGCGCCGCGCGGCAGCGAACTGAGTGCCAGGGGGTGGCCGCAGGAGGCCGCCCTTCGGATGCTTCAGAACAACCTCGACCCCGAGGTGGCCGAGCACCCCGACAAGCTCGTCGTCTACGGCGGCACCGGGAAGGCGGCCCGCGACTGGGACTCCTTCGACGCCATGGTCCGCACGCTGCGCACGCTGGGCGATGACGAGACGATGCTCGTGCAGTCCGGCCGTCCCGTCGGCGTGATGCGCACCCACGAATGGGCGCCGCGCGTGCTGCTCGCCAACTCCAACCTCGTGGGCGACTGGGCCAATTGGGAGGAGTTCCGGCGGCTGGACGCCCTCGGCCTCACCATGTACGGGCAGATGACCGCCGGTTCGTGGATCTACATCGGCACGCAGGGGATCCTCCAGGGCACGTACGAGACCTTCGCGGCCGTCGCCGCCAAGAGGTTCGGCGGCACGCTGGCCGGCACGATCACCCTGACCGCCGGACTCGGCGGCATGGGCGGCGCGCAGCCGCTCGCCGTCACGATGAACGACGGCGTCGTGATCTGTATCGAGTGCGATCCCTCCCGGATCGAGCGCCGCATCGGGCACGGCTACCTCGACGTACGGGCCCATTCGCTCGACCACGCACTGGAGCTGGCGACGAAGGCACGCGACGAGCGCCGCCCGCTCTCCGTCGGAGTCCTCGGCAACGCCGCCGAGTTGGTGCCCCAGCTGCTGGAGCGCGGCGCACCGATCGACATCGTCACCGACCAGACCAGCGCGCACGATCCGCTCGCGTACCTCCCCGTCGGCGTCGACTTCGACGACATGGCGCAGTACGCGGCGGACAAGCCCGCCGACTTCACGCAGCGCGCACGCGAGTCGATGGCCCGCCACGTGGAGGCGATGGTCGGCTTCATGGACGCGGGAGCCGAAGTCTTCGACTACGGCAACTCGATCCGCGGCGAGGCTCAACTCCACGGGTACGGGCGCGCGTTCGACTTCCCCGGCTTCGTACCCGCGTACATCCGCCCGCTGTTCTGCGAGGGCAGAGGCCCGTTCCGCTGGGCGGCGCTCTCGGGCGACCCGAAGGACATCGCCGCCACGGACCGCGCGCTGCTCGAGCTCTTCCCCGAGAACGAGTCGCTCGCCCGCTGGATCAGGCTCGCCGGTGAGCGCGTGCACTACCAGGGCCTGCCCGCCCGCATCTGCTGGCTCGGCTACGGCGAGCGGGACCGCGCGGGGGAGCGCTTCAACGACATGGTCGCGAGCGGCGAGCTCTCGGCGCCGCTGGTGCTGGGGCGCGACCACCTGGACTGCGGCTCGGTGGCCTCCCCGTACCGGGAGACCGAGGCGATGCGCGACGGCTCCGACGCGATCGCCGACTGGCCGCTGCTGAACGCCATGGTGAACGCGTCCTCCGGGGCGACCTGGGTCTCGATCCACCACGGCGGCGGCGTCGGCATGGGCCGCTCGATCCACGCGGGCCAGGTCACGGTGGCTGACGGGACGGAGCTGTCCGGCGAGAAGCTGCGCCGGGTGCTGACGAACGACCCGGGCATGGGCGTGGTGCGTCACGTCGACGCCGGTTACGAGCGCGCGGAGGAGATCGCCGCCGAGCGGGGCGTGCGGGTGCCGATGCGTGAGGGCCGGGAGGGCCGGGAGGACCGGGAAGGGGAGGTCGGCGCGTGACCGCACGGGACGCAGGCGGAGCGGGGGACGCCGAGGGTGCCGAGGGGAGCCCGGCGCGGCGGCCTGTCGTCGGCAGGCCGGTGCCCGACATCGGGAGCCCCCGCACCCCCGCGGCGAGCCCGCCCTCGTTCCACGAGATGTGGCGTGACCTGGCCGCGATCGGCAAGAACAAGGCCGGCGGCGGCTACCGCCGCTACGCGTGGACGGGAGCGGACACCGACTGCCGCGCCTGGTTCCGCGCACAGGCCGAATCCCGCGGCCTGGCCTACGAGTCGGACCGCAACGGCAACCAGTGGGCCTGGCTCGGCGTGACGAGCGCGGAGGAGGTCGCTCGCGGGAACGCCGTCGTGACCGGCTCCCATCTCGACTCCGTCCCGGACGGCGGCGCCTTCGACGGGCCCCTCGGTGTCGTCTCGGCGTTCGCCGCGCTGGACGAACTCCGGGCGAAGGGCGCCCACTTCAGGGTGCCGCTGGGCCTGGTCAACTTCACCGACGAGGAGGGCGCACGCTTCGGCCTTGCGTGCGTCGGATCCCGGCTCAGCGTCGGAGGGCTGACACAGAAGCAGGCGTACGAGCTGCGCGATGCAGAGGGCGTCTCGCTGCCGCAGGCCATGGAGCGGGCCGGCCACGACCCGGACGGCATCGGTCCCGACCCCGACCGGCTCGCCCGCATCGGAGCGTTCGTCGAACTCCACATCGAGCAGGGACGCGCGCTCGCGGACCCCGGCCTCCTCGCGGCCGCGGCGGCGGGGGACCGGGAGGCTGCGGCGGCCGGGACAGCCGGTCACGCCGTGGGCGTCGCATCGGCGATCTGGCCGCACGGCCGCTGGCGGTTCGACTTCCGCGGCGAGGCCAACCACGCCGGCACCACCCGGCTCGAGGACCGCCGCGACCCGATGCTGACCTACGCCGGGACGGTGCTCGCCGCCCGTGAGGAGGCCGAACGCGCGGGCGCACTCGCCACGTTCGGCAAGGTCGCCGTCGAGCCGAACGGCGTCAACGCCATCCCCTCCGTCGTACGGGGCTGGCTCGACTCGCGCGCCCCGGACGAGGAGACCCTCGCCGCCGTCGTCGCCGGCATCGAGAGCGCGGCCGCTCTGCGCGGGCGTGCCGACGGCGTGGAAGTCGGCGTCACACGTGAATCCCATACGGGGACCGTGGAGTTCGCCCACGATCTGCGTGACCGGATCGCACGGCGGCTGGGCGGAGCGCCGCTGCTGCCCACCGGCGCGGGACACGACGCGGGGATCCTGTCCGCCTCCGTCCCGACGGCGATGCTCTACGTCCGCAATCCCACCGGTGTCTCGCACTCGCCCGCCGAGTCCGCGGAAGAGGACGACTGCGTGGCCGGAGTGCGAGCACTCGCCGACGTGCTGGAAGGGCTGGCCTGCTGATGCCATCCGTCTCGTCCTCGTCCCCCACGCCCGCCTCGCCGTCGCACTCCCGCGAGGGCCCGGGCGGGCCGTCCCCCGACCCGGAGCACGTGTACTGGTGCACGCACGCCTGGCTCAACGGCACGCTGGAGCTCGACGTGATGATCGAGACCGGCGCTGACGGCCGGATCACCGCCGTACGCAGGGGAGTCGGCTCACCGCCCCGCGGCGCCGTGAAGCTGCGCGGCCTCACCCTGCCGGGCTTCGCCAACGCGCACTCGCACGCCTTCCACCGCGCGCTGCGCGGCACCGTGCAGGTCGGGTCGGGCACCTTCTGGACGTGGCGCGAGATGATGTACCAGGTCGCCGGCCGCCTCACGCCGGACTCGGCCTACGCCCTCGGCCGCGCCGCGTACGCGGAGATGGCGCTGGCCGGCATCACCTGCGTCGGCGAGTTCCACTACCTCCACCACGGGCCGGGCGGCGAGCCCTACGACGATCCCAACGCCATGGGCCACGCCCTCATCTCCGCCGCCCGGGACGCCGGGCTCCGCATCACGCTCCTCGACACGGCCTACCTCGCCTCGGGCTTCGGGCGGGGCGGCCGCGGTGAGCCTCCCGGCCGGCAGCAGCTCCGCTTCTCCGACGGCACCGCCGAGGCGTGGGCCGAGCGTGCGGCGCAGCTGCGGGCCCCCGAGGGCGGGCACGCACGTACCGGCGCGGCCATCCACTCCGTACGGGCCGTCCCGGCAAGGGAGTTGGGCCCGATCGTGGAGTGGGCGGAGGAGCGCTCGGCGCCGCTGCACGTCCACCTCTCCGAGCAGACCGCCGAGAACGACGCCTGCCAGGAGGCGCACGGCTGCACCCCCACGCGGCTCCTCGCCGACCACGGGGTCCTCGGGCGCCGTACGACGGCCGTGCACGCCACCCATCTGACCGACGAGGACATCAAGCTCATCGGCGACTCCTCGACCGGGGTGTGCATGTGCCCCACCACCGAACGGGACCTCGCCGACGGGATCGGGCCCGCGCCCCGGCTGGAACGCGCCGGCGCCACCCTGTCCCTGGGCAGCGACAGCCACGCCGTCGTCGACCTGCTGGAGGAGGCTCGCGCGCTGGAGCTCGACGAGCGCCTCCGCACGCGCACACGCGGCCACTGGACGGCGGCACAGCTGCTGCGCGCCGCCACGGAGGACGGCCATGCCACGCTGGGCTGGCCCGAGGCGGGACGCCTGGAGGCGGGCATGCTCGCCGACTTCACGACGGTCTCGCTGGACTCGGTGCGCACGGCCGGACCTCCGCTCCGCATGGCGCCCGAGACGGCCGTCTTCGCGGCGTCCGCCGCCGACATCCGCCACACGGTCGTGGGCGGGGAACACATCGTGCGGGACGCCCGGCACGCGTACGTCCCCGACGTGCCGGCCGCCCTGGCCGAGGCGATCGGCGCCGTCCACTGAGAGTTGGGCCGCCGTCCCACCTTCCGGGCGGTGGGGCCGCGGCACCGCAAGCACCCGAAGCACCGGAAGTACCCGCAGCACCGGAACGGAAGCGCCCGCAGCAGCACAGCGCCGGCGAGCAGGGCCGGTCGACCGAGCGTCGAGGAATCGTCGAAGAAGGGCCGAGGAAGCGACACATGACCAGCACAGTCGTCACGAACATCCGCACCCTGGTGACCAACGACCCCGCACTCGGCGAGGGCGGGCCCCTCGGTCTCGTACATGACGCCGCCGTCGTCCTCGACGGCGACCGCGTCGCATGGGTCGGTCCCGCCGCGGAGGCGCCCGCCGCCGACTCCGCCCACGACGCCGAAGGCCGGGCAGCCGTCCCCGGTTTCGTCGACTCCCACTCGCATCTGCTCTTCGGGGGCGACCGCACGGCCGAGTTCAACGCCCGCATGTCGGGGCGCCCTTACACAGCCGGCGGCATCCGCACGACCGTCGCGGCGACCCGCGAGGCGAGCGACGACGAACTCGGCCGCAACCTGACCCGGTTCCTCGACGAGGCCCGCCGCCAGGGCACGACCACCATGGAGACCAAGTCCGGCTACGGCCTCACTCCCGAACAGGAGTCGCGCGCCCTGCGCGTGGCGGCGGAGCAGACCGACGAAGTCACATACATGGGCGCGCACATCGTCGCCCCCGAGTACGCCGACGACCCCGCCGCCTACGTGGACCTCGTGACCGGGCCCATGCTGGACGCCTGCGCGCCGTACGCCCGTTGGGTCGACGTCTTCTGCGAGAAGGGCGCCTTCGACGGGGACCAGGCCCGTGCCGTCCTCACGGCGGGCCGGGCGAAGGGCCTGATCCCCCGTATCCACGCCAACCAGCTCTCGCACGGCCCCGGTGTCCAGCTCGCCGTCGAACTCGGCGCCGCCTCCGCCGACCACTGCACGCACCTGACCGACGCCGACGTCGACGCGCTCGCGCATGCCGACGGCACGGTCGCCACGCTGCTCCCCGGCTGCGAGTTCTCCACCAGGGCCGTCTACCCGGACGCCCGCCGCCTGCTGGACGCGGGCGCCACCGTCGCACTCTCCACGGACTGCAATCCGGGTTCCTCGTTCACCTCGTCGATGCCGTTCTGCGTCGCCATCGCCGTACGGGAGATGGGGATGACGCCGGACGAGGCCGTCTGGTCCGCCACGGCCGGCGGCGCACGGGCGCTGCGCCGCGACGACATCGGCCGGCTGAGCCCCGGCGCCCGCGCCGATCTGGTCCTGATGGACGCCCCCTCGCACGTCCATCTCGCCTACCGCCCCGGCGTCCCCCTCACGAGCCGGGTCTGGCACCGCGGGCGGCCGGCCGGCGCCTGACCGTCGCCGGAGCCCCGTCCCCGTACGACGAAGCGGGCCGCCACCGGTGTCTCCACCGGGGCGGCCCGCTCGCGTGTTCCGTGTGACCGCGCGAGGCGCGGGGCTCAGTCCTCGACCATCAGGCCCTTGCGCAGCTTGTTCAGCGTGCGCGAGAGCAGACGGGAGACGTGCATCTGGGAGATGCCGAGCTCGTCGCCGATCTCGCTCTGGGTCATGTTGGCGACGAACCGCAGCGAGAGGATCGTCCGGTCACGCGCGGGGAGTTCGGCGATCAGCGGCTTGAGCGACTCGACGTACTCGATGCCCTCGAGTCCGTTGTCCTCGTAGCCGATGCGGTCGGCGAGGGCGCCCTCGGTGTCGTCCTCCTCCGGCTGCGCGTCCAGGGAGCTGGCGGTGTAGGCGTTGCTCGCCGCCATGCCCTCGACGACCTCCTCGACGGAGATGTCGAGCCGCTCGGCGAGCTCCTCCATCGTCGGTGCGCGGTCGAGGTTCTGCGCGAGCTCGTCACCGGCCTTGGCCAGGTCCAGGCGCAGCTCCTGCAGCCGGCGCGGCACGCGCACGGACCAGGAGGTGTCACGGAAGAAGCGCTTGATCTCGCCGACGATGGTCGGCATGGCGAACGTCGGGAACTCGACTCCGCGCTCCATGTCGAACCGGTCGATCGCCTTGATCAGACCGATCGTGCCCACCTGGACGATGTCCTCCATCGGCTCGCTGCGTGAGCGGAAGCGGGAGGCGGCGAACTTGACCAGGGCCAGGTTGAGTTCGACGAGCGTGTTGCGCACGTACGAGAACTCGTGGGTGCCCTCGTCCAGCTTCTCGAGGCGCTTGAAGAGGGTCTTCGACATGGCTCGTGCGTCGACCGGGCCCACCTCGTCATACGGTGGGATCTCCGGGAGCTGAAGCTGGTCGAAGATCTCCTCGACAGCTTCCGGGCTCGTGGGTTCGGGCACCTGGACCGGGCTGAACTGCTCCGCGCCGAGCTGCTCCGCGCCGAGCTGTTCCGGGAGGACCGGTTCGGTAGCGGTGTCCGGTATCCCTTGATCGAGCCTCGGTGACATGGCGATGTCCTCCATCATTCTCGGCATATGGCTGCCGAAGCCGTGACGTGCACTACGAAGGTGCGGCGCCTCCAATGCCGACGTGTTTCTGTATTCCTATACGCCTACCCGCTCGCGTACGTGTATGGCAAGTGCTGGATGTCCGAATTTGCCCCAATGTGTGGGTTGTTCGGCTACCGGTACTGCCGGTGAAGGCGTAGGGTTCGAGTCTGTTGACGGGGGCAGAAGAGACGGCGCTTTGGCGATCAAGAGGGGTGTGCATGGACCGCGGGATGCCCGGCAGCACGAGCCGGGGTCGGCTGACGGTCGACGTTCGGCACCAGGCGGGCAGTGCCGTCGTGACCCCTGAGGGGGAGCTCGATCACCACACCGCGGACCTGTTCAGCGAAGCGCTGGAGCAGGCCATCGCGGAGGGCGGCAGCCGCCTGGTCGTGGACTGCTCCGGACTGGAGTTCTGCGACTCCACCGGACTGAACGTCCTGCTGGGGGCCCGGCTCAAGGCCGAGGCCGCCGGGGGAGGCGTCCACCTCGCGGGAATGCGGCCCGTCGTCGCCCGGGTCTTCGAGATCACGGGCGCGGGAGCGGTGTTCACTCTCCACGACGACCTCGACTCGGCATTGGCCAATGTGGCGGAGGCGTGATGCACGTTCCGGCATGTGTGTACAGCCCGCTACGCGGAAGTTACACGCGTCACATCACTCCGTCCGCATCAGTGGGTGTTCTCACGGTTCCGTAGGGCAGGAGATCCCCTGAGCCAGTCAGGCACGCGCGATGTCGCCCGCCTGCCCGTGGCCCGGCGACGAGAGGCACTATCGGTGATCGGTGAGGTGAACCACTGATGAGCACCACCCGGCCGTTTCCGGCTGGCGACTGCGGTCCGGAGCCCGAGGGCACCGCGACAGCGGCTGCGTCCGGGGCCGGGAGCACCGGGGCCGGAGCCCTCAGCGGGCTCTCCGCGGGCTCGTCAGGGGCCTCGGGGGCGTCCGGACCGTCGAGGGTCTCGGGTGCGGCAGGCTCCGCCGGTGCCGCCGGAGGGCCGGAGCAGTCCGGCCCGCAGGGCAAGACGGCGGGAGCCGCTCAGGTGGAGCAGCCCTCCGACCACAGCGGCACGTCCGCTCCGTCCGAGGGTGCCTCCACGGGCCCTTCCGCCGCCCACGCCGCTTCCGCGGACGAGCCGGGTCAGGTCGTGGGCAGGGCGGAGCGGGAGAGCGGCGAGTCCGTACGGGGAGAGACGGGGAAGGGTCGTCCGATGCGCCAGGTGCGCAGGCTGCGCCTGGTCGGCGTCAGCGGTGCCGTGCCCCGTGCCCGCGATTTCGTCCGGCAGGCGCTGCAGGACTGGGGCTGGCTTCCCGCCTCGACCGGTGACCAGCGCGCCGCCGCCGAGGACGTTCTGCTCGTCGTCTCCGAGCTGGTGACGAACGCGTGCCTGCACGCGGACGGGCCCGAGGAGCTGCGGGTCGGCAGCGGCGCGGAGGTGCTGCGGCTGGAGATCGTCGACCAGGGCAGCGGATCGCCGGCGCCGCGCACACCGCACCGCGCCGGTCGTCCGGGCGGCCACGGCATGTTCATCGTCCAGCGGCTCTGCCTGGACTGGGGCGTGGTCCGCAATCCGGAGGGCATGGGCAAGACGGTCTGGGCGGAGCTGGCCCCGCCCAGCTGACCGGGGCCCAGCTGACCGGAGGCCGGCTGACCGGAGGCCGGCAGACCCACGCCCAGATTGAAGCGCACACAGGCGGACCGCCCCGGCGGCCGCGTGCCGACGGGGCATCGAACCGGCCGTTCAGCCGTCCAGCGCTGCGATCGTCGCGACCGAGGGCCCGCGCCGCTCGCGCAGTTCGCGGGAGACCGCTTCCGCCTCACCCAGCACGCGCACCGCGTTCCGCCAGGTCAGCTTCGCCAGGTCCTCCTCGGACCAGTGCCTCCGCAGCAGTTCGGCGATGAGGTTCGGATAGCCGGAGACGTCCTCCAGCTGTGCCGGTACGAACGCCGTGCCGTCGTAGTCGCCGCCGATGCCGAGATGGTCGATGCCGGCGACCTCACGCATGTGGTCCAGATGGTCCGCGACGGTGGACGCGTCCGCGACCGGACGCGGGTTCTCCTGCTCGTAGGCGCGGTGTACGCGCATGCCTTCCTCGCCGGTGTCCAGCGGATGCAGCCCGTGCGCCCGCATGTTCTCCTCGGCGGCCTTCGTCCAGGCGACGGCCTCCGGCAGCACGAACTTCGGCACGAACGTCGCCATCGCCACGCCGCCGTTGCGCGGCAGCGCTTCCAGCACGTCGTCGGGGATGTTGCGCGGGTGGTCGCACACGGCGCGCGAGGAGGAGTGCGAGAAGATCACCGGCGCCTCGCTGACGCGCAGCGCGTCCCGCATCGTGGAGGCGGCGACGTGGGAGAGGTCGACGAGCATCCCGGCCCGGTTCATCTCCCGAACGACCTCCTCGCCGAAGCGCGAGAGGCCGTCGTGGCGCGGTTCGTCCGTCGCGGAGTCCGCCCAGTCGGTGTTGTCGTTGTGCGTCAGCGTCATGTAGCGCACGCCCAGTTCGTGCAGAGCGCGCAGCGTGGCAAGGGAGTTGACGATGGAGTGCCCGCCCTCGGCGCCCATCAGCGAGGCGATACGGCCCTCGGAGCGTGCCGCCTCCACCTCCCGTGCGGTGAGCGCGAGTTGCAGCTCCGACGGGTGGCGTGCCACCAACTGCCGCACGACGTCGATCTGTTCGAGGCAGGCGCTCACCGCGGCGTCCCCGGCCAGCTCCGTGCTCACGTACACCGACCAGAACTGGGCGCCGACGCCGCCCGCACGCAGCCGGGGGATGTCGGTGTGCAGATGCGCCGACTGGTCCCGGGAGATGTCGCGCCGGGAGATGTCGTAGGACACCTGCGTGCGCAGCGCCCACGGCAGGTCGTTGTGCCCGTCCACCACCGGGTGGGCGGCGAGCAGTTCGCGGGCACGCTCCAGCAGGGCCGGCTCCGCGGCCGTCCCCGCGCCACCGGTCATCAGCTGCCTCCGAAGCCGAAGCCGGTCCTGCTCGCGGCGACCTTGCCGCGCAGCCGGCGGCCCTTCTCCGTGGCCTCTTCGTTCAGCTCGTCCTGGAACCGCCCCATGCGCTCCTGGAGTTCGGGGTCGTGGGCCGCGAGGATGCGCACGGCCAGCAGGCCCGCGTTGCGCGCCCCGCCCACCGAGACCGTCGCGACGGGCACGCCCGCCGGCATCTGCACGATGGAGAGCAGGGAGTCCATGCCGTCGAGGTACTTCAGCGGCACCGGCACCCCGATCACCGGCAGCGGCGTCACCGAGGCGAGCATGCCGGGCAGATGGGCGGCGCCGCCCGCGCCCGCGATGATCGCGCGCAGCCCGCGTGAGGCCGCCTCCTCGCCGTACGTCACCATCTCGCGGGGCATGCGGTGCGCGGAGACGACGTCGGCCTCGTAGGGCACCTCGAACTCGTCCAGCGCCTTGGCGGCCTCCTCCATGACGGGCCAGTCGGAGTCGGAGCCCATGACGAGGCCGACGAGCGGGGTTTCAGGCGTCATTCGGTGATCGTTCCTCGCAGGTATCCGGCGGCATGTGCGGCGCGTTCGCGCACGTCGTCCAAGTCGTCGCCGTAGGTGTTGACGTGGCCGACCTTGCGCCCCGGCTTCACGTCCTTGCCGTACATGTGGATCTTCAACTGCGGGTCGCGGGCCATGCAATGGCGGTACGCCGAGTACATGTCCGGGTAGTCGCCGCCGAGTACGTTCGCCATGACCGTCCAGCGTGCGCGGGCGCGCGGGTCGCCGAGGGGCAGATCGAGCACGGCGCGCAGATGGTTGGCGAACTGCGAGGTGACCGCGCCGTCCTGGGTCCAGTGCCCCGAGTTGTGCGGCCGCATCGCCAGTTCGTTCACGAGTACACGCCCGTCGCGCGTCTCGAAGAGCTCGACGGCCATGTGCCCGACGACGCCCAGCTCCTGGGCGATCCTCAGCGCCAGTTGCTGCGCGGTGACCGCTTCGTCGCCGGGAAGGCCGGGCGCTGGAGCGATCACCGTGTCGCAGACGCCGCCGACCTGCACGGACTCCACGACGGGATAGGCGACGGCCTGCCCGTGCGGCGAGCGCACCACGCAGGCCGCCAGCTCACGCGCGAAGTCGACCTTCTCCTCGGCCAGTACGGGCACTCCGGCCCTGAACGGGACGGCCGCCTCGCCGGTGGAGCGCACGACCCAGACGCCCTTGCCGTCGTAGCCGCCGCGCACCGTCTTCAGCACGACGGGAACGGGGAATCCGGCGCCGTCGGACGTACCGGCTCCCTCGCTCCCGGCCTCGTCCTCGGCCAGGGCGACCTCGGCGGCGAACGCCGCGACGTCGGCGGGGTCCTGCACGATGCGGTGCCGCGGGCAGGGCACGCCGAGGCTGTCCAGGCGTTCGCGCATGACGCCCTTGTCCTGGGCGTGCACCAGCGCGTCGGGGCCGGGGCGCACGGGGATCCCGTCCGCCTCCAGCGCGCGCAGATGGTCCGTCGGCACGTGCTCGTGGTCGAAGGTGATCACGTCGCAGCCGCGGGCGAAGTCACGCAGGGTGCCGAGGTCGCGGTGGTCGCCGACCACGACTTCGCCGGCCACCAGCGCGGCGGAGTCCTGCGGGGTGTCCGAGAGGAGCCTGAATCTGATGCCGAGCGGGATGCCCGCCTCGTGGGTCATGCGGGCTAGCTGGCCGCCACCGACCATGCCGACTACGGGGAACGTCACAGCTTCAGCGTATCCGCACCGCCTCGCACGGCCGAAGCGGCGGTCGCCGCCCGCCACGGGCGCCCGCACGAGGCGCGGGACGCGGCCGGGATCCGGAGCGGGCCGACGCGCCGCCCCGCGGCCCGGGCGGCCGGGGTCGCGCTCGCCCGCGCTGCGAGAGCGGATGCCCGCTGGTTAGCATGTTGCGCGGGGGACGGACGACGTCGACCGAAACGGGGCAACGGCACAATGGGTGACTGGAGCGCGCTGCGCACGTTGAGACGATTGCGCACCAGGCTGGAACGTCTCGTCCGCGAGGCCGCGAAATTCGGCACGGTGGGTGCCGTCGGTTTCCTGGTCAACGTGGCCGTCTTCAACCTGTGCATCCACACCCTGCAGTTGGCGCCGATCCGTTCCGGTGTGATCTCCCAAGTCGTCGCGATCGGTACGAACTACCTGGGCAACCGCTACTGGACGTACCGGCACACCGACAAGCGCCGCATCCGGCGCGAGACCGTCCTGTTCTTCTTCTTCAGCGGCGTCGCGCTCGTCATCGAGAACGCCGTCCTCGCCGTGTCCCACTACGGACTGGGCTACACCTCGCCGCTCGCGGACAACATCGCGAAGAACGTCATCGGCCTCGGCATCGGTACCGTCTTCCGCTTCTGGACGTACCGCACCTGGGTATTCCGCTCGGGTTCAGGCCGCATCTTCGCCCGATCTGCTTCTGCTGACGCTCTCGCGGCTGAGAAAGAGCGCGAAAACCGGCGGATGATGCTGAAGTAGCTCCAGCCGTCCGCCGTCCGCCTCCGCCAGGTCGCGGGCGACGGCGAGGCCGAGCCCGGTGGAGTTGTGGCCGCTGACCGTCCGTTCGAAGACGCGTGAACCCAGTTCGGAGTCCACGCCGGGACCTTCGTCCGTCACCTCCACCACGACCTGGTTGCCGGTGACGCGGGTGCGCAGCGCGACCCGGCCCTCCCCGTGCATCAGGGAGTTCTCGATCAGCGTCGCCAGCACGCCCGCGACCGCTCCCGGCGTGCCCACGACCCGCAGCCCGGGCTTCCCGGAACGCACGATCGCGCGGCCCTCGCTCCTGTAGGCGGGCTTCCACTCCGCCACCTGCTGCTTGAGCACCTCGTCGAGGTCGAAGCCGACCGCCGAAGCCGAGCGCGGGTCACGGGAGTTGGTGAGCAGGCGCTGCACGACGTCCGTGAGCCTCTCGACCTGGGCCAGCGCGATCGTCGCCTCCTCCTTCACCGTGGCCCGGTCCTCCGGGTCGTCGGTGTCGGCGGTGGCGATGATCTCCTCCAGCCGCATCGACAGCGCCGTGAGCGGCGTACGCAGCTGGTGCGAGGCGTCCGCGGCGAGCCGGCGCTCGGCGGTCAGCATCCGGCCGATGCGGTCCGCGCTCCCGTCCAGCACGTCGGCGACGCGGTCGAGTTCGGGCACGCCGTAGCGGCGGTGCCGGGGCCGGGGGTCGCCGGAGCCGAGCCGCTCGGCCGTCTCGGCGAGGTCGGTGAGGGGGGCCGCGACGCGATGCGCCTGCCGTACGGCGAGGATGGCGGCCGACGCGACCGCGAGCAGCGCGACCGCGAGGATGATCAGCAGCGTGCGGCCCAGCTCGTCCTCGACCGAGCTGTAGCCCTGCTGAACGGTGATGCGCTCGCCGTGCGCACCGGTCTGCGACGCCTCGATGACCCTGCCTTCGGGGCGCTTCCCGAGCGTGATGACCTTCTTGCCGGGCACTTCGATGCGCACGTGGCGGTGGTGCGGCACGGCGTTGTTCATCGTCCTGGGGGAGACCTTCTCTCCGGCGACGATGCGGCTCTCCACGACGGAGACCAGCTGCACGGCCTCCGACTTCACGTTGTCGCGTGCGCTGTTCTCGATGGAGCGGGACTCGACGAGGATCAGCGAGATGCCGAACACGGCCACGACGACGAGCACGACCGCGAGCGTCGAGAGGATCAGCCTGCGCCGCACGAGTCGTCCTCCGTACAGGAGCCGCCGCGGGGACGGCGGTCCCGGTCCCCGGGAAGCGGTGCTGAGGTCGACGGGGCCGGCACGCTCGGTCTCTCAGCTCTTCTCGAAACGGAACCCGACGCCCCGCACGGTGGCGATGTAGCGCGGGTTGGCGGCGTCGTCGCCGAGCTTCTTGCGGAGCCAGGAGATGTGCATGTCGAGGGTCTTGGTCGACGACCACCATGTGGTGTCCCAGACCTCACGCATGAGCTGATCGCGTGTGACGACCCGCCCGGCGTCCCGCACCAGCACACGCAGCAGGTCGAACTCCTTTGCCGTGAGCTGCAGTTCCTCCTCGCCCATCCACACGCGGTGCGAGTCGACGTCGATGCGCACGCCGTGCGTGGCGGGCGGGACGGCGGGCTCGACGGCCGCGCCCCGCCGCAGCAGTGCACGCACGCGCGCGAGCAGCTCGGCGAGGCGGAAGGGCTTGGTGACGTAGTCGTCGGCACCCGCGTCCAGGCCGACGACGGTGTCGACCTCGTCCGCACGCGCGGTGAGGACGAGCACGGGAAAGGTGTGCCCCTCGTTGCGCAGCCGGCGGCAGACCTCCAGGCCGTCCATGCCCGGCAGACCGAGGTCGAGCACCACCAGATCGATGCCGTCCTTGAGGCCTGCGTCGAGCGCCCCGGGGCCGTCCTCGCGCACCTCGACCTCGTATCCCTCACGGCGCAGCGCGCGTGCCAGGGGCTCCGAGATGGCGGCGTCGTCCTCGGCGAGCAGTACACGGGTCATGCGGCGATGGTAGTCCTCGTCGCCGAGCGTAAGGCCGGTCCCTGCCAACCAGCGCGGATCGTCGGAGATGCGAACTCGTTACCTTCGAATTGACTGGGAATTTACCCCTTGCGCCTGTGATCCCGCTCCCAATCCCTTCCGTTACGGGTACCCCCGTGACGTATGGTGAGCTGGCTTCCGGCGTGATCACCCAGGGGCGGGGGCCCCGGCGGAGCCAGTGCGGCGGTGATCCTGTGTCGCCGGCCGACCGCGTCCATGAGACCGGAGGCCGGCCGGCCCGGCGGTGGACTTCCGCCAAGGGGGGCGGCGAGCACACGCACCATCCGGCCCCCGGGATGCCGGGCCTCAGGAGCTCTGCCCGCGAGGGCCCACCCGTCATGTCCCGGCCCGGGGACGGTGCGGCGGAGGCGGCACCAGCGATCAACATGTCCCCAGCGCCGGGCCCTTGCCGTGTGAGAAGCACGCGGGGGCTGCCCGGGACCGGCGGCACCCCGCCGGCATCCCGCACCGGCCCCCTTCTCACACAGCGAGGAAACCCCCCACATGGCGTCCACAACGTCCAAGGACGCGCCGCAGCACCCGCCTGCGGCCGACGGCAAGACCTTCTTCGGCCACCCCCGCGGTCTCGCCACCCTCTTCATGACCGAGATGTGGGAGCGCTTCAGCTTCTACGGGATGCGCGCCCTGCTCGTCCTCTATCTGACGGCCGCGGTCGCAGAGGGCGGTATGGGCATGGCCTCCGCCACGGCCGTGGCTCTCTACTCCGTCTACAACGCGACGGTCTACCTGATGGCGATGCCGGGCGGCTGGCTCGGCGACCGCGTATGGGGCCCGCGCAGGACGGTCTCGATATCCGCGTTCGTGATCATGATCGGCCACGCGCTGCTGGCCACCGGCGTCAACGCGCTCTTCTTCGCGGGCCTGGTCTTCATCGGCGTCGGATCCGGTCTGCTGAAGGCCAATATCTCCACGATGGTCGGGCACCTCTACTCGGGCCCCAACGACCCCCGCAGGGACGGCGGATTCACCGTCTTCTACATGGGGATCAACATCGGCGCCTTCGCCGCCCCGCTCCTGATCGGCTGGGCCGGTCAGAAGGTCAGCTGGCACCTGGGCTTCGGCCTCGCCGCCGTCGGCATGGCCCTGGGCCTGATCCAGTTCCTGATCGGCACCAGGCACCTCGCGCCGGAGTCCAGTGTCGTCCCGCAGCCGCTGGACGCGGCCGACCGCAACAAGGCCATCCGGAACACCGTGATCGCCGCCGTCGTGACGGCCGTCTTCTACGCGGCCATCGTGCTGGCCGACGCCTTCACCATCGACTGGGTGCTGTGGCCGCTGAGCATCGCCGGCCTCGTGCTCCCGACGTACTACTTCGTACGGATGCGCCGTGACCGCGAGGTCACCGAGGACGAGCGCAAGAAGCTCACCGGCTACATCTGGTTCTTCGTCGCCGCCGCGATCTTCTGGATGATCTTCGACCAGTCCGGCTCCACGCTGAGCCTCTTCGCGGAGAAGAGCACATCGACCGACCTGTTCGGGATCGAGTTCCCCACGAGCTGGTTCCAGTCGGTCAACCCGCTGTGGGTGATGATCATCGCCCCGGTCCTGGCCGCGCTCTGGGTCAAGCTCGGCAGCCGCAACCCGGCGACCACGACGAAGTTCTCCTTCGGCCTGATCGGCATCGGCGTCTCCTTCGGCGTGATGATGCTGGCCATCGCCTCGGCCTCCGGCGGCGACAAGGTCACGCCGCTGTGGCTGATCACCGTCTACCTGATCCAGACCGTCGCGGAGCTGTGCCTCTCGCCGGTCGGCCTGTCGGTGACGACGAAGCTGGCTCCCGCCAAGTACGCGAGCCAGCTCATGGGCGTGTGGTTCCTCGCGGTCACCGCCGGCGACTGCGTCTTCGCGATCGTCCAGCTGGTGCTCGGCGACGCCGCCAGCGGCAAGACGGGCTTCGCGGTGCAGGGCGTCATCGCCGCGCTCGCGGGCTTCGTCTTCCTCGCCGCCCGCAAGAGGATCAACCCGCTGCTGGGCGCCGTGAAGTAACGCGCACCCGGCACGGAGGCCCCGGTTCCGCACCCGCGGAGCCGGGGCTTCTGTATGTGCGGGACGCGATCCCTGCTCACGGAGAGTGCTGTTGCGGCCAGGGCCGGACGCCCTGACTCTGGTGAGGTGCACAGGCTCCCGCTCGTACTCGTCACATGTCTGGCGATCCTTCTCTGCACGTCACCGGTGGTCCGGGGCAGCCAGGAGCGCGGACACGCGCAGACGGGGCCGGAGCGCCGGATCTACTCCTACGGCCCGCTGCACGGGCAGAGACTGACCGCATACAGTGACCCGAATCCTGCGCGGCCGGGTCCGCGCCGTACCGGCGTCGTCATCGTGCACGGAGGCTTCTGGTACCAGGACCGCTCCGCCGGGTGGAACGGGTGGGCAAGGCGCATCGCCGGTGCCGGCCCCGCCGTCTTCAATCTCGACTACCGCCGCAACACCGACGCACCGTGGCCCGCCCAGCGCGCGGACGTGCTGCGCGCACTGAGCTGGATCAGGCAGCGTGCCGGGCACTTCGGCGTGGACCCGCGCAGGATCGTCCTCCTCGGCTCCTCGGCGGGCGGGCAGCTCGCCACCAGCGCCGGCGCGCAGGGGGAGGGGCGGCGCCGCGTCGCGGGCGTCGTCGCGCTCTCCCCCGTTGTGGACCCGTACCGCTCGTGGAAGGCCGCGAGAGCGCCCGACGGTGACGAGGCCGGCATGGCGGTGCTGCGCGCCAACGCCGTCCGGCTGGCGGGCTGTGAGCCACGGCCGCGCCGCAGTGGCACGCGCGGGGCCGAGGCATGCCGCCGCGTCTGGCGGGACATGTCGGCCACCCGTCATGCCTCCGGGGCCGGAGATCCGCCGATGCTGCTGATCCACTCCCGGCACGACTTCGTTCCCGTCGCGCACTCCGAGGCGCTGCGGGAGGCCGAGCTGCGACGGGGCATGTCACCGGGCGACGTCACCGTCGTGACCGTGCCGGGCGCCGAGCACGGCGGGGGCCTGCTGAGCAGGCCGGGCGTCGAGCGGAGGCTGCTGAGCTGGATCGCGGCGCGCGCCCAGGCGTCCACCCCGACGTCGGCGCCGGTGCCGCGCGCCGGTACGCACGGCTGAGGACGCCCGCGCGGACCGGCGGGGGACCGCCGGACCCCGAGCGGGCGCCCTCGCTGGCTGGGTCCGTTCCGGGACCCGTGAACGGGTCCCGTCCTACGGCAGGTTGCGGGCCATGACGATCCGCTGCACCTGGTTGGTGCCCTCGTAGATCTGCGTGATCTTCGCGTCCCGCATCATCCGCTCGACCGGGTAGTCACGGGTGTAGCCGTAGCCGCCGAGCAGCTGGACCGCGTCCGTCGTGATCTCCATGGCGGCGTCCGACGCGTAGCACTTGGCCGCCGCGCCGAAGAAGGTCAGGTCCTCGTCCGCCCCGCCGAGGGCGATGCGCTCGGACCTGGCGGCGGCCGCGTACGTCAGCTGGCGGGCGGCCTCCAGTTTCATCGCCATGTCGGCGAGCATGAACTGCACGCCCTGGAAGTCGCCGATCGGCTTGCCGAACTGCTTGCGCTCCGCGACGTACCCCTTGGCGTAGTCGAGGGCACCCTGCGCGATGCCGAGCGCCTGGGCCGCGATGGTGATGCGGGTGTGGTCCAGGGTCAGCATGGCGGTGGTGAAGCCCGTGCCCTCCTCGCCGAGCATGCGGTCGGCGGGGATGCGGACGTTGTCGAGGTAGACCTCGCGCGTCGGTGATCCCTTGATCCCGAGCTTCTTCTCCGGGGCGCCGAAGGAGACCCCTTCGTCGTCCTTCTCGACGACGAAGGCGGAGATGCCCTTGGTGCGCTTGTCGGGGTCGGTCACCGCCATGACCGTGTAGTAGTCGGAGACACCGGCGTTGGTGATCCAGCGCTTGACGCCGTTGAGGACGTAGTGGTCGCCGTCCCGTACGGCCTTGGTCTTCATGCCGCCCGCATCGGAACCGGCGTCCGGCTCGCTCAGGCAGTACGAGAACATCGCCTCGCCGGCGGCGAGCGGCGCGAGATAGCGCTTCTTCAGCTCCTCCGAGCCGGAGAGGATCACGGGCAGCGACCCGAGCTTGTTGACGGCCGGAATCAGCGAGGACGACGCACAGACGCGAGCGACCTCCTCGATGACGATGACGGTCGCGAGGGCGTCGGCCCCGGCGCCGCCGTAGGCCTCGGGTACGTGAACGGCGTGCAGGTCGTTGGCCTCGAGCGCATCCCGGGCCTCCTGCGGGAAGCGGGCCTCCTCGTCCACCTCGGTGGCGAAGGGCGCGATCTTCGCCTCGGAGAGGGCGCGCACCGAGTCCCTGAGCATGTCGTGCTCTTCGGACGGCCGGTACAGACCGAAGTCAGCGGCTGCGCTTTTTCCCGATGGCGCCAAGGTGTCTCACTCCTCATCAGCTGTGCTGTGCCGGTAGGGCGACCGGTACGGGGGCATCTGCTAATTACCGTTAAGTAACCCGATTCTAGAGCCCGCTGCCCGGCCCGGGATACGTGAGGTTCACGACAGGCGGCCCCGGATATGCTGCGCGGGCAGCGTTCCCGGAGCGTGCGGAGCAGCTCTTCCGGAGCGTCCCAAGTGTCGTCCTACAGGAGCAACCCAACCATGGCGAACAAGGCCCCGCTCAAGATCACAGTGATCGGCACCGGCTATCTCGGCGCCACGCACGCCGCCGCCATGGCCGAACTCGGCTTCGACGTGCTGGGTCTGGACATCTCGCCGGAGAAGATCGCCCTGCTGGAGCGCGGCGAGACGCCGATGTACGAGCCCGGGCTGGAGGAGCTGCTGCGCAAGCACGTGGCGGGGCACGAGGGTTCGAGCGGAAGGCTCCGTTTCACCACCTCCTACGAGGAGGTGGGGGAGTTCGGCGACATCCACTTCGTCTGCGTCAACACCCCGCAGAAGCACGGCGAATACGCCTGCGACATGAGTTACGTCGACAGCGCGCTCGAATCGCTGGCGACCCATCTGCGGCGCCCGGCCCTCGTCGTCGGCAAGTCGACGGTGCCGGTGGGCAGTGCCGCGCGGCTCGCCACCCGGCTCGCCGAGCTGGCGCCCGCCGGCGAGGACGCGGAACTGGCCTGGAACCCCGAGTTCCTGCGTGAGGGCTTCGCCGTTCAGGACACGCTGCACCCCGACCGCATCGTCGTCGGTGTGCGCAGCGAGCGCGCCGAGCAGCAGCTGCGCGAGGTGTACGCGACGCCGCTCGCCGAGGGATCGCCCTTCGTCGTCACCGACTTCCCGACGGCCGAGCTGGTGAAGACCTCGGCCAACTCCTTCCTCGCGACCAAGATCTCCTTCATCAACGCCATGGCCGAGGTGTGCGAGGCCGCCGACGGCGACGTGGCCAAGCTCGCGGAGGCGATCGGGTACGACGACCGGATCGGCAAGAAGTTCCTGCGCTCCGGCATCGGCTTCGGCGGCGGCTGCCTGCCCAAGGACATCCGCGCGTTCATGGCGCGGGCGGGCGAGCTGGGCGCGTCCGAGGCGCTCTCGTTCCTGCGAGAGGTCGATTCGATCAACATGAGGCGCCGCGTCCACATGGTCGAGCTGACCAAGGAGGCGGTGGGCGGCACCCTGTTGGGCACCCGCATCGGCGTCCTGGGTGCCACGTTCAAGCCGGACTCCGACGACGTGCGGGACTCGCCCGCGCTGAACGTCGCGGGGCAGCTGCACCTTCAGGGCGCACAGGTGACCGTCTACGACCCCAAGGGCATGGAGAACGCCCGCGCGCTCTTCCCGACCCTGCGCTACGCGTCGACCGCCCTCGATGCGGTGCGCGGCGCGGACGTCGTACTGCATCTGACGGAGTGGCGCGAGTTCCAGCAGCTGGACCCGGCGGCGCTGGGCGAGGTCGTCGCGGTGCGGCGCCTGCTGGACGGCCGGAACACTCTCGACCCGGTGCTGTGGCGCAAGGAGAACTGGAAGTTCCGCGCGCTGGGGCGCCCGACGGCCTGATCCCGCGCGCGTCCACGCCGGAGCCTGACGGGGCTTGACGAGCCCGAGGGGAGCGCCTGACCGCCGACCGGCCCGCCCCCGCCTTCTTCGGCGCGGCGCGGACTCAGCGCTGCTTCGCCCTGTACGTGCGCATCTTGGCGCGGCTGCCGCACACCGCCATGGAGCACCAGCGGCCGCGGCCGGCGGGGCTGCGGTCGTAGAAGACCCACAGGCAGTCGTGCGCCGGGCACGCCTTGAGCCGCTGCCAGGTGCCGTCCGACTCCGCCGTGACGATGCCCGCGGCGATGCGCGCGGTCAGCAGCGGCAGGCCGGTCAGCCCGTCGGCGGGGCGCAGCGCCGCACGCCCGGCCTCGTCCACGTCGACGGTGAGCGGTGCGTCCGCCAGCAACCGGGCGAGCACCCCGGACTCCTCCGGGGGCATGTCCGTGCCCGTGTGCGCCAGGCACGCGGCCCGCAGTGCCTCACGGAGCTCGCACACCGCGGCGAGCTCCTGTCCGCCGCGCTCGGCGCCGCTGCGGTCCCGGCCGAGCCCCTCGATCCCGTGACGCCGCGCGAACTCGGCGACGCCGCCCGGCGCGGCGAGCGAGTCCTCGCCCGTCTCCACGTCGAGCGTGTTCGTCAGTTCCCGCACCAGAACGAGTGCTTCTGGGGGCGATCGGTCCGTCACCCTTGCCACGTTACCGACGAAGGGCCATCATCTGGTAACCAGCAGCGTTACCAGATAATTGCTTCAAGGGGTAACTATGGCCATCGCCTCGATGCACAGCATCGTTCTGGACTGTCCCGACACCCGGCGTCTCGCCGAGTTCTACGCGCAGGTACTCGACTGGAAGTTGGATCCGGACGGCACGAAGGACTGGATGGACGTCAACGGCCCCGGCGGGCAGCGGCTGTCCTTCCAGGAGTCGCCCGGCTTCATCCCGCCCCAGTGGCCCAGCCTCGAGCACGCCCAGCAGCTGCACCTGGACCTGGACGTGCCGAAGGAGCGCCTGGACCAGGCGGAGAAAGAGGTGATCGAACTGGGTGCCCGGCTGATCCAGGGCGACGACGGAGGCAAGCGTGGCTTCCGCGTCTATCTGGACCCTGCCGGGCACCCGTTCTGTCTGTGCGCCTGTGACTGAGGCCTGAGGACCTCGGGGGTCACGGCGGAGGGGTCACCGGTCGGAGGTGACGGTGACCTTCTCGTCGTTCTGCAGCTGCTCCGTGAGCTGCTTGACCTTCGCCTTGTCCCACTGCAGCGAACCGGCAGGAGCGGGCCCGGAGATGGGCATGTTCATCCGCTTGCCCTCACCGCTGTTGACGTCCTTCATCGCGAAGAACATCGAGCCCAGGCTCCACAGGCTCATGTCCTTGTCGACGACGAGGGTGTCCAGGCCCGCACCCATCGTCGGGTAGAGCCTGAAGGGGTTGAGGATCGTCGAAGGGGTCGCGGTCTGGTTCGCCAGCGCGGCGAGGAACTTCTGCTGGTTCTTCGTGCGGCCCAGGTCGCTGTCCCCGGTGCCCGCGTGACGGTTGCGGACGAAGGAGAGGGCCTGCTTGCCGTCGAGGACCTGCTTGCCCTTCTTGAAGTCCGCGCCGGAGTTCTTGTCCTTGATGTCCTGCGGGATGTTCATCTCGACGCCGCCGACCGAGTCCACGATCTGGGCGAAGCCGCCGAAGCCGATCTCCGCGTAGTGATCGATCTTCAGGCCCGTGTTGTGCTCGACGGTACGGACGAGGAGCGTGGCGCCGTCCTGCGAGTAGGCGGCGTTGAGCTTGGTCTGCTGGCTGTTGTCGTAGTGCTTCCCGGACTTGGAGCCGGTGAACGGCGGTATCTCGACCCAGGAGTCGCGGGGCAGCGAGATCAGCGTGGGGCCGCCGCTGCCGACGTGGAGGATCATCATCGAGTCGGTCCGCTTGCCGCCTGCCGAACCCGTGTGCAGGTCCTTCTTCTCCTGCGCGGACAGGCCCTCACGGCTGTCGGAACCGACGATGAGATAGTTGGTGCCCTCGCCGGTCCCCGGACGGTCCTCGACGATGCTCAGGTCGACCTCACGCCGGAGCTTGGAGTCGGCCCAGAAGTAGGTGCCGATCGACCACGCGAGCAGGATGACGACCAGGGATATGACCACGGTCTTGAAGCGCGGCCGGCGCCGCCTCGGGGGCGCGTCCTCGTACGGGTAGGCGTCGTAACCGTCGCGCCCACCCGCGCGCCCGCCGTAGACCTGCCCGGTGTTGTATCCCGAGTCGTAGCCCGGATCGTCGTAGTAGCCCGGCTGCCCTCCGTAGCCCGCGTCATAGCCGCCTCTCGACTGCGGCGGCACGCCTCTGTGGGCTCGCGGGCTGCCGTACCTGTCGTGTGAGTCGTTCCATCCACCGGGCCAGTCATTCATGGAGGGCAGTCTGCCTTGACCCGCCCGGAGGAACACAGCCCGGGGGCGAGATCGGACAGATGCTGTAGCCGTTCTGATGCAAAGGCACTGTTCGTCCCCTATAAGGCCACCGGCTGGTCACGGCGGGTGCACGCCCTAGGGTGGGGTGCATGACCGACCAGGCTCCCGCTGCGGAGAACGGCCTGCAGGGCAAGCCCACCCACGCCTCCCGTACGACGCTTTCGCACATCATGTCGGGCAACGAGACGAATCTCCTCGGCACGGTGCACGGCGGCGTGATCATGAAACTGGTGGACGACGCGGCGGGCGCTGTCGCGGGACGTCACTCCGGCGGTCCGGCCGTCACCGCCTCCATGGACGAGATGGTCTTCCTCGAGCCCGTGCGCGTCGGCGACCTCGTCCACGTCAAGGCGCAGGTCAACTGGACGGGCCGCTCCTCGATGGAGGTCGGTGTGCGCGTCCTGGCCGAGCGCTGGAACGAGGCGGTCCCCGCCACCCACGTCGGCTCGGCGTACCTCGTGTTCGCCGCGGTCGACGCGGACGGCAGGCCCCGCCCCGTGCCTCCGGTGCTGCCGGAGACGGAGCAGGACCAGCGTCGCCATCAGGAGGCGCAGATCCGCCGCACGCACCGGCTGGCCAGCCGCCGCGCCATCAGGGAGCTGCGGGCCCGCAAGCAGCGTGAGCGCGAGCAGTCGCGCCTGCAGCAACAGGCGCAGTCCGAGCCGTGGTCCGGAGCCTGACGGTCTGCTGACTCCGGCTGGGTTCCGGCCGGTTCGGCGGGCACAGGCCCGCCAGGCCGGTCAGGCCGGCCCGTCAGGCGCAGGAGGCCCGCTCGCCCCCTGTGACGGCGCCGTTGTTCCCCGAGCCGGCGCTGGGCGAAGGAGCCCCCGACGAGGTCGAGCTGAGGTGCACCTTCCGCACGCTGTGGTGCTTCTTGCCCACGAGGACCCGCATCACGGGACCGCGGCCGGGTTCCTCCACCAGCTTGGCCCCGGGCAGGGCCTTGGCGAGCGTGCGGGCCGAGCGGTCCCAGCGCGGGTCGTAGGAGATGGTCGTACGGGACACGTCCCGGCGGTCCGCGGACCCCGGTGCGCCCGTCGTGGCGAAGCCGGTGCCGTCCAGCTTCTTCTCGACGCCGCCCGCCAGACCCTCGCGGTCCGTGCCGTTGTCGACCTGCACCTGGATGCCGCTCGGGGGAATGCTGACGACGGCGCCCGGTGCGGCGTCGCCGGACCCCTTCCCGGTACGGGAGCCCCCGGCCCGTTCGGTGTCCTTGGGCTTCTCGTTGGTGAGCGGCTTGTCGTCGCGCAGCGCGGCGAAGAGCTTGTCTGCCTTCCGCCGGTCCCACTTCACGGTGGAGCCCAGCTTCGGCACGCGGTGGTCGGCGTCCTGGACGGGGACGGACACGAACTCCGAGGAGTCCGAGTTGAAGCGCCGCAGCGCACGCCCGAGTTCGAGCATCTCCGCGCTGCCGAGCCCGCCGTCCGCGCGCACGGAGTCGAGGACCGTGGAGGCGACCTTCCTCAGCTTCACGGGGTTCATCAGGACGCCGCTGTCAGTGGCCTTCTCGAGGACGGCGGCGAGGAAGTGCTGCTGACGGTCCATCCTGCTCAGGTCGGAGCCGTTGCCCAGGTGCCGGGCCCTTACGTACTGCAGAGCGCGGCCGCCGTCGAGGGTGGTGGTGCCCGCGGGCAGGTCGAGACCGGAGTAGCTGTCGTGCAGCGACTTCTCCGTGCAGACCGGCACGCCTCCCAGAACGTCGACCGTGCGCATGAAGCTGGTGAAGTCGACCTCCAGGTAGTGATCGACGTGGATGCCGGTCATGGCCTCGACGGTGTTCACGGTCAGGTGCGCGCCGCCGTGCGCGTAGGCGGAGTTGAGCTTCGCGGGGACGGACGCGTGCCGCTTGCCGCTGCCCGGGTCGGTGTGCGCGGGAAGCTTCGTGTACGAGTCGCGGGGGAGGCTGACGACGCTGGCCCGGTCGTGGTCGGCCGAGAGATGGACGAGCATCAGGGTGTCCGTGCAGTCGCAGGCGGAGCCGCCGAGCCGGTACTTCTCCCGCTGCTCGTGCGAGAGCTTGTCGCGCCGGTCGGTGCCCACGACGAGGAAGTTGACGCCGCCGGTGTCCCGAGGGCGGTCGGTGAGCCCCTGGAACGGATCGACGCGGTTCACGTCCGCGTTGAGCCCGCTCACCATGAGGTGACCCACCCCGCTCGCCCCCAGCACCAGCACGGAGAGAGCCATGGTCAGGCGCAGTCCCCAGCGGGGCCTACGACCGTTTTTGTGTGCTTCCGCGCGCATTGCCATACTGTAGGGCGATACGATCTGCGGCTCTTGAGCACACGCCGTCTCACGATCGGCAGGGCACCCGGCTGGCGTGCGGAGGTCCTCAACGGGCGCGGTAACGTGAACGCGTGACTGATAGGACTTCCACGGGATCGGAGCTGCCCGCGGTCTCGGTGATCATGCCGGTCCTCAACGAGGAACGGCACCTGCGCAGCTCCGTCAAGCACATCCTCCAGCAGGAGTACGACGGAGAGCTGGAGGTCGTCATCGCTCTCGGGCCCTCCGAGGACCGCACGGACGAGATCGCGGCGGAGCTGGTCGCCGAGGACTCCCGCGTCCACACGGTCCCCAACCCGAGCGGCCGCACGCCCGCGGCGCTGAACGCTGCCATCAAGGCGTCCCGGCATCCGGTGGTGGTGCGCGTGGACGGGCACGGGATGCTCTCGCCCGGATACATCGCCACGGCAGTGCGGCTGATGTCGGAGACCGGCGCCGCCAACGTCGGCGGCATCATGCACGCCGAGGGTGAGAACGACTGGGAGCGGGCCGTCGCAGCCGCCATGACGTCGAAGATCGGTGTGGGCAACGCGGCCTTCCACACCGGCGGGCAGGCCGGCGAGGCCGAGACCGTCTACCTCGGGGTCTTCCGGCGTGACGTGCTGGAGCAACAGGGCGGCTACAACGAGGAGTTCATACGCGCTCAGGACTGGGAGCTGAACTTCCGGATCCGTGAGGCGGGCGGCCTCGTCTGGTTCTCACCGGAGCTGAAGGTCGAGTACCGCCCGCGGCCGAGTGTCCGGGCGCTGGCCAAGCAGTACCGGAACTACGGGCGTTGGCGCCATGTCGTCGCGCGCTACCACCCCGGCTCGATCAATCTGCGCTATCTCGCGCCGCCCGCGGCCGTGTGCGCCATCGCCGTGGGCACGGGGGCGGGTCTGGCAGGGCTCCCGCTGGGCTTCGTGATCCCCGCCGGCTATCTGGCGGCCGTGGTCCTCGGTTCGCTGCCCGCGGGCAAGGGGCTGCCGCTGAAGAGCCGTGCGTGGATTCCCGTCGCGCTGACCACCATGCACATGTCGTGGGGCTGGGGCTTTCTGACGAGCCCGCGCAAGCTCGCGCGCAAGGTCATCGCGTCCCGCAGGGAGCCCGTTCCGGCCACGAACTGACGCCATGAGAGGGGGCAGCCGCCGAAGCGGCTGCCCCCTCTCATGTGCTTCTGCCGTTCCGCGGTGGGTGACTCACGGCGCCGGGGCCGGCTCATGCGGCGCCTGCCGGGTCACCACACGTTCGCCGGATTGACCTCCATGCACGCCTTGTCGTTGTCACCGCGCAGGGCGTCGGCGCTGTCGGGCGCCTTGTTCTCCTGCTTCTTCCCGGAGCCGCCTCCGGCGTCCTTCGGGTAGATGTTGCCCTCACGCCAGTCGCCGCCGACCACCAGCGTCACGCCCTGCACCCCGCTGGAGTGCTTGACGGCGCTCTCGGGCAGCCCGATGGCCTTGGCGACCGCCAGGGCGTTGCCGCGCTCGTCCTCGCGCTGGTAGCTGATCGTGGTGTCCGCCTGGGACTTGGGCGTCTGGTCGGCCGTGGCCTGCGCGAAGCCCTTGCGCCCGAGCTGTTCGGAGATGACGCCGGCCCGCCCGGTCACCGGCGGCTGGAGGGCGCTCCCGGTGCCGTTCATCACCCGTACGGGGATCTCCGACTTCGGAGCCGAAGGCTCGCTCGGCTGCGGCTTCTTGCCGCGGGCCTTCTTCTTGTCCTTGCCGTCCAGCGCGATGTCGTTGCGGATGAGCGAGAAGGTGTTGTCGGCGTCGCCCTTCTTCGGGACGACGTAGCCGCCCGGGGCGTACTGCCAGGGCATCGTCGCCATCGTGATGCGCTTGGTCGGCACGCGCTTGAGGTCGTTGCCGAGGTCGTAGAGCTTCTTCACACTGCCGAGGCCCTCGTCGACCGTGAGCGCCTGGGTGGCCGCCTCGGCCAGGTCGCGCATCTTGCCGGGGTCGGAGAGCTTCGTGCCGGCCTTGAGCTGACGGACCATCGAGTTCATGTACATGTGCTGGGCACGCGCCCGGCCTATGTCCGTACCGTCGCCGAAGCCGTGGCGGGTGCGCAGCCAGTGCAGCGCCTGCTCGCCCCGTACGACGGAGTTGCCCTTCTTCAGCCGGAGCTTGGACTGCGGGTCGTAGACGTTGTTGTTCACGCAGACGGGGACGCCGCCCACGGCGTCCGCCATGGAGACGACACCGGCGAAGTCGATCATCATGAAGTGGTCGATCGGGATGCCGGTCAGCTCCTCCCACGTGGCGACCGTGCAGCCGGGACCGCCGTGCTGGAGGCTGGTGTTGATCTTGTCCGTCGTCTCCTCGTAGACCTTCTGGTCATCGGGGTCCGTGCACTTCGGGATCGTCGCCTTGGTGTCACGCGGGACGGAGATCACCGAGATGTTGCTGCGGTCGGCCGAGACGTGCAGCAGCATCTGGACGTCGGCGAGCGGCGGACGCTCCCGGTCGCCGCTCGCGCCGCCGAGCTTTACGTTCTCCTTGGACTGCCGGGAGTCCGACCCCAGCAGCAGGATGTTCATGGGAGTCTGGCCGGCGGCGTTCGGGTTGCTCTTGTCCAGCTTGCTGTCGCCGAGGTTGAGGATGTCCTTGCCGAGGTTGCCGTTCAGATGCTCTATGTAGAAGTAGCCCGCTCCGGCGGTGGCGAGTATCAGCAGCGACAGGCAGATGGTGAACCACTTCAGGACACGTCTCTTCTTACGGGGACGGGGACCGTCGCCGCCCTCGTCCCCGCCGCCGTAGTCGCCTCGATCCATCCCGCCGCCGCCTGTCTGTGAGTACCGCTGTCGCTGATGCGGCACGCGGCCGTACTGCGCATCCCACCGGCGGTCGCGCACCGGCGCGCCGCCCTGCATCCCCCGGTCACCTCTGGTGCCGTCGTTCTGCCGCACGGGACCTCCCCGTTTCCGTCCCCGCGCGGTGTGTGCGTCCCTGGGGGTGCCCGGCCGGGCACCCCCAGGGCACGTACGTCACTTCGCGCAGACCTTCTTGTCGTTCGCCTTGACGTTCTGGACACCGTCCGGCGCCTTCTCAGGTGCCGAGACCGGTTCCCCCGCCTTGGTGAAGTCCTTGGCCAGCGTGAGCTGCATGGACTTGCCGGCGCTCGAGGTCTGCTTCAGAGCCGACTTCGGCAGACCCATCATCTCGGCGAGGGTTGCTGCCTGTCCGGCCTGGCTGGAGGAGAACTCCAGCCTGGTCTTGGACAGTTGGGACGAGGCGTTGCCGGCGTTGGTCGAGAGCCGTACGCCCTTCTGGTTCTGCAGCCAGTCCACGGTCTCCTGGGCCGCGCCCACCGGGCCTCCGCCGTTGCGCACATCCACGCGCACCTCGGACGCCGGTACCTTCTTCGCCTTGGACGGCTCCTTCCCTCCGGCACCCTTCTTCGTCTTGGACAGCGACTTGTCCGCCTGCACCATCTTGAAGAGAGGCCGTGCCTTCGCCTCGTCCAGTACGACGGTTGCGGGGTCGTCAGGGTTGTCCACGACCGGGACGGTGGCGAAGGTGATGTTCTTGACGTTCACCCGCTGAAGGTCCTTGGCGAGGTCGGTCAGCTTCCCGACGGTGCCGATGCCCGTGTCGACGGTCAGCGCCTTGGTCATGGCGTTGGCCAGGCTGAAGAGCTTCGACGGGTTGCTGAGCGTGTCCCCGGACTTCATCTTCCGGATCATCGAGCTGAGGAACTGCTGCTGGAGCTTGATGCGGTCCAGGTCGCTTCCGAAACCGATCGACTTCCGGGTGCGTACGAAGGCCAGGGCCTGCTCACCCTTGACCGTGTGCTTCCCGGCATCGAGGTTCAGATGGGACTTCGGGTCGTTGATGGGCTTCGCGGTGCACACCTGCACGCCGCCGACGGCGCTGGAGAGCTCCTTGACCGCGTTGAAGTCGGCCATCATGAAGTGGTTGATCTTCACGCCGGTCATCTTCTCGACCGTCCGCCAGGTGCAGCCGGGGTCACGTCCGGACTGGCCGAGGCTGGTGTTGAACCGCACGTTCTGCTGGCCCGGAATGGACTTCGTCGAGCCGTCCTTCTGCTTCGTGGGGCAGTTCGGGATGTCCGTCATCATGTCGCGCGGAATGGACAGCGCGGTGGCGTTGGTGCGGTCCTTGGAGACGTGGAAGAGGAACGTCGTGTCGGCGTGGCCCACGCTCGCGGCGTCGCCGTAGCCGCTGTTCCCCTTGCCCTCACGGGAGTCGGTGCCGAGGACGAGTATGTTCACCGGGCCGTCGGTCACTGCGGCGTTGCTCTTGCCGACGTCGACCTTGCTGATGTTCCCGTTGAAGTGGTCGTAGAGGAAGTAGCCCCCGATGCCCCCGGCGACCAGTATGAAACCCAGGGTCCCGGCGCTCCAGCGCAGGACTTTCTGCTTCCTGGACAGGCCCGGCTTGCGCTTGCGGCGGCCATGGCCGACGGCCGGTGGTGGCGGCTGCGAGCGGCCGCGGCGGCGCTGCGAGGGAAGCCGCGGCTCCGCCTCCTCGGCAGCGGAGGCTCTCCTCGGGCGCGACGCGTCGGGACGGCTGCTGGCCGACGAACTCCCGGAGTTGCCGGCGACTGGATTCAGTCGCAGCTTGTAGCTGCCGGTGCTCGGGTCGAACACCCACTGCTCCGCGGGATCGACGTCACCCGCGGGTCCACGGCCTTGCGCGTTCACGATTGCGTAAGTCCTCCATTTGCCGCCTGGCGCCGCCCTGTCGGGGCGGACCGGAGCGGCCACACTATCCGGCAGTTTCGGCGCCGAGCGACGGCGGTGACAAATTCAACGAGCTCAGAAGTGGTCAATTCGCCCCAATCCCAGCGCGGCGGACGGTGGAGATGTCATGTACGACAGACATCTCGCGCCGCTGTCGTTCCGCGATAGACGGGCGCCGGATCCTCCGGCCCGTCGCTGCCGCCCGGTGCGGGACTTTCCGGCCCCTTGTGCACCGAGGATCTGACGGCATTCGCCGCGGCTTGGTTCCTGCTCCCCGGCGCAGGGCTCTGTGTGGTCCCGGCGTCCTCCTGTTCTGCTTTCCGGTTCTCGCCGGGCTGCCCGCCGACCTGCACGGTACGGTCTTCGCGCAGCTGCGCGAAGAGGCGGTCGGCGGCGGGCTGGACGAGTTCGTCGCGGTTCCGGTCGAGCCTGTACGACTGCCGCGGGACGGTCAGGAAGCGCACCTGCTCCTCGGGGATGTCCCGTACGCCGTGGGCGAGTTCGTACAGCTCGCCCAGGGAATCGAGCCCCTGGTCCGCGGTGAGCGCCGACGTCGCCGAGTGAAGTACCGGATAGAGCTTCGCCGGATTGAGCAGAACTCCGTTGCTGCGCACCTTCTTCACGAGCGAGCCGAGGAATTGCTGTTGCCGGCTCATGCGGTCGGTGTCGCTGCCGTTTCCGAGGCCGTGCCGGGCGCGTACGTAACCGAGGGCGTCCTCGCCGCCCAGGGTCTGCCGTCCCGCGGGGAGTTCGAGCTTCGCGTCGCGGTCGCGCACCGCGCCGGGGAGGCAGACCTCCACGCCGCCCACCCGGTCGACCAGCGACTTGAACCCGGTGAAGTCGAGCACGAGGTGATGGTCCACGCGAAGGCCCGTGAGCGATTCGACGGTGCGGATGGTGCAGGCGGCGCCGCCCGTCTCGAAGGCCGTGTTGAACTGCGCGAAGCGTGCCTTCGTACGGGCGCCGTCCCGGCCGCTGCATGCCGGGATGCGCACCATCAGGTCGCGGGGCAGCGAGACGCCCGTCGCACTGTGCCGGTCCGCCGCGACGTGCAGGAGGATCGCGGTGTCGGACCGCTGCCCGCCCTCGTCGTGTCCGTATCTGCTGTTGCCGCCGCGCCGGCTGTCGGAGCCGAGCAGCAGGATGTTCTCGGCCTTGCCGGCGGTGGGTTCGGGCCGCTGCGCCTCGTAGCGCTTGAGTTCCCGTTCGGTGCCGAGGTCCGTGCGGATGTTGCCGTCGAGCCTGTTGTAGAGGGTCCAGCCGAGGCCCGCCGCGGCGAGTACGAGCACGGAGGAGCACAGCGCGGCCGTGCGCAGCCAGCGTCGGCGTCTGCCGGCCGGCGGCTCGACCGCGTCGGCGGCGGGGGACTGTGCGGTCCCGGTGCCTGTGGTGCCGTTCTCGGTTGCTCTGTCGCCCTCGGGCCCGGAGTCGGTCACGTCTGCGTCATCCCTCGTGGTCTCGGCGGCGCGTGCGGGACGCGTACAGGGGTGAGGGCGCCGGTCAGGTAGGCAGACGCCCGAAACCTGTACAAGGTTGTACGCATGGCTGATCGCTGCTGATCACTGCTGAATAGTGACGATCATCGCTGACCGTGCCGGACCGGGCCGGGAGGAGACGCGGGTCGGAGTCCCCGCTCAGTCGATGGTGTGGGTGACGCGCTCGTCCTCGGCGCGTTTGCGCAGGGCAGCGGCGTCCGGACTCGCGGAGTTGCGGACCAGTACGACCGATCCGCCGACCGCCAGTGGGGCCAGCAGTCCGCCGCTGATCCCCTCCCAGCTGTCGTACGGACGCAGCGAGAGCACCCGCGAGCCGGGCCCAAGGCCCAGCGACTCCGCGTCCGCCAGCGCGCGCTCGACGGCTTCGCCTCCGGTGAGGGCGCTCTGCCCGCCGGGAGGGACGATGAAGGGGTCGCCCGGGGCGATGGGCGTGTACGGCATGAACTGGTCGCCCTGGCCCGGCACTTCGGCCGCGTAGTCGAGGAAGCCCTCCGGTGGCTGCGGGAAGCGCGCCCCGAGCGGAAGCAGGCTCAGCGCGACACGCTCGCCGCCGCAGCCGCGCGCCGCCTCGAGGGAGTCGGGGCCGCTCACGACGATCGAGGAGGCCGACGGGTCGCCCTGCACGTCGGCGACGACTCCGGCGGAGGAGCAGGCCAGCAGCCAGACGGCCGTGAGCCAGTGCGCCGGCAGCAGCAGCGCCAGCCGGTCACCCGGCTCGGTGGCCAGTTCGTCCTGGAGCAGGTTCGCGGTCTTCGACGTCCAGTTGGCGAAGGTGGCGACGGAGAGCTCGACGCGTTCGCCGGTGGCGTCGTCGTAGAAGGTCACCAGCGGACGCCCGGGATCCTGCTCGAGCGCGGAACGGAGCAGGTCGGCGGGGGTGCGTGGGGGAATGCTCACCCGGCAAGCCTACGCGGGCGGCCGGGTGCCGATTCGCCGGAGGGTGGTGCGGAGCCTTGCGGTGGGCTCCCCGTACTGCTGACGGAGTGTGACCGGGGGTATCGGACGGAGCATCAGGTGCACCGTTTTGTCCCGAATGGACAGATAACTATGCCTATGTGCACGATCGCGTCATGCGAGCACTACTAGTCACCTCGATCGGTGTCGCGTGTGCAGGAGCTCTGCTGTTGCCGCTCGCGCCCACCGAGTCCGCCGAATCCATGCTGAACGGCAAGCGCTCGACCTCAGCCGACGACGCCGCACCGCCACTCGCCGCCCGCGGGCCCGGGGGCGTGGACAGCGGCACTCGAGCGGCCGGCGCGGAGGGCGACAAGTCGGTCCCCGGCAGCACCCAGTCGGTCACGCTGCGGGCCTCCGGCGGCGGCACCCGCGCCGGCGACGAACTGCTCTCCGCCTGGGAGGACGACCCCTCGGGCGGGAGACGCGTGGCCTCCCGGAAGGTGAAGCCGTTCTCGCTCGTGGGCGTGGTCTGGAAGGACCCCGGCGCCGTACCGCCGGGACGGATCCAGGTGCAGACGCGTTCGTCCGCCACGAAGAAGTGGTCAGCATGGCGGACGCTGAACACGCACGGCGACGGCAGCCCCTCCCCGGGGGAGCGGAGCCGCAGGGGAGAGAAGGCGCTGGGCGCGACCGCTCCCATGTGGGTCGGGGACTCCACGGCGGTACGCGTGCGGATCGTTCCGGACGTGGAGGGAGGCCGTCCCGGAGACAGGTCGGGTGCCCGGGAGGCGCGCGAGACGACGCTGCCCAAGGGTGCGCGCCTGGAACTCATCGACCCGGGGAAGTCCGGCGGCGCCGGACGTCGCGCCGGCGACCGGGCGCGCGAGGAGGACCCCGCGAAGCGTCCCGGCGGAGTGCTCCCGGCGCTCACCAGGGCCGACACACGCTCCACTTACGGGGACGACGCGGCGGACGCCACCCCTTCGAAGAAGGACCGCGCGGAGGACACCCACATCGGGCCGCGCCCGCAGATCGTCACCCGCAAGGGCTGGGGCGCGGACGAGAGCCTCCGCGAGCAGGGGTTCACCTACGGCAGGACCACGAAGGCGGCCTTCGTCCACCACTCGGCCGAGACGAACGACTACAACTGCGGGGACGTGCCGGCGATCATCCGCGGCATCTACCGCTACCACGTCAAGAGCAGCCACTGGCGCGACCTCGGATACAACTTCCTCGTCGACAAGTGCGGCAAGATCTACGAGGGACGCGCGGGCGGGGTGGCCAAGCCCGTGACGGGAGCTCACACGCTGGGCTTCAACACCGACACCACGGGGATCGCCGTCCTCGGCACGTACACCAAGGCCGTGCCCTCGAAGGCCGCGAAGGACGCGCTGGCGAAACTGACGGCCTGGAAGCTCGGCGTCCACGGCGTCGACGCGAGCGGAAAGGTGACGCTGACATCTGAGGGCGGCACCAAGCACAAGCGGGGCAGCAAGGTGACGCTCAACGCCGTCCCGGGCCACCGTGACGGGTTCACGACCGAGTGCCCCGGCGAGAAGCTCTACGGCGAACTGCCCGCCGTCCGGACCGAGGCGGGACGGCTCCAGGGCCGCCGCTGACCTCGCTGCCGACCACCGTCACTGACAGGCTTCTGACACCTCCACAGACCCTCCGCAGACACGGTCTCTGGCACGGCAACTGACAAGGCCCCTGACAGGCCACTGACACCGGCGTGCTGCCGGCTCCCCGCGATCCCGTTCCGCCGCGGAGCCCGGCACCCCCAGCCGCGGGCCCGGCACGCCGGTGTCAGTGGGGCATGCCGAGGCGCCGAGGACATCCGGCACCGCTGCCCCCTGACGCTGCATAAACTGACCGCCGACCACCCGGCTCAGGCCTCCTCCGTCAGTCAGGAAGCGAAGAAGAACCGTTGACAGAAGCGATCCTCCTGGTCGGGGGCAAGGGCACCCGGCTGCGCCCGCTGACCGTGCACACGCCGAAGCCGATGGTGCCGGCGGCGGGAGTCCCCTTCCTCGCCCACCAGTTGGCGAGGGCGCGAGCGGCCGGTGTGGATCACGTGGTGATGGCGACGTCCTATCTGGCGGAGGTCTTCGAGCCGTACTTCGGTGACGGCTCACAGCTGGGGCTGCATCTGGAGTACGTCACGGAGGAGGAGCCGCTCGGCACCGGCGGCGCCATCCGCAACGTCGCGTCCCGGCTGAGCTCGGCGCCTTCGGATCCGGTGCTCATCTTCAACGGCGACATCCTCACCGGCCTCGACATCCGCGAACTCGTGGCCACACACGCCCGCACCGGGGCCGACGTCTCGCTCCACCTCACCCGCGTCGACGATCCGCGTGCGTACGGGCTGGTGCCCACGGACGACGACGGCCGCGTCACCGCGTTCCTGGAGAAGCCGCAGACGCCCGAGGAGATCGTCACCGATCAGATCAACGCGGGGGCGTACGTCTTCGACCGCTCGGTCATCGACACCATTCCCGAGGGCCGGCCCGTCTCGGTCGAGCGCGAGACCTTCCCCGGTCTGCTCGCCGAAGGCGCCCACCTTCGGGGCATGGTCGACTCCACCTACTGGCTCGACCTGGGCACCCCGCAGGCGTTCGTACGTGGCTCCGCCGATCTCGTGCTCGGCAAGGCCCCCTCGCCCGCGGTTCCGGGGCGCTGCGGCGACCGGCTCGTGCTGGAGACGGCACGCGTCGCCCCCGACGCCAAAGTGACGGGCGGGACGGTCGTCGGCGCGGGGGCCACGGTCGGAGCCGGCGCCCGCGTCCACGGAACGACCGTGCTCGACGGCGCCGTCATCGAGGACGGGGCCCAGGTGCGGGACTCCCTGATCGGGGCCGGTGCCCGCATCGGCTCCGGGACCGTGCTCGACGGTGCCGTCGTCGGTGACGGTGCCGTGGTCGGCGAGCGCAACGAACTGCGGGAGGGCATCCGCGTGTGGTGCGGTGCGCGCATTCCGGCGGGCGCGGTGCGCTTCTCCTCCGATCAGTAACCGCTGCGCGCCGGTCCGTCGGGGATCGCTGCGGGGCCGGTCACGTGCGCCTGATGCCGGATCGCGCCCCGGCCGGGATGCGCCGCATGCCTCGCGCATACGCTGTCGGGCGTGTCAGCCACCCGTACCTGGACCGCGCCCCCGTCGTACGACCTGCGGAGCAATCTGCGCGTGCTGCGGCGCGGACCGTACGACCCCTGCTACCGCATCGAGGGTGACGCGGTCTGGCGGGCGACCCGCACACCGGCGGGCCCCGCGACCCTCCGCATCACGGCTGACGCGGCGGGGGCATCCGTACGGGCCGAGGCCTGGGGACCGGGCGGCGAGTGGAGCCTCGAACGGCTGCCCGCGCTGCTCGGCGCGGACGACGATCCGTCAGTCTTCGTCGCCCACCACCGCTTGACGAGGGAGGCGCACCGGCGCCATCCCGGGCTCCGGCTGCCGCGTACCGGACTGGTCATGGAGGCCCTGATCCCGTCGGTGCTGGAGCAGAAGGTGACGACCCACGAGGCGCACCGCGCGTGGCGGCTCCTGGTGCGGCGCTACGGAGAGCCCGCTCCCGGTCCGCACGAGAACCTCCACGTCATGCCGGACGCACGCACCTGGTGCCGCATCCCCTCCTGGGAGTGGCACCGCGCCGGAGTGGACGGCAAGCGCTCCGCCACCGTCATACGCGCCGCCCAGCGCGCGCCCCGCCTCGAGGAGGCGGCGGCGATGGACCTGGCCGGGGCGATGCGGCGGCTCCAGCTCATCCCCGGCATCGGTCCGTGGACCGCGGCCGAGACCATCCAGCGCAGCAACGGCGACCCCGACGCACTGACCGTCGGGGACCTCCATCTGCCGAGCATCATCGGCTATTCGCTCACCGGCGCACGCGACACCGACGACGCCGGGATGCTCGAACTACTGGCCCCGTACGAGGGACAGAGACACCGCGCGGCACGCCTCATCCTCCTTGCCGGACGGGCACAACCGCGCCGTCAGCCGCGCTTCCCCATCGGGAACATCGCCCGGCTGTAGCCGGACTGGCGGGTCTCGCACGGGGCCCGGCCTCAGGCTGCCTCAGCGCACCTCGACGAAGTCGCCGCCGTCCCGCGGCGGCCGCTGCCGTGGCGGTGCCGCCGCGTGTCCCACAGCCACGGCGCCCATCGGGTCCCAGTCGCCGGGGAGTCCGAGCACGTCACGTACGACGTCCCGGCAGAACATCGTCGAGGAGACCCACGCCGAGCCCAACTGCTCACCGGCGAGAGCCACGAGGAAGTTCTGGATGCCCGCGCCGCACGCGACGACGAACATCTCGCGCTCGGCCGCGGAGCGTCGCGCGTCGGGGTAGTCGTGCGAACCGTCCGCCACGAGGCACGGCACCACGAGAAAGGGCGCGTCGCGCAGCACGTCGCCGCGCCGGACCCGCTTGGCGATGCTCTCCTCGCTCTTGCCGTCCGCACGCAGGTCCGCGATCCACTGCTCGCGCATCGCGTCGAGCAGCCGCAGCCGGGACTCCGGCGACTCCAGCAGCACGAAGCGCCAGGGTGTCGTGTGGTGCGGGGCGGGAGCCGTCACCGCCGCGTCGACGGCACGGCGCACCGCGCCGCCGTCCACCGGCTCGGACGTGAACTCCCGGACGGTACGGCGCAACGCGAGCGCTTCCCGTACGGCCTCCGAGGTGCCCAGCCGGAACATGTCCTGCGCGGCGTCCCGCACCAGTGCCCGCGCCGAGGTGGCCCCCGCCGTGCCGGCGGACCCGGCCGGGTCCGCGGAGTCCGCGAAGTCCCCGGGCTCCAGGACATGTTGCGGTAGCCCGCGCACCACGGCGACGGGCAGGCCGTCCGCCTTGCCCTTGACGAGCTCGCCCGCCGCCGCCAGTTCGTCCCCCACCGCGGTGACGGTGACGCCGAGCGGATTGCCGAAGGTGTCGACGCCGCCGCGCAGATCCTCCAGGACGCGCACGCCCGAAGCACCGATGGCCACATCGGTCTGCCCTTCGCGCCACGGCCGCCCGAACGTGTCGGTGACGACCACGCCGACGTCGATGCCCAGCGCGTCCCGCATTCCCTCGCGGATCCGCAGGGCCGAGGCGTCAGGGTCCTCGGGCAGCAACAGCACCGTTCCCTTGGGGGTGTTGGAGGCGTCGACGCCTGCCGCCGCCATCACGAAGCCGTGCCGGCTCTCCACGATCCGCGCGGGACCGCGGCGTGCGACGATCCGCACGGTCTCGGCGTCGATGGCGGCCTCTCGGTCGTCAGCCCGTACGACGCGGCCCTCGGCCTTGCTCACGATCTTCGACGTGACGACCAGTACGTCGCCGTCGGCGAGGCCGGGGGTGCCGGGCCCGTCCGCTGTCTCGCCGGCCGCCTCCGCAGGCTCCTCCGGACCCGTCACGGCGTCGACGATGAGCTTCACCAGGTCGTCGCCGGGGCGCACTTCGGGGATGCCGGGCAGCGCCCACACCTGGTACGCGGGCGCTCTCCGACCGCCGTCGAGTCCGGTCCGCGCGCCCCCGGTGCCTTTCGTCATGCCCCCACCTCTGCCGCCAGCGCGAGCGCTTCACGCGCCATCGCCGCCGTCGCCTCCGTGTCGGTCATCATCAACGGGACGGCGCGGCAGCGGATTCCGGCGTCCTCCACGGCCTGCGTCGAACCGGCGTCGACGGTGTCGACGAGCCAGCCGTCCAGCAGACCGCTGCCGTAGTGCTGTGCGACGGCCGCGGCGGTGGCCTCGACGCCGACCGCGGCGAGCACCTTGTCCGCCATGCCGTGCACGGGCGCGTCACCGACGATCGGCGACAGCCCGACGACCGGCACACCGGCCTCGGCGATGGCCTCCCTGATCCCGGGCACGGCGAGGATCGTGCCCACGCTGACCACGGGGTTGGACGGCGGGAAGAGGATGACGTCGGCCTGGGCGATGGCGTCGAGCACCCCGGGGCCGGGCTTGGCGCTCTCGGCGCCCACGGGAACGACCGCGTGCGCGTCGACCTTTGCGCGCAGCCGCACCCAGTACTCCTGGAAGTGGATCGCCTTGCGGCTCTCGCCCCCGTCGCCCGGTGCCTCGTCCAGGTCCGCGGTGTCGATCAGCACGTGCGTCTCGACGCGGTCGTCCGTCATCGGCAGCAGCGTCACGCCCGGCTGCCAGCGGGAGCACAGTGCCTCGGTGACCGCGCTGAGCGGGTAGCCGGCGCTCATCATCTGCGTACGGACGATGTGGGTCGCGAAGTCCCGGTCGCCGAGCCCGAACCAGCCGGGGCCCACCCCGTACGCGGCCAGCTCCTCCTTCACCGCGAAGGTCTCCTCGGCACGGCCCCAGCCCTGCTCCTCGTTGATGCCGCCGCCGAGCGTGTACATCACGGTGTCGAGGTCGGGACAGACCTTCAGCCCGAACAGATGGATGTCGTCACCGGTGTTGCCGATGACGGTGATGTCCGCATCGGGCGCTGCGGACTTCAGCCCGCGCAGAAATCGGGCACCACCGATGCCCCCGGCCAGAACCACGATCCGCTCCATGCGGACCAGTGTGTCAGCAGACAGCGCTCGAACAGCAGGGCGGTCACCGCGGGCGGACGGGCGGCCGGCGGACGCTCAGCCGGCGGGCGGGGTCGCCGGCGCCGCGGTGCACGCCGCGACTTCGGCAACTCCCGTACGGGCGTGGGGAGGTCGCATCGGCATCTCGGTCAGCCCCGGGAAGTAGATGTGCAGACTGACGACGGGAAGCAGACTCAAGTTGACGACTTCGTGCACATAGCCGGGCGCGAACGCGCGCAAGTCGTCGGGGCGGAGCGTGCGGCCGACCCCGCCCGCGTGCTCGGTCAGTTCACCCTCGAGGACGGTGAACACGCCGGAGGACTGCCCGTGGTCGTGGCGCCCGCTGCCCTGTCCGGGCAGCCAGCTCAGCAGCCACACCTCGTAGCCGGGGCCGGTGCGCAGCCGGTGGTACCAGCGGGTGGCCGGGTCGTACCGCACCAGCGGCTGCCAGCCGGGCCGGTCGGCGGCGATCGTACGTGCCATGCCTGCGAAGCCCGCGACGGTGGAGGGGTGGCCGGGGGCGGGCGGCATGAGGTGGGGGAGGGCGAGCGGGTCGCCCGCGATCTCGATGTCGCTGTTCACGTCGGTGATGTCTTTCGCGCTGAAGGGACGCCCGGAACGTGGCCGGGCGAGGTGCCGGGGACGACCGGGGACCGGTCGGGAAGATCGGCCGGATGCGGCCGGGATGCCGGGTGGAGAGAGGTCTCTCAACAGCAGCGACAGCGACAGCAGCAGTGACCCGTGGCGACGCGAGCAGCGCGAAGAGACCGCGCGGTGGCGGCCGTGAAGAGCTCGGGAGTCACTGCCATGCGGTCAAGGAGACCGAGAGACCCGTGGCGCTGTCAACTCGGACGTCGCGTACGGGGTGACTGGTTCATCACATCCGGTCGCGGTGTTCGCCCAAAGGTTTGTGCCCCCCGGATTGAGGACACGTGGCGCAACACCCGTGCGCATGAACGTCGTTGTACATCTGTGACCGGGTCGTGATCATGGTTGCCCGGCCGGGTGGCGGTCGATGCGTCCGGCGGTGGCCGCGGACTCCGGTCCGTGGGGTCGAGGACGGTGATCACCGGACCGTATGGGACGGTTCAGGGTGATATGAACACTTTCTGATTCCCCTTGGTTCCGCAGAGTGAATAACGGACCCAATAGCAGATCTCGGCTTGACTGGCGCGGATCGGCACACTTGTAATTTCACACGTGTCGTTCAGCCGCGATCGATAACGACGGCATCACGGGGACGCAAAGACGGACGAGGGGCGCACATGACCGAGCTGTTCCAGGAAGTGCTGGTCGAAGAGGTTGACGAGGAGCTCGGCTGGCAGGAACGCGCGTTGTGCGCCCAGACCGATCCCGAGTCGTTCTTCCCGGAGAAGGGCGGCTCCACCAGGGAGGCGAAGAAGGTCTGCCTCGCCTGCGAGGTCCGTTCCGAATGCCTCGAGTACGCACTCGCGAACGACGAGCGCTTCGGTATCTGGGGCGGATTGTCCGAGCGTGAACGGCGACGCCTGAAGAAGGCCGCCGTCTGATCAACTGGCGGGCGGCGAATGCTCGTACAGTCGCGGACTGCTTTCACGGACGAGAAGTACGCCTGGTTGTACGACAGGTTGCAGGACCGGATGGGCAGCACGGACTGAGCCGTTAGTGTGTGGCTCGTCCTTGGCGCCCCGCTCCCCGCTGGGCGGTGCGCCTGAGAGTCCGTCGCAGCGTCCTTCGGGGGGATCACCGCCCCCCGTACCCCGGGAGGGGCCCGCACCCCGATGTCCGTGCACAGCCATACGGCGGCCCAGTACGAGGCGGCCACACCTGAGTTCCCGCGGCACGTCGTCACCGCCGTGCTCGTCTCCCACGACGGCGCGAGGTGGCTGCCCGAGGCGCTGTCCGGTCTGCTCTCCCAGGAGCGCCCCGTCCAGGACGCCATCGCGGCCGACACCGGCAGCGCGGACGAGTCGGCGCAGTTGCTCACGGAGACCCTCGGCCCGGACCGCGTGCTGCACATGGCCCGTCGCACCGGATTCGGCGCCGCCGTCGACGAGGCCGCACGCACGGCCTGGGTGCCGACGCCCGACGACCTGCCTTATCTGAAGCGCCCCAGCGGCTGGGACCCGGTCACGCGCACCTGGCGCGACGACGCCTACGACATGCCGGAGCTGCCGCACGGTGAACCCGTCCACTGGCTGTGGCTGCTGCACGACGACTGCTCTCCCGAACCGGACGCGCTGTCACGGCTGTTGAGGGTCGTCGACGCCGACCCGAAGGCCACCCTCGTCGGACCCAAGCTGCGCAGCTGGTACGACCGCAGGCAGCTCCTGGAAGCCGGGGTGTCGATCGCGAACAGCGGCCGCCGCTGGACCGGTGTCGAACGCCGCGAGCAGGACCAGGGGCAGCACGACCAGGTGCGGACGGTCCTGTCGGTCTCCAGCGCCGGAATGCTCATCCGCCGCGATGTCTTCGAGGAGCTCGGCGGCTTCGACCAGCATCTGCCGCTGATGCGTGACGACGTCGACCTGTGCTGGCGTGCGCACTCCGCCGGGCACGGCGTGCTGATCGTCCCCGACGCGGTGGTGCGGCACGCCGAGGCGGCCTCGCGTGAGCGGCGTCCCGTCGACTGCGTCGGCCGCGGAGCGCGCGGCGGCGCCAGCCCGCACCGCGTGGACAAGGCCGGAGCCGTCTACACGCTCCTCGCCAACGTGCCCTCCTCGAAGCTCGTCTGGGTGATGCTGCGCCTCGTGCTCGGCACGCTGCTGCGCACGCTCGCCTATCTCGTCGGCAAGGTCCCCAGGCAGGCACTCGACGAAGTGCGGGGCCTCACAGGGACGCTGCTGCGACCGGGACGGCTCATCGGCGCGCGCCGCAGGCGCGGCAAGCCCGCCGTCCCCTACAGCGAACTGCGGCATCTCTTCCCGCCGCCCGGGGCGACCGTGCGGGCCACCGCCGAGCAGGTCGCGAGCAACTTCGGCGGACGCGCGGAACCGGACATGTCCTCCGGCGGCCGGCACGGCGCCGTGGAGTCGGGTCCCGGTGACGACGACGCGGACTATCTGGAGGTCGAGCAGTTCGCGCGGTTCAAGCAGATCGCCCGCAAGCCGGGTCCCGTGCTCTTCGCGGTGCTGCTCCTGGTGTCGCTGATCGCCTGCCGCGAGCTGCTGGGCAGCGGAGCCCTCGCCGGCGGTGCGCTGCTGCCGGCTCCCGCCGACGTCTCGGACCTGTGGGGCCGCTACGTCGACGGCTGGCATCCGGTCGGCATCGGCGGCACGCAGACGGCGCCGCCGTACCTCGCGATCGTGGCCATGGTCGCCACCGTCTTCTTCGGCAGCACAGGCTTCGCGCTCACCCTGCTCCTGGTCTTCTCGGTGCCGCTGGCCGGCTTCACCGCGTACTTCACCTCGCGGCCGCTGGTGGAGTCCCGGCTGCTGCGAGCCTGGGGAAGCGTCGCGTACGCCTTCCTGCCCGCGGCGACCGGTGCGCTCGCGGGAGGCCGCATCGGCACGGCCGTGCTGGCCGTGACGCTGCCTCTGCTGGCGCGCGCCGCCCTCGCCGTGAGCGGTCTGCGTGGCGCGCCGGGCTGGCGGACCGTATGGGGCTACGCGCTGCTCCTCACGCTGACGACCGCCTTCACGCCCATCGTGTGGCTCATCGCGCTGACCCTGACCGCCGTGCTGTTCGTACTGCGGCGGCTGGGCTTCGCGGACACGCTGGAGGGTCCAGCGGCCGATGGGCTCGGGCGAGGAACGGCGATCCGCAACGGAATCGCCCTCGTGACCCCGATGGTGCTGCTGGCCCCGTGGTCGCTGTCGCTGCTGATGAGCCCGTCCGGACTCTTCCGCGAAGCCGGTCTGCCCTACGGGGCCGGCTCCGGTGACGCGCTCGGCCTGCTCACCCTCACCCCCGGCGGCCCCGGCGCGGCCGGCGGCCTGCTGCTGATCGGTGTCGTGCTCGCGGCCATGGCGGCCCTGCTGCGCGGGGAACGGCAGCCCGCGATCCGCGTCGCGTGGGCCGTGGCCCTGGTGGGGCTGCTGTACGCGGCGCTCGCCAACTCGGTCGCCTGGGCCGGTCCTGCCACGCTCGTCTACGGGCTCGCGCTGCTGTGCGCCGCCCTCGTGGGCGCGGAGGGCGCCAAGGAGCGCGTCGCGGGACAGAGCTTCGGCTGGAAGCAGCCCGCGGCGGCGATCGTGGCCGCGGCGGCGGTGGCCGCTCCGCTCGTCGCCGCCGTCGGCTGGATGGTGGGTGGCGCCGACGGGCCCCTGTCGCGCCGCGACCCGGTGCAGGTACCAGCGTTCGTCGCGGAGGAGAGCCGGACCAGCGACCAGGCACGCACCCTCGTGCTCTCCGGCAAGGCCGGCGACGCGTCCCGCTCCCCGTCGGACGTCTCGTACTCGATCGTGCGCGGCTCGGGAGCCAGGCTCGGTGACGGTGACCTGGCGGCAGCGGGAGGCGACGACGCCCGGCTCGCCAAGGTGGTCGCCAACCTCGTCGCCGGTTCCGGTGCCGACCAGAGCGAGCAGCTCGGTGGCTACGCCGTGCGCTACGTGCTCGTACGGGACGGTGCGCCCCGGCAGATGAACCGCGTGCTGGACGCGACGCCGGGGCTGACCCGTCGCAGCCAGGAGGACGGCAGCGCGCTGTGGCGGGTGGACCGCCAGGTCTCCCGCGCCAGCGTCGTGGCCGCGGACAAGGACAAGGCAGGCGGCGCGGGCGGGCAGTCCGCCGTCCCGACCCCCGTGCCGGCGGGGCCGCTGGAGGTCCACACGGATCTGCGGCCGGGGGAGTCCGGCCGGATCCTCCGCCTGGCCGACGCCGCCGACCCCGGCTGGACGGCGACCCTCGACGGCAAGCCGCTGGAGACCGTCACCGTCGACGGGTGGGCGCAGGGCTTCCGCCTCCCTGCGGGCGGCGGCCGGCTGGACGTCACACACGAGACGAGCGCGACGCACACGGCATGGGTCTGGGTGCAGGGCTTCCTCGCGGTCGTGACGGTCGTCCTCGCGCTGCCCGGGCGGCGACGCCGGGTGGACGACGACCTTCCGGAGACGGCTGCCGCGGCCGTGCCCGCGCAGGGAGCCGGGGGCGGACGCAGGGCCCGGAGGCTCGCCGCCGCGGAGGCGGCACGCGCCGCTGAGGCAGGCGAGCCCGGTATCGCGGATGTGCCCGGGCCCCCGCCGCACGCTCCGGACGTTCCAGCTCAGGCGGCGTACGGGGCGGACGCCGACGGCGGTGCGCGATACGGCGGCGATTACGAACAGTCCTACGGTGAGCGGCAGTTCGAACCGTCGCCCTACGACTCGCAGTACGGATCGCCCGGTTACGACGCCTCGTACGACCCGTCGCCGTTCGAGCCGCAGCAGCGGTCCTACGGCGGCGAGCGGCAGCAGTACGACGAGGGCTACGGGCAGCAGTACGACGACCCCTTCCCGGCGCAGCAGTACGACGCCTACGAGGGCACCGGTCAGGCCGACCCGTACGGCTACGACCCGCGGTACGGCAACAGGAGCGATCAGCAGTGAACCGCACGAGCATGACCCTCATCGGCGCGGCCACGGCACTCGCGGCCCTGACGGGCGTCGCCGCTCTCGCGGCCCCCGATGGTGAGGACCTCGGCAGCACATCCGCGGCCGGACGCAGGCCCGTCGAGCGTTCGACGCTCGTCTGCCCGCAGCCCAGCGTCTCCGACGTCGCGGAGACCCGGTACACGGCCTTCGCGCCCAAGGGAGGCGAGGGGAAGGGCGGCGCCGAGCTCTACCGCGCCGAGAAGGCGGACACGGGCGGCTCGGAGTCCGGGGACGGCAAGGACGAGGGCAAGGACAAGGGCAAGGGCGGGGACAAGGACAAGGGCAAGAACCGGGACAAGGACAAGAAGAAGCCCGAGCCGGATCCGAAGCCGTTCGCCCCGCTGAGCACGCCGGGCAAGCCCGTCACGGCCGACTCCGACTCCTCCAGCGCCTCCGCCCTGTTCGGGTCCGCCGACGGCCGGGTGGCCCCCGGCTGGACGGTCCAGCAGACGACGAGCGTCGCGGTCGGCGCCGGCCGCGGCATGCAGGGCACGGCGTGCTCCGTGCCCGACACCGACTTCTGGTTCCCGGGTGCGAGCACCGCCAAGGAGCGGCAGGACTACGTCCACCTCACCAACCCCGACGACTCCAGCGCCGTCGTCGACCTGAACCTGTACGGGAAGAAGGGCCGGGTGAGCTCCGAAGCGGGTGAGGGCATCACCATCCCGCCCCGCTCGACCGTGCCCGTGCTGCTCTCCACGCTGACGTCCGAGCGGCTGACCAACGTGGGCGTCCACGCCGTGGCCCGTGCCGGACGCGTGGGCGCGCAGGTGCAGGCGGTGGACGAGAAGGCGGGCGGCGACTGGGTGTCGTCCGTCGCCGACCCGGACTCGAGCGTCGTGCTCCCCGGAATCCCCGGCGACGCCACGGCAGTTCGCCTCGTCGTGCTCGCTCCGGGCGAGAACGACGCGGATCTGAAGGTCAAGCTCGCGAGCCCTTCGGGGCAGATCGCGCCGGCCGGTCACGAGACGGTGCACGTACGCGGCGGCATGCTCACCGCCGTCGATCTGAGGGACCTGACCAAGGGGCAGGCGGGTTCGCTCGTCCTCACGCCGTCGGAGGGCGGCGCCGGCGCGACCCCGGTGGTCGCGGCGGCGCGCGTGACCCGGGGCAAGGGCTCGAAACAGGAGACGGCCTTCATCCCCGGCACCGCGCCCCTCACCGATCGTGCCACCGCCGCCGACAACCAGGAGAAGGGCTCCCAGCTCTCGCTCATGGCGACCGGCAGGACGGTGAAGGTACGCGTGACCGCGTCGGCGGGCAGCAAGGGCGGCAGCCCGGTCAGCCAGACCTACACGGTCAAGGGGAAGACGACCAGGTCCATCGCCCCGCCCCGGCCGAAGGGCCTGAAGGGCACCTACTCGGTGACCGTCGAGCGGCTCTCGGGCGGGCAGCTGTACGCCTCGCGGATGCTGGACGAGAAGAAGGGCAAGGTGCCCGCGTTCACCATTCAGACGCTGCCCGACGACCGCGGCAAGGTGCTGGTTCCCCGCTCCGGGCAGGACCTGTCCGTACTGAACGACTGACCGCGGCGGGCCGCGGGTCCGCGCGATTCCGGTCAGGTTCACCAAGCCACGTCGGATCAAGTCACGTCGGATCAAGTCACGTCAGCGGTACGGGAGTTCGTCGTCGGCTCCACAGCCGTGCCGTCGGCGTGCGACGGTGAGTCGCACGTCACACTTGTGGCTGTCACATCCCGCAGGGCTGTCCCGTCATGGAGGTGTAACCACCAGCAAGGGCAGAGGAGCTCTTCCATGGACGCTCGATTGGACCTCTTCGGCAACCAGTACGCCGCGAAGATCCTGAAGCACATCGCCGCGGTGAGCAAGGTGCTCTCGGACTCGACGCTGCCGCCCGCGACGCAGGAACTGGTGAAGCTCCGCGCCAGCCAGATCAACGGCTGCGGATTCTGCACCGACATGCACACCAAGGACGCGATGGCGGCAGGTGAGACCACGGTGCGCCTCAACCTGGTCGCGGCCTGGCGCGAGGCCACGGTCTTCACCGATGCCGAACGCGCCGCTCTGGAACTGGCGGAGCAGGGCACCCGCATCGCCGACGCGGCCGGTGGTGTCACCGACGAGGCATGGGCGAACGCCGTCAAGCACTACGACGAGGACCAGCTCGCGGCCCTGGTGTTCGCGATCGCGCTCATCAACACCTTCAACCGCGTGAACGTCATGGTCCAGATGCCCGCCGGCGACTACCAGCCCGGCATGTTCGGGTGACCGGGTGACGGGATAGCCGGTCCGTCAACGCGGCGTACGGGCCGGGACGGCCGATGCCGTCGGCACCATTTCGCACACCCCCGGGCCCTCGCGGGGCCCGGGGGCTCCCGTGCCGTCCTGCCGCCACGGCCTGCCCGCCCGGCGGCGGCCGGACGGCCGCTCAGCTCCCGTCGCCGGAAACGCCGGGGATCGGCGCTCCCGCGGGCATGCCTGCGGCGACGTACTCCTCGTACAACGGGCGCCAGGGTTCGGCCGATTCGCCGTGCGGACCCTCCGCCGTGGCGCCCGACACGTGCTTGCCCAGTTCGGCCAGGCACACGGTCCAGCCGGCGGCGTTGCGCGCGGCGGTGTTCTCCGCCTCCAGCACGTTGATCAGGGTGAGCGTGCAGCTGCGGTCGTCAACTGGCTCGATCTCGAAGTGCAGTTCGTCGCCGCCCCACGTGTACGCGAGACGCCGCGGAGGGTCGTAGGCGAGGAGGGTGCCGGTACTCGCCTCGAGGTTGGGGTCCCCGGAGAACTCGATCTTTCCGCCCTCGTGGGAGTCCATGCGCACGGTGCTGGGGAACCAGTGCGCCAGCTCCGCGGGGTCGGTGACCGCGGCCCACAGCCTTTCGGCAGGGTGCGGATAGGTGCGCTGGAACCGCACCGCCGGGCGGCCGTTGTATTCGAAGTAGCTTCCACGGTCCATGACTTGCTCTCCTGCCCTCGTACTCGTCAGCGTCCCCGCCCACGGTTCTCGTCCCGCGGCCGTTCCTGGGTCCGCTCGTCCTCGCCGCTCCTGGGCTCGCTCCGGTCGAGGTGCCGGCCGAGCGCGTCGAGCCGCTCGTTCCACAGCTGCCGGAACGGCGCCAGCCATGCGTCGAGCTCGGCCATCTGCTCAAGATCGATCGAGTAGATGCGACGTTGCGCATGGACACGGACTTTCACCAGGCCCGCCTCACGCAGGACCCGCAGATGCTTGGACGTCGTCGGCTGCGTGAACCCCAGCTCGTCGACGAGTTCGCCCACCGCGCATGCGCGCTCGCGCAGCACGTCGAGCATCGCCCGACGATGGGGATCAGCCAGCGCAGTCCACGTGGCATCCATCACGGAGCCCAATATGCCTCCTCGCGTATATACGTGTCAAGGAATATAAGAAACCGCACGGGATCCAGGACTCTGATGCGTCGGGTAGCCGGACGGTCACGAAGTGCGAGCAATGCCTCGGCCTCCAAGTCGCCGCCCGCGCACGGCAGCTGGGCCGCCTCTGGGCCCTGGCCTAGTCCTGCCCGTACCGCGGGTCCACCGACTCCGGTGAAAGGCCCAGCAGTTCGGCCACCTGCTCCACGACGACCTCGTGCACGAGCAGCGCCCGCTCGTCACGGTTGCGGGTACGGATCTCGACCGGGCGCCGGTAGACGACGATCCGGTCCGGCCGTCCGCTCTTCGACTCGGCCACCCGCCCCAGCGGTACCGCCTCGGCCTGTTCGTCGAGTTCGCCGTCGTCGCTGCGGGGCACCTCCTGCACCGCGAACTCGACGCCGCTCAGCTGCGGCCAGCGCCGCTCCAGCCTGCTGACCGAATCGCGCACCAGGTCGTCGAAGGCTTCCGAACGGCTGACGGCAAGCGGTACTTGGGGCGGCGCGACGGGTCCGCGCATGCCGCGCCCGTGACGGTCGCGCCGTCGCGGAGCGTGATCGGAGTCGCCGGGCCGACCGGGTCCGTCCGGTCCGCGAGGCGGTACGGGGCTGTTCACGCCACGAGCGTAGCTCCCGCACGGCGGGGATCGGTGGTCACCGGGACGTTCACGGTCGTGTCACAGAGTGACCGGTGTCATGTTCTTTCGGGTCGCTTTCCGTTGCCAGAACGATCGGTGATCTCGCGACGCTCGACCTGGTTCGGAGCAACTCCCGACCGCTTGACGTGTGATGCCCGACTCTCCCCGGGCGCAAGGGTGTCGGCGTCCAAGCTTTCCCGCAGATCAGGTGTTTCAGGCCAACCGGGACGACACGACGGAGTGACGTCAAGGAGAGTCGTCGCAGGCCGCTCAAGAGTGCGGTACGGTCCATCGTCGTGAGCCCTGTACGTCGCTGTTCGCGAACCGCCTGCGGCCGTCCCGCCGTCGCGACGCTGACGTACGTCTACGCGGACTCCACCGCGGTGCTCGGTCCGCTCGCCACATACGCCGAACCGCACTGCTATGACTTGTGTTCGGAGCATTCCGAACGTCTGACTGCCCCCCGCGGATGGGAAGTCGTACGTCTCGCCGTCGACACCGGCCCGGCACGCCCGAGCGGCGACGATCTCGAAGCACTCGCCAACGCCGTGCGTGAGGCTGCCCGTACGCCGCGGCGCGACCCCGACTCCATGGCGCCCTCCGACGCCGTCGGCGGCCCCGAAGGCCGCGACTCCGACCCGATGGAGGTCGCGCGCCGAGGCCATCTGCGCGTACTGAGGTCGCCCGAGCCGTAGGCCCCGCGGCATCACGGCGGATACGAGGCCCTGCGCGCAGCGCGCCCGACAGGCCCTGGCCACACCGGAGATCGCGGACCCAGCGGGTAGATTTCCACCCAGTAGCTGCCGAGAACCCGAGGACCCAGGAGAGGGCTGCCCCGTGGCTGATCTGTCGGAGATCGTGAAGGCGTACGACGTTCGCGGCGTCGTGCCGGACCAGTGGGACGAGTCGCTGGCCGAGTTGTTCGGAGCCGCCTTCGTACGCGTCACGGAGGCGTCCGCGATCGTCGTCGGGCACGACATGCGGCCCTCCTCGCCGGGACTCTCCCACGCGTTCGGACGCGGAGCCGCCGGCCAGGGCGCAGACGTCACGGAGATCGGTCTCTGCTCGACCGACCAGCTCTACTTCGCCAGCGGCCAACTCGGCCTGCCCGGCGCCATGTTCACCGCGAGCCACAACCCCGCCCGCTACAACGGCATCAAGATGTGCCGCGCCGGTGCGCTTCCCGTCGGACAGGACACGGGGCTGGCCGACATCCGCGAACTCGTCGAGAGCTGGGCCGAGTCGGGGGCCCCGCAGCGTCCGGACGGAGTCCCCGAGGGGACCATCGGCGAGCGGGACGTGCTGTCGGACTACGCGGCCCATCTGCGCACGCTCGTGGATCTCACCTCCATCAGGCCGCTGTCCGTCGTCGTGGACGCGGGGAACGGCATGGGAGGACACACGGTTCCGACCGTCTTCGAGGGCCTGCCCCTCCAACTCGACGCCATGTACTTCGAACTGGACGGCACGTTCCCCAACCACGAGGCCAATCCGCTCGATCCGAAGAACATCGTCGACCTCCAGCAGCGCGTGCGCGAGACGGGTGCGGACATCGGGCTGGCCTTCGACGGGGACGCCGACCGCTGCTTCGTCGTCGACGAGAAGGGCGACCCGGTCCCGCCGTCCGCGATCACCGCGCTCGTCGCGTCACGCGAACTCGTCAAGTCGCCCGGTTCCACCGTCATCCACAACCTGATCACGTCCTGGTCCGTGCCCGAGGTCGTACGGGAGAAGGGCGGTACGCCCGTGCGCACACGCGTCGGGCACTCGTTCATCAAGGCCGAAATGGCCCGCACCGGGGCGATCTTCGGCGGTGAGCACTCCGCGCACTACTACTTCCGGGACTTCTGGAACGCGGACACCGGCATGCTCGCCGCCCTGCACGTGCTCGCGGCGCTGGGCGGTCAGCAGGGGACGCTGTCGCAGCTCGTCGCCGAGTACGACCGCTACGCGGCCTCCGGCGAGATCAACAGCCGGGTCGACGACCAGGCCGGCCGCGCCGCCGCGGTCAGGGCCGCATACGAGGGCCGGGAGGGCGTCGAGCTCGACGAACTGGACGGGCTGACGGTCACCGCCGACGACTGGTGGTTCAATCTGCGGGCGTCCAACACCGAGCCGCTGCTTCGGCTGAATGTCGAGGCGCGCGACCGGGACACGGCGGACGCGGTGCGGGACGAGGTCCTCGCCATCGTGCGCGCCTGAGCTGCGGACGGTCGTGAGCGCCTGCGCCCGCGGGCGTTCACGGCCCCACATCCCGCGCCCGCAACGAGATCGCCGCCGCCGGGCCGGGACCGTGCCCACGGGCACGCCGCCCGGCCGCCGGCGGCCCTCGCCCGCACGACGACAGCGACATCCCCGGCGGTACGCTGACCGCAGCCGCCCGCCTCCGAAAGGGACAACTCATGCCGCTCGAAGCCGGTCTTCTGGAGATCCTCGCCTGCCCGGCGTGCCACTCGCCGCTCCGCGAGGAGGCCGAGGACCTGGTGTGCACCGGTACCGAGTGCGGTCTCATCTATCCGGTGCGTGACGGCATTCCGGTTCTCCTCGTCGACGAGGCCCGGCGCCCCGGCTGACGGGCCGCCCACCCGCCGCACGGCCCCAGGCAGCACACTCCTCACCCACAGCACGCGGCGCAGGCAACTCGTCGTCCAGCGGCCGATCGGAGGCTCCGGAAGATGCTCGACGAGTCACAGCTCGACTCTCCAGAGGCCCTCGCCCGTGCGGACACCCACGCGCTGCTGCGCGGCACCGCCGAAGCGGGCGCTCACGTGCGCACGGCGGTGCGCCGGGCCACCGAGACGGGGCTGAGCGCGCTGCGGCCCGACGGACGGCCGCGTGCGGTGTTCGTCGCCGGGCCCGGACCGGCTCCGGCCTGCGCCGCCGATCTGCTCTCGGCCCTCGCCAACGGCGCGCTGCCCGTCACGCTGCTGCGCCCCTCCGGACCGCTCGCGGCGCCCGGTGCGCTGCGCTGGACGCTGCCCGGCTGGGCGGGTTCGCTCGACCTGCTGCTGGTGACGACGCCGGACGGTGACGAGGCCGGTCTCACGATGCTGATCGAGCAGGCCTACCGGCGCGGCTGCACCGTCGTGACCGTCAGTCCGGCCGATGTGCCCGTGGCCGAGCTGACGCGGGAGACGCACGGGCTCGCGGTGCCGCTGAGTACGGCGCCTCCGGCGGCATGGAGAGGACCGGCGGACGGTGCCCCGGCCCGTAACGGCGCCGGTCCGGCCCAGGAAGCTCCCGCCGCCGGGGAATCCGGCGCCGACCTCCCTCCCGTACCGCATCCACAGCCCGTCGGGCCGCGGATGTCGGTGGTGCCCGGCCTCCTCTGGCCGATGCTCACCCCGCTCCTCGTGCTCTTCGACCGCGTCGGTCTGTTCGCCGCCGGAGACGAAGCGCTGGCGTCGCTGGCCGACCGACTCGACCGCGTCGCGGAACGCTGCGGGCCGGCCGTCGCCACGTACAGCAATCCGGCCAAGTCGCTCGCCACCGAACTCACGGGAACTCTCCCGCTGTTGTGGAGCGAGGGTGCCGTCGCGGGAGCCGTCGCACGGCACAGTGCGGCCACGCTCGCGGCGCTCCCCGGCCTCCCCGCCCTGGCCGCCGGGCTTCCGGAGGCGATGGCAGCGCACGGCGCACTGCTGTCCGGCTCGCTCTCGCCGGGCTCCGGCCTCGACGACTTCTTCCGCGACCGCGTGGAGGAGCCGGAGTCGCTGCACGCGCGAATCGTCCTGATGCGGGACCAGGCGCCGGGCACCGAGTCCGCCGTGGTCGCCGCCCGCGACCTCGCGTACGGGCACGACGCCCCGCTCAGCGAACTCGAACCCGCCGAGGGCAGCAGCCCCTTGGAATCCGCCGCCGAACTGATCGCCACCGTGGATTTCGCCGCCGTTTACCTCGCGCTCGCCGACAGCGGCGCACCATCGCCCTGACCGTCCCACTTGCCGAACTGCCCCAAGAAAGCGAAGCGCCGCCGCATGGACCGCCTCATCAACACAGTCCGGCCCTACGCCTGGGGCTCCACGACAGCCATCCCGGAGTTCCTCGGCAGACCGCCGAGCGGCGAGCCCCAGGCCGAGCTGTGGATGGGCGCACATCCGGGAGCTCCCTCGAAGCTGGGCCGCGCCGGCGGCGAGCAGGCTCTGACGGGAGTCATCGCGGCTGATCCGGAAGGGGAGTTGGGGCCGCAGACCGTACGGGCCTTCGGTCCGCGGCTGCCGTTCCTGCTGAAGCTGCTCGCGGCCGCGTCGCCGCTGTCGCTCCAGGTGCACCCCGATCTGGAGCAGGCGCGGCAGGGCTTCGCCGACGAGGAGGCGCGCGGCGTCCCCGTGAACGCACCGGAGCGCAACTACAAGGACGCCAACCACAAGCCCGAACTGATCTGCGCGCTCACGGACTTCGACGGTCTGTGCGGCTTCCGTCGCGCGACGGAAGCCGCGGATCTGCTCGCAGCGCTGGACGTCGACGCGCTCAAGCCGTACGTGGACATCCTGCGGGCGAGCCCCGAGAGCGAAGCGCTGCGCGAGGTGCTGACCGCGGTGCTCACCGCGGACCCGGAGGAGATCGCCGGGACCGTCGAGAAGGCGGCAAGGGCCTCGGCACGGCTCGCTGCCGGCGCCGGCACGGACGGGGCCGACGCAAGCGCCGAAGCCCGTGCGTACGCCGTGTGCGCCTCGCTCGCCCACCACTACCCGGGCGACCCGGGCGTCATCGCCGCCATGCTGCTCAACCACGTGACCCTGCGCCCCGGAGAGGCCCTCTATCTGGGCGCCGGAGTACCGCACGCGTATCTGAGCGGACTCGGCGTGGAGATCATGGCCAACTCCGACAACGTGCTGCGCAGCGGGCTGACCCCCAAGCACGTGGACGTACCGGAACTGCTCCGCATCGTCCGCTTCGAGCCCGGCGAACCGGCCGTCCTGCGTCCGGAAGCCGGTCCCGGCGGCGAGGAGCGCTACGAGGTGCCCATCGACGAATTCCGCCTCTCCCGCTTCGTGATCGCTCCGGGCGCGGCGGTCGGTCCGCTCGAAGCGCTCACTCCGCAGATCCTTCTGTGCACCGGGGGTCACGTCGTGCTGCGCGGCGACGCGAGTCGGGGAGAGGGCCAACTGGCCCTGGAACGTGGGCAATCCGCCTACGTACCGGCGGGCGAACGGGTCGATGTGACGGGTGAAGGTACGCTCTTCCGGGCCACCGTGGCTGTCTGACGGGCGCCCGCTCGGGCCCGGACGGACACGGACGGCAACCACCGACGACAGCGCGGATCCCCGCGTCATCACCGAGAGAGGGACGACCGACTCGTATGAGTGCATCAGGCGGTTCGAAGGCGATCATCGCCGCGCTGGGCGCCAACTTGGCGATCGCAGCGGGCAAGTTCGTGGCCTTCGTCTTCAGCGGCTCGTCCTCCATGCTCGCGGAGAGTGTGCACTCCCTCGCCGACTCGGGGAACCAGGCACTGCTGCTGCTCGGCGGAAAGAAAGCCAAGAAGGAGGCGAACGAGGAGCACCCCTTCGGCTACGGCCGCGAGCGGTACATCTACGGATTCCTCGTCTCCATCGTCCTGTTCACCATCGGCGGCGTCTTCGCCCTCTACGAGGGATACGAGAAGATCAAGCACCCGCACGAGCTGGAGAGCTGGTACTGGCCGGTGGGTGTGCTGGTCTTCGCGATCATCGCGGAGACGCTCTCGTTCCGTACGGCCATCAAGGAGTCCAACGAGGTCCGCGCGTCGATGACTTGGACCCAGTTCGTACGCCGCGCCAAGGCGCCCGAACTGCCCATCGTCCTCCTCGAGGACCTCGGCGCGCTCGTCGGACTGGTCCTCGCGCTCTTCGGCGTCGGCGCCGCCCTTGCGACCGGGAACGGCGTCTGGGACGGCATCGGCACGCTGTGCATCGGGGTGCTGCTTGTCGTGATCGCGATAGTGCTGGCAGCGGAGACCAAGTCGCTGCTGCTGGGGGAGTCCGCCGATCCGGTCGAGCGCGAGAAGATCCGCGCCGCCCTCGTCGACGGCGACACCGTGACGCGCATCATTCACATGCGGACCCTGCATCTGGGCCCCGACGAGCTGCTGGTCGCCGCGAAGGTGGCGGTGCAGCACGACGACACCGCGGCGGAGGTCGCGCGAGCGATCGACGCTGCCGAGGACCGCATCCGCGAGTCGGTGCCGAGCGCGCGTGTGATCTATCTCGAGCCGGACATCTACAGGCCCGCGGCATCCTCCGCGTCGAGCTGATCGGTCCGGGAATGTCCGGGTTCGCTCGCCGCTGAACTCCCGGCGCTGCGACCCGAATGCATCTCTCTGCGCTCTTTGTCAAATTATGTGCGGAGGTGTGGAAGGCCCCAGTGTTGGGCATCGGCACAACTGCGCGCACTGTGCGGCCGAAAACAGTCCAGGTCCGCCCTTGCTCGCACCGTGGGCAATCCGTTCGACTGGACGAGCGGTGTAAATTCGTAGTGCACAGACGTCGCTGCTGATGGCAGATCGGCCGGTCCGCGCCGCGGGCCACCGAGGGAGAGAGGGCCTCCGACGGACTGGGCTGCGAGCAAGGGATCAGTGTGCCCGTGTGTGCTGTGTCACGTACGCAGTGCAGGCACCGCACACGGAGCCCGAGCGCCGCAGCACGGACCTGTCAGCCATGACCTCGACTTCGAGGAGAGCAGCTCGCATGACGACGACCTCCAACGGCCAGGATTTCAAGGTCGCGGACCTTTCCCTTGCGGCCTTCGGCCGCAAGGAGATCACCCTGGCCGAGCACGAGATGCCCGGCCTGATGGCGATCCGCAAGGAGTACGCCGCTGACAAACCCCTCGCAGGGGCCCGCGTCACGGGGTCCCTCCACATGACCGTGCAGACGGCCGTCCTGATCGAGACCCTGACGGCGCTGGGCGCCGAGGTCCGCTGGGCGTCCTGCAACATCTTCTCCACGCAGGACCACGCCGCCGCGGCTGCGGTGGTCGGTCCCAACGGCACCCCGGACAACCCGCAGGGTGTCCCGGTCTTCGCCTGGAAGGGCGAGACGCTGGAGGAGTACTGGTGGTGCACGGAGCAGGCCCTCACGTGGCCGGGCGCCTCCACCGGCGGACCGAACATGATCCTCGACGACGGCGGCGACGCGACGCTCCTCGTGCACAAGGGCGTCGAGTACGAGAAGGCCGGCGCCGCTCCCGCCGTCGACACGGCGGAGAACGACGAGCACCGTGTTGTCCTGGAGCTGCTGAACCGCACCCTGCGGGAGAGCCCGCAGAAGTGGACCCAGCTGGCCTCCGAGATCCGTGGTGTGACGGAGGAGACCACGACCGGCGTGCACCGTCTGTACGAGATGCACCAGGACGGGTCGCTCCTCTTCCCGGCGATCAACGTCAACGACTCCGTCACGAAGTCGAAGTTCGACAACAAGTACGGCTGCCGTCACTCGCTGATCGACGGGATCAACCGGGCCACGGACGTCCTGATCGGCGGCAAGACCGCCGTGGTCTTCGGCTACGGCGACGTCGGCAAGGGCTGTGCGGACTCGCTCCGCGGCCAGGGCGCCCGCGTCCTGATCACGGAGATCGACCCGATCTGCGCGCTCCAGGCCGCGATGGACGGCTACCAGGTGGTGACCCTCGAAGACGTCGTCGAGACGGCGGACATCTTCATCACCACCACGGGCAACAAGGACATCATCATGGCGTCCGACATGGCCCGGATGAAGCACCAGGCGATCGTCGGCAACATCGGTCACTTCGACAACGAGATCGACATGGCCGGCCTCGCCGAGATCAAGGGCATCGTCAGGGAAGAGCTCAAGCCGCAGGTGCACACCTGGACCTTCCCCGACGGCAAGGTGCTCATCGTGCTGTCCGAGGGCCGGCTGCTCAACCTGGGCAACGCGACCGGGCACCCCTCGTTCGTGATGTCCAACAGCTTCGCGAACCAGACGATCGCCCAGATCGAGCTGTTCACGAAGACCGACGCCTACCCGACCGACGTCTATGTGCTGCCCAAGCACCTCGACGAGAAGGTCGCCCGTCTGCACCTGGACGCCCTCGGAGTGAAGCTCACCACGCTCCGCAAGGACCAGGCCGACTACATCGGTGTCCCCGTCGAGGGCCCGTACAAGCCGGACCACTACCGGTACTGATGGACGGCCGCCCGCCGCACCGCCCTCTCACACGGGGCGCCGGCGGGCACCCGTGAGCGATGCCGAGGCCCCCGCCCGCCTGGTGGGGGCCTTCGGCTTGCCCGCATGCTCCGCACGTAGAGTCCACGCATGCCACGCGGCCGGTATTCGCTCCACGATCCGCACGACCACACCCCCCTCTTCAACGAGCACTTCCAGTGCGCCACCGGCCCCTCCGGCTGGCGCTACGTCTCGCAGATCACCACCCCCTCCGGAGACCACGCCGGCTCCGTCGATCTGGCCCTCGACGAACTCGGCCGCCCCGTCCGGCTCGAACTCCACGCCGGCGGCTGGCAGGTCCGCGGCGCCGCCCTGGACGGCGTCACGTGGGTACGCACCGACCCGGCAGGCGAACACGCTCAACAGGGCAATGCCGCCGCGCACTCCTTCACCGGTGGATCCCCCGCCTTCCTCATCGCGACGTCCCGGCTGCTGCGCCCGGCCCCCGGTGCGCCGGCCACGCGCGTGCGCCTCGTCGCGCTGACACTCCCCGTCCTGGCACCTCGCACGCTCGACCAGTCCTGGACGCTGGTGACCACGGAAACACACGCCACTGACAACGGGCCTCTGGTCGTCGAGAACTACCAGGTCGGCGAGGTCGACACCGGTGAGCAACACCCCGTCCACATCGCCGGAGACATCGTGCTCGCGGCTCCCGGCATCGAACTGGAGGAACTGGAGTCACCGCCGTCCGGCTTCGGCTGAGGCGCCTCGCGCCTCACGAAGGCGGCACGAACCCCGTGGTCCGAGGAGGCTCGGGCACCTTCTCCCCGGCGGGCTGACTCTCCGCGGCCGTGCCCGAGACCGGCACCCACGGACGACCGGACCCGCCATCCCCACCCGCCCAGTGGGAAGCGCCCGGGGCCGAAGGGGCGGCTGGGAGCGGACGCGCCTGAGCAGCGGGCAGCGGACCCGCGGGTGCCCCGGTCGCCTGGGGGCCGAAGGTCCGATGCGCCTCCCGCGCCTGCCGTTCCGCGACGACCCCGGCCAGATATGCCGCCGCAGGTACGCCGTACGGCGCCGGAACGCCCGTGCACGCGACGAGGTCCGCCGCGAGCTGCTCCGCCATCGACCGGCTCACCGCCTCGTCCAGCTGCCCCGCACGCATCAGGTACTGGCGCACGGCCAGCCAGAGACCGCCCGGCACACGCGACAGATCCAGCTCCCCGAAGCTGCCCGCCAGCCAGGCCGGAGGAGGCGGCGCGGGCGCACCGCTCGCCTCGGGCACCCGCTCCCTCACGACGAGGGTCCCGGCGAAGACGTCACCCAGCCGCCGCCCGCGCGCCGAGATCAGCGACGCGGCACAGGCCACGACGCCGAAGAACAGCTGGATCTCGATGACCCCGATCGCCCCACGCACCAGCGCGTGCCTGAACCGGATCGGCCCGCCGTCCTCCCGCAGCACCCGCAGACCGCACAGCAGCTTGCCGACGGACTTCCCCCGGCTCAGGGTCTCCACCGCGACCGGAACCCCGACCAGCACCAGCAGGAAGAGCGCCACCTGTACGGCTGCCAGCGCCGCGTCGTCCAGGGACGCCACGGCTGTCAGCAGCGCCAGTGAGATGGCCAGGTAGACGGCCCAGGCGAGCACCAGGTCGATGAAGACCGCCAGCGCCCGCGTCGGCAGCCGCGCGGGCCGGAGACCCAGTACGACGGCATCTCCCGTTACGAGCTCGCTCACCGTGCCTCCGCTCACAGCCGTCGTCCTCCTTTGCACAGTCTGCCGTCCCCACCGAGCGGTCTGCCAAGCTCTCACCATGGACCTGGATGTCTTCGTCGCCGCGCACAGGGCGGAATGGGACCGGCTGGACCAACTGCTGCGCCGCCGGCGCCGCCTGTCCGGCCAGGAGGCGGACGAACTCGTCACGCTCTACCAGCGCACCTCAACGCATCTCTCCCAGGTCCAGTCGAGCGCCCCCGACCCCGCGCTCGCCGGAAGCCTCACGTCCCTCGTGGCACGCGCGCGCAGTGCCGTGACGGGTCCGAGGAAGGCCTCGTGGCGCGACGCCGCGCACTTCTTCGCCGCCGGATTCCCCGCCGCCGTGTACCGCAGCCGCAACTGGTGGGTCCCGGCCGCGCTCGTGTCCGTCGTGATCGCCGCCCTCATCGGCTGGTGGATCGGTACGCATCCCGACGTGCGCTCGGCGATCGCCGCCCCGGACCAACTCCGCGAGATGACAAAGCCGGGCGGCCAGTACGAGTCGTACTACTCGAGCCACCCGGCAACGTCCTTCGCGGCCCAGGTGTGGACGAACAACGCCCAAGCCGCCGCGGTCTGCCTGGCGTTCGGCGCGCTGCTCGGCATCCCGGTGCTGTGGGTCCTCTTCCAGAACATGCTCAACCTCGGGATCGGCATCGGCCTGATGGAGTCCGCGGGGCGGCTCGACACCTTCCTCGGCCTCATCCTTCCGCACGGAATCCTCGAACTCACCGCGGTCTTCGTGGCCGCGGGCACGGGCCTGCGACTGGGCTGGACCGTCATCGATCCAGGGCCGCGCAGCCGGCGCGTCGCGCTTGCCGCGGAAGGACGTTCAGCGATCGGCATGGCCATCGGTCTGGCGGCGGTCCTGTTCGTCTCC